>CAVWCW010000009.1:0-57126 GCA_963753615.1 uncultured Gammaproteobacteria bacterium
GAGCATTACGCGTTTGTCCCCCGATTTTGGGCAAATTGATGTTTGCGTAAGATGTATTTCCTGAACACCTGATCGAACGTGCCGTTATACATTGCGCATCGCAAGCGCAGCATGTTATTTCCATTTTCGGTGACCCACCAGGCGCCGGAGCGTTTCAACCGGGCATGGCTGATGTACTTGTTCGCCGATTCGATACCGCCACTGCCGATGGGAAAGCCTTGTTCCTTGCAATCATCATAGCCAAGGCGATCACGGTTGCTGTCCAGATAGGTGATCAGTTTTGCGATCTCCTCGGCGGCGGTGCCGCAACGGGGCGACATCCGGCGTAACCCACCGATCACTCGGGAAGCCTTGTCCGCGGACAAGCGCGCTAGGGAGGCTTCCACCCACTGTTGGGCTTCCAGGGTTTCGCCGTATTGGGCCTTGGCCAGCGTATGGAGATGCTCGGCACAGTGGTAGTAGTCCAGCACCGGGCGGCCTTGAGGAAAGCACTGGATCATGGCGTTCCACAGCCAGGACGCCCCATCGCCCAAGAGTGCGATACGGACCTGCTCGGCGGGCAGGCGTTGGGCCACCTGTTTTAAATCCTCGCTAAAGCGTTGCGCATCCTGGATCTGATGCCAGCTGGCTAGTTGGACGATGCGCTCGTCGTCTCCCACCAGATAGAGGCGGAAGCCCTTGACTTCCCGCCATCGGCCCGGCCCCCGCCTTGGCCCTACGTCCGGCTTTGGGGCGAGTCGGAGCATGGGCTCCATCGGCGGCTACGACCAGGATGGGACGATCCTCCGGGGCGGTTTTCACCGTCTCGATACGCCGGGTCATCTCCTGTCTGTCCGGGATCACCGTGTCCAGATCCGCAATGTCCGCCACGCCGTTGAGGGTATCATGGTTGTGGTGGCTGCTTACCGGCGTGCCGGTCAACTCGCTGACCAACTCGGCGGCACGGGCATACGGCATTTCGGTGGCCAGCTTGAGCACTTTTTCCTGCACGTCGTATTGATGGACCTCCTGGGCCAGGGCCAGCGCTTCATCCAATGGATGGTAACCGATCGTACAATCACGGCAGTGAAAATAGGGACGCTCTACACGGATCTTACCTTGCAGGGTGGAGACCGTTTTGCGGTCTATCCGTTTGGCTTTGAGCCGCTTTCCGCAACCCGGGCAATCGGCATACCGCTGCTGGCGGTGATGGCGATAGAGCTCCTGGGTCAGCGCCTGGAGGCAGCCGCCAAGAAAGGCGCCGCGGGTACCCGTCATATGGGCGCTCAGTTCCATCAGGGTGGGCGGCCTTTCCCTCTCGAACAGCGGCGCCAGGGTATCGATCCATTGGTCCAAAGCATCGTGTGCCATGCGGCGCACCTCCTCCAGCGGGTCGGATTCCGGCAGGGTAAGGCAGGCACAACCCATGGGTTAACCGCCTTGGCAAAGCCGTTGCCGCGCATCGCGCCGCAGGGGATAGAGCCAGAGCGTTTTCGGCTGTGCCCCATGGCGCCGGTGATGGCGGTCCTGGCGGCCGCGGCCGGTGGTCGTGCCGACCTCGATCCAGTTGGCCGCCCGGTAGCAGGCGCCTGCGAACCGGGCCGGATCGACCAGGGTCTCCAGCAACCAAGGGGTGAGTCCGTAGCGGGCCTCCCAATCGCGCACCAGACGCCGCGCGGCCTGTGAGAGCACATGACTGGCCAGATAACGGATGCGCACCCAGGGCAGGATCAGAAACCGACTGTTGCTGACGATCCGTTGCAGGTGCGTCTTTCGCCCGCTCTCGTTCCAACCGATCCACTGGTCGCGGGCCCGCATGCGCCAGGCCCCACTGGAATATTGCAGGCAACCGACGACCGTTCGCAACGAGTCGTCCATACGGATGAGGTAGCGCAGGTGCGCACCGAAGGGGACCCGGTGGCCCAGGTAATGATAACGTTCCACCAACTCCCGCCACAGGCTCCGCTCCTCGACTGTGGTAACCAACGTGAGCGAAAGGCCGGGGTAGTCACCCAACGTTCCTTCCAGCGGTTCGCCCCAGGCTCCACTCGCGGTTCGATCCACGCGGGTTTTCGATCCCCGTGGCCGCCCAGTTCGGCGTTGTGGCAGTTCAAGGAGCGATCGCGCTTCGAGCCCCTCCAGAAACTGCCGGCACTCGACCGTCTTAAGACTCCCGTTGCTCCGGTTCCAGTCGAGTAGCTCGCACAGCGTATTGGCCAGCTCTGTTCGGCTCAGGCCGGGATAACGTTCGATGACCTGCTTGATGAGCGATAGATCTGCTTCGCCAACGGCCTCACCGCAAAAGCTGAGCGGCGGATAGGGGATTGCGCGCATGGTGTGTTCCTCGATTTCCCATGCGTACGCTACCGAGATCTTGAGGAAATGTCCAGCGCTTAGGTCAAAAAACGTACCCGATTCTGGGAGTCAAATGCGTAATGCTCCCCCACAGACCCACCGCGGGATCCACAGGGAATACCGGCTCATCCTCTCGAACACTTCCTGGCAGCGCCATCCTTGCGTCGATTGCGCCAAACGTGGCTATAGACGGCCGTCGCACGACCGCCTGCGTTGTTTCGATTCGGGGCAACCTGCCAGACTGAATGGGTTTATCCGCGACCGGTTTCCCATTGCGAGGCTGGCCCGGATATTTCACCGGGTATCGCGCCCCTGGCGCCGGGCCTGTGCGGGTGGGCGCCGCTTTGGAGCGGGATCGATAGCCGTATTGAGTGAAGAACAAGCCCAGGCGTGCCCGAACCGGCCAGGGGTGCGATAGCCAAGCGGCGTTATACCGGGTGTTTCACCGGAGACGCCTCCGCAGTCCTATTCGAGGTCTCGGATTTCCAGTCGCTTCTGCGCAGCCGCCTGGCGGCCTGGTGAAATTTCCGGGCTGGGAGTTCCGAGCAAGAGATCGCCGGAACCCGAAGCTGATATCGGAACCCCCTCTGCTTAAACGCGGTAGACAAACGGTACAAAGCAACTAAGCTGTTTGGGAACCCGGCCGGATGGCCATTCCGTGATTCGCAAAGGAAAGCCCATGTCTCGCATCCTCAGTCGCTCCGCCGTTCTTCTGGTCCTGTTGAACCCTTGGTCGATCGCTCTCGGTGCAGATTCCACGCATCAGGCATCCGACAGTTACGGCTATGTGCCCTTTCCCGATGGCTATGGCTACATGGAGAATCTACCTGCCCTGCAGAAGGCAACCGACGCAGGTGAGCGCAAGACCATTAGAGAACACGGCTGGAGCCTTTGGGCCGGCATCATGCAGCCGGTAACGGATCTCGGATGGCCGGTGTGGTTTACCTGGCCAAATACCTACGGGGCGTTCCAACCCGATGCCGGCGCCTCGGCCGCAGCGCCAAAAGCGCAGGCGCCGGCGCCCTCGAAGTCGATCACGGCCAGCAACAAAGCCAATGCTCCGGACGTGGACACGCCCGCGCCCATATACCCGCTCCCGCAACGAGTGATCGACGCCTATCCCAAGGGCGTCTGCAAGGATCACAAGGGAGAGCCCACGGTCTGCGATGGCAAGACCTTCGTGAACAACGGCGATATCCTGATCGCCACCGAATCGCTGAGCATGGAGGCCATGCAGGATATCCGCAATCGCCGCCTGTACCTGCAAGCGATACTCGACAAGGAACACGCCGCCGGCACCCACATGCTCGAGGTCGTCGACCGCTTCATTGTTACCAAGCACATGTACTGGCCGGTAAGCGCCAGCGGCGTCTCACCGCTACCGGTCTGGAAGGAGGACTACGGGCCCGAGTTTAGCGGCTACGCCGGCTACGAGACCTGGGATACGGTGGTCGCCGTTGACCCGACCGGCAAGGCAGCCGGCGAGATGCGCCCGGTGAGCTTTCTGTTCGGCGTGAACAACCACGACGGCAGCTCGATGCCGACCAAAGAGGTTAAAGCGCCGGTCTACGCCATCGAGGACTTCTACTACCACAAGGTCACCGCCGAGGACTGGCAGGGATTCTCGGATGCGGATAAGGCCAATCTCAATGCCGCCAGCAACTGGTCGTACAACCGCGACTTCGGCGCCGGCGATTATCTGGTTACCGTCGCCATGCACGTCAATACCAAAGAGTTGCCAAGCTGGACGCTGCAGAGCCTCTGGTGGTCCGACACCCCGAACAAAGGCCAGTACGCAACCCATCGCCCCGATCTGCCGCAGGCGCAAGGGCCCTGGCAGCACTACCTGATGACCGACTCCTATGCGGTCCCGCCCAATAGCGACGGCAAGCTCGATATCGCCGTAAACCCGTACATAGAGGGCGTAATCCACCCCATCGCAACCAGTTGCCGCAACTGCCACGTGCGGGCCGGATGGCCGACCGGCGGCGAAGCCGGCAAAGCCAGCTACCAGAACCCCGACTGCCCCGGGCTCCTTACCTACCTGACGCCCGACTCGGAATGCCTGGAATCCATAACCCTGACGGACTTCCTGTGGATCATTCCCGACCGCGCGATTGATTGAGCCCAGCGCCCAAAGACCCCAGCCGGATCGAATCCGTAACCCGAAGGTCCGGCTCGCCCTCGCTCGGCAGGGCCCACTGCAGATTGCTCCGGACATTGACACCGGCTTGTCCGGTCCGGGTTATTTACCGATGACGTGCCGCAGCGTGGAACGGATTGAGGAGAAACTCATCGTGGGCCCTTACCTTAGAACCCCCACACGGCCGGCACCAAAAATACAGTAACGATGCCGACCAGAAGCGTAAGCGGCAATCCTACCCGCAGGAAATCCGAGAATCGGTAGCCGCCGACATTGAACACCATCAGATTCGTCTGGTAACCGATCGGGGTGGCAAAGCTCGCGGAGGCGGCAATCATCAGGGCGATGACGAAAGGCGCCGGGTCTACCCCCATTGCGGAGGCGGCCTGAAGGGCAATCGGCAGCACCAGCACGGCGGCAACATTGTTGGTCGCCAACGAGGTAAGCAAGGCGGTGGCAAGGAACACGCCGCCCAGTGTGAGCCAGGGGTCAGCTCCGGCAAGCTCGATGAGCCCGCCGGCAACGAGCGACGCGGCGCCGGTCTTCTCCAGCGCGGCCCCGATTCCGAACGATGTGGCGATAACCACCAGCACCTGCCAGTCGGGTGCCCGGCGGGCAGTGCGCCCATGGGTGCAGCCGGTGAGGATCATGAGACCCGCAGCCGACAATGCCGCCTCCAGCATGCTCAGCCATCCCGCCGTCACCGTAAGCACCATCAGCGCCACAATGCCAATCGCGACGGGCGCCCTGCCGTGATCAATGGGATGGGTGTCTCCGAGTTGGCTCACCAGCAGAAAGTCGCGCGAGTTGCGGTGTTGTTCCGCGAACGAGGGCCGGCATTCGAGCAGCAGGGTGTCGCCGGCACGGAGTTTGATAGTGCCGATCTTGCGTTGGACCCGCTCGCCGTTGCGGTTCAGCGCGATAATCACGGCATTGTAGCGGGTGCGGAAGCGGCCCTCCCTTACACTCTTGCCAATCAGCGGGCACTTGTCGGAGATCACCGCTTCGACGAAGCAGCGGTCCTGGCGCGGCCCGCTGAGCTTGAATACTTGCTCGGTGGCGGGCAGCAGGCCGCGGGTCCGTTGCAGATCCAGCACCGAGTCGAGGATTCCGGCAAACACCAGCCGGTCGCCGGCCTGCAGTACCTCATAGGACGAGACCGCAGGTATGAATTGACCATCGCGGTCGATTTCGACCAGAAACAGCCCGGGCAGCTGGCGCAGCCCTGCCTCCTCCACGCTCTTCCCCGCCAAGGGGCTGTTCGTCGGCACCAGCATCTCCGCGGTGTAATGACGCACGTCCTCGTAACTGGCAGCGGCCGAAACCCGGCGCGGCAGCAACCACTGGCCCACGGTCAGCAGATAGACGAACACGGTTGCGACAACAGGAACACCGATCCAGGCCGGCTCGAACAGGCCAAAACCGACGCCGCCAGTGCGGCTGGTATAGAGCCCGTTGACCACAAGGTTGGTGCTGGTCCCGATCAGCGTGCAGGCGCCGCCCGCGATGCTGGCATAACTCAAAGGGATCATCAGCCGCGACAACTCGAGCCGGTGCCGCTTCGCCCAATCTTCCACCGCCGGGATGAAGATGGCCACCACCGGCGTGTTGTTGAGGAAAGCGCTCAAGGCTGCCACCGGCGCCATGAGGCGCAGGCGCGCGTTGGCAGGCGAGCTGGGACGCCCGAGCAAGGTTTGGGCGATCCAGCCGACCGCTCCGGTTTCTGTGAGCCCGCTGACGACCACGTAGAGAACGGCGACCGTAAGCATGCCTTCGTTGGAAAAGCCAGCCAATCCCTCGCTCGGGGTTATCACCCCGAACAGCAGCAGCAGGGTGAGCCCGGCGGAAGTGACCATGTCCGGTGCCGCGCGGCTGAACGCGAACATGCCGAAGCACAGGACGACCACGCCGAGGCTGAACCAACCCTGCCATTCGAGCCCGTTCAGCGGGTCCATCGCATCACCTCAATCGATGTCCCGCAGGGGGGGGCAAGCCCCCGGATCGAGTACCGGAAACGCTTGCCTACCGCAGGCAATGCGTATCGAAGCGCTCTGGTCGGCCCGTTCATTCCGCCTTACCCACCGCCTGCTGCCGCGGTGACAGCCAGGGGTTGGCGGCGTACCCGCAGCAAACCGTCGTAGTTGCCATCGGCGGCCAATTCGTAATCCTCGATGCCGGTGCGGCGCACCAGCACGTGGTCCTCGTACCAGAGGGGAACGTAGGGGAGCTGTTCCAGCAGCCGGGCCTGGAGTTCTCTGTAAACCGGGGCTTGCGCCTGCAGAGAGCCGAGGCCGGCGGCCCGTCCGATCAGGCGGTCGGCCTCCGGGTCCCGGTAGCGGCCGCGGTTGGCCCCTTTCGGGGGCAAGGACTGGCTGTGAAAGACATAGCGGAAGATATCCGGGGTCTCAATGCCGACCCAGGCCAGGCTGTACATCTGGAAGCTGCCGGCCTTGATGTCGCCGTAGAAGGTGCCCCAGTCGTAGCTGCGCAGGTCGACCCGGATGCCCACGTCGCCGAGTTGGCCCTGGATAATGGTGGCGAGCCGAATCCGAAAGGGGTCGGCCGAGGTTTTGTAGACCAGTCGCAGGGGATTATCCGGACCGAAGCCGGCAGCGGCCAACTGGCGGCGGGCGGCTTCGGGATCGAAGCGGAAACCGGCGAGGTTCGGATGGCCCGCCCAATGGCTCGGGGGCAGCAAGGCCTGGGCCGGAGCGGCACCACCGGCCAGCACATAGCGGATGATGGCCTCTCGGTCGATGGCCTGGGCGATGGCGCGGCGGATCTCCAGCCGGCCGGTGACCGGGTCCTGCAGGTTGAAACCGAGGTAGGAGAAGTTGGATCCGCGCCGGCGCTCCACCCGCACCTCCGGCTGCCGTTCCAGGTAGGCCAGCAGCTCCGGCGGGAGGTCGTTTTGCATCAGGTCGATCTCACCGCGCAGCAACTTGAGGCTGCGCACCGTAGGGTCGCTCACGCGCACCAGCTCCAGGCGCTGGCCATCGCGGCGGCGCTCCAGCAGCAGGCGCCCCTCCTGCGGCCACTCGAGCAGTCTGCAGCCCCCGCTGCCCACCGGCTGCGACGCAAAGGGGTGACCGGCGGCCTGCAACTCGGCGGGCAGGATGCCGATCACCAGGAAGGCCGGGAACAAGGGGTCAGAACGACTGAGGTGGAACTCCAATCGATCCGAGTCCAGCACCTCGATGCGCTCGATCATTTCCAGCGTTGTGCGATGCGGCGAGGCATTGGCCGGATCGAGGATGAAGCGATAGGTGGCGGCCACATCGTGCGCATCGAGTCGGGTGCCATCGCTGAACTCCCTCCCCTCGCCCCCCAGGGTGAAGCGGTATCTGTTGGGGCCGAGCTGCTCCCAGTCGGCCAGGGACGGAAGCGGCAGACTGCGCGAGTCGAAGTCCACCAGCCGCCGGTACAGCAGCCGGTTGACCCTTGCCGAGGCGGCATCGGTGGCAAACCGCGGATCGAGGCTGACCGGTGCACTGGCCAAGCCCATGCGCAAGGCATCGCCGGGCGGATCGCCGCAGGCGCCGAGAAAGAGCGGCAGCGTAAGCAGCAGCCGGCGAAGGGCGGTGCGGGTTTTCGACCTACTCATTGTGCAGGCGCGAATATCGACGCCAGGGCACCCTGCTACCACTGGCTATAGGGCTTGGCAACCAAATTGTGATTGTAGTAGCGGGGGTCCTCCGAGACCTCGTCGCCCGCCCAGTCCGGCAGCGCAAATGGCTGATCCGGCGCATCCAGCTCGATCTCGGCCACCACCAGACCCTGGTTATCGCCATAGAAGACATCCAGCTCCCACAGCAACTCGCCTTCACGCACTTTGTAGCGGGTCTTGTCGATGAGCGGGCCCTGGGTCAGCTCGGCCAGCATGAACTCGGCATCAGTCCGGGGCAAGGGGTATTCGAACTCCGCCCGCTGCACGCCGACCACCGCTTGCTTGATATTGAGAAAGGCCTGGCTGCGGCCCATACGGACCCGGATCGAGGCCTTTCCCTGGTTGGCAAGATAGCCCTGTTTGAGGCGTTCCTTGGAGACCACGCGTTCGCGCCAGCGGTCGTTGACCACCAGGAACTTGCGTTCGATCTCAGTGCCCATGTCGGGCGGCTCAGGAATCCACGTCTTCGATGGTGAAATCGGCGGCCAGTTCCTTCTGTATATTGCCCGGCACCCGGGCATAGTGGCTGAAATCGATCTGGTAGTGGCCCTCGCCTCCGGTGATGGACTTGAGCCGCGACTCGTAGTTCTCCAACTCGGCCTGGGGCACCTCGCCCTCGATCACGATGCGGCCGTTGGAGTCGGCATCGGTGCCCAAAACGCGGCCGCGGCGGGACGAAAGGTCGCCGGCCAGATCGCCCATGTTCTGGTTCGGGGCGGCAATGCGGATCTTGACGACCGGTTCGAGCACGATGCCGCCCGCCTGCTGGATGGCACCGAGCAGGGCCTTGCGTCCCGCAGTGACAAAGGCGATCTCCTTGGAATCCACCGAATGAAACTTGCCGTCGTAGAGCTCGACCCGCAGGTCCTGCAGCGGGAAACCGGCAATGGCTCCTTCGTCCAGCACCTGGCGCACACCCTTTTCCACCGCGGGGATGAACTGACCCGGGATGGCGCCGCCTACCACGGCATTTACGAATTCAAAGCCCTTGCCTCGCTCCAGAGGAGCGATGCGCATGAACACCTCTCCGAACTGCCCGGCCCCGCCGGTCTGCTTTTTGTGCCGATAGTGGCCTTCGGCCGGGCGGGTGATGGTCTCCTTGTAGCTGATGCTGGGCGGGTGGGTGTCGACTTGGACGTTGAAGCGCTCCGCCAGTTGCTCCAGGATCACCTGCATGTGCAACTCACCGAGGCCGCGCATGATGGTCTCGTTAGCGGTGGCGTTGTGTTCGACGTGGAAGCAGGGATCCTCAGACTGCAGCTTTTGCAGCGCTTCGGACAGCTTCTGCTCGTCGCCGCGCTTCTGGGTGACCACCGCCAGCCCGTAGAGGGGCACCGGGCACTCCATGGTCTGCAGGTGGTGGTTGTCCTCGTCGTGGGAGTCGTGCAGCACGGCATCGAAGTAGACGTCGTCGACCCGGGCGACGGCGCAGATGTCGCCGGGGATACCCCGCTCCATCTCGATCTGCTCCTTTCCCTGCAGCCGATACAGGTGGGAGACCTTGAACGCCTTGCGGGCATCGCCGATAAGCAGCTGACTGTCCGGCGTGATGGTGCCCTGATGGATACGGAATATGCCGAGCTTGCCGCGGAACGGGTCGTTGACGATCTTGAACACATGGGCCAGGGCATGCTGGTCCGGGTCCGGGCTGACCTCGACCAACTCCATCTTCGCACCCTCGCCCTTCATGAACGGCGGCGGATTGCCCTCGGCCGGATTCGGCATCAGCTTGGAGAAGATATTCAACAGTTCCCGAATACCCGCGCCGGTCTCTGCCGAGACGAAGGCAATGGGAATCAGGTGGCCCTCGCGCAGGGCCTCCTCGAACGGGTCGTGGAGCTGTTCCGGGGCCAACTCCTGTCCCTGCTCCAGGTACAACTCCATCAACTCTTCGTCGACTTCCACGACCTGGTCTATCAGGCGCTCATGGGCAGCCTCCACAGACGAGAAGTCCGCCCCCTCGCCGCCCGGCTTAAAGAAGCAATCCAACACCTTGCTGGCACCGTCCGCCGGCAGGTTGATGGGCAGGCACTCGGCGCCGAACTGGCCCTGTATCTGGGCCACCAGCGAGGCACCGTCGAAGCCGGGGGTATCGATCTGGTTGACGATGATCATGCGGCAGAGCCCGCGATTATAGGCCGCCTGCATGGCGCGCTGGGTGATGGACTCGATGCCGGACCTGGCATTGATCACCACCGCCACGGTCTCCACGGCCGCCAGCACACTGAGGGTGCGGCCGAGGAAGTCCGGATAGCCGGGCGTGTCGAGCAGGTTTACGTGGGCCCCGCCGCTGTCGAGGTGGGCAATGGCCACCTCCAACGAGTGCTGGAATGCCTTCTCTTGGGGATCGGCATCGCACACCGTATCGCCGCGCACCACGCTGCCGGCCTCTGGAATGGCACCGGACTCTTGGAGCAGGCGCTCCACAAGGGTGGTTTTACCGGCGCCGGCGTGCCCGGCTAGGGCGATATTGCGGATATCCTCGGTGGTATAAGCCAATGTTTGTTCCCCCATTTACATCCCGGACTGGTTTGAAATTAGCGCGGTAGTATAACAGTCGAAGGAGATTATTGGTTTGGGAAAGCGATCCGACTTTGCGCTGGCTCAATTGGCCGCGCATCGCGGCTCCAGAATCAGCCCGACTGCTTGCGTGCTTTGCCTTTGGTCTTCCCGCCACCGGCCCCGGGTTTGCCGCGATTGGGCGTGCGCGTCCCCGACGCCAGCAACCGCAGCTTGAGCGGTCGCCCGCACACCACAACCCGCCGCAGATGCTGGGCGATCTCCTTTGGCATGCCGTCGGGCAGATCAACGCAGCTATGGTCCTCGGAGATCTCGACGCGGCCGATGTAGCGGCCCTCGAGCCCGGCCTCGTTGGCAATGGCGCCGACGATCTCGCGCGGGGTCACACCGTCGCGCTGGCCAACCTCGATGCGGTAACTGACCATGGGCACGGGTTCCTGGTCCCGGGGACGGCGCTCAGGACGCTGCGGGGGGCCTTCCGGCCGTGCCGCCGCGCCAGGCTCCCGGCGCTCTGCGGGCGCGCGCCGCGCCGGCTTGGCTGGGCGCTCGGGCTGGGGCTTGCCGGGCCGTTCGTTGCGCTTGGGCTTGGCGGGGCGCGCCGACTCCTCGACCTGCAGGGGGCGCTTGCGCTGATACAGGTAGGTCAGGGCGGCGGCCATCTGCAGCGGTTCCAGCTCCTGCTCCTGGGCGATGCGGCCCACCAGGCGGTGGAAGAAATCCAGGTCCTGCTCGTCCAGCGTCTTGTTCAGCAGCTCCGTGAAGCGCTGGATACGGTGCTCGGTGATCCGGTCCGCCGACGGCGGCTCCTGAGGCGGGATGCCTTGGCCGATGGCCTTTTCGATGGCCCGCAGCAGGTGCCGTTCCCGCGGCTGCACGAACAGCAGTGCCTTGCCCTTGCGCCCCGCCCGGCCGGTGCGGCCAATGCGGTGAACATAGGACTCGGGATCGTTGGGGATATCGAAATTCACCACATGAGTGATGCGTTCCACGTCCAGGCCGCGGGCCGCCACATCGGTGGCCACCAGAATATCCAATCGGCCGCGCTTGAGCCGGTCCACCGCCTGCTCACGCGCCGCCTGGCCCATGTCTCCGTGCAGGGCATCGGCCGCAAATCCATGGGCCACCAGTTTCTCCGCCAACTCGGCGGCCGCCAGTTTGGTGCGCACGAACACCAGCATGCCCTCCACCGGTTCCAGTTCCAGCAACCGGGTCAGCAGATCGAGCTTGTGGTGGCGGGTGACAATGCAATGCTGCTGTTCGATGGTGTCGACGGCGGTGGCGCGGGAGGTGATGCGCAGCTCCACCGGCTCCGAAAGGTGGGTCGCAGCCACCCGCTTGATGGCCGGCGGCATGGTGGCGGAAAACAGCGCCACCTGGCGTTCCCTCGGAGCCTGCTCGAAGATCCACTCGATGTCCTCTGCGAAGCCCATATTGAGCATCTCGTCGGCCTCGTCCAGAACCAGGGTGCGGATGCCGCCGAGCTTCAGGGTGCCACGGCGGATATGGTCCATAACCCGGCCCGGGGTGCCGATGATCACCTGAGCGCCGCGCTGCAATTGGCGCAGTTGCACCCGGTAGTCCTGCCCGCCGTAGATGGGCAGGACGTGAAACCCCTGCAGATGCCTCGCATAGCGCTGAAACGCCTCGGCCACCTGCAACGCCAGCTCCCGGGTCGGCGCCAGCACCAGCACCTGGGGCGCGGACTGCTGCAGATCGATGCGGCTCAGCAGCGGCAGGGCAAACGCCGCCGTCTTGCCGGTTCCGGTCTGGGCCTGGCCCAGCAGATCGCGCCCGGCCAGCAGCGGCGGAATGCAGCCGGCCTGGATCGGGGTGGCGGCCTCGTAGCCGAGTTCGCCCACCGCACGGAGCACGGCAGGCGCAAGGTCGAACCGATCGAAGCCAACCGGCGAATCAGGGGAACTCATTGCGGGGGGTACCTCAAGGGAAGGGCGATCCACCAAGCCAAGATCCGGCTTATGAATATAGGGGCGGACCATAAAAACCGTAATATACTAATATTTCTACATGAAAAAGTCCAGATTATAAAAAGGCTCACCCGCGTCCTTGGCGGCTTTACGCCTCCCATTTGCCCGAGAAAAGATAAACAAAACGGGACCACTGAAATCGGCTGTCCTGGTAATCGCCCCGATGCTTGGTCAGCTGCTCAGGGCTTTACCAAAACGCGTTTTCGAAAGCCGTGCAGAAAAATTCCGACAGGGCCTTTTTCGCCTTTCCCCAGGGGGCTTCGTTCCGGCCGGCGCGCCCCGGAACTTCCCTGAAAGCCGACAAATTTTCCCGGGCGAACGCGCGGGTCAGCCTCCCGCCTCTTCCGCCTCCATATCCAAGGTCACCGGCCCTGCTTCGGATCCTGGCATGCCCTTGGTGAGGGCGGTAGCGGCCAGAGCCCCGAGCACCGCGCCGGCCACCATACCCCAGGGGCCCAGCCGGTAGCCATAGGTCGCCAGCACCTTCGTCGTGGCCCAGGAGCCGGCGGCCCCACCGGCCAGGGCGCTGCCGCCGACCGCCAGCGCTTTCACCAGGTTCTTGTCCATTGCAATCTCCTCGTTCTTAGTCTTGGTTTGGGTGCCGACCCGTCGGCTAGAAAAACCGTCGCTTCAGCAGATACAAAGTGACCGCCGCTGCCGCCACGACCGCCAGTGTTTGCAACACCCGTCTAGTGTTCGGCAACTTGGCCTTTGGGGCGGTTGCCGTACGGCTTTCGAATTCGGCCCGGGGCTCGTGCGAACTCGGTAGCGGCCGACCAGGGTCGGGCGCTGTCTGCCCATCCGGCGCCCCGAGGACCGGCTCCTCGAAGCCCGGCACCCGCTTGGTTTCGCCGCTTGCATCTGGCGCCAGGCTGAGCTTGGAACGGCGGGTCACAGGCGCAGCTCCCGTTTCAGGCCGCTCCACAATCGGTCGATCTCCCCGGATGCCTTGCCGCCCCGGTCGAACTCGTTGACCGAGCGCCCGTCGATCAAGGCGTGGCTGAAGGCGACCCGCTGGCTGATGGCGACCTCGGCGATCTCCGCTCCGTAAACCCTCAGTGCCTGGCGCGCCTCCTGGACAATATGGGCCTCGCCGAAGCGGTTGGGCGGCGGGCAGCTATTAAGCACTATCTCGGCGCCCACGCCGATGTCGGACACCAACCGGGTGCTGGCGCCTATGGCGTCGAGGTCGAGAATGGCGGGCCGGGTCGGAATGCACACCCGATCGGAGAGGCCGGCGCAGGTGCGCGCCTCTTCGGAGCTGTGGGGGGCGGTATCGATCACAACCAAATCGTAGCCGTGCTTTCGCGCCGTTTCCAATTTGGCGGCCAGGTCCCGCCCGTCGCCCTGCACCAGCGCGGGCATCGGCTCGCTTCGGCGCTTCCACCAGGCGGTGGCGCTGGCTTGGGGGTCCAAATCAAGCAGCAGGACCTTCAGGCCGTCGAGATTGGCGCGGACGGCGAGATGGATGCTCAGTGTGGTCTTCCCGGTGCCACCCTTCTGGGCGATCAGGCTAAGCGTTTTCATTGACCTCGCGCCAATGCTCGGGAACTCGAAAAATCATCGTATCCGCTGGAAAGAAGGGAAGCAACGCCATCGGGCTCTGGTTTTTGGGCCGAAAACGGAGCGTCAATCTTCGAATTATGACTTGCGGGCATTTCGATAGCGTTAACAAGCGAAGGTATTCCCGCCCACTAACACCGGAGAGCGCGAAGGCAACCTTGGAGTCTGATCCAAGACCTCCGCAGTACTGGCGCCGGTATCAGCCGCCCAACTGCGCCAGCAGCCGATCCAGTGCGTTAGCGAAAGCCTGGCGGTCGCTCTTGGACAGGGGCGGCGGGCCGCCGCTCACCTCGCCGGTGCTGCGTAGTTGTTCCATCAGGTCGCGCATGGCCAGGCGCTGGCGCACGTTGTCCGGAGTATAGCGCTCGCCGCGGGGATTGATGGCGTGACCGCTGTTGGCAATGACTTCGGCGGCCAGGGGAATATCTGCGGTGATCACCAGGTCGCCCGGCTGCATCTCCTGCAGGATGTGGTTGTCGGCCACGTCGAAGCCGCCGGCGACCTGGACGCTGCGGATAAGCGGCGAGCGCGGCGGGCGCAGGGGCTGGTTGGCCACCAGGACCAGCGGACGGCGGGTGCGCTCGGCGGCCCGGTACAGGATCTCCTTGATGACCGCCGGGCAGGCGTCGGCGTCGACCCAAATGGTGAGGCTCATGGTTCCACCCGCTCGAACAGGGCGATGGATTCCACGTGGGCGGTGTGGGGGAACATGTCCATGACCCCGGCGCTCACCAGCCGGTAACCGAGTTGCACCAGAATGCCGGCGTCCCGGGCCAAGGTGGCCGGATTGCAGGAGACGTAAACCAGACGCCGGATGCCGAGCTTGGACAAGGGTTCCAGCACCTCCTCGGCGCCGCTGCGGGGCGGGTCCAGCAGGGCCTTGTCGAAGCGCCGCTGAAGCCAGGGCTCGGCGCCTAGTTCGCCGTAAAGATTGGCGCTGTGGAACTCCGCATTGTGCACGTGATTGCGCACGGCATTGTCGCGGGCCCGGGCCACCAGTCCCGCGTCACCCTCCACCCCCACCACCTGCCCCGCATGGCGGGCCAGCGGCAGGGTGAAGTTGCCCAGGCCGCAGAACAGGTCTAACACCCGGTCTTCAGGCCCGGGGTCGAGCAGTTGCAGGGCGCGCCTGACCATCAGCCGGTTGATGTCGATATTTACCTGGGTGAAGTCGTTGGGCAGGAACTGCATCTCCACCCCGTAATCCGGCAGCCGGTAGCTTAGCCGCGCCGGCAGCCCGCCAAGGGGGCGCACGCTGTCGGGACCGGCCTCCTGCAGGTAGACGTCGATCAACTGCTGTTCGCCGAAGCGGGCCATGGCCTGGCGGTCGTCCTCGCTGGGCGGGTCCAGGACCCGGAACACCAGCACGCAGGCCTCGTCGCCCATGGCCATCTCGATCTGCGGCACCCGTTCGCGGATCGACAGGGAGGCGATCAACTCGCCCAGGGCCGGGATCAGCATGCCGACCCTGGGATGCAGCACCTCGCAGCGGCCGAGGTCGGTGACGAAGCTGCTCGCGCGCTCGCGAAATCCCACCAGCACCTTCCCCTTTTTGGCCACGTACTTGACCCCGAGCCGGGCCTTGCGACGATAGCCGCGATGCACCGGGCTGTGCAGGGGTTCGAGCCAAGTCTCGGGTTGGACCTTGCCGATGTGGGTCATGGCCTCGCGCAACTGGTCCTGTTTGACCCGGATTTGCACCAGCGGGTCCAGGTGCTGCAGGCTGCAGCCGCCGCAGACCCCGAAGTGGGGGCAGTCCGGCGCCACCCGCTCGGGGGCGGCCTCCAGCACCTCGGCCGTGATCCCCTCGTCCAGGCTACGCCGACGGCGGGTGTAGGTGAACATCACCCGTTCCCCGGGCAGGGCGCCGTGTATGAACACCGCCTTGCCGTCGATATGGGCCACCCCGCGCCCGTCGGAGTTCAGGGATTCGATACGGGCCTCGACCGGAGCCTCGGGCAGGCGTTTGCGCCGCGAGCGCGCCATCAGGCCAGGGTCACTTCTGTTGCCATTTGCCGGCGGCGTTCTGATACCACCAGCCGGGCGCCGCCTGCTCGATCCAGGTGCGGGCGAAGGTCTTGCGCACATCCGGCTCCCACTCCGGGTGGCCGTTGGCCTTGGCGATCGCCTTGTACATGCCGTTGCGATCGGCATTCTCCGCCGCCACCAGCTGGTTCAACTGGGTACGCTGCTTGAGGCCCACTTTGGAATCGTCGCGCACCGCTACCAGGGCGTCGCCGGTGAAGCCGATGGCGCCGCTGTCGTAGAAGCCCTTGAGGGAACCGTGGCGGCTCTTCATCGAGGCCTGCAGCTTGCGGATCTGCGGGGTGTCGACAGAGAAGTTGGGGGTCGCGGCCTGGGCCGGCGGGACCAGGAAGTCGAGCATCCGGCCCACCAACTGGATCGCCGGAGCAGGCGCCAAGCCGGATTGGGGCTCGCCGGCCGGGGCCTCTTCGGCGGTTCCGCTGAGAATGTCTTCGACGATCTGTTCGGCGGCCTCCTGGGCCTCGGCCGCGGGAAAATAGATATTGATGGTGACGCAGGCGGTGAGCAGCCAAAACAGGCCGAGCGTCGGAGTGATTCGCATGATCTTCATTCTTTTGCTTCCTCGGTTTGAATACCCTGCCCGATTACAAACGAGGCGGGGTGAACGATTACTGAACCACCGGGCTGACGTCGCCGGCAACCATCTGCCGGAGCTGACTCAACAGCCGCTGCCAATCGGTGCGGCGGTTGAAGCCGACGATGTCGATGCGCGGAATGCCGGCGCCCTCGACCAGATAATACCCGTCGCCGGCCGGGGCCACGCCCCCCATCTCGCAAACGCCCTGGCTGCAGCCGGCAACTGATGCCCAGGCGCTTGTAGCCGAACTCCTTGAAGCCGCGCAGAAAGCTGCGCGAGAGGGCCCCGGAGACGCCGGCCCCGCCCAGGTCGGAGATATTTTCCACCGCGCGCTGGCTGATGCGGCGCCGGGAACCGTCTTCCGCCGGGGTATTGAAGCGGGCATCGAAGCCGACCGGGGCCCAGTCCTCCAAGCGCAGCCCCTGGACCTCGCCCTCCAGGCGGCCGGTAATCTTACCAAAGGCGAAGGTGCCGGTCAGGCTCTCCAGATCCAGGTTGCGCAGTTCCAGCTCCGTCATCAGCACCGGCCAGACCCCGAGCAGGTCTTCCATGCGCAGATCGCGCACCAGCACCTCGCCGTCGAACACCCGTACCAACAGGTTGCCGCCCATCTCCAAGAGCCCATTTTCGTAGGACAGGGCCGGGATCACTCCCGGACAGCTTGCCCCGCATCTCCGGCCAGCCCAGGGCCTGGGTCAGACGCTGCATGGAGATCGGGGTCAACACGGCGTCGAACTCCAGCCGGCCAGCGGCGCCCGCCCCCGGGCTTAGGGCGAAGCGGTCGAGCAACAGGCTGCCGTCGAGCAGCGGGATCTCGCCGGGGGCCGCCAGTTCGAATCGCTCGCCGGCGGCCGTCAGCGACAAGCTGGCGGGACCGATCTCCAGGGTCTCCAGCAGGTGGCCGCCGGCCCAGCTCAGGCTGGAGGTCTCGGCACTGGCTGAGTCGCGATTCCACACCAGCCGGCCGTCCACGCCCTGCAGGCCGAACGGACGCTGCTGGCCGCCGGCCGGGGCCGCGGCCTCCAAATAGACATCCCGCAATGCCAGCTCCAACCGGGCCGCCCCCCCAGCCCGATGCTCCAGGCTCAGTTCCAGTTCGCCGGCGCTGTCCAGGTCCGCCAACAGACCCTCGGCCACCAGCGGTTGCAGGTAAGCATCGTATAAGGCCCGCAACGAGGCGGGGGCGCTGCCCAGACTGAGCCGTCGCAGGGGCTCGTCCTGTTCCAGCGCAAGTTCGGCCTCGGCATTCAGCTCCAGTACCCCGGGATGGCGGTAGGCCAGCTCTCTCAGGGCCAGCTCGCTGCTGGCCCCCCGGTAATCGAGGACCGCGCCCAGGGTAACCGGCTGCGCGCGGACCCCAAGGTAAAAGTAGGGGGTCAGCAACTCACCGGCGTTCAGCACCAAGCCGACCGGCCCTTGCCAACGTCCGGATTGAAGCCGCAGCTGGGCGCGGCTGGTGCCGGCCAGGCCGGCGCCGAACAGCTCGCCGGCGGGGCCGCTGAACTCGAAGCCGTCCAGGTCCAGCACCCAGTTCAACCGCTGCAGGCCGTCCTGGACCGCCGGCCAGTTCCAGGCGCGGGGCCAGGGTGCCGGCCAGCTCCCACCCAGACGCCCCAAGACCGAAGGCCTCCAGCGTCTTGTTCAACCGGGCGGCATCCAGGCCCTGGGCGTCCAGCCGGGCCTGCCAGCGCCCGCTCCCCCATTCCAGGTCCAGCCGGCCACTGCCGCCGGCCAGCGCCAGGCGGCGCAACTGCATATCGAGCCGGCCATCGGCACGATCGAATTCGAGGCTGACCCGGGCACCGGTTTGGGCCAGCCATGGGTGTGCCAGGCGCAGGCTGCCCTCGGGGCAGCTGAGGCGGGCGCCGGCGAACTCGCCCTGGGGGCAGTCCAGATCCAGATCGCGCATGGGCTCGGCCAGGCCGGGCAGATCCAGGCGCTCGGCCCGCAGCCGCAGTCCGCTGCCGCCGGCCTTGGGCAGGCTCAGGGTAAGTTGCACGCCGGCGGCCCGCCAGCCCTCCCCCTCCAGGCTGCCCAGGCGCAGGTTCAGGGTCTCGACTGCCCCCGCCGGACCGGGCAGCAGCCACAAGAGCATCGCCCAGGCGGCGGCGCGGGACGCCCTATTCGGCGGGGAAGACACCGGTGGAGAGGTAGCGGTCGCCGCGGTCGCAGACGATGGCGACGATAACTGGCGTTCTCGAGCTCTCGCGACAGTCGCAGGGCGGCGGCCACCGCCCCGCCGGAGGAGACGCCGGCGAAGATGCCCTCCCGGGCCGCCAGCTCACGGGTGGTGCGCTCGGCCTCATCCTGGCTCATGTCGAGGATGCGATCGACCCCGGCCGGCTCGTAGATCTTGGGCAGGTAGGCCTCGGGCCAGCGCCGGATGCCGGGGATGCTGGAGCCCTCGGTGGGCTGCACCCCGAGGATCTGGACCCCTGGGTTCTGCCGCTTGAGGTAGCGGCCGGTGCCCATGATCGTGCCGGTGGTGCCCATGGAACTGACGAAGTGGGTGATCCGGCCCTGGGTGTCGCGCCAGATCTCAGGGCCGGTGCCCTCCTCGTGGGCGCGCGGGTTGTCCGGGTTGGAGAACTGGTCGAGGATACGCCCCCGCCCCGCCGCCTCCAGCTCCCGGGCCTTGTCGATCGCCGCCTCCATGCTGCCCGCCTTGGGGGTAAGCACGATCTCCGCCCCATAGGCGCGCATCAGAGCGCGCCGCTCCAGACTCATGTGCTCGGGCATCACCAGCACCATCTTGAAGCCGCGGATCGCCGCAGCCATTGCCAGGGCGATGCCGGTGTTGCCGCTGGTGGCCTCGATCAGGGTATCTCCGGGGTGGATCTCACCGCGCTCCTCGGCGCGCCGGATCATGCTCAGTGCCGGCCTGTCCTTGACCGAGCCGGCGGGGTTGTTGCCTTCGAGCTTGACCAGCACCCGGTTGCTGGTTTCCCCCGGGAGCCGCTGCAGGCGCACCAGGGGCGTGTTGCCAATGAAGTCTTCGATGGTCGGGAAGTCCATAACGTCTTTTTCCAAGTGAAGCGAGGTCATGTCTCGGAGTTTACGCCCCAGACCCAGAGCACCCAAGCCGGGGCCTGCCGGCCCCTTCCCCTGGGTCGCATCGGGCATCGTCGCGCCGGAGCGAGCGGTGGACGCTGAAAAACGGCATCGCCGGTTGCCGCCGGTTCAGGGCTTCAGCAGGCGCTTCATGGCCGCCACCGCTTCGTCGAGTCCGGTAAACAGCGCCCGGCAGATGATGGCGTGGCCGATATTGAGTTCGCGTACGCCTTCGAGGGCGGTGATCGCCTGCACATTATGGTAGTCCAACCCATGGCCCGCATTGACCTGCAGGCCCAGCTCCCGGCCCAAGGCCACCGCGGCGCGGATGCGCTCCAACTCGGCAGCCCGGGCGGCGCCGCGGGCGTCCGCGTAGTGACCGGTATGAATCTCCACCACCGGGGCGCCGCTGGCCGCGGCGGCCTCCAGTTGACGCGGGTCGGCGTCGATAAACAGGGAGACCCGCACCCCGGCGTCGGCCAGGGCGGCGCAGTAATCGGTCAGATGCTCGCGCTGGCCCGCCACGTCCAGTCCGCCCTCGGTGGTCAGCTCTTCGCGCCGCTCCGGTACCAGGCAGCAGTCTGGGGGAGCGATGCGCCGGGCGATATCCAGCATCTCGGCGGTAGCCGCCATCTCGAGATTCATGCGGGTCTGCAGGATGCCGGACAAGAGTTCCACGTCCCGGTCCTGGATATGCCGTCGGTCCTCGCGCAGATGCAGGGTGATGGCGTCTGCCCCGGCCTGCTCGGCCGCCAGCGCGGCCTGGATCGGCTCCGGATAGCGGGTGCCCCGGGCCTGGCGCAGGGTGGCCACATGATCGATATTGACGCCTAGGAGGACTTCTCTCGATTTACTCATTGCAGGATTGCCTTCACCGATGAACGCTCATTATGCTTACTCCAGGCCATGCCCCGGGCGCCGAAAGCCGTGACGAAACAGCTCCCGGCTGCGCAGGGGGCGGCCATCCAGGTAGTGGTCTAAGACTTCGCGCATCAGCCGCCTCGCCTCGACCAGACCCTGGGAATCCAGTGGCTCGCCCCGGGCCAGGGCCAGCAAGGTGGCGCCCGCCAGGGTCTCGGCCTCGGGGGCAGTCGCTGCGGCCGGTTCGGGCCCGGCCTCGATACGGTAGCGGTAGCGCCCGTCCGGCCGCACCGGAGCCCCGCTCTCGGCTTCCCGATCCAGCAGCAGGCCGTAGCCCAAGTGCCGCAGCAGCCCCAGCTCGAAGCGGCGCAATCCCAACGGAATCCCGCGCCCGCCGGCCAGCAGGGCCAGGATCTCGCAGTAGAGCGCGAACAGCCCCTCGTGGGTAGCGTTGCGCCCCAGCAACCGCATCAGCAACTCGTTTACGTATAGACCGCAGTATAGGGCGTCGCCGCTCAGGAGGCAGGGGCTGCCACCGGCCTCCAGCTTGCCCAGGGTGCGCACTTCGCCGCGGCCGTGCAGCTCCAGCAGCAACGGGCGAAACGGCTGCAGCAGGGCTGCGCCCGCCCCGCGCCCGGACTTCACTCCCTTGGCAACGGCCGGGTAGCGGGCCCCTTCGAAAGACAACAGCTCCAGCAACAGACTGCTGTTGGAATAGGGCCGGGCGTGCAGCACGAAATGGGCCTGCAGGCCTAGCATCGAAGCTGCCTAGTCGCCGTAGCCGAGGCGACTCAGCGCGGTCTCGTCGTTCGACCAACTCTTTTTGACTCGCACCCAGACGCTGAGAAACACCCGGCGCTGGAAAAACGCCTCCATCGCCAGGCGCGCCTGGGTCGAAGTCTCCTTCATGGCCTGGCCCTGGTGGCCGATCAGGATCCGTTTCTGGCCCAGGCGCTCGACCCAGATCACCGCGCCGATGCGGTACAGCTGGCCCTCTTCCTCGAAGGTCTCGATCTCCACCGACAGGGCGTAGGGCAGCTCCTTCGCATAGCGC
Organism: uncultured Gammaproteobacteria bacterium; assembly: GCA_963753615.1. GTDB lineage: Bacteria > Pseudomonadota > Gammaproteobacteria > Chromatiales > Chromatiaceae > CAVWCW01. The sequence continues at coordinate 21,802 of CAVWCW010000009.1, forward strand.
CGGGTCAACTGCTCGCGCAGCAACTCGGCGGCAAAAAAGCGCTCCGGACGGTCGGTGATCTGGTCCTCGGGGAAAAAGTTGTCGCCCTCCGGCAGGGCCGCGAGCACCAACTGTTGCAGCCGCTCCAGGTTCTTGCCGAGGCGGGCGGAAATGGGAATCACCTGGTAGAAGTCCATGCGCCCGGAAAGCTCGGCGATATAATGGCAACAGCTCGGCCTTGTCCTTGATCAGGTCCACTTTGTTGATGACCAGAATCACCGGCACCCCGGCCTGGCGGGCATTTTCGAGCACCGCCTCGTCTTCCGGCGTCCAACGCCCCGCCTCGACCAGGAACAGCAACAGGTCTACGTCCCGCAGCACGTTGCGCGCGGTGCGGTTGAGGTACCGGTTCATGGCGTGGTCGGCGCGCTGATGGATGCCGGGGGTGTCCACATACACAATCTGGCCACCCGGCAAAGAGTGGATGCCGAGGATGCTGTGGCGGGTGGTCTGGGCCTTGTGGGAGGTGATCGCGAGCTTTTGCCCCACCAGCCGGTTGAGCAGGGTCGACTTGCCCACGTTGGGGCGGCCGACGATCGCCGCGTAACCACAGCGATTGCGCGCTTCGGCGCTCACGGCTGCAGCTCCCGTAGCATCAGTTTGGCGGCGGCCTGCTCCGCGCGCCGCCGGCTGGTACCCCGGCCACGGCTCTCACCGGCCAGCCCCGGCACCCGGCAAGCTACCTGAAACTCCTGGGCATGGGGATCGCCGGTCACCTCCAGCACCGCGTATTCCGGCAAGCCCCGGCCCTCGGCCTGGAGGTATTCCTGGAGCCGGGTCTTGGGGTCCTTCTCCGCCTGGCCGAGCTTGAGCCCGTCCAGCCGCTGCCGAAACAGCCTCCGGATCAGATCGTCGGCAGGTCGATGGCCGCCGTCCAGGTAGACCGCACCGAACACCGCCTCCAAGGCGTCGGCCAGGGTCGAGTCCCGGGACTGGCCACCGCTGCGCAGCTCACCGGCCCCCAGCAACAGGTAGCTCCCCATCTCCAGTTCCCGGGCCAACTCCGCCAGGGAGGTCTTGCGCACCAGGCGCGCCCGCAACCGACTCAGTCGGCCCTCGTCGGCATCCGGAAAGCGGGCGCAGAGTTCGTCGGCGATCACGAAGCCGAGGATGGCGTCGCCGAGAAACTCCAGCCGCTCGTTGTTCGGGCTGCCGGCACTGCGATGGGTGAGCGCCTGCTCCAAGCGGGCCGGGTCGTCGAAGCGATAGTCGAGCCGGTTGGCGAGGCGCTGAGGACGCTCTCTCAATTGGACGTGATCTCTGCCTTGTCGCTGAAGCTCAGAATGGCATCGATATTGCCGACAATTGGCACCCGCACCTCGTAGTCGATCTCCACCTTGAGCGCGCCTCCGCCTTTCTTGATCTTGACCGCCTCCCTGGGCACCGTGGTGATGTAATTGATATTGAAATAGCCGTCCATGCGGTTCTTTGCCTGTTTGGCCGACAAACTATAGGCCTCGGGGTCGTTTTCCAGTGAGGCCAAGGCCTTTTTGACGGAATAGTTTTCCATGTACACCGGGCCCAACCGGAGTACCCAAAGCACGAAAAAGCCGATGATGGCCAGAATGATGATCCAGCCGATCATGGTCACGCCCTGTTGACGCTGCGGATTCGAATTCACCTCGATCTCTCCTTAATGTGTTCAGGGTTGCGGCCCACTGCTGAGGGCCAAATTCGCTTGCACCAATCGACAGAAGAAAGTTCGCGGCTGCCAGTCCCCGAAGCTACTCGATGGTCTGCCCGATCCGATCCCAAGCCACCGGGAAACCCGCCCAGGTCACTGTCCCAGCTCATCCAGATGGCGAACGCCTTGCCGACCAGATTCTGCTCCGGCACCAGTCCCCAGCAGCGACTGTCATTGCTGTTGTCCCGATTGTCGCCCATCACGAAGTAATGGCCCTCGGGAACCTCGATATCCCCTTGCCAGAGCACCCGGCAACCGGCGGCAAGGTTGGGCTTCAGGGGATGAATCAGGATTTCGTGATCGACCTCCCCAATCTGTTCGCGGGCCTCCAGGGAACCGGTCTCGCGGGCCCCACCCCCAACGCCCTTGTAGACTCCGCCCGGGGTCTGCGGCATCGCCTCACCGTTTACGTAGAGCGTCTTGTTGCGATAGCCGATGCGGTCGCCGGGGACCCCGACCACCCGCTTGATGTAGTCGATGCGCGGATCTTGGGGATAGCGGAACACTACCACGTCGCCGCGCTCTGGCTCGCCCAGTTCGATCACCTTCCGGTTCAGCACCGGCAGGCGCAGGCCATAGGTGAACTTGTTGACCAGGATAAAATCTCCCACCAGCAGGGTCGGCATCATCGAGCCCGAGGGAATTCGGAAGGGTTCGAACAGGAACGAACGCAACAACAGCACGATCAGGATGACCGGGAAGAACGAACGCGCGTATTCCACCAGCATCGGCTCGCCGGCGTGCTTATCCGGCACCTCACCGGAGGGGGCCTCGGCAGCCAGGCGCCGGCGCCGCTTGCCGGCGAAAAACAGGGCATCGATCAGCCAGATGAGGCCGGTGACCACACAAGCCAGAACCAGCAGGGTCGGGAAATCGAAATTCATAATTGTTGTCTACACCACGCTTGTCGCCAGAGCGGAGAACCCCCGAAACGGGCTCCCAGTCAAGCCGTTAATTATCCTTGCCCACTTGGAGCACCGCAAGGAAGGCCTCCTGCGGGATCTCCACCTTGCCCACCTGCTTCATGCGCCGCTTGCCGGCCTTCTGCTTCTCCAGCAGCTTGCGCTTGCGTGTGATATCGCCGCCGTAGCATTTGGCGGTGACGTTCTTGCGCAAGGCCTTGACCGTGGAGCGGGCGATGATCTTGTTGCCGATGGCGGCCTGGATGGCGACCTCGAACATCTGCCGCGGAATCAGCTCCTTCATCGCCTCGGTCACGTCGCGACCGCGGTTGTGCGCCTGCTCCCGATGCACGATAAGCGACAGGGAGTCGACCCGCTCGCCATTGATCAGTAGATCCAGTTTGACCAGAGGCGCGCGGCTGAAAACGCTTGAATTCGTACTCGAACGAGGCATAGCCCCGGCTCACCGACTTCAGCCGATCGAAGAAGTCGAGCACAACCTCGCTCATCGGGCAGTTCGTAGGTCACCTGCACCTGGCCGGCCAGGTACAGCAGGTTCTTCTGGATCCCGCGTTTTTCGATACACAGACCGATCACGTTGCCCAGATAGTCCTGGGGCACCAGGATATGCGCCTCGATGATGGGCTCGCGGACCTCCGCGATCTTGCTGGGATCCGGCAGAGCCGCAGGGTTGTCGATGCGGATCACTTCGCCGTCGTTGAGCACCACTTCGTAGACCACGGTGGGGGCGGTGGTGATCAGGTCGAGATCGTATTCCCGCTCCAGGCGCTCCTGCACGATCTCCATGTGCAGCATGCCGAGAAAGCCGCAGCGGAAGCCGAAGCCCAGGGCCTGGGAGGTCTCCGGCTCGAAAGCGAGGGCGGCGTCGTTCAGGCGCAGCTTCTTCAGGGCCTCGCGCAGGTCCTCGTAGTCGTCGGAGCTGACCGGATACAGGCCGGAGAAGACCCGCGGGCGCATTTCGGCAAACCCCGGCAGGGGCTTGTCGGCGCGACGGTCGGCATGGGTGATGGTGTCGCCCACCGGGGCGCCGTCGATCTCCTTGATGCCGGCGATCAGAAAGCCCACCTCGCCGGTCGCGAGTTCCTCGCGCTCCAAGCGCTTGGGGGTGAACACCCCGACCTTTTCCACCTGGTGGCTGCGGCCGGTGGACATCACCAACATCTTGTCGCGGCGGCGAATGACGCCGTTCATGACCCGGATCAGCGAGATCACGCCGACGTAGGGGTCGAACCAGGAATCGATGATCAGGGCCTGCAGGGGGGCATTGGCATCGCCCGCCCGGCGGCGGAATATGGCTGACCAGGGCCTCCAGCAGGTCGGGGATGCCGAGCCCGGTCTTGGCGCTGACGTGCAAGGCGTGGTGGGCCTCGAGGCCGATGATCTCCTCGATCTCGGCCACCACCCGCTCCGGTTCCGCCGCCGGCAGGTCGATCTTGTTGAGCACCGGCAAGACCTCCAGGCCCTGCTCGATGGCGGTATAGCAGTTGGCCACGCTCTGGGCCTCGACCCCCTGGGCGGCGTCCACCACCAGCAGCGCGCCCTCGCAGGCGGCCAGGGAGCGGGAGACCTCGTAGGAGAAATCCACGTGGCCGGGGGTGTCGATGAAATTGAGCTGGTAGATCTCGCCGTTCCGGGCCTGGTAGTCGAGGCGTCACGCTCTGGGCCTTGATGGTGATGCCGCGCTCGCGCTCCAGGTCCATGGAATCCAGCACCTGGGCCGACATCTCGCGCTCGGTCAGGGTGCCGCAATGCTGGATGAAGCGGTCAGCCATGGTGGACTTGCCGTGGTCGATATGGGCAATGATCGAGAAGTTGCGGATGTGCTGAAGGTCTGGCATGTCCTGATCCGGAACCCGGTCCGCGGCCGCTTGGCGGGGCCGGTCCGGTGTCGAAAAAAACGGAACTTTCCGCCAGGGAAAGTCCCGTTCGCCGCGAGGCCGCTGAGGCCAACGCCGTATAATAGCAGATTTCTATCCGCTTGCGGACGTTCGGGTATTGGCCAGGTAGCGCTGAAGGCGCTCGTTATCCAGGAAGTAACGGCAGATCTCGACACCCTCCAGACCGGACAGCACCGGCACCAGCTCGCCGTAGCGGCGCTGCAGTTCGGGGCTGCTGTCTACATCAACCAGGGACAGCTGCAAGCGCGCCGACCAAGGCGCCAGGCCCCGGCGCATGTCCTCGCAGAGATGGCAGCCGGAGCGCTGGTAAAGCGTCAGCCGCGGCCGCTCCGGCGTCACTCGGGCAGCCGCAAAGCCAGGAACAGGGGTCCCTTGCCGCGCTGCACCAACACCGCCACCGAGCGGCCGCCGGGCAAACCCGCGCTCAGCTCGGCAAACTTCTCAACCGAGTTCACCCAGTCACCACCGAGCTTGAGGATGACGTCGCCCTGGCGGATACCCGCAGCCTGGGCAGGACCCGGCTCGACCTTCTCCACCAACACCCCGGCATCGCGTTCGATTTTGAGTTCGGCGCGCTGCTCTTCGCCTAGCGGAACCACCGTGACCCCGAGTCGCGACGCCTTTCCCGGCACCGGCTTGGACGCCGCCATCAACGGCTCGTTGTCTGCGGGCAACTCGCCAATGACAACCTCCATACGACGCAGCTTGCCATCGCGCATGACCTCCAGCTTGGCCGGACGGTCCACCGGGCTGGCGCCCACGAGGGGGGGCAGCTTGGCGGAATTCTTAACGGTGGTGCCGTTGTAGCTGAGAATCACGTCGCCCACCTGAAGGCCCGCCGCCTCGGCCGGACCCTCGGGCAGTACCTGGGCGATCAAGGCACCGCTTGGGTGGTCCATGCCGAAGCTCTCGGCCAGCTCCCGGTTCACGTCCTGAATCAGTACCCCGATCCAGCCCCGGCTGACTCGGCCGTTGGTGCGTAACTGCTCCGCCACATTCATCGCCACCTCGATCGGAATCGCGAAGGACAGGCCCATAAAGCCGCCAGTACGACTGTAGATCTGAGAGTTGACGCCGACCACTTTGCCATCGAGATCGAACAGGGGACCACCGGAGTTCCCCGGGTTGATCGCCACGTCGGTCTGGATGAAGGGCACGTAATTCTCGGTCGGCAGGTTGCGCCCCTTGGCACTGACGATGCCGGCGGTAGCGGAGTGATCGAAACCGAACGGCGAGCCGATGGCCAGCACCCACTCGCCCACCTTGAGATCTTTAGAACTGCCGGTCTCGAGGGCCGGCAGACCCTCGGCCTCGATCTTGATCAAGGCGATATCACTGCGCTTGTCGCCGCCGATAACCTGGGCTTCGTATTCGGAATAATCACTGGTGCGCACCAGGATCTCCTCGGCGCCCTCAACCACATGGTAATTGGTCAGTACAAAACCATCTTCGGAGATGATGAAACCGGAACCGAGCGAGGCAGTCTCGCGTTGCTGAGGCAGGGCCCCGCCCCCCTCCTCGCCGAAGAAATGGCGGAACAGTTCTCCGAACGGACTGCCCTCGGGCAACTCGGGGATCTCCATGCCCTCGGGCAAGCGGGAATGCACGGCCCGCTTCTGGGTGGTGCTGATATTGACCACCGCCGGGCTGGCCTTCTCAACCAAATCGCTGAAATTCGGCAGCGAAGCCGCGCCCGCTGGCGGCATGGCCAGCAGCAGCACCAATATCGGCAAGAACGAAAGTTTCCTGTGGCTTCTGGTGGGGTTCATCGAAACTCCTCAACATACATTTTTGTGACAGACCAGATCGGAATTGTTGCAGCGGGACGTCGCCCCGCCAGTCCGACTCAGCGGCGTTGCGTTAGTGCTACAGACGGCCCCGTTTCGGCGGTCCGACGCAGGATCACCGCCCGGGTCAACTCATTGGTCCGTGCCGAGCCGGAAAAGTTTCGGGCCAAAACCAAGCCCGCGGCCAGCCCCAGCAGCCCGGCCAGGATGCTCAGCGCCTCACCGCCGCCCAGGCCTAATCGTTGCACCGCCAGCTCGCCGACCAGGGCGCCCAGCAGCAGACCTGCCAGGGGAAGAACGTAGAGCAGGACCGAGGCGCGCACCAGGCCGCGCTCGGAGAGACCGACGATGACTCGCTCGCCGGGCTCAGCGGCGATCGGGTTGGCCACCCGCAGGCGCGCCGGCTTGTGGCCGAAAAACTGGGCCAACAGCGAAGTACCGCAGCCGCTCCGCGCGCTGCAACCGCCGCAGGCGCTGCGCTGCTCGGTCTGCACCAGGGCTTCGCCGCGGTCGCAGCTCAGTACCCGGGCCGGTTCTTCGATCACGGCTGGTTCCCGTTGAGTTGCAGCCCCTGCAGCACCTGCCGCACCGTGTCCAAGGGGACGTCGCCGACCACGGTGACCTGATGCCCTGCAACCAAACCACCCCAGGCACTTACCGCCCCCATACGAGCCCCACCTCGCAAGGCCTCGTCCGCGTCGCCCCGCTCGACGAATACCGACAACGACGCCAAACCATCGGACAGCAGGAAGTGTTCAACCTGATCGCCGCCGCGAGAACTCGGCTTGAGTTCGTGCAGATCCAGATCGAACCCTTTCGGCAGCGTGGAAAACACCCAACGCTTTTGGGCGGTTACGGGTTCGCGCGACCTCGGTCCGGGCGAGGGTTTGTAGAGCCCCGCCAGGCGGTCCAGGGAATCCGGGTCGACCTGCAGACTGGTGAACATGCTTTGCTCGACCGGGTTGCCGGCCTCGTCCATTAGATCCGACTTCAGAGGCAGCCCGCTGTCCCGGTCCAGGTACAAGCGATAGCCGTAACGCAAGTTGTCACGGGGAACGATGGCGACCACCTGGGCGGAGCGTCCGGCCACCCGGTCCTGACCCAGCCACTCGAAGCGATAGTTCTCGGCCAGCTCGTCGAGCCCGATCCCCAGCAGATCCGGGAAACTGCCTTGCGCCACCGGCTTGTCCACCAGCACCGAACCCCGATCCGGCAGAATACAGGTCACGGTGGCGCCGTCTCGCAAGACCTCGCGGGGGCTGCCGTTGAGGGAGAAGAGACGCTCCTGGGTGCCGTTTTCACCGCGCCGGTGTTCGATCTGCAGGGCCTCCAACTGGTTGTTCTGCAGATACACAAAGGTGCCCTGATAGTCGAGCACCCGCACCGCCTCCGCCATCCGCTCCAGCAAGGCTTTCACCTCTTCCGGTTGGTCGGCGGGTGCGCTCGCGGCCGAAAGGCCGGTGGCAAGGCACAACAAACTCACTATACCGGCGCATCGATTCATGCCTCAGCGTTCCTGGTCGAAGGCTACGAACGAGGCATAGGGGATCATGCCTTGCATGTTCGCCGACGGCGCTCGATTTCGGTGATTGACCAGGTAGCCGTTGAGCTTGGACTGCACCGCCGGCTTGCCCAGGTCCCAACGGGTGCCGCCGACACCGGCATAGACGCCCTGCCCTGTCGGCTGTTTAAGGGCAGCGACCGGCCGCGGCGCCAGTTGGGGACCCATCACCGGGGGCAGCAGCAGTACGGCCGCGGCCAGCACAGATGCAGCCACGGCGGCGCCCGCCACCGGCTTGAGCCAGGGTCCGGTCCTGCTTCTTCGCGGCGGCGCCAGCACAGTGGGTTCGTCGACCAACTGCGCGCGCACCCGGTCGGCTACCCGCAGGAAACCGGGATCCACCTTCTCACCCCGGAGGGCATCGCCAATCAGCTGGTAACGGCCGCACAACTCGCGTAACTCGTCGGAGGCGGCAATTTCCTGACCGAGACGAGCTAGTTCGTCGTCGTCCACTTCGTTGTCGATCAGGGCCGAGATCTTAGTGCGTGTCTGTTCGTTCATGCCACAAGCGATTCCAATTCAGCCTTCAAGCAGCGGATGTAATTTCTTTTCGATCGCATCCCGCGCCCGGAAAATCCGCGAGCGTACGGTGCCGATCGGGCACGACATGGTCTTGGCGATCTCCTCATAGCTCAACCCCTCGAGTTCGCGCAGGGTGATGGCGGTGCGCAGGTCCTCGGGCAACTCGTCGATCGCCGCCTGGACGGTACGGGCAATTTCATCCGAGAGCAGTTCACGCTCGGGGGTCGCCTGCTCTTTAAGGGCGGCTCCAGCATCCATCTGCTCGGCGGCTTCAGCGTCCACATCCGTGCCCGGCGGGCGACGGCTCTGGGCTACCAGGTAGTTCTTGGCTGTATTGATGGCGATCCGGTACAACCAGGTGTAAAAGGCGCTGTCGCCGCGAAAATTGGGCAGCGCCCGGTATGCCTTGATAAAGGCCTCCTGGGTGACGTCCAGTGTGTCTCCGGGATCCTTGACGTAGCGCATAACCAAATTTGCCACCTTATGCTGATACTTGAGGACGAGAAGATCGAATGCCTTTTTGTCCCCCTGTTGTACCCGCGCAACAAGCTCCCGATCTACTCTTCGCTCGCCCATTCGGGCCCTTCCCCCCGTATCCGAGGCAAGCCATTCCATTGGCTACGTCTCGATTGACCGTCCGCGGCCCGATTAGTTCGCTCATCGGACCCCATTGCGCCCTTTCTCGGCGCCTCCGAATTCGGTTAAGCTTCGATGGAACTGCCGCGCAAAAGAGCCGGTAGTATGACGGTAAAGCAACCGGTTCGACAACATGGGTAAATTTCACCAGCACGACGTGCTGATCATCGGCAGCGGTGCGGCCGGGCTCAGCCTGGCGCTGCGGCTCGGCAGCGGACCCCGCATCGCGGTGATATCCAAGAGCCAGCTGCGCGAGGGCAACACCTATTATGCCCAGGGCGGCATCTCGGCGGTGCTCGACGAGCAGGATTCCCTGGCCTCCCACATCGAAGACACTCTGAACGCCGGCGCCGGTCTGTGCGACGAGACAACGGTGCGCCTGGTGGTCGAGCGCGGGCCCGACAACATCGGCTGGCTCACCGGCCTAGGGGTCGAGTTCACTCCGGACGCAAGCGACCGCAGCAACCCCCATTTGACTCGGGAGGGGGGGCATTCCCACCGCCGGGTGATCCATGTCGCCGACGCCACCGGGCAAGCGGTGGAGACCACCCTCGAAGACCGCGTACGGGCCCAACCGAATATCGACCTGTTCGAGAACTACAATGCCATCGACCTGATTACCAGCCGCAAGCTGGAGGCCCCGGGCAACCGCTGCTACGGGGCCTATATCCTCAACTGCGAAAGCGGTCACGTGGAGACCTTCGGGGCTCCGTGCGTGGTGCTGGCCACCGGCGGCGCTAGCAAGGTCTATCTCTATACCAGCAACCCCGACGTCTCCACCGGCGACGGCATCGCCATGGCCTGGCGCGCAGGCTGCCGGGTGGCGAACATGGAGTTCATCCAGTTCCACCCCACCTGCCTGTACCACCCCAAGGCCAAGTCGTTCCTGATCACCGAGGCCCTGCGCGGCGAAGGCGCCCACCTGCTGCTGCCGGACGGCACCCGATTCATGCCCGACTTCGACCCCCGGGCGGAGCTGGCACCGCGCGACATCGTCGCGCGCGCCATCGACCACGAGATGAAGCGACTCGGCGCCGAGCACGTCTGGCTCGACATCAGCCACCGCCCGGCGGAGTTCGTCACCGCGCACTTTCCCACCATCCACCAGCGCTGCCTCGACTACGGCATCGACATCACCCGCGAGCCCATCCCGGTGGTGCCGGCCGCGCACTACACCTGCGGCGGGGTGATGGCCGGCCCGGATGCCCGCACCGACATCCCCGGCTTGTACGCCATCGGCGAGACCGCCTACACCGGCCTTCACGGGGCCAACCGCATGGCCAGCAACTCGCTGCTGGAGTGCCTGGTATTCGGAGAGATGCCGCCAAGGAGATCCTGGCCGATATCGACCGCCCGCCCGCGACCCCACAACTGCCGCCCTGGGACGAGAGCCGGGTCACCGACTCCGAGGAGGAGGTGGTGGTCGCCCACAACTGGGACGAGCTGCGGCGCTTCATGTGGGACTACGTGGGCATCATGCGCAGCAACAAGCGCTTGCAGCGGGCCAAAAACCGCTGCGACCTGCTGCGCCGCGAGATCCGCGAGTACTACAGCAATTTCCGCGTCACCAGCGATCTGCTGGAACTGCGCAACCTGATGGAGGTGGCGGACCTGATCATCCGCTCCGCCCTGGCTCGGCGCGAGACCCGAGGTCTGCACACGATGACCAATTTCCCGCTGCGCGACGACACCAACCAGCGCCGCCCCACGATCTTGATGCCCGACAGCTATTGGCCGCCCGAGGCCTGAGCGAAGATTTGAGGACAGCGAGCATGGCGGACCCCAAGATTCAGCGCATTCTGGTTTGGAGCCGACCCCTGCGCATCGCCCACTGGCTGATGGCGCTATCGGTACTGGTGCTGCTGGCCACCGGCTGGTCGGCGGGGCTGAACCCGGTGATCTCGGAAACGGCTCGGGACTATCACTACATCGCCGGCGCGGTGCTGATCCTGGCGCTGGCCCTGCGCCTGTATCTGCTTTTCTTCGGCCGCGGCAGCGACCTGCTCGCCGACTGCGAGACCGACCGTCACCGCCTGACCCAGGCCGGGGAGATGCTGCGCTTCTATCTCTCCCTGGGGCGCGCGCCCCTGCCCCGCTGGTATGCCCACAACCCGCTGTGGGGGCCGATTTACCTGCTGCTGTTCCTGTTTCTGCTGCTGCAGGCGCTCAGCGGCGTGCTGCTGCTGAAAGGCATCGGCCTGTTCGCGGGGCTCAGCCTGTACGGGCTGCACCAGCTCATCAGCATGATCGTCCTCGGCTTTACCCTGCTGCACCTGGCGGCGGTGTTCAGCCACGACGCCAAGGGCAGCGGCGCCGACAACTCGGCGATGATCAGCGGCTACCGCATCTTCCTGATCGAGGATCTCAATCCCGAATTCGGCGCCCCCCAGGTGGTGCCCCTGGATCAGCTCAAGCGCCAGTTAAGCGACAGGGACCAGGACTGAGACCCGGGTGTCGGCTAGCGCCGGCGACTGCCTGTGCTATTTTCCTTTGACTGGCTCAGCCCGGCGCGATGCCGCGCCGGTCGTCGAATCCGATGCCCGCGAGATGCCCATGAGCCCGAGTCACCGCTCCTTTTTGCCCCTGCTGCTGGCCCTTGCGGCGCCCCCTCTCCAGGCCGAGGAGACATTCACCCGCCAGGAAGTGGCGCATGCCTTCGGCACCGATCCCGGCTTCATCCACTATCCGGCCACCGCGGTGGATACCGACGACGCACCCAATATCGTGCTCGATGCCGAAGACGCCCCCGACGCCCCGCTTCACACTTACAAGATCGCCGACGACACCTATTTCTTGTATGGCAATATCGCCGAGGTGGACGAGCACAACCGGGGCTGGAACGGCAACGCCGGCTTTGTCGTGACCCCGGAAGGGGTTGTGGTAATCGACGCCCTGGGCACACCCAGGCTCGGCCGGCGCCTCATCGCCACCATCGCTCAGGTAACCGATCAGCCGATCCGCTACCTGATCGTGACCCACAACCACCCGGACCACGCCTACGGGGCTATCGCCTTTGAACGCCTGGGCGGAGTGACCATCATCGGTCACGAGGGCACCAAGCGCTATATCGACTCCGGACGTATCGAGCACTCGGTCGCTTACCGAAAGACCTTCATCTCCGAAGACATGGCGGACTTCGAGCCGGTGCTGCCGCAGGTACTGATCGGCGGCGAACGCTTCTCCAAGCAGCGCTTTGCCATCGGAGGCAAGACCTTCGACGTCTATAACGCCGGCCCCCTCCATTCCTACGGAGATCTGGTCGTGCACCAGGTCGAGGACGGCGTGGTCTGGATCTCCGACCTCGCCTTCAACGGCCGCGTTACCTTTATGGAGGACGGCCACTGCCAGGCCGCCATCGAAGGCCAGGACTGGCTGCTGGAGAATTTCGGCGACGCCCGGTTGATGGTGCCCGGCCACGGCAGCGCGCAGAGCCCTGATTTCCCCATGGTCGCAACCACCCGCGACTACATGCAGCGTCTTCGCGACGAGATGGGCGCGGCGGTGGAAAACGACGTCGGTATCCAGCGGGCCGTAGACGAAGGCGACTTCGAAGACTGGAAGCAGGTGCGGATGTACGGACTCAACCACCGTCCCAACCTGAACTTTGTCTACCGGGAGATGGAGCAGGAACTCTTCTGAGCGCGTTGCGGCGATGCAGTTCGGCGATGACTACGGCTGGCCAGGCGAGCCAGTGACCGAGGGAACCCAAGTCGAATCAGCCCCGCCGACCCGGCTGTTTCCTCGCGAAACCATTCTAGGTTGTGCCTGTGGCATCGGAGGCAACCAAGTGTCGGGATTGCCCATTACCCCGGCGCCATCGGTTTGAAAAGCGCGGGCAAACGCAACCGTCAACGAATTGATATACGCCCACATATGGTCCATCTTCTTGGCCTTATTCTGTCTATCCCGGCCCTGTTGCTGGTGAGTTGCGACAGACAAGCTGGCGGTTATATTGCTGCATCGTCGATCAGCAAGAACGGCTTTTCCAGGAATCAAATCGAGTTGAATTCGGTGTCTGATCAGGAATTTAAGCTCTGGGGGTTCGTGGATCATCACAACTTGTATGGCAATGGCAGGGTAAAGGAAATTCTCGGTGGCTGGTGGAGTGGCGAAGCACCCAGCACCGAGACTTGGCGATTCAACCTGAAAGCGTCGGAGGCTGACAAAGCGGGGTATTCCTTTCCCGTCATCGTCCCGAACGATCCCGGGCTAGACGCCCTAGTCGGAGCATTTCTCCAGGACGCATTAGCGCAGAGGCCGACAAAGGTTTTTTTAAAAGGCAGGATCTTCACATTCAAAGCGCCGACAAATTTTTCCTCCCGGCTTGGAGTCTACATGGAATTGCGCTCCTCGCAAGACGCCTCGTTAAAGCCCCAAATAGAAGAGTGGCCCAGCAACGATTAGGCGTCAATCCTGCATGAGATGAAGAGGAGCATGGTGACGTTTCGCCTGAGCCCTTAACCCGGATATTTCACCGGGTATCGCATCCCTGGCGCAGGGCCTGTGGGCTGGGCACCGCTCTGGAGCGAAATCGATAGCCGTAGCTAACGGTTGAGTGAAGAGCAAGCCCAGGCGGTGCAGGAATCAGCCAGGGGTGCGATAGCCAGGCGGCGTGATACCGGGTGTTTCGATGGGGACGCCCCCGCAGTCCAATCCAAGATCTCGAATTTCCAGTCGCTTATGCGCAGCCGCTTGGCGGCCTGAGTAGAGTCGACGACAGGCGCGGTAGCCACAGGTCCCGGGGAGTAGCTGTATCCGGCGGCTTTCGCCCATGCCGGTGCCTCATTCCGAACCCTAGCCCCGTTTCCAGTCGCCGCTCGTCGCACCGGACGTGCGGATTTCCCGCATCCGGCGCTCGGACGAGGTCTCATGCCTTCGCCCACGGAAGATCACGCGAGCGCACCGACAACCGCTGCAGCCCCAGAACATCGTAGAGTTGCTCGTCAGGGAAGCGTGCGCTACCCAGACCCGGCTGCTTGTGTTTCCTGCGCAACCACCGGCGCAGCCGCTCGGTCGTGTGGCGGTCCACCGCCCGGTAAGCCTTGCTGACCGGACCCAGGGAGAAGTAGTTGGCCCAACCGACGAGAACCCGGTTCAAAGCCTCAACTCGGTCCTCGGGAGCTTTCAGCAGCCACCGGCGGTTGGTCGCCTCGCTGATCGTGCGGCAGACCCTCCGGAGGCTCTTCTGCGACGGACGCGTACCTGTCAGGCAACGATCGTTGATCTTGCTGCAAGGGTATATACTCAGGCTCGAAGGATTGTTACAGCGATAGCAGATGATCTGCTCCAAACCCGAAGCGATCACTTCACCTACTACAGAGGGTCTATCATGCCTCCAATGGAAGAGATCGAAATGCAGAAACGCCGCAAGGCTCTTGAATCAGACGTCATGTCACTGGTTGACAAGTATTTAAGGACGATGGAATGGGACATTCCAGAAGTGGACGAAACAAAGTTGCGGCAGCTGATATTGGATGAGATCAAGCAGGCGATTGGCCGGATCGAAAGCCAGCCTTAGGCATCACGGGGTCATGGCATCACACTACCTTTCCTTCTCAACCAGGATGCCCTTGTAACGGCCTTGGAACACATGCCCGGCACGGTTACGCGTCCTATTGAACTCCTGCGTATACACGCCATTCAGCTGGCGCATGCCCTTAGACAGAATCGCGTCCGGCGTCTCGACAACCAGGTGATAAGGGTTCGTCATCAGGCAATGCGCATTTATCGTCCAGTTGAAACCATCTCAGACGTCCCCGAGGATCTCCAGAAACCGGAGCCGATCTCCATCCGAAAAAAATGTCCTCGCGACCGTCTCCCCTGGACGTGACATGGCATAGGGCGCCTTTGAATGCCAGTCGCAGAGATCTTGCCATGCCTCAAAGAGCCCGGGAGAGGCAAAAGGAAAGGCCTGACCCCATTGGTCCAGGGATGTAGACGCTAGAGCATGTCGGGAACCAATGGTCGCACCGGAGCAGACGCTCGAGCCCGGCGCGGTCGTCGGCGCCGATGCACACCGAGGCATCCACCGAGAAGCCGCCGGCATTGGCCCAATCGAGCATGCCATTGGCATCGGCGCGAGTTCCGACGGTTGAAACGGAACTTGTACTCCTCGAGGGCCTTGATCATCGAGCGGGATTCAAATTTGTCTGCCTGCTTGTTCAGACCGTTTTCTAGGCCAGAAAAAAGCCCTGGGACACAAGCGGTGAACCAGGGCTGATATCTCAAAGGTGCAGCAAAGATATCCCTTTTAAATCAATCGACGTCAGGGCAGAAAGCGTCCGGTGCCAGTTCACAAAGGTCCTCCAGCAGCTCGGCTGGATCCTCAATGCCACAGCCTGCCAGTCCCGCTTCAGTCAATAACTCGTCGCCGCCGGAGCAGACCAATTTCTCGACTTCGCCTGTAAAGTCCCCTTCACCTTCGATGGCATCACCCTCGAAAACGGCAGCCAGCACGAAGCCAGTAACCGGGACATAATATTTGATTTCGTATCCACCCGGGTCATTCGGATTCAGGTCGCGGGTCTCCAGGCACATGTCGTTACACGAAAATGCTTCGTTCTCGCCGATCTCATCAGACGGTGAAGCGTCATCACTAAGGTAGACCACGATATCTTCTGCCTCGCCCAGGGCAAATTCCTGGCGGTCTGCCACACCATAGCCCGGAAACATTGCGCGCAGCAGAGTGCCAGACTTGGCGTACTCTTTGCCAGCCTCGAAAGATCCGTCCAAATCCGTCAGCACACCATCCTCGAAGTTGCGCGACAGTTCGCCGCAGTAGTAGATGTTGTTGTTAGTATCCTGGGCATACCAGTCGTCAGTGGCTTCCAGCACCGTGTAATCGATCTGACCAAAATCCTCATCATCCTCATCCTCGACCAGGGCCTCTTCCAGCGCGACGTCCACTACCACTCGGCAGGGCACGTCGAGGATCTCACGGATCTCATCCGTAACACGAATGACTATCACCTCGTCTGTCTGCTCGCCGTCCTCGTATACCCGTAAGATTTTAGTGCCACCTGGCTGCAGGGATAGAAAAGGATTGGCGCCGTCCGGATCATCGACGAAGTCGCGATCAGTCAGCGGGTCGGGGTCGTAGCGATCTTCGCCCACCAGCTCACATACACCACTCCTCGCTTCGAATACTTCCTCGCAGCTTTCCTTACCTTCTGCGCGCGCCACTTTGGCGTCCCGGCGACAATCCTTGCGTTCATTCCGGTCGTCAATGTTCTGACAATTCGCTAGTGTGACATTGTAATCGTCACGCACGTCGTAGCCACACGCACGTAACATAGTCTTCGCGGTCTGCGAACAGGCCCCTGTGTTGTCTTCGTGTTTATCATTGCCTGCCATTACCTGGCCTGAGGTCGTGCCACCAATCGCGAGTGCGGCAAGCAAAGCGATCGAATATCTATGAATGCTCATTTGCTGATATCCTCATATTTTTTAATCGATAGTTTGTTTATGTCGGTAGCCGGTCAACTACACCTAACCATATTGCTATACAACGGCTACATTATATCAGCTATAACCTTGTTTCTTTATGTCCGAATCATTACCGTATTGTAATGTCTCACTGGTATTAATTTTGTCTGGGCAAAGGCATTGCCCGCGAGTAATACTAGAGAAGCAACGCTGAGAGAACCTTGAAGCAACATTGACAAATGTTAATGTGATTCATATATCGCTTAGTTAATTCCGAAGCTGACGCATATCCTGATTATTGAGGACGATAACGAAGCCGCCGAAGGATAAAGGATAGGAAATTCAACTGTTTCCACCCTCCGCGCAAGGAGCAGCTTTGCCCTCGGTAACCCACTGCGTAAGACCTGTGCGGCATTTGATCCGGCAGTCCTGAGGGGGATTTCTGGCTGCGGGACTGGCAGCGGGACAGCTGTCCAGGCTAGATCAAAACGATTTAGGATGTGGAATCACAAACCCGGGCCAAGGCGCCGAACCCACCTCGAAGCCCGCTCGGCCTAACAACTAATTTGCTGATCGAACTCGAACTCGGGCTCGGGGACCTCGCCATCCGAAAGCGGCTTGCGATCGACGGAAGCAGACTCAAACAACGGACCAGTCCTATTGCTGCGACCATCCATTCGCCACATTTATGCCATTCAGGAGGCTGCTGACCCTGAGTGGCGGAGAATTGAGTGGCAGCTTACGCACGGCCTTGCAGACCCCAAAGGGACTTTGTGCGAATCTGACCGCTGCCGTACCCAACTCAATCCAGGTCAGCGCCAGAACTATGCTGATAGCGGACAAAAGAAGGACTGCAAGCAACCGTGAAAACAATAGTGGTGCGTCCCCTATTGTTCGCTTCCATTGCGGTGATCAGGGCATTGAACTGCTGTCCGGTCTGTTCAAACGCACGGCCATAGACGAAATATTGCATGTAGAGCGCTTGGCGGACCGCATCCTGTTCTTGAAGGGCGACGTGGTGATGGAGGCCGCGGAGAAGGTCGAACCCATCCACGACGTGAGGGCTATGCTCGAGTGGGCGGACAGTTCCGAGCAGTCGGCTATCCGCATGTATGATAAGTTCGCGCTCGAATGTGCCGCCAATGCCGATTCGGCCACCAAGAAACTGTTCGAGGATCGTGTAATGGACGAGGAGCGGCACTTCGGCCATTTCGACAACGAGGCGGAAAACGTCAAGCGCTTCGGCGACAGCTATCTGGCGCAGCAGGCGATGGAGCGCAGCAGGACTGCGTCGGGTCCCGCGAGTGGCGGCGCTTGAGCGTTTGGGAACGCCGCTGAATAGCAATCTTCGCTTGCTGTAAACCAGGATCAGGCGCGAACGAATGCCGATTATCAAAGAAAACATAGTCCCTTTCTGAGCAGAATAATCGTCGAGTCACAACCTCAACCGAGGATTATCCAACAAAAGGAGGTTAACCCCTTGAAAAGCTTAAGGACGTTTGTGCGTTCATTGGTGGCGATGGCTGTGGTCACCGGCTCCGGAGGCCTTTTTGCCGACGAACCGATTCAGCCTATAAGACCCGCCCAGACCATCAACCTGGCCCAGGCGGAGCTGGGAAAGAAGCTGTATTTCGACCCACGCCTTTCCAAGTCGGGCTTCATCTCCTGCAACTCCTGTCACAACCTGAGCATGGGTGGCACGGACAATCTAAAGACCTCCATTGGCCATAACTGGCAGCAGGGTCCGATCAATGCGCCGACGGTGCTGAACTCCAGCCTCAACGTGGCCCAATTCTGGGATGGTCGCGCTGCAGACCTCAAAGAACAGGCCGGTGGCCCCATTGCCAACCCAGGTGAAATGGCATTCACCCACACCCTAGCCGTCAGCCTGCTGGAATCGATTCCGGGCTACGTCAACGAATTCGAACTGGTATTTGGTGAGGAGGGCATCGACATCGACAAGGTCACCGATGCGATCGCGGAGTTCGAAAAGACCCTGGTAACCCCCAATTCCCGTTTCGACCGGTGGCTGCTGGGCGACGAGGACGCCATCACCGCCGACGAGCTGGCGGGCTACACGCTGTTCAGGGACAGCGGCTGCACCGCCTGTCACAATGGATCTGCCGCTGGCGGAAACACCTTCCAGAAGATGGGCGTCGTGGAGCCCTATCAAAGCACCAGCCCGGCAGAAGGCCGCAGTGCCGTGACCGGCAAGGACGCGGACCGCTTTAACTTCAAGGTGCCGACCCTGCGCAATGTGGAACTGACCTACCCCTATTTCCACGACGGGGAGGCCGAGACCCTGACCGAGGCGGTGGACATCATGGGCCGGCTGCAGCTGGGCAAGAAGTTCACCGATGAGGAGAATGCCCAGATCGTGGCCTTCCTGAAGACGCTGACCGGTGATCAGCCCAACTTCGCGCTGCCGATTCTGCCGCCTTCGACGGAAAAGACTCCACCGCCAAATCCGTTCGACTGATCTTAATAATGAGATGATCCGGGGCCGGCTGCAACCGGCCCCGGTGGGGCACGCGAATCCCGGTTCCTCCCGATTTCAGGCCGTTCGGCCTCCAACTCCCGTCAAGGCTTTGTTTCGGCGCCTGTCGTCTCCTCGGTCCGGATTTTCGAGTCCCCCATCTTCGGACCGCCAGCGTAGAACTCGCTCAAAGCTCTAAGGTCTTCGTCGCTCAGCTTCTCCAGGCGTTCCTGCATCAAAGGCGGCTGCGGCATGATGGTGTCCGCCGCCCGGTAGTCGTGCATCATAATCTGCAAGTAGCCTTTGGCCTGCTTCGCCAACGGCGGCGTGTCCTTGTCTTGAAAGCGGCCTCCGTCCTTATGGCACTTCTCGCAATACTCGGTATGCAGGTCCCGGCCGCGTTGAGCCAGCTTTGGATCTACTACACTCTGGCTCCCCACCCATGTTTGTCTTCCGTAGTGCAGGGCCATCCGCTGTAATTGGCTCGGCTTGTAGCCCTTGGCGATCCGTCCCATGATTGTCGAGCGCCGTTGATCCTTCTTGAGGGCTCGCATGGCGGAATAAAAATACTGGAAGTTCAGGCCGGCGATGGTCGGTATGTAGGGCGAAGTGCTGAGACCGCTCGGGCCATGACACCCGTTGCAGTTTTGCTCAAGCACGCCAGCGCTTGCCGGCGCGGCAATCATGGCTCCAATTGCCAACAGCAACAAATTGCGCAGCTCACGTACCTTCATGGCTTATATCTTCTTTGTATGCTGAATTTGATGCTACAAAAATCTTGTGTTGGAAAAACCCACGGCCCGGATCGCCAGCAAAACCGCCAGTGCTCCGGCGTAAACCAGAGGTTCCCGGTAGTCGGCCTTGACCAGCCACAGGTAATGCCCCACCGCCAACAGGGCCGCCAGGTAAATCAAGCGATGCAGACGCTGCCAGTTCGGCCCCAGGCGGCGCATCCAGCCACGGGTGGAGGTGAGCGCCAGGGGCAGCAGCAACAGCAAGGCGCTCGCGCCCAGAATGATATAGGGCCGTTTCGTAAGGTCGTCCAGAATCAGTTCCCAGATCAGGCCCTGGTCGAGCAGCAGCCAGACCGAAAAATGCAGCAATGCATAGAAGACGGCGAACAGCCCGAGCATGCGGCGCAGGCGCAACAGGGTTGCCCAACCGCTGAGGCCGCGCAGCGGGGTAACGGCCAGGGTCAGCAGCAGCATCCGCAGGGCCCAGTCGCCGCTGGCGTGGCTCAGGGCCTCCACCGGATTGGGCCCCAGACGCTCGCTCCAGGCGCGCCACGCCAGCACCAGAGCAGGACTCAAGCAGGCGACGAACAACAGGGGCTTGACGCCCCAGCGCAGCCAGTTGGCGCTCAACCTAACGACGGCCGTTGCACCCGGTCAGGGGTTCACCGCAGATACCGGTTAAGCGCATCGGCCTCGAAGCAGTCAACCAGGGTTTGGGTTCAATAGAACTCACTCAGATCCATCCCTGCGTAAAGCTGGGCCACCTGCTCGCCATAGCCGTTGAAGGGCTCGGTCGGCTGTTTGCCGGCGAACAAATCCTCGCCAATGTTGCGGTGGTACTTCTGACTCCAGCGCGGGTGCTCCACCGCCGGGTTGACGTTGGCGTAAAAGCCATACTCCCGCGCCGACAAGGCGTTCCAGCTGGTGGTCGGCTGCTCGCGTTCGAAACGGATGGAGACGATCGACTTGATGCTCTTGAAGCCATACTTCCAGGGCACCACCAGGCGCAGGGGGGCGCCGTTCTGGTTCGGCAGCAGCTCGCCATAGAGACCGGTGGCGAGGATGGTGAGCGGGTGCATGGCCTCGTCCATGCGCAACCCCTCGCGGTAGGGCCAATCAAGGATGCGCAGGCGTTGACCGGGCATCTGCTCGACGTCGTAGAGGGTGGTGAAGGCCACATATTTTGCCGCCGAGGTGGGCTTGAACCGTTTCAGCAGATCGCCCAGCGGGAAGCCGACCCATGGAATCACCATGGCCCAAGCCTCGACGCAGCGAAGGCGGTAGACCCGTTCCTCCTGGGGCAGCAGCTTGAGGATGTCTTCGATGCCGATCTCCCCGGGCGCCTCGCACTCGCCGTCCACCGACAGGTTCCACGGGCGGGTCTCGAGCCGATGGGCGCTCTCGGCGGGATCCCGTTTGTCGGTGCCGAATTCGTAGAAGTTGTTGTAGCCGGTCACGTCGTCATAGGGGGTGGGATCGGCATCGCTGCTTAGCGCGCTCTTGATCACGCCCGGAATCTTCTCCCCGGCTTGCAGTCGGGAACCCAAGGGCAGAAGGCTGGCGGCGCCTGCCGCGGCCGCCGCTTTGATAAACTGCCGCCGCCGCTCCCAGACCCCGCGCTCGGTGATCTCGGAGGGGCGAATCGGGCTCGGCTTGCGTCGCTTCATGTGAGTTCTCCGGTATGCCGGCCAAATGGGAACTATAGACCACCCAGGCGGGCGGTCACTCGCTCGAAAGGTTCCCGAAACCATTCCGCAACCCCAGATTCACGCTTCTGGGTTACTGTGGCGTCATGAAGCCCGAATCCAGGCTGTCCCGCGAACGCCGTCAGGTCTCCCTGCTTTGGGCCTGGCTGAGCCTGCTGGCAGTGACCGGCGGTTTCCTGCTGTCCTGGGGCTTTCTGTTGCTCTTGGCCCGTTTCGGCGGCTGAGCGGCGCCGCGGCCGCTCGATTCAGCCGCCGCCGATCAGATCCGCTCCAGCACCACCGCGCCGAAGTCTGGAATCTGCAGCCAGTGGCCCCGTAGCAGGCGCGCATCGCGGCCGCCGTTGCCGTGCTCGCCCTCGCCCTCCACGGCGAAAGCGGGCCAGGTGCTGTTCCAAAGCTCCCGGTACATGCGGTCCGGCAGGTTCATCTCGGACAGGCTCTTCCAGCCCGACCAGCCGCCGAAGTTGAGCACCACGAAATAGTCGTCCCCCAGGCCGCGGCTGAAGGCCAGGATCTGGGCATCGGTATAGCGGACCTCGAGCTTGGCCGGGCCCTGGAGGGCGTTGCTGGCGCGCAACCGGCACAGGCGTTTCCACCAGTCGCGCACCCGCTGCAGGGTCGGATTGCGGCGGTATTCGTCGAGCCCCAGCACCTCGGTCGCGCCAAACCGGAACTGGCGATGCTCCCCGGCCTCGGCGCCCATAAAGAACATGGGGATGCCGCGCCCCAACAGGGTGGCGGCGGCCGCCACCTTGGACATGCGCAGCCCGCGCCCGAAGCCTGCCACATTGGCGATGCGGTCATTGACGTTGCCCACCTCGTCGTGGCTCTCCGGGTAGTTGGTGACGTTGTACCACTGCTGGCAGCGGTCGTGGCTGAGGCGCAGGGCCTCGGCCAGGCGCGGCATCACCAGCTGACCGCGGCAGGCGTCCACCAGGCGGTCGTGAAAATCGTCGCACCACTGGCTGTCCATGGGACCGCCATAGTTGGTCAGGGCCCACTCGTTGGGCAGGTGTTCGGCGCTCAGCAGGGCTCGCGCGTCGGCGTCCCGGTGCAGGGCCTGGCGCAGCCCGTGCAGAAACGCCCAGCCGCCGCCGGAGCCGGCCTCCCGCACAAAGCCCCCGGCCTGGTGGGAGTGGACGATGGTGTGGGTGTGGTCGAGCCGGAAGCCGTCGATATGGAACTCCCGCTGCCAGTACACCAGGTTCTGCTCGAAGAAGTGGCGGCACTGGGGTTGGTCGAAGTCGAACATGGCGCCCCAGCGGGTATCGCCGTCGAAGTAACTGTCCTTCGCCACCCGCCAGAGGATATTGCCGTCGCTGCCGGCGTGGTTGAACACCAGGTCTATCAGCACCGCCAGGCCCTGGCGATGGCAGGCATCCACCAGCCGCTTGAGGGCATCGGGTCCCCCGTAGTCCCGCTCCACCGCGTAGAAATAGGTGGGATCGTAGCCCCAGGAGTTGTCGGAACTGACCTCGTTCACCGGCATCAGCAGGATTGCGGTCACGCCCAGGTTGTGCAAATAGCCGTGGGATTCCTCGATTTCCCGCGCCACCGCGACCAGGGGCGGGTCGTCGGGGAAAGCGGTCGCTGAAGCGCTTGGGGTGGAGCTGATAGATCAGCAACCGGTCCCAGTCCGGGATGCGCCAATCGGCATCGCCCCACTCGAACGCATCTTGGCGTACCAGACGGGACTTGCCGGCGGCGTCGGTGGAGTCCACCCAGGCGGCGGCCGGGTCCTGCACCGGCTCGCCGTCGTTTAGCAGGAACCGATAGCGGCTGCCGTGGTAGTCGCCATCGGCGCCTGGCGGCAGGGCGGGAGTCAGTTCGGCCAGGTCCTGCGCCCCCCACCAATAGCTGCCGCCCCGGGTCAGATGCAGTTCCAGGGGCCGCTGTTCCCAGCCGGTCCAGTCCGCGCTCAACCGGGCGCGGGCGGCCTCCGGGGCATGCAGGGCGAAGCGCAACTGACCGCCCTCCTCCCAGACCCCCGGGCGGCGGATCGGGAATGGCGGATCGCGGAACAGCTCGGGCAGCGGATTCGGCGCCTGCAGCAGGTCCGGGCGCCCGAACACCGCATGGCGCAAAATCGGCGTAGCGTCGTCCGGGACCCAAAGCCGATGCCGGGCGACCGGCTCCCAGCGCACCCCGTCGGTGAATTTGAACGAGCTGGCCACCCCGGCATAGGTGGCGAAGCGGTAGAGGCCGGGCTCCGAGGGGTCCGGGGCCAGACGGGCGTGCAGCGGGAAGCGGGCACGGTCGATCCAGACGTGGGCGAACAGCGGGGAGGCGAGCCCGGTGTCCGGCGGCCGCTGGCCGAGTTGGATGCTGACTTCCCGCTCCGGCTTGGGCTCCGCGCCCAGCAGTTGAGGCGCCCCTTCGAGGGCCCAGACCTCACGTGTCCCTTCCAAGACCAGGCTGCGGGTCGCCGCCCGGTGCTCCCAACGCCGACCCTCCGGCAGACCCGGGTCCTGAAACACGAACCGATACGGGAGACCCGGGTAGAGCGGAAAACGGAAACGCCTCCAGCCGCCGCTCGCGGCCTCGGCGTCGAGGTCGGTGACGAAATCGGAGGCCTCCTGCCATAGATGCATGCGGAGCGGCTGGCCGCTGCCCCCCTCCTGGCGAAAATTCACCACCAGATCCTGGGGCACCGGTTTGCGGCTCACCACCGCCAGGCCCTCGCTGTGGGTCCATACCTGGGGGCCGTCGCCGCCGCCCAGAATCCGGTTGGCGTAGTCCGGCTCGAAGCGGTCCTTGCCATTGACCTGGCGCAGGAACTTGAAGTTGACCAGCTGCCGGCGGCGGCCGCTCAGCTCCAGATCCCAGAAAGGGCCAATGGCATCCACGCCGTCCGGGTCCAGGCGCTCGCCCCCGTCCTCGTCCGGGCGCCAGAGAAACAGCTGGCCCTCGCGGTAGCGCTTGGCGGTAATCAGCTGGACACGCACTTGTCCCTGGGGCGCAGCCCGGGGATCGTCCACCAGCACCCGGGCCGAACCCTGGGCGCACCATACCTGTGCGGGGAAGCCGCCGTCACTGTTGCGAGGCAGCCAGCGGTCGAAGGCCGAGTCTTCCCAATCCTCGGGCGCATCGCTGCTTTCGGCCCGCTGATACAGCTTGAAACCCACCTCCGCCTCCAGGCAGGGGTCGAGTTCGCATTCGAAGTGGTGCCAGCCGTCGGCGTCGGCCTGCTCGCCGAGGGGGCGCAGGTGGCGCCGCACATTGGCGCCGGGGCGCCAGATGTGCAACCCGGGCCGGGAAAAACCGCAAACTAGCGAAAAAATCATCGTTGCCCTCCTCGATGGCAATCCTGGCTCACCGCGCAGGGAAACGCCGAACAACGGCGTCCCTGCTCTTTTTCAGCGTGGCCTCCGAAAAACCGGTATCCGGAAGCCTTCGTTCCGATCGCGTGGAGCAATTGAACCTAGAAAGAGCAGTTGGACGGGGTGAAGAGTACGCTAGCGGGGGTGCAGGGCAAGGCGCAACGAAGCGGAATAGTCGATCTATTCCAAGGAGTTGCAACGCAGCGACCCACAGGGATGTGGGAAATGTCAGGTTCTGTCTGGAACAGGACCGGACCATACGCCGCCGCAAGCGTGCTATGCGCCCTGTAGCCTGGATCACCAAATCGGTGTAGACATGAAGCGAAGGCTTGTTCATGCATTTCAGTACCTTAGTGTAAGGATGGAGCGGTCAACTGCTCTTTCTAGGTTGGTAGTGGCGAGCCGTCCTGCCGCCCGCGCGGGACTCTGGGCGCAAGCCTTGCCGTCTCGCTCGAAGCCGATCAACCAAAGCGTAGACCCCGATCGGTCAACGAGCGCTGCGCCGCCGGCCTGGCTTGCGACCCTCGAACACCAGCACGCTGCGCGGCCGAGCCTGCTGGTAAACCACCCGCAGCGGGCGCTGGTGGGATCTGGGCAGGATGTCCCGGGGCGAGGGCTCGGCGGTATCCAAGGCCCGATACCAGACCCGACCCGGCAGCTCGGGCAAAACCACCGGATGGCTGCGTTCGGACATATTCAAGACCACGTGCAGGTCCTCTTCGTTTGGGTCGATGGCGGCCAGGGTGAAAGCCAGGAACCGAGCCTGGGGGTCGTCCCACTCGGGTTCGCCGAGCCGGGTACCGTGCCAACTCACCTCCGGCAACCTGCCCGCATCCTGGTTGCGCCCGCCCAGAAAGTGCCGCCGCATCAGGCAGGGATGACGACGGCGCAGGGCGATCAGCTCGCGCACGAAGCGCAGCATGTCGGCATTGGTCTCGGCCAGGCGCCAGTCGATCCAGCCAAGTTCATTGTCCTGGCACCAGGCGTTGTTGTTGCCCCGCTGACTGCGCAACAGCTCATCGCCCGCCAGCAACATCGGCACCCCCTGGCTGAGCAGCAGCACGGCGAGAAAGTTCTTCGCCTGGCGCCGGCGCAGATCCAGCACTTTCGGGTCTTCGGTCGGGCCCTCGACTCCGCAGTTCCAACTGAGGTTGTGGTCGCTGCCGTCGCGGTTTTCCTCGCCATTGCCGCGATTGTACTTGCGGTGGTAACTGACCAGGTCGTAGAGGGTGAAGCCGTCGTGACTGGTGACGAAGTTGATGCTGTTGCTGGGCAGGCGCCCGGCCCCTTGGTAGAGGTCGCTGCTGCCGGCCAGCCGGGTCGCCAGTTCCGCCACCAGAGCCGGGTCCCCGCGCACGAACTGGCGCACCAGATCGCGGTAGCGGCCGTTCCACTCCTGCCAACGGAAGCCGGGAAAGCCCCCCACCTGGTAGAGACCGCCGGCGTCCCAGGCCTCGGCGACCAGGCGGGTGCCGGCCAAGGTGTCGGACAGCTCGATGCTCCAGAGCACCGGGGCATGATACTGGGGGCTGCCGTCCTCGCCTCGGGCCAGGGCGCTGGCCAGATCGAAGCGGAATCCGTCGACGTGCATCTCCCGCACCCAGTATTCCAGGCACTCGGTGATGAACATTACCAACAGCGGGTGATTGGCGTTGACGGTGTTGCCGCAGCCGGTGTAGTCCCGGTACAGGCGGCGGTCGTCGGGATCGAGGTGGTAGAAGATCTCGTTGCCGAAGCCCTTGAAGTTGATCGTGGGGCCGTCCACTCCGGCCTCGGCGGTATGGTTGAAGACCACATCCAGGATCACGCCAATGCCGGCCCGGTGCAGGGCCTTGACCAGGTCGCGAAACTCCCGCAGCTGCCCGTCCGGATCCTCGGCCAGGCAATAGCGCGGATGCAGGGCGTAGTAACAGTATGGGCTGTAGCCCCAGAAGTTCTTGAGCCCACGCCGTGCCGCGCCGGCCGGGACGTCCTGCTCGTCGAAGGCCATGATCGGCATCAGCTCGACATGGGTAATGCCGAGCTGCTGCAGGTAGGGGACCATCTCCATCAGGCCGGCGAATGTGCCCGGGTGACGCACCCTCGACGACGGGTGGCGGGTGAACCCGGCCGGGTGCAGTTCGTAGATAATCGCCTGCTCCGCCGGCAGCCGCAGTGGCGTGTCGCCCTCCCAGTCGTAGTCGTCCTTCACTACGACGCCGCGAATCGCGCTGTCGAGGTTGCCGCC
Source organism: uncultured Gammaproteobacteria bacterium (assembly GCA_963753615.1). Classification (GTDB taxonomy): domain Bacteria; phylum Pseudomonadota; class Gammaproteobacteria; order Chromatiales; family Chromatiaceae; genus CAVWCW01. The sequence continues at coordinate 48,740 of CAVWCW010000009.1, forward strand.
AGGACCTTGTGCCCGGTCACGCTGCCAAAGGCGGTCGCTGACAGCCCGCGCCCAAGGATCCAACAGCGCCTTGGCCCGGTCGAAGCGGAAGCCAATCCCCGGTGTGCCCTCGGGGCCGTCGATACGCCAGTTGTAATGGATGCCGGGGGGCAGACCCTCGACATAGACGTGCCAACTGTAGAAGGTGCGGTTGCGCTCGGAATCCAGATCGACGACCTGGAACGGCTCGCGGCTGTCGGCATCGGCGAACAGCAGCAGCTCGGCGGCGCTGGCGTTGCGGCTGAAGATCGAGAAATTGACCCCGCCGCTATCGGGGGTGGCCCCGAAGGGGTAGCGCGAGCCTGGACTGACGGGATAGGTCTTCACCGCTACTGCCTCCGCGGGGCGGCGCGCCATGGACATGGGCCTATTGTAGCCGGTTCAATCCCCGAGCTGCACCGGCACAGGCGCGGCATGCCAGATCTTGTCGCAGTATTCGCGGATCGCCCGGTCCGAGGAGAAGCGCCCGATGCGGGCCAGGTTGAGAAGCGCCATCCGATTCCAGCGGGCGGGATCGCGGTAGGCCTGCTCCGCCAAAGCCTGGCAGTCCACATAGCTGCGGTAGTCGGCGCACAGCAGGTAGGGGTCGTGATCGCGCAAGTTCCGTGTCAGCGGCCGGAACAGATCGCGGTCGCCGTGGGAGAACAGGCCGGAGTCGATCAGGTCGAGCACCCCGCGCAGTTCCGGATCGGCGTCCAGGATCGCTCCGGGGCGATAGCCCTCGGTCTTGGTGCGCATTACCTGCTCGGCGTCGAGCCCGAAGCAGAAAAAGTTGTCGGCTCCGACCGCCTGGCGGATCTCCACATTGGCCCCGTCCAAGGTGCCGATGGTCAGCGCCCCGTTCATGGCGAACTTCATATTGCCGGTGCCGGAGGCCTCCATGCCGGCGGTGGAGATCTGCTCCGAGAGATCCGCGGCAGGGTAGATGGGCTCGGCGCGCTTGACGTTGAAGTCCGGGTAGAACACCAGCCGCAGAAACCCGTTGACCTGGGGGTCGCGGTTGATCACCTCGGCCACCGAGTTGATCAGCTTGATGATCAGCTTGGCCATGCGGTAGCCGGGCGCCGCCTTGCCGGCGAACACGAAAGTGCGCGGGACCAGCTCCAGATTGGGGTCCTGCTTGAGGCGCTGGTACAGGGTCAGCATATGCAACAGGTTGAGGTGCTGGCGCTTGTATTCGTGGAAGCGCTTGACCTGGATGTCGAACAGGCTGTCGGGGTCCACCGCGGTGCCGGTGCAGTCGCGGATCAGGCCGGCGAGCCGACCCTTGGCGGCCCGCTTGACCGCCTGCCAGTCCTGCTGCAGGCCGCCGTCCTCGGCCCGCTCCTCGAGCACCCGCAGGCGCTCCAGGTCCTTGGGCCAGTCGGGACCGACCAGGCCGCTCAGCAACCTGCACAGGTCCGGGTTGGCCATCTGCATAAAGCGGCGCGGGGTGACGCCGTTGGTGACGTTGTGAAACTTCTCAGGCCAGAGGTCGTGGAAATCGGCCAGCACCGTGGACTTGAGCAGCTCGCTGTGCAGTTCGGCGACGCCGTTGACGGCGAAACTGCCGGCGCAGGCCAGATTGGCCATCCGCACCGAGCGGCGGCCGTCCTCGGCGATCAGCGACATTCGGGCGACCCGCTCCTGGTCCCAGGGGAAACGCACCCGCACCTGGTCGAGAAACCGCCGGTTGATCTCATAGATCATCTCCAGATGGCGCGGCAGCAGGCGCTCGAACAGGTCCAGGGGCCAGGTTTCCAGGGCCTCGGGCAGCAGGGTGTGGTTGGTGTAGGCGAAGGTCTGGCGGCAGATCTCCCAGGCCGGGTCCCAGTCCAGGTCGTGCTCGTCCACCAGCAGGCGCATCAGTTCGGGCACCGCGATCGCCGGATGGGTGTCGTTGAGCTGGGCCACGAACTTGTCGCTGCAGGCCGTCCAGCCCGTCCGATTGCTGCAGGTGCAGCCGAATCATGTCCTGCAGGGTGCAGGAGACGAAAAAATACTGCTGCTTCAGGCGCAGTTCCTTGCCCACCTCCGGCTCGTCGTTGGGGTACAGCACCTTGGTCAGGTTCTCGGCCACCACTTCCGCATCGACGGCGCCGTAGTAGTCGCCCAGATTGAAGGCATGGAAATCGAACCCTTCGCAGGCCTCCGACTTCCACAGCCGCAGCAGGTTCGCGTTGTTCACGCCATAGCCGAGCACCGGGGTGTCGAAGGCGGTCCCGTTGATTACCAACTCCGGCTCCCAGTGCACGCGCAGCCGCCCGTCTTCGCCGCGGCGCTGCTCGGTGTGCCCGCCGAAGCGCACCGGAAAGCGCAGTTGCGGCCGCGCCAGTTCCCAGGGGTTGCCGTTGCGCAGCCAGCGGTCGCTCACCTCCACCTGCCAGCCGTCGCGAATCTCCTGGTCGAAGATGCCGAACTCATAGCGAATGCCGTAACCGATCGCCGGGATCTGCAGGGTCGCCAGGGAGTCCAGATAGCAGGCCGCCAGACGCCCCAGGCCGCCGCTGCCCAGTCCCGGCTCCTCCTCCTGCTGCAGGATGGCCTCGTATTCCAAACCCAGGCCGCCGGCGGCCTCGGCGGCGGCGTCGAAAATGCCCAGGTTGATCAGGTTCTGGCGCAGCTGGGGGCCGATCAGGAACTCGGCGGAAAGATAGCAGACGGTGCGCGCTCCGGTCTCTTTGTAGGTCTGGGCGGTCTTGATCCAGCGCTCGAGCATGCGGTCGCGCACGGTATAGGCAGCCGCCATGTAGTAGTCGTGGGGGCTGGCCACATCGCGAAAACGGCCCAGCAGGTAGAAGAGGTTGTCGAGAAATGCCCGTTGCAGGGTCTCGGCGCTCATGCCGGTGCGCGTCGGCTCGCGCTCCGGACGGATCGGCAGGTTGGTTTTGTTGCCCATACTCGCTTCGCTGCTCCGCTTGCGGCCAAGCCCCGATGGCGCTGGCCGCCGCGCAGCCCTCCCTTCCTAATTGAGGCCGATTACGGGCAATTTGGCAAGCCGCCGGCGCCGGCTCAGGCGCTGCGCAGCGGCGACATCCGCACCAACAGAATGGCCAGCATGGGCACAACGAAGCTTAGCACCGTGACCGTCGCCAACAGGATCCCCAGCTCGCTGTAGTCTGCGGGGGTAACCAAGGCACCGGTGACCCCGTCGCGAACCTCGCGGGTGACCGTGAAAATCTGGTTCAGATACTTGGTGCCGAGCTGCGACAGGGACAGGGCCAGGTTGGTGAACGAGGCCATCACCGCGAAGAAGGTCGCCTTGAGATGGCTCGGTGCGGAGTTGGCGATCCAGGCCAGCATCGGGATCATGGCGATCTGGCCCAGGGGCGACTCCAAGGCGGTGTCCACCAGGGCAATGAAGCGGGCGTCCACCACGCCGCCGGTCACCGAAGCGGTCCATTCGTGCAGCCCGTAGTACATGCCCAGTATCGGCAGGCTGAGCAGGGTCCCGGCGATGGTGAGAAAGCCCACCACATAGGCGATCGAGCGTTCGGCCATGAAGCGGCGGAAGATGAACATGCCCAGCAGGGTCAGGCTGCTGGCTATAAGCGACAATACCGAGAGGAACTGCTGATCGAAACCGAGTTCGTCGATCTGCCACCAACTGGAGCCCGCCCCCGGCCCCGGCAGTGCCCGGAACATGAAAATGATCACCGCCGTACCCACCAGGGTGGCCCGCGCCTCCTGGTCCAGCACCTGTACCAGGCGATAAATAAGAAAAAGCACGATGGCCATGGAACCGGCGAACACGATTTCCTCTTTGTAGGGACCGTCGCCGAGGCCCACCCCGAGCGTGAACGCGACGAACGCCAGGCTGCCGCCCAGGATCCACCAATTCGGTGCAGGGCGTTCCTCCTGCGGGTCGATCATGGCCCGGGCCTCCGCGGAACTGTGGCCGGCGGCGCGCAGCCGGCGCTGGTCTCTGAGCTTGATCAGTCCGCCCAGCGTCACGCCGAACACCGAAATCAAGGGGATCGCCAGGGCCATGCGATAGACGTCCAGGTAGGCCTCCACCTTATGGGCCTCCGACATCTGCTCGACCCCGCTGAACACGTAGACATTGATCACCGCGACCAGCACGCCGCCGCCGATGATCGCCACCCTGCCCAGGGTCTGCATGGTGGTATGCATCAAGCGCAGAACCGCCGGCGGCAAGGGCCTCCCCTGCTCGTCGACCCTGGGAACCGCTTCCACCGTCATCGCGTCCGCCACCACGTCCTGCAGCACGTAGCCCACCGGCGCCAGCAGGACGCTGAGCACGAACCAGACCTCCACCGGCATCACTGCGGCCATCTCGGCGCGCTGGCCGAGCAGTCCGATCATAATCAACAGCGCCGCGGTGACCAGACCGGCGCCCAGAAACACCAAGCCGGACTTCCAGCGCCAGATCAGGTCCACCAGATGGCCCAGCGGCATCTTCAGGGCCCAGGGGATACCGGCCCAGAAACCGAGCGCCGCGAGAAACTCCGCCGACAGCCCCAGGTAATCCTTGACGAAGAAGGTACCGACGATGGCGGTGAGCCCTTGAATCCCGTAGGCCAGGTAGACCATCAACGGCGGCAGGTAAGACAGGCGCAGCTCGCGCCCGAGTTCCAGGATGTTGCGGTCGATCCAGTGCAGCAGACGGCGGGCCATGGGGAAATCCTGTAGCGGCGGCAAATGCCGGCATCATAGCAAAACCCGGCAAGGGGTCCATGCACTCGGACGCGCGCCGCCTGCCCGCTGGCAGAATAGCCACGCCGTCATCCCGGAAGCCCCCGGCGGCCCCCGACCCCCTACCGCGCGCGTTTACGCGAAATCCGCCGGACTCTGCACCGACAGCCCCGGCTTGTTCAGCACGTGGGTGTAGATCATGGTGGTGGAAACGTCTGCATGGCCCAGTAGTTCCTGCACCGTGCAGATGTCGTAACTCGTGCCCGTAGGGTGGATGAAGCGCAGCGCATCCACCGGGCTTGGCACTGCATCTCCCTACCAGCTCGCGTTCAAGCGAAAGCGGATGTCGTAGCCGGCCTCCAGCAACTGGGTGGCCAAACGCTGCACGAATAAAGCGAGCGTTGTTCTTTGTGTGGCAGCAGTGCCCGCCGGAAGTCAGGGTTTCAAAGCCGGAAAACCGGGGTATACTCGGGGTAAATAGGGACACAGGAACTCCCGAGGAGCTACGGAAACCCACCGAATCCGCCGCGTTCCGCACCGCCTAACGAGCAGCTCGCAGCAGGAAATACGATCGCTATATCTGGTTCCGGCATTCCGTAGCGGGGAAGCTTCGTCCGACAGACATTGATCGGTTACAGGCACTGGGCTCGGGCCAGCGCTGAGGGTTGGGTGGGCTCTTGAAAGCTCACCGGAGGGGAGACAGTTGTCAGGGCGCGCACGTATAGAGACCGCGGGCGTTCCGGCCCACGCGATGCGACGAAGGGATAGCCCTAGCGATTAGTTCTTCGCTGACGACTACTCTCTCTCCGGGGATGGCCGCTAAACCGTGGTCTGTCCCATAATGTTCTTATAAGGTTTCACATCATCCAACGGATGGGTAAAAAATGCCTAGAAGATTGACGAACACAAAAACTGGGACTCACCAAGTCCTAAAAAACTCCGCATTTGAAAGCATCGTTGTCAGTTGGCTGATGCAAGATGGCTGGCAAGTATTTATTCCAATTCTAGACAATGGGCATCAAACAGATATTTTGATTTCTGACGGCCCGAATTACCACAGATTACAAATAAAAACAGTTGAGGCTTCCGGTGAAGATCATGTTGTCGAAAACAAGTGGAAAGACAGCAATGTTGATGTTGTAGTATTTTTCGCACGGAACTCTACCTGGGGCTATATTGCCCCAGCCTTTACCCAAAACAAACGAAAACTGAATAGTGATGGACACCAGAGATTTACTCAATCAAAGAAAGAGTTTATCAAGGCGTTCCACAAGCTATAGAAAAATCTTATAACACAACGCTAAACTCGGACCTCAGTGCCGCCGCGATTTTTTCGTGTAATTCGAGCTTACGAGTGGGCAGCACTGGGTCCAGTTAGCTTGACGTTAGTGCACAAAGGTACCGAATATGTGAATTACGGTGACACTTCACCATTTGCACTATTTCCCAGCTGTGCTAGGCTCACCGCATGTCCCGACTTCCAAGAATTATCGTTCCAGGCGTCCCGCACCACGTGACTCAGCGGGGCAACAGGCGCCAGAGAGTTTTCATCGAAGACGATGACTACGCGCTCTACAAGGATTGGCTAGCGCGGTCGTGTCGGTCAAATGGTGTAGAGGTCTGGTCGTATTGCTTGATGCCGAACCATGTTCATCTGATTCTCGTACCGTCAGACGATACCGGGCTGTCTCGGGCTGTCGGCGAAACACATCGTCGTTACAGTGGGTACATCAATGCACGTCAACGGGTAACCGGGCACTTGTTTCAAGGGCGATTTGGATGCGTGGCAATGGATGAGTCTCACTTGATGGCGGCTTTTCGCTATGTTGCTTTGAACCCCGTCAAGGCGAAACTTGTTAGTGTAGCTGTTGATTGGCCTTGGTCCAGCACGCCAGCACATTTCAGAGGTAATGACGACGGTTTGGTCACCGTAAAGCCGCTTCTGGATCGCGTCGAGCGGCTTGATGAGTTCTTGGACATGGCGCCGGACCCAGAACTTGAAACCGCTTTGGCAAAGGGTCAGACCATAGGGCGCCCGTTGATGGGTGACCAAGCGCTAGCGGAACTCGAAAAGCGGCTCGGTCGCCCATTGAGGCCCAGGAAGCGTGGCCGCCGAGCTTCACCGAAGAATGACACCAAGAAAATTAGATTAGTGTAAATGGTAAAGTGTCACCGTAAATCTAAGAAAATTAGATTAGTGTAAATGGTAAAGTGTCACCGTAAATCTCTTTAAATCTCTTTGAACCCCGTCAAGGCGAAACTTGTTAGTGTAGCTGTTGATTGGCCTTGGTCGAGCACGCCAGCACATTTCAGAGGTAATGACGACGGTTTGGTCACCGTAAAGCCGCTTCTGGATCGCGTCGAGCGGCTTGATGAGTTCTTGGACATGGCGCCGGACCCAGAACTTGAAACCGCTTTGGCAAAGGGTCAGACCATAGGGCGCCCGTTGATGGGTGACCAAGCGCTAGCGGAACTCGAAAAGCGGCTCGGTCGCCCATTGAGGCCCAGGAAGCGTGGCCGCCGAGCTTCACCGAAGAATGACACCAAGAAAATTAGATTAGTGTAAATGGTAAAGTGTCACCGTAAATCTCACAGTAAATCTAGATTAAGTGTCACCGTAAATCAACCGTAAATCAAAGTGTCACCGTAAATCCGTAAAGAAAGTGTCACCGTAAATCCATCAACACCATTAATTGGTGTGGCGTTACAAGAGTGTAGAAGGTAATTCTTGGGCGCACAATTCAAAACAATTGGAGGTAGGAGCATGGCTAATAATCACACTGATAAATTTCTAGAAAACAACAAGCGATATGCGAATGGCGAAGCTGTTCACACCGCATCACATCCGGGCGCGCAACCGATTAACCCTGATAAGAATGTGACAGTTATTGCCTGCATGGATGCCCGAATGGATGTAGAGGACTTGCTTGGCTTGCAAACTGGTGACGCACATATAATCCGAAACGCGGGAGGTGTTGTTACTGACGACGCATTACGCTGTCTGATCATTTCTCATCACTTACTAAACACCGATGAAATCATATTGATACATCACACTCGTTGTGGAATGCTCGCTTTCACCGACGACCTGCTTAAAGCTGGTCTGGAAGGCGATCCTGCAGCAGAAGAGCTATTAGGTAAGGCAACAGGGCGTGCATTCACCAGCTGTAAGTGTAGCTCTGGAACACCTGATCAGTTTCACGCCTTTCGGGGACCGCTAGAGCCGCTGGATGCACCCAGAAGTGAAGGGCAAGATGAGCGGCTTGCCTGGGATGTCAGGCGCTCGATTTCCAGAATTATGAGTCACCCATGGATACCGACTGAGGGCTCTGATGCCGTAACAGTACGAGGATTTATCTACGATGTTGATACCGGAAAACTTGACGAAGTGAGTTATCCCGGACCGATGGGTACATTTGGTTAATCGGTTACATATGATGACAGAGGAGTAAAAGAGAGAACTTTACCGACAGCATAGGTGGAACTCTTTTTCTTTGTCGAAATATAAAGCACATAACAAAGCAAATTCACTCGGATGGCAATAAGCGCCGCTTCGCTCTGCTTTTTGCCTCCGGTGATTTGCGGCGTTGGATTTGAAATATGAAATCAAAAGCACTTTAGACATTTGAGCATGCGCTCCAAGATTCAACGGATCTTCTTAAAAGAATATCGGTGACACTTTACCATTTGCACTATTTCCCAGCTGTGGCACG
>CAVWCW010000010.1:0-7185 GCA_963753615.1 uncultured Gammaproteobacteria bacterium
GCCGCCTGACCCTCAACAGCGCACTCTGCGCCGCCCTGCTGCTGAGCGTCAAACGCCATCGTTTCGGCCCCCAGCCCCAACCCCTGCGCAATTTCGTGTTCGCCGACCTGCGCCCCTACCTGCGTCCAGCAGTGGAACCGGGACAGCTCGGCAGCTACTTCGCCATGCTCCGGTTCACCCACCAGGTAGCATCCGGCGACGATCTGTTGGTCCCTGGCCGAGCGCATCAACCGCCAGATCTACGCCGCTGCTCGCGGCGGCGCCAAGTTTGCCAGCTTGCTGCTGAGCCGGGCCCTGATGCGGATGGTCCTGGGCCTCGGCAACCAGCGCATGGGTCATACCGCGCTGAGCTATACCGGCGTCGCCCGCATCCCCGAAAGCTATGGCGATCTGCGCCTGAAGGGCCTGCACGCCTTTGTCTCCAACTTCCGACTGGGGCCCGAATTTACCGCCCAAGCGCGGCTGTTCGGCGGCAGCCTGTTTTGGGATATCGTATACCTGGACAGCGACATGGACGCCGCCCAGGCCGCCGACATCGGCCATCACATCCTGCATCGGCTGCAGCACGGCGACGAGGCCCCAGAACCATCGACACCCTCGAAGAGATCGTCCGATTGGTTCGACAGCAGCTCGGAAACCCGACGGTGCGGCCCGAGCACCGCATCGTCGAAGACCTGGGCGCCGAGTCCATGGACATCGTCAATATCGTCGCCGCGGTGGAAGAGCGCTTCGGTCTCGCCATCGACGAGGCCGCCCTCCCCGAGGCGCGCAGCGTGGCGGACCTGGCCGCGCTGGTCGAGGTTGGAGGCAGCTGAACCATGCAACCGTTCGCGAGCCTGATCGAGCTGCTGCAGGCCCGCGCCCGCAACGCAGGCGAGCAGACCGCCTTTCTCTGGCAGGAACGGCCCTGGAGCTACGGCGAGTTGTGGTCGGTCCTGGAGTCCTGTGCCGGACAGTTCCTGGGGCTGGGGCTGGCCCCCGGCACGCCCCTGCTGTTGGCCCTGCCCAACGGCCCAGCGTTCTTCGCCGCCTTCTTCGGCGCGCAGCGTGCCGGGCTGGTGCCGGTGCCCCTGTGCCCGGACTCCGGCAGCGGGCGGCTGGCCGATATCGCTCGCCATGCCCGGGCCCGGGCGCTGGTGGTGGCTCGCGATCAGCTGGCCCGCCAGCGCGCAGAGCTCGAAGCCGGTGGACTCGACATCCTGGCGCCCGAGTTGCAGGGGCCAGCACAGCGGCCGAGCTGCTGTATCGGCCGGCCGCCGAGGACCTGTGCCTGATTCAGTACACCTCCGGCAGCACTGGCGACCCCAAGGGGGTACAGCTCAGCCACGCCAACGTACTGGCCAATCTGGCCCAGCTCAGCACCGGCATGCGCATCGCCGGACGCGACGTCTTCGTCAGTTGGCTGCCCCTGCTCCCACGACATGGGCCTGATCCTGATGGCCCTGGTGCCCTTCTTTCTCGGCGCCGGGCTGGTACTGCTGCCGGCCCGTCTGACCCGGGTGCGCGAGTGGCTGCGGGCCATCGAGCGCCACCGCGGCAGCCTGACCGCCGCCCCCGACTTCGCCTACCGCTTCTGCCTGCGCCAGTTGCGGCCGGACCAGCGCTTCGACCCTATATTCCAGCCTGCGGCTGGCCCTGGAATGCCGCCGAGCCGGTGCGCGCCGGGACGATTCGCGACTTCGAACAGCGCTTCGGATTGGGTCCGGTGATGCTGCCCGGCTACGGGCTGGCCGAGGCCAGCGTCGGGGTCAGCACCTGGATCCCCGGACGCGCGATCCGGGTGGACGCGGCCGGGCTGGTCTCGGTGGGCCCCCCGTTTTGCAAATCGAAGTGCGTATCGACGCCTCAGAGCCGCCCCATGGGCTCGGCGAGATCCTGGTGTGCAGCGCCTCCAACAGCCGCGGCTATCTCTACAACCCGCGGGCCAGCGCCGAACTACTGGCGCCGGACGGCTTTATCCGCACCGGAGACCTGGGCTACCTCGACGCAGACGGTTACCTGTATTGCGGCGGTCGGCGCAAGGAGATCATCGTCCGGGCAGCGATATCGCCCCTCAGGAGGCCGAGGAAGTGATGGACGCCCTACCCTGGGTGCGCGCTTCGGCGGCGATCGGGATCGAGCGCAGCGCGCTGGCCGGCGAGCAGGCCCACCTGTTTGCCGAGCTTCGGCCTACAGCCGGGACCAGCGCCTTGGAAGCGCGCCAACGCGAGATCGTGCAGGCGTTCCACCAGCGTTTCGGGTTCCGCCCCGGCCGTGTGCTCCTGCTCGCGCCCCACAGCATCCCGCGCACCGCCAACGGCAAGCTGCAGCGCGGCCTGCTGCGCCGGCGCCTGCTCGACGGCGATTTGCAGAGGCGCGGGCACCTCCTGTTTCCGCTTGTCTAAGATCACGAAATCCCGCTGGTTTTTGCTGGCCGCCCGGGTTCGTCCGGGCTATCCTCTAGGTATGAGGGGGAGCCCGGGCATCGCGCTCCCTCGATGAACCGTTGGAGGTAGCCCCATGTCCGCATTCGTGCGCTTTGGAATTTGTCTGATTGGCTGGCTCGGACTGACCGCAGGCGCAGCCGCGGTCGAAGTCGTGAACGGGAGTTGGACCCTGCAGGCCAATGCCCTGTTGCCGGAGCAGGAGATCCCCTGCAGTTTCGAGGGGAGCGCTCAGGTAGTCCAGGACGGCAACGAATTCAACGGCACCGCCGCGCTGACACTGAGTGGTGGACCCGACGCCTGCCCAGCCGAGATGATGGCTTCCATCAACGGGGTAATCGACGGCACCAGGTCAGCGGCCAATTGGAGGGCGGCAATCTCGGTCTGGCCGACTTCAGCGGCAACCTGATATCGGACGATCGGGAATCTACCACCCGGGCGGTGAGCAACGGCAGCGGCAACTTTTCGGTACTCACGGGCCCCTTCGCCAGTGTCGGCGGGGCATGGGGGGGCACCTATCGAGCCCAAACCACGAGCGACGCCATCCCGGCTCTCGGTGTGCCTGGCCTGGTGCTGCTGGCTCTGTTCCTGATCGGCCTCTCCGCCTACCTGCTCCAGCGCCAAAAACGCCCGCTCTGAACAGCGCTCGGCGCAAGAACTCTACCCGCGCCCCCGGCGGGCGAAGGCTCTCCGGTCTGGGCGTCCCCTGTCACCACGCCCCTAAAACAAAAGGGCATCACGGCCAACCGAGGTGCTTTTTTCAGTATCGGCGCGAACTTCCCGTAACAGGCACCGGGTCTGGTCTGTCAGAACCCACTAATGTTGCCCGCTTCTCAACTAGAATTCACTTGCAATAAATATTACATAATACTGAATTTAATAGGTATTTTTTCGATCACTCGGATCCAACCCTGAACCCCGCTTCACTACGCCGCCCGCAAACAGGGCCGGCACCAGCAGCAGATCCACCACCAAGGCAGCCAGAATGGCAAGCCCAGACAGGGCCCCGAACTGGGCGACGGGCACCAGGCTGGAAAGACCGCAGACGCCGAAACCGGCTGCCAGGATCACCGAACTCAGAAGATGTCCCGCCGGCGGTATGTTCCAGGCCGGTCACCGCTGCCTTCCCCCTCGCCTGCTCCAACACCAGGCGACGATAGCTGCCCAGATAGTGCAGGCTATCGTCAACCGCCAGCCCCAGCACCACCGCCGCAATCATCACCGTGGCACTATCCAGCCCGACCCCGAACCAGCCCATGGCCCCCAATACGAATCCTACCGGCCAGAGATTGGCCAGGAGCGCGAATCCGGCCTGGCGCCTGTCGCGCAGCAGCAGGACGAACAACAGGGCGACAGAGGCCAGCGTCAGGCCGAGAGATCCAATCATGGTCCGCAACAGGCTGCGCTGGGCCGCCAGCACCAGCGGATATTGGCCGCCGAGTTGCACCTCGGCCTCCGGAAAGGCGGCCTGGGCCTGGGCCCTGGCGCGCTCGAACAGGGGCTCCAGTTCGCCGAAGCCACGCATCGGAATCCACAGCACGATGCGGGTGCGCGCCCGTTTGGGGGTCAGGAAATAGCCCAGCACCGGTGCCAACTCCGGGCGTCCCCGAACCTCGGCGAGGGCTGCGGCGCGGGGGTTCACCGCCGCTGTCTCGGCATAGCGCGCTACCCCGTCCGCCAGTTCCGGCAGCCCCACCACTCCAAGCAACAACGGTTCTTGGCGCAGGGCCTGCGTCAGTTCGGCGAGCCGCTCCAGCGTGGCCGGATCGTCGAAACCCGCCTCGGCGCTGTTCCGGATCAGCACCAGATCAGCCGTCAGCACGCCGATGTCCCGCGCCTCCAGGGCCAGCAGTTCGGCCCGCACCGGATCCTGGGCCGGCAGGTAGTCCAAAACATTGGTGCGCACTTCGAGCCCGCCAAGACCGAGCAGCCAGAGCAATCCGAACAGGGTGAAGGCCGCGATCACTCGGCCCCGGTGTCGAACCGCCCAGCCTCCCCAGGCCCGGCCCCAGAGCTCCGCATGCCCTTCCCAGAACCAGCCGGTAGACGGCGCGTCTCGGGCCTGGCGCAGGAGTGCCGGGCACAGATGCAGGGCCGCCAAGGTCATAAAGGCGATGCCGACGGCGGCCCAGGCCCCGAGCATACGCACCGGCGGCACCTCGCTGATCACGAGGGATCCGAAACCAACGCAGGTGGTGACCCCGGTCCAGAACACGGCCCAGCCCTTCACCCGGTAGGTATCGCGACTCGCTGCCACCACCCCAGGCCCCGGCGCCGCAGACGCCGCTGATAGCCGAGCAGATGAACCGCGGTCGCCAAGGCAATCACAAACAGCAACGGCACCAGCACGATCAACACCAGGTTGATGCGCACGCCGAGATAGCCCATAGCCCCGAACACCGGCACTTGGCAGGCTATTACGAACAGCATCGGCAGCGCGACTTCCCGGGGCCCGCGGTAGCAGAGGGTCAGCAGCAGCACGGCGAGCAACCCGAGCAACGGAAAAAAGACCAGGGCCATCTGCAGCATCTCCCGGTCCAGGGCCCGATTGACCGCCGGCAAGCCGGCCAGACTGGTCTCGATGCCGGGAGGCGGCCGGGCCAGCAGGGCCTCGATGCGGGCCAGCAGCCCGGACTGGGGCGCCGGTTCCAGCCGGTAGAGCCCCACCAGCAGGGTCAAGACCTCGCCGTCGGCGCTGACCCAGCCCATATCGCGGTCCAGGGGGTCGGACAAAACCAGGGCGCGGAAAGCGGCCGGGTCAGGCGGCGGCCAGGCGTCCAGGCGCCAGCGATGGTGGCGCACCACGGAGGCCACCCCCATCACCTCCTGCATCCCTTCCAAGCCGGCCTCGATCTCTGCCAGCCAGGCCAGGCTCTCCACGCTCCACAGGCCCGGCCCCTGCAGCACCACCCGCAGGCCACGGGCGGGGCCGAACCAGGCCTCAAGCTCCCGGAACTCGGTCAGGGCCTGGTCGTCGGCGACGAAGAAAGCCTGGGGCGAATTATCCTGTCGCAGCAGAAAGAGCCCGGGCAACATCAGCGCCGCCAGCAACAGATAGCCCGCGATAACCAGGCGGTCGCGGGTCATCCCGAAGCTCGGTCCCAACGGGGCTCGGCCAGTTCCCCCAGGGCCGGGTCCCAGATGCCGCCCCGCGCATACAAGGCGCGGAAATACATATAGCGGAACAGGTTGGCAAACAGGTGGCGCTCGGTCTCCGGTTTGGCCCGGGCGCTGGTTGCCAGGCGGGCGAGCATGTCACGTTCGCCGGGCCCCAGGCGGGCGATCCGGCGCACCGCCGCCACCGCCTGCAGGTTGACCTCCCGGCGCGGAGCCCCTGCGGCCCGGGGCTCGCTCGGCGGGCCCTGGCAGGCTTGGATAAAACGCTGCATGCGGGCCTCGAGGGCGGCCGGGCGATACAATCGGTTGACCAGCCAGCGGATACCCTGGGTCAGCTCGGCGCGGCTCATCTTGCGCGGCTCCAGATTGGTCCACCAGGGGCTGACCGGCCCCTGGGTCTGGTGCAACCGACCCTCGGCGGCGGCCCGCTCGAACAACGGGGTACCGGGGGGCGCCATCAGGGCATTGACGCTGAGACTGGGCACAGGGGTGCCCATGGCGAATTCGTAATGGCGGCGAAATATCTCCGGCGGATCGGCGTCAAAGCCGACAATCAAGCCGCCGATCACCCCAACTCCCCGGGCGACGAAGGCGGCGAGACGCTGACTCAGATCGTAACCCAGATTCTGGCGCTTGCCGCACTCGCGCAGGCTCTCGGGGTTCGGCGTCTCGACACCGACGAAGGCCTCGCTCAACCCGGCCCGCGCGGCCAGGGCCAGCAACTCCGGGTGGGCAGCCGCATCCATGGAGATCTGGGTGGTGAAGTGCACCCGTCCGCGGGGGGCGTCCGGTTCCAGTCGGCCAGGGCCTGCAGCAGGGCGCGCGCCCTGGGCCGGTGAGCGGTCAGGTTGTCGTCGGCCAGAAACACGCTGCGGTAGCCCAGGGCGTAAATCGGTCGAGCTCGCGCAGAACCTGCTCGGGCGGCTTGTGGCGCTGGCGCCGGCCAACGTAGGCGATGGTATCGCAGAACTCGCAGTTGAAAGGGCAGCCGCGGGAGGTCTGCAGGCAGCCCTGGAGGGCGCGGTGGTTGGGGTAGAGGTCCCAACGCGGCATCGGCGAGCCGGCCATATCCGCCGGACCGCCCTGATACTCGCGTTGCCAGCGGCCGCTGCGCAGATCGGCGAACAACCGTTCGGCGATCGGCTCCAGCTCGCCGCGCACCAGGGTATCGCAATCTGCACGCACCGCTTGGGGGTCCAGACTGGCAAAGGGCCCGCCGATCAGCACTCGCTTACCGCGCCGGCGAAAAGCCCGGGCCAGCTCCAGCATGCGACCGGCCTGGGTCGCCTTGCCGGTGATGCCGACCAGCGGCGCCGGGTGTTCCAGATCGGCAGTGCTGACGTTCTCATCGCAGATCTCGATACGAAAGTCCGCCGGCGCCAGGGCAGCTACCGTGACCGTAGCCAGATCGGCGACGAAAGCCGTGCGCTGCAGGCCCAGTTCTCCCAGCACCTCGGCCCCGTAGTAAGCGGGAAAGTCACTGGCCGGGTTGATCAGGTAAACGAAGGGTTCGACACCGAAATCCGCAGTCGACCGTTCCATATTGCGATCAAGCCATTGTTATCACGGAATCTGGTCCCACATAGATACTCAGTCGCCGGTCGATTGCGTTTCGGGGTAGGTGCTCAATCCCTTATCCCACCCG
>CAVWCW010000011.1:0-29751 GCA_963753615.1 uncultured Gammaproteobacteria bacterium
TCGCCCGACCATCCTCAATCACCCGCTTTTCCGGCAGCCCTTCCGGCGCGTCAGCGAGCGATAGCGACCCCAACTCCGGCCACCGGCCGCTGCTGCCCCCCAAGGCGGGTTCCAGTGCGCTGATTGACCATCAGGGTGAAATCGATGCGGCGGCGCTCGTCGTCGAACAACATGATGGTCGCGGCATCAGCCCGGCCGGCGGTCCGGGTGTCCGTCAGGATGTTTTCGAGCAGACGGCCGAAAAGTAACCGGTCACTGGCCGGCGTTCTTGCCCGCGCGTAGCGGCGGCGGAAAAATGTTCTCCCATCCATGTGTAACGGTGGGAGAAAGAGATGACGAACGAGAACAAGAAGTGGCGTCGGCGTGGGCCCGAGCAGTGGCAGCAACTACTGCGGAGCCAAGCGGACAGTGGGCAGAGCGTAGAGGCGTTTTGCCGAGCCGAGGCGCTTAGTCCGGCGAGCTTCTACCGCTGGCGCCGGCAGTTGGTGGGTCTCATGCCAGCGGCGACGTCCGACGCCGCACCGGCATTTCTGGACTTGGGCCAACTCGTCGGTGGTGGGGGCAACGCCAGTGGCGACACGGGTGGCGCCGGCTGGGAGCTTGAACTGACGTTGGGCGAATCCGTGGTGGTGCGCCTGCGGGGACGCTGATGTTCTTCCCCGAAGTTCAGGTACGGGTGTTTCTCTACGGCCGGCCGGTGGATATGCGCAAGAGCTTCACCGGGCTCTACGCCTTGGCCAAGCAGGCGATGGGTCAGGACCCCTTGTCGGGGCACCTGTTCGTGTTCGTAAACCGCCGCGGCGACTACCTCAAATGCCTGTATTGGGACCGCACCGGGTTTTGCCTCTGGGCCAAGCGCCTGGAGCGCGGGCGGTTCGTCTCGGATTGGGCCCGGTTGGTGAGTCGGGAGTTGGACTGGACGGGGCTGAAGCTGTTGCTCGAAGGGATCGAGCCGGGGCGGAGAAAGGCCCGCTTCGAGCGACAAGAACGCACGCTGGAACAATCGGTTAGGGTATAATAAGGGGCATGGAGTCGAGCCCCGAAACGCCCCCTGCCACGCTGGCCGAAGCCCTGCGATGGGGGACGAATCTGCAGGCCGAAAACGGCCAATTGCGCGATCGCCTGGAGTCGCTCGAGCGGCAACTGGCGTGGTTCAAGCAACAGCTGTTCGGGGAAAAATCCGAGCGTCGCCTGGTGGAGGTCCCGCCCACGCAGATGAGCCTGGGCGAGGGCTGGAACCCGAGCGATGAGGCGCCACCACCGCCGGCCCAGGCGATCGGCGCCCATACCCGTCGGCAACCCCGTAACCGCCTGGCAGAAGACGACGCGGCCACCGCGTTCTTCGACGAGCGCGTGCCGGTGGAACTCATCGAGGTGCCCAATCCCGCACTGGAGGGCCTGGCTGAGGGCGACTACGAGGTCATCGGAGAGAAGGTCAGCTACCGCCTGGCGCAGCGCCCCGGCAGCCACATCGTGCTCAAGTACGTGCGCCAGGTGATCAAGCGCCGCGACGACCAGACCCTACACTGCCCGCCGGCCCCGCTCGGGGTGTTCGGCAACACCCGGGCCGATGTCAGCTTCATCGCCGGCACCCTCGTCGACAAGTTCCTTTATCACCAACCCCTGTATCGCCAGCACCAGCGGCTCAAGGACGAGGGTATCGCGGTCAGCCGTCATTGGCTCACCGAGCTGGTGCACGGCGCCGGTGCGCTGCTTGAGCCCCTCTACGAGGCGCAGTTCGAATCGGTGCGGGCGAGTCGGGTCAAGGCAATGGACGAAACCCCGATCAAGGCCGGGCGTAAATCCAGAGGCAAGCTCAACACCGGCTACTTCTGGCCGGTCTATGGCGAACGCGGCGAAATCGTCTTCCCCTTCTTCCCGACCCGGGCGGCCCGTTGCGTGCACCAGGCCCTGGGCCAGGGACCGCCGGACGGCGCGGTGTTGATCAGCGACGGCTACAGCGCCTACGCCCAATACGCCAAGACCAGCGGGCTGACCCATGCCCAGTGCTGGGCGCATACCCGGCGCCAGTTCATCCGGGCCGAGGACGTCGAGCCCGAGGCCGTGGCCTATGCCTTGGACGCCATCGGCGAGCTCTACCGGGTCGAGGCCGAGATCCGCGAGCAGGGCTTGAACGGCGAGGCCAAGCGCCGCCGCCGGGTCGAGCGGGCCAAGCCGGTGGCCGAGCGGCTGTTCGCCTGGGCCGATGAGCAACTGGGCAACCAGGCGTTCTTGCCCAGCAACCCGTTGACCAAGGCCCTAGGCTACCTCCTGGAGCGGCGCGCCGGACTGGAGGTCTATCTCGCCGACCCCGAAGTGCCGATCGACACCAACCACTTGGAGCGCGCCCTGAGGGTCATCCCCATGGGACGCAAGAACTGGCTGTTCACCTGGACTGAAGTAGGCGCCAAGTATGTCGGCATCTTCCAGAGCCTGTTGGTGACCTGCCGTCTGCACGGGATCAATCCCTTCGAATACCTCGTCGACGTGCTTCAGCGCATCGACCAGCACCCCGCCTCCAAGGTGCAGATGCTTACCCCCAGACTGTGGAAAGAGCACTTCGCGGACGATCCGCTACGCTCTCCGGTGCATACTCTCAAGAACTGAGGAACCACGCCGGCTGGCGACCGGTTACGCTCAAACTCCTTAACCTGCTTGACAAAAAAGGGCTGGAAGCCTTGATTTGACCATAAAATCCCTTATGAGAAGACACCTAAGTGTTGATTTGCAGCGAATACTGGCCCGGGTTTTGCCTTGAGAATCGACCCGGTTTTCTGAGCCTTAGTGTGGATCAGGACCTGGATGATTTCTTGGTTTTACCCTCCTTTGCTGCTGCGACAGTCGCGCTGTGTTTGAAGCGATAACTGTCGTTTCCGGTCTCGATGATATGGCAGTGGCGCGTAAGCCGGTCGAGCAAGGCGGTTGTCATTTTCGGATCACCGAAGACGCTGGCCCTTTCTGCGAAGCTGAGGTTGGTTGCGATCATAACGCTGGTGCGCTCGTACAGCTTGCTCCGCAGGCGAAACAGTAGCCCACCACCGGACTGCGAGAATGCGTGCCTTTGGCGTGGGTTGCATGAGGTGGCGCGCGAAGTGATGGCTTTTCCCTAAGGAAAAGCTGAAAAAAGCCCTCCCTGGCTTTTTGCAGCACGGGTTTCGAAAACGCGGTTTCCGAAAGCCCTCATTTTCAGGCGGTTGGACGCCTGAAAATGGCGGGGCATCCTGCCCCTCACGAGAAACGCGACTAAATCAGCGTTTCCCTAAACCGAAGCTTCCAGCTTCCCGATGAACTCTTATCTCGTTGACACGTTACGACTTCTTCTGTGGCGGCTTTCGCCGTACCGAGAGATTTTTAATATTCTAACTTATTGTTTTAACGGATGTTTGGCGGAGAGAGAGGGATTACTCCGGGCGTCCCGCCCTCCGCCCCGTCGGGGCCGCCGCTGCGCGGCGTTCAAATTCGCTCCCGGCGAATTTGTCGAACCGAAGGGTTCTCGTCAAAGGCTCCCCACACCACAAATACGAAAGGCCCCGCGCGGGGGCCTTGCGTATTTGGCGGAGAGGGAGGGATTCGAACCCTCGGTACGCTATTAACGTACACACACTTTCCAGGCGTGCTCCTTCAACCACTCGGACACCTCTCCGGAAATCTTTTCCCCCACTGCTCAACTGGCGTCTTCGCCAATGCCGTGGCGCGGGTAAGGGCTCTGCCGGGGCGCGTACCTGCACGCCTGAGCCCCGATCGAAGACGCGCAAGGATATACCAGATCGAGATGATGCGCAATCGCTCCGCCAGGCGCAACCGACGGGCATGGACATGCGCGGGGCACCCGGTTTCGGCTATAGTTGCGCCCCTGTTGCGGACAATTGCGGAACTTCGAACCATGACGGACAAACGCTCGAAGCGGAAACCCAAACGCTCACAGGCCGACCAGGCCGACCGGCATCTTCTTTACGAGCGCTCAGTCCAGTGCGCCGAGGCGGAGTTGGACTTCGTGGAGTGGGCGTTTCGCCGGCTCCGAGGACGTCGCCCCCAGCTGTTGCGTGAGGATTTTTGCGGCACTGCGAATGTCTGCTGCGAGTGGGTCCGGCGCAAGCGAACCAACCGGGCCATCGGGGTGGACCTGGACCGGGAAGTGCTGGATTGGGGGCGGGGGCAGAATCTGAGCCGGCTGAGCCCGGCCCAGGCGCAACGGGTGGAACTGCGCCGGGAGGACGTGCTGCGGGTCTCCACCGAGCCGCCGGATATGATCTCGGCGATGAATTTCAGCTACTGGTTGTTCAAGGAAAGAAAGGATCTGAAGCGCTATTTCCGCCGCGCTCGGGCAGTTCTCAAAGACGACGGGGTGCTGTTTTTGGACGCCTACGGCGGCTACGACTCGTTCCGCGAGATTGAGGAGGAGCGTGAGTTGGACGGCTTCACCTATATCTGGGAGCAGGCCAAGTACGAGCCGATCCGCAATGGGCTGATCTGCCATATCCACTTCGCCTTCCCCGACGGCTCGCGCTTGGATCGAGCCTTCAGCTACGACTGGCGGTTGTGGACCCTACCCGAGATCCGCGAGTTGCTCGAAGAGGCGGGCTTCCGCCGCGTAACCGTGTACTGGCAGGGCTTCGACGAGGATGGGGAGCCAGACGGCGACTTCCAGCCGGTGGAAGAGGGCGAGGCGGACGCCGGCTGGATCTGCTATCTAAGCGCGGAGAAATGATCGGGAAAGAGCCTTGGGAAGCAGTGCTTTCCGTGCCGCGCAGGAGGGCGCTGCCATTGTTAGGGCCGGTTGGCGCCTGTATGCGAACACGGTTGATATCCACTCTTACGGAAGACTTGGTTATGATCCAGAATGGCGGCCAATTCTTGCCCCCTCCTCAGCGGCCGCGCAGCCAATCGAGGACGAAGGTTCCGATCTCCTCGACCCGGTTCAGGTCCAACAAGGGTACCGGCGACTCCTGGACCGGCTTCGCGTCGGTGGCTAGCGCAATGATATTGGGATCGTCGAGGCACATCAGCGGCCGGCCCATGGACGGGCGATGCAGCTCGATCTTGGGGAAGGCTTCGTGCTTGAAACCCTCTACCAGGATCATGTCCAGGGCGTCCTGATTCAGGCGCGCCACCAACTGCTGCAGGTCGGGCTCCTCCAGGCCTTCGCCCTCCTCCACCATCAGCACCCAGCGCCGGGCCGAGGCCACCAACATCTGCGCGGCCCCGGCCCGGCGCAATTCGTAGCTGTCTTTGCCCGGGCGGTCGATATCAAAGCCGTGATGGGCGTGTTTGAGCATGCCGATGCGCAATCCTTGCGTCCTCAACAACGGCAAGAGTCGGGTCAGCAGGGTGGTCTTCCCGGTGCCGCTGAAGGCGGCGAAGCCAAGCATGGGAACGCGGGTTACTACCATTGTGTATTCTCGAGCTCTACCGGCGCAGAATCTGCATCCAGCGCCAGAAATTCAGCAGCCCCGCCAGCGAGGCGGCGACGTAGGTCAGGGCGCAGGCGCGAAGTATACGGCGCGCAGCGGGATACTGTTCCTCGCGGATGTAACCGCTGCGTAGAATCGGAAGCGCTTTTCCGAAACTGGCGTCCCACTCCACCGGCAAGGTCACAAGTTGCGCGAGCACGCCGATACCGATGGTGCAGAAGGCCGCCAGCAGGGTCAATAGGCCAACCGCCGGGGCCCGGCTGACCACCGCCAGCAGAGGCACCGCGAACAACAGGAACGAGCCCAGTTTTTCCGCCCACTGGGCCATCCGGACGATGCGCAAACGCCAGCGAAACAGGGAATCGCCGGAATTGTCCTGGAGCGCGTGGCCCACCTCGTGAGCCGCCGTAGTGATAGCTGTCAGGGTGCGGGCCTGGAGCTTGTCCGGGGTCAGGCGCACGCTCTTGCTGATCGGGTCGTAGTGATCGCCCTGCTTGCTCGCCTCGACCCCGACATGGGTCAGCCCATAGCGGTCGAGCAGATGCCGAGCCAACTCGCCGCCCGTGCCGGGAAATTCCTCGTCGCGGCGGTGATGACGGGCGAGCACCCGCTGCACCCACCATTGGGGCCCGAGGATCAAGACCAGCAACAGCGCTGCCACCGCCAAAATATGCATGAGCCAAGTGTATCCCATTCGCCTTGGGGACACTGCCCTCGGCAACCGGAAGAAACCCTAGCGAGCCCTGGGAATTTCTGAGTTTTCTTCCTAATTTAGCGAAAGAAGACATTGAAAACGCAAGGAATATTGATTTAATCTTGTGTTATGATCTTGATGGTAATTGGCCACGTTCTTGATGCGACATGAGGACAGCGACGGCAACCTCATGAAACAACAAGACTTTACCTAGGGCTTTAGACGCTCGGCAGTGGCCTAGCCCGAAACGGGCCCCGAACGCGTCCGGGAAACGGACCGGGATCAGAAATAGCGCCGGTCCCAACGGCCCGAGAACTTGGAGTTGCCGTCCGGCAGATCTCATTTTGCGCAAACGAACCAGGTCTTTTCGCTTGGTTCAGACTATACAAACAGGCCCGCTTCCATGCCCAAATCCGCCACTCCAGACAATGCCATCAGCCTCTTGGTGATCGATGATTCGCGCGACCGGACAGAGAAATATATCAATGCTATCCGCAATAGTGGGATCGCGGTCCATGCCGACCGGCTGGACACCGAGGAGCAACTGAAGGATTACCTCGACCAGGGCCTTCCGGACATGGTGCTCTGCTCCTGCGACAGCACCCGGCTCAGCGCCGCTGAGGCCATGGGCATGTTTCGGGACCACCCGAACATTCCGCTGCTTTTCCTATACCACGAGAAGAAGGACCAGGACCGGGCTCCGCTAATCAACGCCTTGCGCTTCGGGGCACGGGATATCATTCCACGAGACGACCTCAACCATCTCCAATTGGCGGTGAAAAGGGAGTTGGAAAGCCTGCATATGCGCCGCGATCTGAACGATATGGGGGCCAAGCTCAAGGAATCCGAGGATCGTTGCAACGCGCTGATGCAGTCGTCGCGCGAAGCCATCGCCTACGTGCACGAGGGAATGCACGTGCGCGCCAATCCCGCGTACCTCAAAATGTTCGGTTACATCGACTTAGACGAGATCGAGGGCACGCCGCTGCTCGACATGGTTACCGAGGAATTCCACCAACCGCTAAAGCGCATCCTCCGGTCCGCCGAATCCCTCGAGCGCGCCGAACCCATGGAACTGGAGGCCAAATGCGAGACTGCCGAAGGTCAGAGCTTCGACGCCGTGCTGGAACTATCGCCGGCGAGCATCGAAGGCGAACCCTGCCTCCAGGTACTGGTCAACAATCAGCGCTATAAGAAGGAACTGGAAGAAAAGCTGGCGAAGCTCAGCACGTTAGACGTGCATACCGGGCTCCACAACCGGTTGTATTTTATGAGCCTGCTGGCGGGTGACGAGCCCCACCTGCTGACCTCTCCGAGCGGCCATTCACTTTTCTATATCACCATCGATGGCTACCAGGAAATCCGCAACGAAACGGGAATCGCCGAGTGCGACCGAATCGTCAAGGAGCTTGGAACGCTGCTCTCGCAGCAGCTTTCCAGCAACGACATCCTGGCGCGATTCAGCGAACAGTCGTTTACCCTTCTTACCGCGAGCCAAGAAAAGCAAGAATTGGAGAAGCTTGCGACCAAGATCTGCGGCGCGGCGGAGACGCATGTCTACCAGTCCGACGGCAAGTATCTCAGCCCGACCTTCAGTATCGGCATCGCAATCTACGACGACGAGAAACGTCTGCCCCCCGCCGATTTCGTCAGCGCCGCCCTGCGTGCCAATGAAGAAGCGGAGCAGAATGGCGGCAACCGGCGCGCCTTCGCCGGTAAGACGTTGGCCAAGGCCATGATCGACTCGGAAAATTACGAGCGGCTCGAAGAGATGATTCAAGAAGCGGTGGAAAATGACCGCTTTCGCCTGGTATATCAGCCCATCGTCAGCCTCCAGGGCGATAACCGGGAAAACTATGCAGTAATGGTCCGCATGTTGAGCGAGGACAAGCAGGAGGTGCTGCCCAGCGACTTTCTGATGCAAGCTGAGAAGAGCGGGCAGATCGTTCACATAGACAAGTGGATGCTCGAACACGCGCTCCTGGAACTGAACCGCCAGCGCGAAGCGGGCAAGAATATCCGCTTCTTCGTCCCCATATCCGGGGCCTCGATCCAGCAGGAAGACTTTCTGCTGTCGTTCTGCGACAGTCTCGAAAAGCGCGGCGCCAAGGGATCCTGGCTGACTTTCCAGGTCTCGGAGGTCAATGTTCGCAGCCGCATCCAGGATATCAAGAAGCTGGTAGACGCCATCAAGCAGATAGGCTGCGAACTGGCGGTCGATCACTTCGGGCTTTTGCCCAAAGGCGAATCCCTGCTCAAGCATCTGGATGCGGACTACGTCAAGCTCGACCCTTCGCTGGTTGCCGGTATAGCCCGCAACACCAAGAAGCAGGGAGAGATCGGCGCCATACACCAGATGATCAACGAATCCGGCGCCAAGACGGTGGCCACCGGGGTGGAGGACGCAAACAGCCTGGCGATTCTTTGGAACCTGGGAGTCAACTACCTTCAGGGCTATTTCCTGCAGGAACCTTCGGAGATAATTTCATACGATTTCAGTAACTTCTAGAGTTATCAAGAGACTAATTCTAGCTGGACTGGCGCCCCCGAGCGGGCTCCGAATACAATCTCCGAGGCCGCAGACGCGGCCCCTAGACCCGATCAACCCTAGCAAGCAAGGCCTATACATGCCCTATTACGTCTACCGAATCACCCCCCCCAAGAAACTGGATCACCTCGAGACCATGGACAAGTACCAGGAGGCCAAAAAGCTGGTGCGAGAACTGCGAACGGAACTCGGCCCGGACAGCGTGAACAATGTCCGCATGATCTTCGCAAAATCCCAAGGCGAAGCGGAGAAACTGCTCAGCATGCCGCGGGAAGAGCGTGTGATCGGCGAGGACTGAGCGTCTCGACGGCAACCCGAACCCAACGCGCTAGCGCGGCAAGCTGGTGCCCGTCTCTGCTCCCGCTCCGGACGAGACCGCCCCCTGACCCGGCGGTAGCGCCAGCAGTTCGCCTGCGTAATCGAAGGGCAGCCCGATGAACCCATCCTGCAGACTGATGCGCCCGCTGACCCGGTAACGCAGAGATTCGAGTTCCCCCTGCTGCAGGGCCTGTATCTGCCGCAGGTAGCCGAACAGCGAGGTCACACCCTCGGTGTCGATCACCTGGTCGGAAAACGCCGGCACCACCGTCGTTTGCCCGCTCACCCCGTCCAGAAAGCCCTTGCCGTTGAGCTCGAGGGAGTAATGCATACCGCGAATCGCCAGCGGTTCGGGATTCGGGTTCTGCACCCGGAGTTGAATGCGGTACTTCTGCTCCCACAGGGTCACGCTGACCGGCTCCAAATTTACCAGGGTGACCCGGGGCGGCTCCGAACGCACTCCCAGACCGGCGCAACCAGCGAGCAGGAACAAACAGGTTACCGGCCAGAGCGCGGTTCGGACAGAGTGGTTCGGCATAGTTATTTCCTCGGAGTTTTCGATTTGCCGGCAGCGTCCACCAGGGCTTGCGCCGCCTGCGCATCCAAGTGCCGCCAGGGGCTGGGCAACAACGCCGGCACGCGTTCGCGGTAACGCCGGTAGACATCTCCATGGTACTCAATCAACTTGGCCTCTTCGAGTCGAGAGCCGAGCACGAAATAGAGGCTGATCAGTCCAGCCCCGATCAGCAGCGGGCCATTCATATCCCGGGTCCAGATGATCACCAACGCCAGGCTGTACCAGGGATGGCGCACGAATCGGTGCAGGGGCGATATATACAAGCCCTCTTGATCCTCCACCCGGCGTTCGCCGCGGCGCCATTGGCGCAATCCCAGAAACTCTCCGCCGGCGTAGTAACGCAAGGACCATAGCACCCCGATCAGGGCCGCCAGCGCCAGCAGATCGGCCACCCCGGCCCAAACGCCGCCCCATCGCCAGAGATAGGGGGCCTCCAGGGCATAGGTCAGCCATAGGGGGGGCAAAACCAGCAGCAGCGCCAGGGCATTGAAGGCCAGGCGGTAGCCGCGCATGGACTTCGGCCAACGCCGCGCCAGCGAGCGCTTCACCCACAACGAGGCGAGCAGCGAATGCATGGCAAAATAGGCCAGCCAGAGGCCGGCCAGCAGCAGTCCGTCGGCTGCTTGGAATTGCATCGAACAAGCTCCATCTGAATACGCGCAGACATTGTTGCCGCCAGTACCGGCGCGGGCAACCCATTTCCGGCCCTGCCGGTACCAATCGGAGGAGAGAGACCATGGTGGAACTCGACATCGACCGCTGTTTGGATGACTTTTTCCAACGCGCGGAGGCCTTTATCGCCACCCCCGATATCCGGCTGGGGCTTGAGCTGGACGAACTTGCGGGCCGAGCCAACACCGCCTGCACCACCCGCTACGGCAGCGAATGCGGCATCACCGCCAGCTTTACGGAATTCATGCGGGCGCTGCCGGCGCCGGATCTGGAGCGCTTGCAGCGGTCGCTGGACTCGATCCGCGCCATATTGGCAGAGGTGAAACCCAAGGTCTGAGCCGAACCGCTCAATCCAGGCGTTTCTTGGCCTCGGCGATGCGGGCGTCGATGGAGTGCGGTGTCAGCGGGTGCCCGGCGGGGCAGGGAAAATCGGTCTGGCAGGCGGCAGCGGCATAGCGCATGGGTAGCTCCCGGTCGGTGCGGCGACTGGTGCCCAAGCATAGCAGCCTCGGCGAGTGTTCACAGCCGGCCCAACCGTTCGATCGCCGCACGCAAACAGCGTTAGAAACGCCCCTGGGTTATTTTATAAACTTCTAAAACGTTGATATTTTTCGGGCCCTGTGCAGAAACTGCGCAGGGTGCCCTCGGCACCGGCGCTACAACCCTGCGGCGCCACCGGCGCAGCTTCGCACAGAGTTATCCACAAAGCTTGTGGATAGAACCGAAGCCGGCACACTGGCCTTTACCGCAGCTGGCACATATCCTGCTGCAAACCGTTGCGACAGGGGTGGAGTGGATAGCGGTCCGCCACGCCCCGTTCTGGCGCGCCCGGAGCGCCCGTCGACTCGAACATGGTGATACCGATGATCGCAGCCCCCGCCGAAAGCAACCGCCAAGAGGCCCCGCAGGCCCGCATCCGGGAACGCCTTTCCTACCTGTACGGCGCCGATCGGGCGCAGGAGTTATTGTCGCGTCTCCTGCGCATTACCGAGACCCACAAGCAGCTCCGCGCGGGTTCGGTGGAAGCGCCGTTCTGGCAGCATGACGACGTCGTGCTGATCAGCTACGGCGACAGCATCCAATCCAGCACCCATAGCCGCCTCCAGACACTGCACGCTTTCTGAACGCGCATCTGCACGACGCAATCAGCATGGTCCACATCCTGCCGTTCTTCCCCTAGAGCTCGGACGACGGCTTCTCGGTGACCGATTTTCGTGCCGTCGAGCCGGAGCTGGGCAGCTGGGACGACATCGGCGCGCTATCGGCAGAGACTTTGACCTGGCGTATTGATTTGGTCCTCAACCACTGCTCGCGGGAGAACCTGTGGTTCATCGATTACATCTTCGGCCAGCCGCCGGCTGCGGCTATTTCATCGAAATGGACCCCGAGACCAATCTGTCCGTTGGTCACCCGGCCGCGCAGCCTCGCCGCTGCTCAGCGGCGTGCGCACCCAGCGCGGCATGCGCCACGTCTGGACGACGTTCAGCGACGACCAGATCGACCTGAACTTCGCCAATCCGGACGTGTTGATCGAGTTCGTCGATATCCTGCTGCTACTACGTTCGGCGCGGCGCGCGCATGGTGCGCCTCGACGCCGTGGCCTACCTGTGGAAGCAGCTCGGCACCTCCTGCATCCACCTGCCGCAGACCCACGAGGTGGTCAAGCTGTTTCGCGACGTGCTGGAGATCGTCGAGCCCGGCGGTCCTGATCATGACCGAAACCAATGTGCCGCACGCCGAGAACATCAGCTACTTCGGCGACGGCGACGAGGCCCAGTCGTCTACCAGTTCAGCCTGCCGCCGCTGTTCCTGCACGCACTGCTTACCGGCAACAGCCGCTACCTGAGCGACTGGGCCGACGGCCTGGAGGCCGAGCCGCCCGCGCGGCTGCACCTATCTTCAACTTCACCGCCTCGCACGACGGGGTCGGCGTGCGCCCGCTGGAAGGACTGGTACCGACGGCACGAAGTCAGACGCCATGCTCGAGGCGATGCGTTCGCGCGGCGGCTATATCTCGACCAAGGCGCAACAGCGACGGCACCGACAGCCCGTACGAGCTCAACATCAGCTACTTCGACGCGTTCCGGGAACCCGAAGGCGACAACCACTGGCATATCCCGATGTTCCTGGCGTCACAGATCATTGCGCACTGTCGTTTCAGGGCATCCCGGCAATCTACATCCACTGCCTGACCGCAACCCCTAACGATGACGCTGGGCGTCGAACGCACCGGCATGACCCGCTCGATCAATCGCCGCAAGTGGGACCTGGGCGAGTTGGAGGCACTGATCGACGATCCGGCGACCGAGACAGCCCAGGTGTTTCGGGGCTACCAGCAACTGCTCGCCACCCGCCGCGCTCAGCCGGCGTTCCATCCCGGAGGCCCCTCAGTATGTGCTGAACCTGGGCACCGGTGTGTTCGGCCTGCTGCGCGAGGCATTCGACGGCGGCCAGCGCATCCTGGCCCTGTTCAACCTGACCCAACACCATCAGGCGCTCCCACGCGATCAGCTACCGGCGGGACTGGAGCAATGGCAGGAACTGATCGGTTGGCACCAGGCGGAGTTCCGCCCCGAGGGGCTGTGCCTGCCGCCCTACGCCGCCTGCTGGTACAGCGACCGCTGAGCCGAGCGCCTGCAGTCGCCCCACGCGCGCACCGCCCTACCCGAGCAGCACCGGCTCCGAGTCGGCTCAACTGGGAACCAGGCGAGGCTGACGCGTCGGGGAACAGGGGAGAAACAACGCCGATGGGCTTTGCCGGCCCCTGCTTAGGTCGAACGCAGCCGGGCCCGAATGTCGGCCCGGGCCTGAGTCAGGACCGAGTCCCGGTCCAGGCTGTCGAGGATCTCCCGAACCACGTGCTTCGGTCCGCCCTCGCCCCAGGACTTGCCCTGGGCCAGGTAGCGCTCCGCGGCCTGGCCGACGACATAGGTGCTGTAGTAGGCCACCGCGCCCTGGGCGCCGCCGGTGACCACCGCGGAAAGCCCGCCGGTGCCGAGCTTCAGGGCCGAGGAGACGAAATGCACCGCCCAGACCGTGCCCATCAGCAGCGCCATCTGGCGTGCCGATGGTCTTGATCAGGTCGCCGGCCTCGCCCCGGGTGAGTGGGCAGGCCATAGAGCTTGGACAGGTGCACCATCATGGCCGACATCGACGGCGGCGGCGGCAACCAGGTCGGCAACCGGGACCGGATTGAGCGCCACCGCCACGCCCTTGGCGATGCAGTAGGTGCGGATCACCTTGGCACCGATATCACGCCTGATCTCCAGGATGCGGCGACCACCTGATCGCTGAGGCCGACCGGCGAACAGCGAGGCATTGAGGGCCGCCAGGGTCTTGCCCTCGCTCTCCATGATCTGCCACAGGCGCTCGCGCAGGGCCCCGCACATTGGGCGCCGGCCGGCGCGTGGTCTCCGTCTCGTTGCCCTCTTCGTCAACCCGGATCACCAGCCGCTCGGCGCGGGATTGGCGCTGATGCAGACCATATTCTGCTCGCTTACCAGGCCCTGGCTGTGGCCGCGCAGGGCTGCTCGAGCACTTCCTGCTCTTCGCGGCTGTAGCGGTCGCATCTTGTTGAGCACCAGCAGGATCGGCCGGCGGCTAGTCCGTGAGCGCCGCAGTGCATCGATCTCGCTCTCGGTGAGATCGCTGTCGACGACGAACAGCACCAGGTCGGCCCGAGTCGCTACCTCGTGGGCCATGCGTTCGCGCGCCTCGCCGTCGACCTCGTTGATGCCGGGGGTGTCGATCAGGTAGACGCCGTTGGCCTCGTATTCGTTCCAGGACCCCATCTGGGTCTGCTTGGTCTCGCCATGCAGGGGACTGGTGCTGAAGCGTTGCTCCCCCAGCAGGGCATTGAGCAGTGGCCGACTTGCCGACGCTGACGCGACCGAACACGGCGATATGGATGTGCCCCTGCTCCAGCTTGTCGAGCATGCGCCTGAACCTGGGCGTAATCCTCGGTCAGCGACTCGCGCACCGCTTCCGGCACCCGCTCGTCATCCAGCAGCTCGCGCAGGCTCTCCCGCGCCAGCTCCAGATGGCCCGCCTCGGCTGATACCGGTTCAGGAGCCGGTTCGCGCTTGGCTTCTTGCTTGATAGGCCAGCGAGGCAAATTTGACAAAACGCCCTGCAGACGCTTCGATATTTTCACCCAATGTCTCCTTGAACACGGTTGCGGTCTGGACCGGATGCAACTCGCCCCGGGTATCCAGACTCACCGCCACCGCCCTGCCCAGGGTATCGAACACCAGCCCATAGGCGACGGCATGCAGCACGCCGCCGGCCAGGGTACCGGCCCCGGGAAAGGCCTTCAGCGCATTGCCGGCAATCGCCAGGATCAGGGTACTGGACTTGCCGACGTGCTTTTGCACCAGGTCCAGCAGCAGGTCGGTATCGACCTTGCGCACCGAGATCCCGTACAGCTTGGACAACTCCTTGATCATGCTCACTCCCAGGTAGCCCTGGATCAGCAGATCGGTGCCGGGGGTAACCGCCGCCAGGGCGCCGATCACCGCCCGGCGCGAGTACTTGGTCACCAGCGCCTCGGCCTGACTGCGGCGCTGTAGCGCCTGGGCATCTTCGAGCTGCCGCGACACCAGCACAAACACCGCGCTGTCGCGGAGATTCTCCAGCACTTCGGCATCGCGGTCGATGAACCGCTGCAACTGCCGCTTGAGCGCCTCGACCTGGGGCTTGCGCTCGCGCTCGACCAGCTCCTCGCGGCCGTCCGGCATCATCCGCAGCACCTCCTGGGTGCCGCCGGCCTGGATCGCCACCACCTCTACCCGCTCGGCCGCGCTCTCGCGCAGGCGCAGGCCGATGCGCTCCATCAGCTGGTCCAGTTCTTCGCCGCTGTAGCGGTCGCTCTTGTTGAGCGCCAGAATGCTCGGCTTGTCCAACTCCAGCAGGCCGTCCAATTCCTGCCACTGGCTCCGCGTCAGGTCGCCATCACAGACATAGAGCACCAAGTGCGAGCGCTGGGCCTCCTCGCGCGCCAGGCGGTCGAGCCCGACCCCCACCTCGTTGGTGCCCGGCACATCCACCAGCACCAGTTCGTCGCCGGCCGGACTGCGCCAATGGTGCTCCTTGACCTCCCGGGTAGTGCCGCCGCGCACGCTCACCTCGGCATCGGCGTCCGGCAGCAGGGCGCGGATCAGGGACGACTTGCCGGCGCTGATCTCACCGAACAGGCTGACGTAGATGCGCCCGGCCTCGCGCCGCTGCTTGAGCCTATCGAGCTCACGCTCGGCGGCGGCCACGTCGATGCCCGAGTCTCGGGCCTGCTCCAGCTTCTGGCTAACCTCCGCTTCGCTGACTGGCTCCGGCCTGGATTGGTCCTCGGTCGGTCTGGAGGCCTTCTTGGCCGGCGCCCGCAGCAGCCGCCACACCAGCCAGCCGCCCCCCAGCCCGAGGCCGCCGAAACCGGCCGCGTAGACATAGAAAAACCAGGTCGGGGCCTGTTGCAGCTGGTGCCAGACGTTGAACGCCGACTCGGTAACGAACAGCAGGGCCGCCAACACCAGCAGCACCGCGAGGACCAGCCCCAGGGCAATCAGGATACGCAGCGCAAAACCCAGATGCATGGTTCGAATCGGTCGCTCGTCAGTCTTGTTATTGGGCTCCACCAGCCTCCGCCAACTCGGCGGCCGCCTGTTCCAGTCGCGCCAGCGGCAGAGCCCCCACCAAGAGCCGGCGCCCGAATACACAGGCCGGGGTTCCGCTGATTCCCAGTGCGCGGGCCGATCGCAGGTTGAACGCCAGGCGATCGCTCAGCGCCTCAGAGGTCCAGGCCCGGTCCACCAGTTCCTGCGCCAACCCCGCCTCCGCAGCGATGCGGCGCAACTCGCCCTCATCGCCGATATTGCGTCCCCGGCAGAAGTAGGCGTCGAACAGCCCCTCGTGCACAGCATAAAAGCGGTCCCGGCCGGCCTGCTTGGCCGCTTCGGCCAGCAATAGGGCGCGCCGGGAGTTGGTGGTGAAGCCCGGCGCTTGCAGCTCCAGACGCTCCTCCTGTGCGAGATGCGCCAGATCGGCCATCATCCGGTCCCAGCGCTCAGGCGCGTAGCCCAACTCGGCCATCGGCATGCCGGCGGCGGGGGTCTCCGGGTGAATCTCCAGTCCGCACCAATTGACCCGCAGCTCGTAGCGCTCGCCCAGGCGCAGCAAGCGGCGGCTGCCGATATAGCAGAAGGGGCAGATATAGTCTGAGAAGACGTTGACCCTCAGTTCCGGCTTGGCCATGCATGATACCCTGAATTTCGCGCCGCTGCGCAGCCCTCGCCGACAGCGAGAACGGGAGCCTGAGACCCAAACTTAGGGAAATCGTCATCGAGCTGCAACCTTGCGAACTTCGCGCAGACCGGGCGTTGAACCCGGGACCCCAGCACCTGATCGCGGTTTTCCACAGGATCTGTGGATAACTCTGTGCAGAAGTTGCCGGTAAACGCCCTGAGCCCTTCCAGGATTGGCCCGGTTTCAAACTGACCAAATTTTGTACGCGTATTCTTATACTTATGATTTAATTATGTTTTCATAAAGTCAATACAGTGGTTCCCTCTTTTTTTTCGGCCTGCACCCGTGCCTGCCCAGGGCGGATTCCGAGCTGTGCAAAAAATTCGCTTCGAGACAGGCCCTTAGCTGGTATAACTTAGACCCTATTGTCAGCTCCGCACCGAAATGGACCCTTTCGTCATGTCCAAACCCGCCGACCCGTTCTGGAAGACCATCCCGCTGGGCCAGATGACCCGCGCCCAATGGGAGTCTCTGTGCGACGGCTGCGCCAAGTGCTGCCTGCACAAACTTGAAGACAGCGACAGCGGCGAGATCCTTTACACCGAGGTGGCCTGCCGGCTTCTGGATCTGGGCAGCTGCCGGTGCACCGATTACCCGCAACGGGCGCGCCTGGTCCCTGAATGCCTGACCTTGACCCCCGACAACCTGGAACGAGCCTACTGGCTTCCCGCCACCTGCGCCTACCGGCTGCTGGCGGAAGGCCGGGCGCTGCCGCACTGGCACCCGCTGGTGTCCGGTGACCCGCGCTCGACGCTACGCGCCGGTCGTTCCATCGCCGGCCGCGCCATTGCCGCGGCCGAGGCCGAGGCTGGAGACTGGGAAGAGCACTTGATCGACTGGGTTGATTGAGCGGGTTTACCCGCATCCAGGCAACCGCTATAGTCACGCCAGTGTTTCGCGTCCACGCGCAATTCTCTAGGAGACCCACCCGATGAAGAAACTGGCTTTGACCGCTTTGGCATGTAGCGCAGCCCTGGGCCTGGCCGTGGCCGCCGAGCCGCCGGCACAGGTGACCGAGGCCCGGGGCCTGGTCAAGGAGTTCTTTACCAGCTTAAAAGGCCAGCTGCAGGCGGCAATGAAGGCCGGCGGGCCGGTCACGGCGATCGAGGTATGCAAGGTACAGGCCCCGGCGATCGCCCGCAGCCTGGCCGACGAATCCGGCTGGGAGGTGGGGCGCACCAGCCTCAAGCTGCGCAATCCCGCTAACAGCCCGGACCTCTGGGAGCAGGCGGTTCTGGAGCAATTCGATGCCCGCAAGGCCGCTGGAGAAGCGGTAGAAAAGATGGAGTTCCACGAGGTGGTGGACGCCGAAGGCGTCAAGACGTTCCGCTACATGAAGGCGATCCCGACCGGCGAGGTCTGCCTCAAATGCCACGGTGCCGAGATCGACCCGCAAGTGCAGGCCGAGTTGGTGCGTTATTACCCGAGCGACGAGGCCACCGGCTATGCCCTCGGTGATATCCGCGGGGCCTTCACCCTGAGCAAGCCGCTCTGAGGCCGGGCCGGCCGAGCGCCGCAGGCTCGGCCGGCGGTCAAAGGCCCCGGGTGAGCAGGCTCAGGGCATCCGCCGGCGCGGGCAGCGGGATTCGCACCCGGTAGCCCCCTCCAGGGGCCTCCCGCATGGCATTGCCATCGAGGTCTTGCATCCCTTCCAGACGAAAACGGTGGTTGCCGGCGGGGGTGATCAGTTCCAGTGCATCACCCACGGCGAACTTGTTTTTGACCGCGATCTCGCGCCAGCCCCCGCCCGCCTCCGCCACCTCGCCGACAAAGATCTGGCGCTGGTTCTGGGAACTTCCGCGTCGGTAATTCTGCAGTTCCTGGGTCTCGTGGCGCTGGTAGAAGCCGTCGGTATAGCCGCGGTTGGCCAGCCCTTCCAGTTCCCCCAGCAGTTCCTGTTGGAACGGCCGCCCGGCCAGCGCATCGTCGATCGCGCGGCGATAGACTTGGGTAGTGCGTGCGGTGTAATAGTGGGACTTGGTGCGGCCTTCGATCTTCAGGCAGTCGACGCCGATCTCCACCAGCCGCTGCACGTGTTCCACCGCCCGCAGGTCCTTGGAATTCATGATATAGGTGCCCTGCTCGTCCTCGAACACCGGCATCAGCTCCCCCGGGCGCTGGGACTCCTCCAGGTAATAGATGCGATCGGCCTCCGGGTGCCGCGGGCCCGACACCTGGGCGGGCTGGGCCACCTCCACCCCGGTGGCGTCCGCGGCTTCTCCCAGCCGGTAGTCCCAGCGGCAGGAATTGGTGCAAGCACCCTGGTTGGCGTCGCGGTGGTTGAAGTAGCCCGATAGCAGACAGCGCCCGGAGTAGGCGATGCAAAGGGCGCCGTGTACGAATACCTCCAGCTCGATGTCCGGACAGGCCTGGCGGATCTCGTCGACCTCGTCCAGCGACAGTTCCCGGGACAGGATCACCCGGCGCAGCCCCTGTTGCTGCCAGAAACGCACCGTTTCGGCATTCACCGTATTGGCCTGCACCGAGAGGTGAACGGGGAGTTCGGGCCAACGCTCCCGCACCAACAGGATCAGGCCCGGGTCGGCCATGATCAGGGCATCCGGGCCCATGGCAATCACCGGCTCCATATCGGCGATGAAGGTACGCAGCTTGGCGCCGTGGGGCATCAGGTTGCAGGCGACGAAGAACTTCCGCCCCCGGGCGCGGGCCTCGCCGATACCCAATTCCAAGTTCGCTTCGCGAAAGTCGTTGTTGCGCACCCGCAGGCTGTAGCGCGGCAAACCGGCATACACCGCATCCGCGCCGTAGGCAAAGGCATATCTCAGGTTGCGCAGGGTGCCGGCGGGGGATAGCAGCTCGGGTCTTTTCATCGGCGGGGCTCGGTCTACACTGGGGTGGATAGGGATAGCGCGTCGACGACTGCGGCACCGGGTCAATTCTCGCCAGTCCCCAGGCTCCTGTCCACTGGCTAAGCTCATGGATTTTCGACGGATATGATCCAGAATGCCGAGGCCGAAGGCGGCCGCCTAGGTCGCCTCGCCCAGCGCCTGGGCCAGGTGCGGGCCGGAGAAGGGAGGTCTCTGGCCTGGTCGTTCGGCTATTTCTTCTGCCTGCTGGCCGGCTATTACATCCTGCGCCCGGTGCGCGACGAGATGGGCATCCGCGGCGGCGTGGAGCAGTTGCACTGGACCTTCACCGCTACTTTCCTGGTCATGCTGCTGGCCCTGCCCCTGTTCGGGGCTGCCGCCGCACGCCTCCCGCGGCGCCATTTGCTGCCGGCGGTGTACTGGTTCTTCATTGCCAACTTGCTGGCGTTCTTTCTCCTGCTCAGATCGGGTCTGGCGCCGGAACTGGTGGCGCAGGCCTTTTTCGTCTGGGTCAGCGTTTTCAATCTGTTCGTCGTCTCCGTGTTCTGGAGCTTTATGGCGGACCTGTTCCGCCCCGAGCAGGCGCGGCGCCTGTTCGGGGTGATTGCTGCCGGCGGCAGTCTGGGAGCGGTGTGCGGACCGGCCCTGGCGGCCAGCCTTGCGCCGCTGGTCGGCACCGAGAATCTGCTGCTGCCGGCGGCCCTGCTGCTGGCGCTGGCGCTGTTGTGCATCCGCAAACTGCTGGGGCTTGCCGCCGAGCAGCGGCCGGTTGCCGAAGCGGACCCTGGGCGCCCTCTGGGCGGCGGCGTGTTCGAGGGACTTGTGCTGGTGGCGCGCTCTCGCTACCTGCTCGGCATCTGCTTGTTTATCTGGCTTTATACCAGTCTCTCCACCTTCCTCTATTTCGAGCAGGCCCATATCGTCGCCGCAGCGTTTGATGACTCAGCCGAGCGCACCCGGGTATTCGCTCTCATCGACCTGGCGGTCAACGGACTTACTCTCGGCATCCAGCTTCTGGCGACCGGGCGCCTGATCCAACGCTGGGGGCTTTCCGCGGCCCTGGCCCTGGTGCCAATGTTGCTGGCCATGGGCTTTGCCGGGCTGGCATTGGCGCCGGTGTTGCCCCTGCTGCTGGCGGTGCAGGTCGCACGCCGCGCGGGAAACTATGCCCTGACGCGCCCGGCCCGAGAGAGCCTTTTCACCCTGGTCGACCGCAGCAGCCGCTACAAGGCCAAGAACTTTATCGACACCCTGGTCTACCGCGGCGGCGACGCGCTGAGCGCCTGGGCCTTCGCCGGGCTCCAAACCCTCGGGCTAGGGTTGGCGGGCATCGCGGCGCTGGCGGTACCTTTGGCCCTGGGCTGGGCCTGGCTGGGTTGGGGCCTCGGCCGCAAGGCCGGGCAAGGAGGCCACGTGGAGTCCGGCTAATCGCGGATGATCTTAGCGGCAAAGTCGACTAGAGTTCCTCATAAAGGCAGGTTCCGGACACCAACCAACGTACGAGCCAAAACAACATGCCAGATGCCATCGACCAAGGACGCCGCCGCGCCCTGCTCGGCCTGAGCGCTGGGCTGATAGCGGGGGCCTGCCCAGCGCTGGCCCAGGGGGAGAACCCCGACGCCAGCGCCCGCGCTCATCCGCCGCCCCATACCCTCGAGCGGCGAGTTGCTGCCGGTGATCGGGATGGGCACCGCTTGGTCCTTCGACGTCGGCTCCGTCGAGGCCGAGCGCGCCCCGCTGGTGGAGATCCTCGAAGAATTCTCTCACCCCCCCGGACGCCTGATCGACACCTCGCCGATGTACGGCAATGCGGAGCGGGTGATCGGCGAACTCAGCGCCGAACTCGGGATCGGCGGCCGAATGTTTCTCGCCACCAAGGTATGGACCCAGGGCCGGGAGGCGGGCATCCGCCAGATGGAGGAATCGATGCGCCTGCTCGGAAGCCAGCGCCTGGACCTGATCCAGGTTCACAATCTGGTGGACTGGCGCACCCAGCTGGCCACCCTGCGGGACTGGAAGCAGGCCGGTCGGGTGCGCTATATCGGCATCACCCACTATCGGAGCGATGCCTTTCCCGCACTGGAGCAGGTGATGCTCACCGAGCCTCTGGACTTCGTCCAGCTCAACTATTCCATCACCACCCGCGACGCCGAGAAGCGCCTGTTGCCGCTGGCCGCCGAGCGCGGGATCGGGGTCATCGTCAACCGGCCCTTCGAGGACGGAGCCCTGTTCCGGCGCGTGCGCGACCGGCCCCTGCCCGGCTGGGCCGCCGAAATCGGCTGTGCCTCCTGGGCCCAGTACTTCCTCAAGTACATCGTCTCCCACCCGGCCGTAAGCTGCGCCATCCCCAGCACCAGCAAACCCAAACACTTGCGCGACAACCTGGCTGCCGGCATGGGCC
This sequence comes from uncultured Gammaproteobacteria bacterium, assembly GCA_963753615.1. Taxonomy (GTDB): domain Bacteria; phylum Pseudomonadota; class Gammaproteobacteria; order Chromatiales; family Chromatiaceae; genus CAVWCW01. The sequence continues at coordinate 21,744 of CAVWCW010000011.1, forward strand.
GGTTGCCTGACGCGGCGCAACGGCAACGGATGCGGGACGAGTTAACGAATCTTTAGATGTGGTTCGATCAGGGAAAGATTGCACAAAACACCGCTCAGCAGGACAGCCAGCGAATTCCATGCCGGCGAGCGATTCCCCGGAGGACCGGCTGGGGCACATGGGGGGCCGTCTTCGCAGCGGTTCCGGCGAGCCTGATCGCCACATCGGTATCGCCGGTGACAGCGGACACACCAAACCACGCATCCTGACGAGCATCGAAGACGACCAGGCGTTAACCCGGATATTTCACCAGGTATCGCGTCCCTGGCACAGGGCCTGTGCGGCTGGGTGCCGCTCTGGAGCCAAATCGATGGCCATATCTACGGCTTGAGTGAGGAGCAAGCCCAGGCGTGCAGGAACCAGCCAGGGGTGCGATAGCCGGGCGGCGATATACAGGGTGTTTCGCTGCAGAAGCCTCCGTGTCCTATCCTAAGCTCTCGAATCTCCAGTCGCTTATGCGCAGCGGCCTGGTGAACTATGCGGGTTAATCGGACCGGGCCCGAGAAAAGATTGGCCCGTGCCGGTCGGCAACGGACTGTCCCCTGGGTGGAGGCCGCTCCGAACCCGGAGCCGACCAACTCCTGGCTACGCTCCGGGGCCCGCCGAGCGGTCGGGCTATCAACCACACCGAAGTTCGGTATATGCTACCGGGTTTAGAAGGCGCCGCGATATAGCGCCGGCAGAAAAACGCTGACCAGGCCCGCTTTCCCCGCGAACGCAAAGGGCCCGGTCGTTTCGCCCCGAACGCCGGGCAATCCATAGCGACCAATAAAGCAAAACCATGTTCAATCCGCTGATGCTCTCGCTGCTGTCCCTGATGCTGCTCCCCGTGCCTGTACTGGCATCCGAAGGCGCAACGCAATCCCTGGACCTGACGGGCCATTGGGTGGGCCTGACCGCCATTGGCATCTTCGTGGTGGCCTATGGCTTCGTCATGGCCGAGGAGTTCACCCACCTGCGTAAATCCAAGCCGGTAATTCTGGCGGCGGGCCTGATCTGGGGTTTGATCGCCATGGTTTACGCCGGTCACGGCTTCACCCACGAAGCGGAACAGGCGGTGCGCCATAACCTGCTGGAATACAGCGAACTGATGCTGTTCCTGCTGGTGGCCATGACCTACATCAACGCGATGGACGAGCGCAACGTGTTCGAGGCGCTGCGCTCCTGGCTGGTGCGCAAGGGATTCGGCTTCCGAAAGCTGTTTTGGGTGACCGGGCTGCTGGCCTTCTTCATCTCGCCGGTGGCGGACAACTTGACCACCGCACTGCTGATGTGCGCGGTGGTGCTCGCGGTGGGCGGCGACAACCAGCGGTTCGTGCTGCTGGCCTGTATCAATATCGTGGTGGCCGCCAATGCGGGCGGCGCCTTCAGCCCGTTCGGCGACATCACCACCCTGATGGTGTGGCAGAAAGGGATCGTTACGCCGACCGGCGTGGTGGATTTCTGGGCCTTTTTCGCCCTGTTCCTGCCATCACTGGTGAATTGGCTGGTGCCGGCGGCAATAATGGTGATGGCGGTACCCAACGAGCAGCCTACCAGCGGCGGCGAGATGGTGACGATGAAACGCGGCGCCAAACGCGTCATCGCGCTGTTCCTGGCCACCATCACCACCGCGGTGAGTTTCCATAACTTTCTGCACCTGCCCCCAGTCATCGGCATGCTGACCGGCCTTTCCTACCTCCAGTTCTTCGGCTTCTACCTGAAGAAGACCTATCACCGGGATTTTAGAAGAATTCAGGCCCAAGCCGGAAACAGCGAGGAAGAGCATGACCTGCAAATGGGGGAGATCGTCGCCTTCGACGTGTTCAGAAAGATTGCCCGCGCCGAGTGGGATACCCTCTTGTTCTTTTACGGGGTGGTGCTGTGCGTCGGCGGCCTGGGCTTTATCGGCTATCTGGCCGTGGCCTCGGAGATCATGTACGTGAACTGGGGGGCCACCCCGGCCAATGTGGCGGTGGGACTGCTGTCGGCTATTGTCGACAATATCCCGGTAATGTTCGCCGTGCTCACCATGCAGCCGGACATGTCCATGGGCCAATGGCTGCTGGTGACGCTTACCGCCGGAGTCGGCGGCAGCATGCTTTCGATCGGCTCGGCCGCCGGCGTGGCCCTGATGGGGCAGGCCCGCGGCAGCTATACCTTCTTCGGCCATCTGCGTTGGACCCCGGTCATCGCCCTGGGCTATGCAGCCAGCATCCTCGCCCACTTCTGGGTCAACGGGCAACTTTTCTGACGCCCGATGCCGGTGCCGGGCTGCTGCCCGGCACCGATTCATCCGTCGTTCGGGATCCGGCTCTCAGATCTCAGGGCGCCAGCCGCTCGATATGCCAACCGCCCTCTTCTACCCTCCGGTAGATAAAGCGGTCGTGCAAGCGGTTCTCCCGGCCCTGCCAGAACTCTATGCTCTCCGGGCGCACCCGGTAACCGCCCCAGAACGACGGCAGGGGCACCTCGCCCTGTGCGAACTTACGCTTGATCTCGTCCACCTTGGCCTCCAACAGGGAGCGGGAACTGATCACCTGGCTCTGCGGCGAGGCCCAGGCGCCGATCTGACTGCCCCGGGGTCGGGTGGTGAAGTATTTCATCGACTCGGCCATGGGAATGCGCTCGGCCGGTCCGGTGATCTTGACCTGACGCGCCAGGCCGACCCAGGGGAACAGCATCGCCACCCGGGGATTGCCGTCGATCTGGCCAGCCTTGCGGCTGTCGTAGTTGGTGAAGAAGACGAAACCCTGTCGGTCATAGATCTTGAGCAGCACTGTGCGCAGCCAGGGCTGACCGTGGGCGTCTACCGTGGCCAGGCTGAAGCCGTTGGGCTCGGGGATCCCGGAATCGATTGCCTGGCTGTACCAGATCTCGAACTGACGGAACGGGTCCTGTTCCAAAGCGGTTCGGGTAAGGCCGGATGCCATCCACTGGGCCCGGAGTTCTTCGGTTTTGGTCTTCATGGCTCTATATCGGTTACTAGGTCATCGATTCATGCGGCTGGGGTGCAGCGCAAAGGTCGTCGAATGCCGCGGCGCGGGAATCATAGCCGATCAACCGCCCCCTGCCCTCACCAGCTTGGTCAACAGGCGGGCCAATTCGGCCTGCTCCGACGGCTCGAGGGGGGCGAGAAAGCGTCGTTCGTGGTCTCCTATGCGCTCTAACTGGGATTCCACCAAGCGCGCTCCTTGCGCACTCAGGCACACCAACCGGCTACGCCGGTCGGCGGGATTGGCCCGGCGCTCGACCAGACCCGCCGCCTCGAGCCGTCCGAGGATCTTGCTCAATCCTCCGGAGCTGAGCAACAGGGACCGGTACAACTCGGTGGGCGTCAGTTCGTGGGGCGGCGGCTGGCCCCTCAGGGCCCCCAGCACATCGAGGTCCGCCGGTAGCAGGCCGGTCGACCCCAGGGTCTCCGCCAGGTCCTTAAACAGTTGATCCCGGGCCCGGTAAAGGTACAACACCGCCGGCCGCAGCCGATCGGCGGCCTCGGGCCAGTTGCGCTCGATGCTGGCCAGGAGTTCGGATACGGGCTGGGGCTCGTGCAAAGCGGTTTCTCGCTGCTTCATTTCCGGACTTCCGCACCTGCTGTTCCGTCCCTCACGGGAATGTCTTGCCGGAAAGATACATGAATGCTAGCTTATTGGGAATTTCCCTAACAGCGAATACTCGCCAAGCATCTGCCACGGCCCCCGACTGCCGCCGTGATTTTCGAGGCAACTCCTATGTTTAAGCGCCTGATCCTGGTCCTCCTCCTGTTGGGGTTGGCCTTCGGCGGTATCTTTTATTGGAAGCAGCGACAGCAGCAGCAATCTGCGGCCCGCATGAGTCAACCCCCGCCGCCGGCCAGCGTTGCCGTCACCCAGGTGAACAGCGAACGCTGGCAGCCGAGTCTCCAGGCGGTGGGCACAATGACCGCGACCCAAGGCATTGCGGTCACCAACGAGGTGGCGGGCATGGTGCGGGAGATCCTGTTTCAGTCCGGCCAGGCGGTGCGCGCGGGCGAACGGCTGGTGCAACTCGACGACAGCGTGGACGAGGCGGAGCTTCGGGGCCTGCTGGCCGAGCGCGATCTGGCGGCGATCAAGTTCCGGCGTCTGGCCAAGCTGGTCAAGGACCGCTCGGTGTCGCAATCCGACTACGACGAGGCCAAGGCGGAATTGGACGGGGCCGAGGCCCGGGTCGCCAGTAAGCGGGCGGTGATCGGCAAGAAGGCCGTGCGCGCCCCGTTCGAAGGCATTCTCGGCATCCGCAGCGTGGACCTGGGCGAGTTCCTGCCCCCTGGCTCCCCGATGGTGCCCCTGCAGGCCCTGGACCCGATCCTGGTCGACTTTAACCTTCCGGAGCGCCATTTCACCCGGTTGCACACCGGACAGTCCCTGCGCCTGCGCCTGGCGGCCCAGCCCGATCGCGTCTTCGAGGGCCGTATCACCGCCATCAACCCGGGGCTCGACGAGGCCACCCGCAGCGTGCGGCTGCAGGCCACCCTGGACAATCCCGACCAGCTGCTGCGCCCAGGCATGTTCGCCCAGGTCGAGGTGCTGCTGCCGGAACGGGCCGGGCTGCTGACGGTGCCCAGGCGGCCATTACCCATACCCCCTATGGGGACGCGGTGTTTCTGGTCGAGGAGCAGGACGGCCAGCTGCTCGCCCAGCGCCGCCAAGTGGAGACCGGCGCGGTGCAGGGCGAGCGGGTCGAGATCGTCAGCGGTCTGTCCGAGGGCGAGCGCCTGGTGCTGGCGGGCCAGGTAAAACTACGCAACGGCCAGGCACTGCAGATCGACAATGAGATACTGCCCACCGGCGGGGCAATTGGCCCATGAGTTTCACCGACCTCTTTATACGCCGGCCGGTGCTGGCCAGCGTGATCAGCCTGCTGATCCTGCTGGTGGGCCTGCGCTCGCTGCTGGCGCTGGAGGTGCGTCAGTACCCGGAGACCCGCGACACGGTGGTCACCGTCACCACCAGTTACCCGGGGGCCAGTGGGGCCCTGATCAAGGGCTTTGTGACCACCCCGCTGCAGCAGGCCATCGCCGAGGCGGACGGCATCGACTATCTGTCCGCCACCAGCGTCCAGGGCCGCTCCACCATCGAGGCCCACATGCGCCTCAATTACGACCCCAAGGCGGCAGTCTCCGAAATCCAGGCCAAGGTAGCCAGCCAGCGCAACCAGCTGCCGGCGGACGCCGAGGACCCGGTGATCGACGCCCGCACCGGCGACCCCACCGCGCTCATGTACCTGGCCTTCTATAGCCGGCAGATGTCTCTGTCGCAAATCAGCGACTACCTGCTGCGGGTGGTCCAGCCCCAGATCCAGGCCCTGCCCGGGGTGGCCAAAGCGGCCCTGATCGGCAATAAGACCTTCGCTATGCGCATCTGGCTGGACCCGGCCCGGATGGCGGCCCTCGGCGTTAGCGCCACCCGGGTCGAGGACGTGCTGCGGACCAACAACTACCTCGCCGGCGTGGGCCAGACCAAGGGCCCCTATGTGGCGGTGGACCTGGCCGCCAACACCGACGTCAGCCGCCTCGAGGACTTCGAGCGCCTGGTGGTGGAGAGCCGCAACGGCAGCCTGGTGCGGCTCGAAGACATCGCCGATGTGGAACTCGGGGCCGAGGACTACGACACCACCACCATGTACAAGGGCATTCCCGCCATCTTCGTCGGCATCGAGCAGGCGCCGGGACAGAACCCGCTGACCGTGGCCAAGCGCGTACACGACCTGCTGCCCGAACTGCGCGCCCAATTCCCCAGCGGGCTCGAGGCCCACATCCCCTACGACGCCAGCCAATTCATCGAAGATTCGATCCGCGAGGTGTTCCAGACCCTGGCCGAGGCGGTGCTCATCGTGCTGCTGGTGATCTTTCTAACCCTGGGCTCCCTGCGCGCCGCCTTGGTGCCGGCGGTCGCGGTGCCCCTGTCGCTGATCGGCGGCGCCTTCATCATGCTGCTGCTGGGCTATTCCATCAACCTGCTCACCCTGCTGGCCATGGTGCTGGCCATCGGTCTGGTGGTGGACGACGCCATCGTGGTGGTGGAGAACGTGCATCGCCACATCGAAATGGGCAAGCCCAGGGTGCAGGCGGCGTTGGACGGAGCCCGAGAGCTGGGGCTGCCGATCATCGCCATGACCACCACCCTGGTGGCGGTATATGCCCCGATCGGCTTCATGGGCGGGCTGGTCGGCACCCTGTTCAGCGAGTTCGCCTTCTCCCTGGCCGGCCGCGGTGCTGGTGTCCGGGGTCGTGGCGCTCACCCTGTCGCCCATGCTGAGCTCGCGGGTGCTCAAGCCCGCCGGCGCCCCGGGCCGCTTCGAGCACGGGGTCGAGCGCTTCTTCCGCTGGCTCGCCGGGGCCTACCGGCGGACCCTCCACGGCAGTCTCCAGACCCCGTCCGTGACCCTGGTATTCGGCGCCGTGGTGCTGATCAGCATCTACTTCATGTTCGCCACCAGCCGCAGCGAGCTGGCGCCCACCGAAGACCAGAGCATCCTGTTCTTCCGCGCCGTCGCCCCCCAGACCGCTACCGCCGAATTCAATCAGGCCTATGCCCGGGAGGTGCTCGACATCTTCGAAAGTGTTCCCGAGTACCAGGAGAGCTTCGTGCTGGTGGGCTTTCAGGGCGACCCCACGGTGACCTTCGGCGGCTTCAAGATGCCGCCGCCAAGCCAGCGCGAGCGCTCCCAGATGGAGATCCAGCCCGAACTCCAGGGCAAGCTGCAGCAAGTGGCCGGGTTCCAGATCGCCGCCTTCCCCCGCCCCAGCCTGCCGGGCACAGGGCGCGGCCTGCCGTTCCAACTGGTGCTGGTCTCCGACGCCGATTACGCCGAACTCGACGGCCTGGCCGGCCAACTCATCGGCAAGGGCATGGGCAGCGGCAACTTCATGTTCCTGCGCAAGAGCATCGACGTTGCGCGCCCGCGCACCCTGATCGAGATCGACCGCGACCGCGCCGGCGCCTTGGGTATCGACATGCGCGAGATCGGCCGCAGCCTGTCGGTACTGGTGGGCGACGGTTACGTCAACCGCTTCAGCCTGGCCGAGCGCAGCTACAAGGTGATCCCCCAGGTGGCACGGGAATTCCGCCTCGACCAGGAGATGCTGAACGACTACTACGTGCGAACCGGCGGAGGCGAGCTGGTACCGCTGGGCAACCTGGTGCGCTTCTCTCACAGCGTGGAACCCAGCCAGCGCACCCAGTTCCAGCAGCTCAACTCGATCAATGTCGAGGGCGTCATGGCCCCGGGGGTGACCCTGGGAGACGCCCTGGCCTACCTCGAGGGCGAAGCCAAAAAACTGTTGCCTCGCGAACGTAGGCATCGATTACCTCGGCCAGGCACGCCAGTACGCCCAACAGGGCAGCGCCCTGATCTGGACCTTCTTCATGTCGCTGCTGGTGATCTATCTGGTGCTGGCGGCCCAGTTCGAGAGCTGGCGCGATCCCATCATCATCCTGGTCTCGGTCCCCATGTCGATCGCCGGGGCCCTGGCTTTTCTCACCCTCGACTTCGCCAGCGTCAATATCTACACCCAGGTGGGACTGATCACCTTGATCGGGCTGATCGCCAAGAACGGCATCTTGATCGTCGAGTTCGCCAACCAATTGCAACTGGGCGAGGGCCTGGACCGGCGCGCCGCGGTGGAACAGGCCGCCTCCATACGACTGCGCCCGATCCTGATGACCTCGGTAGCCATGGTGGTCGCCATGGTGCCCCTGCTCACCGCCAGCGGCCCGGGCGCGGTGAGCCGCTTCGACATCGGCCTGGTGATCGCCAGCGGGCTCGGCATCGGCACCCTGTTTACCCTTTACGTAGTGCCGGCGGTGTACCTGCTGCTGGCGCGGGAGCACCACGCAGAGCCGGCCCAGGGGCAGGGCGAGTGAGGGTACCGGTGCTCGGGGCGGGATCTCGATCCGCAGTTCGATAGGCTTCAAAAAATGGGTGGCGGCCCGAGCTGCAGCCACCGGGACACTGATCCGAACCGGGC
>CAVWCW010000012.1:0-9515 GCA_963753615.1 uncultured Gammaproteobacteria bacterium
CAGCCACTCGCGGCTGAGATAGTCGTAGGCCTGACTGCGAAGCTGGCCCCGCATATCGTGGCCGCGCCGGCGCGACCGCTCCGCTCGCAAAGCGTCCAGGTCAACAACCGCCACTACCACCTTCTCGCCCGGCCCCGGGTCGGCCTGGGCCAGGATGCGGCCGTCGTAGTCGACCAGCATGCTGCCGCCGGGCCAACTGAACGGCGGGTAGTGCGCCATGCTGGCGCCCTGGTTGGCGGCCACCACGAAGACGCTGTTCTCGATAGCTCGCGCCCGGTTGAAAAGCGTCCACCAGTCCATCGGCTGCGTTGCTCCCCAGGGGTCCATGTAGGCCGACACCCGCAGTATCACCTCGGCGCCGTTGAAGGCGATCTGCCGGATCGCCTCTGGAAACAGCCAATCGTAGCAGATGGCCACGCCGAGACGGCCGATCTCCGTATCCACCACAGGAAACGGGTCCTCGGGGTAGTCGGGCAGGTCGTGGGGACTGGCGTGCAGTTCCCAAGGCATCCATGGATTGACCTTGCGGTACTTGCTGAGCAAGCCTTCGGGGCCGATCAGGGCCGTTGTGTTGAACACCACCTCGGGAAAGTCCGGGTCCGCCTCAAGAAAGCTGCCGGTCTGGATGTAACAGCCGAATTTGCGGCACAGGGCTGCGTAACGCTCGGTGTGTTCATTGGGCACCGGCAGCGCGAGGTGCCTGCGCAGTTTGGCCAGGCTGTCATATACAGGCGCGGCATGGGCGAACTCGGGAAACACCAACAGGCGCACGTCGTAGAAGGGCTCGTAGCCGACAATGGTCTGCTCTGCCAACTGACACATTCGAGCGGTGCGCTGCACGATCTCGGAGCGCTCGGTGGGGCAGGGAAAATCGGTCTGGCAGGCGGCAGCGGCATAGCGCATGGGTAGTTCCCGGTCGGTGCGGCAACTGGAGCCCAAGCATAGCAGCCTCGGCGAGTGTTCACAGCCGGCCAAACCGTTCGATCGCCGCACGCAGACCGCGTTAGCAAAGTCCCCGGATTTTTTTATAAACTTCTAAAACGTTGATATTTTTCGGGCCTTGTGCAGAAACTGCGCAGGGTGCCCTCGGCACCGGCGCTACAACCCCGCGGCGCCACCAGCGCAGCGTACGCACAGAGTTATCCACAAAGCTTGTGGATAGAAACGACGCCGGCAAACTGGCCTTTACCGCAGCTGGCACATATCCTGCTGCAAACCGTTGCGGGCAGGGGTGGAGTGGAGAGCGGTCCGCCACGCCCCGTTCTGGCGCGCCCGGAGCGCCCGTCGACTCGAACATGGTGCATACCGATGATCGCAGCCCCCGCCGAAAGCAACCGCCAAGAGGCCCCGCGGGCCCGCATCCGGGGACGCCTTGCCTACCTGTACGGCGCCGATCGGGCGCAGGACTTATTGTCGCGTCTCCTGCGCATTACCGAGACCCACAAGCAGCTCCGCGCGGGTTCGGTGGAAGCGCCGTTCTGGCAGCATGACGACCTGGTACTGATCACCTACGGCGACAGCATCCAGTCCGCGACCCACAACCCCTTGCAAACGCTTCACGGTTTTCTGCGCCAACACCTGGCTGATCAGTTCAGCATGGTGCATATCCTGCCTTTCTTCCCCTACAGCTCGGACGACGGCTTCTCCGTCACCGACTTTCGCGCCGTCAATCCGGAACTCGGCAGCTGGGACGACGTGGCCGCCCTAGGGCAGGACTTCGATCTGGCTATCGACCTGGTGCTCAACCACTGCTCGCGAGAGAACCTCTGGTTCATCGACTTCATCGCCGGCCAGGAGCCAGCCTGCGGCTACTTCATCGAGATGGACCCGGCCACCAACCTGGCCCTTGTCACCCGGCCGCGCACCACCCCGCTGCTCAGCGGCGTACGCACCTACCGTGGTCTGCGCCATGTCTGGACCACCTTCAGCAACGACCAGGTCGATCTCAATTACGGCAACCCGGACGTGTTGCTGGAGTTCGTCGATCTGCTGCTCTACTACTTTCGGCGCGGAGCGCGCATGGTGCGCCTGGACGCGGTGGCCTACTTGTGGAAACAGTTGGGCACCCCGTGCATTCACTTGGCCCAGACCCACGAGATCGTCAAGCTGTTTCGCGACGTGCTGGAGATATTGGAACCCGGCGGCTTGATCATGACCGAGACCAATGTGCCCCACGCCGAGAACATCACCTACTTCGGCGCCGGCGACGAGGCCCAAGTCGTTTACCAGTTCAGCCTGCCGCCGCTAATCCTCCACGCCCTCTACTCCGGCAACGGCAGCTATCTGCGCAGCTGGGCCGAGAGTCTGGAGGCCCAACCGGCACCCCCCGGCTGCACCTATCTGAACTTCACTGCCTCCCACGACGGCGTCGGCCTGCGCCCCCTGGAAGGCCTGGTACCGAAACCCGAAGTAGATGAGCTGTTGGAGGGTATGCGGGCGCGCGGCGGCTATATCTCGAGCAAGCGCAACAGCGACGGCAGCGACAGCCCTTACGAACTCAACATCAGTTACTTCGACGCCTTCCGCCCAACCGATCCCCGCGACAGCCGCTGGCACATACCGGCATTCCTGGCTTCTCAGGCCTTGAGCCTGTCGTTTCAGGGCATCCCGGCGGTCTACCTCCACTGTCTGACCGCCACGCCCAACGACAACCTGGGCGTGGAGCGCACCGGCATGACCCGCTCGATCAACCGCCGCAAGTGGGACCTCTGCGAGCTGGAGGCCTTGATCGACGATCCGGCGAGCGAGACCGCGCAGGTGTTTGGGGCATACCAGAAACTGCTCGCCACCCGCCGCGCTCAGCCGGCGTTCCACCCGGAGGCCCCTCAGTTTGCGCTGAACCTGGGCACCGGTGTGTTCGGCCTGCTGCGCGAGGCATTCGACAGCGGCCAGCGCATCCTGGCCCTGTTCAACCTGACCCAACACCATCAGGCGCTCCCACGCGATCAGCTACCGGCGGGTCTGGAGCAATGGCAGGAACTGATCGGTTGGCACCAGGCGGAGTTCCGCCCCGAGGGGCTGTGCCTGCCGCCCTACGCCGCCTACTGGTATAGCGACCGCTGAGCCGAGCGCCTGCATTCGCCCCAGGCGCGCACCGCCCTACCCCGAGCAGCCCCGGTTCAGATTCGGCTCAACTGGGAACCAGGCGAGGCTGACGCGTCGGGGAACAGAAGAGAAACAACGCCGGTGGGCTTTGCCGGCCCCTGCTTAGGTCGAACGCAGCCGGGCCCGAATGTCGGCCCGGGCCTGAGTCAGGACCGAGTCCCGGTCCAGGCTGTCGAGGATCTCGCGAACCACGTGTTTGGGCCCCCCTTCGCCCCAGGACTTGCCCTGGGCCAGGTAGCGCTCCGCGGCCTGGCCGACGATATAGGTGCTGTAGTAGGCCACCGCCCCCTGGGCGCCGCCGGTGACCACCGCGGAAAGCCCGCCGGTGCCGAGCTTGAGGGCCGAGGAGGCGAAGTGCACCGCCCAGACCGTGCCCATCAGCAACGCCATCTGGGTGCCGATGGTCTTGATCAGGGAGCCGGCCTCGGCCCGGGTGATGGGCAGGCCATAGAGCTTGGACAGGTGCACCACCAGGCCGACATCGATGGCGGCGGCGGCAATCAGGTCGGCAACCGGGATCGGATTGAGCGCAACCGCCACGCCCTTGGAGATGCAGTAGGTGCGGATCACCTTGGCACCGATATCACGCCGGATCTCGAGGATGCGGCGACTCACCTGCTCGCTGAGGCCGCCCGCGAACAACGATGCATTGAGCGCCGCCAGGGTCATGCCCTCGCTCTCCATGATCTGCCACAGGCGCTCGCGCAGGGCCCCCACATTGGGCGCCGGCCGGCGCGTGGTCTCCGTCTCTTTGCCCTCTTCGTCGACTAGGATCACCAGCCGCTCGGGGGGATTGGCGCTGATGCAGACCAGGTTCTGCTCGCTTACCAGGCCCTGGCTGTGGCCGCGCAGGGCCTGCTTGAGCACTTCCTGCTCTTCGCGGCTGTAGCGGTCACACTTGTTGAGCACCAGCAGGATCGGCCGGCGGTAGTCCGTGAGCGCACGCAGTGCTTCGATCTCGCTCTCGGTGAGATCGCTGTCGACCACGAACAGTACCAGATCGGCCCGAGACGCTACCTCGTGGGCCATGCGTTCGCGCGCCTCGCCGTCGACCTCGTTGATGCCGGGGGTGTCGATCAGGTAGACGCCGTTGGCCTCGTACTCGTCCCAGGACCCCATCTGGGTCTGCTTGGTCTCGCCATGCAGGGGACTGATGCTGAACCGTTGCTCCCCGAGCAGGGCATTGAGGGTAGCCGACTTGCCGACGCTGACGCGACCGAACACCGCGATATGAATGTGCCCATGCTCCAGCTTGTCGAGCATCGCCTGAACCTGGGCATAATCCTCGGTCAGCGACTCGCGCACTGCCTCCGGCACCCGCTCGTCATCCAGCAGCGCGCGCAGGCTCTCCCGCGCCAGCTCCAGATGGCCCGCCTCGACCGATACCGGTTCAGGAGCCGGTTCGACGCTTGGCTTCTTGCTTATAGGCCAGCGAGGCAAATTTGACAAAACGCCCTGCAGACGCTTCGATATTTTCACCCAATGTCTCCTTGAACACGGTTGCGGTCTGGACCGGATGCAACTCGCCCCGGGTATCCAGACTCACCGCCACCGCCCTGCCCAGGGTATCGAACACCAGCCCGTAGGCGACGGCATGCAGCACGCCGCCGGCCAGAGTGCCGGCCCCGGGAAAGGCCTTTAGCGCATTACCGGCAATCGCCAGAATCAGGGTACTGGACTTGCCGACGTGCTTTTGCACCAGGTCCAGCAACAGGTCGGTATCGACCTTGCGCACCGAGATCCCGTACAGCTTTGACAACTCCTTGATCATGCTCACTCCAAGGTAGCCCTGGATCAGCAGATCGGTGCCGGGGGTCACCGCCGCCAGGGCGCCGATTACCGCCCGGCGCGAGTACTTGGTCACCAGCGCCTCGGCCTGACTGCGGCGCTGTAGCGCCTGGGCATCTTCGAGCTGCCGCGACACCAGCACAAACACCGCGCTGTCGCGGAGATTCTCCAGCACTTCGGCATCGCGGTCGATGAACCGCTGCAACTGCCGCTTGAGCGCCTCGACCTGGGGCTTGCGCTCGCGCTCGACCAGCTCCTCGCGGCCGTCAGCCATCATCCGCAGCACCTCCTGGGTGCCGCCGGCCTGGATCGCCACCACCTCTACCCGCTCGGCCGCGCTCTCGCGCAGGCGCAGGCCGATGCGCTTCATCAGCTGGTCCAGTTCTTCGCCGCTGTAGCGGTCGCTCTTGTTGAGCGCCAGAATGCTCGGCTTGTCCAGCTCCAGCAGGCCGTCCAATTCCTGCCACTGGCTCCGCGTCAGGTCGCCATCACAGACATAGAGCACCAAGTGCGAGCGCTGGGCCTCCTCGCGCGCCAGGCGGTCGAGCCCGACCCCCACCTCGTTGGTGCCCGGCACATCCACCAGCACCAGCTCGTCGCCGGCCGGACTTCGCCAATGGTGCTCCTTGATCTCCCGGGTGGTGCCGCCGCGCACGTTCACCTCGGCATCGGCGTCCGGCAGCAGGGCGCGGATCAGGGACGACTTGCCGGCGCTGATCTCACCGAACAGGCTGACGTAGATGCGCCCGGCCTCGCGCCGCTGCTTGAGCCTATCGAGCTCACGCTCGGCGGCGGCCACGTCGATGCCCGAGTCTCGGGCCTGATCCAGCTTCTGGCTAACCTCCGCTTCGCTGACTGGCTCCGGCCTAGATTGGTCCTCGGTCGGTCTTGAGGCCTTCTTGGCCGGCGCCCGCAGCAGCCGCCACACCAGCCAGCCGCCCCCCAGCCCGAGGCCGCCGAAACCGGCCGCGTAGACATAGAAAAACCAGGTCGGGGCCTGTTGCAGTTGCTGCCAGACGTTGAACGCCGACTCGGTAACGAACAGCAGGGCCGCCAACACCAGCAGCACCGCGAGGACCAGCCCCAGGGCAATCAGGATACGCAGCGCAAAACCCAGATGCATGGTTCGAATCGGTCGCTCGTCAGTCTTGTTATTGGGTTCCACCAGCCTCCGCCAACTCGGCGGCCGCTTGTTCCAGTCGCGCCAGCGGCAGAGCCCCCACCAAGAGCCGGCGCCCGAATACACAGGCCGGGGTTCCGCTGATTCCCAGTGCGCGGGCCGATCGCAGGTTGAACGCCAGGCGATCGCTCAGCGCCTCAGAGGTCCAGGCCCGGTCCACCAGTTCCTGCGCCAACCCCGCCTCCGCAGCGATGCGGCGCAACTCGCCCTCATCGCCGATATTGCGTCCCCGGCAGAAGTAGGCGTCGAACAGCCCCTCGTGCACAGCATAAAAGCGGTCCCGGCCGGCCTGCTTGCCCGCTTCGGCCAGCAATAGGGCGCGCCGGGAGTTGGTGGTGAAGCCCGGCGCTTGCAGTTCCAGACGCTCCTCCTGTGCGAGATGCGCCAGATCGGCCATCAACCGGTCCCAGCGCTCAGGCGCGTAGCCCAACTCGGCCACCGGCATGCCGGCGGCGGGGGTCTCCGGGTGAACCTCCAGTCCGCACCAATTGACCCGCAGCTCGCAGCGCTCGCCCAGGCGCAGCAAGCGGCGGCTGCCGATATAGCAGAAGGGGCAGATATAGTCTGAGAAGACGCTGACCCTCAGTTCCGGCTTGGCCCTGCATGATACCCTGAATTTCGCGCCGCTGCGCAGCCCCCGCCGACAGCGAGAACGGGAGCCTGAGACCCAAACTTAGGGAAATCGTCATCGAGCTGCAACCTTGCGAACCTCGCGCAGACCGGGCGTTGAACCCAGGACCCCAGCACCTGATCGCGGTTTTCCACAGGATCTGTGGATAACTCTGTGCAGAAGTTGCCGGTAAACGCCCTGAGCCCTTCCAGGATTGGCCCGGTTTCAAACTGAGCAAATTTTGTACGCGTATTCTTATACTCATGATTTAATTATGTTTTCATAAAGTCAATACAGTGGTTCCCTCTTTTTTTTCGGCCTGCACCCGCGCCTTCCCAGGGCGGATTCCGAGCTGTGCAAGAAATTCGCTTCGAGACAGGCCCTTAGCTGGTGTAACTTAGACCCTATTGTCAGCTCCGCACCGAAATGGACCCTTTCGTCATGTCCAAACCCGCCGACCCGTTCTGGAAGACCGTTCCGCTGGGCCAGATGACCCGCGCCCAATGGGAGTCTCTGTGCGACGGCTGCGCCAAGTGCTGCCTGCACAAACTCGAAGACAGCGACAGCGGCGAGATCCTTTACACCGAGGTGGCCTGCCGGCTTCTGGATCTGGGCAGCTGCCGGTGCACCGATTACCCTCAACGGGCGCGCCTGGTCCCTGAATGCCTGACCTTGACCCCCGACAACCTGGAACGAGCCTACTGGCTTCCCGCCACCTGCGCCTACCGGCTGCTGGCGGAAGGCCGGGCGCTGCCGCACTGGCACCCGCTGGTGTCCGGTGACCCGCGCTCGACGCTACGCGCCGGTCGTTCCATCGCCGGCCGCGCCATTGCCGCGGCCGAGGCCGAGGCTGGAGACTGGGAAGACCACTTGGTCGACTGGGTTGATTGAGCGGGTTTACCCGCATCCAGGTAGCCGTTATAGTCGCGCCAGTGTTTCGCCTTCACTCGCAATCTCTAGGAGACCCCCCCGATGAAGAAACTCGCTCTGACCGCTTTAACATTTAGCGCAGCCCTGAGCCTGGCCGTGGCCGCCGAGCCGCCGGCACAGGTGACCGAGGCCCGGGGCCTGGTCAAGGAGTTCTTTACCAGCTTAAAAGGCCAGCTGCAGGCGGCAATGAAAGCCGGCGGGCCAGTCACGGCGATCGAGGTATGCAAGGTACAGGCCCCGGCGATCGCCAGCAGCCTGGCCGACGAATCCGGCTGGGAGGTGGGGCGCACCAGCCTCAAGCTGCGCAATCCCGCTAACAGGCCGGACCTCTGGGAGCAGGCGGTTCTGGAGCAATTCGATGCCCGCAAGGCCGCTGGAGAAGCGGTAGAAGAGATGGAGTTCCACGAGGTGGTCGACGCCGAAGGCGTCAAGACGTTCCGCTACATGAAGGCGATCCCGACCGGCGAGATCTGCCTCAAATGCCACGGTGCCGAGATCGACCCGCAAGTGCAGGCCGAGTTGGTGCGTTATTACCCGAGCGACGAGGCCACTGGCTATGCCCTCGGTGATATCCGCGGAGCCTTCACCCTGAGCAAGCCGCTCTGAGGCCGGGCCGGCCGAGCGCCGCAGGCTCGGCCGGCGGTCAAAGGCCTCGGGTCAGCAGGCTCAGGGCATCCGCCGGCGCGGGCAGCGGGATTCGCACCCGGTAGCCCCCTCCAGGGGCCTCCCGCATGGCATTGCCATCGAGGTCTTGCATCCCTTCCAGACGAAAACGGTGGTTGCCGGCGGGGGTGATCAGTTCCAGTGCATCACCCACGGCGAACTTGTTTTTGACCGCGATCTCGCGCCAGCCCCCGCCCGCCTCCGCCACCTCGCCGACAAAGATCTGGCGCTGGTTCTGGGAACTTCCGCGTCGGTAATTCTGCAGTTCCTGGGTCTCGTGGCGCTGGTAGAAGCCGTCGGTATAGCCGCGGTTGGCCAGCCCTTCCAGTTCCCCCAGCAGTTCCTGTTGGAACGGCCGCCCGGCCAGCGCATCGTCGATCGCGCGGCGATAGACTTGGGTAGTGCGTGCGGTGTAATAGTGGGACTTGGTGCGGCCTTCGATCTTCAGGCAGTCGACGCCGATCTCCACCAGCCGCTGCACGTGTTCCACCGCCCGCAGGTCCTTGGAATTCATGATATAGGTGCCCTGCTCGTCCTCGAACACCGGCATCAGCTCCCCCGGGCGCTGGGACTCCTCCAGGTAATAGATGCGATCGGCCTCCGGGTGCCGCGGGCCCGACACCTGGGCGGGCTGGGCCACCTCCACCCCGGTGGCGTCCGCGGCTTCCCCCAGCCGGTAGTCCCAGCGGCAGGAATTGGTGCAAGCACCCTGGTTGGCGTCGCGGTGGTTGAAGTAGCCTGATAGCAGACAGCGCCCGGAGTAGGCGATGCAAAGGGCGCCGTGTACGAATACCTCCAGCTCGATGTCCGGACAGGCCTGGCGGATCTCGTCGACCTCGTTCAGCGACAGTTCCCGGGACAGGATCACCCGGCGCAGCCCCTGTTGCTGCCAGAAACGCACCGCTTCGGCGTTCACCGTATTGGCCTGCACCGAGAGGTGAAGGGGAAGCTCGGGCCAACGCTCCCGCACCAACAGGATCAGGCCCGGGTCGGCCATGATCAGGGCATCCGGGCCCATGGCAATCACCGGCTCCATATCGGCGATGAAGGTACGCAGCTTGGCGCCGTGGGGCATCAGGTTGCAGGCGACGAAGAACTTCCGCCCCCGGGCGCGGGCCTCGCCGATACCCAATTCCAAGTTCGCTTCGCGAAAGTCGTTGTTGCGCACCCGCAGGCTGTAGCGCGGCAAACCGGCATACACCGCATCCGCGCCGTAGGCAAAGGCATATCTCAGGTTGC
>CAVWCW010000013.1:0-75441 GCA_963753615.1 uncultured Gammaproteobacteria bacterium
CCAAGGTGAGGTCAGAGGTGCCGCGGCGGAACTGGATCGGCTGCACCTTGAGGGTGCCGACCTCCTTCAGCCGCTCCCAGCCGGCGTCCGCCAAGGGCTCGAACGGACGCGCCAGTGGGTCCCCCGCCGCCGCCGGACCCTGGCCGCCCTGGCGCAGGTAGAGATCGGCCAGGAACTGGCGGTTGGTGATGCGGTAGGGATCGCCACCCGGCAGGGGGTCGCGGGAGAAGTCTCCGTTTTCCACCAGGATGCGGGTGGTGGCGGTGATGGTCTCCACCAGCCCCTGCCCGGGCGTAGTGCCGCCGTCAGGGGCGATACCGTACCAGAGGGCGCCGTTTTCGTTCAGTCCGACCCACGACACCCCACGCAGCATGGCGTCCACCTGGGAGGCCTGCAGGCCGGTGTCCTCGACCACTTCCGCCCGCAGCTGGGACGGGCGCTGGAGGTAATCCCGCAGCACCTGGAAGTAGGCGTCGAGCAGCACCGCCACCGCCTCCGGTTGTTGGCGGGAGAACTCACGCCCAACCACCAGCACATCGACGATCAGGCGCTCGGTGTCGTCGCTACCAATCAGCTTGACGATCTCGGATTGCGCCAGGGCCCGGGAGACATCGGGCTCCCAGAGCACCGCGGCCTGGGCCTTGCCGGCCAGCAGGCGCTCCAGTGCCTCCGAGGAGCCGTTGGTTTCGAGCCGCCAGCGGCCCTTGCCGCCGCGCAACTGGGGAATATCGAAGTGCGCTCCGATGGCCTTGAGCAGGTGCTCGCTGGGCGAGGCCGGGGTGAAGGCGATCTTGAGCTCCGGGCGCTCGCGCAACTGGTCGAGGCTGGCCAGCTCGCCGCGCCGGGCGACCAAGGCATCGCCGCCCTTGGACTCGTCGATCACCGCCACCACGGTGCCGGGAAAGTCGAGTTCGGCGCCATTGAGCAGGAAGGCGTCCACGGTGGTGACGGCGAACTGCAGCTCGCCGTCGAGCAGGCGGCGAAAGCGCCGCGCGTAGTCGGCGTCGTCGTTCTCGCATCGCAACAGGTATCCGGCCTGGCGCAGCCGGCGCTGCATGGTCTGAGAACAGAGCGGGAAGTAGCCCACCCAGTTGTCCATGCCGATATTCAGCACCCCCTTGGTGGCGTGGGCATCGGAGGTCTGGCGTTGGGTGCTGTCCTGGAGCATCGGCAGCAGCAAACGGGCCCCGAAAATGACGCCGAGCCCGACTACCAGGAGCAGAATCACCGCCTTGACGTGGCCGCTCATCGGGCTCAGTCGGCGAATTGGGAGAGCGTGAAGTCCGGGGCCTCGGCCAATACCGTCTCCAGACCCTGCTGCAGGGCCTGGGGGTTGTTGGCTGAACGATAGTAGGTGCGCCCAGGCTGGTTGAGGGGATGGCGCTCGCCGATACAGAAGCCGATGGTGTGCACCACCACCGGCGATTCACCTAGGATGCGGTTGACCGCAGGGGTGGGATCCTCGCCCTTGCTGGCCTGGCCATCGGTTACCACCACCAGATGATATTCCCCGTAGCCAAGCTGGCGACGCCCCTGCTCCAGCAGCCGGTCATAGGCCAGCTCCAAAGCGCTACGGAGCGGAGTGCTGGCATTGACGCTCACGGCCTGTACCGCCTGCCGGAAGGCATCGCGGTTGCCCGCTCCCAGCGACAGGCGTTCGGACAGCCCCTTGCCGTCGAACACCGCCAGCCCCAGGTTGGCCTGGGCGGGCACCGAATCGGCAAAGCTCGCCAAGGCAGTGCGCGCCACCTCGATCTTGCGCTTGCCCTCGGAGCACTCGGTCTCGCTCATGCTCCCCGAGCCGTCCAACACCACGAAGTAGTTGAGGGCGAACCGATCCGGGGCCAGGCCCTTGCCCGCTTCGGCGGACTCCGGCGGCCAACTGTTGCGAGGGTTCAGGGCATAGCCGGGCTGGGCCGGTGCGCCGGACCCAGCAGGGCTCAAGGCTGCGGGCGGCGCGGCCGGGGGCGGCGCCTCTTCGCTCAGCCAGGCGTATAGGCCAAAGCCGACGGCCGCCATCACCAGCAGCCGATTGAGCGTTAACTTGGAGCCTGCCATTCCGATCTCCTAGAGCGGCTTGAACACGGATTCTTCCGCTTCGACCTGGATGATGCGGAACTCCACCCGCATATTGTCCCGCCACTCGCGCTCGTTCTTGGGGGCGCAGGGGTCGGAGCCGCAGACGCCGCTCCTGGGCTTGGCGATGCCGTGGCCCACCACCGCGAACTGGCTGGCGTCCAGATTGATGCCCTGGGCGTTGCCGAACTGGAGCAGGCTGTCGCGCACCGCCACCGCCCGCGACAGGCTCAGGTTCTTGGCCGACTGCTTGACCCGCCCGAGCACCAGCTCGGACTCCCCTTCTTTTTTCTTGCGCAGGTAGCCCATGGGGTCGCTGTGACCCTCGACCGTAATAATGGCCCCGCCGTAGGTCGAGGCCAGGTCCACCACCCGTTCGAACGCGTCGCTGTAGAGGTCGGCGGAAAAGGTGTTCTGGTTCGGCTTGAAGAAGATCTCGAAGGCAAACAGCTCGCCCTCCCCCAGGGTGCCCTGGAGCTGGCGCCGGGCCACCACCGAGGCGACCTGCTCGGTGTCGAAGCGGGCGCCAGCGGCGGTGTCCGTCTTCGCCAGGCCCTGGCCCAGGGCGTCGTAGTCCCAGCCGGCCTGTTCCAGCGTGGATTGCCCGCGCATCAGGCCGATTGCGGCGAAGGCGCCTTGGATCTCCGCGGTCAGCTTGGACAGGCTGCGCGGGAACTTCGGGTTGGCGAAGAAATCGCGGTTGCCCGGGTAGCCCACCAGTTCGGCGTCGGCATACAGGCCCTCGGTATCGGCCAGGGCCTGGGGGCTGTCGAGCAGGAGCTCGGCGGCGGCGGTGAAGCTGCGGCGATAGCCCGCCTGGTCCGCCTGGCGGTTGGCCACCAGGGCCTGCAGCCGCTCCTGGCCCTGCAGAAGGCCGCGCACAAAGGCCTCGACCTGCGCGCGGTTGGCTTCGAGGTAGTCGCTGCGCACCGCGTAGACGTCGGCGATGATCCGGTTGGCGGTCTTGGTGGAAAGCAGGATGCGGGCCCCGCGCACCGAGTCTTCCGCCCCGGTGCCCACGGTGCCGTTGGAGGTCAGTGCCAGGGCGTCGGGGATGATCACCAGGGCGGCGTCCACGTCCGCCTCGTACAGGGCAGCCATCGGTGAATCGTCGCTGCCGGTCAGGTCAGGCAGCCAGCGCAGTTTCACGTCGGCAGCGGACAGCCCGGCGTCGGCCAGGATCTTGGTAAGGTAGTCCACATGCGGCCCGTAGGCCTGCAAAGCGATGGTCTTGCCCTTGAGCCCGGCGGCGGACAGGATGCCGGGCTTCACCACCAGGGCGTCGCCGCCCGCGGACCAAGTAAGCTGGGCGATCACCACCGGCTTGGTGCGGGGGTCCCGCCCCAGCAGCTCGGCGGCCATGTTGATCATGCCCAGGGTGCCGCGCAGGTAGGGGGTCTTGCCGGACAGGTAGTCGGCGAGCTGGCGGGGGAACTTGTCTTCGCGAACCAGCCGCAGGTCCAGGCCCTGGCGGTCGAACAGGCTGCCCTTGGCGGTGCCGGCCTTATCGCCGTTGGCGTGGATGGTGGCGATGTCGCCGCCCCAAGTGATCAAGGGCACCTGCACCGGACCCGGCTGGACAGGCTGCACCCCGGTCTTTACCACTTCGGTGAGCGGTGGCGACTGGACATAGCCCGGCGCCGCCCGGGCGCTTGCCGCCGCGAGGGCAAACAGCGTGCATCCGAGGGAAAACAGGAGCGAGCGGGAAAAACCGTTAAGCATGACGACTCCCTTGCGCCAGTGGCGCGGGAAGCGGGCGGAATACATCACCGCACCGCAACCCTAGTTGTTGTATTCTTTCAACGCCATTCTAAAGACTGCGTGGCCGGCGTGGCAACCGGCGTCAACCAGGAGTCGAAGATGTCGGATCTGGGAGATTTGGAGCTTATCGTCCGTTCGCGGGTGCCCCTGATCAATGTTCAGACCCGGGAAGAGCCGCGCCTGGTGGAACTGTTTCGCCGGGTCGCCCGGCGTCAGGGCCTGCCCTTGTATCGCTGGATGGCCAGTGACGGGTTGCAGCGGCTGGACGGGGGTTCCCAGGCATATCCCGAACACCGCAAACCGGCCGAGGCCCTGGCCCAGATTCGCGCCCTGTCCTCGCCGGGGATCTTCCTGCTGTTGGACTTCCACCCCTATCTCAAGGAACCGCTGGTGGTGCGTCTGCTGCGCGACATCGCCCAGCGCCAGCAACACAGCGGCCAGACCCTGGTGCTGTCCAGCCCGGAACTGGATCTGCCGCCGGAGCTGAGCCATCACGCCGCCGGTTTCGAGCTGGCGCTGCCCGACCGCGAGGCCCTCGACCAGCTGGTGGTCGACGAGGCCCGGGCCTGGACCCAGGGCAACCCCGGCAGCAAGGTGCAGGCCCGGTCGGCGGCCCTGGACGCCTTTACCCAGAACCTGATCGGTCTGACCCTGGCCGATGCCCGGCGTCTGGTGCGCAACGCCATCGCCGACGACGGCGCCATCACCGACCAGGACGTGGAGGGCCTGCGCCAGGCCAAGTACGAGCTGCTGAACCAGGGCGGGGTGCTGTCGTTCGAACTGGACGCGGTGGCGATGGAGGACGTGGCCGGCCTGCACAACCTCAAGCGCTGGCTGACGCGGCGCCGGCCGGTGTTCCTGGCACCCGATCCGCCGCCCGGGCTAGACACGCCCAAGGGCGTGCTCTTGCTCGGCGTGCAGGGGGCCGGGAAGAGCCTGGCGGCCAAGGCGGTGGCGGGCGCCTGGCAGGTACCGCTGCTGCGCCTGGACTTCGCCACCCTGTACAACAAGTACTATGGCGAGACCGAGCGCAACCTGCGCGACTCCCTCAAGACCGCGGGCATGATGGCCCCCTGCGTGCTCTGGATCGACGAGATCGAGAAGGGCCTGGCCAGCGACCAGGAGGGCGGCCCCTCGCGGCGCATCCTGGGCACCCTGCTGACCTGGATGGCCGAGCGCAAGGACCGGGTGTTCTTCGTCGCCACCGCCAACGACATCCAGTCCCTGCCCCCGGAGCTGCTGCGCAAGGGACGCTTCGACGAGATCTTCTTCGTCGATCTGCCCGATCCCGAGGTACGCCGGGCGATCTTCCGCATCCACCTGAACAAGCGCGGTCAGGAGAGCGAACAGTTCGACCTGGAGGATTTGGCCGCCGCGGCCGAGGGCTTCTCGGGCGCCGAGATCGAGCAGGCGGTGGTGTCCGCCCTCTACACCGCCCACGCCGAGCAGCAGCAGCTCGGCACCGAGCACGTCCGCGCCGAGCTGGAACAGACCCGCCCCCTGTCGGTGCTGATGGCAGAAGACATCGCCTACCTGCGGGCCTGGGCCGCCGAGCGCACAGTGCCCGCCTGAGGCCCGCCGGTCCGACGCTTTCGTGGCGGGCGACCTTGGCCGCTCAATCTATCTGCCAAGGCGTTCCGGGCTCGCCTCGCTTACCGCCAGCGACCTCCACTGCTCCGCCCTGCCCCGGACCGAAGGGTCCGTTTTCGCACGCTCCAACGCAGCGATCGCTGCGCCGTGGTTCTGTTGATTGTAATGGGCTATCCCCAGGAGGAGATTTGAAGCGCCGTATTCGGGCTCTCCGTCGAATCGTTCGATATCTTCCAACGCGCGTATGACTCGATTCCAGTCGTCCATCTGCGACGCGATTTGCGCATACCTGAGAGACAACTCTGCGCTTGGCTGCTCCTCGAGAGCGTTCTGCAATGCCTCCAGGGAGCGGTCCATCTCCTTGGCGCCTAGCCAGGCTTCGCTCAACAGCAACCAATTTTTCCGATTAGAGGCAACCGCACCCCGATCCAGCGCCGACCGCAGCAAATCCGCAGCCTTCAACGGCGCTTTCATATACATGTAATAATGAGCGAGCCTGATGAGGTCCAGCTCATCTTTGAGCATACCTTGCTTGTAGGCGAGTTCCATTAGGGCCAATGCCCGTTCATCCTGCTCCAGCGTCTGGTATATGCCCGATAGGTTCAGCCAATACTTCTTCTGATCGGGAAACAGGACAACCATCTGCTGCAATAACTCGGCTGCATCCCCGAGCCGTTGGGTATCGTAGTAGAGCGTCAGCAACTGCTGGTACCAAAGTTCCTTCGCTTGGCCCTGCATGGAAATGGCCTGCTGCAGATGCTCGATCGCTTCTTGATAGCGCTCGAGCCGGGCATTTACCCACCCGGCCAGCGCGTGAGCGTCGGCACTCGGAGCCGCTTCGAGCGAAAACCATTTTTCCAGGCTCTCGAGCGCCGCTGCATATTGCTGATTCGAAACCTGAAGTTGGGCCACGACATAAAGCGTGTTCTTCGTCGCCGGGCGGGACAGGGCGTTCAGCTCGAGGCACTGGAGCAATGCGTCGACCGCCTCCGAATAGCGCTCGCTCTCGGCGTACAAATAACCGTAGGTTTGCAGCAAAAGCGCACTCTCGTAGCGCCTGCTCGCAGGGACTCGGATCTGATCCAGGCGCTCCAGGGCTTCCCTAACCTTGTTATCCTCGATCAGTTTCTGAACTTCGTTCAGACGCCGATACGTCGCTTCGCTTACCACGCCCTGGGCGAGTACCGGCTCCATCATAAGGGTCGATACCCAAACCAGCAGAATCGAATACACCAGCTGAGGGAAGCGCGCCCGCATCGTCGGTCATTCGCTCGAAAGCTTGAAATCGATCAATTGCGTAGCCCGGCTCTTCACGGGTTTCCCATCCACTAACCTCGGTTGGAAGCGCCATTTCCTGATCGCTCGGAGCGCAGATCGATCAAACACCCGGCGCGGACTGGATTCCACGACCGAGGCGTCTACAACGCCGCCCTCCGCAGTGATGGTGAACACCACTTTTACCCAACCTTCCTTGCCCGCCCTCGCGGCTGCGCGCGGATAGATGGGCTCCATCCGCAGCAGCGGGATGGCCTCGCCCTGCGCCTCCCCGGCCAGACCCTCCAACCCCGGTTGTTCCGATCCGAGACCAGGAGGGTAAGGAGAGACTCCTTTCGCTGCAGGGCCGGGTTCACTTGCGTCCGGAGCCTCCGAGGTGGGGGGTGACAAAACGGGCTTGGTGACAACCGCTGGGGGTTTGGCCGGCGCTACCTTGCTCGGTTTATGCCTGGGCGGCACAGGCTTGAGCGGTTTGGGCTTCGGTGGTTCCGGCTTCTCGACCTTCGCCGTGGAAAGATCCAGAAACTTTTTCGGGTCGGGAATCACCGGCCCCGGTGCAGTGACACTTGGGGCCGCAGGTTTGGGTAGCGAGGGCGGCGGACGATCAACCACAGCCGGGGAAGGGGGCGTGGGGGGGCTAGGCGTCAGTTGCGCCCTTTGCGGCGCGGTTCGCGAGCCACTGTCCGCCGGCTTCATCGCTTCCGGCATCTTGAAATTCCGGGGCAGTTCCATCAGCGTCACCCCCCCATCCACCGGTCGCCGATTGATTTCCTTTCCCGTATCGGACAGCAACAGGGACATAAGTAGCAACAGCGCCAACGAGATCAACCCGCCGAATAAAATGGCGAATCCGTAGCGCATCGCTAGTCATCGGTTGGCGTCGCCGCGATCGCCACGTCAGCTACTCCGGCGGCCCGCGCCTGGTCGATAACGCGCACCAGCATTCCTGCCCTCGCATTCTTATCTGCCTGGATAACCACGCCGCCTTCCGGATTCTCCGCGTGCAACCGCTGAATCTGGGCCCTTACGGAGGCAAGGTCGACGCGGCGTCTGTCTATCCATATCTCATCGTTCGCCGTGATTCCGACAAAGATATGGGCAAGCTCTTTAGGTTCAGCCTGGTCTGCCTTGGGGCGACTGACATCCACTCCCGATTCCTTCATAAAGGAAGCCGTTACCACAAAAAAGATCAGCATAATAAAGACCACGTCCAACATCGGCGTCATGTTGACCTCGGTCTCGTCTTCCAGACGCATGTAGCGACGGCGTCTCATACCGTTACCCGCTCTGTCCGTGAAACACAGTGGTGGCTCGTTGCCGCTCCCTGCCTACGCGTTGCTGCAAATCGGCCCGAAAGAACAAACCGGACAAGGCAACCACCATCCCAGCCATGGTCGGTATGGTCGCGAGCGAAACACCCGACGCCATCGCGCGCGCATCCCCCGTCCCAGTAACCGCCATCACGTCGAACACATGAATCATTCCGACCACGGTTCCGAGTAGCCCTAGCAACGGGCAAATCGAGATCAAGGCGCCGATGAACGCCAGTGAGCGCCCGAGATTCGACATGATTTGCGAGAACTGGGCCTGGCGGATCTTGTTGGCGTGCCAAGAATTCTGATCCCGGCGGAGTGACCAGGCCTGTTCTATGCGTTTGAGATTGCTGGGATGCGTCACCCAGAGATAGAGATAACGTTCCAGGATCAACGTCCAGAGCAGGACCGAAACCAGACCTATTGCCCAGAGCACGTAACCGCCCGAATCCAGGAGGTCTTGAATCTGGTCCAGTTGGTCTGCGAACACGCTCACCCCGACCTTCTGTTCTCAAGGTGTAAAGCCATAATGCCGGCGCTCTGTTCTTCCAAAAAAACAATCAAGCCCCGGCTCTTGCTCAGCAGTCCACTATGGAAGAGTATCAGCACAATCGCGGTCACCAACCCCAGCACCGTGGTCACCAATGCCTGGGATATCCCTCCCGCCATCAACCTCGGGTCTCCCGTTCCGAACAGGGTCAATGACTGGAAGGTCTCGATCAAACCGGTAACGGTCCCCAAAAGCCCCAGCAGTGGGGCAATAACCGCCAGAATCTTCAGCGTCTGCAGGCCCTTTTGCAGTTTTGGGGTATCGCGAAGAACCAACTCCTCCAACTTGAGCTCGAATACCGACATCTCCGAATCTTTAGTTTCCTGGTAGAGGGCCATGATTCTGCCCAGAGGATTCGACGGATTCGGCGTAGCGCTATCGATCTGTTTCTTGATCTTGCGCCCAACGATCAGAAGATAGAATGTCCGCTCCAGGGCAATCAGCAGGCCAATAGCGGCAACGGCGATAATCACATACCCCACCAGACGGCCTTGCTGGATTCGCTCCACCAGGTCCGGCACTTGGATCAGAAGATTGAGTACCGAGCCCCGCGTCGGATCGACCACCATAGGCACCGTGCCGGTGACTGCCTGCTCCAGCCCCGTGGCCATCGCCCGGAAACGGGCCGGGGGCTGGCGGTGGAGTTCCTGGAGCCACCCGTGCTCGGGAAGATAGCGAAGGAATTTGCCATCCGAGACCGCGTTGAACGTCCCTATGCGGGTAACCAGGCGTTGCTGCGATGCTCCCCCGCTCCCGATAACCTCGGCTTGGTAACGGGCCACCTTGCCGGACTCGACCATCTCCTGCAGCAACCCTTGCCAGAGATCCTCCAGGTCATCAATCTCGGGGGTCGCCGCATCCGCAGAAAACTCTGCCAGGCGCTTTTCGCGGTCCCTGAACTGGCTCGATATCAACGAATCTTCGAAGACCGCTTTTGCCTGGCCGGCGACTTGCCGGGAAGCGCCAAACAACTCGAGCAATGCGCCCGCACGCTGGTCCAATCGGGCTCGAAGCTCGGCAGTCGTGGATTCATTTTCATCAAAGCTCTCCTGCAGCAATTCGCTGCGCTGCTGCTCGGACAGCAGAGCTGCACGCGCTTCCTCCAGTTTTCGCTGCTGCGAATCGCGTTCCGCCAAAAACGCCTTCTCGCGCCGAACATTGCGCTCCGCCTGCTGACTCCGGGCTTCTTGCAGCTGTTCCAGCAATTCATCAAGTGTTTCGGGAACCGGGGGTTGCGCAGTTACGACGCCGCTGCAGAGCAACGCGGCGATAGCGAAAAGGAGCGGCGGAATCATCGGGGCAGTTCGGGGGCTGGAATCGGAAGGCGCAGCAAGTCCGGAGCAGCCTGCTTCCGGGCAATGCGAAACCCTTTCTCGACGGAGGTCCGATAATCCTCGGGTAAAGAGACCCACGCCCGTTGCGTTCGATCCCAGAACCCGGCTTGTGTTCCGTCCAGGGTCTGGTAGATCAGGACCAGTCTACCGACCCGCAAGAACTCCGAGGACTGCTCCTGTCCTCGCAACAAAACCTTGTCGCGATAGGCCTCGACGGTACGGCCGTAATCGACTTCGATCTGGAAAGCTTCCATGATTCTGCGGTATTTTTCCGCCAGCGAGCTATCCGGAGCATCGATCAGCTCCCGCAACTGGGTCACTCGCAGCCTGCGCTCCTCCAGACGGAAGGGCGCGTCGAGTTCCACGAATCGCAACAGCGACTTCGCCATTCTCGACATCATTGGGCCGATCTCGCGGTGTGTAAAATCGATCCCGTCGAGTTGTCGCTGCAACGAGCCGATGGTCTCCTGTTGACTCGAGATCATCCTTTCGAGCTGGTCGTCGTATCGGCGCAAGCTCTCCAACTCGCGCACCGTTGCCGTGTACTCCTCGGCAAGCGCCCGTGTCTCGTCGTAGGCTTTGTCTACGACCGACTGGGATCCCGCAGCTTCTCGGATGGTCTGCCTCTCGGTTTCGACCGCCGCCTGCAACGGCTCGGCGGCGGACGACGACGCAGGCCAAAACCATATCAGAGCCGCCATCCAAAACCCCAAGAAGACCGGCTGCTGTATTGGCAAGCGCGCGCGAGGCTGTTGGCGCGGCATCGCTGTTCAAGAACTCAAAACTCGTGCCCATACTGGGCGTACAAAAAACGACCGCGAGCACTGTGCAAAGCCCGGTTGAAGAAAGGCCATCCTTCAAGATAGGGGTCCTCCGGTGGCTCTTCGTCGAACAGGTTGGTGGCCCCGACGGTGATTTTACCCCCCTGAAAGGCCGTTGGAGACCAGTTGAATTGCGCATCCACCGTCGTCCAGGAATCGACCTTTACGTTATCGGTGCCTTCCAGTACCCGGTCGTAACTCCCGACGTAATTCACAATCAAGCTCGCCGCATATGCCTGCCTGCTCCACGTCAGCACCCCCTGACCTCGCCATTCCGGGCGACCATTCTTCCCCGCAAGGTCGGTGTAACCTGCGCCGGGAACCGGCTCCTGTTTGAAAGAACCCAAGTAGGCAGCTCCAATGTTCAGGCCGAAAACGCCAGCTCGATCCGTGTTCCAGCTCGAGCCCGTATTGGCATCGATCCCCCACGCCTTTTGAGCGGAAACGTTTTCGTATGGACTGAATACCGCGATGAGATTGCCGTCGTCGTCCCGCACCACGTTATCCGGATACAAATCTTCGTTATCGACGTAGTATTGCGGGCTGCTGGTGACCGCATCGTCGGTTTTGATTCTCCAATAGTCGACGGCCAGGTTCCAAGAGTTGGTGATATCCCAAACCGCTCCCAAACTATAGTTATCTGACTTTTCCGCATCCAGGTCCCGATTTCCGCCGGACATCGACACCACCTCGACGACCTCCCCCGTCTCCGGATCGAAAACGCCTTCGAATGACTCGATCTCGCCACTGTATAGCTCCTGCAGCGAGGGGGCCTTGAACCCTGTGCCGGCGCTTGCCCGCAACAGCAAATTCCGCTTCGGCTGCCATCTCAGGCCGGCCTTTGGATTGAACGTCCCGCCAAAATCGCTGTAGTGGTCGTAGCGCCCCGCCAATTGAAGCTCCAATTCGCTGAGAACGGGAACACTGAGTTCGAGGTAAGCCCCCGAAGAATCCCGGTCCCCATCTCCGCTGGTACCGCCAATACTCAACACCTCGCCGCTCGCGGTTACCGGATCCCACTTGTCGGAATAGTCCTCATGGTGGTATTCCGCACCCACGGCCAGCGCAAGCGCGCCGTGCTCCATTTCGTACAAATCGCCGGTAGCCCGGAAATCGGCGGAATAAAGCTTGGACTCACCGTCGCGTTTCGTTTTGTACGAGACGGAGTCGGAATCGAAATTCGGACTGTCGCCGTAGACGTTCAGGGTACCGTCGTCGATCGCCTCTTGAACGGCGCTTCCGGTGGCGTAGCCCGATACCCCTCGGACTTTCGTTTTCACCTTTCCGCCACTCAGGCTTGACTCCCAGTCCCAGTCTCGGTAGACGCCGGAAAGCCCGACGACGCCGTTGCCGAAATCGGTATGGAAATTGTCCGTGCGGGATCCGAGTTCCTGCACGCGGTAGATAATGCCAACGTCTTCCCCCGGGTAGATCGTGTTCGGATTGTCGCCACTCACCCCGAAAAAGCCCGACGACGCCGCGAGATCGCGACTGGAGTCGGAATTCGTGTAGAGTGCGGACGCAAAAAATCTCAGGTCGTCGCTCAGATCGTAGTAGCCCGATGCATTGACACCGATCCGCTCCACCTCGGGGATCAGCGTCGTCCAAGGAGCGAAATCGTACACACAGAACGGGCTGCCATCCTGGCTACCCGGAGGGCACCTGGGGTCCGGCTCCGGAAATCCCGCGGCTCGGATCGTCGTACCCGGTTTTCCGGCTATGCTGCGGTCGTCGATCGGCCCATTCGCCGACGCCGATATATCGCGGTCTTTCGACTTCACTTCTTTGCGTTTCAGGTAATCGAAGCCAACGGTTAGATTCGATCCCTCGCCATTCAAGCCGCCGGAAATATTGAACGAGCCTTCCTGGCCGTCGTTTTCGCTCGTGCCCCCGTAGCGCACCGACAGATCCGCGCCTTCCGCGTCTTTTCGGGTGATGATATTCACTACACCGGCGATGGCATCGGAGCCGTAAATCGCCGAAGCGCCGTCTTTGAGTATCTCTATCCGCTCGATCGCGCCGAGAGAGATCAGATTGACATCGACGAAACTGGAGTGGGCGTCTTGGCCAAACGGAAACAGCGGTACCCTACGCCCGTCGATCAACACGAGCGTTCGATTTACGCCCAAACCGCGCAGATCGATTCCGGCCGATGCGGGAGCGAAACCCTGGGTGAATGTCTCGTCGATCAGACCAGAATTGTTGAAGATGACGTCACGGAACAATTCGCTGACGGTTTCCGCCCCCGTGCGGTCAATATACTCTCGGTTTAGAACGACGACAGGAGCAATCCCCTCGATATCTGCCCGTTTGATCCGACTGCCGGTGACCTCCAGCTTTTGCAGTTCCACCGGCTGATCCGACGCGATGCCAGCGCCGCCAGCGTACAGCGGGGCAAACAGCATACCGACAGTTCCAATCAAAAGAAGGTGCGGCGCCGCTGTGGTTGACTTGATATTCACCAGATTCACCCCGTCGTTGTTATTCGGGCTGTAGCCTTCCCATCGCCCCAGACTTAGAGTCGTTTCCTCCCTACTACTTTGACTCCGTTTCGTCCCGGTTTATTGGAATTAAAGGCCGACTAACCGTCTCCGTTCATTTCTGCCGAGATTACCACAGTCCGAACCGGTTTGCCTGGCTGAGCAGTCAAGTCGGATGGGCATTTCAAGACTGGATTGTGAATCTCGGTCACAATTGCAAACCATTCCAATCGGAGCAGCTCAAAGTTGCGGCCAGGCCCCCATTTCGCCGAAGAAAAGGCTGAAAAAAGCCACCCTTGGCTTTGTTCAGCGGCTTTCGGCGACGGAGTTCCCGAAAGCCTTCGTTTCCAGTCCCATGAGGCGACTGAGAATGGCGGGTCGCGACGCAGGGCTCAGGATACGAGCGGGACCGGCGCCGGGGACGAATTCCACGGGCGCGGTGCGGCACCGATATGGGAATTTGAAAGCCCTTGGAAAAACACCTTTTCGGTGCTGGACCTCCAGATGCCCCCGGATCAGTCGCGCCATCTGAATTGGCGAGCAGTAGGGGCTATACGTTCGAGCCCTCTCAAATGCGCCAACCAACTACCCTTTACCCAGATAGCGCCTCGAGCCTCAGTCGATCCAGCAAAACCTCAACCCGCCTGCTTCGTCACCTCGTCCCCGGCAGCGACGAAACCCCCATCGACTGAAGTTCTGGCTTCGACCACGCCCTTTTGGAGCAGATCATTGATATTAACTTTCAAGGCTCGAAGTTGATCGGGCGAAGTGGTCTTATCCGTGCTGTAGATCGCTACCCAAGCATTCTTGCTTTGCTTTGCCAAATACGAGGCCTGATCAGCGATGTCGATGGCCTGCTCCCATGAAATCAAGTTAGGCTCCGCCGACACAAACGGGTACAAGCTCATACCTATCGAGGCAGATAACCTCCCTAGGTGCCCGTTGCCCAACTGATATTGGTGGTGCTGAATTTCGAAGCGCACCCTTTCTGCCAGCTTTTCCGAGCCCAAGGAGCCACCGCACTGGCCGACCAGCAAAAACTCGTCGCCGCCCCACCGTATAACGGTATCCGACTTGCGCGCGCACTTCCGCAATATGTCGCAAACTTGCAGCAGCGCCTTATCCCCTGCATGGTGCCCATAATCGTCGTTGACGACCTTGAATCCATCCAAATCGATCATCATAAAGAAGAGCTCGGGCTGCAGATCGACTGCGGTCGGCTGATCTGTTTTTCTCTGGCTATCCGCATAGGATCTATCCAGGAGAGCCGCCTCCGTTTCTAGAAACTCGTACAGATAGCGCCGGTTTCTCAGCCCGGTCAGCGAATCACTCATGCTCGACTCTTTCAGCTGCTTGTTGAGACCCTGGAGGTCTCTATTTCGGTCGGCTAGCTCCTGTGTTCGAAGATCGACCTGGGTTTCCAGTTCCCTCGCGTGGGCCTTTTCGCCTTCGAGTTTCCTGTATTGGCTGCGGAGAAACAACCCAAGCGACGCCATCAGCGCCAAACCATAGAAAGCGAACGCCCAATTCGACATCCATGGAGGCGGGACAACGAGCAGTTGCACTCGAGCAGCGCCCATACTCCAAATCCCATCGTTATTTGCGCCCCGAACCTTGAATAGATATTCTCCCGCTGGAAGATTCGTATAGGTCGCTCTCCTATGATCCTCGGATTCAATCCAATCCGAATCGAAGCCCTCGAGCTGGTATCGGTAATGATTCTTCTCGGGGGATGCGTAATCGAGCGCGGCAAAATCAAAACTAATTGATCTGTCAGGGTATGCGAGCTCAACCGAAGGCAATGACTCTTTCCCACTGAAGAATCTTGCGATGCGCCCCCCCTGGGTGGTGGCGTAAGCAGCGACTTCCGGCGCGTGTGTGTTCACATGGACGTCACCGGGAAAGAAGGCAACGACTCCCTCGGGGCCGCCGAAATACATTCGACCGTCTCGGTCGTCGCGTAGCAGTGCACCAAAATTAAAGTCGGCACTGGGCAGACCGTCAGCTTGGTCGAAATGCCTTACCCACCCGTCTGTGGGCGACACAGCCGAGATACCCCTGTTGCTGCTTAGCCACAATAGACCGTCGTTCCCCTCCAGAATGCCGAAAATCGTGTTACTGACTAGCCCTTGCGCCTTCCCGAACCATGTAAATCTTTGTCGTCCCGCCAAACGGTCATCGCGACTCCACTGAGACACCCCGCCGCCTAAGGTAGCAACCCATAGCGCACCTCTGGAATCCTCGAAAACCTTCCAGGCGCCGTCGCTTGACAGCCCGGACGCGTTCGTCGAGTCGTAGCGATAAGCCTCAAAGGCTTGCGAGTCCGGCATGAATCTGTTGAGACCACCGTCTTCCGTTCCAATCCAAAGTTCACCCAAACTGTCGCGGTAGATGTCCAAAACCCGGTTGCTGCTCAGCGAGCTTGCGTCTTCCGGATCATGTCGGAAAACATCGAAACGCTCCGACTCGGGCCGAAGGCGATTCAACCCTTGTCCGTAGGTTCCAACCCAAAGCGTGCCATCCGGGTCGCTATGGAGGCTGGTTACGCTGTTTCCGCTCAACGAGCCTGGATCCTGCGGATCGTGCTCGTAGCCATCCACATGACCATCAGCCATATTCAGTTTGTATAGCCCACGCTTTCTGGAACCCACCCAGAGCGACCCTCGTTGGTCGTTGAGCAAGGCCATAATCCGCACGCCAGGAGGACCTCCAGACGACTGGACCCCATCAAAATATGTTTTTACCGTGCCTCTGAAGCGGTCTACAAGATTTAATCCTCCATCGTACGTCGCAACCCAAATTCTCCCTTCGGGCCCTTTGGCGAAAGCCGTAACCACTTTTCCTTCGATCCTAAGTTCCGCATCCGGCTTATCGTTGTAGAAAACGAACGCTTCGCTCACGAACTTCCTCTTATTCAGTCCATTGTAGGTTCCGACCCAAAATACATTCCCTCTATCTTGGAAAACGGCGGTGATGCGGTTGTCGCTGAGACTGGAGAAATCCACGTCCGAGTGGGTGTAGGGAACGAACCCATCGATCCTCGGGCGCCATTCGTTCAAGCCGCTGTCTGTCCCGACCCAAATAGTGCCCTGCCTGTCTTCGAATAAGGCTCTAACCCGATTATCGCTGAGACTGCCCGTACCCTCGGAATCGGCCGCATAGACCTTGAAATCAGCGGCATCAGGCCGCCACAGGTTCAATCCGCCTTCGTCGGTTCCGATCCAAAGTCGCCCGCTTCGATCATACAAGAGGGCTCGAACATGGTCATTGCTGAGGCTCCCGGGTCGCGCCGGATCGTGGCGAAACCACTCGATGTTGCCGGTAGAGACCTCCAACTTCCCAAGTCCAGACCCATCGGTCCCGAACCATAGGAAGCCGCCGTTGGCCTCTACAATAGATAACACTGTGCTCCGATGTCCATCTGCGCTTTCGTCTATGAATCTACGGAACTTACCAGTTGACTTATCGAACCTATTGAGCCCTCCGCGATCGGTTCCCACCCACAGAGCCCCTTGGCGGTCCTCGAAGATAACCCGCACTCGATCGCTGCTCAGAGACTCCGGGTCGGCCGGATTGTTGCCATAGCTTACAAAGCTGTCGGTTTCCTCTCGGTAACGGCTCAAACCGCCACCGTCCGTGCCCACCCAAAGCACCCCAGAACGGTCGACGAATAACGACCACACGTAATCGCTGTTCAAAGAGCCGGAATCCTGCACGTCATTGAAGTATGTTTTGAACTCGTATCCGTCGTATCGATTAAGCCCTTCCTGCGTGGCAATCCAGAGAAAACCGCGACGATCTTGCGTGATATCGTTGATTGTCGGCTGGGACAAACCTTGGGCCACGCTGATTCGGACGAACTGATAATTCGATTTGGACAGTTCCAGCATTGCGCTGGAATCCAGTCTAGCGGGCAGATCGGCAACTGCGACGGAGCCTATGCCGACCAAAGAGACCAAAACCAAAAGCCGCCAAATCGCAGATAACGACGGGCGAATCAACAACTTTATAAACTGCTCCACTGGGTTCATCGTTCTAGATCCGGGGACGTGAATCCCGTTTGGACGTTTTCTGGTTTGCGCCAATAGTCATTCAAGCTGCTCCGGTTTGGCCGGCAGATGGCAATGATGAAGGTTTCGTCTGCGATACCTCATAACCGCCCCTGGTTTACTTTCGTCCAAGCCTGATTATCGAATTTCCAGGGAAATCCTTCGTCGATCTTCATCAGAAAAGATTCTTCGCTCTGTGGACGCGCGTAACCAAATCCCTGTCCCAACTGGCACCCATAACCAGCCAGAATTCTGTACTGGTCTTCAGTTTCGATACCTTCGGCAACTATAGTGAGGTCTAACTCCCTACCCATTGCGACAATCGCACCGATTATTCTCGCCGCTTTCTCCGACGCGCCTATTTCGCGCAGCAAAGACCGATCGATCTTCATAATCGCCAGCGGCAAATGGAGCAGATTAGACAATCCGGAGTAGCCCTTGCCAAAATCGTCAACCGCGATTTCAACCCCTCGTGCGGCGAGCTGCGCAAAAACCTTGCGCGTAATTGCGGTGTTTTCGAGCGCTTCGCTTTCAGTTACCTCCAGAATCAGGTGGTTGTGCTCTATTCCCGCTTGTTCGACTGACTGGCTCACCAGCGCCACAAAATCCGGGTCAAGAAGTTGCCTGGGGGAAATGTTCACCGCCATGCGCAACCCGGTTCGGCCCTCGGCTCTCCACTTTGCGAGTTGAGTACAAGCTTCGCGCATTACCCAGCGCCCAATTCCGACAATCTGACCGGTTCTCTCCGCTAACGGCAGGAACTTATCGGGACTGAGCAAACGGCCGTCCGCGTCACGCAGGCGCAACAACGCCTCGGCGCCCACGCTTTGCTGGGACTTGATGTCGAAGATTGGTTGAAAATGCAGAACAAAACGGTTTTCATCCAGGGCTGTATCCAATTCGGCCGCAAGCCGAACCTGACCATGAACTCGCTTGACGGCGTCCCATGAGAATACAACGTCTCGAATCTTCGATGGGTTGATATCGGATGCTGCGGCCGCACAGTGCAACGCCATGCGAGCCAGGCGAACCAATCTTGCTGGCGAGGTGGCATCGTACGGGTACCTTGCAACGCCGGCGTGGGCTTCCAATCGCATTCTGAGTTGCCTGACTTCCCAAACGCCGCTGCAACTCCGCACCAGCCGCTCGCAAACGCCGAATGCTTCAGACCGACCACCGACGTTGGGAACCAATACTGCATATTCGTCTGAGTTTGTCTGCAGGACGAAGTCCTCTGCCCGTGTCACCGAGCGCAGCCGCCGCGCGCATTCCCGCTGCAATTGTAGACCTACCCGGGCGCCGCACGCATCCTCGATCTCGCGAAAATTTTCGATGCGCACCATTACCAGGGAGACTGGACGGCCGTTACGCTTGGCCCGCTCAAATGCGGGCGCGAGCGTTTCCGACACATGGCCGTTCACGCCGGCGGCGTTGCGAGCGATCGGGCGAATTTCAGCATTGGCGAAAGAACAGCCGACTTGCGAATCCCCTAGCATTACCGCGTACCCTCTTGATCCTTTCATGATCCCTTTCCCAGACGCCCCGATCCATGCGCTCGCATTGAGATGAATCCATTCTGGGAGCCGCCTCCTGGGCCGAACATCCTGGAGTAGGTCCCCGCTCGCGTTGCTTGTCGACCGACCTCAATCGTCCATCAGGCCGCTGTCGGACAAGAGGGTGCTGTCGCCGCTGGTCGAGCCATCGCTCCAGAGATAGGCATCGGACCACAGGTAGGCGTCCGACCACAGGTAAGCGTCGCTCCACAGATAGGCGTCGCTCCACAGGTACGCATCACTCCAAAGGTAGGCGTCGCTCCACAAGTAGGCATCCGACCACAAGTAGGCATCCGACCACAGGTAGGCGTCGGACCACAGGTAGGCGTCGCTCCAAAGATAAGCGTCAGACCACAGGTAGGCCAGACCCCACTCCTCGCCGCCCCACAAGTACGCCGTATCCTCGAAGCCCATCATCGGGGTTCCGCTCGCACCCGGAGGGTCGTAGCGGAACGCCTGCGGCGACGGCGCCTGGCTCACGCTGCCGGTGTCGGCGAGCGCCGCTTCGATGTCGAGCAGCCCCGCGCCGGTGGCGAACACGTCGGCGAAGTCCACCTTCGCCGCCGAGCGCATCAGCCGCGCCTTGACCGTGTCCGGGGTCAGGCTCGGGTCCTTCTCCAGCATCAGCGCCACCGCCCCGGTCACCACCGCCGCCGCCATCGAGGTACCCGATAGCTGGTAGTAGTCCGCTGACTTCGCACCCGGCGCCTTGATTAGCCGCTCCGAGTAATTCGACTCCAGGTAGGAGCGGTCCGCGTTGGCCGAGATCAGGCGGTTGCCGGGGGTCACCAGGTCCGGCTTGACATAGTGGTCGCCCAGGGTCGGACCGCGCGAGGAAAAGGTCGAAACGATGTCGTTGCTCGGGTCGCTGTCGCCCCAGGTGGTCACCGAACCCACGGTAATGACCTTGCGCGAGTTGCCCGGGCTGGTGATGGTGCCGTAGCCGTCGCGCCCGGCGTTGCCCGCCGAGCAGACCACCACCACCCCGGAGTCCCAGATCGCCTCGACTGCCTGCACCAGCGGGTCTTCCGCCGACGGCTGGTAGACCGGGTGGCCCAGCGACATGTTCACCACCCGGATGTGCCAGTTTTCCTGGTTCAGCGCCAGAATGTCGTCCAGGCCGGCGATCACGTCCGAACTCAGGCCCTGGCCGACCTCGTCGAGCACCCGCACCGTAGCTACTTGGGCGTCCGGCGCGATACCCCGGTACAGACCCGCGGAATCACTTCCGCTGCCGACCACGATCGCCGACACATGGTTGCCGTGACCGTGCAGGTCGTCCGCCTTACCGCCGATCAGGGAGACCTTATACAGGGGCTTGAGGTCGGAGTGGCTCTTGTAGCCCGAGTCCACCACCGCCACCTTGACGCCGGCGCCGGTGTAAGGCACCGAACTACCGAGTTCGGGAAAGTGTGAGGTCACCGACGAGGGCAGGCTCGCGGTTACCGGGCTGGACGCCGGGGTAATCGTGTACAGCCCGTCGTCGAGGCTGGATACCGCACCGCCGCTGACCGGCTCGTCGAAGTCGACGCGCGCCACGTTCGGGTTGTCCGCCAGCGCCGCCGCCGCCTGCGCCGGCACCCTGATCGCGTGGCCTTTGATAAGCCTGAACTCGTGACGCAACTGCCCGCCGGCCTTCGCGACCTTGCCCCGGTCACCCTTCGTAGGCCGCTGTTTGTAGGTAACGATGAGATCCACCCAATCGACCGGGTGATTCGCCAGCACCTCGCGGGCGCGGTCGCTCATCTTCGCACTTCCAGGGGCCGCCTGGGCTACCAGGGTGAACGCCGCGAGGGCGAGGACTCCGAAGAGCTTGCGTAGGACCTTGATTCTCATGCCGCACCTTTCCCTTTCTACTATTGCCAACCAAAAGAAAACCGTCGCCGGATTGGTGACACCTTCGCTCTGCTGAGCATCCCTGAATGCGTTCACCCGCGGCTTTGGTTCTATCTAAGGCACAAACCGAGCCAACCATGCGTCAACCGGATCGGTTCCAATAAATTCATTTGAAACAGGCGCCTAGCAGATGGCACCCAGCACACCTTCCTGTCTGCATGGGAACCAAGCCGCCACTATTTCCGGTGACTCGCCGAAAATGTGACGCACTTCTCGAAATTGTGGTTCTGTGACCGCGGTCAATAAATGGCGGAGGCGAGGGGGGAAAGAAGATATGCGGGGGGGGGCAGGCCGGTACCGAACCAGCCCGTCCCGGCTTGATTAGATCAACACGCCCGGGAATGGCGCCTTTGCCGCGCCAGGGGCAGGACGAAGCCGGCCAGTCGTCGCCGGCGTATACCCGGCGAGCGGCTCGTATGCCCATTGAGGCAAGGCTGAGGGAAACACTTCAAAAGCCGTTCGGAAATGCCAGGGTTGGCGTATTTACCCTTTCTAATAGAGGGATCAACGCGTTTCTTCTGCGCGGTCGAGTCCCGCGGGCGCCAGTTGCGCTTTCCAACTGCGATAGGTAGGCACCGTAACGCCCATCATGGCGGCACCGGCTTTATCGTCATCTTCGAACTGGGCGACGACTTCCTCGAGAAGCATCTGGCGTGCCCGGGAAACAACACCGAAACCGGCTTCTTGCTCCCCCGACGTCAACAATGCCGAAAATAAGGAATGGACGGCCAACCACTCCGGGATTCGCACTGAAGTGCCTGCTTCAAGGCTTTCTCTCGCCTTTCCAAGTTGCCGCCGATAGGTGCTCTCAGGCATGCCGAGCAGGGAAGAACCTCGGCTGGCTACTCCGCCGGCCGCCTCGTCGGCAGCGAGGACAATGTCCTCAACCAGCCACAGCCCCAGTGGCTTCGATGCCTCTCCCACCCTCCAGGCTAGGACATCCACCACCCACCGAAGGACTTCCTGTAATCCGCACCATGGATCCTCGCTATCGCTCGGCGGGGGAGTATCCGAACCATACGCCGACGACCGGGAACTCGTTGGCCTCTCCGGCGACGGCGCAAGCTCCACCCCGGTATCCAAATCAATCTGCGGCGGTTTGCCCGCGCGGCTCTCTGTAGCGAGTTGTTCGGAAGGGAAGCGCAAATCGCCGACTCCTAACTCATCGCCGCTCGACATGACGACCGCCTGCAGGATTCGATTCTCAAGTTCACGCACATTGCCGGGCCAGGGATATTCGACCAAGGCGGTTTCTGCCTCCCGACTCAAAGTCAGGGGCCTGGTTTTGTATTGCTCGGAGAAGATCTTCATGAAATATCGAGCGAGTGGCAAAATATCAGAGGTCCGCTCGCCCAGCGGCGGCGCAATAATCGTCACCACTTGCAGACGGTAGAACAAGTCTTCCCGGAATCTACCCGCGGCAACCTCCGCGCGGAGGTCTCGGTTGGTAGCCGCCACGATGCGCACATCGACCTTGCTCGTCTTGGAGCCTCCCACGGCTGTAATTTCTTTTTCCTGCACAAAGCGTAACAGCTTGGTCTGAACTCCCAACGGAAGCTCACCGATTTCGTCAAGGAAAACGGTGCCACCCTTAGCAAGGGCTACGCGTCCTGCGGACTTTGCGTCCGCCCCAGTGTAGGCGCCTTTCCGATGCCCAAACAACTCCGCTTCGATCAGTGTCGGCGCAATTGCACCGCAGTCAACCGTTATAAATGGGCCGTCGGCCCTCAGACTGTGCTCGTGCACAAACCCCGCCAACAGTTCCTTCCCGGTTCCGCTCGAGCCTTGTATCAACACCGTAGCGTCGGTTCGCGCAACTCTTTCCAGATCTTCCAGAATGGACTTCATCTGTTTCGACTGAGCGACTAGTTTAGGCTTGTTCAATGCTCGCCGGAGGTCTTTCAACTCTCCCCGAAGCCAAGATGTCTCTCGCTCCTTCTCCCTTTGCCAACGGGCCAAAATCTGCGCCCGGTCGACGGCTATGGCTATTTGCCGCGCCAAAGCGTTCAAAAAGAGGATGTCCGTCGAATCCAAAACCAATTGCGTTTCTTCCCCCTCCAACCACAGACAACCGAGATATGCATCGCGAGCGACCAGCGGAATCACATGCACTTGGTGTAGCGATACATCTCCCTCGCCATCGCCCGGCATGCGCACCCGAGCAGGGCGAAGGGTTTTCTCAACCTCGGCCAACAAGCCGCCAACCTTATCCAGAAACCAGCGGTGCAGTCGCCGCCTCCCGAAATCTGCCGAAAACCCCCCTGACTCGGCGACGACTTCCGGGATCCCGTTGACACTTTCCCCAAGAACCGCCACCGACTCCGCATTGAAGGCAGAACTGACTTTCCGCGAAAATTCAGCGGCAATGGCAGGAATCGTGGAACTTCCCGACATCATTTGAACCGTGTCCCACAGCAACAGCATGTTGCGGTAGTCTCTTCGTGTGTCTCCCGTATAGATTGTGGCGAGTTGGTGAATATCGCCTTCCAACCGTTCCTCCGCGTCGGCAGACCAAACAAGTGTCCGCGCTCCGCCTCTAGCTTTTGCCGCGGCTAAAGACCAGTCAGCCCGCCGAATCAGTTCGTCCGCATCGACGGACCTGCTCGGGCCATGCGTGCCATCAAACACCGCGGAGCCGGCGGAGAAGCGGAGGTTCACCGCACCGTTGGAATAGTCACGTTGTTCCAGCATCGAGCGCACACGCTCCACTGCTGGCAAGCCGTCGGCGCCATCCTTCAAACGAATCAACCCGGCTAAAATCGCACCACCAAAATGAAACGCCTTGTCTGTTTCGCGCAAACAGCTAGAAAATGCGGAGGAAAACTCGACCAAAACCGAGTCCCCTATGCTTCTACCCAATCGCTCATTGACCAGTGCGAATTCATCGGGATTGATCAGCATCAACCCAAAGACTTCTTGGTTTTCGACAGCCGACACCAGTTCGCTGTTCAGGTAGGCTTGAAATTCGGCCCGGTTCGGTAACCGGGTTACCGGGTCCAACATTAACGAAGCGAGCTGATGAGATTCCCAAAACAGTCGCCCCGCCGCCGAAAAGATGAAATTCAATCTTTCGGCATCGAGTGCATTGTCACCCGCTTTTTGTATATCGGTGGAGCGGCCATGCTTGTGTGAAAAACCCGGGTAACTTATTCGGTTCGAAGCTTAACCCGACCCACAAGAAGTCGCTCTCGCGAAATTCGCTCCTCGGCTTCAAAGATCTGCGCCGATCATGCGGCAAGCGCTTGTCACTCTCATCTCGCGAAGAAGCAATATTCACGCAAACGATGTATCCGTTACGGTCTGTGCTGCAATGGAAGCGGCACGTACCAGGCCCGCACATCGCCACTTCCGTTTCCCGGCTCTCGGAAGCCAGGGAGCGAACGCTTGCCTCGGCTTTCTCTAGGGACGCGAATTCCGGCAAAGGTGGCAACGACCCAGTGTGCAACAAGCGTGCGCTGCCGTCCACACCGGGGCCGGCAGGCAGTAATAATGAAGCGCCCGAGGCTCCGGTCGCACTGGCGACCAATTCAAGGTATTCGCGGAGCATCAACGGGACTCGCCCACTCTGAAAATGCGGGCTCTGCCCGAAAAATGTCGACTACGCAGAGAAAAGGAAATTCCTCTCATCGCCAAGTTCGCTTGGACACCACAGACTGAGCGGTGCCTTGTTGCTGATATCGACTCGAGAAACGGCATCTGAGGGAAATACTTAATCCAACCTACCGCATGTTGATCAATGCAATTTGCTCTCACGAATTCTCCGATCGACATCGCCACCGACTCGGAATCACCACTGCTCCGACCTCATCCCGCCCCATTGCCAACCATCTCCTAATTTGGGAGAGAGACGATTCGGGACCCATCGTGCTCATGTTGCTTCCCGTCCGGAGCCGACTGCCCTGCCATGCTCGATCGCATCAACCAATCGGGAGTGGGGCCATTCGAACATCGTACGTTTCGAATTCCTTGCAGACAACCGCCATAGACGAAATTCTTCGGTGCGACCCTAGCGTTCAGATTGCTCCAGCGCTTCAGTTCCACGCCACCCAGTAACCCAGTCAGACACGATGCCGAACGAAACAATAGCGCGCTCAAATGGTACCTCACCCCCGCCCGGGTTTCCGCACTAAACAACCACCGGCTGAAGCCGGTGGGTTTGAGTAACGGACTGAAAGTCCGGATACGCGTCGACTGAACGACGCGTCTTAGTCAGGCTCCATCCGAAAATCATCGTCTGGGTTCGGCTCAAAGTGGTGCTCCAAGTATTGCTTGATCATCTCTTCTGTCATCTGACCCACCGTCGCGCAGAAATACCCACGAGCCCAAAAATGCCGACCCCAATATCGCTTCTTGATGTGCGGAAACTCTTCGAACAACTTGCTCGACGTTCGTCCCTTGATCCGCCTCATAATCTCACTCGGCGCTATCGTCGGCGGCGCACTGACCAGAATATGGACGTGGTCCTTGCTGACCACCCCTTTCACAATCCGAATCTCAAAGGCGTCGCAAGTCTGCCTAACCAACTCTCGTACTCGCTCCCCAACCTCGCCTCGCAGCATCCTGTATCGGTACTTCGTTACCCATACAAAATGGTATTCAATCTGGAAAACCGTATGACTGCCATACCTATAGTCC
The DNA here is from genome assembly GCA_963753615.1 of uncultured Gammaproteobacteria bacterium. Taxonomy (GTDB): domain Bacteria; phylum Pseudomonadota; class Gammaproteobacteria; order Chromatiales; family Chromatiaceae; genus CAVWCW01. Next base: position 25,334 of record CAVWCW010000013.1, read on the forward strand.
ACTCCCCCCTCCGTTATGACCTGCCACACCGGAGAACATTCTCGCAGGCTAAAGCCGGTGGCTTAAACCTTCTGATGGACAGTTAGATCTTTCCCCCCTGTCCATGCCGGCGACACTACCTCGGCGGATTTGCTGGATGCGCCCATCGCTCTTTTGCCCAGAGTGGGAACTGGCCAAGACGGTTATCATGCGGGACGCAGCGAGGAACCGCTATACGCCCATAGTGTTTCTGGAAACCGGGTCCCGTTCATGGCAAGACAACAGCCCGTGTTTCCAGACCGAATACTCGCTTCCTGGCGCGACATCTCATGCCCCGCACAGGAAACAGTAACGAATTCTTGTGTTAAGGAGACGTAGCCCCCAAACGCCGCTCCAATGCCCACCCGACCCCCATCAACAGCAGCGCCAGCAGCACCACCGTTGTATTGCCGAAGCGGGCGTAGGGGGTAAAGCCCTGCAGCGGACGGATCTCGCCGCTGAGCACCTGTTCGGTGAAGGCCGGCGCAGTGCCCCGCAATTCGCCGCGGGGGCCGATGATGGCGGAGATGCCGGTATTGGTGGCACGCAGCAGGTAGCGTTCGGTCTCGCGGGCGCGCATGCGGGCGATCTGCAGATGCTGGTGCGGCGCCAGGGAGTCGCCGAACCAGGCGTCGTTGCTGGCGTTGACCAGGAACGCCGCCTGCGGCAGGGCCTGGATCACCTCTTCGCCGAAGGCGTCTTCGTAACAGATGGAGATCCCGGCCTGGTGCCCGGCCAGGGGCACCAGGGGCTGGGCTGCAGCACCAGAACTGAAGTCGGACATGGGGATGCCCAGCCAGTCGATGAGCGGTTCGAGCAGGGGCTTGAGCGGCATGAACTCGCCGAACGGCACCAGATGGCGCTTGTAGTAGCTGGCCCGCACCGGGCCGATGACCTGCATCGCATTGAAGTAGCGGTCGCTGGCCGGATCGTATACCGGGATGCCGAGCAGGATCTCGCTGCCCCGAGCCTCGGCCTCGGCCGCCAGGGGAGCCAGGAACTCGTCTTCGACCCGGTGCGCCAGGCTCGGCACCGCGGTCTCGGGCCAGATCACCAGGTCGCTGTCCCAGTGCTGGCGGGTCAGGCCCACATAGAGTTTCAGCGTCCGCAGCAATTGCTCGGGCTTCCACTTCAGCGCCTGGGGCACATTGCCCTGCACCAGGCTGACCCGCAGGCTTGACCCGGCCGGCTGGCTCCAGCTCAAGCCGCCGAGGCCCCAGGCCCCAAGCCATAGGGCCAGCAGACCGGCCGCCGCCGCTACCCGGTGGCGCGAGCGCCCCACCACCAGCAGCACCAGGGCCCCGGCGCTGAGCATTGCCCCCCAACTCACGCCGTAGACCCCGAGCAGGGGCGCCAGGCCGTCCAGGGGCCAGCCGATCTGTGAGTAACCGAGGGCGAGCCAGGGAAATCCAGTGAGGAACCAGCCACGCAGCCACTCCACCAGTACCCAGAGCGCGGGCCAGAACAGCACCAAAGCGGCCAGCGGGTGGCCGACGCTGAGCCGGGCCCCGAGCCAGCCGGCGAGGCCGAAGAACAGGGCCACGCCGAGCACGAAGGCGGCGGTGATCAGTAACGCCAGGGCCAGGCCGACGTTGCCGAACTGGTCGATGCTGATGTGCAGCCAGGAAACCCCGCTGCCGAGCAGCCCGACTCCATACAGCCAGCCGTCGCGCAGGGCCTGGCGCGGCCCGCTACGATGCCATAACCAGAGCAGCAGGGCCGGACCCAGGATCGCCAAGGGCGCCAGGCCGAAAGGGGCGAAGCCAAGGGTAGTCAGACCGCCGGCGGCCAGCGCGATGGAGGCTGGGCCGAGGTTGTGGGTGCGGAGTCGTTGCATCCGTGATAAGGCAGAGCCGTAGGTTAGGGTGAGCCCAGCGAACCCCAACGATCCGCTAGTCGGAAGCCTCGGCTAGTTGGCGTTCGTTTCTCACCCCGGCCTAGCGTCCTCTCAGTAGTCGATCAGGGAGCGAGCGGTGCCTCCGCATAGGGGTCGGGCAGGCCGAGGCCGGCCAGAATTTCTCGCTCCAGCCCCTCCATCGCCTCAGCCTCGGCGGACTCAAGGTGGTCGTGGCCCAACAGGTGCAGCACCCCATGCACTACCAGATGCGCCCAATGGGCGGCTTCGGGCTTGCCCTGCTCGACGGCCTCGCGGGCCACCACCGGGGCGCAGATCACCAGGTCGCCCAGCAGGTCCGATGGCACCGGCGGCGGGGCCCGGAACGGGAACGACAGGACATTGGTGGGCCCGCTCTTGGCGCGGAAGCGCTGATTGAGGCTGGCGCTCTCGGCCGCGTCCACCACCCGGATCACCAGCTCGGCATCACCGCTGCGCCCGGCCAGGGCCGCCTCGGCCCAGGCGTGGAACTGCTCCCGGCTGGGCAGGCCCGCTGCCTCCACCGCCAGCTGGAGTTCCAGCTCCAGGCTCATCGCGGCTCGTTCTCCAGCTCGAACTTCTCGTAGGCGCCGACGATGCGCTGGACCAAGCGGGTGGCGCACCACGTCGCGGGCATTGAAGAAGGTGAAGCTGATGCCCTTGACCCGGCCCAGGAACTCCAGCACCTGGCGCAACCCGGAGGCCTGGTTGCGCGGCAGGTCGACCTGGGTGACGTCGCCAGTGACCACCGCGGTGGAGCCGAAGCCGATGCGGGTTAGGAACATCTTCATCTGTTCCGGCGTGGTGTTCTGGGCCTCGTCCAGGATGACGAAGCAGTCGTTGAGGGTACGCCCGCGCATATAGGCCAGGGGAGCGACCTCGATCACATTGCGCTCGATCAGCTTGGCCACCCGCTCGAAGCCGAGCATCTCGTAGAGGGCGTCGTACAGGGGGCGAAGGTAGGGGTCGATCTTCTGGCTCAGGTCGCCGGGCAGGAAGCCGAGGCGTTCGCCGGCCTCCACCGCCGGGCGCACCAGCAGCACCCGGCGCACCGCGTCGCGTTCCAGGGCCTCGACCGCGCAGGCCACCGCCAGGTAGGTCTTGCCGGTGCCGGCGGGGCCGACTCCGAAGTTGATGTCGTGGGTCAGTATCTTGCGCAGATAGTCCTGCTGATTGGGACCGCGCGGACGGATCAGGCCGCGCCGGGTCTTGATCACCACCTCCGGCTCCTGAGGCTCGCCGGCGCTCTCCAGCTGGGCCTCGATCCCCGATTCCTGCAGGAACAGATGCACCCCCTGGGGGGTCAGGGTCTCGTCGGCGGTGGCGGCGTAGAGGTCCTGCAGCACCTGCTGGCCGGCGGCGATGGCCCGGGCCGCGCCGATCAGGCGGAACTGATTACCGCGGTTGGCGATCTCGATGCCCAGGCGGCGCTCGATCTGGCGCAGGTGCTCGTCGAGCTGGCCGCAGACATTGGCCAGGCGCTCGTTGTCTTCCGGTTCCAGCCGCAGATCGAGGAAATCGGGGTGATCGGCCACCAGGACTCCGGGCACCGGCTCAGGCCGAGCGCTTGAGCGCGCTGCCGGCCAGGCGGCCGCGCAGGGAGTTGGGCAGGGCCTCGGTGATCAGCAGCTCGACGAACTGGCCGATCAGCGCAGGCGGGCCGTCGAAGTTGACCACCCGGTTGTTCTCGGTACGGCCGGCCAGCTGGCGCGGGTCCTTGCGCGCCGGGCGTTCCACCAGCACCCGCTGGACGCTGCCTACCATGCCCCGGCCGATCTCGGCGGCCATCTCGCCGATGCGCCCCTGCAGCCTATCCAGGCGCGCCTGTTTGACCGCATGCGGCACTTCGTCCGCGCAGCTCGGCGGCCGGCGTGCCGGGGCGCGGGCTGTAGATGAAGCTGAAAGAATGGTCGAAGCCGACCTCTTCGATCAGCGCCATGGTGGCTTCGAAATCGGCCTCGGTCTCGCCGGGGAAGCCGACGATGAAGTCCGACGACAGGCTGATGTCCGGGCGCAGCCGGCGCAGGCGGCGGATCTTGGCTTTGTATTCGAGCGCGGTGTGGCCGCGCTTCATCAGGGCCAGGATGCGGTCGGAGCCGCTCTGCACCGGCAGGTGCAGGTGGCTGACCAGGACCGGCACCTCAGCATAGACCTCGATCAGGCGCTCGGAGAACTCCACCGGGTGGGAGGTGGTGAAGCGGATGCGGTCGATGCCGTCGATGGCGGCCAGGTATTCGATCAGCAGGGCCAGGTCGGCCAAAGCCCCGTCGTGCATCGGGCCGCGGTAGGCGTTGACGTTTTGCCCCAGCAGGTTGACCTCGCGCACGCCCTGCTCCGCCAGGGCGGCGACCTCGGCGATCACGTCGTCGAAGGGGCGGCTGATCTCGGTGCCCCGGGTATAGGGCACGACGCAGAAAGTGCAGTACTTGCTGCAGCCCTCCATGATGGAGACGAAGGCGCTGGGACCCTCGGCCCGGGGGGCCGGCAGGCAGTCGAACTTTTCGATCTCGGGAAAGGAGACATCCACCACCGGGGCCCGTTCGGCGCGCACTGCGGCCAGCATCTGGGGCAGCCGGTGCAGCGTCTGGGGACCGAATACCAGGTCCACATACTGGGCGCGTTCGCGGATGGCATCGCCTTCCTGGCTGGCAACGCAACCGCCGACGCCGATCACCAGATTGGGGTTGCGCTCCTTCCAGGGGCGCCAGCGCCCGAGCTGGGAAAACACCTTCTCCTGCGCCTTCTCGCGGATCGAGCAGGTATTGAGCAGCAGCACGTCGGCCTCGTCCGCCTGCTCGGTCAGCTCCAGGCCGTGGGATTCCTTGAGCAGCTCGGCCATTTTGGACGAGTCGTACTCGTTCATCTGGCAGCCAAAGGTCTTGATGTATAGTTTTCCGGGCATGGAGGGGACCGTGACGATCTGAAACCGCAATAGTCTACTGGTTCGGCAGGATATCTTCCATCGCCGCCGGGTGCCGAAGGGGCCTCACCCCCCGCCGTAGGTGCGCCGGAATTCGTCCAGTCCCTGCACGTGGGGAATGAGCTCCTCCTTCACTTCCAACTGTTGGCGCCGACGCTCGTCGGTGTCCCGCGGCGAGCCGTGCTTACGACTGAAATACTGGTGCAGTTGGACCCGGCGTCCTTGGAGGCGGCTTCGATTGAGGCGCTTTATCACCTGTTCCGCCGCCTTCTCGGGGTGTACGGAAACGATGCCATGACGGTCCATTTCGCCGGTGCTGTGGTCGTGAATCACGATAATGCGGCAGTCGCGAACCTCGCCGCGGGTTCGGAACGGCAGGGGAAAGCGCCATTCCAACGCCGATTCGACGAACGCCCGCAGATTCTTCCGGTTCACACCACGAGGGAGCTTTCGAATAAATATCTGCATGCTTATCGGTTACCCAATGTCCGCAATCATTCGCCTTAACCTATCCGAATATCCCCTTTTGGCCAAGGGTAGCGGCGCCGAGATTCGACGTCCACCCGCAGCGGCCGGGGCTCCATTGCGCTTGCCCCCGCGCGAGCCGAGGGTGTAGTTTATAGCGCTCCCTGGTGAAGGACCAACCTCGATGCCGCCGGCACGGTCGAAAGCTGCCTAATGCCGGCGGGGTTGTTTTGGGTCACTTCGAACCCCTATTCTAGACCAATCGAAACCACCCCTCCGCAATGCAGCATCGAGCCCGCAAGCGCTTCGGCCAGAATTTCCTTCACGACCCCGGGGTGATTCAGCGCATCGTCACCGCCATTGCCCCCCGGCCGGGTCAGCGCCTGGTGGAGATAGGGCCCGGCCGGGGCGCGATCACCCGCCTGCTGTTGCAGGCGGCCGGGCGGTTGGACGCGGTGGAGCTGGACCGGGACCTGGTCGAGGTCCTGGCCCGGGATTGCGCCGGCCTGGGGACGCTCAATGTCGTCAGCGCCGACGCCCTGCGGTTCGATTTCTGCGGCCTGGCCGCGGCCGACGAACGGCTGCGCCTGGTCGGCAACCTCCCCTACAATATTTCCACCCCCCTGCTGTTTCACCTGCTGGGGCAGAAGGGCTGCATCGCGGACATGCATTTCATGCTGCAAAAAGAGGTGGTCGATCGCATGGCGGCGGAGCCGGGAAGCAAGACTTATGGCCGGCTGTCGGTGATGCTGCAGGTACACTGCGAGGTGATCCCCCTGTTCGATATCGGCCCGGGCGCCTTCCGCCCGGCGCCCAAGGTGGTGTCGAGCCTGGTGCGTTTGCTGCCCTGGGCCGAGCCGCCCCACGCCATCGCCGATCCCGAAGGATTCGCGCGCCTAGTCAACCAGGCCTTCTCCCAACGCCGCAAGACCCTGCGCAACAGCCTGCGCGACTGGCTGGTGCCGGAGCGCATGCAGCAGTTGGGCATCGACCCTGGCCAGCGGCCGGAGCGCTTGGAAGTGGCAGACTTCGTGCGCCTCGCCAACGCCCACGCTGCCGACATGTCGGCCGGGAAAGGCGCATAATTCTAGAAACAGCAGTTGACCGCTCCATTCTGATAGTAAGGTACTGAAATGCAGGAACAAGCCTTCGATTTATCGCTTCACCGATTCGGGGATCCAGGCTACGGGGCGCATGGCACGCTTGCGGCGGCGTATGGTCCGGTCCTGTTCCAGATGGAACCTGACATTTCCCACATCCGTGTGGGTCGCTGCGTTGCAACTCCTTGGAATAGATTGACTATTCGGCGTCGTTACGCCTCGGCTTTGGCTTCGTGCGTCGCTCTACCTCCTGCATCCATGCAGTCGTTGTCCTACACCCCCGCAAGCACACCCTACACCCCGTCCAACTGCTTTTTCTAGGATAATCATTCGCGGCGACCGAAACCGCCCGCAACAGAGTAACGAGACCGGAAGCATGACTGTCGATTCGAAACACGAAACCCCTCAGGAGGGTCAACTGGCCCGCGCCAGCGAGATCTTGCCCGGGATGATCCACCTGCTACCGGTGACCACCCGGCCCTTCTTCCCCGGCCAGGCGGTGCCCCTGCTGATGGACGCCAAACACTGGACCCCCACCTTCAAGGCGGTGGACAAGACCGAGCACAAGATCGTGGGCGTGCTGCTGGCCCGCAGCGCCTACGCCGAGAAGGCCGAACCGGAGGAATTTGCCCGCATCGGCACCGCCTGCCGGGTGCACCGCATCCAGACCATGGAGGGCAAGCTGCAGGTGCTGGTGGAATGCCTGCAGCGCTTCCGCCTGGAAAAGATCATCAGCGACCGTGCGCCGTTCTCCGCCCAGGTGCGCTATTACCCGGAGAACGCCCAGGACTCAGGCAGGGAGGTCAAGGCCTATGCCATGGCCGTTATCAACACCATCAAGGAGTTGCTGCCGCTCAACCCGCTGTATGCCGAAGAACTGCGCATGTTCCTCGACCGCTTCGGCCCCGAAGACCCTTCCCATCTCGCCGACTTCGCCGCCAGCCTTACCACCTCGAACAAGGAACAGTTGCAGGGCGTGCTGGAGAGCGTGGAACTGCTGCCGCGGATGGAGAAGGTGCTGGTTTTGCTGAACAACGAGCTCGAACTGGCTCGGGCCCAGGCCGAGATCCGCAAGGTGGTCGAGGACAAAATGCAGACCCAGCAGCGGGAGTTCTTCCTGCGCGAGCAGCTCAAGGTGATCCAGAAGGAACTGGGCATCTCCAAGGACGACCGTACGGCCGACATCGACCGCTTCGCCGAGCGCCTGGAAGAACTGGACCTGCCGGAGGCGGCGGGAAAGCGCGTGGACGAGGAGATGGACAAGCTGTCGATCCTGGAGACCGGTTCGCCGGAGTACGCGCTGACCCGCAACTACCTGGACTGGCTGACCTTGCTGCCCTGGGGCAATCACTCCCAGGACAACCTGGACCTGGAGCATGCGCGCAAGACCCTCGACAAGGACCACTACGGGCTGGAGGACGTTAAAAAGCGCATCCTCGAATTTCTCGCCGTGGGCATCCTCAAGGGCGAGGTCAGCGGCTCGATCGTGCTGCTGGTGGGCCCGCCCGGGGTAGGCAAGACCTCGCTCGGAAAGTCCATCGCCGACACCCTGGGGCGCAGCTTCTACCGCTTCTCGGTGGGGGGCATCCGCGACGAGGCCGAGATCAAGGGCCACCGCCGCACCTACATCGGCGCCATGCCGGGCAAGTTCATCCAGGCCCTGAAGGAGGCAGGCACCGCCAACCCGGTGATCATGCTCGACGAGATCGACAAGGTCGGCGCCTCCTACCACGGCGACCCGGCCTCGGCGTTGCTGGAGGTATTGGACCCGGAGCAGAACAGCGACTTTCTCGACCATTACCTGGACGTGCGCTTCGACCTGTCGAAAGCGCTGTTCATCTGCACCGCCAACCAGCTCGACACCATCCCGCGCCCACTGCTCGACCGCATGGAGGTGATCCCGCTCTCCGGCTACATCGCCAGCGAGAAACTGCAGATCGCCCGCAAATACCTTCTGCCGCGCCAGATCAAGCGCTCGGGCTTGAAGCGCGGTCAGCTCAAGATCGCCGCCGCGGCCCTGCGCGCGATCATCGACGGCTATGCCCGCGACGCCGGGGTGCGACGCCTGGAGAAGACATCTGGGCGCGATCGCCCGCAAGACCGCGGTCAAGATCCTGGAAGGCGTGAACCCGCCGATCGAAGTGGGCAAGGACGACCTCAAGGAATACCTGGGCAATCCGATCTTCCGCGACGAGCGCAAATTGGGCGGAGTCGGGGTGGTCACGGGCCTGGCCTGGACCGCCATGGGCGGCGCAACGCTGAGCGTCGAGGCGGTCAAGGTGCACAATTTCACCCGCGGCCTCAAGCTCACCGGTCAACTCGGCGAGGTGATGCGGGAATCCGCCGAGATCGCCTATGGCTACGTGATGGACCATGCCGAAGACTACGGGGCCGATCCGCAGTGGTTCAAAGACGCCTTTATCCACTTGCACGTTCCCGCAGGCGCCACTCCCAAAGACGGCCCCAGTGCCGGCGTGACCATGGCCAGCGCCCTGCTCTCCCTGGCCCTGCAGCGGCCGGTGCGCCGCATCGCCATGACCGGCGAACTGACCCTGACCGGCCAGGTATTTCCGGTCGGCGGCATCCGCGAGAAGGTGATCGCGGCCCGGCGCGCCGGCATCCGCGAGTTGATTCTGCCGGAGGACAACCGGGGCGACTTCGAGGAAGTACCCGAGCACATCCGCAAGGGCTTTAGCGTGCACTTCGCGTGCGGATTCGACGACCTGGTGCCGCTGCTGTTCGCCCGCCGGGGCAAGCGATGAGCCTGGCCCCGGAACGAGCGCAGGCATTGACCAAGCCCCCGGCGGAACGCCAGGTGGTGGTGCTGGGGGCAAGCCCCAAGCCGGGCCGCTACTCCAACCAGGCGGTGCGGCTGCTGTTGGAACGCGGCTTCCGGGTGACCCCGATCCACCCCAAGGCGGAATCCATCGAGGGCCTGGCGGTGATCGAACGCCTGGAGCGGGTGACCCCGCCGGTGGACACCCTGACCCTGTACGTGGGCCCGGAGCGCCTGCGGCCCCAGATCGACGCGATCTTGGCCCTGGCCCCAGAGCGGGTCATCTTCAATCCCGGCAGCGAGTGCCGGGACCTGGAACAGCGCCTGGACCAAGCCGGCATCCCATGGGAGCAGGCCTGCACGCTGGTGCTGCTGACCACCAGGAATTTCTGAGCCCGGGGCGGTATTGGGCGCCGGGTAAGGAAACGCCGATGTACCGCGTTTCGCCTGCTGGTCTGGCTCGCCGCTACCCCGAAGGGGCCGGTCGATACCTGCCCCAAAATCGGGCGGGTTAGACGCGAATATACAGCCAGCCCTGGCGCATGCGCATCAAAATCTGGTCCAAAGCCGAAGGGGCTATCAACACCCCGTCCAACAGCTCGACATCCACCCCTTTGAGATAGCTCAGGCGCTCCAGTGCCTTGCGGCACGCCAGTACCGAGACATTGCCGTGCTTTCTGCAACAGGGCGCTGACCCGCCGGGCTTGGGGCACGCCATCGCTGCGCACCAGGTTCAGGCCGCCGTCGTCGATGTCCTGCATCTCCCGATGGGCCCGCAGGTGGTCCTTCCAGCAATTGGACAGGATCCGGAATAGCCAGGGTTCGAGCCGTTCCCGATCGCGCAATTGGTGCACCTTGGCCAGGGCCTTGGCCAGGGTCTCCTGCACCAGGTCGTCTGCCAGCGCCGGATCGTGACACCAGGAAAAGGCGATCCGGTAGAGCTGGTCGCGCTTGTCCGGAAGCTGGCGCCGCAAACGGCATGCCGACCGGAAGCCAAACAATGGTTTATTCACTCCGAATACTCCCCAGCGCTTATCGTCGTCGGGCGGTTACGCAATGACCGCCCCAGGCCGCTCTTACGGCGACCCTCCAAATAGTATGACGTTGTTCTTCGGCGCTTATTCCACGAATCCGACAGAGGCCGCAACAAGCCCGGACCTTCCTGGCAATTTGCCGCCAAGCCGCTGTTTTTGCGTCTGCGACTGCCCCCCAACGCCCGCGACCCAAGGTTCGATGCCAGGAGCATCGCGACCGCGGCGGGCATCGAAATGCAGGGGGTTCCGCCCGGGTGCGATGGCGCGGCGCGAGCCAGAATAAGGGGACTTGTCCAACCAGTGTATCAGGGCACCAAGGGCTGAGAGTTGACCACCGGTCCCTGGGCTGGAAGCGATGCGACGTTCAACTCGATCCCACCCGATCTGGGCCCTGACTCCCTGTAAACCATCCGCTGGGCCCGGGTCGGGGTGAGCCGCGCAGCCATGCCGACCGGCAACAGGGGTGGCTAATTGCCCGACACAAAGAAATCCAGTTCCGCCGTCTCGGCCAACGCCTCTCCCCCGGCGGCGCGGCGCAGTTCGGCCTCCACCAGAGCGGCGCGGACCCGATGCGAGTCCTCGATCTGCGGATACAGCCGGCACACACCGGCCAGGGGCAAGGCCTGACGGCAGCCAACCTACTCCAAAGCCCGTCGTGAGTCCCGGCCGAGCCGCTGCAGGCTCAGAAGCCAGGGCGACTGCCAATCGAGAAAGGCCCGCACCAGCCCTGCGTCCTCGGCGTTCGGCCAGTCCTGGCGGAGCAACAGCTCCGGAAACTCAGTCGCCCCCAGGCGACGTGCAGCCTGCCCACCTCCAGCCAAGCCCTCGCCATCGCCTCGCTCATCGCGACGGAACCACTGGGCCCGGGGACTCGTCCCAGCAGCACGACGCACCCGTTGGGCCAGATGCTCGCTCGGGTACGGCACGGTTCCATCCGATAACCGAAAGCCCTCGCGCGCCCGCTCGCCGGCCCGCCAGTCGGGTAACGGGTGCGCCAGCCGCCGGTGCCTCGCAACGACTGTCGAGCAAAGCCAGGGGCAAAGCTGTTCGGCCATCGAGCAGCCAGAGTTCGCAGCAGTCCTGCAACGGAAAGGGCAGGCTCGCCGCACGTCGTTTGACCGCTTCCAATAGGTAGTTGCCAAGGGCATCGAGCCACTGATCGTCCAACACCGAGCCCACCGGACCCCGGCGCAGCCCGGCGACGGCAGACCAGGGGCTCGAGCACCTCCTGGACCGCCCGCCGATGGGCCGGGTGCAGGATATACGAGCCGCATCTGCGCGGGATACGATACCCGGTTCGATATCCGGGTTAGCCATACAGAGATTGCAGATTGCGCGCGGGCACAAAAAAGGGGAGGTCGCCCTCCCCTTTCGGATTACCCGCCAGCTCGGACCTTACAGTCGGCTGAGTTCCACCCGCCGATTCTGGGCCTTATCCGAAGCGGTCTCGTTGCCGGTGATCGGCTGCTCCTCGCCGTATCCGCGGGCCACCAGATTCCCGGCCACCACGCCCCTTTCGACCAGGTAGGACTTTACCCTTGCAGCGCGGCGTTGGGACAGTTCCTTGTTATAAGCGTCGTCGCCGTCGCTGTCGGTATGGCCAGACACCTCCAGCTTAATTTCGGGGTTGGCTACCAAAGTGGCTGCGACGCCGTCAAGGATGGCGCTCGAATCCTCCGTGAGCCGATCCGAGTCGGTATGGAAGTTCACACCCCGCAACACGATGGGCACCGCTTGGGGACAGCCGAACTCGTCGACCGCAATGGAAGGGTCGGTGCCCGGACAGAGATCACGGCCATCGACCACTTGGTCGCCGTCGCCGTCGCTGGGCGGAAGCGTGACCGTAGCGGATTCGACCTCGGTCGGCTCTTGCGCCAGCGGGGCCGACTCCGGCGCCGGCGTTGTCGCCGCGGTCTCGGGCTCGGCCGGCATCGGGGGCTGGGCCGGCGTGCGGCTGCGGCGGCCAAGGATAGACCGGGGCAAACAGCGGCGGATAGTAGGGCTGCCTGCCCCAAGGCGCGTATCCCGGCTCCGCCGGATAGGCAGGGGACTCGCCAGGCTCACCGCCAACCGGAGGCGCGGTCCCCCATTGCGGCGAAGCCGGGGGCTGCGGCCGCTCCACGGACCAGGCCGGATACTCCGGGTAGGCCGGATACCCCGAGCCACTACGCCGGGCCTTTACCCATTCCGGAAAATCGGGGCGATTGGCACGCATCGCCTCCATGCGCTCGCGCTGCTGGCGGATACGCTCGCGCATCCACTTCTCGCGGGACTTCTGCGCTTCACTGCCGTACCTCGGGATCCGAGGCGGGCCGGAAGACACCGACTCGGGGGGGCAGGACATGCCGGCGGAACCTGCGGCCTGCAGGGCGCCACCGCCGGCCAGCAGGGCACCGCCGGCAATCAGCAGGAAGAGGGTCTTGTGAATCGGCCTGTTCATGGGTCGATGAGCTCCCGTCGGTTGCTCGGCGCTGATCAGCGCCGGATGTGGATGCGGCAGTACCGTCGATCGCCGCAAACCATAAGTCTATCACCAACTCCTTATCTCATGAATCGGGAGACATTCGCGAACCGGGTTTCCGGAACCGAAACGGGCCCGGGTAATCCGGCCGATGCTTTCTGCTATGCTTGCGGCGGGCGACAGCGAGAGCCTGCGCCTGATTGAAACCTTAGAGGAGAACCCGCCATGCGCTGGAGAACCGGCCGACGCAGCCGCAATATCGAAGACCGCCGCGGTCAGCGGCTCGCCGGTGGTGCCGCCACGGGCGGTATCGGCACAATCATACTGGTCCTCGCGGCTCTCTACTTCGGGGTTGACCCTTCGGTGATCCTGCAGAGCACGGGCGGATCGCAACCGGCCACCGGCAGCGGCCAACCGGTGCAGCGCTCCGCGGAGGAGGAAGAACTCAAGGACTTCGTTTCGGTGGTGCTGGCGGATACCGAGGACACCTGGCACACCCTCCTAGGGGATGCCGGCCGCGAGTACCGGGAACCGACGCTGGTGTTGTTCAGCGGCTCGGTACAGTCTGCATGCGGTCTGGGCCAGGCGGCCATGGGGCCCTTCTATTGCCCGGGCGACCAGAAGGTCTATATAGACCTGAGCTTCTACCGCGACCTGCAGCAGCGTTACGGGGCGCCGGGCGACTTCGCCCAGGCCTATGTGATCGCCCACGAAATCGGGCACCATGTGCAGACCCTGCTCGGCATCTCCGACCAGATCCGAAAGGCCCAGGCCAAACTCGGGAAGGCCGAATCCAACCAGTTGTCCGTGCGCCAGGAGTTGCAGGCGGATTGCTTTGCCGGGCTCTGGGCCTACCACGCGGACCGCAGCCGCCAGGTGTTGGAGACCGGAGACCTGCAGGAAGCCCTAACCGCTGCGGCGGCTATCGGCGATGACCGGCTACAAAAGCAGTCGCGCGGCTATGTCACCCCGGACAGCTTCACCCACGGCAGTTCCGAGCAACGCGTACGCTGGTTCAAACGCGGTATGAAACACGGCCGCATCAGCGACTGCAACAGTTTCGAAAGCGCCAGCCTTTAACGCGGTGGCGTCAGAGCTGGTAGGCGGCCCGTTCGACCCCGAGCAGTTCCAGTGCAGCGCCACCGACGGCCCCGCCGATGGCTCCGCCGAGCAGGCCTAGGGCAATCAGTTCGGCCGGGTAGGCACCGGCGGATGGGTTCGGCGGGATCCCGGTCGCGGAGATATTGCTCCCCAACAGCCACATACTGGCAGCCACAGCTACGGCCACCAAGCCCGCCACCACCGGACCGCTCATGCGGGCCGACACCCACTCGGAACAAAGGGAGAGAATCCAGCGCGAAGAAATGACGTAGGCGATGCCGACAAAGGCCACCGCGGCAGCGGCCCGCCACAAAGGCTCGGCGACCGGCGCCAGGACGCCACTGAGAGCAAAAACCAGGGGCCCCGCCACGGCGCCGGCCAGCATGCCGCTGACGGTCTGGCCCAGGGGCCGCAGACGCAGCGCCATTTGACCCGAATAGAAGCTGCCGGCCAGGACCCCGGTGCCGAGCGCAACTCCGAGCATGAACAGCGGGCGCACGTTGTCGACGCCGACCATCTGATAGCCGATGGCGACCAGAACCCCGACCATGCTCCCCAGAAGGGCCACCGGCATAGCGCCGAAGAAGGCCGAGGTAACCGCCCCGGAAAGGCCGCAGGCAAGCAACAGCGTCATCCACTCCGGATTGCCGTACATGGAGAACACCTGGTAGAGCCCGCTGAACAGCCCCCCGAACAGGGCCCCCGACAGGGCCCAGATCAGGGCCCGCAGCAGCACCGCACCCAATTTTTGCATTGCTTTCATTTTTCTCGTAACGCCCCGATAAGTTCTCGCATAGTATAGACTTTTTCGTCTACCAATACAGGCCTCAGGGAATCGGCGGGCAGTGACTGAGACAATATTGCGCGGCCGCGGGTCTATTGTTTTAGACGAAGGCCTCCGATCCGGAAACCGGCGTGCAGCGAAGATCCGCGCCAGCGCCAAGGGCAAGCACTCATGAACTGCGAAGAAGTACAGCGCAAGCTGCTGGAAGACCCCGATTGCCGGGACCCGGAACTGCTGGCCCATGCCGCACACTGCGCCGCTTGCGCGGGCGAGCGGGAGCGGGCGCTGGCGTTCGAGCGCCGGCTGCGGGCCAGCATGGAGGTAGAGCCGCCGCCGGGCCTGGAAGCCCGGCTCAAGGCCGCTGCGCCCGTACCAGGTCGGCGGGGATTCAACCGGCTGGCCGCAGCCGCAGCCCTGCTGCTGACGCTGGGAGCCGGCTATTGGCTGGGGAGCGGCCATTGGCCGGCTCCGGGTCAGCAGCGGCTGGCGGGAACCGTGCTCGAGCACATCCGAGCCGAGGCCCAATACCTGGAGGCCAGGCGGACGCTGCCGCCTGCTGAGCTGACCGCTTTGCTGGACCAGTTCGGCGCCCATCTCAGCGGCGACGTCGGCCCGGTATATCACGCCAGCCGCTGTCCCCTGAACGGCCGCGACGGGGTGCATCTGGTGCTGGCGGGCCGGCGCGGGCCGGTCACCGTGCTGTTGCTGCCGGGAGTTGGTATGAGCGAACCCCAGGCAGTCGCCTCCGACCACTATACGGGCGTGCTGGTTCCGGCCGCATTCGGCACAATGGCAGTGGTAGGGGGGCCGGGTGAAATGGTGGACCCGCTGGTACAGCGGCTACGCCAAAACTTGGTCTGGGAAATCTGAAGCGGCGCTGCGAGCCGCTTATTCCGTGCGCAGCAGCGCGAGCTGGTCCCGAACCGGCGCCAATACCGGCTCCAGCTTGCGCCGCATCAACGTGCCGATGGCGGTGCTGTCACGTAACACCGGCCGCACCACGCCGTAGCTCAGGCCCGACAGCAAGCGCATGGCACACACCCGCGGGGCCAGATCCGGACAGCGCGCCAGGCACTCTCCGATGCCGCTGTCCGGGGCGCCCTCCCCTGCCCGGCAGCCCTCGGCATCGGCCAAGAGCTCGCCGACCATCTGGTCCGCCCGCCCCTCGGGCCGCAACGGGCTGAAGTAGTCGGCGACCAGGTCCAGGGTAATGGTCACCACGTCCTGGGTGGGCGGCTTGTCGAGCACCCTCTGTACCGTGTCCAGGTAAGCCTGGCCCGGGGCGCCGCAGACCCGCAGCAACTGCCGGGCACATGGGTTGGCATCGGCAGCCATGGCTTTCAGGGCCTCGTTCTGGTGCTGAGACAGCGCCACAGGCCTGGACTCGGCCGGTAACTCGTCCGGTATGGCGGCGAGGAAACCGACAAAATAGGCAAGCTTGCGGCGCGCCTTCCTCCACAGGGCGGCGCGCCCGGCGGCGTCGAGTAAGCCGGGCTGGAGCACCAGGCGCACGCTCTCGATCATCGGCTCGGGCTCGGTCTCGAACGGCAGGTAGTCCACGAGGTAGGCCGCGAGCACCGGACCCATGCTTCCCTGGGCCACCGCAGGACTCGTCAGCAGGCGGCGCCCGTTTTCCGCATCCTCCATCGCCCACCAGGCGCGGCGCGCCAGCTCATCGCTGATGCCGGGGGCGCAAACCGCGGCCACGACCGCTTCCGGCTCACCCAGCAGCAGCAATTGCTCCAGGCTCTCGTCGCGCATCTGGCCCATCCGGGTCCAGCGCTTGAGGTAGACCGGGTAGCCCCCGGGGGAACCCAGCACGTGGCCGGACAGCAGTTCCCGAACCTTCCGCAGGTAGGGCTCGCTGCGACCGATCGGGTTGAGCTGAACCCGCACTTCGCCTCGCGGGGTAAGACCGAGCACGGTCATCGACGATTCGTCGATGCGGATCGCCTGAGGCTTGTTCGCCAACAGGACGTTCAGCCGCAAAGTGTCTTCGTTGGTGAGTTCCATGGGGGCCGCTGAAAAGGGGCAGTGACAACCGCGGCGGCGGCTGCCTCGGTTGTCGCAGCGCTGAGGTTGGGGCAGGCGCCCGGGGCGGGTGCCTACCCGGCGCCCTGACCTTGGGGCGGCACGTAGTTACTGTCCTTCGGATTGACGAAGACAAACTGATGTTCGCCGTCGTCGAGCTCGACAAAGTCCATCACGGTTTCATCGAGCAAGGGAATGTACTCCGGCGCCATAACAATCTGCACGCCTTCGGACTGGAACTGAATATCGTCCTCCTTGACCTCGTCAAAGCCCATGCGGTAGTCGAAAGATCCGTCGGCGTTGCGAACCGCGGCCAGGCGCAGGGCTATTTCGTCGGCGCCACCCTGCTGGGCCGCCGTCTTGACCTGCGCGGCCGCCGCTTGGGTAATTCTGAACATGCTGCTATTTCCTCTCGATCTCGGCTGAGGAAAGGCCGATTTGCAGCCTTTCTCCAATGCGCTTTACGTTATACCCCGAGGGGCACGCCTGCGGCAAATGAATCCCCGTCGTCGAGCGCCCCAAGCTCATGGGTGACGGCTCTGGCGAACCTTGTCGAGAAAACGGCGGGTCCAGTGGTTGCCGCCGACGTCCCGTAGGTGGCTGTAACAGGCCAAAAGGTTATTGTACACCAAGCCGTCGCGGCGACCGTCGATGCCGGTGCCCCGAACCACCTCGTAAGCATAGGTCGGCTCTCCCTCCAGCCCCTCCAGGGCCGAATAATGGAACTCGTGGCCATGGATCAGGCGCGCCGGTTCCCAACCGGGGGCCGGTGGCCAGGGCGCGTGGGCGGTCTCGCGCAGTTGCACGTAGCCGCGTCCCTGGGGCCGTCGGTGCATCACTGCGGTTGCTGGAATCGCACCCACCATGGCGGCCCTGCGCTCGCCCCACCGCAACTCGCGGCATAGGTACATCAGGCCGCCGCACTCGGCGTAGACAGGCCCGTCGGCCTCGATGAAAGACCGGATCTGTTCGCGCAAGCTGCGATTGGCCTCCAACTGCTCCATCACCGTCTCCGGAAAACCGCCACCGATGAACAGACCATCGACCTGCGGCAGCTCCGGGTCCCGGAGACAATCGATCGCTACCAATTCCGCGCCGTTGGCGCGCAGCGCCTCCAGGTCACCGGGGTAGTAGAAGCCGAACGCACGGTCGCGGGCGATGCCGATGCGCAGGTCCGGCTGACGCCGCAGGGGCAACTCGATGATCGCCGCCGGCGCCGCGCGCCGGTCGGCTATGGCGCGCAGAGCATCCAGATCCACCTGCTCGCTCACCGCCCTGGCCAGGACAGCGATCTTGTCATCGGTCTCCGAGGATTCGTTGCTCGGAATCAAACCCAGGTGCCGTTCGTCGATCTGCAGTTCGCTGGCGCGCTGCACCGCCCCCAGCACCGGGAAGTCGGTATAGTGCTCGATCGCCGCCCGCAGCTTCGATTCGTGCCGCGGCCCGCCTACCTTGTTGAGGATCACGCCGGCCAAGTCGAGGCGGTCGTCGAATCCCTGGTAGCCAAGCAGCAGAGGCGCCACCCCCCGGGTCATTCCGGAGGTGTCGACTACCAGCACCACCGGCGCACTCAACTGCAGCGCCAGGGCCGCGTTGCTGTCGCGGCCGTGCAGGTCCATACCATCGAACAGCCCCTTGTTTCCCTCGATCAAACCCAGCTCCGCGCCCCGCATGCGGCGCACGAATTCGTAATGGATCTCCCGCTCCTGCATGGTGTGGAAATCCAGGTTGATGCAAGAGCGCCCGCTGGCGGCGGACAGCCACAGGGGATCGATATAGTCGGGGCCCTTCTTGAACGGCTGCACCTGCACCCCCTGCGCGCGCCAGGCGGCACAAAGGCCGATCGAGACACTGGTCTTCCCGGAGGACTTGTGGGCTGCGGAGAGGTAGAAATGACTCATGAGCGCGCTCGATCAAAACAAAAAATCCACCACCGGCGGCCCGGTGGTGGATTCGTTCGTTGGCGAAGCCGGTTACGGAAACCGATCGGCTCAGGCCTTGGCGACCAGTTCGTCAGGGTCTTCCAGCGACTCCGGGAACACCTTGAGCATGCGGGCCCCCACCGCGACCAAAGCCAGCGCGACAGCAACGCCTCCGATACCGAGCAGGAACTCCCAGATACTGGGCACGTAGTGCGCCACCACGCCGTCGAAGAAGCCGCTCTCGAGCACCTCCATGCCCGGGAACAGACTCATCGGATAGGCCTGGCCGCCGATTAAAATCACATAAAGCTGGAAGAACCCGCCCAGCAGCACCAGCAACGAGGCGACAACGACGGTATAGCGCGACTGTGAGAACATTGGCGCATAAATCAGGAGCAACGGTATCAATGTGCCGATCAACATCTGGCCGCCCCAGAACATTGCGGTGTAGATACCGCCGTCGAGCAGCACGAAGCGCTCGAAACCATGGTGTTGGGTAGCGTAGAGATTGGTCAGATGGTAGACCAGCGTGAAGAAAAACACCGCCCCCACGAACACCCCCAGGAGGTTTTTCAGCTTGGCCATGCGCAAATCGCCAATCTCCCGGTCGCCCCAAATAAAAGCGGACATCAGGGTCAGGATGAAGAATGCCAGTCCGTAGCTGAACGACATGATGATAAACATGGGCGCCATAATCGCGGCATCATAGGCCTCGCGGGCCACCAGGAAGCCGAAGATGGAGCCCGTACCCGTGGTCAGCGCAAGCCGCCAGAAGAACGCCACGAAGCCGACCGGCCGGCTGAACTTGTTGGCCTTGCGCTCCATCATGGTCCACAGGTAGGCGATGACAATGACCAAGAAGCCGGTGTACAGAAAGATATTCCAGGCGAAGATCGACTTGAAATTGTAGGTGGTCATGGCCACGATCAAGCGGTCCGGGCGTCCCAGGTCCAACACCAGCACCATCAGGCCCCCGATCAGCAGGGCTACCGCCAACAGGCCGGAGTAGCGGCCCAGTGGCTTGTACAGGGGCCCACCGAAGACCGACCCGATGGAGGCCACGTTGAGGGCACCGGAGGCGGCTACGATCAGGAAAATCGCGAAAACATGGGGCAAGCCCCAGACCACCTGGTTGGACATACCGGTGACCCAGTGGCCGTTGTGCTCCATGTAATAGGCCGACCCTAGAGCGATGGCCACCAGCAGGGCCAGCACACCCAGGCCGATCCAGTAGCGGATAGGCGTGCAGTAAAGCTCTCGGTATTGCACGGTTTTCATCTGCATTACACCCCTGTTCGGCTAGACGTTCGAGTACCGAACGCCGGTATTCAGCTCCAGATCGGCACGAATCTCACGGCTCGGATAGCTCTTCAGGCGCTGGGCAATGGCACTGCTCGGGTCCTTGAGGTCGCCCACCAGGATCGCTTCGTGACCCTCTTTGGCGCAGGCATCGGCGCAGGCGGTGCTAATATCGCCGTGATCGAGCCGGTGCACGCACAACGTGCAGCTCTCGACGCAGCCCTTGCCCCGCGGGGCGGCCACGGTCTGGTTGTCGATTTGCTCGTGGATGAACGAGCGCGCCTTGTAGGGACAGGCCATCATGCAGTAGCGGCAGCCGATGCAGGTATGTCGGTCCACCAGCACAATCCCGTCGGCCCGCTTAAACGAGGCCCGGGTGGGGCAGACGTCGACACAGGGCGGAAACTCGCAGTGCAGGCACATCATCGGCATGTTGGTGAGCTTGCCGGTCTGCGTGTCGCGCAGCTTGACCTTTCGGATCCATACCGGATCGGTGGTGGGACGTCCAAAGCTCGGGATATTGTTCTCTAGCACACAGGCTTCCACGCAAGCGATACAGCCGTCGGCGCACTTGGCGGTGTCGATCAGCATGCCCCAGCGCACGTCGCCGGTCACCGGCTCGTCCAGGGCCCGCGCAGCGGACACCGTCTGCAGGATTACCCCCGGCGCCAGGGTGGCCGCGGTAACGCCGGCGGCGGTAGCGCCGAGCAACTTCCGGCGATTCATGTCGGGTTGTCGATTGCTTTCGCTCATGCTCAATCCCTCCCCGAGACTGCTTGCTGCAGGTAAGCGTCTGCCGGCAGCCAGAACATCGCGGAACGGGCGCCGAGGTCGTTTAGATCGAACTCGCTGATGGCCGGCGCCCGATGCGCAACCGCGGCGTCCCGCGCCTGGGGCACCTTGCGATGGCATTGGAAACAGTCGATGCTGACGGCGGTAAACTCGTGGCAACCCGCGCAGAATTGGCCTTTTTCGTTGATCGGCTTGGCAACGCCACCCGTCACCGAGGCGTGACAGTCCACACAAGCGGCGAGGCTATGCTTGGCCCCGCGGATGCCGTTGTGTACGGTCTCGTCGCGCTGATGCTTGAGGAACTCCATGTGGTTCCGCCGCATGACATCGGTGGGCTCGACGCAACTGGCCATACCGGCCGCCTTGGAGCCCTCGGTTACCACCGAGGCGCCCAGCGCCCCCGCGGACAGGGCCAGCAGGCCCGCCGCGAGGAGCCAAGCGGCCCGGCGCACGCAGTTGGTAGAACTACGCATCTCTACTCCTACTCGCCGAGACCCATCTTGATGTAGCCGGTCGGGCATACATCCGCGCAGATGTGGCAACCGATGCAGCGGTCATAGTCGGTGTCGACGTAACGACCTGTGGTCGCCTCGGTCTTCTTGACCCGGAACACCGCATCCTGCGGGCAGAAGATGACGCAGTTGTCGCACTCGAAGCACATTCCGCAGCTCATGCAGCGTTTGGACTCGTCGATCGCCTCCGCCTCATCCAGTGAGATCAGGCGCTCCTTGAAGTGGCCCAACACCTCGTCCGAGGTCGGAACCTCTTCGCGGCGCTTCAGGCGCGGGGTGTACTCGAAGTGCCCGAGGAACAACTCGTCGGCCGGGATGATTTCCTGGAACGAGCGGTCTTCGTAGTTGTGCACCGCATAGTTGGCGTCAGAGGTACCGCGCATGTCCCCCGCGTGGGCGTCGAAGCGCTCGGGGGCCAGGTGTGCCTCTTCCATCTTCTTCAGCAGGTCGAAGTGATGCACGTCCACCTTCGGACGCTTGCTCAGCGCTTGCTGCTTCATGTAGTGGTCGATGCTGTCGGCGGCGATGGAGGCCTGGCCGATGGCGGTGGTCAGCAGGTGCGGACGGATGATGTCGCCGGCGACGAAGTGGCCGGGCTTGCTCGGCACCTGGTAGAACTTGTCGGCGTCCATCAGGCCGCGGCCGTTGTCGAACTCTTCGAGACCGGTCATGTCGCCGCCCTGGCCGATGGCGGACACCACCAGATCGGCCTCGATAATGGTCTCCTCGCCGCCCTCGACGGGCACCGGGCGGCCGTTCTCGACCTTACAGGGCACCACTTTCAGCGCGGTGGCCCGGCCGTCGTCACCCTTGATTACCTCGGTGGGCATGACGCCGTCGAGTATGGTGACACCCTCGGTCAGGGCGTCCATCACCTCGTGCTCCGCTGCAGTCATGTTCTCTTTCGTGAACAGGGAGGTCAGGGTGACCTCGGCGCCCTCGCGGGCAGCGGTCACCGCGGTGTCGTGCATCACGTAGTTCTCGTGCACCACCAGTTCCGGGCGCTCGCTCGGGTTGGTGCTCTGGATATGACCCAGGCGACGAGCCACCGAAACCACGTCGATGGAGGTATCACCGCCACCCACGCATACCACCTTACTGGCGGTCACGTGCATGCGGCCCTCGTTGAAGGCTTTCAGGAAGGCGACGCCGGAGACGCAGTTCGGGGTGTTTTCCCAACCGGGAACCGGCAGTCCGCGACCGCTCTGGCAGCCGATGGCCCAGAGGATGGCATCGTACTCCTTCTCCAGGTCTGCTACCTGCACGTCGGTGCCGACCTTGACGCCGGTCTTGACCTCGACACCCAGGTCGACGATGCGCTGGATCTCGGCGCTCAGCTTGTCGCGGGGTACGCGGTAACCGGGGATACCGAAGCGGAACATGCCGCCGAGGTCGCTCAAGGCCTCGAAAATGGTGGCCCCATGGCCCATGCGGCGCAGCTGGTAGGCAGCTGCCAGACCGGCCGGACCGCCGCCGATGATGGCGACCTTCTTACCGGTGTCGGCGCCCGGGGCGTCGAACTGGTAACCGTTGGCGATGGCGGTATCGCCAATGAACTGCTCCACCGCATTGATGCCGACGAAGTCTTCGACCTCGTTGCGGTTGCAGCCGTCCTGACAGGGCGCCGGGCAGACGCGGCCCATCATGGAGGGGAAAGGATTGGCGTCGGTGGAGCGGCGGAAGGCGTATTCCTGCCACTCCATGCCCTCGACCGGCTTCTCCTGCTGACGCACGATGGCGAGCCAGCCGCGGATGTCCTCACCGGACGGGCAGCTGCCCTGGCAAGGCGGGGTCTTGTGGACGTAGGTGGGACATTTGTGGGAAGTATCTTCGTTGAAGATCAAATCGGTCAGATCATCCCAGGTGTGATCACCTTCTTCGAACCGCCGCCAAGTAATTTTGGTCTTCATTTCGTCACTAGGAGTCGCCATTCTTCCTCTCCTTAACCTGTATGAATCTTTGTCGTATCCGCTGACCGCCGGCGGCGGCTCACGGGTGCCAATGAGTTTCTTTACCGGACCCCACAACCGCCGGGCCAGGTCCTACCGATTAATCCTCGTCGTCTCCGTCGGTGTTTTGACCGGTCAGGACGATCGCCTCGCTCACCAACTGATGGACACTGACGATCTGGTCCATGTCGAGCCCATAGTAGGGCAACACCTTGGTGAACTGGCTCTTACAGATCGCGCAGATGGCCGCCATGTGGGTCACACCGCGGTCTTCCATCACTCCCTTGAGCGCGGTGATACGGGGCGATGCGCCCTTGACCCGCAGCTCCATCAAGTCGTCTGTCAAAAGGCCGCCGCCACCACCGCAACAGAAGGTCTTCTCGCGGATGGTATCCGCGTCCATATCGACAAAGTTGTTGCAAACCGCCTTGATCACCGCCCGCGGTATGTCGAACTGGCCGCCGGCCCAGCTGCCCATGCGACTGGCCCGCGCCACGTTGCAGGAATCGTGGAAAGTGACCACCTTGTCGTCGTTGGCCGACTTATCGATATTCAGCGTGCCCTTCTGCAGTTCGTTGTAGGTGAACTCCAGGATATGCTGGGGCACCGGGTAGTTCGGATCGAGAAAATCGAAGGGTCCGGCCAGGGTGTTCAGGAAACTGTAAGCGACGCGCCAGGCGTGACCGCACTCGCCGAACACAATGCGCTTGACCCCCAATTCGAGGGCCGCCTCGCGCACCCGCATCGAGACCCGGCGCATGTTCTCGTAGCTGCCGATGAACATGCCGAAGTTTGCAGCTTCGGAGGCGGTGGTGCTAAGGGTCCAGCTGGCGCCGGCTTCGTGGAACACCTTGCCGTAGCCGATCAGACCGTCCACATGGGGCTCGGCGAAGAAGTCGGCTGAAGGGGTCACCACCAGGATGTCGGCGCCCTCCTGGTCCAGCGGGTATTTCACCTCGACCCCGGTTTCGTCGTAGACATCCTCCTCCAAGCCTTCCAGGGTGTCGGCCAGGGCCGGCCCGGGCAGACCCAGGTTATTGCCTATGGTGAACACCTTGCCGATGATCTCGTTACAGTACTTCTGGCCGTAGCCGACGCTGTCGAGAATCTCGCGCGCCGCCATCGAAATCTCGGCGGTGTCGATGCCATAGGGGCAGAACACCGAGCAACGACGACACTGGGAGCACTGGTGGAAGTAGGTGTACCAGTCGTCGAGGACGTCCTTGGTCAGGTCGACCGCCCCCACCAGTTTGGGGAAGTACTTTCCGGGCAGCGTGAAGTAGCGCCGATAGACCTTGCGTAGCAGGTCCTGGCGGCCAACCGGCATATTTTTCGGGTCCTTGGTGCCGATATAGTAGTGGCACTTGTCGGTGCAGGCCCCACATTTGACGCAAGAGTCCAGATATACCCGCAGGGACCTGTACTTGCCGAGCAGGTCGCCCATCTTCTCGATGGTCTTTTCCTGCCAGTCGTCCACCAACTCGCCCGGGAAGCCCAGAGGCTCCTGGAATTGGGGCTTGGCGACGAAAGGCGAGCTATGCGCCATCGTGCCGTCTACTAACTCCGGTATCTCGATGAACTCACCGAGTTTCGGAATCTCGAAATCTGCCTTAGCCATGAAACGCCCTCGTCGGCCAGTTACAGGATTGGATCAGGATTCTTCCAACTTGCGCGCCCAGGCGGCGATGTGCCGCTTCTCGCGCGGATTGTCCACCTGGTTTCGGCTCGGGCTGAAGAACACGCCCGGCGCATGCAGCAGTTTGCTGAACGGGAAGATCAGCATCAGCAGGGCCACCAGCAGCAGGTGCACGATGACGAAGAAGTCCGCCGGCAACGGCGACCAGCTAAACGTCATAAGGCCGCGAAAGAATTGCTTGACCATGACCACATCGGTATGGGCGACGAAGGTCATGGTCAGGCCGCTGGCGGCGATCGCCAGCAGCAGCACCAGCATCAGATGATCGGACGGGGCGGAAATATAGCGCACCCGGTCGACCAGGAAGCGGCGCGCCCACAAGCCGGCCAGACCAAACAGCATGGCGAAGCCGGCATAAATGCCGAACGGTTGAATCAAGGCAACCGGGGTCCACACCGGGTCGGTGAAGTAGCGCAGGTGGCGCGCCAGGACCAGGAACATGCCCATGTGAAAGGCCCACGAGAAGATCCAGGTCCACTTGGTGGCCTTGAATAGACTCTCGAAGAACACCACTTCACGAAACATGCGCAGAACCACACCGGATTGGGTCACCGGAGCCGGGGTGGTAGGAATCTTGAGCGGGGCCGGGGTGGTGGCGAACTGATAGATCCGATAAGCCAATCCACCCACCAGCACTGCGGTGGCGATATAGAACAACACCGCGAAGAGTACGGACAACATGTTTCCGGTTTCCTCGTTGATTCTACGGGAGCGCCGGGAGGGGCTGGCCCCTCCCGACCCGGGTACGGCGAGTGCTCAGACGCAGCCGGTAGGCTTCGGCAGGCCGGCGTAACGGCAAGCCTGCTTGCCCGGACCGTAAGGGAACAGGCCGTACAGGTACTTGCTGTTGCCCTTTTCCTTACCCAACTTCTTACCCACCGCCTTGGTCAGAACGCGGACCGCAGGGGCGATCTGGTATTCCTCGTAATAATCGCGGAGGAAGTTGATGATGTCCCAGTGCTCGTCGGTCAGCTCCAGGTCGTCTTCCTTGGACATCACGTCGGCAACGCCGGGCTCCCACTCGTTGATGTTGGCCAGGTAACCTTCTTCGTCGGTTTCCAGGGACTTACCGTTGACTTCGATAGGCATGTTGATCTCCTCTTAGATCGAAAAATTGCAGAATCGCTTACAGCCAGGATTGAACCTTGTCCTTGGCTTCGACCAGGTCCACGAAACCGGCGTAATCCACCACCTTCACCCCGTCGGCGAGCTTGTCCTCCCCGATACCGCGGGCGGCCAGGTCGGGGCCGAGCACTGCGACGTCCAGCCCCGCCAGCTTGGCGGCGGCCTTGCCGGCCTTGGCCGCAGCGTAGACACCGTCTTCGATCAGCAACAATGTATCGCCGTCTTTGACGTAGCCGACGCAGGTGTCCAGGCTGTTGCGCTCGTAAGGGGATTTGTTCACAAGGTGCAGCATCGACATGTTCTTACCCCCTTAGAAATTGAACAGCACGTCTTGATCGGCCAGGACATCGGCCAGTTCGGCGCGGGACACCAGGCGGATCGAGTCTTTCTCGGCCCAATCCTCGTCCTCGTCCTCCCACACCAGGTGCTGGAGATCGTCCAGGGTCAGGCCCCTTTCGTCCAGCGACTCCTTCTCGACGTAGATCTTGTTGACCTCGTAGTCGCCGAGAGCGGCATAAGTGGCCGAAAAGTTCTTCATGCCGATGCCATCGGTGCTTTGGCCCTTGGCCAGTTGATAGACACCGTCGTCGACGAAGGCCAGGCTCACGTCCTGCTCGAAGGCGGCGCCGATCAGCACCACTTCCAGGGACTCCCAGGCGTAAATGGTGCCGTAAGGGGCCTTACGATTCACATACATGAACTTCTTGATTTGAGACATAGCCCCCTCCGATCAATCGCCGAACACGACCAGGCGGTCGGCCTGGATGCCACCCTCGACCAACTGCCCGAGCCCGGAGATGCGGAACCCGGGAGCGATGTTGGTCGCGTCCTTTTTGTTGCGCTCGGCCTCGCCGTCGTCGACGATGCCGCGGCGCTGGGCGGCGGCCACGCACACAACCAGGTCCAGGTTGTGCTCGGCGGCCAGATCGCTCCAACGCTGCACCACGTTGCGGTCGTCCTGGGGCGGCGTGGTCAGGCGGGTGCCGTTATTGACCCCGTCGTGGTAGAAGAACACGCGAAAGATCTCGTGCCCCTTTTCCAACGCCGCCTTGGTGAACAGGTAGGCACTGTCCGAGGACTGGTGCTGGTAAGGCCCTTCGTTGACCTGAATGGTTAGCTTCATCACCGAACCCCGTCTTAGAAGCGGATGTAGGTCGACGAGTTCAGGCTGGCACGGGCGCCACGCCAGTTGTCGATGTGGTACTTGGTGAACGGCAGCTCCACCTCTTCGAAGAAGCGCGGCCAGCCGATACGCTCGATCCACTCGTTGATCCGCTCCCAATCCCGAGCCCC
This sequence comes from uncultured Gammaproteobacteria bacterium, assembly GCA_963753615.1. Lineage (GTDB taxonomy): Bacteria > Pseudomonadota > Gammaproteobacteria > Chromatiales > Chromatiaceae > CAVWCW01. The sequence goes on from CAVWCW010000013.1 coordinate 52,485, forward strand.
TTCCTTGTAGGCCTTGAGGATGCGCTTGACCAGGGCAGTGGCCTCGGGCCAACGCGGCGGGTTGTTGGGGATGCCGGCAGCGACCAGCTTCTGGAAGGTCGGCTTGCCACGGGCGTTGGAGTGGTTACCACCGACCCAGATGGCCAGCTTGGAATGCTCGGCGTCGTTAATCTGCATCGGCGGGCAAGGCGGGAAGCAGGCGCCGCAGCAGATGCACTTCTTCTCGTCCACTTCCAGCGACGGCTTGCCGTTGACAATGGCGGGCCGGATCGCGGCCACCGGGCAGCGGGCTACGACCGACGGGCGCTCGCAGACATTGGCCACCAGGTCGTGGTTGATCTTCGGCGGCTTGGTGTGCTGGACGTTGATGGCGATATCACCCTGGCCGCCGCAGTTGATCTGGCAGCAGGAGGTGGTGATATGCACGCGGTTCGGCATATTGGCTTCTTTAAACTCGTCGATCAGCTCGTCCATCATGGACTTCACCACGCCGGACGCGTCGGTGCCGGGGATGTCGCAGTGCAGCCAACCCTGGGTGTGGGAGATCATGGTCACCGAGTTCTGGGTACCGCCGACGATAAAGCCGGCGTCTTCGACCGCCTTGATCAGGGGCTCGACCTTGGCCTCGTCGTCGACCATGTACTCGAGGTTGCTGCGCAGGGTGAAGTGCACGAAACCGTCGGCGTACTGATCGCCAATGTCGCACAGGGTACGCAGGCTGTAGACGTCAAGGATGCGCTGGGTGCCGACCTTGACGGTCCAGATCACATCGCCGTTCTTGGCCACGTGCTTGAGCACGCCCGGGCGCGGATGCTCATGGTACTTCCACAGGCCGAAATTGCGGCGCATGGTCGGGTGCATGTACTGAAACGGGTCGGGACATCCAGTTTCGATCGGCTCGCGCATTTCTTGCTTCGCCATCGTTACCTCCAAGATTTTCAGGCAAATTCGCTAGTGTTTGGCAGGTCCGGAGGGGTCGCCCTCCGGACCTTGTGCAGTAAGCAGTCGATTCGGCAGCGCCGGGATCAACCCTCGGCTTTGCGTTCGAACCAGGCTTCGGCCGCATCGTCCCAGCCGTCCATGCGGACGTAGGAACTCTGGCGCGGGCTGCTGACCATGTTCGGATCCGGGTCGATGCCGATGCCTTCCAGGAAGTTGACCAGACCGATGCGCTCGATCATCTCGCCGCAGCGCTCGTGCTCCAGGCCGTTCTCGGCCCAGAAGTCGATGATCTCTTCCGCCATTTCGACCAGGGATTCCCAGTCTTCCTCGGTCTCCAGCTTCTTGAACGGAACCACCACGGTACCCATCAGATCGCCGATCTTCAGGGTGCGCTTGCCGCCGATGAGAATGGTCACGCCACGGTCGTCGCCGGGGTGCAGCGCCTTGGGCATCACGTTCAAGCAGTGCATGCAGCGCACGCAGTCCTTGTTGTTGACGTCCAGGGAATCATCGTCGCGCAGCGACAGGGCGTTGGTCGGGCAACGGGTGACCACATTGTCGATGATGTACTGGCGGCCCTTCTTGGCCACGTAAGCCTTGACCTCTTCCTGGTCGACCTTCATGTCGTCGCGCCAGGTGCCGATCACCGCGAAGTCGGCGCGCTCGATGGCGTTCTGACAGTCGTTCGGGCAGCCGGAAACCTTGAACTTGAACTTGTAGGGCAGGGCCGGACGGTGCACGTCGTCGGTGAAGTTGTTCACCAGCAGGCGGTGGGCCTTCTGCTCGTTGGCGCAGGACATCTCGCAGCGGGCCGCACCCACGCAGGACATGGCGGTACGCACGCAGGGGCCGGCGCCGCCGAGGTCCCAACCGTACTCATTGATGGTGTCGAAGAAGTGCTGGGTGCGCTCGGTATCGGTGCCGATGAACATGATGTTGCCGGTCTGGCCGTGGAAGGTGATCAGGCCGGAACCCATCTTCTCCCAGTCGTCGGCCAACTGGCGCAGCATCGAGGTGCTGTAGTGGTTGCCCGCCGGCGGCTGTACGCGCAGGGTGTGGAATTCTTTGGACTCGGGGAAGGCCTTGCCGACCTCGGAGAAGCGCGGAATGATGCCGCCGCCGTAGCCGTACACAGACACGGTACCGCCCTTCCAGTAGCCCTTGCGGGTCTCGTAGGAGTGCTCCAGCTGACCCAGGAGGTCGTTGATGACCTTGTTGATGCGCTCGTCCGGGTGCTGGTCGCGCATGCGCTTGATACCGGAAATAAAGCTGGGCCAGGGACCGGTTTCCAGCTGGTCAAGCATCGGAGTATCGTGCTTTTCGATTGCCATCGGGCTAGTTCTCCTAACTAAGATTTAGTGACTCGTAAACTGGTTGATATCCCGGGGACCGCTGCCCCGAAGTGCCTCACATTTCGCTCTCGACTTCAGCCGCCGGTCCAGCCGGCAACCGCTGCCTCTGAAGATTGCCGCCATCCCGACCGTCGGCGCCTCAGCCTATTCGGCGGGGGCTAAATACTAGCCAAGCGCGCGCCGGGGGGGTATTCCACTAAAGGGGGGGTACCCTTTTCACCCGGGCTCCGACTCCGGCCGCGGGACAATTACCCGACCAGCCGTAGGTTAACAGCGCATACTACCGGGCTTCTTTTGGATCGTCAATTCATTCTAATATAACCAATACCTTCTACATATTCAGGGAACTGCCATGACCTCGCCCTTCGACCCGGACAACCACGCAGGCTTCCAGCGCTGGTGCGCGCACAAGCTGGCGGCGGCGCCGGTCAGCTTGAGCGAGCTGAGCCTGGCGCTGGCAGACGATGCAGGCCCGAGCACGGCCGAGCTGGCGCAGATCCGCAGCTGTGGGGAGCGCGCCAATATGGCCCTAGTCCGCCTGCCCGAGGGGTGGGAAAGGTCCGGCGCAGGACTGCGCCGGCTCGGTGCCGCCCTCGGCCTGGCACGCCTGGACCAGAATCTGTGCGCCGACGAGGACGGCGTCAGCGCCATCCGAGTGGCGGACCAGCGCCGGGCCAACGAGTACATCCCCTACACCGACCGACCCCTGAGCTGGCACACCGACGGCTACTACAACGCCCCGGAGCAGCAGATCCGCGCCTGGGCCCTATTGTGCGTAAGGCCGGCGAGCGAGGGCGGCGAGAACCAGTTGCTCGACCCGGAGATCGCCTATCTGCTGCTGCGCGAGGAGGACCCGGAACTGGCGCGGGCCCTTATGGAGCCCGACGCCCTGACGATCCCGGCCAATATCGAGGCCGGGCGCGAGATCCGCCCGGCCCGGGTCGGCCCGGTGTTCTCGGTAGCGGGCGACGGCAGCCTGCACATGCGCTACTCGGCGCGCCAGCGCAATATCCGCTGGAAGCCGGGAGCGGCGGCGGCAGCCGCGGCGTTCTTGCAGGGGTTGTTTTCGTCCGGCTCGCCCTACATATTTCGTCATCGTCTGCAACCGGGCGAGGTATTGGTCAGCAACAACGTCTTGCACAACCGCAGCGGATTCCGCGATACCGAGGCGGCGGAACGGCGCCGCCTGCTCTTCCGGGCCAGATATTTCGACCGTATCGCGGGCACCGCCCCGGTGCGCTCCCGAGGCAACCAAACTTAGGCACAACCGACATGCTGATGCTCAGCGAAATTATGATCGCCAATCCGCAGCTGGATTCGTTCGACGACCTGATCCCGCTGGTCCAAGAGGTAGCCCGCAGCGGCGAACGTTTCTTCCGAATGGACGTCAAACCACCCTACTCCGACACCCCGCTCGACTGGGAAGACCGCCTGGAGGCGGTATTCAGCGGCTACCTGGGATAGACCATGAAGAAGCAACAACTTACGATGACCGAACTGCCGGACCTGGCGGCGGACTCTGTAGGCCAGCAGGCCGAGCAGGCGGCCCTGGAGTCGCACCTGGAGGCCCTGCAGGACCAGCTGCGCGCAAGCGCCGGCCGGGGCGACCGCCGGGAGCAGGCCGATTTGCAGTTGCAGATCGCCCGCACCCTGGTCGGACTGGAGCGCGGCGACGAGGCTTGGCGCAGCGGCCGCTCGGCCTTCGATACCTTTATTGAATTTCAGGACTGGGAATCTGCGGCGGACCTCTGCGACGTGCTGTTCGAGGCCGAACAGGAAGGCTCCCTGAGCGCGCTGGGCCAGGGCATCTGGCTGGCGGTCACCTTCCCGATGGACCCGGAACTGTCCGCCACCCTGCTGCACCACGTAGTGGACGATACCCCGGACGACGCCGACGGCGCCGCGGTAGCCGCCACTACCGCCATGTTCCTGATCGACCTGCGGGCCGAGGGCCAGCAGAAGGAAAACCTGAGCTTCTTTGCCGGCCAAATCCTGGGCAACGTGGCGCGCCGCCACAGCCAGGTCGAGACCCAGCAGCAGTTCGACCAGTGGATGGAACGCCTGGAGCTCAAGGAGCCGGACAAATTCCTGCCCCGCCTGCGCAACGTGGTGGACGTGCTGGTGCAGGACGACTGGTGGTTCGACCGCGAGGCCCTGCAGGCCCAGCTGGCGGTGAATTGACATGTTCTGGGAAGAAGACGGCGAGCAACGAGCGCCGGCCCAACCCCTGGACACCATCGACCTGCTGTTCTCCATCGACTGCCGGGAGCTGCCGGTGGACCATGCCCACGAGCTGTCCGCCGCGGTGCTGCTGGCCCTGCCCTGGCTGACCGAAGAGCCGCGCGCCGCGGTGCACCTGATCCACGTCGCCGGTTCGCAGAACGGCTGGGAGCGCCCGAGCGAGGAAGACGGTCAGAAACTGTGCCTGTCCAAACGCACCAAATTCACCCTTCGGGTGCCGCTCGAGCGCCTTGAACAGGCCCAGCAGCTGACCGGCACCAGTCTGGATATCGGTGGCCACCCGCTGCGCGTGGGCAAGAGCAAGACCCGGCCGCTGAGCAGGCTGGGCACTATTTTCTCGCGCTATGTGGTCTGCCAGCCCGGGGAAGACGAAGATGCGTTCCTGCAGCGCGTGGCCGGGGAGCTGCGCCCGCAGGGCATCACAATGAGAAAGGCCCTGTGCGGCAAGGAGACCCGGCTGCAGACTCCCGACGGCCCGCTGCACACCCGCAGCTTGCTGCTGGCCGACCTCAATCCCGAGCACTCGCTGCAGCTGCAGCGCTTCGGGCTGGGACCGCACCGGCTGATGGGCTGCGGCATCTTTCTGCCGCACAAGGGGATCGAAGCGGTCAAGAAGCTGGATGATGACTAACTGGCGAAAAAATACTAAAATGTGCCCCCAGTTTTCCGACCGACCAGTAACCAGGAGTTTGCTATGGCACTAGAAGTAAACGGAAAATCCATTGAGACCGACGACAACGGCAATCTGGTGAATGCCAATGATTGGAATGAGGACGTTGGGCGCGCCCTGGCCGAGGAAGAGGGCGTCGAGCTGACCGACGAGCACTTCCAGGTGATCGAGTACCTGCGCGACGAGTTCCTCAATAACGGCGGCAACCAGCCGATGGAGCGCGCCATCCTCAAGGACATGGCCAAACGCCTGGGCAAGAAGGTGACCAGCAAAGACATGTACAGGCTGTTCCCCAAGGCCCCGAGCAAGCAGGGCAACAAGATCGCCGGCCTGCCCTTCGTGCTGCGCAAGGGCGGTTACTGAGCCCAGCGCCCCGCTTGCGGGCAGAGCCAAAAAAAGGGGCGGCGCCACTCGGCGCCGCCCCTTTTTTTATCCTGACTACACCCAGGCCTCAGCCGGGATCGGGGAACACCGAAAACGGTCAATCGGCGCTCGGTTCGACGCCAGTCCAGGGCCTTGATCGAGTCGAGACATAGCGGCAAGCTGGCTCGGCGAAGCCTTTCCAGCCCGTGGGAGCGGCTTGCAGCCGCGAACGGCCTATCGCTGTCATGAAACGCCCAATCGCGGCTGCAAGCCGCTCCCACAGGGGCTCTAACAGGCCCCGGAGATCAATTCAGCCGACATCCTTCTTCAGGCCGGCGCTGGAACGCGACCGGGGTTAGACACAGCGGTAATCAGGTTTTTTGTGCCGGGCAAACCCCTCGCAGCAGGCAAGAAAAAACCCGCTCCGGTGTGGAAGCGGGCTTTCGTCCCGGCCCCGCCGACGCGGGACCGGCAACCGCGAGGGCTTAGACCCAGCGGCTCAGAAATTGCGTGCGGAGCCTACGATCTCGTGGGCCAGGTCAACCACGCGGTTGGCCATGTCCATGTAATCCTGACGGTAGTCAGCCAGCAGGCCATCCTTCGAGGCGTAGTAGTCCTTGCCGGTAATGCCCTGCTGGTGCTCCAGCTCGATAAACTTCTGCTGCATTTCGAGCATCTTGTTGATCAGCTCTTTCTTCTCCTGAATCAATGCCTGGGTATCGCTCATGCTCAGTCTCCGTATTATCGACCGGGAATCGCCAGCCAGTGCCGGCTCGGGTTCGAGTCAAAATCAGTGAATCAAGTTTTGGTAATATACCATACCGTTCCCGAGGGAAGTCAAAACTTTTCTGGCCACGGCTGTCCGCCCCGCCCCCGACTCAGACATCCCCCCACATACGCAGCAGATTGGCGTAGGAACGGTCCACGTACTTGGTGGTCTCGGCGTCCGGGTCCTGCTCGAGCAAGTGCTCGCGGGCCTGATCCAGCTCGAACAGCAGTTCCCGCCGGGCGGCATCACGCACGTAGCTCTGGATCCAGGTCAGGGCCACCAGGCGCTCTCCGCGGGTCACCTCCGCCACCCGGTGCACGCTCGCCGAGGGGTAAATCACCGCATCGCCGGCAGCCAGTTTGACCCGTTTCTCGCCGAATGGGGTCCGCACCACCAGCTCACCGCCGTCATAGCTTTCGGGCGGGTTGAGGAACACCGTCATCGACACGTCGCTGCGGAAACGCGGCCCATTGCTGCCCATGATCGGGTCGTCCACATGGTCGCCGTAGGTCATGCCGGGGCGGTAGCGGGCGACGATGAAATCCGCCATCCGGTGCGGCAGGGCAAAGCTGCGAAAGCGCGGGTTGTGCCCCAGGCTGCTCATCAGGATGCGGTTAACCAGCTGCGTCCCCTCCGGCGGCAGCTCCAGTTCCTGGTTGATCTTGACCCGCCGCGCCGCCATGCCGGCGCTATGGCGGCCGTCGACGAAACGGGCCTGCTCGGCAACTCCGTGCAGCTTGTCCAGTTGAGGCTGGTTCAGCACCCCGGAAATTTCCAGCAACATGCGCTCACTCCTGCGGATTTCGATAGAGGCCGATCATTGGCCTGCCGGGCAGAATCGGCATGGATCGGCGTCCGGTGGGCCCATGACCGGGCCTGCCACCTTCCCCAATTCACAACTCTGCTACAATGCGGCGGTCAACAACGGTGGAGCCGCACCCATGATATTGAACGTAATTGTCGACGATCAGACCATCGACCTCAATGTCCCCGACCCATTGCTCCAAGAGGCGGAAGACTTCTTCGCCAGGATGGACCAAGACATGGACTCCGGCTGGCAGATGAGCCGCGACTGGGTGGACCAACCCAATCGCGAGCAGCGCTGCCAGATCGCTGCCGACAAGCTGCTCACTGCGCTGGAGAACGAGAACCGCAAGCTGGCGTTGATGATGGCCGGGTATATCCTGAGCCGAATGCCGGGCGTGCAGAGCCTGGAGGTGGACACCACGGGCGAAATCGACCAGACCCGCTTCACCGTGCTCGCTTCCGAACCCGAACCGGCGGCGGCACAGGCTCCGCCCCCGCCGGCCCCGCCGGAGGGCGGCATGAGCAAGCTGCAGGCCCTGCGCCAGGCGGCCCAAGACGTCACCAAGGTATTCAAGGTCGGGCGCAACTGGCGCTTTTCGGTTTTCGACCACGCCAGCGGCCAGTGGCGCGACTCCCCCACCGCCGCCAGCCAGCAGGAAGCCGAGGCCCTGCGCGAGCAGGCCTACAAGCAGCGCTTCGAGGCCCTGATGGGACGCAGCGCAAGCTGAATCCGTAATGACCGAACCGTTTCAGGTGACCGTCCCCTTGGTGATTCGCTCCGGCGACGGGCGCAAGCGGCTTATGGCGGAATGTTTCCCCCACCCCCAGGGGCTGATCTATCTCGACCCCTTCTGGCACCGCAAGACCCCGGCCGAGGCGGCGCACCTGGTGCAGGGAGAGCTCAAGGGGGACGGGCCCTGGAAGATCGGCGACCAGGTCATCAGCGTGGTCGGATGCCAGGGCACAGACCCGGAGCTGAGCGAGGAGGCCAGCCAGTGGCTGACCTATCTGCAGCAGCGCGGCGCCGGCGAGTACCCGCCGCCGGAGCAGATCCGGAAGATCGCCCGTCGGCTCGGGGCCAGTGTTTGACGTTCCAGCCCGGATATTTCACCAAGCCGCCAGGCGACTGGGCATAAGCGACTGGAAATTCGAGACCTTAGCATTAGGACTACGGAGGCGTCTGCAGCGAAACACCCGGTATAACGCCGCCTGACTATCGCACCCCCGGCTGGTGCCTGCACGCCTGGGCTTGCGCTTCACTCAACCGGTAGCTCCGGCTATCGATTTCGCTCCAGAGCGGCGCCCAGACGCACAGGCCCTGCGCCAGCGACGCGATACCTGGTGAGATATCCGGGCTGCCCCCTGTGCAACCGCGTTCTTGCGGTGCCGGGGGGCTTGCCACCCCGCAAGTCGGGCGACCAGCGCGCTCCGGCGGGGCGCCGCGCTCGAACCGACCGTCTCCGGATATCAATATCGCCCCTGAACCTTCTATACTAGGGAAACGCCGGCATCTGATTTATTGCGTTTCCCGAGCGAGGCAGCACGCCTCGCGATTTTCGATCGCCCTTAGCGGTTGAAAATGAAGGATTTCGGAAACCGGGTTTTCGAAAGCCGTGCTGAAAAAAATGCCAAGGAGGGTTTTTTCATCGTTTCCCCAGGGGCGTTGGCCGAGACTGCCCAACCAAACGACCGCAGGAGTTGGCACCTGTCCCCCGGTGCGACCGGTGACTGCCGAAAGAAACTGTCGATATGAAATCAAGCGCACACCCAGGGGCTCGCAGAGCCCCAGCCATCCGCGCTGTCGTGGCAGTCGTTCTAAGCGCCGCCCTGTTGTTCGGCTCCGCCGCCGTATACTCACAGCCTGAAGCGCCGCTGACCGTCAGCGTCTTCCCGAGGCGCAACGCGGCGCTGACCATGCGTATGTTCAGGCCGTTGGCGCGCTACCTGGAGGAACAACTCGGGCGTCGGGTGCAGCTGCGAACCAGCGCCAGCTTCGGCGCCTTTATGCGCAGCCTGGAGCGGCACCGCTTCGACCTGATTCACCTCAACCAGTACCAGTACATTCGGGCCCACGATGCCTATGGCTACGAGGCGATCGCGCAGAACGAGGAATTCGGCGAGGGCAGCATAAGAAGCGCCCTGTTCGTGCGCAAAGGGTCCGGCATCGAAAGCCTGGAGCAGCTGCGGGGGCGCCGGATTATCTTTGGCGGCGACCGAAGCGCAATGATGAGTTACATCCTGCCCACCTTCGTGCTTCGCGAAGCGGGCCTGGGCGCAGGAGACTACCAGGAATTGTTCGCGGTAAACCCCCCGAATGCGGTGATTGCCACCTACCTCGGCCGGGCCGACGCCTGCGGTGTCGGAGAGGTCGTAATCCAACTTCCGATACTGAGCGGGAAGTCCGATCCCAAAGAGCTGCGCACGCTCGCCACCAGCGCGCCCTTTCCACACCTGCCTTGGGCAGTGCCTGCCGACATGCCCGAGGCGCTGAAGCAGCGCGTGCAATCGCTGCTGCTCGATCTGGCGAACACGGCTGAAGGCCGCCAGGTCCTGGAGAGCGCCCAACTGACCGGGATCAACCCCGCCAGTGACGCCGATTACGCCCCCCACCGGGCTGTCGTCCGCCGCGTGTTCAGCGAAAGCGAATGAAGCCGGAATCACCGGAGCGCCAGGGTTCCCTAATCGGCCGCTTGCGGCCCCAGCCGGGGCTGCGCGCGACGTTCACCTTCTGGGTCTCGCTGGCACTTATCATCACGCTGGGAACCGCAGCGGTCTACGGCGCCTGGGCCCAGCAGCGCCTGCTCAAGCGGGGGCTGGCGGAAAAGGCCTCCGCGCTGGGCCATTTCCTGGCCATCATCAGTCCGGAAGCGATTTATGGCTACGACTTCATCACACTGGAGCGGTTCACCAAAGAGGTTGCCACCGACCCCGACATCCTGTACGCCGTCATCTTGGACAACAACGGGCTCCCGCTCACCAACGGACTGCCGTTACCCACGGCCCCGGCGGGACAGAGCAGAAGCCTCAGGCACCCGCTGGAAGAACTGAAAGCCAGCCAGGATATCATCCAGCTTCACTTCCCGATCACCGACTCCGGGGAGGCGTTGGGCGAGGTCGTCATCGGCGCCGACCCAAACCGTTTGCGAGTCCTCGCCACGCGAAACAGCTATGAGTTGGTGGCAATCTATCTGCTTGGGTTGCTGTTGCTCGCGGCCCTTATCTTCGTCGTGTTCCGCCACAACGTCATCCGACCCGTGCGGGCCCTGAGCGAAGGCGCCAAACGGATGGCGGCAGGCGATTTCCAACAGCCGGTGGAGGTATTCTCCGGCGACGAACTCGGGGAACTGACGGCGGTTTTCAACCAAATGATGCGTGAGATCCGCGAAGACCGGCAGCAACTGCTGGACACCAACCAGCAGTTGCTGAGGCTTTCCTGGGCGGTCGAGCAGAGCCCCGTTTCCGTCGTGGTCACGGATTTGGACGGGCGCATCGAGTATGTCAACCCGCGCTTTACCGCAGTGACGGGCTACGCCAAAGAGGAAGTACTCGGCCAAAACCCGCGAATTCTGAAGTCGGGGGAAACCAAAACGGACGATTACCGGGAGTTGTGGGAAACCATCAGTGCCGGAGGGGTGTGGAAGGGGGAACTGCACAATCGTAGAAAGAACGGCGAGCTGTACTGGGAAGAGGCCCTCATGCAAGGCGTCACCGATCAGTACGGCAAGGTAGTCAGCTACCTTGCGGTGAAAGAGGACATCACCGAACGCAAACTGGCGGAAAAGGCGCTGCGGGAAAGCGAGGAACGCCAGCGGTTGATTCTGGAATCGAGCAACGAAGGCATCTTCGGGATCGACACCACAGGCTGCGTCACCTTCGCGAACCAGGCCGCCGCCGAAATGCTCGGATACCAACGAAGCGAACTCGAAGGTGCGCAAATCCACAACCTGACCCGCCATTCCCGGGCCGACGGCTCCCCGATACCGGAGGGTGCCTGCCCCATCACAAAGACGGCGAGAGACGGGGGCAGCCACCATTCCGACCACGAGGTCTTCTGGCGCAAGGACCGAACCAGCTTCCCGGTAGAGTACTCGAGCAAATCGATTATCCGCGACGACCGAGTGATCGGCGCGGTAGTGGCCTTCCACGACATCAGCGAACGCAGGCTGGCGGAAGAAAAGATCGAGCAGCTCGCATTTCACGACGCCCTTACCGGGCTACCCAACCGCGTCCTGTTCAACGAACGACTGCACCAATCGATCGCCAAGCTCGACCGTTACGGCACCAAGTTCGCGCTGATGTTCCTGGACCTGGATCATTTCAAGGATATCAACGACAGCCTGGGGCACCCCACAGGCGACGCTTTGCTCACCCAGGTCGCGCAACGGTTTTGCACGGCACTCCGCGAGGTCGACACGATTGCCCGGATGGGGGGAGACGAATTCGCCGTGCTGCTGGAAGATGTCGAAGGGCCGAGCGCCGCCGCCTTGCTCGCAGAGCGCCTTGTCGACCTTCTGCAACAACCGTTCCTGATCGACGACAGCAACCTGGAGATCAGCACCAGCATCGGAATTGTGATCGTGGATAGCACGCGCCCGCCGATCGCGAATCTGCTGGCCCAAGCCGACCTGGCGCTGTACGGAGCGAAGGAAGCCGGGCGTAACCAGTATTTGTTCTTCGAAGACAAGATGACGCAGGCCATGCAACTGGAAGCGGAACTTGCCGCCCGATTGCCGACCGCTATGGAGAACGGCGAGTTATATCTGGTGTTTCAGCCCCAGATCGACCTGGTCAGCAACGAACTCAAGGGTCTCGAGGCACTGTTGCGCTGGAATCACCCCGAACGCGGCGAGATCAGCCCCCAAACAGCCATCGCCATCATACAAAAACGCGGGAAAATGGACAGCATTGGCCACTGGGTTACCACCGAGGTCTGCCGCCAGATCCAGCGCTGGAAAGCCCGCGGGGTCGAATTCGTCAGGGTAGCCATCAATATTTCGGGGGCACAAATCCGGGAACCTGAGGCCCTGAAGTCGATCGTCCACGAAATCAGGACCTCGGGCGTCGCTCTGCACGAGGTTGAGCTGGAATTGACGGAAACCATACTGGTCGAAGCGCAGGACAGCGTCCGCGCCCTGATGGAGCAACTTGCGGACCAAGGCCTGCAATTCTCCATCGACGATTTCGGCACAGGCTATTCGTCATTATCGTACCTGCGGCACATCAAGGCCCACAAGCTGAAGATCGACCGCGAGTTCATTCACGACATGCTGGACAACGAACACGACCTGGAGATCGTCAAAGCCACGGTCGCCCTCGGCAGAACCCTGGGCATGACCGTCCTCGCGGAAGGGGTGGAAACCCTCGCCCAGGCCTCGGCACTCCGAGCATTGCACTGTGATCTTGCCCAGGGCTACCTGTTCCAGAAGCCCGTAACCGCCGAGGATTTGGAGCGGCACGGCGTCTTGTCCGCCCGAACCGCTGGCTCCACGCCAAGCACCTGACCCGGGTTCTTCATCCCAGATCGGGGTTCCCAGGCAAGTCGGGCCTGCCCCGGTATCGCGATATCCGGTCTAGCGCGGAATGAAGAATTGGTGACCCTTGAAACTCAGGATAACGCCTTCCGGCACGATCTCCTCCATCCGAAGCCCTTCCGGAGTGGTATCGCCCTCCCGTAGTTTGCGGGAGTTCAATATTACGAATCTACGCGCCGGCTGCTCCACATAGACATGCACCAGCACCCGCGCTTCGGGCAGCCCCCGAAACACCGCGGGAGGCAGTTGACTGGGACCCGGGGGCAATTTCCGAGGCGGCCGAACCGGTGCTCGACCCACACCCGAGTCCATGGCCGCCACCGGAGCCGGCGAGGCCTCGATCCGGCGCTCCACGGCCGCGGCCAGCTCGGACACCCGCCGTTCCGGCGCCTCCCTCGCCGCCGGCGCACCCACCACCGGCCCGGGTGACGCCGCGGGCTCGAAGTCCGCAGGCGCCGGCTGCGAAGCCGCTGTCTCGGAGCGCTTCGGGGCGGGCTTCGGCATCCGCGGCACACCGGGACTGGGCGTCGGAGCTGCTCCCGGTGGCGCCGGCAGCCGCGTCGCTTCCACCGCCTCGACAACGCTGCCCGACCGGGCTTGCGCCAAGCCCGGCGCGGCGCCCCGCTCGGATCCGGAATCCGTTCGCGGCGATGCGACGCGCTCCGGGGCCACCTCTTGGGACGCGGGCTCAGCCCCGAGCGGGAGCCGGTTCGGGATCGGACGGGACCGGGGCCTGCGAACCTGCGCCCCCTGAGCTTGCCTCCGGCACCTGGTCGCTGCTCGCGGCCACCGCAGGCGGCGGCGCCGAGGCCGGCGGCAACTCGGACGCCGGCGGCGGATGACCGACATCCGCGGGCGCACTCAACGCCTCGCCGGGGACCGAGTCGGAAGCCCCGGAAGGCCCCGAAAACCGCCCTTGTACGAGCCCATACAGGGAAATCATTATGGCTGCGGCCGCCAATGCCAGGGATACATAACCCCAGGCGTGGCGGCCCAGGGCCGCCCCCCCACGCGTCACCATCGACGTGTCCGCCGGCAGAGCCGGCGCCAGGCCTTGTTCGCGCTCCTGCTGGGACTTCTTCAGCGCTTCGAGAATATACGACAAGCCGCCTACCCCCCCTCCGAAGCTGCGGAACACCCGAACGCTTGGACAGCGAATTCAGCCGGATCATCGTCTCGGGTCCCGCCACACCGTCCACCTGCAACCCCTGCTGCTCCTGGAAACTCATGGTAAGGGCGCCGAGACCAGTACCCTGGGCATTGCCCACCAGGGGCCCCAGCTGCTCGGCCAGCCATTCCCGGGAGCGGCTCGAGGCCCGATCGCTCACCAGTCTCTCGCCGCCCGGGGGCATCCGCCACAGCAGGGTAAATTCTCCGGACCAATGTCGGTCGAGTTGCGCCCGCGGCACAAATTCCTCCCGATCGCCGAGATCGACGAGCACGGCATCGCCGCGGAACCCGATCACCGTGACAAACAATGCCCGGGACGAACCGATCTCCATGCGCAGCAACGCCGGCCGGTCAAACCCCAGCAGCCGCTCCCAGCCGCCTTGGCTCACCAGGCAGGCGGCAAGATCCGCTTCTGCGGCCTCACAGGGGTCGCGCCGATCCCGCTCCGAAAACGCGATACCCCAATGCGCCAGCAGGCGCTGCATCGCAAGTTTGCGGCCGGCCACAGGTACCCCCAGGGTTTCAGCCGCGAACGCCCGCCATTCCGGGTCGGCGCTCTCGGGCCGCTCCGAATCCGCTGCCGGTGGGGCTGCGACCGGCGGTCTCGCCGTCTCCGGCTCGACGGTGGCGACTTTGGGCTCCTGGAACTGCGCCGGCCGAGCCAACCCCACGACCGCCGCAGCCGATGCAGCCGTCTCTGACGCGGGCGCCGGCCCGGGTTCGGTCTGGGGCAGCGGCGCAGACTCAGCCGCATGGGCGACGAGATCAACCCCGCTCGGCGCTTGCGCAGACGCATCGATGGGCGAGATCGAACCCGCCTCAGCCGGGGCCGAGGCCGGCCGGGAAAAGGCCGTAACCGGAGTCCAAGACCCGGCCGAACCCAGCCAATAACCGGCGAATCCGAGGCTCAGCCCGGCGAAAGCTGCCAGCGCCCAGTTGCGTGCGCGAACCCACCCGGCCGGGCGTGCCGGGGTGCGGTCGGAGTTCCCGCCTAGTTCGCGGGCGGCACGGGCGACGATGGGCGAAGTCACCTTTTCGCGGCCGGTGGCATAGGCGCCAAGCAGGGCCCGTTCGCAGAGGATGTTGATCAGCCGCGGCACCCCGCCAGTTTTGCGATGGACCAAGCGCAGGGCCGCGCCGGTGAACAACTCCCGCTGGGCTCCCGCCACCCGCAGACGATGCTGCACGTAATCCCGGGTCTCCCGCCGTTTCAGCGGCCCCAGGTGGTAACGGGCGGTGATCCGCTGCGCCAACTGACGCAGGCCGCGCTGCCCGAGCATCTCCCGCAGTTCCGGTTGACCGACCAGAAAGATCTGCAGCAATTTGTGCTTGTCGGTCTCCAGGTTGGTCAACAGACGTACCTGCTCCAGCACCTCGGGGCTGAGATTTTGTGCCTCGTCGATCATCAGCAGGGGCAGCCGCCCGGCGGCATGGGCGCGCAGCAGGTACCCGTTGAGGGCACTGACCAACTGGCGGGTGGAGCTGGCCTCGAGAGCCACCGGAATACGGAATTCGGAACAAACGGCCTGCAACAGTTCCCGGCTGTTGAGGGCCGGATTGAAGATCAAAGCCAGGTCCACCCGCTCCGGGCGCTGTTCGAGAAACGCCCGGCATACGGTGGTCTTGCCGGTGCCGACTTCCCCGGTCAGCAATACGAAGCCCCCGCCCTCTCCCGCACCGAACTGCAGGTGGACCAAGGCTTCCCGGTGCTGGTCGCTGAGGAACAGATACTGGGGATCCGGGGTAATGGAGAACCCGGATTCTGTCAATCCAAAATACTTGGGATACATGGAGCCCCGAGAAACGCCACTGACGCAGCAACAGCGCGGCGGTTGCCGCGCCTCACTGCCGAGGAAATGCTATTGAACCTAGAAACCGCAGTTGACCGCTCCATACTAACGAGTAAGGACATGAAATCAAAAAAATCTACACGGGTATCTGTTCACCGACTGGGTGAACTAACGCTACAGGGCGGATGGCACGTCTGCGGCGGCGCATGGCGGCGTTGCAACGCCTTGGAATAGATTGACTATTCCGCGTCGTTGCGCCTGGCCCTGCACCACCGCAAACGCACCCTCCACCCTGCCCAACTGCGGTTTCTAGGTTAAATCAGGGTTTTCTTAAATCTGCAAAAAGCGGCTCATATTAGCCAGCAGGTCCTGCTGCGGCAACATCTCGCCCAACGGGAAGCTGGTCAGCACCACCACCCGGCAGTTGCCGCCGCCCAGGTCCACTTCCGCCAGTTCGATGGGTTCGGCGCCGTTGTCCTCGCTCAGCTTGACCCCCAGGCGATCGAGGCTGAGGCGATCCGAATGCAAGCGCACGAACTGGTCGGGGGCTTCCAAAACCTCCAGCAGCTGGCGCAGGCTATGCTCCGGATTCAGGCAAGGGGCCTGGCCGCGAGTCGATTCGATGCCGGCCAGGCGCGCCCGGGTCTGCTCGAGTTCCTCGGCATTCTCGGCACCCGCCTCCAAGGCGCTCTCCAGCGAACGCAGCCGAGCCGACAAACTGCGCCGCTCGGCGTCCATGTGCTGCACCGAGACGTGACAGCTCGACAGGCGCGCCAGGGCATTGGTAATCAGCCCCTGAAACAGGCAGGTCTTGAGCCCCCGCCTCACCTCCGTCTCGTTGGCCGCAGGCGAGATGATCTGATGGTCGTCGAAACTCACCGTCACCTGCTTGACGTCGCGCCGCACCTGGTCGCCTTGAAGCTCCACGCCGAGCACGTTGCGCTCGGTTTTTTTCATGCACAACAGGGCGCAGCACCGTTCCAGGTCCCCGCTGTGACCGTTGCTCAGGAAATTCCGCAGTTCGGCGCTGCGACTGAACACGCTGCGCAGGTCGTTGACATCGACAAAGAAGGCGTTCACCCGGGCATCGGTGGAGAAGCTGCGACTGTCCACCTCCAGCACGCCCGGGATGTGCTCCACGAGGGAATTGACATAGCTCAGCGACGACGCCACGGCCGGGCGCAGGCGCGCCTGGTAACCGCTCAATAGGCGGATGCCCGCGTCGACTCCCTGGACCGCTGCTTCGGTGGCAGCCTCAATCTCGCCCTCGGAGAAACTGGGATTCGAGACATCGCTCTTGTGCTGCTTGAAAATGCCGGGCAAGAAGTCCTCGAACAGACTGCTCATGCCGATATACTCCGCCGCCACGCACTCTCTCCCCGGTGGGATGGGGTACTACTGGTTCGGAAAATGGACGCCACTCCGCCATGTCATTATGCTTTTGGCGGCCCGCTTTAACAGCGGGAATTCCGGCGGTTACATTATACTACAAATCGTGCGGTTGAGCCCAACTAACTTCGCCGTTTGATGACCTGCGTAAACCCGCCCCGGCCAGCAGGGCTGCCTGCCGACAGCAAGCGTTGGCGACGGCTTGAAGCCGATGCGCAGCGGCGCCGTGTTCGGTTGACGCGCTGCGCTGCCTCCACCCCGCGGGTACGAGCATCCGCTCGCTTATTCGCACCGGGGGCGCAACCCGCGATCGCCGCCGCGCAGCGTCGGCGCCACAACGATAGATCACAGAATATCGTTCTGGAACAGTATCTTCTCGATGCGCCGAAAGACCTCGAATCGGGAAAAGGGCTTCGCCATAAAGTCGTTGGCGCCGATTCGAATCACCCAGAATTTCTCGATCGCCTCCTTGTTGCCGCTCATGATCACGATCGGGATATTGTTGGTCTCCGGCGTCTTGCGAAGCTTACGCGTAGCCTGGTAGCCGGTCATCACCGGCATCACCACATCCATTATGACCATCGCCGGTTTGTGCTGCATCGCAACATCCACGGCAGCCTGACCGTTTTCCGCCTCCAGGGTTTCGTATCCGCCCTGTCGCAGCATCTTCCTAAGCGCCGCTCGGACCGTGCGCGAATCATCGACGATCAGGACGGTGCTGCCCAGTTTGGGAATCGACCGCTTGTTCCTTCTGCGGTTGCGATGGGCCCTGAGAGGTAGTCTGAAAAACGCCATCGGTACGACACTCCATGCAATATCCGGTCAGATTGGATCAGCGGCTGAGAAGGCCTCTATCCGGGAAACGCAACCGGTTTCCGGATCCTCTTACACAAGGGCATCAGCGCCGACGTTTCGACGCGCCCTTAAGCCATTTCGACCTCGCCCGGTTATTTCACCGGGTATCGCGTCCCTGGCGCAGGAACCCGCCAGGGGTGCGATAGCCAGGCGGCGTTATGCAGCGTGTTTCGCTGCAGACGCCCCCGCAGTCCTATTCAAGGTCTCGAATTTCCGGTCACTTATACCCAGCCGCCTGGCGGCCTGGTGAACTATCCGGGCTAGTAGCCAGCCCCGCACCATAGCGACGGAGTATGCCAGATTTGATCGCGGGCGAGCCAGAAGCGATTTCTCATCAACCACAAACCGCTGCCGAACCCGAGCACCGGATGGGTGCCCGATGGCGACTCGCAAATTGCGAATATTCGGCACCTACCTTTGACAGTCGCAGGCTGGGACGGCGCAGAAAGCGGAATAGGTGGGATTGGCTGGGGTCGCCGGCACCGCTGGTGAACTCACCCCGGCCAACCCGGGCCTCGTCCTTGCGCCCATCATCGACCGAATAGGTCAGCTGCGATCGTGGCGGCCTAACCGTTATCGGTCCGCGGCGGGTGATGGTGGGGGCCGTGCAGATGCAAGGAACGGGTGAGGAAGCGCTTGACCTTCCAGGCGCGCATGATCGTCCAGAAATACAACGCGAAAACAGCCAGGAACCCATAGAAAAGCGTCGCCTCGGACACGCCGAGATACCAGGCCGACAACCCGGTCGAGGCAAAGACCAGCGCCACCGAAGCAATGATCGCCAGGGTCGCTTTCGGGGAAAACCCCGCAAGCAGCAGAACATGGTGGAAATGCTCCCGGTCGGCGGCGAACGGGGAACGGCCCTTCAGGATTCGACGCAGCATCATCGCCACCGTGTCGACCAGGGGTACCGCCAGTATCCACAGCGCGACCGCCGGCGGTATCAGGCGGTCGTCCCCTTGGCTGAACGCGATCAGGAACCAAGCCAGGACGAAACCGAGAAACATGCTGCCGGCATCGCCCATGAAAACCAGAGCACGGCCCCGCCTCAGGTTGAAGAACA
Source organism: uncultured Gammaproteobacteria bacterium (assembly GCA_963753615.1). Classification (GTDB taxonomy): domain Bacteria; phylum Pseudomonadota; class Gammaproteobacteria; order Chromatiales; family Chromatiaceae; genus CAVWCW01. The sequence continues at coordinate 71,427 of CAVWCW010000013.1, forward strand.
GAAAAGCGACCACCACTGCGATCAGCAGTCCCAGCACCGGAAGCCAGGCAACCTCTCCGCCCCAAAAGGCGACAAACGCCAGACTCCCCAGCGCGACCAGGGTCATCGACCCCGCCAGTCCGTCGATGCCGTCCGACATATTGATCGCATTGATCACGCCGACCGTGGCGAACACGGTCAGGGGAACCGCGAACAGCCCGAGATCGGCCATTGTGCCGCTGGGACCGATTGCGCCGAGGTCGCGCAACACCACCCCACCCCAAAGCGCCATAATCAGGGCCGCCCCGATCTGCACCAGGAAGCGCAGGCTCGAAGACAACTCACGGAGATCGTCGAGCACACCGACCAGCACCAAGAGCGACGCGCCCAGTAACAGGCTCGGCAATTGGGTCAGCGGAAGGTCCAAGAAAAGGGACACTAGGGAAAACCCGAGGAACATCGCGAGGCCGCCGACCAGGGGCACCGCCTCGTCGTGGACCTTGCGTCCGCCCGGTTTATCCAGCAAGCCGATAGGAAAAGCCAGCTGCCGAAGCCCCCATAGCGCCAGCATCGTGGCGCCAAGCGCCAACAGATACGGCAAACCGGAAACCGGGTTTATCTCCATAACGAGCCTTTAGATCCATGAAAGCGAACAGCAGCAAGGTTTGGCTTTTTGGGTACTATAAAGGCGTTAGGTTACAGATCCAAAGCCGGCGCATCTATAGCCCGTCTGTATTAGTCGCCCAGGCCGGCTGCAGCCCCGATTCGGAAAGCGATCTGTGTGTAGGAGCGCCGCCCCCGGCGCGAAATGGCGTCGGGAACACCACCGGCCGACAGATCGGCGCGAGGGCGCGCCTCCTACCGAGTATCGGCGATTAACCTCGTTGGGAGGCGACCTGGTTGTAGGAGCGCCGCCTCGGCGCGAAATGGCGTCGGGAGCACCACCGAGCGTCGAATCGGCGCGAGGGCCCGCCTCCTACCGGGATTACCCCCGTCGGGAGGCGATCTGGGTGTAGGAGCGCCGCCCCCGGCGCGAAATGGCGTCGGGAGCACCACCGAGCGTCGAATCGGCGCGAGGGCCCGCCTCCTACCGGGATTACCCCCGTCGGGAGGCGATCTGGGTGTAGGAGCGCCGCCCCCGGCGCGAAATGGCGTCGGGAGCGCCACCGAGCGTCGAATCGGCGCGAGGGCCCGCCTCCTACCGGGATTACCCCCGTCGGGAGGCGATCTGGGTGTAGGAGCGCCGCCCCCGGCGCGAAATGGCGTCGGGAGCACCACCGAGCGTCGAATCGGCGCGAGGGCCCGCCTCCTACCGGGATTACCCCCGTCGGGAGGCGATCTGGGTGTAGGAGCGCCGCCCCCGGCGCGAAATGGCGTCGGGAGCACCACCGAGCGTCGAATCGGCGCGCGCTGGCGAATTGGAGGGAAGATGAAATCGGAAATGGAAATTCAGAAACCCCACGCACGAAATCTGCGCAAAGGCCGCTTTTCTGAGGCGGGTAGGGCCTACCATGTCACCACCGCCACCGTGAACCGGGAGCCCGTGTTCTGGTCGCTGCCAGCGGCGCGCCAGTTAATAAACACACTGCGCCAAGAACAGCGTCTAGGGCGTGCATTGACCTACGCCTTCGTGGTTATGCCGGATCACCTACATTGGTTGTTTCAACTCGGAGCCGGGCGGACCTTGTCTGAAGTGATTGAAGACATCAAGTCGGTATCCAGTCGGCGGATCACCGGTCTGCGATGGCAGCCGGGATTCTACGACCACGGGCTGCGTCGCGAAGAAGATATCAAAGAGCTGGCTCGATACATCGTCGCGAATCCCCTGAGGGCCGGTCTCGTCGACCACATCGGCGATTATCCCCATTGGGACGCGATCTGGCTGTAAGAGCGCCGCCCCCGGCGCGAAAAGGCGTCGGGAGCACCACCGGCCGCCAGATCGGCGCGAGGGCGCGCCTCCTACCGGGTATCGGCGATTACCCCTTTGGGACGCGATCTCGCTGTAGGAGCGCCGCCCTCGGCGCGAACCGGCGGCGGGAGCGGCTCCCGGCCGACAAATCGGCGCGGGGGCGCGCCTCCTACCGGGTATCGGCGATTACCCCCATTGGGACGCGATCTCGCTGTAGGAGCGCCGCCCTCGGCGCGAACCGGCGGCGGGAGCGGCTCCCGGCCGACAAATCGGCGCGAGGGCGCGCCTCCTACAAGGCGGGCCGGGTTCGAGGGCCAAGCCCGCTGTAACCCCCATTTTGAAAGTGATCGGTGTGTAGGAGCGCCGCCCTCGGCGCGATTCGGTCTCGTCGGCGCTGCTAGCGTCCGATCGGCGCGAAGACCCGCCTCGACGACCGGACAAACACATCGAAATCGTGGCAGTATTGCATCCCGCGCCGATCGCTTCGATCGGAGCAAAACCGGTGGAATGCCCTCGCCCGCAGCATGCGCAAATTGATACCCAAAGGCCTCGAACCGCTCCTGGTCTTCGCCGCACCGCACAAATCCGCGCTGGCGTTGAGCGCCCTGCTGATGCTGCTCGAAAGCGCCGCGGCGCTGGCCGTGCCCTGGCTCGGCGGGCGCTTCACCGATGCGCTGCTGGCCAGCGGCGGGTTCTCCGGGTGGGGCATCCCCGCGATCCTGGGCGCCATGTTGGCCCTGTTCGGGTTCCAGGCTGCGGTCAAATTCGCCAACAGCTATCTGTTGGGCAACACCGCGGAACAGATCGTCTCAGCGCTCAAGGTACAGGTCTACGACCACCTGCAAGCGCTCCCCCTGTCGTTCTTTCACCAGAGGCGCCAGGGCGACACCCTGGCGCTCCTGACCCGTGACGTCTACGTGGTCAGCGGTTTCCTGACCGGCACCGCGCTGTCCGTGCTGCCGCTGCTGTTCACCGTCGGCGGCGCGGCGCTGCTGATGTTCCAACTGCAGCCCCTGCTGGCGCTGGTGGCCGCAACCCTGATTCCCCTCTTCTATCTGCTGATGAAGATTCTGGGCCGCCGCATGCGCCCGCTCGCCCAGCAACTGCAGGAGGAACACGCCACCGCCATTGCCATCGCCGAAGAAAACCTGGGCATGCTGCCGGCGATCAAGACCTTCACCCGCGAAGCGCAGGAATCCGCCCGCCACCGCCGACAGGTCGAGCGAATCCTCCATCTCACCGCGCAACAGGTGAAGATTCAGTCCGCCCTGGGGCCAACGGTGCAATTCATCGCGGCCGCCGGCATCCTGTTGCTCCTGTGGCTAGCCAGCGGCCAACTCTCCGGCGGCCCGATGCCCCCCGGAGACCTGGTCAGCTTTCTGCTGTACGCCCAACTCCTGACCCGCCCGGTATCGGGCCTGGCCGATCTCTACGGACAAACGCAAACCGCCCGCGGCGCACTCACCAGGCTGCTGCGCGCGCTCGACGAAACCCCCGAACCCGCGGGGCACCTGGGCAGCGAACTGCCGCGTGTGCGCGGCGAGATCGAACTTGAGGGGGTGAGTTTCGGCTACCCGGGACGCGGCCCCGCCCTCAAAGAGGTGGATCTGCACATTCCGGCTGGCGAGACGCTGGCCATTATCGGCCCGAACGGCGCCGGCAAGAGCACCCTGGGCCACCTGCTGATGCGCCTGCACGAACCCGACGCCGGGCGCATCTTGATCGACGGGGTCGATATCTCCGGCGTGGCGCTGACGAGCCTGCGCAGCCAGATCGGGGTGGTGCCCCAACACGTGCTGCTGTTCAACGGGACAGTGGCCGAGAACATCGCCTACGGCCGCCCGGAACCCACCCAGGCCGAGATCGAAGCCGCCGCCCGGGCCGCCCGGGCCGACGACTTCATTCAGCAGTTACCCGAGGGCTACGACACCCTGATCGGAGACCGGGGGATCAGGCTATCCGGAGGCCAGCAGCAGCGCCTGGCGCTGGCCCGCGCGCTGCTCAAAGACCCGCCGATACTGATCCTCGACGAAGCCACCGCGATGTTCGACCCAGAGGGCGAGCGGGAATTTCTCGAAGCGGCGAGCGCGGTGTTCGAACGCCGCACCGTCCTGCTGATTACCCACC
>CAVWCW010000014.1:0-398342 GCA_963753615.1 uncultured Gammaproteobacteria bacterium
CATAAAATCAGAAGACTTACAGAGAACCCGGCCGTGCGCCGGGTTTTTTGTGCCCAGATTGCGCCGATTTCGTGCCCCATTCTCGGGGCCAGCCAGCGGCGCTCTGGAAATCGTCGAATCCGGCAATCTGGGCGAGGCGTCGGAGCGAGCCGGGAAGTTTGATACGGCGGAGGCGGAGCGCGCTGAACCAAGGGCACGGAACAGGCGAAAGAGAAAGGCCCAGCGGTGCACAGAAACTAACGGAAAAACCTCGTTAATGGGTTGAGTCCATCAGGCATGACGGAAACCGCCTTCGACCGGCGCTCTGAGCGCCTTTCGACCGACCGCTCTCGGAATCGCTTTAGGTGGCTGATAACAGCGGGGCATCCCGCTGATCAAAGGCCTGCAACAATTGTTGGAAAGGGTCCGGTCCGGGCCGACCGAGGTGCGGTGCCGTGAGTTCGAATACAGATGGCAGGTCGAACTCATCGCCACGCGCCAATACCGCACAGGCCCCGTCAGCCAGGACGGTCAAGTCGAACGGTTACACAGTCCGGGACCGAAGCGTCTAGCCAATATTGCCAAGTTAACCCGGCTCTCTTGTATCTGGCCGGCCTTCGCTCCCCGAACTAACCCAATCCTGGGTGGAGCCATTCCCGCAACCCAGGATTCGGTTTGACGACAAACCTATCGCGGTCTATAACGAGACGCGAAGCGACGCTAGGCCCATCTCGATGGGCTGGGCCGTCTGCCCCACCAGCCATCGAGGATAAGATTTGATGAATAAGCTTCTAGCGGCCCTCGGCCTCTCCGTCGCCATGGGTCTGAGCAGCGCCTTGCCGGCCCGGGCCGACGCCTTCGATGTCAATCAACTGCGATGCAGCGAGTTGATGGAAATGGACGAGGACAGCATTGTCGTGATGCTGCTTTGGATGGACGGCTACCTGTCGGGCGTTACCGGAGACACGCGTTTCAATCCGGACTTTATGGAAAATTTTGCGGAGAAGGTAGGCATGGCTTGCTCCAACAGCCCGACAACCCGGGTGCTGGAAGTCGCCAAAATAGTCGGCATTCAGATGTAGCCAATGCGAGGAGGCCGGTCTCGCCGATGGGCGAGCGACCGGCGTCCAGCCTCCCGCGATCGCCGATCAGGGAAGCAAATCCTCGATAATGGCGCGTTCTTCGCGCAGTTCCCGGTCTGATTTCTGCAACCGGGCCTGACTATACTCGTCCAGATCCAGCCCCTGCACGATCTCGTAATCGCCGGCGCGGCAAATCACCGGGTAGGAATAGACCACGCCTTCGGGTATTCCGTAGCTGCCGTCAGAGGGGACTGCCATACTGACCCAGTCTCCCTCGGGGGTGCCCAGCATCCAGTCGCGCAGCGTATCGACCACCGCGTCCGCCGCCGAAGCGGCCGAGGACAACCCGCGGGCGGCGATGATTTCGGATCCGCGCCGCTGGATGCGGGGGATGAAGTGGTCAATGGCCCAGTCCCGGCTCACCCGTTCCAGTGCCGGCACCCCGTCGACCAGACAGTTGCCGACATCAGGGTACTGCGTGGTGGAATGGTTGCCCCAAATCGTCATGCGCTGGATATCGGCCACCAGGGTGTTGGTCTTGTTCGCCAACTGCCCCAGCGCCCGATTGTGGTCAAGGCGCGTCATGGCGCTGAACCGACGGCGGTCCAGGTCCGGGGCGTTGGCGGCGGCGATCAGGGCATTGGTGTTGGCCGGATTGCCCACCACCAGAACCCGAACCTGGTCCGAAGCATGGTCGTTTATGGCACGCCCCTGGGCGGAGAAGATCTTGGCGTTCTCCTCGATCAGGTCCTTGCGTTCCATGCCTTTGCCGCGTGGCTTGGCGCCCACCAGCACCGCACAATCGGCATCGCGGAAGCCGATCGCCGCATCGTCCGTCAGCACCACGTCGTAGAGCAGCGGGAAGGCGCAGTCTTCCAGTTCCATGCCGACACCGCTGAGGGACGACAGGGCCTGGGGAACTTCCAACAGGCGCAGAATCACCGGCTGGTCGGAGCCAAACATGGCCCCGGAGGCGACCCGAAACACCAGGGCATAACCAATGTGTCCGGCCGCGCCGGTAATTGTGATCTTGATCGGCTTTTTCATTTTTTGAACCTTTCAGCAGACAGGCATGACAATGAACTATAGTACGATCTCCCGTATTTGGTAGGGCTCCGCCACTACCGGCCCGCCGGCAGAGAGATCGATGCCCGGCAGACAGGTTCGAATAGCCGGCGACAGCGGACTCGGCTCGGAGGCCGGCCGGTCGCAATGATGCCAACGGGAATCCCAGGTTTTCTGGAAATATTTCGCCTGTCCTAGACTGCGCTCGGCCTGCCAGGAGAACAGGGCCACGACGAGGGCTAAGATGGTCAGCGATACCCGTCCAAACCCTGTGCTCCCCCGACAGGCCAGCAACGCCCCTTCAAGCCGAAGGCGGGTTACACTAGGCTCGCTTGCCGTTGCCGGCTGTTCCTGCCACTGGGGGTAAGATGTCGATATTGAGTTTTGATTACCACCGCTTGCGCTGGTTACTGCTGATTCTGGCGACATTCGGCGCACACGCCGCCGTCGAACAACGGGCACCCGAGCCGGTGCGGGGCGTGCTTTTCCATGGTCCGGACTGCGCCGAGTGCGGCGAGTTATTCGATTTCCTACTGCCGGCCTTGTTCGAACAAGTCGGAGAACGGCTGCAACTCGCGGCCTTTGATACTGCCGAGCCGACAGGGGAAAAACTCCACCAGGCAGCGGGGCGGCAGACTGCCGAACTGCCCCTGCTGCTGGTCGGAGGGCGCGTGTTTTCCGGATTGATGGGGATCGCTCAGGGCCTGGGCGACAATTTCGAGGTCTTGTCGGTGGATCCCGCAGCCCAGGGCTGGCCGCCGTTGCCGGGTCTGGAACCAGCGCTGCCTCGCGGGCTGCAGGCGCTGCGGGCGCGGGTGGCGTCGGCCCCGGAGATCCCCGATTATGGGCCCGCGAACGGCGTAATGCCTTTGGGCGATCGCATTGCCAACGGGCTGGCGGTGTTGACCCTGGGACTGATGCTCCTGGCGTTGTGGGACTCGTTTCGGCGTCTTCGCCAACCCGATCCGGCGCCGGCGCGAAACGGGCCGCTTATGCTCGTGATCCTGGTGGGGTTTGCCATTTCCGGATATACCGCCTACACCAGCCTCGCCGACGTGGCCCCCATGTGCGCGGTAGTGACCGGCTGCAGCGAGGTGCAGAACAGCGAATATTCGCGCCTGTTCGGCATCCCGATGGGGGTACTCGGTCTGATCGGGTACGCGGGGATTCTGGTCACCTGGCTGATCGGCCGGCGTTGGTCGCCAGCGGGCGGGGGTTGGCGCTGGTTGCCCTGGGGCATCGCCCTCTTCGCGGTGTTGTTCTCGCTGCGTCTGACCTACCTGGAGCCTTTCGTGATCGGTCACACCTGCATTTGGTGCCTGGGCTCGGCCCTGAGCATTACCGCCGCCCTTTGGTTATTGTCGGGGCAGACACGAAACTAAAATCCGCGCTTGTATACCCCAACAAGACGCACCTAGCGAAGCCAGCCCCTCGACGCCCCAGTTGGCCCGTCTGCGTTGCGCGGCCACGAGCCCGCACAGGACCGACATCGGGACTCTTAAGGAAACGCTGAAAAATGCCTTCCCTGGCATTTCTCAGCACGGCTTTCGAAAACGCGGTTTCCGAAAGCCGTCATTTCCAGTCGCTTGCGCGGCTGAAAGTGGCAGGGCATCCTGCCCTGCGCGGGAAACGCTTTAAATGAGCGCTTCCCTAATTCAGGCATAAATCCGCGGGGTTGTGGAAATGGCGAACTGGGATTGTTCCAAAAGAAGGCTTGGTTCGGTTGCAGCGAGATCGACCACGCCCCAAAAAAGGGCCGCTCCCCCATCCATGGGGGAGCGGAATTGTCGCCCTGCTTGGTTGGCAATGTAGAGGGTCCAGTCCCTGGTGTCCTTTGAGAGGTCTGTAAGTCCATTTCCCTGGTGGCGACGATTACATGATGCCCTTTTCGATCCGCTTGGGATGTAGGATAGGGCGATTGATCGTGTAGGATTTTTCTGAAACAGGAATAACCGCATTGCGGCCCCGTTCATGGCAGGTAGGCCAAACGCATCCTCGTATCTGAGGAAAAACGACCGTCACTCCATCCGTGGAGAAGCGAGAGCGGCGCCCTGCTTGGTTGGCAATCTAGGAAGGTCCAATCCTTGGGGACCCTTGGGATTCTGTGTCCCAACCCCTGTTGGCGGCGCCTGACAAAACGCCCGTTTTGATCTGGGTGAGATGCGGTACCGGGCGATACGTCGTCAAGGATTGTCCGAAAAGATTGGAGTTGATGATCTAACCGTTGGCAGCGAACCTACGAACGGTCACACCATCGGGGGTCATCGGGTACCAAGGAGGGGGAAGAATAAGGGCGCTTCTCCATCCCTGGAGAAGCGGTGGTGTCGCCCTATTTGGCTTTACAGGGTCCGGTCCATGGATTTCCTTAAGGGGAAATAGGTCTCGGGTCCGTTTCCTTGATGCGACGGTTTTAGACTCGCACTTCCGGCGCGACTTGGCTGTAGGAAAAGCCTAATGTTCGTGTAGGAATTCTCTGAAAGCCCTGAATTTGCGTCAGCGGCGGCGGGATTCTCTCTGCTATCTCGGCCGGTCGCCGGCGAGCGCTACCCCCACAGCTTCAATCGGCCCGCGGAGACGGAAAATGAAGGGTTTCAGCGGCCGGGCGCTGGTCTCAACATTGGTCGCCAGCTTCGACGAGGTGTTCCTGAGCGCCGGCCCGACCGTTTCACGCGCTGCGGCGGGCAGTGAGTGCCCGCGCGATCTGTTCCCATCCGGTCGAATGCCCGAACAACCAGCCTTGCATGAGATGACAGCCGCGCTGCAGCAGAAAATCCCGCTGCTCCGCGGTCTCTACGCCCTCGGCAATCACCCGCAGGCCAAGCCCCTGGGACAGGCCGACGACGGCCGACACTATCGGATGATCCTGGCCGGGATGGCCGATCGGAGCAACGAAGCTGCGGTCGATCTTGATTCCCTGAACCGGGAGCGTACGCAGTTGGTCGAGGGAAGAGTAACCGGTACCGAAATTGTCCAGGAGCACGTTCACCCCGAGATCCGCGAGCGCGGCGAGTTCCCGGCGGGTAGCCGCGGTGAACTCAGTGATCTCTGACTCCCTGATTTCAATCTGCATGCGTTCCGGCGCCAAGCCGGATGCGACCAGCGCCCGCGACAGCAAGTCGGCGAAATTGCCCCGATTCAGCTGGATGGCCGATACGTTTACCGACGCCCGGAAATCGGGTCCGGCGGAACTCTCGAGGCATTTCGTATCCCGGCAGGCACGCTGCAATACCCATTCCCCGACCCTGAGGATCAGGCCGGATTGCTCGGCGACTTCCACCAACTCGCCTGCCGGCACCGCACCGAGCAGCGAGTCCGACCACCTCAACAGCGCTTCCATTCCCACCACCCTGCCGGAACGGCCGTCGACGATGGGTTGGTATTCCAGGCTAAGCCCGTCGTCTTCGAGCGCATTTCGCAAGCGGCGCTCCATGGTCATCCGGTGGGCGACCTTCGCATTCATCTCGCGGGAGAAGAATTGGAAATTGTTCTTTCCGATGTCTTTGGCGTGGTACATTGCGAGGTCGGCGTTCTTGAGTAGCGTCGCCGCGTCGGGGCCGTCCTCCGGGAACAGGGTGATGCCGATGCTGGCTCCGAGATGATGCTGGTGCTCACCCACCGTAATCGGGTCCTCCAGTACGCTGAGAAGCCTTTCCGCGACCTGCCCCGCATCCAGGCCATCGCGAATTCCCGGCAGCAAGACGGTAAACTCGTCGCCCCCGAGACGGGCAACCACTTGCCCCATCTCGTCGATACTGCTCCTTGCCACCAAGTCTTCGTCCCGCAGACATTTCCTGAGAATCTCGGAGAACTCGACCAATAACCGGTCGCCCTGGGCGTGGCCCAGACTGTCGTTGACCTGTTTGAAATCGTCCAGATCCAGGAACACCACCGCCAGCCGCTGGTCATGACGCCGCGCGGCGGCGATCGCGGCGTCGAGTTGTTCGAGCAGCATGGTACGGTTGGGCAGTCCCGTGAGTTGGTCGTGATAGGCGAGTCGGCGCGCCCGCTCCGCCGCTTCGCTCAGGTCCCGCCCCATGTCCCGGAAGGCATCCGCGAGGGTATTCATCTCGAACGAGCCACCTGCGTCGATAGGCTGCAGGGGCCCGCCGCTGCCGAACTGCCGCGCCGCGGCGCCGAGCCCGGCCAGGGGTCTGACCACCAGCCGCTCGAGCATCAGCAACAGCGCGCCCGCGCAGAGCAACACCGCAAGCAAAGCCGAGGTAGCCACCATCAGACCGATGCGCTGGCCCGCCGCGACCAGCGTCCCCCGCGGAACCATCACCACGGCAAATATACCGTCCGCCAGACCACGGACATGGGCCGTGTCGCCCGACTCGTCTGCGAGTTCGACCGCGTCCCGAAACCGGGCTCCGGTATCCGCGAAGACGGCCGGCCAGGCGTTCAGGCGCTGGCCGATTTGCCCGGCGTCGGGGTGGGCCACGATCACCCCTTGCTCGTCGACATAGAAGAAGTTGCCGAGCCCCCCCGACTCGAGACGTCGCGGCGACTCTGGGGTGTCGGTGAGGGTGGTGGCGATGGCGACGAAGCCTCGGGTCTGTGGTTCGGCGCCCAAACCCGCGACCGCGCGGTCCACCAGTGCTACCCGGCTGAGGGCTATCACTCGCAGCCGACTTGAGCCGGGCGCGACATCGAGGCGAGCGATGGTGTTTTCGGAAACTTCGTCGAGCCGCTGAGCCAAGGCCTGGAACAGGCCAGGTGGCAGATCGGTTCTCTTGGCACCGACATGCGCGTCCTCGCTCCCGTCGGCCAACAGGAGCCAGATATCGGAATGCTGGGGGAAAGTAGCCTTGAAATCGCGCAAGGTACGCAGCAACGGGGGCTGCATGATCATGTAGCGGTCCAGCTCGTTCTCGGTAAGCAGGTAGCGCCCGACCAGATCGCTGCGGGCAATTACCGCGGCATTGCCCTGCGCCAGTTGGGCCGCATGCTCAGCCATGTGCTGAGCCTGATCAAGGAGAACCTCGACCTGGAGCGAGACCCTTGCCCTTGCGTCGTCCTTCAGCTCGACGTAGGCGAGCCAACCCAAAACGACGGCAGGCCCCGTGATCAGGGGAACGATAGCGAGCAGAATCTTTGCGCGGAGGCTTAACGTGCGTGCCAGACTACTCGACAACGCCATGATATATCTCGTTTCGCAACCGCGCGGCCGCCGGGGTCAGCGGCGTCGCTGCCTCCAGCTTCTCCAACAGCTCCGCGGGCGGATACACGGCCTCGTCCTGCAACTCCTCCGGTGGAAGTAACGCCAGGGCTGCCCGGTTGGGCGTGGCATAGTGAAGATAGCGCGCCAACCGAGCGGCCCGTTCCGGCTCGTGGATAAAGTTCAGGAAGCGATGAGCCAGGGCCCTGTTCGGCGAAGAGGATGTGATGCTGAGATAATCGACCCAGAGCACGCTGCCTTCTTGCGGCACCAGGTAACGCAACGACGCCTCATGCGCCATCAAGGCCAAGCCATCGCCGTTATAGACCATCGCCGCCAGGACATCACCTTTGACTATCGCCGAGTCAGCGCTGAGGAGGACGAAGAAGTAGTCCTTGACGAACGGCTTCTGTGCCAGCAGCAGCCGCTCGGCCGCGGCGAGTTCCCTGGGGTCGGTGCTGTTGGCGGAGAAGCCGAGCGCCTTGAGGACCACGCCCAGCAAGTCCCGGGACGAGTTGATCATTATGATGCGCCCGCGCAGCGCCTCATGCGGCTCCAGGATGTCCATCCACCGGGTGATTGGCTGCGGGACCAAGTCCGAGCGGTAGACAATGCCCAGAGTGCCCCAGAACAGCGGGACGGCGTGCGTTTCCGCACCGGCATAGGACGATCGCCAGCGCGGCTCGATGTGCCTGAGGTTGGGGACCAGGGAGGCGTCGATCGGCGCGATCCAATCGCGGCGCTGGTAGGTCTCGATCAGGGCGCCGTTGACCAGTACCAGATCGAAACCCCGGCCTTCTGTTTCCAGCATCATCGCATCGCGGTCGTCGTCACCGTCGAAATACACCTCCCTGACCCGCACCCCGTGCTCGCGCTCGAATTCTTGCAGCACCTCCGGATCCATGTATTCCGACCAGTTGAGCAGCACCAATTCCGGGGGCTTCGACGCGGCACCGACCGGGGGCGCAAACATACCGACCAGGAGGATCAGCGCCAGCATATCAATCAATTGGCACGCTGCGGGCGAAAGGCGGTGAAAGGCGGTCATTGTGAGTTATCCGGTGTCGAATCAATGTTGTTTGGGCCCGGCGCCGATAGGATTACACGCGTGTAGACGTCGTTGCGGAGTCTAACGATGCTTGCCGGCAGATCGACATAGAAGTCCGAGCGCGTCAGTGGCTCGCCCTCGGGGTAGATCGTGGAATCGGACAGAAATGCTTCGGGCAGCAGAGCCTCTGCGGCGGCGTTCGGGGTCGCGTAATGCACGAACAAGGCGTTGCGGGCGGCCCGGGAGGGCTGGTTCGCGAAGTCGACAAAGTCGGCGGCGAGCCTTTTGTTCTCCGAGGCGGCGAGAACGGTGAGATAGTCGATCCAAACCTCCCCGCCTTCCTCCGGCAAGGTAAAGACGATGTCCGGATGGTGCTTCTTCAGCACCAGGGCATCGCCACTGTAGATCATGGCGGCCCAGAGCCGTCCGGACACGAGTTCGGAGTCTTCCAGCACTGACAGATAGCCGATCTGGCCCAGGTAGGGGCGCTGCCCGGCCAATACGGACTCCGCCGCGCGGATCTCGGCGGGTTCCACGCTGTTGGCCGAGAACCCGATCGACTTTAGCGCCATGCCGATCACGTCGCGCGAGTTGCGGATGATGCCGATCTTGCCCCGCAACGACTCCGGCGGTGAAAAATATTGCCGCCAGCTGGTAATCGGCTCGGGGACCAGGTCGCGCCGATAGGCGATCCCGGTGGTGCCCCAGAAATAAGGCGCCGCGTAGCCCTGTGCCTCGGTAAGCGCTTGAATCCAGCGCGAAGCGATGTGGCGGATATTGGGCGCCTCGGCCGGCCCTAGAGGGGATAGCCAGCCGAAGCGGCGGTAAACCGGGATATTGGGACTGTTGACCACGGCCAGGTCGAAGCCTTTGCCATCGGCCGCGGCCATCAGTTCGTTGCGCTCTTCGTCGGTCTCGAAATAGACGAAGCGGACCTTGACGCCGCGGCTGCGCTCGAACGCTTCGACCAAATCCGGGTCGATGTAGTCGGTCCAGGTCAGGAATACCAGTTCAGGCTCGTTCCCTGCGACAGCGGCCGAATCGCCCGCGGAGGCAAGAGGGGTGAGCCCCAATATGGAGATCAGGAAACCGGTGCGGAGATACGCCCCCACGATACCCTTCATTGTCATTGCCGATGCCTCGTCCGGCCATCGTTTCCCGCGGGACCCCTGTCACCGGCGCAAACCTTGAGAAAGTTAGCAGCAACCGCCCCGGCTCCGGTCCCGAAAAGAAGGTCAGGGTCCGTTGCGATTCCGTTCTCGAAAGGGACTTGGCGTGGCGTCCCGCTTCACGCTTAGGCAAGGAACGGGAACCGCACCGCTTATCGCTACAGCATCCCACCAATTCGTCTCTGCATCAAGGGCTTGAAGCGACCGACGGCGGACCAGGGCCCTGCGCCCGTGAGCGCGGATCGGATCCGGGTTACACTGGGGGCAAGGCCGGGGCTGGCCCGGCGTCGCACAGCAGTTCGAGACCCTTAAGGCTATGCGCAAAGATTGTTTACAGTTTACCGGGGACGGAGGACTGCATTGCGGCCTGGAGCAGCGCCAATGAACGACCTCTATCCCGAAATCGACCCCTACGCGAGCGGTCATCTGGCGGTGGGTGGCCCCCATGAGGTCTACTTGGAAGAATGCGGTAATCCCGCCGGCATCCCGGTGCTGTTTCTGCACGGTGGCCCCGGGGCCGGCTGCGAGCCCTATCACCGTCGCTTCTTCGACCCCGAGCGCTACCGGATAGTGCTGTTCGACCAGCGCGGCTGCGGCCGCTCCCGGCCCCATGCGGAGCTGAGCGAGAACAGCACCTGGCATCTAGTGAGCGATATCGAACGGATCCGCCAACACCTGGCCATCGAGCGCTGGCTGGTGTTCGGCGGTTCCTGGGGTTCAACTCTGGCCCTGGCCTATGCGCAAAGCCACCCCGGGCACGTGCTGGGGCTGGTACTGCGCGGGCATATTCCTGTGCCGCGAGCGCGAGCTCGAGTGGTTCTACCAGCAGGGGGCGAGCCGCATATTTCCCGACTACTGGGAGGAGTACCTGCAGCCGATCCCGGAGGCCGAGCGTGGAGACTTGGTTGGCGCCTACTATGCCCGCCTCACCGGCAGCAACGAGGTGGCCCGGCTGGCCGCCGCCAAGGCCTGGTCGCGCTGGGAGGCTCGCACCGCCAGCCTGTTGCCAGACCCCAATATCGAGCGACACTTCGTTGCCCCACGCACCGCGCTCAGCCTGGCGCGGATAGAGTGCCATTACTTCGTGCACCGGGCGTTTCTGGAGCCGGACCAGCTGCTGCGCGACGCCCAGCGCATGGCCGCCATTCCGGGGGTTATCGTCCAGGGACGCTACGACCTGATCTGCCCCATGGAATCGGCATGGGCCCTGCACCGGACCTGGCCCCGCAGCGAACTGCAGGTGATTCCGGATGCCGGCCACTCTGCCTGTGAGCGCGGTATTCGCCAGGCCCTGGTGGCGGCCTGCGACCGCTTCGCCCTCGAACTCTCGGAGTGATCGGGCTTCTGCAGCGGGTGACCGGCGCCCGGGTGGAGGTCGGCGGCGCGAGCGTGGGTGAGATCAGCCGCGGCCTGCTGGTGCTGGTGGGGGTCGAGCAAGGCGACGACCAAGCCCGGGCCGAGCGGCTGCTGGAGCGGCTGCTGGGCTATCGGGTATTTCCCGACGCTGAGGGCCGCATGAACCTCAGCCTGCGCGACATCGGCGGCGGCCTGCTGCTGGTGCCCCAGTTCACCCTGCCCGCGGACACCCGCAAGGGAATGCGCCCCAGCTTCTCAAGTGCCGCCCCGCCCGAGCTGGGACGGGCGCTGTTTACCCACTTGCTGTCCCTGGCCGAGCATCGCCATGCCCCGGTGGCCAGCGGCCGCTTCGGCGCCGACATGCAGGTGAGCCTGACCAACGACGGGCCGGTGACCTTCTGGTTGCAGGTGTAGAAGGCTTGAGGGCTGAGGGCTGAGGGGCTGGCGGCTGCGGTGGTTGCGAACCAAACGGCAGCCGATAGCTGACAGCCGGCGGCTTACACGGCTAGAATAGCCGTTTTGCCGCCCTGGAAGCCCCTGCGGCCACCCGGAGACAATCCATGCAACGCAAGGCGCAAGTGGAGCGCGATACCCTGGAGACACAGATCCGGGTCGCAATCGATCTCGATGGCACCGGCGTGTCGCGCTTCGATATCGGCATCCCCTTCCTGGAGCACATGCTGGACCAGGTGGCCCGCCACGGGCTCATCGATCTCGACATTCAGTGCCAGGGTGACCGCCACATCGACGACCACCACAGCGTTGAAGATATCGGCATCACCCTGGGCCAGGCGGTGGCCAAGGCCCTCGGGGACAAGAAGGGCATCCGCCGCTATGGCCACGCCTACGTGCCCCTTGACGAGGCCCTCTCGAGGGTAGTGATCGATTTCTCCGGCCGCCCCGGACTAGAGGGCGAAGTGGAATACCCCCGGGCCCGCATCGGCAGCTTCGACGTGGACCTGTTCCACGAATTCTTTCAGGGCTTCGTCAACCACGCCGGGGTGACCCTGCATCTCGACAATCTGCGGGGGCGCAACGCTCATCACATCGCCGAGACCCTGTTCAAGGCCTTCGGGCGCGCGCTGCGCATGGCCCTGGAACCAGATCCGCGCATGGCGGGCATCATGCCTTCCACTAAAGGCAGCCTCTGAAAGTGGGCAGGAAGATCGCGGTCATCGACTACGGCATGGGCAACCTGCGCTCCGTGGCCAAGGCCATCGAGCACGTGGTGGAGCCAGGCGACAGGGTGCAGGTGACCTCTGAGCCGGGCCGGATCCTGGCCGCCGATCGGGTGGTGTTTCCCGGCCAGGGGGCGGCCCGGGACTGTATGGCGGCGATCTCCGACCACCACCTGAACCAGGCGGTGTTGGAAGCGGCCCGCAACAAGCCGTTTCTCGGCGTCTGCATGGGCCTGCAGGTACTGGTGGATTTCAGCCAGGAAAACGGCGGTACCGAGCTCTTGAAGCTGATCCCCGGCGAAGTCGTGCGCTTCGATCCCCGCTCGCTGGATCCAGCGGGCCACCGCATCAAGATCCCCCACATGGGCTGGAATCGGGTGCGGCAGTTGGGTGAGCACCCGGTCTGGGCCGGAATCCCCCAGCACAGCCGGTTTTACTTCGTGCACAGCTACTTCGTGGTGCCGGAGCAACCCGAGCTGACCGCCGGCTGCACGGAATACGGGCTGGAGTTCGCCAGCGCCTTGGCCAAGGACAACCTGTTCGCGGTGCAGTTCCACCCGGAAAAGAGCGCCCGCTGGGGCCTGGAACTGTTGCGCAACTTCGTCAACTGGAATATCTGACCCGAGGACCGCGCCTTGCTACTGATCCCCGCCATCGATCTAAAAGACGGCCGCTGTGTACGCCTGCGCCAGGGGCGCATGGACGACGAGACCATCTTCTCCGACGACCCGGTGCAGGTGGCCGGGCGCTGGGTAGAGTCGGGGGCCCGGCGCCTGCATCTCGTAGATCTCAACGGCGCCTTCGCCGGGGAGCCGGTCAACGGCGAAGTGATCCGTGCCATTGCCGGCCGCTATCCGGAGCTGCCGATCCAGGTCGGCGGCGGCATCCGCGACGAGGCCACCATCCAAGCCTATATCGACGCCGGGGTGACCTACGCCATCATCGGTACCCAGGCGGTGCGCGAGCCCGAGTTCGTGGCCCGCGCCTGCCGCGCCTTTCCCGGCCACATCATCGTCGGGCTGGACGCCAAGGACGGCATGGTGGCCGTGGACGGCTGGGCCCAGGTCACCGAGCACCGGGTCAGCGACCTGGCGCAACGTTTCGAGGAAGACGGGGTCGAAGCCATCGTGTATACCGACATCGGTCGCGACGGCATGCTCAGCGGCCCCAACGTGGAGGCCACAGCGGCCCTGGCCCGGGCCATCCGAATCCCGGTGATCGCCTCCGGCGGCATCACCGACCTCGACGACATCCGCGCCCTGTGCGGGGCCGCCGAGGCGGGCATCACCGGGGCCATCACCGGGCGCGCGATCTACGAGGGCACCCTGAATTTCGCCGCCGGCCAGCGGCTGGCGGACGAACTGAGCGGCGGATAGGTACCCACATGCTGGCCAAACGCATCATTCCCTGCCTGGACGTGGACAACGGCCGGGTGGTCAAGGGCGTCAAGTTCGTCGACATCCGCGACGCCGGCGATCCGGTGGAAGTGGCCCGCCGCTATGACCGGGAAGGGGCCGACGAGATCACGTTTCTCGACATCACCGCCAGTTCCGACGACCGCGAGACCATGGTGCACGTGGTCGAGCAGGTGGCCAGCGAGGTGTTCATCCCCCTCACGGTCGGTGGCGGCATCCGGGTGGCGGAGGATGTGCGGCGCATGCTCAACGCCGGGGCGGACAAGGTGGCGATCAACACCGCCGCGGTATTCGACCCCGAGTTCGTGCGCGCGGCCACCGAGCGCTTCGGCTCCCAGTGCATCGTGGTGGCCATCGACGCCAAGCGGGTGAGCGCCGATGGCGAGCCCGGGCGCTGGGAGATCTTTACCCACGGCGGGCGCAAGCCCACCGGCTTGGACGCAGTGCAATGGGCCCGGCGCATGGCGGACTACGGGGCCGGCGAGATCCTGCTCACGAGCATGGACCGGGACGGCACCAAGATCGGCTTCGACCTGGAACTGACCCGCACCATCTGCCGGGCGGTAACCATACCGGTGATCGCCTCCGGCGGCGTCGGTAATCTGCAGCATCTGGTGGACGGCGTGAAGGACGGCGAAGCGGACGCCGTGCTGGCTGCCAGCATTTTCCACTTCGCCGAATACAGCATCGAGGAGGCCAAGCGCTTTATGGCCGACCAGGGCGTGGAGGTGAGGCTGTGAGCGGGGTCTGGCTGGACGCCCTCGAGTGGAATGTGCCGGGTATGCTGCCGGTGCTGATGGATCCAAAGCGGATCCGCGGCTGACAGGGGGCGCAATGAGCGATACGCTTGAGAAGCTGGCCGAGGTGCTAGAAGCGCGCAAGGGCGCCGACCCCGACAGCTCTTATGTGGCCCGGCTTTATGCCAAGGGCCTGGACGCCATCTTGAAGAAGATCGGCGAAGAGGCCACCGAAACGGTGATGGCCGCCAAGGACGGGGACGCGGACAAGATCGTCCATGAGACCGCCGACCTCTGGTTTCACAGCTTGGTGCTGCTGGCCCAGCAGGGCCTGGGGCCGCAGCAGGTGCTGGCGGAGCTGGAGCGGCGCTTCGGCCTCTCGGGCCTGGAGGAAAAGGCCCGGCGCAAGGGCTGATGGCGGAAATTTCGTCTCGGAGTGCCGGGCGCAGCTCTGCTTCGCCCCTAACTCCTCACACCTAACTACTATATGAGTGCGGCGGCATTAGGGCCGCGCACCAGCGGAGAGAAAGACTATGGGTCTCGGTGGCATCAGTATCTGGCAATTGTTGATCATCCTGGTGATCGTGCTGTTGTTGTTCGGCACCAAGCGGCTGAAGAACATCGGCAGCGACCTCGGCAATGCGATCAAGGGGTTCAAGGGCGCCATGCGCGACGGCGAGCAGGAAGGCAAGGACAAGCTGGAACAAAAGTCCAAGGAGGATGCGATAGAGGGCGAGGTAACCAGCCGCGCTCAGGACAAGGAAAAATCCTGACTCCAAACGGATTCGAGGCCTAGATCATGTTCGACGTCGGTTTCTGGGAGCTGGCGATGATCGCCGTGGTGGCCTTGCTGGTGGTGGGGCCGGAGCGGCTGCCCAAGCTGGCCCGCACCGCGGGCCTATGGCTGGGCAAGGGGCGCCGCTTTATCGGCTCGGTCAAGGCCGACATCGACCGCGAAATGCGGGCCGAAGAACTCAAGCAGATCCTGGACAAGCAGGCCCGCAGCAACCCCCTCGAAGAAATCGTGGAAGAGACCCGTGGCGCGGTACGCGAGTTAGGGGAAGGGGTCAAAGCGGGTGCGGAAGCCGCCGCCAAGGCTGACGCCGGCAAGCCAGATGACGCAAAATAACCCGGCTCCGGCGCAGGAGCAGCCGTTTATCTCCCACCTGCTGGAATTGCGCGACCGGTTGCTGCGCATGCTGCTGGCGGTGCTGGTGATATTCGTGGTGCTGTTCCCCTTCGCCAACGATATTTACACCTGGGTGGCCAGCCCGCTGATGGCCCACCTGCCGGCAGGCACCAGCATGATCGCCACCGAGGTGGCGTCTCCGTTCCTGACACCGTTCAAGCTCAGCCTGGTGGCGGCCATCTTCCTGGCCATGCCTTTCATCCTGCACCAGCTCTGGGCCTTCGTCGCCCCCGGGCTGTACCAGCATGAAAAGCGCCTGGCCGTGCCGCTGCTGGTCTCCAGCGTGGTGCTGTTCTACGTCGGCATGCTGTTCGCCTATTTCGTGGTGTTTCCGCTGGTGTTCGGCTTTCTCACCGGCACCGCCCCCGAAGGGGTGGCGGTAATGACCGATATCGCCCGCTATCTCGATTTCGTGCTCACCCTGTTCTTCGCCTTCGGCCTCGCTTTCGAGGTCCCGATCGCCACCATCCTGCTGGTTGCAACCGGGGTGACCACGCCCGAGAGCCTTGCCGGCAAGCGCCCCTACATCATCGTCGGCGCCTTTGCCATCGGCATGCTGCTGACCCCGCCCGACGTCATCTCCCAGACCCTGCTGGCGTTTCCCATGTGGGTGCTGTTCGAACTCGGGGTAATTTTCTCCCGCATGCTCTTGCGTCAGCGGCGGGAGTCCGAGGACGAACCGGAGGAGGCACTTGGATCGGCTTTGCAGCCGGCGGCGGGTGGGCCGGTACGCGTTGACGAGCCGGCAGCGGACCTGAATTCGGCCGAGGACTTGGAGCAGGCGGTGGACAGCGGCCGCTTCCGGCCCATGACGGACGAAGAAATGGAGGCCGAACTGGACGCCATCGAAGCCGAAGAGGCGGAGGAGCAGACGGCTGAGCCGGAGCCTCCAGGCATCGACCCGGTGGACGAGTTGTTGCAGCGCGTGCAGCGACTGCGCGACCAGGAAGACCTGACCGAGGCCCGGGAACTGCTGTATCAGGTATTGGAACAGGGTGACGCCGACCAGCGCCGGGTGGCCCGCAACATCCTGGCTCAGCTGGACTGAGCACGACCCTTTTTTATCCTTAACAATCTGCGACTTGACAGGTGCGGCCCAGCCTGCGAGATTGAAGTTCAATGTGATCGGTGTCACATGATTCGGCCAAATCGCAACAGCGCCTCGATGCGCTGGGCCTGTCGCCTTCGGCGGCTTGGTCGAAAGCAGGATTGCGCCCGAGGAACCAGGGTGCACGCATTTTCGCCGTTGTGGCTGCTCGCCCGGGGAACGGTTGGCGCCAACCGCTCGAGAAGAACCGAAGCTGATGGGGCTGCCCGGGCCGCGTATTCTGATTGTCGACGACCAGCGCCAGGACTTGGAGCTAGCGTCGGTGCTGCTGGAAAAGGATTTGGCGAAAGCCGAGCTGCACTTGGTGGGCGATGCCCTGGGCTATGCGGCCGCGTTGGGCGGCGATCCGTTCGACCTGGTTATCAGCGAGCGCCGTCCGGCCTGGGCCGGGGGGGCAGGTGTCATTGCCGCCCTGCGCCGCTGCTTTCCGCAGGCGGCGCTGATCCTGTTCAGCCGCGATGCCGACCCGGCCGACGACCTGGCCGCCGCCCGGCTCGGACTCGACTACCTGCTGGGGAAATCCAGCGCCGGCTTTATGCAGCTTCCCCTGGCCGCGCAGCATCTGCTGGCCAGCCGCGCGGCGGCCGATGGCGAACAGATGCCTGCGGCGCTGCTGCAGCGCCTGCCTGCGGGCCTGTTCGAACTCGACGCCGAGACACACCGCGTATCCTGCCTGAACCCGGCCTGCCAGCACTTGCTGCGGCAGAGCGGACGGCTGGATGCCCCGTCCCCCCGTCTGCCGGAACTGCTGGCGGCGGGTCCCGAACGGGAATTGCTGGAACGGGCCCTGGCGCTTGGCGAGCCCCTGAGCGAGCTGGATGCGCCGCTGGATTCCTCCAGAGCAGACGCACCAACCTGGGTGCGAATCTCTCTTTGGCCTTCGGCCCAGGGTCTCGAGGCCGGCTTCGAGGGGCTGCTTCTGGACGTCACCGATTGGCGTCGTCAGCTGCGCCAACTGGCGGGCAAATCTGAACGGTTGAGCCGTTCCAACGCGGACCTGGAACGTTTCGCCTACGTGGTGTCCCACGACCTCCAGCAACCGCTGGGCTATATCTCGCGCTACGCCAGTCTGCTCAAGGACGGCTATCTCACCCAGCTCGACAGCGATGCTCAGCGTTATCTGAAGCGGATCATCGACGCCAGCGACCACCTCCAGCAGATGGTCGACGACGTGCTCGCCTATTCCCGGGTCAGCTCCCGCGGCGGGGCCTTCGAAATGGTCGACTTCGAACTTCTGGCCGATGCCGCCGCCGCGGAGTTAGAGGCCCTGTTTGCGGAGACCGGCGCCGGCTACCGGCGGGAGTCGCTGCCCCGGCTCGAGGCCGATGCGGCCCAGATCCAGCAATTGTTCACCAACCTGTTCGCCAACGCCGTGAAGTTCCGCGGTCCCCGCCCGCCAGACATCCGGCTGAGCGCAATTCAGGAGCGGGACCATTGGCGGTTCTGCGTGGCGGACAACGGGATCGGTATGCGGCCAGCGGACCAGGAACGGATCTTCGAAATGTTCCAGCGCCTGCACGGAGAGGACGAGTATCCCGGGACCGGGATCGGGCTCGCCATCTGCCGCGGGATCGTCGAACGCCACGGCGGCTCGATCTGGGTCGAGTCGGAGCCCGGCCAAGGCAGCCGCTTTTTCTTTACCATTCCGGCCAGTCAATCCAGTAAGCCGGAGCCTGTAGATGTTCGATGATGCCGTGCCCGCGCCCTGCCGGGTCTTGTTGATCGAAGATCAGGCGCCGGAGGCCGAGTACATTCAGGAACTCCTGGGACGTCCCCGGGGCGCATACAGCCTGGTCCACCGCGACCGCTTGCAAGCCGGGCTGGAGGCCTTGGCCGAAGGCCGCTTCGACGTGCTGCTGCTGGATCTCTGCCTCCCGGACAGCGTCGGCTACGACACTTTCGAGACCGCCCGGCGCGTGGCGCGGGAGGTCCCGATCATTCTCATGACGAATATCGACGACGAGGCCCTGGCCAACCGGGCGGTGCGCAACGGAGCCCAGGACTATCTGGTCAAGCGCCGAGTTCAAAGGGACGGCCTGGTGCGGGCCATTCGCTATGCCATCGAGCGTCATCGCATGGACAGCGCCCTGCGCCGCAGTGAGGAGCGCTACGCCCTGGCGGTACAAGGGGCCAATGACGGCGTCTGGGATTGGTCCCCGGAAAACGGCCGAGCCTATTGGTCCGCCCGCTGGGAGCAGATCCTCGGCTTTGCCGAAGGGGAGCTGGAGCAGCGCTTCGAAGCCTGGGGAGAACGGGTCCACCCGGACGATCGAACGGAATTCGAGCGGGCATTGGGAGCCCACCTTGCGGGGGAAACACCCCAGTTCGCCCTTGAATATCGCCTGCGGGCCAAGGATGGAAGCTATGTCTGGGTGCTCAGCCGCGGCCTGGCGGTGCTCAATGAGCAGGGCGAACCGATCCGCATGGCCGGCTCCCTCACCGACATCACCGAGCGCAAGCAGATCGAGGCCCAGCTGCTTCACGACGCCCTGCACGACAGCTTGACCGGATTGCCGAACCGGGTCTTGCTGATGGACCGACTGGAACTGGCCCTGAACCAGTCGAGCCGCAGCAACGGCCGCGACTTTGCGGTGCTGCTGCTGGACCTGGACCGCTTCAAGATGGTAAACGACAGCTATGGACACGGCATCGGCGACCAGCTGTTGATGCGCATAGCCCGCATCCTAGAGGACAAGGTGCGCCCGGGCGACACGGTGGCGCGCCTCGGCGGGGACGAGTTCGCGGTCGTCGTCACCGGCCTGCGCACCCCAGGCGAAATCACCCACCTGGCCGCGCGCATGGTTAGCGCTTGCGAGCGCCAGTTACGCGTCTCGGGGCGCGACGTGTTCACGTCTGCAAGTATCGGTATCGCCCTCGGGTCCCGGGATTACCAGGATGCCGAGGAATTGTTGCGCGACGCGGACATCGCGCTCTACCGGGCCAAGGCCGCGGGGCGCGGGAACTACAAAATCTTCGACCAGCGGATGCACGCCCGGGTAATGGGCCTGCAGCAGTTGGAGACCGAACTCAAGCGCGCGCTCGAGCGGCAGGAGTTCGTGATTCACTATCAACCCATCGTGGCCCTGGATAAGGACCGCATACAAGGCTTCGAGGCCCTGCTGCGCTGGCGCCACCCGGATAGGGGGTTGATTCCCCCCGGCGAGTTCATTCCGGTAGCGGAGGAGACCGGGGTGATCGTGCCTTTGGGCTGGTGGACCCTGCGCACCGCCTGTCGGCAGATGCAGCAGTGGCGCGGCGACTTCCCCGACTATCGGGGGATGTCGTTGAGCGTCAATATCTCGGAGCGCCAGTTCAGCGAACCGGACATGGTCGCGGTGGTGCAGCGCATACTGGAAGAGACGGGCCTGCCCGCCAAGGATCTCTGCCTGGAGGTCACCGAGAGCCTGTTGTTGGACCATGTGGAGGCGGCGCTGGAGAAGCTCGCTCAATTGCAGCGCCTGGGCGTGAAGCTGCATGTGGACGATTTCGGCACCGGTTACTCCTCCCTCAGCTATCTGCAGAAGTTTTCCTACGATTCACTCAAGATCGATCGCTCGTTTGTCCGCGCGCTGGACGGCAGCGAGGACTCGAGCGCCATCGTCAAGACCATAATCGCCCTCGGCAGGATGATGCGGATCGACGTCATTGCCGAGGGAGTCGAAAGCTTGGAGCAACTCGCCAGCCTGCGCGAGATGAAATGCCCCCAGGTGCAGGGCTTCTACTTCTCCAAACCGCTGGCCCAGGAGAGCGTACCCGACCTGCTGTCGTTAGACTCCAACTCGGGACGCGACGGCTGGGACCCCAATGGCTCGGGCCCCAGGCTCCAATCCTGAGCCGGCGCCGGCTCCCGGCCGCCGGCGCTGGGGCCCGGTTCCGGCGCTGGTCCTGGTGCTGGCCTGGAGCCTGGCTGCAGTCGGCGGCAATCAGTTGGCCGGCCACGCTTCGCCCTATCTGGCCATGCACGGCCAGGACCCTGTGCAATGGCAGGACTGGGGACCGGAGGTGTTGCGCCGGGCGCGCTCGGAAAACCGGTTGATTCTGATCTCCAGCGGCTATTTCGCCTGCCACTGGTGTCACGTCATGCAGCGCGAAAGCTACCAGAATGCAGCGGTTGCCGAACTGCTCAACCGCCACTTTATTCCCGTCAAGCTGGACCGGGAGCTGCATCCGGCCCTGGACGCCCACCTGATCGATTTCGTCGAACGCACCCGGGGCCAGGCCGGCTGGCCGTTGAACGTCTTCCTGACGCCCGAGGGCTATTCCCCTGGTCGGCCTGACCTATGCCCCTAAAGACCAGTTTCTGAGTCTGCTGCAACGCCTCGTCGGGGCCTGGGCGGAGGAGGCGGAGACGCTGACGGATCTGACCCGGCGCGCCTCCGAGCAACGCAGGAACGAGCAGGCCTCCGCCGACACCGCCCCCCTGGACCGGCGGGTCTTGCGGCAATCCCTGATCGGAGCAGCCCTGGCCCTGGGCGACGAGATGGAAGGTGGTTTTGGCCGCCAGAGCCGCTTTCCCATGGCCCCGCAACTGCGCGTGCTCCTGGCCCAGCTGGAAGCCGAAGACCACAGCGAACTGCGCCGGTTCCTGCAGCTGACCCTCGACCAGATGGCCACCCAGGGCCTGCGCGACCAGCTCGCGGGCGGTTTCTTTCGCTATACCGTGGACCCCGGTTGGCAGGTACCCCACTACGAGAAGATGCTCTATACCCAGGCCATGCTCGTACCGGTCTATCTGCAGGCGGCTCGGGTGCTGCAAAGGCCGGACTACCGGGCGGTGGCGCGCGACACCCTGGACTTCGTCCTGCGCGAACTCGCAGCCGCCAACGGCGGTTACATCGCCAGCCTGTCCGCGGTCGATGCCCAGGGCGTGGAAGGCGGCTGTTATCTCTGGGATGAGCCTCGCCTGGCCCGGCTGCTGACCCCGGAGGAACTGGCCGCCGCGCGCCTGCGCTGGCGCCTGCGCGGGGTCCCGCCCACCGAGGGCGGCTATCTTCCGGTGCTCGACCTGACCCTGCCGGCCCTGGCCGAGGAATTGGAAATCCCACCAGAGCAGGCCGAACAACGGCTCGCCAGCGCCCGGGCCAAACTGCTGGCGGCGCGGGCCCAATGCGATCTCCCCAGGGACACCAAGGTCCTGGCGGCCTGGAACGGGCTGCTGCTCTCGGCACTGGCCGAGGCCGCGGCGGCCTTCGACGAACCCCGCTACCGGGAGGCCGGCGACGCCCTGGCGGATTTTCTGGCGCAACGCCTGTGGGACGGCCAGCGTCTGGCCCGCAGCCCGGATGGGGCGGGAAGCGCCGCGGTCGAGGACTATGCCTACCTGGCCCGGGCGCTCTGGGACTGGGGCCGATATCGGAATAGAAACGGAGATCTGGCGCTGGCGGTGCGCCTCGCCACTCAGGCCTGGGAACGCTTCTACGGCCCCGGCGGCTGGCGCGGCAGCGACGAGCTGGGCCTGCCCGGACAGGCCGAACAGCCGGTCTTGGCCGACGGCCCGCTGCCGTCCCCCAGCGCCTCGCTGATCGCTTTGAGTCTGGAGATGGCCGCCGGCGGCAGGCCCCCGGTCAGCGATGAGCGCCTGGGCCGGACCCTGCAGCAGACCCGAGGCCCGGTCCGCGATGACCCCTTCTGGCAGGCCGGCAGCAGCGGCCTGCTGCTGTCACCCGCTGCCGAGCCGGCGGCAGCGCCGGATCAGGCTCAGGGCCGGTAGCGCATGCGGGTGCCGTGCAGCAACGAGAGGCTAATCTCGTCGGCGCTCAGCTCCGGCGGGAAATAGGCCCCGGAAATACGGGCCCCGTTGATACTCGCACCCTGCAGCCGGGTCTGGGAGAAATCCACCCCCCGCAGATCGGCGTGGCGCAGGTAACAATCGCTCATATCCAGCCCCGCCGCATCCAACTGCCGCAGGTCCGCCCCGCGCAGGTTGGCGCCCCGCAGGTCTACCGGCTCGCCGGCGGCCCGGCGCCGGTTGAATTCCTCCACCTCTCCGTCGAGCAGAAGTTCAAGCATGGCCTAACAACCTCGATTCGATGCCAAGTTTCCGTTCACGCTGATTATATGCGCAAACGGTATCGGATGCCGGGGCGAGAAGAATCCGACAATGACGTTCCTCGTCACCGAGGGTGACGGATTTCGTCACTTCCGCGCGATAGAAAACCTCCACCATGCCGTAGCGGCTTCAATGCCCGAGGCATCCCGATCCGGGCCGGGTAAAACTGCATCCGGGCTGTAGCCCTTATAAACACTGGGCGCAGCCCTTGGTCGCCGCCTCGAGGCGGTCCGTTCGGTGCCGGTTCGGAGCGCTGAAATCTGCCGGACTCGACACTTGGCACGCGAGTTGCTCTATCTGTAATGCGACCAATCTTCACCGGGCCAGTTGATACAACCCCATAGGGGATTGCCCGCCCAAAGTTCAGGTGGCATAGATTTATCAGAGTCCATTCAGTGACGTTAACTCGACTAAGGTCGAACCCAGGAGAAAGAAATGAAACATACCCAACAAGGCTTCACCCTTATCGAACTCATGATCGTTGTTGCCATCATCGGCATCCTGGCCGCCATCGCGCTGCCCGCGTATCAGGACTACACCATCCGCGCCAAGGTGTCCGAGGGTGTGGTCGCCGCGAGCGCGGCCAAGGCAACTGTCTCCGAGAACCTGTCTAACCTTCCCCCGACAAATTCGTGTGACGGTGTTAGTACCGGCGTCATCGGCCTGACAACTATTGGCTGTACCGCCGGCAACCCCACGACTATCGACGTATCGGTTGCTACCGGCATCAGCGCCACGGTTGTTACGTTCGATTTGGTAGGTACCTCGGCAGTCGGGGGCGTTACGTGGGACTGCAACAACCCCAGCGACCAGAAGTATGTTCCTGCTGAATGCCGCAACTAAGTTGCTCGAAACCGCTGGAGGCGCAGCCGAAAGGCTACTTCTCCGGCCTGGCAGCCCCGCCCATGCGGGGCTGTCCTGTTTTTTTGTTTCTTTTTGGTCGCGTGATGCCCCATAAATTCACTTATGGCTTTACAGCTATCGTCCCGAGAGTCTATTCCAATCCATAAAAGAGTCTGAAACAGGAGCTGAGGTTCTCTTGCGGTTCGGCGGGTTTTCAGCGGATACTGACAGCGGATCTCCACAAGGGGCGTATGGTAGTCCACTTTTTCCCATCGCGACCGCGCCGAAGTCTTTCCCCGGTTGGTATTTTTTGGGGGTGCAGGGGGGCGGACCTTGACGGCCCGACTAATTGCTGGCGAGAGCCTAAATCTCTATAGCTCGTCCAATTTCAGCTTGCTGAGCTTATAACGCAAGGAACGGAAGCTGATTCCCAGTTTCCGCGCGGCGGCGGTGCGGTTCCAATCGGTTTCCTCCAGCGCCTGGAGTATCGCCTGGCGTTCGATATCCTCGAGCATTTCGTCCAGCGGGCGGCCGTTCTGAGTCGGCTCGGTGTTCGGGCGCTGGGCGTCCGGCAGTCCGAGGTCGGCGACCTCGATGCGATCGCCGTCGCACAGGGCGTAGGCCCGTTCCAATATATTCTCGAGTTCCCGCACGTTGCCGGGGAAGGGGTATTTCAGCAGTGCCCGCAACCCAGACTCGCCCAGGGTCTTGCGAGGCTGGTTAAAGCGGTCGCAGATGCGGGTCAGGAGGTGCTCCGCGGTGGTGGTAATGTCTTCGCCGCGTTCCCGCAGGGGGGGCATGTGTAATTGAATGACATTCAGGCGGTAGTAGAGGTCTTGGCGGAAGCTGCCGCCGGCGACCAGGTTGGCCAACTCCTTGTGGGAGGCGCTCAGGATGCGCGCGTCCACCGGTATCTCTCGCTGCGCCCCGACCGGGCGAATGCTGCGTTCCTGAATGGCCCGTAACAGCTTTACCTGCATGTGTAGCGGCAGGTCTCCAACCTCGTCGAGGAACAGGGTCCCGCCGTTGGCTGCCTGAAACAGCCCTTCACGGTCGCTGGTGGCTCCGGTGAAACTGCCCTTGCGGTGGCCAAACAGCTCGCTCTCCATGAGCTCCTGAGGTATGGCGCCGCAGTTGACCGGGACGAACGCACCCTCGGCCCGCGATCCCAGCTTATGGATCAGCCTTGCCGCCAGTTCCTTGCCGGTGCCGGATTCGCCGCTGATGTAGACCGGAGCCTGGCTGCGCGCCAGTTTATGGATCATGGCCCGGGTCTTCTGCATGGCCGGCGAGTCACCAAGCATTGTCTGCTCGGCGGGGTCCCTGGACGGCTCGGACGGGGGCTGCAATTTTAGCGCGCTGGCCACGAGCCCGCGCAGGGATTCCAGCTCTACCGGCTTGGAAAGAAAATCGAAGGCCCCCGCTTTGAGCGCCTCGATGGCCGTCTCCATGCTGCCGTGGGCGGTGATCACCGCAACCGGTGTGTTTGGACTGCAGCGGCCGATGTCCCGCACCAGTTCGATGCCGTCGCCGTCCGGCAGCCGCATGTCGGTCAAGCAAAAGTCGAAGCGTTCCCGAGTCAGCAGGGCGCGGGCTGCGGCCAGATCGGCGGCAGGGCGGCAGGATATGCCCATACGTGACAGGGTGATGTCCAGCAGTTCCAGAATATCCGGTTCGTCGTCTACGATCAGTGCCAAAGGTTCGCTCATGTCATTGCCTTCTGGCTGTTATTGCTGCCGTGGAACAGCAGACGAAAGCAACTGCCCCCTTCCGGCCGGGGCAAGTAGTTCAGATCGGCCTGGTTGCCGGCGCTCAGTTCCTTGGCGATGTACAGCCCCAAGCCGGTGCCCTTGTGGCGGGAAGTGAAAAAGGGCTCAAAGATCTGCTCGGCAACCTCCGGGGGCACTCCGGGCCCATCGTCAATCACGTCCAGGTACGGGATGCCTGTGTCGGCGCTGCGCCCGCTGCGAATCTGGATGTGCGCCGGCCGGTCTTGCGCGCCGTGGGTGAGCGCATTGTCGCACAGAATATTGAGCACTTGGTGCATCTGCTTCGGGTCCACATTGACCCGGATATCCTCGCCATCGAAGCGCACCTCGACGGCGCCTTCCCCCAAGCCCTGGTGTTGGCGGAATTCCTCGGCGAATTCGTTGACACAAGCCCGCAACCGCACCCCCCTCGGCTGGTAGACATTGGGCCGGGAGAGCTGCAACACGTTTTCGATAATGGCGCTGACCCGCAGCGAGTTGGCGTGAATGATCTCGATCAGCCTGCGGTCGGGGACGGACAGTTCCGGGGATTCCCCGAGCAGCTGGCTGGCGTGGCTGACGGCACCCAGGGGGTTGCGGATCTCGTGGGCGATGCTGGCCGTCAAGCGCCCGAGAGATACCAGTTTTTCCCGCTGGGCGCGTCGCGTCAGGACCGAATAGTCCTGGAGCGAAATGATAGTGCCTGCTCCCGCTTCGCCGACAGGCACGAAGCTGGCCCGCAGCGGTTGGCCGGACGGTGTGCTGCGCAGCGGCGGGGTCTCGCTCTTGGGGTCGGCCTGCCAGCGCATCAGCGCTCCGGTCAATTCCGCTGA
This sequence comes from uncultured Gammaproteobacteria bacterium, assembly GCA_963753615.1. GTDB lineage: Bacteria > Pseudomonadota > Gammaproteobacteria > Chromatiales > Chromatiaceae > CAVWCW01. The sequence continues at coordinate 25,958 of CAVWCW010000014.1, forward strand.
GATTTCCACCAGCGAAGCGCCCTCGCCCACAGCCGGTTGCTCCAGCAATTGCAGGGCCGCTTCATTGGTCAGGCGCACCCGGTTGTATTCATCCACTACCAAGATGCCGGTCTCTGCATGCTGAATAATGTACTCGTTTAGCCGCTCCAGATTGGCCAGGTCGGCGCCGCGCCGGCTGGCGAGTTCGGCGCTGCGGCTGGCCCTGGCACCCAGGGTGTGGGCCAGCAGTGCCATGGCGAACATCAAGCCGCCGAGCATGCCGGCCTGGGAATATGCGGGGTCGAAAGGGACGAGCGTGGCAGCCGCGTAAATCTGGGCCGCGAGCACGCCGAGCGCGGCGGCGGCGGCGAATACCAGGGCAGTGCGCCCGGCGCTGAGCAAGCTTCCCCCCGCCACCGAAACCGCCAATAACATCCCCAGGCCACTGGCGACACCGCCGCTGGCGTACATCATCAGGCTGAAGGCGACAACGTCGGAATAAACAATGAAATGAGTCAGCACGCCTATGCTGCTCAGGCGTTTGAACATCAGCGCCAGGCTGGCGAGCACCAGAGCGAGGTAGGACAGACTGGTCCAGGCGTAGAACTGGGGATCGGCGTGACCGAGAAAACTCGGTCCCAGGCCACCTAAGAATAGGCCGGCCAACAAACTGGCCATGATCATCCGATACAGTTGGAACAGGATCAGGGCCGGTTCCACGGGTCCCGGGTCGAGCCGTGTCCGGCGCGCCGGCGTGACCCCCCGGGAACGCAGGAAGCCGGCTGGCTCAGTCCGCATCGTCCCGCCCCGCTTCTAGATGTCGGCGGCTGCAGAAGAAGGCGTCGCCTTGGCGCAGGGCCTCGGACTCCGGGACGTGCACCCCGCAGCGCGAGCAACGCACCATGGGCACGCTCTTTGCCGGCGGCGCAGCGGGACGGCTTCGAGCCCTGCCCAGCAGATTGCGGGCAATCAGCACGGCGCCGACGATGGCGAGCAATAGCAGCAGGTAACGCAGACCCATGATCGCGATAACCCTCAACGCCCGTTCCGCCGGCTCTGCGTGCGACGGCCCGGGCTTTTGCGAAATACTGGAAATTGAACCAGAATAGCATACCAAACCCAGACGACCTGGGATCGGACGGAGCCCAGCGCCATGAACTTGCACGAATATCAATCGAAGCAGCTGTTCGCTCGCTATAGCATCCCGGTGCCGGAGGGTCGGCCTGCGGTGTCGGTGGCAGAGGCCCGGGCCGCCGCTCAGGCGCTGGGGGGCCAATCCTGGGTGGTCAAGGCCCAGGTGCATGCCGGCGGCCGCGGCAAGGCCGGCGGGGTGGTGCTGGTGGACAGCGCCGAGCGTCTGGAGGCCGAGGCCCGGCGCCTGCTCGGCAGCCGCCTGGTTACCCGCCAAAGCGGCGCCGAGGGGCTGCCGATCCACAACCTGTTGGTGGAAGCGCCGACCCCGCCGGCCCGAGAACTCTACCTCAGTGTGCTGGTGGACCGCGGGCGGCAGCGCCTGTTGTTCATGGCCTCGGCAGCCGGCGGCATGGACATCGAAGAGGTGGCCGCCAACACCCCCGAGCAAATCCTCACCACCCACGTCGACCCGGCCGCCGGCCTCCAGCCCTACCAATGCCGCAAGCTCGGCTTCGGCCTGGGCCTGGCGGGCGGCCAAATCCGCGAGCTGCAGCACCTGATGGACGGCCTGTACCGGCTGTTCACCGAGTGTGACGCCAGCCTGGTGGAGGTCAACCCCCTGATCGTCACCCAGGACGGGCACCTGCTGGCCCTGGACGCCAAGATCAACCTCGACGACAACGCCCTCTACCGCCACCAGGACCTGGCGGCGATGCGCGACATCTCCCAGGAGGATGCCCGCGAGGCCGCGGCCCGGGAGCACGATCTCAACTACATCACCCTGGACGGCAATATCGGCTGCATGGTCAACGGCGCCGGCTTGGCCATGGCCACCATGGACCTGGTCAAGCTGCAGGGGGGCGAGCCGGCCAACTTCCTCGACGTCGGGGGCGGCACCACCGCCGAACGGGTGGCCGAGGCATTCAAGCTGCTGCTGTCGGATGCGAAGGTGCGAGCGGTGCTGGTGAATATCTTCGGCGGCATCGTGCGCTGCGACCTGATTGCCGAGGGCATCATCCAGGCGGTGCGCGAGGTCGGCATCGAGGTGCCGGTGGTGGTGCGCCTGGAGGGCACCAATGCGGAGCAGGGCCTGGCCATGCTGCGCGACAGCGGTTTGCACATCGATACCGCATCGGATCTCACCGCCGCCGCCGAACAGGCGGTCCACGCCGCAAAGGGAGGCAGCCAGTGAGCATACTGGTCGACAAAGACACGAAGGTGATTTGCCAGGGCTTTACCGGCAAGCAGGGGAGTTTTCACAGCGAGCAGGCGATCGCCTACGGCACCCGTATGGTGGGCGGCGTCACCCCGGGCAAGGGCGGGCAGGAGCATCTGGGCCTGCCGGTGTTCCACAGCGTTCACGATGCAGTGCGGGAAACCGGGGCCGAGGCAACCATGATCTACGTGCCGGCGGCCTTTGCTGCCGACGCGGTGCTGGAGGCGGCGGACGCCGGCATCCGGGTGATCGTCTGTATCACCGAGGGTATCCCGGTGCTCGACATGATCAAGGTCAAGGCCGCCCTGGCCGGTTCCGACAGCCGGCTGATCGGCCCCAATTGCCCGGGCGTGATCACCCCGGGGGGCTGCAAGATCGGCATTATGCCGGGCAATATCCACCAGCCCGGGCGCATCGGCATCGTCTCCCGCTCCGGCACCCTGACCTACGAGGCGGTGTTCCAAACCAGCCGCGCGGGATTGGGCCAAAGCACCTGCGTCGGCATCGGGGGCGACCCGATCCAGGGCATGAACTTCATCGACTGCCTGGAACTGTTTCAGACCGACCCCCAGACCGAGGGCATCGTCATGGTGGGCGAGATCGGCGGCAGTGCCGAGGAGGACGCCGCCGAATATATCCAGGCCCATGTCAGCAAGCCGGTGGTGGCCTATATCGCCGGGGTCACCGCGCCCTCGGGCAAGCGCATGGGCCATGCCGGGGCCATCGTCAGCGGGGGCAAAGGTACCGCCGACGGCAAGTACGCGGCCCTTGAGGCCGCCGGGGTCGCCACCGTACGCTCACCGGCGAAGATCGGGGCCCGCATGGCGGAGTTCTTCGCCGACTGACATAGCGACCGCCCCCGCCGTTGCCCGAGAAGGAAGCACCTGCGTTGTACCTGAGAATCTCCCTGGCCCAAATCGACCTGCTGGTGGGCGACGTCGCCGGCAACGCCGAGCGGGTGATCGCCGCCGCCCACTATGCCCGCGACGTGCAGCGGGCCCACGCAGTGGTATTCCCCGAGCTGGCCTTGTCGGGCTATCCGCCCGAGGACCTGCTGCTGCGCCCGGAACTGTACCGGCGACTCGACCAGGCCCTGGCCCATATCGGCCGCCTGGTCTCCGGCATAGACCTGGTGCTGGGCTACCCGGCGATGCGCGACGGCCGCCGCTTCAATGCGGCGGGTGTGATGCGCGACGGCAAGATCATCGCCGAATACCACAAGCAGCTGTTGCCCAATTACGGGGTGTTCGACGAGAAGCGCTACTTCGAACCCGGCGCCGCGCCTTGCGTGGTAGAGATCCAGGGGGTGCCGGTGGGGCTGAATATATGCGAGGACATCTGGCAGCCCGAACCCATGGCCCAGGCGGTGGCCGACGGCGCCCGCCTGCTGCTCAATATCAACGCCTCGCCCTTCCACGCCGGCAAGTCGCCGGAACGCGAAAGCCTGCTGCAGGCGCGTGCGCGGGAGCACGCCATACCCGTGGTCTATCTGAATCTGGTGGGCGGCCAGGACGAGCTGGTGTTCGACGGCGGCTCATTCGTGGTCGACCGCCGCGGCCGGCTCAGTCAGCGCGCCGCCTTCTTTGCCGAGGAGCAGTCGCTGGTCGAGTTCGACGCCGAGCTGGAGCCCCTGGCCGCCGGCGTCGCCCCCCACCCTGAGGAAGAGGCGGGTGTCTACCGGGCCCTGGTGCTCGGGGTGCGCGACTACGTGAAGAAGAACGGCTTCCACGGCGCCGTGCTCGGCCTGTCCGGGGGCATCGACTCCGCCCTGACCCTGGCCGTCGCCGTGGACGCCCTGGGCGCGGAACAGGTGGAGGTGGTGCTCATGCCCTCGCGTTACACCACCGACATGAGCAATCAGGACGCGCTGCTACAGGCCGAGGCCATGGGCGTGGTCCACCGCAGCATCGCCATCGAACCCGCCTTCAAGGCCTTTCTCGGCATGCTGGAGCAGGAGTTCGCCGGGCTGCCCCCCGGGGTGGCGGAGGAAAACATCCAGGCCCGTTGCCGCGGCGTGATCCTGATGGCCATCAGCAACAAGAAGGGCAAGATTCTGCTTACCACGGGCAACAAGAGCGAGATGTCGGTCGGCTACTCCACCCTCTATGGCGACATGGCCGGCGGCTATGCGCCGATCAAGGACGTGCCCAAGCTGCTGGTCTACCGGCTGGCGCGCCACCGCAACCGCGTCGCCCCCGTGATCCCCGAGCGGGTGCTGGAGCGCCCACCGTCGGCGGAACTGGCCCCAAACCAGAAGGATGCCGACAGCCTGCCCCCCTACGAGGTGCTGGACCCGATACTGCAGCGCTACATTGAGCAGGACCAAAGCATAGATGATATTATCGCCGCCGGGTTTGACGATGCCGTTGTGCGGCGGGTCACGCGCCTGGTGGACCGCAACGAATACAAGCGGCGCCAGGCCCCGCCAGGGGTGCGCATCACCCAGCGTGCCTTTGGGCGCGACCGGCGCTATCCTATTACCAGCGGCTTTTGAACCGAATCAACACCGGAGCGGATCAGAAAATGAAGAAAGTAGAAGCGATCATCAAGCCCTTCAAGCTCGACGACGTGCGCGAGGCCCTGTCCGAGGTAGGCATTACCGGGATGACCGCAACCGAGGTCAAGGGTTTCGGGCGGCAGAAGGGGCACACCGAACTCTACCGCGGGGCCGAGTACGTGGTGGATTTCCTGCCCAAGGTCAAGATCGAGCTGGTGGTGCGTGACGACCAGCTCGACCCCAGCATCGAGGCCATCACCGGGGCCGCGCGCACCGGCAAGATCGGCGACGGCAAGATTTTCGTCACCACGGTGGAGCGGGTGATCCGCATCCGCACCGGCGAAGAGGACGACTCGGCGATCTGATCGCTGCCGCGGACCGGGGTCCCGCCCCGGGTCAGCCGCTTCGAGGGGGCGGCGGAGAGGCTCCGCCAGCTTTCTACGCCACCCTCAGTTCTTGTCCAGCTCCAGATAGTCCCAGACCTTACGCCCTAAGGTCTTTTCCACCACCTGGGCGTCGAACTCCGCAAAGGTGCCCCGCTCCTCGTTGTAGGCCAATACCCGGCGTGTGTCCGCCGCCAGATCGTCCAGCCCCATCTTTTCGTAGGCAGCGGCCAGTATTTGCAGGGCGGGGCGCACCGCCGGGGTCCGGGGGTGGTTCTCCAGCACGTACATGGCGCGGTTGGCGGCCGCCACATAGGCGCCGCGGCGCATGTAGTAGTCGCCCACGTTGACTTCGGACTGGGCCAGGTTGTTGCGCAGGAACACCATGCGCTGGCGCGCGTCCGCCGCATACTTGCTCTCCGGGAAGCGCCGCACCAGGACCCCGAAGTCGTCGAACGAGCGCCGCGCCGCACCGGGGTCGCGCTGGGAGGCGTCGAAGGGCACGAAGCGGTCGAAGAAACCGATATTGCGGTTGAAATTCACCAGCCCTTTGAGATAGTACGCGTAATCCACGTGCGGGTTGCGCGGATTGAGTTTGATAAAGCGGTCGGCGGCGGCGATGGCCGATTCCGGCTCATCGTACTTATAGTAGGCGTAGGCCACATCGAGCTGGGCCTGCATGGCGTAGCGCCCGAACGGGTAGCGCGCCTCGAGCATCTCGTAGTAGCGGATCGCCTGCTCGTAGTTGGCGTTCGCCAATTCGGCGGAGGCCTCGCTGTAGAACTTGCTGGCGCTCCAGTCCTTGGTTTCGTCCTCCTCCTCGGGCAGCAGGCCGCAGGCCGGCAGCAGCAGGATCAGCAACAAGGCAATGGGTATTCGCAGATAGGCCATGACGGGAGCACGCAGTTGGGTTTATGGGTGAAATTGTCAGAGCGCAAGTATACCGCAAAGCCAGGGTCGCGCGATGAGCCAGGCTGAGGCCCCGCGCGAGCAGTGCCTGAGCGCCGCCGCCGGCCCGAAGCAGGCCGGGCAGCGGTTGGACCAGGCCCTGGCCGCGCTGTTTCCGGAGTTCTCCCGCAGCCGCCTGCAAGAGTGGATCCGCGCCGGCCGGGTAAGCCTGGACGGCAATCCCTGCCGGCCCCGGGACCGTCTGCGCGGCGGCGAGCGCATCGAGCTGCGGGCCCTGTTCGAACCCCAGGTCGAGTGCGCGCCCCAGGCCATCGCCCTGAACCTGGTCTATGCCGACGAGGCGGTGCTGGTGATCGACAAGCCCGCCGGCCTGGTCATGCACCCGGCCGCCGGCAACCCGGACGGCACCCTGCAGAACGCCCTGCTGCACTTCGACCCCAGCCTTGCCGAATTGCCCCGGGCAGGGATCATCCACCGTCTCGACAAGGACACCAGCGGCCTGCTGGTGGTCGCCCGCAGCCCCCGGGCCCACAGCTTTCTGGTCGATCAACTGCAGCGTCGCCGGGTCAAGCGCGAATACCGGGCCATCGTCGACGGCCTGATCACCGCCGGCGGCCGGGTCGACCAGCCCATCGGGCGCCACCCGCGCCAGCGCATCCGCATGGCGGTGGTGGCCGGCGGCAAGCCCGCGCTCACCCACTATCGGGTGCTGGAGCGCTTCCGCGGCCACAGCTACCTGCGCCTCGACCTGGAGACCGGACGCACCCACCAGATTCGGGTGCACATGGCCTGGCTGCACCACCCGCTGGTGGGGGACCCGGTGTACGCCGGGCGACTGCGCCTTCCGGCCGGCATCGGTCCCGCGTTGGAGCAGGCCCTGCGCGGCTTCAAGCGCCAGGCCCTGCACGCCCGCCGCCTCGGCTTCGAGCACCCCCTGAGCCGGGAATGGGTGGAATGGAGCGCCCCCCTGCCCCCGGACATGAGCGCCCTGCTCGCGGCCTTGCGGGCAGACGGCCCGGGCCCGTCCGAGGTGACCGTCCGTGACTAGCCGCACGGCGGGCCTGGACTGGATCGTCCCCGACTGGCCGGCCCCACCGCCGGTGCGGGCCTATACCAGCACCCGCCTTGGCGGCCACAGCGGCGGTCCCTACGCCGGCTTCAACCTGGGCGACCATGTGGGCGACGACCCGGCGGCGGTTGCCGCCAACCGCCGCTTGCTGGCCGACGAGCTCGGGCTGCCGGCGCAGCCGCGCTGGTTGCGCCAGGTGCACGGCTGCGCGGTGCTCGACGCCGGCGCACAGGGCGGCGAATGCACCGCCGATGCGGTGTCGGCCGGCAGTCCGGGCCAGGTATGCGCGGTGCTCACCGCCGACTGCCTGCCGGTGCTGCTTTGCGATCGCGCAGGAACCCGGGTCGCCGCGGTGCACGCGGGCTGGCGCGGCCTCGCCGCCGGGGTGATCGAGGCCGCGGTCGAACGCCTGGGCCGGCCCGGCTCGGAACTTCTGGCCTGGCTCGGCCCGGCCATCGGTCCCGGCGCCTTCGAGGTCGGGCCCGAGGTGCGGGCCGCCTTCCTGCAGGGGGACCCGGCCGCTGCCGATGCCTTCGTTCCCACCCGCCCCGGCCACTGGCTGGCGGATATCTACCGGCTTTCCCGGCTGCGCCTGGGCGCGCTCGGCGTCGGTTTGGTCAGTGGCGGCGATTACTGTACAGTGAGCGATCCTGAGCGCTTCTACTCCTACCGGCGCGACGGCGTAACCGGGCGCATGGCGTCATTGATCTGGTTGGAGAACGAACCGTCGCGATAGGGTTGGACATTGCGCCCATGCGGCATCCGTCGCGGCTGCAAGCCGCTCCCACAATACCAATCATTGGTTGTGTGGGAGCGGCTTGCAGCCGCGATTGCCGAGACCGCTCGGGCGGGAAGTTTGCCCCGGCGTTTCGGCGGTTGATTTTTCAGATCCCGATGCGGCTAGCTCGCGCCGGGACGACAGCAGGCGAGGTAGCGCAGGTGAGTGACTGGATCATGCTGACCCTGGTCGGGGAAGATCGGCCGGGGATTGTGGCGCGGGTGACCGACGCCCTGTACCGCAACGGCTGGAGCTTGGGCGAGGCATCGATGATGCGCCTCGGGGCCAGCTTCACCATTATGATGATGGTGGGAGGCGGCAACGGCGGCGAGTCCCTGGAGGCGGTGCTGGCGCCGGTGGCCGCGGAGCTCGGGCTACGGGTGCACATGGACCCGGTCAGCGGCGGCCTGCACCACCACCTGGTGCCCAACTACCAGGTTCGGGTGCACGGGGCCGACCGCGCCGGCATCGTGGCCCAGGTAACCGGGGCCTTGGCCGAGGCCGGCTTCAATATCCTGGAGCTGGAATCCGACGTCGCCGGCAACGCCGACAAGCCGGTCTACATCCTGTGCATCCAGGGCTATGCGGACGCCGCCCTGGAGGACCTGGAGGCGGCGCTGGCGGCTATCGGCGAGACCGATATGCGGGTCGACGTCTCCCCGATCGAGACCCTGATCGGCTGAACTCATGGCGGTGCTGGAGATCCTAACCCTCCCGGACGAGCGCCTGAAGCAGGAATCGACGCCGGTGGAGCGCTTCGACGCCGAGCTGCTGGCCTTTATCGACGACCTGGAAGAGACCCGCAGGGCCGGGCCCGGCGGCGGTGGGCATCGCCGCGCCCCAGGTCGGGCGCTTCCAGCGCATCGTCATCGTCGACGTCTCCAACACCCGCAAGCCGGTGCCCAACCACGGCTACCTGGTGCTGGTGAACCCGGAGATCACCCACTGGGACGGGTTCGCCCTGGGGCGCGAGGGCTGCCTGTCGGTGCCCGACTACACCGGCAACGTGATCCGCGCCGAGCGCATCCGCCTGCGTGCCCAGGATCCCCGCGGCGAATCGCTGGCGTTCGAGATGGAGGGTTTCGAGGCGCGGGCCGTGCAGCACGAGGTGGACCACCTCGACGGCCTGCTGTTCGTCGACCGGCTGGTGAGCCGACGCACCGACCTGTTCCGTCGCAAGGTCTACCAGAAAGGCGGCCAGGGCAAGTCCTGAGCCGATGGCTGGTCCGGGCTGGTTCTTTCTGCTGATCGGGTTGGTGGCCCTGGGCTGGGGCCTGCGCCGACTCGGCGGGGCCTGCCTGCGGGCCAATCACACCGACTGGGGCCGGCCCTGGCTCAACTTCCTGGACGGCTTCAACCGCATCTACTGCCGGCGTCTGCACGATCTGGACGACGACAGCCTGGTGCTGCCCGAGCAGGGACCGGCGATCCTCGTCTCGAACCACGTCTCCGGGCTGGACCCGCTGCTGCTGATCGCCGCCAGCAAACGCCCCCTGCGCTTCGTCATCGCCCGCGAGCAATACGACCGGCCCTGGTTCACCTGGCTGTTCCGGGCGGTCGGCTGCATCCCGGTGGACCGCTCCCGCAACCCCCGTCGGGCCCTGCGCGCCGCCCTGGAGCAATTACAGCAGGGCGAGGTGGTGGCCCTGTTTCCCCACGGCAAGATCCACCTCGACAGCGATCCCCCGCGCCCTCTCAAGCCCGGCGCAGCGCGCCTGGCCGAGCTCACCGGGGCGCCCATGATCCCGGCCCGCATCGAGGGCGTGGCCGGCCAGGGGCATGTGCTGCCGGCGCTGTTTATCCCGAGCCGCATCGGCCTGCGGCAGTTCCCGGAGATCGCCAGCTTCGGGCGGTCGAGTTCGGAAATTCTCGAAGCGCTGGAGCGGGTGTTGAACGGACGCCATCCGGATTGAATCAAGGCCTGCCGCTGGGGCAGCCCTCTCCGACGGGCTAGCCCGGATATTTCACCAGGGCGCCTGGCGGCTGAGAGTACCCAAATGAAAAATATGCATTTTTAGCTAAGTTAGGCGGTTCTCTTGCGTAAACACCCTGTATCCCTCCGCCTGGCTATCGCGCCCCTGGCTGGTTCCTGCACGCCTGGGCTTGCGCTTCACTCAACAGGTAGCTATGGCTAACTGTTTCGCTCCAGATCGGCGCCCAGCCGCACAGGCTCTGCGCCAGGAACGCGATCCCTGGTGAAGTATCCGGGCTAGTTCGGCGACGGATGTGAAGTTTCAGGTGATAGCAACTTTGGCAGTTTCTTTCCCCAACGGCTGTCCGGGTAAAGATCGCGCAGTCTGGCGGCCGCCTCGTATGCCTGCTCGGCCTCACCCTGCCGGGTAAGGATTTCGACCATTCGGTACAGGGACTCCGCTGCCCAGTAGCTCTCCGGCGTGTCTTCGACGAGCGTGCGGTAGTGTCTCGAGGGCGGGCAGGGGACGGTCTGCCAGCTGCAGGCTGCGCCCGGACCAGAACCTGGCCTCCGCCCGGCGCGAGGGATGCCTGCGCCGGGTCGCGGCGCGCTCGAATTGTTCGCCTGCGAGCGCATAGTCGCGGTCCGCGAAGTGCTTGTGCGCGCCCAGATAGGCCCGCTGAGGGCTGACCTGCCAGCCCCAGGCCACCGCAAGCGCCCCGATCAACACAATCAGCGATCGGGCTGGGAGCGAGCGGGAAAGCGCCGGCTTCGAGGCCGGACGGTCGGGCCCGGGCCCGCGGACGAGCAACAGCAACAAGACAATGGCCCCGAGAAAGCTGAGGCCCAGCCCCAGCCGGTCCCCCAGGGAGCGTTCGTAGTTCAATTCGACCCGCTTACCCTCGGGGACCACCAGCATGAAACAAGGCTCCACCAGGTGGACGGTCTCTCCGCCGTTGCTGCGCCAGCGCGGGTGATAGCTCATGCGGACCAGGTGGGGAATGCCCGGCGCGTCGGTTTCGAACCGGATGCGTTCCGGCTCGAGTGACAGGAGGCGCACTTCGGCGTTGCCGGATGCGGGTATCGGCGGCAGATCGAGCAGGCTTTGTTCTTCGCGGTCGGAATAGACTTCCCGCCGCTGGTAGGGAAACTCCAGGCGGAACCGCCGGAAGGCCCGTTCCAGCCACTGGTCCCGCGGGCGCAGGTCGATGGGCTGACCGAGAGGTTCGACCATTCGCCCGGAGAAGTCTTCGATGCGGAACACTCGAAACGGTTCCGGATCGGCGATCTCCTGCAACCGCGGGTTGGCAGCGAAGGTCTCGATGGATGCCTGAGAACGCAGGATCAGGGTGTCGGCATAGAGTTCTTCCAGGTGGAGGAGCGCCAGTTCTCCGCTGTTGGACGAGGCCGGAAATCTGGATAACGGCGAGGACGGCCGGGCCGAGATCTCGGCCTGCGCCTGATAGATAAAGGGCCCGCACAGGGCCGATTCCATATACAGGCCTTCAAGCACCGGTCGGGAGCCGAACATCGGCAGGGCTTCGAGTGCCCGGGTCGAGCCCAGATCGGTATTCGCCGGATCGTGTTCGAAAATCACCCGAGGCCCCGACAGGGGGCCGGCGGTGACCGTCGCCAGTTGGGTGTACTGGGGCCAGAGCGGCTTCGCCTCGTAGCCCTCCAGATTCCAGCGGCTCCAGGCCTCGATCTGGACCGTCAGCGGACTCCACCAGGCGAGCAGCGCCAGGGTGCACGACAACAACCAGATGCCCGGGCGCAGAGAAAATCGCCACAACGCCCAGCCGATCGCCGCGCCCCCCAGGCTGGCCACCGCCCAGATAGCGAACGGGAGAAAGCGCACATTGGCCAGGCCGACCGCGCTGGACCAGAAGAACCCGACCAGCGCCAGCAACCCGATCGCGGAGAGGAAGAAGACCCCGTTGCGGCTGCGGCGACAAAGCGCCAGCGCGGCCGGTACCAGCAGCCAACCCGCGAGCAGCGGCCAAAGCGGTCGGTCGGCGATGCGCAGCCAGCCGGGAAGATCCAGCCACTCGGTGGTGTCGTTGGGGATGGTCCAGGGAAGGTTTTCCAGCAGGGGTAACAACCAGAAGGCGATCAGCAGGAAGGCCGCTGTGTGTACCAGCAGGAGGTTGCGCAGACGCAGCTTCCAGCCCGGGCCGCCCCGGAGCAGGAAAAAGGCCCCGAAGCCGGCGATCAGCAGCGGGTAGCCGTGGCACAGGGCGACCGCGGCTTCTGCCAATGCGGCCAGGGCCCAGCGGTACCCGCCGTGGTCCATGGCCCGGCGCAGCAGGCCCCAAAACACCAGGGTCGCCGCGAAGCCCCAGGCGTACGCGAATTCGCCGGCGAGCAGAGACAGCAGATTGCCGCCCCAGATGGAAAAGGAGCCGATCAGCAGAAAGCCGGTCGCACCGAGGGCGGCACCGGTGCGCGCCGGGGCCGGCCAGCGCAGGCTGCCGGCCAGGAAGTAGGTCGCCGCCGGCAGCAACAGGGCCGGCAGCATGGCTACCCACTTGAACGCAACGGCCAGCCCGGCCAGCGGGGAGAGCAGGGCGATCAGGATAAAGGGCAGCGGGAAGTAATAAACGAAGGCCGGCAGGCCCAGAAATACTTCCGGCATCCAGCCCGAGATCCGCCCCTCCCCGAGCAGCCACTCGGTGAAGCGGGCGGCGTAGAGCAGGTGCGATGCGGTATCGCCGCCGGTCATCCAGGTCTCCCGGGACCAGAGCGCCGGATTCAACTGAAGCGCGATCCAGGCGCTGATCAGGGCGACCAATGCCCAGCCAAAGAGGGCTGACCCTCTGGGTTCGACGCCGGAAAGGGTGTCTTTGGCGGGCTGGCGCAAGCCGCCCAGCAACACGCTGAGTGATGCCAGTAGGACGGCCAGGCCTGCGAACAGGGTGGTATTGCCGAGCGCCTGGAGTCCATCACTCGGTTGGTACCGGGTTTCCAGGAAGCGGCCCGAGCGGTCGGTATGGATTGCCCAGTTCTGTATCCGGCTGTGGTGATAGCCGTCCCGGACCCAGTCCAGGCGGGCGAGCTGGGGGTAGGCCCAGTTTGGGGTCGACCGAGTCTCGGGGCGGGGCTTGCATCGTAAACCGCTGTTGGCCGGGGCCCAGGGGGTGCTCCAGACTCCAGCCCGGGGTACCGGTGAGCGTGAGTTCCAACTCGCCTTCGCTCAGTCCGGCGGGACGCCATGTCAGCCGGTTGCCGGCTATTTCGACCCGCGGCGGCGAAGGGTCGATGCGAACCGGGCCGACGCGGTAGGGGAAGGCGCTGACAATCCCGAGAGGAACCCCGAAGCGGTCCTGGAACTCCAGGCTGACGAGGAAGAAATAGGCGCCGGGCAGTGTGTGCCGCAAGGGGATGGCGGCCTCGAACGCCCCGGTCTCCCCGGGCTCCCAGACCCTGGGGCCCGGGTGCTCGCGCCTGCCGCCGTAGCCGATCAGCTCGAAACGGGACTGGTAGAGGGTCTCGCTGGAGTCGAGGGTGAAGACGAAATGCCCGTACAGGGCGTCGGCCCGCTGCTCGAAGCGGACCTTGGCGGAAAAATCCACCTGGCCGGCTTGAGCCAGGGTGCCGACCAGCAGGAGGCCGGCCGTCAACCAGCGCCGGGCGCTAAGGAAACGCTGATTGAATCGCGTCTTCCTAAGGAGTGTCCGGCAAACGGCGGCTGCGCCAGTGCGGCGGTGATTCATGCGGGAGCGTTGCAGCGACCGCCCTGTTCGGAACAGGGCGGTCATGCGCTTGGTTGGCTAGGGGCAAAGGATCCCGAAATTCCAAGTGCTGTTATTGCTGCGCACCGTACGGGTCTCTCGCTTGGCACAGCCCCACCGTACAACAAGAGGCGCTGCCGGACTCGACCGTGTACCCGGGGTTGTTCTTGTACTTGCAGTAGCAAGTGCCCGGCGCACCGAGGGTGCTGGTGGTGGTGCTGGCCGTGGTGGCGGTGGTGGAAGTGCTGGTCGTCGTGCTCGCGGTGGTGCTGCTCGTCGTGCTCGCCGTAGTGCTGCTGGTGGTCGGCGCTGTGGAGGTGGTGGTCATCGAACTGGCGGTGGTGCTGGTTGAGCTGGTATTCGTGCTCGTCGTGCTGCTGGTGGTGTCGGTGCTGGTCGTGCTGCTGCCGCCGATGGTGCTGCTGGTGGTGCTGGCGGTGGTCGCGGTGGTGGCCGTGCTGGCGGTGCTGGCGGTGCTGGCCGTGCTGGCGCTGGTGGCCGTCGAAGCGCTGGTGGCCGTCGAAGCGGTGATGACCGTGGTGGTGGTGGGGACCACGCCGCTGCCCAGCGTAAGTGCGCGGCCCGCCCACAACAGGTCTACCCGCTCTACGACGGATTCCAGGGCGATGGTCTGGGCCGTGTTGCGGGCGTCGGTCCAGGCGACATTGACTTGGATTCGCTTCTGGTCGGGATTGCCGTCGGCATCGATATCCTCGTTGGCGGCAGTCCAGGTGCGGCTGAAATTCTCCACGAAATCCAGGCCGCTTACCGCCATGTCCGAGCCGCTGGTGCCGCTGGTTTCCGCAGCGGCGGAATCCGCGGTGGCGTCGAACTGGGCCACGGTGTAGATGCTGCGCAGTTCGTCCATTTTCGACTGCGCCAGGTGGGCCGCCTGGGTGCGCGCCTTGGCCTCGCCGCTACTGAGCAGGGCCTGGCCGTGGAAGGTCGCCAGGGCCAGCAGCCCTACGGCCAGGATGATCAGGGCCACCAGGCCCTCGATAATGGAAAAGCCGACCGGGCGGATACGGAACTGGAGGATCCTTTTCATCATGTGGCTACCCCTGGTGTTCTTCGTGGCGGCGGTCGGTCACGCTACATATCGGACCAGGTGCCGGGCACCCGGACCAGCGTGGTGGTGATCTTGTTTTCGGATGCGAGTCCGCCGAGGTCACTCATGTCTATGCCGCAGATGACGGCATTGGAGTTGAGGGTTTCCATATTGCCTTCAATGCCGACGGACCCGATGACCTTTGCGCCGCCCCAGCCTTGGCCGGAGGTGGAGCAGTCGCCCTCCACATAGACGAGCCCCCAAATCGTGGGGTTACCGTTGGGTTTCGGGCAGCCGGCGCCGGGCCCGAAGTAGACCATGACCATGTGGTCCGGCTGGAGGCTGCTGCCGCAGTCCCCGCCGCCGACGATGGTGCCGGAGCCCAGATCTTGATGCCAGTTGGGCAGGCTGCCCCCGAAGATCGCGGCGTCCGCCGCGCTATTGATATAGATGAAGTTGCGCTCGGCGAGCGTCATCTGGCCGCTGGCCATCATCGCGTCCTCGTAGGCGTCAAAGGCCTGGAATTCCGCCTTGCTCATTCCGGGGAAAAGCTGGGCCCAGGCGGTGGTCGCGAGGTTGTCGTCTATGTCACCGCCATTGACATCGAAGTGGGGTCGGTCGCCATTGTTCACAGGGCAAGCGCAACCGGCGACCGGGTCGATGCCGGCAGCGCATTCGGACAGGGTCATTGCGACCGGGGCCGCCAGAATGGCATCCCCCGCATAGGTGCCGGTAGAAGCCGGGATGATGTCCGGGCCGCCGGTGGTCTTGTCGCTGAAGCACCCGTTCAGAACCAACGGAGGGGATCCGGTAGGGGACGACGTACCGGCCGACGCCTTGACCGCCTGTTGGGAGACGGTGGCGACGACGCTGGCGTCGTTGGCGTCGACCGCGGTTGACGACACCAACAGATAAGGGCTGGCGACAACGGTGCCCGAAGGCGTGGTTACGGTGTCGGTTCCGGCAGGCGTAATGGTTACGTTCACCGAGTAACTCTCGCCGGTTCCCGGTGTCACGGTGTCGGTCAGGGTCTTTGGCCAGACCGCGGCGGTCGTTCCGTCGGCGAGGAAGTCGGCGCCCGCGTCGACAAAGTTCCGCGCCAGCCAGGTCATGCCGTGTTCCAGCCCTGCCTCGGCGGCGTCGTTTACCTTGAGGGCGCGTTGCTCGTTGCCGGTGATGGTCTGTTCCACCAAGCCGACGCGGCCCAGCGAAAAGACCATCAGCGTCAGACCGATCAGCAGCACCAAGGCGACCACCAGGGTGGCGATCCCGCGTTGGTGGCGGGGGCTATTGAAGCAGCGTCCGGATTTCCAAGGGCCGCGCACGGCCATTGGCTTTGGTGAATATTTAGACATGGGTTTCTCCTAACAGTCTCCCGCCAATTCGGTGCAGAAACGGTCGTTGCGGATCTTCACCCGCTCGCGAATGGACATGGTGATGGCCGCATCGGCCGCCAGGTGGCCGTCGACGGTAATAATGAGCGTGCGCAACTGCAGACATTGTTCCTCCGTCATACCGGCCACGGAGGGGCAGCCCGAAGGGGGGGTGGTCAAGTTCTGAGCAGGGTCGGAAAGGTTGAGCGCCAGCGGCTTGCTCGGCGTGTTGGGGTCCTTGGCCTCGAACTCGAACGTCAGGCGGTCGATCACGACCGACGCGTCCGTAATGTCCTCCCATCCGCTTTCCGTGCACCGGGGAGGGCCCGACCCCGAGTTCCGCATCTCGATCGCATTGCTGTTGGCGTCATAGCGAAACCCGAACAGTTCCTGAGCCGAACCGTCGCGCCCCGGCTCCGGGCCTGACCCGGGGATGCCATCGTCTACGTCGTAACTGAAGGTCACGCAGGTGCACACGCCGTTGCTGTCGCAGTTGCCCAGATTGAGTTCGTAGCCGCCGGACTGGAACGGGTTGATCTGACCGTACGAGGAGATGTCGCTGCCGTCCGTCGGGACCTTGGCGCTATAGCCGGCGCGCCGCAGATTACGCGCCATGACATCCACTACCCCTCGCATCTGCTGGTCGAGGTGCGTCATGTCGAGATTGACGGTGCTGCTGCGAATGGTATTGGTGTACACGGTGATGGCGCCGGCGAGCAGGAAGAGGCCGATTCCCATACCGATCAACAATTCGAGCAGATTGAAGCCCCGTTGCCGGCAGCGTGATTTCGGTTCGATTCTCATAGACTTGATTCTTTATTCGCTCGGCTATGCAGGGCAGTCCCTGTAGCCCGGGACCTTTGTGCTTCCGCTCGGCGAACAGACCAGGATTCTGCCCAGTACGCTGACGCGAATCTGGATGACGTATCCGCTGGGCGAGGTGAACGTCAGCGTGCCATTCTCGGTGGTCAACCCCCGAACAGCGTCGAATCGCACCTCGTTATTGGCGTTGGCGAAGGTCTCCGCTACCTGGATATCCCTGAAGTCGGTGCTGACGATCCGCTTGACGACATTCGCGCCGGCAATGGAGAGCACGCAACCCGTGGTGGTGTTGCAATTGCAATTGCTGGCGGTGGAAACGCCCATGCACCAAGTCTCGGACCCGTTGACGTTGAATCGCGCAAACACGTCGGCGTCCCGCTTTACTGCCTCCGAACGGGCGAACTGGAGCAGGCTCTGGGCTTCTTCGGCTGCGCCTTTCAGGCGGTTCTTTTCGAGCAATTCGCCCATCAACGGGATGGCCAGTGCCGCAAGAATACCGATGATCGCCACCGCGACCATCAGTTCGATAAGCGTGAAACCATTTCTTGGCGTGCAAGCGGACCGCATAGAGGGTGCCTATAGGCTCATTTCGATTTCTCGATTATCAGTATACGCGCAGTTGCGGGGTGCACTGGCTACCGGTTGTCGGCCAAATCGCGCAGTTCGTCCCCCGGCGAATCGAATTTCGCGCTTGTTGCGAGGATACTTTCAGTCAACACGGCTTTTCCGGTCGGGTACCGGCGGAGGCGGTCTCTCTCTAGTCAAGCTTGGAGAACCAGCAGATGAAACTCAAGAGTCGGGGATTCACATTGATGGAACTCATGTTCGTGGTGGCGATAGTGGCCATTCTCGCTGGGATTGCCCTGCCTTCCTATCTCGACGCGGTTCGCAAAGCCAGGCGGTCCGACGCCATGGCCGCTCTCGAGCGGGTGCAGCTGGCCGAAGCCGCTTGGCGTGCCAACCACCCCGCCTATACCGCCAGCTGGACTGACCTCAGCGGCGCCAGCGCAACGTCTTCGGAAGGCCACTATGCCTTGTCGTTTGTCGGCTCGCCCAACGCCACCAGTTTCGTGGTGCGAGCCGGTGCCCCAGGGCGATCAAGCCAGTGACACCGATTGCGGCACCTTCGCAGTGAATCAGGATGGTCCGCTGACCACCGGATATGCGGACGCCGGTTGTTGGAAGCGAAACTGACCCTCCTGCAAGGGCCGGACAGCGCAAGCGCTGACCTTCAGGCGCTGCCACTGCCGAAGAGACCGCGCGGCGCCGAGAATACCGCCGGGGAAAGGCGTTTTCGATAGCCGCCGGGGAAGCGCCGCCACTGTCCATTCGGCACAACCCCCCCAGCTCGCCGGGCTCCCTCCCGAGCTTGTTTGCCAGTTGCGCCAAGGCTTGACTTGGCGCCCCCGAACAGCCCCCTCCCCGGCCGCGGTGAAGCGCTTCTAACTCAGTGGGTTAGGCGGACCAGAAAGCGGTTGAATCCGCGCCGCTTTGGCCCCATCTGCTGGCATAACCACGCAAATATCGGAGTTATTGCCATGCGAATGGATAAATTGACCAGCAAGTTCCAGATGGCCCTGGCCGACGCCCAGAGCCTGGCGGTCGGGCGCGATCACCAGTTCATCGAGCCCGCTCACCTGATGGCGGCGCTGTTGGACCAGGAGGGCGGCAGTGTGCGCCACCTGCTGGGTCAGGCCGACGTCAACGTCAACCAGCTGCGCTCAGGCCTGGGCGAGCTGCTGGAACGCATCCCCCAGGTGCAGGGCAATGCCGGCGAGGTGCATGTCTCCAACGACCTGGGGCGGCTGCTCAACCAGACCGACAAGCTGGCCCAGCAGCGCAAGGACCAGTACATCTCCAGCGAGCTGTTTGTGCTCGCCGCCCTCGACGACCGCGGCCAGCTGGGCGAACTGCTGCGCAAGGCGGGCGCCGCCAAGGGACCGATCGAGCAGGCCATCGAGCAGATGCGCGGCGGCCAGGCGGTGGACGACCCGAATGCCGAGGAGCAGCGCCAGGCCCTGGAAAAATACACCATCGACCTTACCGAGCGCGCCGAGCAGGGCAAGCTGGACCCGGTTATCGGGCGCGACGACGAGATCCGACGCACCGTGCAGGTGCTGCAGCGGCGCACCAAGAACAATCCGGTGCTGATCGGCGAACCGGGAGTCGGCAAGACCGCCATCGTCGAGGGACTGGCCCAGCGTATCATCAACGGCGAGGTGCCCGAGGGGATGAAGAACAAGCGCCTGCTGGCGCTGGACATGGCGGCCCTGATCGCCGGCGCCAAGTTCCGCGGCGAATTCGAGGAGCGGCTCAAGGCGGTGCTCAACGATGTGGCCAAGCAGGAGGGCAATATCATCCTGTTTATCGACGAGTTGCACACCATGGTCGGCGCCGGCAAGGCCGAGGGGTCGATGGACGCCGGCAATATGCTCAAGCCCGCCCTCGCCCGCGGCGAGCTGCACTGCGTCGGCGCCACCACCCTGGACGAATACCGCCAGTACGTGGAGAAGGACGCCGCCCTGGAGCGCCGCTTTCAACAGGTGCTGGTCGACGAGCCCAGCGTCGAGGACACGGTGGCCATCCTGCGCGGCCTGAAGGACCGCTACGAGGTACATCACGGGGTGGAGATCACCGACACCGCCATCGTCGCCGCCGCCACCCTGTCGCACCGCTACATCAGCGGCCGGCAACTGCCGGACAAGGCCATCGACCTGGTGGACGAGGCCGCCTCGCGCATCCGCATGGAGATCGACTCGATGCCCGAGTCCATGGACCGCCTGCACCGGCGCCTGATCCAGCTCAAGATCGAGCGCGAGGCGGTGAAGAAGGACAAGGACGATGCCTCCCGGCGCCGGCTGGCGGACCTCGAGGGGGAGATCGAACGCCTGGAGCGGGAGTTTTCCGACCTGGAAGAGGTATGGAAGTCGGAAAAGGCCGCGGTGCAGGGAACCGCCCACGTCAAGGAGGCCCTGGAGCAGGCCCGCCTGGAGATGGAGACCGCGCGCCGCGCCAACGACCTGGCCCGCATGTCCGAACTGGCCTACGGGCGCATCCCGGAACTGGAGCGCCAGCTCAAAGCCGCAGACCAGGCCGAGCACCAGGAGATGCACCTGCTGCGCAACAAGGTCACCGACGAGGAGATCGCGGAGGTGGTCTCCAAGTGGACCGGCATCCCGGTGTCCAAGATGCTCGAAGGCGAGAAAGACAAGCTGCTGCACATGGAGGAGGCCCTGGCCAAGCGGGTGGTGGGCCAGGACGAGGGGCTGCGGGCGGTGGCCGAGGCGATCCGCCGCTCCCGCGCCGGGCTGTCGGATCCGAACCGGCCGATCGGCTCGTTCCTGTTCCTCGGCCCCACCGGGGTCGGCAAGACCGAGCTGTGCAAGGCCCTGGCCGAGTTCATGTTCGACAGCGAAGAGGCCATGGTGCGGGTCGATATGTCCGAGTTCATGGAAAAGCACTCGGTGGCGCGTCTGATCGGCGCCCCCCCGGGCTACGTCGGCTATGAGGAAGGCGGCCACCTGACCGAGGCGGTGCGGCGCCGGCCCTACAGCGTGCTCCTGCTCGACGAGGTGGAAAAGGCCCACCCGGATGTGTTCAACGTGCTGCTGCAGGTGCTCGACGACGGCCGCCTGACCGACGGCCAGGGCCGCACCGTGGACTTCCGCAATACGGTCATCGTCATGACCTCCAACCTGGGTTCCCAGCTGATCCAGGAGATGGCGGGGGAGCAGAACTACGAGCGCATGAAAGCGGCGGTGCTGGAGATCGTCGGCACCCACTTCCGGCCCGAGTTCATCAACCGCCTGGACGAACTGGTGGTGTTCCACCCGCTGGGCCGGGAGCAGATCCGGACCATCGCCCGCATCCAGCTGCGTTACCTGCAGGCCCGGCTGGCCGAGCGCGAGATGGGCCTGGAGATCTCCGATTCCGCCCTCGACCACCTCGGCGAAGCCGGCTTCGACCCCGTCTACGGTGCCCGTCCGCTCAAGCGGGCGATCCGGGCGCAGTTGGAGAATCCCCTGGCCCAGGAGATCCTGTCCGGCCGCTTCGGCCCCGGCGACGCCATCCAGGTGGAGTTGGCGGAAGGCGCGCTCAAGTTCACACAGGTGGTGGAAGCGGAGTTGGTGGATTGAGGCGCTTGAGGACTGAGGACTGAGGACTGAGGACTGAGGGCTGAGGGCTGAGGGCTGAGGACTGAGGACTGAGGACTGAGGGCTGCAGTGTGGCGCCCGCTCCCGAACTTGGAAGGTAACGAATCGGCGTAGGAGGCGCGCCCTCGCGCCGATTCGTCGCCGGCGCTGGCAGCGGCGCCGAATCGCGCCGGGGCGGCGCTCCTGCCGCCTCTGATCGGGAGGCTGCCAACGCGGCGCGGCGCATCCTCTTTGCCCTGGCCTCTCTTCCCTAACCCCCCTCACCCGCGAACCAAAGGCCCCAGCTTAGGTGCCTGACCCCTTGGTTTACGCCAGCCCAAAATATTATACAAACCGCTCTTGACAACCATAAATCCGATGCCATAGTTATACGTAATTCCCGATCACGACACTCGGGAATAGTCGCAACACCAGAGTGACCCGCCAACTTGAAAGGAGCGCGCGATGTTTGACGACCAGATTCGCGAGATCGAGGAAAACGAAGAAGTTCTCTACAGCGACGTGCCGGGCAGCCGCCTGCACGAGATCATCAACAACCCGTGGGACGAGGGCATCGCCGAAGGCTAACCGCTTGGTTGGCGACACTTCAGGGGGCTTGCGCCCCCTATTTTTTCCGCCCGGCTATGGAAACGCTGAAAAAAGCCCGCCGTGGCATTTTGCAGCACAGCTTTCGAAAATGCGGTTTCCGAAAACCTTCATTTTCAGGCGGCTGGACGCCGAAGCCGCTCAACCTGGAACAGGAGAAAAGCATGATGATTAAGCGATCTATTGGCGGGGCTCTCTGCGCCCTGGCTCTGACCGCGGCTCCGATTTTCGCCCAGAGCCCCGATACAGCAACCACCCGCGTCTACTTTATCTCGCCCCAGGACGGCGAGACGCTCAGCAGTCCAGTGACGGTGCGCTTTGGCCTCAGCGGTATGGGGGTGGCGCCGGCCGGCACGCCCAAGGATAACACCGGCCACCATCACCTGCTGATCGATGTAAACGATCTGCCGGATCTGAGCATGCCCTTGCCCAGTGACGAAAACCACCGGCATTTCGGCGGTGGCCAGACCGAGGCGGTGATTGAGTTGACCCCCGGCGCTCACACCCTCCAACTGGTGCTTGGGGACGCCAGCCATATCCCCCACAAGCCTCCGGTGATGTCCGACAAAATCAGTATTACCGTGGAGTAGCGGGAGCGCTGCGGAACACCCGTCAGCCCGTTTCCGCATGCGCCGATTGCGGGTAGGAAGAAACCTCTTTCAGACGTTCGCCGTTCAGCCGGAGCGGCGAACGCTTCCTTAACTCTTGAGCTCTACGAAAGGATCCGGGCCTTCGCGCTGGTGGCCCGCAGCACGCAAGCGATCGATGTAGTCGGCCCAGAGCACCGCCTGCTTGCGCCCCAGCTGGTACAGGTAGCGCCAGTCGTAAAGCCCGGACTTGTGGCCGTCGTCGAAGAAGATCTTGACGGCGTAATTCCCGACCGGCTGGATGTCGGTGATATTCACCTGCTCCTTGCCCACCTGCAATTTCTCCTGCCCCGGCAGATGCCCGCGCACCTCCGCCGAGGGTGACAGGACCCGAAGGTACTCGCAAGGCAGCTCGAAGCGGGCACCGTCGTCGTAACGGATCTCCAGCACCCGGGATTTCTGATGCAATTGGATATCGGTGGGCCGGGGGTTGGTCGCCATGCGAAGGGTCTCCTGATCAGCAATCCCCTGAGATGCGGCCGGACACCGGCATTTCAACTCGGCCCCCCTCGACGGTAGGCCCGGCCCAGGCCCGTTTCGGTTGTGCTGCCGTTGCCGGGGCCGTTCAGCGCGAGGCGCGCCTCCTACGCCGATGCTGACTTCATAGTGGAGACGTTGGCGCGGCTCTACGGCGCTCACCCAGCGCCGACTCCCTTAGCCGGCACCCGATCACCCAACCCCAGCGGGTCCTTGGGATCGATCTCATCCATAAACACCAGCCGCCGGTCCTGGTTGGTGGTCTGGTACACCTTGCCCACCCAGTTGCCGACGATCGCTTCGGCGGTGTCGTGCCAGGTATTGGGCAACTGGGCGTACACCAGGGCCTCGGGGAAGTCGGGGGCCAGCTCGCCACGCTCCAGGGCCCGCAGCAGGCGGCCTTGGTATTCGTCCATCAGGGCCCGCGTCTGGACCCCGAAATAGTGATCGGGAAACGGCGGGTAGTCGCTGCGGGCGCCCGCGGCATAGCGCATCACCTCGCGCTTGTACTCTTTTAGCAGGCTGATGGTGTCGTACTCCGGATGACCCTGGAAGAACACCACCCGGAAGCCATCGCCGCTCACCGCCAGGTGCACGCCGGCCTCTTCGCTCTCGGCCAGCACCCGCAGACCGGCGGCCTCGAACTGGGCGCGGCTGATGTCGTTGAAACGCGAATGGGGCACGTCGAAACGGGTGTTGACGTCGTTGACCAACGGGTGGTGGCGGTCGGTGACCTGGTGCGAAAACACCCCCCAGCGCTTGAAACCCAGGGGCCGGCGGCTTTGCCCGTAGCGGAATTGCAGCAGCGCGTGGGTTGCAAGACAGGAGCAGAGCACCGAGGTGACACTGTCCAGGGCCCAGTCGATGACCCCGATCAGGGGTTCCCAGAACGGCTCCAGCGACAGGTCGGGATGGGTGACATTGGCGCCGGTGATGATCAGGGCGTCGAGCCCCTCCTCCCGCAGGCGTTCGAAGCGATCGTAGTAGCGATCGATATGGGCCTGGGCTTTTTCGCCCCGCGGCAGCTCTGGCAGGGTAAACGGGTGCATATAGAACTGGGCGATCGGGTTGCTCTCCCCCACCAGGCGGTAGAACTGGCGTTCGGTGGCGGCCAGGGCCGCGTCCGGCATCATATTGAGCAGTCCGATATGCAACTCGCGGATGTCCTGATGGGCGGCGCGGGCCGGGTCGAGCACGATCTGACCTTCTTCGCGCAGGCGTTCGAAGGTGGGAAGGCCATTGTCGGCGACCAGGGGCATGGGCGGCTCCTCCTGTCAGCGGGCGGGGGTACGGGCGATGGCGGTCTCCAGCAGGGCGAGGAAGTCCGCCTCGTCGCGCACCGCCGCCACCTCGCGGGAGGTTACGGTATAGCCGTGGGGCCCCGCAATCGCCTCGTAGCGCGGCACCCGTGAGCGGAACAGGCGCGGGAACACCCAGCGGGTAAAGGCGTCCGGATCCATCTCGGCGGCGTATTCGAGGCCCTGGTCCCGCAGGTAGGCGGCCAACTGCTCTTCGAGGAAGGCCGGGCGGTAATACAGGGGCTTGGGGTCAGACTGGGCGCGGCGGATCAGTTTGTCCTCTTCCTCGCTGTCGGTAACCTGGATGTAGAGAATCAGGCTGTGCCTGACCAGCAGGTCGATCACCCCCGGCTCCTCCAATTCGCACAGGCTGCCGCCCACGTCGTTGACGATGTGCCGATAACCGTAAATCTCGTGGGCCTTGCGCACGAACTCGGGCACGTCGTACATGGCCTCGATCTCGCCCTCCCGGTACTTTGCCTGGCGCCGGCGGAAGTCCTCGAGCGGCACTCCGCCCAACTCCGGGTTCCCCAGCTTGCCGACATAGCTCAGCACCGGACCCAGATCATCGACCTTGATATTGTTGCGGATCGAGATCCAATCCCGGCGCAGCAGGTCGCGCAGGAACGGCTGCTGCATTGCCTGCTGCTTGACCAGGTCCAGAATCGGCTCGTAAAGATAGCGCGTGCCGATGCGGTAATCGCCCGAGTAGTGGAACCAATCGAAGCGCCGCAGCAGGGTGGAAAGATAGGTCTTGCCCACCCCGGACATCCCGAGCAGGGTGATGCACTTGTGCTCCCAGGCGCGGAACTCCTCGATACTCAGCTTCACGGCCAACTCCCGGCGGCGGTCGAAAAGCGGGATTGTACGTCATTTGTGACGGGACCGCTGACTGCTGCTAGCATGCTGATCACCCGCTGTCCTCAGCCCAGATGCGGGAACCATAGGGTTCAACGCAGGCGCAACCAGATTCGGAGTCGACAGGGTATTGGAGCGACTTTCGGCAGGTTTGATCATCGTGCGCCGCGCCGCCGACGGCTGGCGCTATCTGCTGTTGCGCTGCTTCGGCTACTGGGACTTCGCCAAAGGCGAACTGGAGCCGGGGGAGGCGCCCCTGGCCGCCGCCCACCGGGAGGCCGCGGAGGAGACCGGACTGGCCGGCCTGGAACTGGTCTGGGGACGGGACTACTACCAGACCGAACCCTACCGGGGCGGCAAGCGGGCCCGCTACTACCTGGCCCTGAGCCGGGTCGGCGAGGTGGTGCTCGGCGTGAATCCCGAACTGGGTGAGCCCGAACACCACGAGTACCGCTGGCTGCGCCGGAGCGAAGCGGAGGCATTGCTGAACGATCGGGTGCGCCGGGCCCTGGACTGGGCCGCCGCCCGCATCGAGCCTCGCAGCGGCAACCTGCTGCGGGACCGCGCATGCCCGCCCAGCGGCGAGCGCTTCGAGGACCTGCTGCACTGTGGGCGGGTGCGTATCGAGCGTATTCTCAGCTCGCCGGTCCCGAGCCCGACCGAATACGACCAGGCCCAGGACGAGTGGGTGTTGCTGCTGGAGGGCCGGGCCCGCCTGGAGTTGGACGGCGAGCCCCGGGACCTGGACCCCGGCGACTGGTTGTTTATCCCCGCCCGCACCCCGCACCGGGTGCTCGCCACCTGGCCCGAGCCCCATTGCCTGTGGCTGGCGGTGCACCTGCACCCGCAACGGGCGGAGGACGCGGATGGCCCGGCGCCCTGAGTCCATGCCCTCTCTGCTCGGCGTTCTAGGACTGCTCGCCCTCGGCTACCTGGCGCTGCTGGGATTTATGTATTTCACCCAGAACTCCCTGCTGTTTCTGCCCGAGATCGGCGGCCGGGACCTTGAGTCGACCCCGGAGCGCTTCGGCCTGGAATACCAGGAGGTGTCGCTGGCCACCAGCGACGGCGAGACCTTGCACGGCTGGTACCTGCCGGCCCCAGGGGCCCGCTATACCCTGCTCTTCTTCCACGGCAATGCGGGCAATATCTCCCACCGCCTGGATAGCCTGCTGCTGTTTCGCCAGCTCGGGCTGAGCCAGCTGATCCTGGATTACCGGGGCTATGGCCGCAGCAGCGGCCGTCCGTCGGAAGCCGGACTCTACCGCGACGCCCAGGCAGCCTGGGACTACCTGACCGACGAGCGCGGCCTGGCGCCTGGGCAGATCGTCCTGTTCGGCCGCTCCCTGGGCGGCGCTGTGGCGGTCTGGCTGGCGGCCCGGGAACGGCCGGCGGGGCTGGTCGTCGAGTCCAGTTTCACTTCTGTGCCCGACCTGGGGGCCGAACTTTACCCCTGGCTGCCGGTGCGTTGGCTCAGCCGCCTGCGGTTCGATTCCCGCGGCCGCATCGCCCAGGTGAGCGCCCCGTTGCTGGTGGTGCACAGCCGGAACGACGAGATCATCCCCTTCGCCCACGGCCAGGCCCTGCTTGCCGCTGCCAATCCGCCGAAGCGGTTACTGGAGCTGCGCGGCGGCCACAATGACGGTTTTCTGGTCAGCCGCGAACATTACCTAGAGGGCCTGCGCGGCTTTTTCGACGGCCTCCCCGGCGACTGAGCGGGCGGGCTCGGCGCGGGATTCCGGTTCCTGGACCCAGCGCCGCAGGCAAGCGGCGAATTTCCGGCTAACCTTGCATAGAGGTAACTTCCCCTCCCCCGATGTCAGGAGCCCGAGCTTGTCTGCCGCCGATGCCCATGCCTCCGCCCTGCGCCCGGGCTTCCTGCCCCGGGGAGCGTTGCAGCGCCTGCTCGACCTGCTGGGAGCGCGCGGCTACCGTTGCCTGGGGCCAGTGGCGGCGGACGGGGCCATCGTCTACCGACCCCTGAGCCGGGTCGAGGAACTGCCCAGGGGGCTGACCCAGATCCAGCAGCCGGGCCGCTACCGCCTGCTCGAGGGCGACGGCGAGCGCCAGTTCGCCTGGGCCAACGGGCCCCAGGCGCTGAAGCCGCTGCTGTTTGCCTCCGAAGAACCCCTTTGGCGCGCCGAGCAAGGCCCCGACGGTCGGCTGGGTTTTACCGCCCTGCTGCCCGAGCCCGAGCCGCTGGCGGTGCTCGGGGTGCGGGCCTGCGACCTGGCGGCCCTGGCGTTGCTGGACCGCCAC
This sequence comes from uncultured Gammaproteobacteria bacterium, assembly GCA_963753615.1. Taxonomy (GTDB): domain Bacteria; phylum Pseudomonadota; class Gammaproteobacteria; order Chromatiales; family Chromatiaceae; genus CAVWCW01. Next base: position 53,087 of record CAVWCW010000014.1, read on the forward strand.
TTTCTGCAGCGCCCGGAGCCGGACGCCTGGTACGCGCGGCGGCGCCGGGCGCTGCTGCTGATCGGCATCGATTGCAGCCACCCGGCGGATACCTGCTTCTGCGTCTCCACCGGCGATGGCCCTGCCCTGGAGAGCGGCTTCGACCTCGGGCTGAGCGAGATCGAGAACGGCTTCCTGGTAAGCCCGGGCAGCGCCGTCGGGCGCGGGTTGGCGTCGGACTTGGGATTGAAGGCCGCCGACGCCGCCCAATTACAGGAGGCCAACGCGGCGCTGATGGCCGCCGCCGCTGGCCAGACACGAGCCCTGCCCGGCCGACGCCTGCGCGACGCCCTGTTCGGCCAGCTCGACCACGGGCGCTGGCAGGAGGTGGCGGAGCGCTGCCTGGCCTGCGGCAATTGCACCTCGGTCTGTCCCACCTGCTTCTGCTTCACCGAACACAGCGAAGTGGGCCCGGCCCAGGCCGAGCAGCGGCGGCGCTGGGGCTCGTGTTTCAGCGGCGAGCACGGCGCGGTGCACGGGCGGGCGGTGCGCGAAAGCATCTGCGCCCGCTACCGCCAATGGGTGACCCATAAACTCGCCGGCTGGCACGACCAGTTCGGCCGCTCCGGCTGCGTCGGCTGCGGGCGCTGCCTGAGCTGGTGCCCGGTGGAGATAGACCTCACCGCCGAAGTGGCAGCGATCTGCGCGGGGCTGGCCGATGACTGAGCCCTGCCTGCCCATGAGCGCCCTGATCGAGCAGCGACGGGACGAGGCCCAGGGGGTATTCACCCTGCGCCTGCGACTGGACGACCCGGCCCAGCAGGCCGCCTTCCGCTTCGCCCCGGGCCAGTTCAATATGCTCTACCTGTTCGGAGTCGGCGAGGTACCGATCTCCATCGCCTCCGATCCCCGGGACCACGACCACCTGGAACACACCATCCGCGCCGTCGGCCGGGTCACCAACGGTCTGGCCGCCCTGGGACCCGGCGACCGCCTGGGCGTGCGCGGCCCCTTCGGCCGCGGCTGGCCGGTCGAGCAGGCCCGCGGGCTGGACCTGATCCTGATCACCGGGGGCCTCGGCTGTGCCCCGGTGGTGTCGATGATCCATTACCTGATGCGCCGGCGCCCGGACTACGGGCGGTTGTTCATCCTGCAGGGCGTAGCCTGCGCGGATCATCTGATCTGGCGCAGTCGCTTCGAAGCCTGGGGGCGGCAGGACGACACCCAGGTGTTGCTGGCCGCCGACCAGCCCTGCTCCAATTGGCCTGGGCGCCAGGGCCTGGTCACCGACCTGTTGTCGGACCTGGAGTTCGACCCCGAACGCAGCCTCGCCATGCTCTGCGGGCCCGAGCTGATGATGCTGGCGGCCGTGGGCCTGCTGCGCGAACGCGGCCTGGCGGACGAGCGGATCTGGCTCAGTTTAGAGCGCAATATGCAGTGCGCCGACGGCCTCTGCGGCCACTGCCAGATCGGCCCGCGCCTGGTATGCCGGGACGGACCGGTGTTTCCCTATCCGGAGATCGCCGACTTTTTCGGCGCCCGAGGGTTCTGAATATGGGCGCGCGGCTCAGCCTGGGGGTGTACAAGTTCAGTTCCTGCGACGGCTGCCAGCTCGCCCTGCTCAATCTGGGCGAGGGCCTGCTGGCGCTGGCCCAAGAGGTGGAAATCGTGCACTTCGCCGAGGCCGGTCCCCTGGATCCGGAGCGCCCGGTGGACATCGCCTTGGTCGAGGGCAGCCTGTCCGGACCGGCGGACCTGGACCGCATCCGCGCCATCCGCAGCCGCAGCCGCTGGCTGCTGTCGGTCGGTGCCTGCGCGACCTCGGGCGGCCTGCAGGCCCTGCGCAATCTGGCCGACCGCCGGGAGTGGCTGCAGGCGATCTACCCCAACGCCGAATACCTGGCTGGCCTGGGCGACGCAAACCCTCTGAGCCAGGCGGTGACCGTCGACCTGGAACTCTGGGGCTGCCCGGTCACCGGGCGTCAGGTTGTTGCCGCAGTGCGCGACCTGCGCGCGGGCGTGCTCCCACGCCGGGAACGCGAGGCGCTTTGCCTGGAGTGCAAGCGAGAACAACGGGTGTGCACCCTGGTGAGCGTCGGCGCCCCCTGCCTCGGACCGGTCACCCGCGCCGGCTGCGGTGCTTTGTGCCCCGGCTTCGGCCGCGCCTGCTATGGATGCACCGGCCCCGCGGAGACCCTTAATGCGGGGTCTCTCGGACGCCGCATCGCCGGCCTCGGGTTGCTGCCGGAAGATCGGGCGCGCCGCTTCCTCCTGTTCCACAGCAGCGTCCCCGCGTTTCGCGCGGCGACACCCGCTACCGAGGGCAGGCGGCGGTGAGCGGTAATCGGGAACTGCGTATCCGGGTACCGGTACTGACCCGGGTGGAAGGCGAGGGGTCGCTGCGCATCGATATCGCCGAGGGCCGGATTGAGGGCCTGCAGCTCAGCATCTTCGAACCACCCCGACTGTTCGAAAAGCTGGTCGAGGGCCAAGCCTACGACGCCCTGCCCGATATACTGGCGCGGATCTGCGGCATCTGTCCGGTGGCCTATCAGGTGACCGTCGCCCAGGCCCTTGAGCAGCTCTTCGCCTGCCGCTTGGGGCCTGAGGAGCAAGCCCTGCGCCGGGCCATGTACTGCGGCGAATGGCTGCAGAGTCACAGTCTGCACATCCACTTGCTCGCGCTTCCGGATTTCCTCGGTTTCGACAGCGCCATTGCCATGGCCGAACGCTATCCGGACCAACTGCGCCGGGGCCTGCGACTGCAGGAACTGGGCAACCGGCTGATCGAGCTGCTGGGGGGGCGCTCGGTGCATCCGGTGGGGCTGCGGGTGGGGGGCTTTCACCGCTTGCCGGAACCGGGGGCGGTGGATACCCTGGCGGCCAGCCTCGAGGCGGCGGCCAAAGATGCCGAGGCCCTGTTCCAATGGTGCGCCGGGCTGGATTATCCGACCGATCACCAGGTTTTCACCAGCGTCGCCCTCAGCCACCCCGAGGACTACGCCATCGAGGCCGGCACCATTATCTCCGGCGGCGGCCTGCACCTGGATATCAGCGACTACGAGGACTGGTTCGAGCAGTTCCAGCTGCCCCATTCCACCGCGCTCTACAGCCACCTGGACGAGCAGCCCTACCTGGTGGGACCCCTGGCCCGCATCAATCTCAACCTGCATCAACTTCCGGAACCGGTGCGCCTGGCCCTGAACGATTCCCCGATCCGCTTTCCCAGCCACAACATGTTCCACAGCCTGCTGGCGCGGGCCGCCGAGGTCTGGTTCGCCGTCATCGAAGCGGCCCGCCTGCTGCGCCAATATCGCCCGCCGGAACGGCCCGCGGAGCCGCTGGCGCCGCGCCCCGGAATCGCCTTCGGGGCCACCGAGGCCCCGCGGGGCCTGCTATGGCAGCGTATCCGCATCGGCGAGAAGGGACGGGTGCGCCAGGCCCGCATCGTACCGCCCACCAGCCAGAACCAGGCCCGTATCGAGGCCGACCTGGAGCACTCCCTGCAGGCCCTGGGTCTGGACCGCCCGGAGCCGGAGTTGCGTCTGCGGGCCGAGCGGGTGGTGCGCAACTACGACCCGTGCATCTCCTGTGCCACCCACTTTCTGGGCCTGGAGGTCAATCGGAGATGAGTCCCCTGGTGCTCGGCATCGGCTCGCCCTTCGGTGCCGACCGGCTGGGTTGGCTGGCCCTGGACGCCCTCGCGTCGGCCGGCCTGGAGCGAAGCCGGCCAGGGTTGCGCCTGCTCAAGCTCGACCGCCCCGGCAGCCGGTTGCTGGCGACCCTGGACGGTGCCGAGCAGGCGCTGCTGATCGACGCCCTGGACGGCCCCGGCGCTCCCGGCGCTGTGCGCCGGATCGACCCCGCCGAGCTGACCACCGATGGGGCCGTGCTGTCCGGGCACCGGTTCGGAGTGGCCGAGGCCCTGGCCCTGGCCCGCGCCCTCGGGGTCCTGCCGCCGCGACTGGCGCTGTTCAGTATCCTGGCCGGTTGCGGGCCCTGGCCGGAGCCGCTGGGGCTGCCCGCCGCCAGCCGACAGCGGTTGCTGCGAGAGGTTCGCGCCGAGCTGGAGGCGCCGGGCTTGCAGCACCCGGCCGGCACGACGATGGCGTAAGGGCCCCCAGATCGCCCATGCCGCAGTCCCGCCGTCGCCAGCTTGCCCTGATATTGACCCGGATCGAAGCCGAACTGCGACGGCTCGGGCTTTGGTCCGCACTCCCGCCGCCCGACGCCGCACTGCAGAGCACGCTGCCGTTCTGTTTCGATACCCTGGCCTTCGAGCAATGGTTGCAGTGGGCGTTCTTGCCCCGCTTCTGGGCCCTGCTGCAGCAGGACGGCCCGCTTCCGGAGCGCTGCGGCATCGCTCCGATGGCCGAGGTCTGGTTCGAGGACAAGGCCGTAGCTGCGCAGGACCTGATCGAGCTGCTGAGGACCTTCGACCAAGTCCTGACCGCGGCGGATTGATTCTGCGTTCACTCTGGGTTCAGTTGCCGCCGCCGATACTGGAATCGTTGGCAGCGCGGTGCTGCCGGGAATCCGATGGAGGCGAATCATGTATCCGAAAAACTGGCAGACCCTGTTTTTTTCCTGGCTGTTGTTGGTCGTGGCCAGCCCCGGGTTGCAGGCGGACTGGCGGCCGCACGATCGAGACCTGATCGACCTGGACGTGGTTGGCGAGCGCGGGCGCGAGCTTTCCCAGTACCCCGTCGACCGGGGCGGCACCAACTACCGGGCCTATGTTGAGGCCCGCCGGGATGCCGAATACGGCCTGCGGCTGCGCAACCGCAGCGGTGAGCGGATCGGGTTGGTGATTGCCGTGGACGGACGCAATATCCTCAACGGCAAGCGCTCGGAGTTGGGGCCGGACGAGCCCATGTATGTGCTGGGGCCGCACGAGCGGGCGGAGTACGACGGCTGGCGGACCGGGCGCGACCGGGTGCATCGTTTCTACTTTACCGATGTGGGCGACTCCTACGCCGCGGCCTGGGGCGACCGCAGCGCCATGGGCGTGATCTCGGTGGCCGTATACCGGGAGCGGGAGGCGGACGCCGAGATCTATCTGCCGCGCCGCAAGCACCGGGCCGAGGGCGCCGGCACCGGTTTCGGGGATGAAGCCTGGTCCCCGAGCCGGCGGGTCGACTTCGCCCCGCGCCGGCGCGCCAGCGCCCAGTATTTCCTCAAGTACGAGTGGCCCCGCACCCTGTGCCGGCTGGGGGTGAGCGACGACTGCCGGGGTCGGCGCAACCGCTTCTGGCCCGCGAACGAGGAATACGCCGCTTATCCGCCGGGTTATTTCCGCCACTGACCGAGCGCCGGGATGGCGGCGGTGGCATCGCCGCCGCCGATCCCTTATCTTATGCCGCTGGTTGAACCTAGAAAGAGCAATTGACCGCTCGGTTCTATAGTTAAGGTACTGAAATGCTGGAACACGCCTTCGCTTTACGTCTTCACCGCTTTAGCGATTCACGCTACCGGGCGTATTGCACGCTTGCGGAGACGCATGGTCCGGTCCTGTTCCAGACGGAACCTGACATTTCCCACATCCCTGTGGGTCGCTGCGTTGCAACGCCTAGGAATAGATTGACTATTCCGCGTCGTTGCGCCTTGCCCTGCCCCGCCGCAAGCGTACCCTCCGCCCCGTCCAACTGCTCCTTCTAGCTTGAATTTCGAGGTACAGCGCCGATGCCGTCATTCGATGTGGTTTCCGAGGTGGATCTGCAGGAGGTCCGCAATGCGGCGGACCAAGCCAACCGCGAGGTGGGGACCCGCTTCGACTTCAAGGGAGTGGACGCCCGCTTCGAGCTCAGCGACTCCGCGATCGAGCTCAGCGCCGAGCAGGAATTCCAATTGCAGCAGATGATGGATATTTTGCGCCAGAAGCTGGTCAAACGGAAAGTCGATATAGACTGCATGGAAATCGGTGAACCCCAGACCAATCTGAATGCAGCGCGCCAGCGGGTAACCATCCGCCAGGGGGTCGACTCGGAACTGGCCAAGCGCATGGTCAAAGAGATCAAAGGCGCGAAGCTGAAGGTGCAGGCCCAGATCCAGGGCGATCAGGTGCGGATTAGCGGAAAAAAGCGCGACGACCTGCAGCAGGTCATCGCATTATTGCGGGAGGCCGATTACGGGCTGCCGCTCCAATTCGTCAATTTTCGGGATTGAATATGTTTGCAATGAAAACCAAATCGGGCGCGGGTGTATGCGGGTTGCTGCTGGCGGCGGCGGTGTCCCTGCCGGCGCTGGCCGGCGAGGGTGCCGAGGCGCCGGATGCGGTCCTGGAGGGACTGCAAAAAATCTTCCCCGGCAGCCCGGTGGACAGCGTCAAGCCGTCCGGGATGCCCGGGCTCTACCAGGCCACTGTCGGGGCGCGCCTGTTCTACGTCAGCGAAGACGGCAAGTACCTGATGCAGGGCACCCTGTACGATATCGACGCCCGCACCAACCTTACCGAGGCGGCCGAGACCGAGATTCGCCTGGCCGCCATGCAAGAAATGAACGAGGACCAGATGGTGGTCTTCGAGCCCAAGGAGGCCAAGCACACCATCACCGTGTTCACCGACATCGACTGCGGCTACTGCCGCAAGCTGCACAACGAGATGGAAGCCTACAACGAAAAGGGCATCCGGGTGCGCTACCTGTTCTACCCCCGCAGCGGCCCCAACTCGCCTTCGTTCGACAAGGCGGTGTCGGTCTGGTGCGCCGACGACCGCAACCAGGCGATGACCGACGCCAAGACCGGCAAGCCGGTGGAACCGCGCACCTGCGACAACCCGGTGGCCGACCACTATGCCCTGGGCGGCACCATGGGCGTGCGCGGCACCCCGGCCATCATCCTGGAAGACGGCGAGATGCTGCCCGGGTACGTGCCGGCGGACCGTCTGTCCAAGGCCCTGGAAGCCCCGGGGATGCAGGCCAAGTAAGACATTGGCAGCGCCCGGGCTCGCCCCGGGCGCTGCCGCTCAGCGCTCCAGGTACTGGAGCTTGTCCGGCACGCCGTTCCATTCGTCGGCGTCCGCCGGCGCATCCTTGATCTGGCTGATTACCGGCCACTCGGCGCACAACTCCGCGTTCAGTTCCAGGAAATGGGACTGCTCATCCGGCAGGTCATCCTCGCTGAAAATCGCTTCCACCGGGCACTCGGGCTCGCACAGGGCACAGTCGATGCACTCGTCCGGGTCGATGGCAAGGAAGTTCGGCCCCTCGTGGAAGCAGTCCACGGGACACACCTCCACGCAGTCGGTGTATTTGCAACGGATGCAGTTCTCGGTTACCACATAGGTCATGGATGGGTCTCCTGTGGGCGGTTAGGCGGTGTCAAATTTCAGGACTGAGGACTGAGGACTGAGTTCCACGGCACTCCTTTCGCCTCCAGTCGGGCCGCACTGATCGCGATTTTGCCCGCAATTGGCATGACCTGCAGTCTAGAGCATCGCCTTGAGCCGATACAGGGCGTCCAGCGCCTGGCGTGGGCTGAGCTGGTCGGGGTCCAGTTCCTCCAGGGCGTCCAGAGCCGGGTGCTCGGGCTCGGGGGGGAATAGCGACAGCTGACTGCCTTGGCGCTCGCTGTGGCGGTGGGCGCTGTCTTCGAGTTCCCGCAGGCGTCGCTTCGCCTGCTCGATCACCGGCCGCGGCACCCCGGCCAAGGCCGCCACTTGCAGGCCGTAACTCTGGTTGGCCGGGCCCTCGCGCAGGGCGTGGAGAAACACGATGGAGTCCCCGTGCTCCACCGCGTCCAGATGCACGTTGGCGATATTGGGATACGCCTCGGGCAGGGTGGTGAGCTCGAAGTAGTGGGTGGCGAACAGGGTGAAGGCGCGGATGCGCCCGGCCAGTTCCAGCGCGCTGGCCCAGGCCAGGGATAATCCGTCGAAGGTGCTGGTGCCCCGCCCGACCTCATCCATCAACACCAGGCTCTGGTCGCTGGCGTTGTGCAGGATATTGGCGGTCTCCTCCATCTCGACCATGAAGGTGGAACGGCCGCCCGCCAGGTCGTCGGCGGCGCCGATGCGCGAGAAGATACGGTCCACCGGGCCCAGTTCTGCCGCCGCCGCCGGTACGTAGCTGCCGGCGTAGGCGAGCAGCAGGATCAGGGCGCACTGGCGCATGTAGGTGGACTTGCCGCCCATGTTGGGCCCGGTGATGATCAGCATGCGCCGGCGCTCGTCCAGGGTCAGTCCGTTGGCCACGAAGTCGCCCGCGCTCGCCTGCTCCACCACGGGATGGCGGCCGTCGCGAATGCGGATGCCCGGACGTTCGCTGAGCTGCGGCTGGCTCAGATCCAGGCGCCGCGCCCGCTCGGCCAGATTCGCCAGCACATCCAGGCAGGCCAGGGCCTCGGCGCTCGCCTGGAGCGGCCCTAGCTGCGCGCCGATGCGCTCCAGCAAAGCGTCATACAGGGCCTTTTCCCGCGTCAGGGAACGCTCGCGGGCGCTCAACACCTTGTCCTCGAACTTTTTCAGCTCGGGGGTGATGTAACGCTCGGCCCCCTTCAGGGTCTGGCGCCGCAGATAATCCTCGGGTACCTGGTCCGACTGGCTGCGGCTGACCTCGATGTAATAACCATGCACCCGGTTGTAGCTGACCCTAAGGTTGGCGATGCCGCTGCGCTCGCGTTCGCGCTGTTCCAGATCGAGCAGGAACTGGGCTGCGTTCTCCGACAGTCCTCGCAGTTCGTCTAGTTCGGCGTCGTAACCCTGGGCCAGCACCCCGCCGTCGCGGATCAACACCGGTGGCTGTTCGATGATGGCCCGCTGCAATAGTTCGTGGGTTTCCGGATGACGCCCGGCCTGGTCCGCCAGTTCCGTCACCAGCGGGCTGTCCAGCGGCGCCAGCAGTCGTTGCAATTCGGGCAGGCAGCCGAGCGCATCGCGCAGCACCGCCAGGTCCCGTGGCCGCGCCGACTTCAGGGCCACCCGGGCCAGAATGCGCTCGACGTCGCCGACCCCGCCCAGCAGTTCCCGAAGTCCGTCTTCGGCGCCCCGATCCAGCAGTTCGCCGACAGCGGCGTGGCGGCCCCGTACTTGGGCGGCATCGCGAAGCGGCCGGTTAAGCCAGCGCCGCAGCATGCGTCCGCCCATGGCCGTGACGGTGCGGTCCATGACCCCGGCGAGGGTGTGGCGCGGCTGGCCGCTCAGGCTGTGGTCGATCTCCAGATTGCGCCGGGTGGCCGCGTCGATGACGATGGCGTCTTCGCGCCGCTCCAGGCTCAGGCCCCGCAGGTGCGGCAATGCGCCCTGTTGGGTATCGCGCAGGTACTGCAGCAGGCAGCCGGCGGCGGCCACCGCCAACGGCACCCCGTCGACCCCGAACCCCCCAAGGTCGCGGGTGCCGAACTGGCGGCTGAGCAGGCGCCGGGCGCTATCCAGTTCGAAGTGCCAGGGCGGACGCCGGGTCACGCCGGTACCCCGGCCCGGCTCCAGGCGCGGCGGCATGGGCGCGTCTTCGGCCAGCAGCAGCTCCGCCGGGCGCAGCCGCTCCAGTTCCCCTGCCAGGGCCTCTCCGGCGCTCAGCTCCTGGACGCTGAAGCGGCCGCCGGCCAGGTCCAGCACCGCCAGACCGCAGCGCTCGCCATCCTGGTGCAGGGCCGCCAGCAGGTTGTCCCGGCGCTCATCCAGCAGGGCCTCGTCGGTCAAGGTGCCGGGGGTCACGATGCGCACGACCTTGCGCTCTACCGGCCCCTTGCTGGCCGCCGGGTCGCCGATCTGCTCGCAGATCGCCACCGATTCGCCGAGCCGCACCAGCTTGGCCAGGTAGCCCTCGGCGGCATGATAGGGCACCCCGGCCATCGGGATCGGCTGGCCTGCCGACTGGCCGCGCTTGGTCAGCGTAATGTCGAGCATACGCGCGGCCTTCTCGGCGTCCGCGTAGAACAGCTCGTAGAAGTCGCCCATGCGGTAGAACAGCAGAAGCTCCGGGTGCTCGGCCTTGAGCGCCAGGTACTGCTGCATCATCGGGGTGTGCTGGGCCTGGGCTTTGGCCAATTCAATTCCCCCGTCGGCGACGTGCTGGTGCGCTCACTCGAAGTCGTAGTGCTTTTCCACCGGCTCCAGCACCTCCCAGGTGCAGGACAGGCCGGCCGGAAAGATGACCAAGTCACCGCGGCCGAACTGTTCGGGCTCGCCGCCGTCCGGGGTGACGATGACCTTGCCGCGGATGAAGTAGCAGGTCTCCTGCTGGTCGTAGTGCCAGGGAAATTTGGAGACCTCCTTCTTCCAGATCGGCCAGTCGAACACCCCCAGCACCTCCAGCTTCATGGGCGAGGCCTTATGTTCGCAAAGAATGGAATTCATGGGCATAACCTGCTAAGAATTGTGGCAACGGCTGGGCAGTTTAGCAGGCTCGGCCCCTTCTCAGAACCGGTTGCGAACCCGGGGCGGCGCCAGGGTCGGCGCGCCGCCGGCTAAGTGACCGGTGGAGCACCAAAACGATGGAAAACGAACTCTATCCCCAGGCCGAGAACTTGGGCGAGCGCCTGCGCAAGTTGGGCTGGCGCCTGGCGCTGGCGGAATCCTGCACCGGGGGCTGGCTGGCCAAGCTGGTCACCGACGTCCCCGGCAGCAGCGACTGGTTCGACCGCGGCTTCGTCTCTTACAGCGACCAGGCCAAGCAGGAGATGCTGGGGGTGGACGAAACCACCCTGGCCACCTTCGGCGCGGTCAGCGGCGAGACGGCGCGGGCCATGGTGGCGGGCGTCCTGGCCCAAAACGGCGCCGACCTGGCCCTGGCCATTACCGGTATCGCGGGACCCGGCGGCGGCAGCATCGACAAGCCGGTGGGCACGGTATGGTTCGCCTGGGGCCGTCCCGGCGCCGATGCCCGGGCCGCCCGCGAACGCTTCGACGGCGACCGCGAGGCGGTGCGCCGCCAAGCGGTGGCTTATGCCATCGCCCGGCTCCGCGAGTTGGCGGATGCCGAGTAGCGAGCGGCTGTTCTTCGCGCTGCAGCCGGAGGCTTCGGTGCGTGACGGCCTGCACGAGGTCGCTGCGGCCCTGCCCGAGCACGGGGGCCGCCCGGTGCATCCGGCGGACCGCCACATCACCCTGGTATTCCTGGGAGAGATCGGGCCGGCGCAGCGGGCCTGCGCCGAGCGCGCTGCCTCCGGAGTGCGCGGTCGGCCCTTCGAACTGAGCATCGACCGCGTCGGCTACTGGCCGCGCCCGCGCATCCTCTGGGCCGGCTGCAGCCAGATCCCGGAGCCCCTGCTGGCGCTGGTGCAGGGGCTGGTGCAGGCGCTGCTCGCCTGCGGCTTTCGCCCCGAGAGCCGGCCCTATGCGCCCCACGTCACCCTGGCCCGCAAGGCCCACAAATCGGCCGGCGGCGAGCTGGGACGGCCCCTGACCTGGCCGGTGCGGTCGTTCGTGCTGATGGGCTCGGACCTGGACGCCCCGCCGCCCCGCTACCGGGTGCTGGCGCGCTGGCCACTGGGCTGATTCTGCCCCGCCCGGCGCCGGGTTACCTCGGGCCGGCTCCTGTGTGATAATCGCTGGATATTTTTCCACGGGGAAGCGCAGGGGTAACGGCGCTCCCCCGAGTGGGGCAAGAGGCCCCGTTTGTACTCTGTCGCCCGAGCGACTGAAACCGAAGGGATTCGATAACCGCACTTATTGAATTCCATGCCGAAAATTGCCGGGAAAGGCGGTTTCGGCATTTCCTTTTCATATCACATCACAGGCCCGGCCCGGCCCCCGGGCCGCACCGTAGGGGAGAAGCGGATGGACGAGAATCGCAAAAAGGCCCTGAGCGCCGCGCTCGGGCAGATCGAAAAGCAGTTCGGCAAGGGCTCGATCATGCGCATGGGCGACACCCAGGCGGACCGCAGCCTGCAGGTGGTCTCCACCGGCTCACTGGGGCTGGATATCGCGCTCGGGATCGGCGGGGTGCCGCGCGGGCGGGTGGTCGAGATCTACGGTCCGGAGTCCTCCGGTAAGACCACCCTGACCCTGCAGGTGATCGCCGAGGTCCAGAAGCTGGGCGGCACCGCCGCCTTCGTCGACGCCGAGCACGCGCTCGACCCGCTATATGCGGAAAAGCTCGGGGTACAGATCGACGATCTGCTGGTGTCGCAGCCCGACACCGGCGAGCAGGCGCTGGAGATCACGGACATGCTGGTGCGCTCGGGTGCGGTGGACGTGGTGGTGGTCGATTCGGTCGCCGCGCTCACCCCCAAGGCCGAAATCGAAGGCGAGATGGGCGACAGCCACATGGGGCTGCAGGCGCGCCTGATGTGCCAGGCGCTGCGCAAGCTCACCGCCAATATCAAGCGCACCAATACCCTGGTCATCTTCATCAACCAGATCCGCATGAAGATCGGGGTGATGTTCGGCAACCCGGAGACCACCACCGGCGGCAACGCGCTCAAGTTCTACGCCTCGGTGCGGCTCGATATCCGACGCACCGGCGCGATCAAGAAGGGCGACGAAGTGATCGGCAGCGAGACCCGGGTCAAGGTGGTCAAGAACAAGGTCGCGCCGCCGTTCAAGCAGGCCAACTTCGAGATTCTCTACGGCGAGGGCATCTCTCGCGAGGGCGAGATCATCGAACTGGGCGTCAAGGAGGGCCTGATCGAGAAGTCCGGCGCCTGGTACAGCTACAACGGCGACCGTATCGGCCAGGGCAAGGACAATGTGCGCAACTTCCTGAAAGAGAACCCGGACATCGCCAACGACATCGAGACCCAGATCCGGGTCAAGGTGTTTCCCCAACCGGTGCCCCGGGAGGCCGGCGAGGAGGCCCTGGAGGCGGAGGCCTGAGCGGTCCGCCAGGAACTCAGCCGGAGATCGAGCAAGCGGCGGTGCGCCTGCTCGCCGGGCGTGAGCATAGCCGCGCCGAACTCATCGCCAAACTGGCCCGGCGCGGCTTCGACGCCGACGAACTGGCGCGGGTGCTGGAGGACCTGGCTGAGCGAGGCCTGCAGAGCGACGCCCGCTTCGCGGAGCAGTTCGTGGCGGCCCGCATGCGCCGGGGCTCCGGCCCGTTGCGTATCCGCGCCGAGCTGCGCCAACGGGGGATCGCCGAGGACTTGATCGCCAGCGAGCTGGACATCGACCCGGAGGTCTGGCTGGCAGGCCTGCGGCGGGTGCACGAACGCAAGTACGGCAGCAGCCCTCCGGGCGACCGCAAAGACTTGGCGCGGCGCATCCGCTTTCTGGAATCCAGGGGTTTCCCTGGAGAACTGATTCAACGGCTGTTGCGGGAGCGATGAAATAACCGAATAATTGCCCTTTTGGGTCACAGACTCCGAACAGGCCGAATCCCCGCTATGAAAAGCAGCGCAGAACTCCGCCAGGAATTTCTCGAATTCTTCCGCACCCGCGGCCACGAGGTGGTGGCCAGCAGCCCCCTGGTGCCCCATGGCGATGCCACCCTGCTGTTTACCAACGCGGGCATGGTGCAGTTCAAAGACGTCTTTCTCGGCCGCGAGCAGCGCGGCTACAGTCGCGCCGCCAGTTCCCAGCGCTGCGTGCGCGCCGGCGGCAAGCACAACGACCTTGAGAACGTCGGCTATACCGCCCGCCACCATACCTTCTTCGAGATGCTGGGCAACTTCAGCTTCGGCGACTACTTCAAGCGCGACGCCATCCGCTACGCCTGGGAGTTCCTGACCGCAACCATGGGTCTGGCGCCGGAGCGGCTGTGGGTTACGGTCTACGAGGACGACCAAGAGGCAGCCGATATCTGGCTCGGCGAGGTAGGGGTAGCTCCGGCGCGCTTTTCCCGCATCGGCGACAAGCCCGGCGGCAAGCGCTATGCCAGCGACAACTTCTGGTCAATGGGCGACACCGGCCCCTGCGGCCCCTGCACCGAAATCTTCTACGACCATGGCCCGGAGATCCCGGGCGGCCCCCCGGGCACCCCGGAGGAGGACGGCGACCGCTATATCGAGATCTGGAACCTGGTGTTCATGCAATACGACCGCGACGCCGAGGGCAATCTGAATCCGTTGCCCAAACCGTCGGTGGACACTGGCATGGGGCTGGAAAGACTGGCCGCGGTGATGCAAGGGGTGCACAGCAACTACGAGATCGATCTGTTCCAGGCCCTGATACGGGCCGCTGCCGAGGCCACCGGTTGTTCGGACCTGGAGGAGAAGTCCTTGCGGGTGATCGCCGATCACATCCGTTCCTGCGCCTTCCTGATCGTCGACGGGGTATTGCCCTCCAACGAGGGAAGGGGTTATGTGCTGCGCCGCATTATTCGGCGCGCCATCCGCCACGGCTACATGCTGGGCCGCCATGAGCCCTTTTTCTATCGCCTGGTGGGCACCCTGAGCGCGCAGATGGGGGATGCCTTTCCAGAACTGCCGGCGGCCCAGGCCCAGGTCGAGCGGGTGCTCCGGCTGGAAGAGGAGCGTTTTGCCGAGACCCTGGAGCAGGGGATGCGCATCCTCGAGGACAAGACCGCGGACCTGAGCGCCGGCGGGGTGATCCCGGGGGAGGTGCTGTTTCTGCTCTACGACACCTACGGGTTCCCGGTTGACCTGACCGCCGATATCGCTCGCGAACGCGGCCTGCAGGTCGACCTGCCCGGTTTCGATGCCGCCATGGAGCAGCAGCGGGCCCGGGCCCGGGCCGCCAGCCAGTTCGGGGCCTATCGGGGCGGGGCCGCCACCGCCGAACTCGCCGCCGAGCGCGGCGCCACCGAGTTCACCGGCTACGAGCGGGTCGAGGACGACGCTGAGGTCATCGCCCTGTTCCGGGGTGATGAGCAGGTCGGCAGCCTGGAGGCCGGCCAGGAAGGGCTGGTGATCCTGGACCACACACCCTTCTACGCAGAATCCGGTGGCCAAGTGGGGGATCAGGGCGCACTGGCCGCACCCGGCGCAAGGTTTCAGGTCAAAGATACACAGAAGCAGCCCGGCGGCCTGTTCGGGCACATTGGCAACCTGGCCGAAGGGGTGCTGCGAGCCGGAGACCGTGTGGACGCTCGGGTGGATGTCGCTCGCCGCCAGGCCACGGTTCTCAATCACTCCGCCACGCACCTGATGCATGCGGCCCTGCGCCAAGTGCTGGGCGACCATGTCGCCCAGAAGGGCTCCTTGGTGGACCCGGAGCGGCTGCGCTTCGATTTTTCCCACTTCGAGCCGGTGACCCGCGAGCAGCTGGCGGAGATCGAAGGTCTGGTGAACCAGGAGATCCGTTTCAACCACGGCGTGCAGACTGAGCTCAAAGATCTGGAAGAGGCGAAGGCCGCCGGAGCCATGGCCTTGTTCGGGGAAAAGTACGATGAGCGGGTGCGGGTGGTAAGCATGGGCGGCTTCTCGGTCGAGCTGTGCGGTGGCACTCACGTGCGGGCCGCTGGCGACATCGGCCTGTTCAAGATCGTCTCCGAGTCAGGCATCGCCGCCGGCGTGCGGCGCATTGAAGCGGTAACCGGCGCCACCGCTCTGGCATGGGTGGAGGCCGACGAGGCGCGCCTGCAACGCCTGGCGGGTCTGCTCAAGGCGGGGCGCGAGGACGTGGACGGCAAAGTGGTGCAACTGATCGAGCGCAACCGCCGCCTGGAGAAGGAACTGGAACAGCTCAAGGCCAAGCTGGCCAGCGCCGCCGGCGGCGACCTGGCGGGTCAGGCGGTGGACATTGGCGGCGTCAAGCTGCTGGCCGCCAGCCTGGAGGGGGCCGACCCCAAGTCCTTGCGTGACACCATGGATCAGCTCAAGAGCAAGCTGGGCTCGGCGGTAATCCTGCTGGCCACCGTGAGCGGCGACAAAGTAAGCCTGGTGGCCGGGGTTTCCAAAGACCAGACCGGCAAGATCAAGGCCGGCGACCTGATACGCAGCGTGGCCGAGATCGTCGGCGGAAAGGGCGGTGGGCGACCGGATATGGCCCAGGCGGGCGGCAGCAACCCGGAGGCCCTGCCCAAAGCCCTGGCGGCGGTCGAGCCCTGGGTGCGCGAGCGCCTGGGGACTTGAGTCTGGTCAATCATAGTTTTACCTTTTCCTAATATATCGTTTACTATTGCCCTTTTGGCGCAGCGGCGCCCCAGCCGGGGTGCTGCTGGAACGCCATTGCAACCGAGCGCAGGCCCAGCATGGCGCTGATCGTCCAGAAATACGGCGGTACTTCCGTCGGCAGCATCGAACGCATTCAGGCGGTGGCAGACAAACTCATCGCCTGCCGTGAGCGCGGCGACCAATTGGTGGTCGTGGTATCCGCCATGTCCGGCGAAACCAACCGCTTGCTCGACCTGGCGAACGGCATCGGCGAGCGTCCCAGCCCCCGGGAACTGGACGTGCTGCTGTCGACCGGCGAGCAGGTCACCATCGCGCTGCTCAGCATGGCCCTGGAGCACCGCGGCTGTCCGGCCCGATCCTACACCGGTGGTCAGGTACACATCCTGACCGACAGCGCTCATAACAAGGCACGCATCCGCGACATCGACGCCGCCTGCGTGCGTGCCGACCTGGACGCAGGTCGGGTGGTGGTGGTGGCCGGCTTCCAGGGCGTCGACGAGCAGGGCAATATCACCACCCTCGGTCGCGGAGGCTCGGATACCACCGCGGTGGCCATGGCCGCCGCGCTCAAGGCCGACGAGTGCCAGATCTTCACCGACGTGGACGGGGTTTACACCACCGACCCCCGGGTCGAACCCAAGGCTCGGCGCCTGAGCAAGATCACCTTCGAGGAAATGCTGGAGATGGCCAGCCTGGGCTCCAAGGTGCTGCAGATCCGCGCGGTGGAGTTTGCCGGCAAGTACAACGTGCCCTTGCGGGTGCTGTCGAGCTTTGAGGACGGCCCCGGCACCCTGATCACCTTCGAGGACGACGTAATGGAAGAGGCAAAGATTTCCGGCATCGCTTTCAACCGCGACGAGGCCAAGCTAACCATCCTCGGGGTTCCGGACCAGCCCGGGGTGGCGCACCAGATCCTCGGTCCGGTGGCGGACGCCAATATCGAAGTGGACATGATCATCCAGAACATCGGCGCGGACGGCACCACCGACTTCACCTTCACCGTGCACCGTAACGACTACCCCAGAGCCTTGGAAATCCTGCAGGCCACCTGCAGCGAACTGGGCGCAAAGGAGGTGCACGGGGACCCTGACATCGGCAAGATCTCCCTGGTCGGGGTGGGAATGCGCTCGCATGCCGGCATCGCCAGCCAAATGTTCGCCGCCCTCGCCAAGGAGCGGATCAACATACAGATGATCTCCACCTCGGAGATTAAGATCTCGGTGGTGGTGGCCCAAAAATATTTAGAACTCGGCGTGCGCGCCCTGCACGAAACCTTCGAACTGGCTCAGGAAGCGGTCGCCGAGTAAAGGAAACCTGTTTGCGTTTCACCAAATGTTACAGAAAGGATACACCCCGCCCTTGAATCCTTGCTATTATCGTTGGTGCTTGAAGAGCCCAGAGTTGAGTATGGGCCTCAGCTTGGTTGGCTGCGGAAACGGCTCGATTTGTGCCCCGGTGGGTCCGTCGGAATTAACGGTGATTGGGTTTAGAACCGCACAGTAAATAGGGAAAAAACAGGGAGACAGGTCAATGTTAATACTGACCCGCAGAGTTGGTGAGACTTTGATGATTGGCGACGAAGTGACGGTCACGGTGCTAGGCGTAAAGGGCAACCAGGTCCGTATTGGGGTAAATGCGCCCCGCGACGTAGCGGTGCATCGGGAAGAGATCTACGAGCGCATCCAGCGGGAACAGGCGGCGAAACAAGAGCCTTGACCGGCGTTGTTCCGCAGCAGAAGAATTGGGGTTCCGTCGGAACCCCTTTTTTTGTTGCGCGGGAATCACACAAGCGCTCCTGCCCCGGTCGTAAAACGGGCTGGCCGCGCTGGGAAATTTCCCGATTTGACTTGATTTTTCTGCCTAAGCGCGAAAGAATACGCGGCTCCGAACGGCTCTGAGTTCGGAGCACCGCGCGCTCCCGCACGGGCTTTACAGGCCCGTTGAATTGACAGCGCGGCGAGAGCGTTCTGGAGAGATGGCCGAGTGGCTGAAGGCGCTCCCCTGCTAAGGGAGTATGGGTTAAAAGCCCATCGAGGGTTCGAATCCCTCTCTCTCCGCCATACATTCGCCAGTGGCG
The DNA here is from genome assembly GCA_963753615.1 of uncultured Gammaproteobacteria bacterium. Taxonomy (GTDB): domain Bacteria; phylum Pseudomonadota; class Gammaproteobacteria; order Chromatiales; family Chromatiaceae; genus CAVWCW01. The sequence continues at coordinate 71,095 of CAVWCW010000014.1, forward strand.
GCGGCACGGCTGAAGGCAGCGGGAGGCGATCTCGCTCGGATCCGAACCCTCGATGTTTCCCGGCAAGCGGGTTCGACCGGGGAGTAGCAGCGACCGCAGGGGGCCGATTACTTTCGTTGCCATCGACAGTTTGACTTGAAGTGCGAAAATCAGGAAAATTCGCGCTCTCATCAAAGCGCCCGTAGCTCAGTTGGATAGAGTACCTGGCTACGAACCAGGGGGTCGGGAGTTCGAATCTCTCCGGGCGCGCCATAACAGCAAGGGCTTAGGCGTTGACCGTCTAAGCCCTTTTTTCGTGCCGCATATATGTCACCAGAAGAATCTGCTGAGGCGGTGACAAAGCGCGAATTCTGCCGCTTTTCGGGCGCGGGCTAGTCGCTTACGGGAATCCGCCTGGGTCAGGCCGCGAGCAAAGGCGACAGCCCCTGAGGGCGGTTTCAGAGCATGCGGCGGACGATTGACTTGCCGGCACAAACCGCCGCCAAGCCGCCAAACTACCCCGGCCTAACCGCTGCGATGCATTGTGGATTCAATCGGTCGACGCAAATTCATATCTCTAACTGTAGAGGGGATGTTGAATATGCAGATGCGACCGAGGATCTATTACGCCGAAGGCCGGCGCTTCCACGGGTTTATCCTTCAAGCCCATGGGAAGAACCAGCCGACCCCCGGCGGTCAAGCGCGGTAGCGCTTATTGAGCGCCCGGCGGTATGAAACCGTCGGAGAGCGTTTTCAAGAAGGCGACGATGGCGTCTTCCTCTTCGTCACTGAGTTTGAGATCACCCAGTTCCCTGGCGTTGACGTTCTCCGGGATTTCCGGCTCCGGCCAGCAGTTCATCGCCAGCGCGTCGGCTTCGGTCGTGAACGGATCCGGGCAGGTGGGCAGTACATCCCGGGTATTATAGAAGTGCACGATACCCTTCAGCGACTTGAAGTAGCCGTTGTGGGCGAAAGCCTTTACAAAGTCCGGACTGGGGCGCAGGTCGACATTGCGCAGCGTGGGAACCTTTTGCGCCCCGCGGTTCTCCGCCGCTCGGTTGACATACTCCGGCCGTGTGGCGAGGAAACCGCCCAACCCTTCGTCGACCCAGTCAAGACCGTCCGGATTGAACGCGAGCGGCTGCTCGTACCAGCGGTTTTCCGGATTGCGCGGCACGCCGAGGTTGTCAAACGTGAAGTCGGTAAGCAGCGGCGGCTCACCCTGCTTTGACTTGCTGGTATGGCAGAACGAGCACTTGGCCTTGCCGTTGAAAAGCCTCAGGCCTTTACGTTCCTGCGGGGTGAGTTCCACCAAGCCGGCAAGGTAGGCGTCGTACCTGGAGGAAAAGGCGTTGACCTCGCTCGAGGCCTCGTAGGACGCGATGGACAGAGCGATATTGTCGTAGGCCGTTTCGACCTTTATGGCATCTTCGGGCGACAGTTCGACCATGCTCCCTTCGGCCGCGCACAGGGTGTCGACACTGGACGGCCAGGCGATGTTGCAAGCCTCATCACCCCAGACCGTCTCGAAAGAGACGGGGTAGCTGGCTGTGCACACTCGGTACACCACGCAGGCATTGTCCGGCAGGGCCTGCTCCACGGGGTTCAAAAAAGGCCCCTGCGCCTGGTCCGCCGCGGGGTTGCCGAGCTTCGCGCCGGTGGCGCGTCCGTCCCAGAAGTTGCCGCCGACGAAGGTGCCGCCGCCCTGACGTTCGAAGTGAAAGATCGGGCTCTGGGTGGCGTAGGCTGAACTCGGTGGCTTCCGGTTGCCGAACCGCCCGGCAATGGAGCCTTCATAGGTCGCGCCCACGGCATTGATCCCCGAGTCGGGTCCGGTCCAGCCAGCCGCCGGCCCGTGGCAGTCCGCGCAAGCCTGATTGAGTTCGGTCGAAAGGTCCATGTCGAAAAAGATCGATTTACCCAGTTCCTCCTCCGGTGTCAGCGCTTGCGCGTTGCCAGCACTGATTGCCAGGCTCATCATGAGCGGATAAATCTGGTAACGTTTGTTGGTGATCATTGCTACGCCTCCTTGGGTGTCTAGAATCTCCAGGATCACACCACAGGGCCGGTGGGTGCCCCGCAGCTAGTGATCAGGTACTCTGGCTGATGGTCATGTCAGCGATTCAGCCTTCCTCCTGCGGGCTGACCATCCAAAATATACGCGGGTCACCATGAGGACAAGTTGATTTGGGCCAGTGAATCTGAAATTCAGATCTTTCTTACAGGTATTCGACCGATCAGTCTGCAACCTCGCACCAAGGCGGCCGATAACATAAGGATGAAATTTCTGCTTTCGCCCTGCTTAGCTGCTGTTCGGGAACTTTATCCGAATGAAAACAGGGGGGGGGGCGAAACCGGCCTGGCAATGCCTCGGCCGCCAGCGTCCGTTTTCGGCAAACTTCCCTCATTCGCCAAGCAAGACGCAGAGGGCAGAGTAAGGTGACGGGATGGCGCGGATTCCGTAATTCGCAGTACGTTACACGACAAGACAATTGAGATTCGGCGCGAAGACGTGGTGCTGCGGCTGCTGAAAGCGGTGGGAATAGCTCGGCAGAAAGCCGACGCGGGGGGGATGTTGAAGGCCGCTGCAAAGCGGACCCAGATGCTGGGTATTACCCCAGCGGCAGGAACTCAGACCGCGCTGGAGAAGCTGCGTGGTGCCTTGGAGGATGTCCGGTACGACACCCCTCCAAGCGCTCTAAAGAGTAGTGCGGGCGTTTGAACGGATCTCCCTCCGGCGCTGTTCAACGGATGTATCGTCAACGCACTTCGCTATATAGACAAAAGCGCTAATTTTCTTCGTGGCGCCTAGCGGGCCCAACGAGCCAGAAGGGTAACCGGCAGGGTAATCAGGTCGCCCTTCTCGACGCCTAGATCCTTGAATCGCCCGCCACGCAGCTCGATCACAAATTGGGCCGGCACCCCGCTGGAATAACGCGGCAAGCGACGATCATAAGCGAGGTAGCTTTCACCTGCTGCTTGCGGCGGCTCGACGGCCATAGTGTGGATCGCCAACACCCGGCCGGCACCGTCGAGAAACGCCAGGTCCAGCGGTGTCCGGCAGTGTGGCATGGCAAAACTCAACGGGCGTGGCGTGCGATATGCGAACAACATGCCGCCGTCCTCCCGAATCCGATCTCGCTCCATCAACCCCTTGCTGCGTGCATTGGGGGTGAGGGCCAGTTCCAGTCGAAAGGGTTGCCCCGCAATCGTTACTTCGAGTTCTTTCGGTGGGGAGGCGCAGCCGGCCAGAAGCGACCACAACAGCAGTGCGATGGTGGGCGCTATGGCCGCGGTTCGGCTCAAGACCGACTTGCCGGCGATGTTCTCGAGCGGGGTCATCATCGGGTTAGCTTACCCGCTGGAGCAGGGGGCGGTGAAGGCCGAGCCCGCATATTTCACCAGGCCGCCAGACGTCTGCGCAGAAGCGACTGGAAATTCGAGACCTTGAATTAGGACTGCGGAGGCGTCTCCAGCGGAACGCCCGGTATCCCGCCGCCTGCTGAAATGTCCGGCCTAGCTTCCGCCCTACCGCACGGCTCCGACCACCATGCCTTACGGCGGTTGCCCGCCCACGTCGGGGCTATTGATTGTCTTGCGGTAGCGGCGGGCCAGCTTGAGCCGAGACCCTTTTACGGGTTGGAAACAATGTGGGGGGCGGCTCTGAAACACGTTCGCTCGCCGGGTGTTCATTTGACTCGGTATTGCCCAGGCCTTGCCGGCCCTTAACCTTCCCGCATCAACTGGAGATTGCGGACGCGGAACTTCGCGTTGTCGTCGGTGGGGTCCAGGCGCAGCTTCAGCACCGGTTTGCTGGGCTCGATGAGAAACAAGTTTTGCCCTTTCTCGACCTCCACCTCGCGGCGCAATTGCTTGCCGAATCCCCAACCCAGATCGAGAAAAAGCTGGCTGGTACCAAGCTGAGTCTCCCAATCGAGTTCGAAGCCGAATACCAGCCGTTTCGGCAGATGGTCGGCACCGGCGCTGAGGTCGAGCAACAGCTGCGGGTCCCGGTTCCAGCTCTGGAACCAGACGCCCTGCTGCCCGATATTGCAGCCGCTGAGGGAAAACGAGCTCGGCGACCAGTTACCCGCAGGTTGAGCGTCTAACCGCTGCAGGTCGATGCGGGCGCGCTCGCCCGGATTTCGCACCGGCCGATAACCGCCGCGCGCACCGACGAAAGCGGCCGCCTGCTCGATCGCCTCTTCATCCAGTTCCAGCCGGAGAAAATCGCCCAGAGACTCCACCAGCGCCGCCGGCGCCAAGACAGCCGCCTCGTAGTCGACGAGCAGCACCGGATTGCGGGTGCGGGCGATAAAGGCCTCGATCAGATGGAAATATTCCAGGGCCCGCTTAAGGCCCGATTCCAGTGGCATATTCGTGGAGTATCTGTGCATGCTCGCAGCCACGGCGAGCGGATTGCGCAACACCGCCAGGTAATGGGGGTTGCGCAGTTGGCTCTCGATCTCGGGCAGGTAGCGGATCGAGTCCGGTACTTTCCACCCCCAAACCGGGTGTTCGGCATTGCGCTGCGCAATGGTGGCGCGAATCTGCTCCAAATCTTCGCTGAGAAAGGCCTGGTCTTCGTGATTGTGGCGATCGATCCGGTCGCCCATGTGGATTCCCAGCTCCCGCAGCAGGCCGGCCAGCATCGAGGTGCCGCCGCGGGGGCTACCCAGCACGACCAGGGTTTTCTCCCGCTCCAGGGTACCCGGCCGAAGGATCTTGCAACCGGGCTTTTTCGCGTCGCTCATGATCGCCTAACCTTGCCGCCACTTGGCGCTGGAGGGGGACAGAAGTGTCGGTCGTGCCGCGCCAGCCGTCGGGAAAGAGCGTCCAGACTGGCCAATCCAGGGAGCGGCGATTATCCTAGACCGGTCCGGGGCATTCAACCTCGGCGGTGCAGCTCACCGGCAGCAGATCCAGGTGAGGAAACTATCGCCGGAACACCCGGTCCGGAGCAATGCCGTCGCGGTAAGACAAGGCCGGTCGATGGGACCTCGGAGCCACTGCTTCGGGCACCAACCCAATTGAGCGGGGACCTCCCCCGGTAACGGCGGAGGCCACCCCAAATTCTAACCACCATTCGGTAGCTCGCCATCATGAATTTCTATCAAAGGATCCCTTGGTTGCTGTGCGCCCTCGCCCTGTTCGGGGGCACCTCGGCCAGCCTGGCAGACCGCATGGACGCCGGCGTGGTCGCCGTGCCCGATACTCATAAACAGCGCAGAGCCCCGGCGCAAGTGGATGTCAGTGGGTTGCTGCCGACGCTGCGGCTCCCGGCGTTGACGCGGGCCCGCTTGGCCGAGGAAAGCGCTTCCGGGGGGGCGCGCCAGATTGGTATCGGGCGGCCGGTGCCCAAGTCGGAATTACAAGATTTCGGCGTCGACAACCCGGCCTGGCAGGTACTGGGGGACGGGCGACAGCTATTACGCCTGGCGGTGGAGTCCCCCGGCGCGCTGGCGTTGCGCCTGGGGCTGCGGATTCAGCGCCTGCCCGAGGCTGCCCGGCTGCGCTTCGGGGGCGAGGCCGCAGCCGATTTGCAGCCGCCGGCCGTCAGCGGCGCCGAAGTGCTCGGGGTGATTGCCCTTAACCGTAGATCGGCGCCCCGCGATCCCTATGCCGAGGTCTATTGGTCGCCGGTGGTCGGTGGCGAGCGACTGGTCTTCGAGCTCGAACTGCCTCTGGGCAGCGACGCCTCCGAGGTCGGGCTGGAGATCGCCGAGGTGTCTCATATCTACTCCGGCAGCCTGTCCGAGCGGGGGCTGTACCTGCCGCGGGCGGTGGGGGATGCCGGCGCCTGCAACAACGACATCAGCTGCTATTCCGCAGACAGGGTGGCATTCGGCTCGGCCACCGCCCGCATGGTTTACACAGAGGGCGGCTCCACTTTCCTCTGCAGCGGCACCTTGCTGAACGATCGAAATCCCGGCGCCGACTTCTATTTCCTAACCGCCAACCATTGCATGTCCAGTCAACCCGTGGCCTCCACGTTGAATACCTATTGGAACTTCCGCTCCGCCTCGTGCAACAGCGCAACCGCTTATTCCGGCACCAGCACCCTGAACGGCGGCGCCACCCTGATCAGGACCCTGGGCAACAACTACGACAGCACCCTGTTGCGGCTCAATCAGCCGCCCCCCGCTGGGGTCAATATGTCCGGCTGGATTGCAGACATGCCTGGGTCGGGAGAGGCGCTGTTCGGCATCCATCACCCGCGCGGCGACTGGCAGAAAATTTCTTTCGGCAACCGGGACCTGCTGTTGGACTGCGTCGATTCCGGGCAAAGCTATTCCTGTCAAAGCGATACCAACGGCAATTTCTTCGCGGTGTCCTGGCGTGACGGCGTCACAGAGCCCGGCAGCAGCGGTTCGGGCATATTCACCGACGACAGCAACAGATACCTGGTGGGTAACCTCAGCAACGGTAGTTCCGATTGCAGCAACCCCAACGGCATGGACAATTACGCGGCCTTCGCCGACGCTTACTCGGCGGGCAACTTCGGGACCTGGCTGCTCGACGAGGGCGGCTCCACCCCGGTGCCCCCGCCTACGGCCACTGACATTGCCAGGAATCTTTCGACCCGCGGCTACGTCACGCCGACCCTGCCGATGCATGGCGGTATTGTGGTGGGACGGCACTGCTAAGGTGCTGATTACCGGCCGCGGACCCAGCACCGGCCTGGCCACCGCCCTCAACGACACCACAATGGAACTGTTTGCGCTCAGTCCCGGCCAGCCGGCCGTGCTGCTGCTGGAGAACGACGATTGGCAGTTCAACACCAACGCGGCCGAGATCGCCAGTCTGACCGCCAGCCGAACTCTCGACGAATTCGAACCGGCGTTGCTGACGAACCTCAATTCCGGCGCCTATACTGCGGTGGTGCGGGATTACGCCAGCGACCAGTCCGGCGAGGTGGTGCTCGGGTTCACCCTGGTGGCCGACGACAGCCGCACCGGGATCGCCAGGAATCTATCCACCCGCGGCGATGTAACCCCCAGCTTTCCAATGCACGGGGGCATAGTGGTGGAGGGCAACGTCCAAGTCCTGATCACCGCCCGCGGCCCCAGCACCGGCCTGGCCAGCGCCCTGGCCGATACCACTATCGAGCTGTTCGCGGTCAGCGCAGGCCAGCCGGCGGTGTTGATGCAGGAGAACGACGATTGGCGCGGACAATACCAACTCTGCCGCGAATCGCCGCCCTCACCGCCAGCCGCCCGTTGAGCACGCGCGAGGCGGCGCTGCTGGTGGACCTCACGAGCGGCGCCTACACGGCCGTGGTGCGTGACTATAACCAGGACGACTCCGGCGAGGTGGTGCTCGGCTTCACCGTGATCGAGTGATCGACCCGGCTCTTTAGCATGCCAGACGCCGAGCCCGCCGCCGCACCTCACCCCTGCCGAGCGCGCCGGCTGCGGCCCCATTCCCGGCGGGCGGCCCTGATGTTCGGCCTGGCCCTGGGGTTTCTGGTGCTCACCGCCTTTGCGCTGCACCACTTCGAGCGTCCGCGGGCCCAGCTGGTTCCGGGGTCGCTGTTGGTTTGGGTGTTCTTTGTCCTTTGGATGCTGATTGCCGGCGAGGCGCTGCTTGGCTATTGGCGCAGCTCCGACTACTCCGGCGCAGGCGCTGGACGCCTGCTTTTGATCTGGCTGATCCCGCCCTACCGCCTGGCGCTGGCAACGCACCCGGCGGGCCCCTGTATCTGGCTGCCCCAACTCGGCTGGCAGGGGGTAGACCGGGAGCTTTACCTGCGCCTGGAGCGGGCCTTCAGTATCCCCATGCTGTTCATTGCACTGCTGATCCTGCCGATCCTCGGGATCGAATTCATCTGGAGCCAGCGGGTGGCCTCCAGTCCGGCCCTGGCTTTGGCCCTGGACCTGGGCACCGCCAGCATCTGGATTGCCTTTGCGGCCGAGTTTATTATCATGTCGGCGCTGGCGGAGAAGAAGTTTCACTACGTGCTACGGCATTGGATCAATCTCGCCATCATCCTGTTGCCGCTTCTGGCCTTCCTTCGGGGCTTCCAATCGATTCGGCTGTTGCGCCTGAGTCGGGCATCCAGGCTACTGAAAGTGTACCGCCTTCGCGGGCTCGGCCTGCGGGCCTGGAAAGGGCTGGTGGCCCTGGAATTGATCGAACGATGGCTGCACCGCGACCCCTCAAAGCGTCTGGAGAAACTGCACCGCCAGGCCGAGGAACAGGAATGGGAGCTGGAACGGCTGCGCCGGCGTATTGCCGAAATCCAAGCCGAGCAGGCCGGGACGAAGGGTTTCAGAAGCGAAGAGTGAGCGGCGGGTCGGCGTCGCACCCGGAGCCCCCTTTCTCTATGCGCCGACCTTACCTGCGCGCGCGCTCCCTGAGCTGGGTGCGGTCCCAGATGCGGATACTGGCGTCGTCGGCGGTGGTCACCAGATAGCGGCCGTCCGGAGACACCTCGACATAGTTGCCGCAGAGTTCATGCCGGCCGATGAACTCCCGGGTGGAGCCGTTGGCCGGGTCCAGGATTAGCACACTGCTGTCGGTCTGACGGCTGATGCTGGCGAGCTGGTCGGGTTGCTGCAAAAAACGGATGTGCTGGATAATGCCTTCGTGCTTGGTGTCAAGGACCTCGAGCGCCCCGCTGCGGGTGTCCCAGCGGTAGAGTTGGAACCAGCCGCCGCCATATAGCTGGGACGGGTCGGGCGCAAAGGCCAGGGTTCGGGCACGGGTCGGGGGCCGGTCCAGCCATCGGCTGCTGCCGTCCGGGTGGCTCAGAGCTACCCGGTTGTCGGCCCCGCTGCTGGCGACGCGGCCGGTGGCCGGGTCCAGCGTCAGGGCTACCACCTTGCCGGCGTGCACGCTCAGCTCAGCCACGGGCTCCAGATTGTCGGCACGCCACCAGCGCAGCTTGCCGTCCCTGTGGCCGCTGGCCACCAGATCGTCGGCGGCGGAGAAAGCGGTGACCGGCGGCAGCCCGGCGACCTGCTGCAGCGGTTGGCCCCGCAGGTTCCAGCGCACCAGCCTGCCGTCGTAGCCGGCGCTCAGCAGCTGCGCCCCCGAGGCATCGAATATCAGTCCGTGCACACCTCCAGGGTGGGCCCGCCACCCGCCCAGGGGCGCGCCGTCCGCCAGCCGCCAGAGGCGGATCATTCCTTCGGAACCGCCGCTGGCCAACTGGCGCGAGCCGGGGTCCACCGCCAGTACCTTGCCCAGGTCATGGCCGCTGGCTGCAATCATCACATTGGGCGGCCGGTTCGGAGTAAACCCGGCGCAGGCGGAGAGCAGGAGCAGTCCGCCGAGGAGGATTCCGATTACAAAACGAGGCATTCGCATAGGGGGCTATAGTACCCTGTGTCCGGTCGTCGGTCCCTCGGAGAATGCCTCGCCATGCGACCCGGTTTGCGCTTGTTGTTGTCGCTCGCCATGCTGCTGACGGCGTGCGGGCCTACTCTCGAGCGCCCCGCCCCGGCGGTGGAGCCGACCGCCTACGCGCCGGCGCCCGCCGCTGCGCGCCGCTTTCTGCTCGATGCGGCGGACTCCGAGGTGGTGGTACTGGTCTATCGCGGCGGACGCCTGGCCAGGTTCGGCCATAATCATGTGATCCGCCTGCGGGAACTCGAAGGCCGGCTCGATCTGGCCGAGCCCCTGGATGGCTCGCGCCTGGCCCTTAGCTTTCCTTCGGCCGCCATGGAGTTGGACGACCCGGAGCTGCGGGCCGAGCAGGGGACCGGCTTCGAATCCCCGCTGCGTCCGACGGACATCGCGGCCACCCGCCGCAATATGCTCGGGCCGACCCTGCTGGACGCCGCCCACCACCCCCGAATTCAGGTCCAGGGCCGGGTGCTCAGCGGCCGGCCCCCGGATCTGGAAATGGAGTTGAAGTTCCAAGTGCGTGGCCATACTGCCCTCCTTCGCTTGCCCCTGCAGGTCGAACTCGACGCTGGCCTGCTGCGCGCCGAAGGCGAGCTGGAACTGTTGCAGACCGACCTTGGCCTGACCCCCTTTAGCCTGCTGATGGGCGCGCTGACGGTAGAGAACAGAATGCGGGTCAAGTATCGGTTGGTGATGAGGGCTGAGGACTGAGGACGACGCTGCACCCGCGCCCACAATTGGAGGCAACCATTCGATGTAGGATGCGCGCCCCGCGCCGATTGGGCGCCGGCAAAGCCGAATCGCGCCGAGGGCAGCGCTCCTACCTTTCAGGTGATCAATCCCGGGTCGAAGTCGAAACGGCGCTGGTTGCGCCGGCAATCGGCTTCTGGAAATCCTGAGGGATGAGGGCTGAGGAGTAGGTGTGAGAATTTGCTCGATACTCTATGCTCGCCACTCCCCACCGCCCCTTGCCCGCACCTGGCGCATCGGCCACACTGGCGCTGGGCCGGGGCAACCGGTTGTCGAACCGATGGGGGCGGGGCGGTGGAGATATATCTGGTGGGTGGCGCGGTGCGGGACCGGTTGCTGGGCCGCCCGGTCAAGGAACGAGACTACGTGGTGGTGGGCGCCAGCGTGGAGCAGTTGCTGGCGTTGGGCTACCGCCTGGTGGGCAAGGACTTTCCCGTATTCCTGCACCCGGAAACCGGGGAGGAGTATGCCCTGGCCCGCACCAGACGCCATCTCACCCCGGTCCAGGCCGGTGCCGGGGGCCGGGTACAGGCGGGGCCCGGAGTCACCCTGGAGCAGGACCTTGGGCGGCGGGACCTCACCATAAACGCCCTGGCGGAGGCCGCCGACGGCCGCTTGATCGACCCCTATGGCGGCCGCCGGGACTTGGAGCGGCGCATTCTGCGCCACGTCTCCCCGGCGTTTCGCGAAGACCCGCTGCGGGTGTTGCGCCTGGCCCGCTTCGCCGCTCGCTATGCGGACCTGGGCTTTCGACCCGCCCCCGAGACCCAGGCCCTGATGCGGGAGATGGTCGCCGCCGGCGAACTCGATGCCCTGGTGCCCGAGCGAGTCTGGCAGGAACTGGTGCGGGCCCTGGGCGAAGCGCGCCCTTCGCCCTTTTTCGAAACCCTGCGGGGGTGCGGCGCCTTGGCTCGCATCCTGCCCGAGGTCGACCGCCTCTGGGGGGTTCCTCAGCCCGCCAACTGGCACCCGGAGATCGACACCGGAGTGCACACCATGATGGTGGTGGACTGCGCCGCCCGCCTGTCCCCTGAGCCCGAGACCCGTTTCGCCGCCCTCACCCACGACCTCGGCAAGGGCGTGACTCCGCCCGAGCAGTGGCCCAGCCACCGCGGACACGACGAGCGCGGGGCGACGCTGGTGGACGGCCTGTGCGACCGCCTCAAAGCGCCGAACCGCTGCTGCGGGCTGGCGCGCCTGGTGGCCCGCCATCACTGCAAGGTCAACCGGGCCGACGAACTGCGCCCGAACACCCTGCTGCGGCTGCTCGACGAACTGGATGCGTTTCGCCGTCCCGAGCGGTTCCAGCAGTTTCTGCTCGCCTGCGAGGCCGATTTTCGGGGTCGCGCCGGGTTCGAAGACCGTCCCTACCCCCAGGCAGAGCGTTTCAGACGAGCCCAGGCCGCAGCCGCAGCCGTCGACCTCTCCGGCGTGGCCGACATCGCCGGGCGCCCCGACTTGATTCCGGAGACCGTACACGGGCTGCGGCTTCGGGCGATCAAGGCGTCGGACGGTTAGGAGAAAGCGGGTCTTTTCCGCAGAAACCCTAGAAGGATCTTCCCTGAATCGTTGCTTTCTCCTGGACCCGCTTTACGCTTGGCGGCAAACTGGGCCCTAAGCCGTCGCGATGAAACGGCGTACAACCGCTCCGGTTCGGCACCGGAGTGCCCAATCCAAGGGAGCAACGAGCATGGGAGAGAGCTATAAGATCGTCTACAGCGGCGCCCTGAAGCCCGGTTCCGACCCGGTCAAAGTAGCTGCCAACCTGGCGGCCAAGGTGGGTCTGCCGGCTGAACAAGCACGCAAGCTGGTCCAGACCCGGCACAAGACTGCATTGAAAAAGGGCCTTGATCGGGAGCAGGCCGAGCGCTACCGAGACGCCCTGGAGGCCATGGGCATGCTGGTTGGCCTGGAGCCGGAATCAACAGGGCCAGCGGATTTCGGGCTGTCCCTCGATCCCCAGGACGAGCCGGCCCCGGCAGCGGGGCCGAACTGTCCCAAGTGCGGCTCGCAACGGATCGAAAACGACCGTTGTCTGGAATGCGGCATTATCCTGTCCAAGTACCGGGCCCGACTGGGGCGGGAGGCCGCCGCCGCGCCTGAACCGCCGCTGGAGAACCCCTATGCCGCCCCCGGCGCCGATCTCGCCAACGCGGCCGAAGAAGGCGAAATGACCGGTCCGAACCGGGTGCCCGCGGCGCATGGGTGGACATGGATCACCCGCGGCTTCTGGCACTGGCAGCAAAACCCCTTTGCCTGGACCTTCGCGCTGATCCTGTGGATGGTCATCCTTTTTCTGACCGGCTTGGTTCCCCTGGCCGGCTTCCTCGCGATCAGCCTGCTTGGCCCGGTATTCATGGCCGGCTTCGCCATCGGGGCCGATGCCCAGGACGACGGCGAACCGTTCAGCGTCGGCTATCTGTTCGCCGGCTTTTCGCAGAACTTCGGCCAACTCGTGTTGGTGGGCCTGCTCTATATGCTGGGCAGCGTGTTGATCATGGTAATAACGGGCAGCATGATGATCGGTGCGTTTACGGCCCTCGGCGGGATAGAGGCGATGCAGACCGAAGACCCAGAAGTAATGGTGGCGGTGATCTCCAGCCCCAGCTTTTACCTCGCCATGCTGGTCGGCATGGCGCTGATGATCCCGTTGATGATGGCGTTCTGGTTCGCGCCCAGCCTGGTGGCCCTGAACGACGTACCGGCTCTGAGCGCCATGAAGCTGAGCTTTATCGGCTGCCTCAAGAACATACTGCCGTTCCTGCTCTATGGCCTGATCGCCCTTGTGTTCATGCTCATCGCGGCCATTCCCTTCGGCTTGGGGCTGCTGATCCTGTCGCCGGTCCTGATCGCCTCCATCTATGCCGGGTACCGCGACATCTACTTCGGCTGAGGCCCCGGGGGCCGAGCTGCTGCTGGACACGGTTCGCAGCTACGAGACCCCCGAGGGCATCGCGCTGGAGATCCGGCTGGCCGGGCCCGTCGTGCGGGCCCTGGCCTGGGCCATCGACCTGGCGATCCGGCTTGCCCTGTACCTTGCCCTGGCCTTCGGCCTGGCCCTGCTGGGGGGGTTGGGGACCGGCCTGATCCTGATCGGCCTGTTTCTCATCGAGTGGTTCTACCCGACACTTTTTGAGGTCTGGCGCGGCGCCACCCCCGGCAAGCAGGCGATGGGCCTGAGCGTAATCCATGACAACGGCACCCCGCTCGGATGGTCCGCCGCGTTGATCCGCAACCTGCTGCGGGCTGCGGACTTCTTTCCCCTGCTCTATGCCACTGGCCTGGTGTGTATGCTGCTAAACCGGGATTTCAAACGCCTCGGCGATCTCGCCGCCGGCAGCCTCGTAGTCTATCGCGATGAGGCCCCCAAACGACAGGCCCTGCCCGCCGCTCCCGCCCTGCCCCCCCCGCAGGGCCTTGGCTTCGAAGAACAGCGCCTGCTGCTCTCCTTTGCGGAACGCAGCCCGCGCCTGTCCGCCGAGCGCAACCGGGAACTGGCGGACATTCTCGAGCCTCTCACCGGGCAGCCGGGACAAGCCGGGCTGGAGCGCCTCTACGGCTACGCCAACTGGCTGGCCGGCAAGCGCTGAGGCAACGAAATCTGAGGTATTGCGTCCCCAACCGGGACCGGATGACCCCACCCTGTTCAGGCGCTGCCGGCGATCGAACACAGAGGCTTTCTGAGACGGCATCTTCGAGAAAGCGAACCGAAAAGCCCAGGATAGGCGGTTTCGATCTTTCCCGGAGGCAGGACTCAGGAGGCCTGCTCGATCGGAAGCACGTCGGGAGGCGGCTCCGGCGCCTGCGCCGGCGCGGAGCTGCGCCGGGGGCTAGGCAACGGTAGCTCCGGGGCTGGACCTACGGTTTGCTCCAACGCCTTTCGATAGAGGGCTCGCGCGGGTTGCACTTCACCCAGGCTCTCCAGCAGGCGCGCCAGGTCGCGACACGCCTCCGCCCCGGCACCGAACTCAATCGCCGCCTCCAGGTAACTGCGGGCCTTACCCCAGAGCCGGTTGTGCAGGCTCAAACGTCCAAGCGTCAACAGCAAGGCCGCGCTCTCTGTGTGGCCCGGCAGCCAAGCCTCGGCGGTACCCAGTTGCTTGACCGGGTCGGGTCCTACCAGCAGGCCGTACAGGCGCACCAGGGGTTCGTCCCAGGTCTGGCCGATGGCGGCTCGCAACAGGGGCTCGGCCGACTCCGGCTGGCCTCGTTCAGCCAAGGCCGCCAGGTAGGGCTTAAGCACTCGGGGCCGGCCGCGCATCGCCTTGGGCACCTGGGCCCAAGCCTCGGCTAGACGCTCGGCCTGGGGACTGGCCGCGGCCTGCTCGAGCAACCCCTGGTAAAGCTGGATCTCCAGCTCCGGCAACGCTTCCTCATCCAAGACCCGGCGCTTACGCAGCTCGGGCAGCAGTTCACGCAGGCGCGGCCAGTCGCCGAGGCGCCGATACACCAACTGGAGCAGCCCCAACACATGGTTGTGGGCAGGCGCCAACGCCCGCAGATGATTGAGGGTTGCCAGGGCCTGCTCATACTGGTCGTGTCCCAACTGCAGCTCGGCCTGGGTCAGACCCACCGCCAGATCGGCCCCGGCAGTGCTCTCGTGGGCCAACTGCAGGTAGCGGTCGCGCCGCTCGTGGGCCCCCTGCTGCTGGGCGCAGCGGGCTGCGGCCAGGTAATTGAGCAACGGGATGTCGGCATCGTCAACCAGGCGCAGCAAGGTCTTTTCCGCCTGAGCCCAACGCCCCTCTGCGCTCTCCACCAGGCCCTGAATCAGCTGTCGGCGGGCGCGTCGGGCGGAACGCCGTCGGTCCCAGGCATTGAAGCGGCGGGGGATTGCCCAAACCCGGGCCAGCAGACGAATCGACAGGTAGCAAGCCGCAAACGCCAACGCCTGCAACAGCAGGAAGAACGACAGGCTGGTCTCCAGGCTCCAGTGGCCGTAGGCGGCATACAGGTAGCCACTGTCCTCGCGCACCAACAGGGCCGCCGGTACCGCGATCGCCAGAGCGCCCAGGGCTATCAGCAGCATCCTCATTGGCCCGGGTCCTCCTCCACCGCCGCCCGGCGCCTTTCCAGCATGCGCAGGGAGGCGGAAATATCCGGCAGCGGCGGCCGGATGTCCACCGCCGCCAGCGCCTGGAGACGCTGACGGAAGGCGACGGTCAACTCGGCCTCGCCGGGAGCGAACTCATCCAGCCAATCCAGTGCGGCGCCCAGACTACCCCGATAGAGGGACTGATTGCGGCGCGCCAAAGCGGCCCGGGCCGCCTCCAGCTGCAGGCGCAGGCTCTCGCGCAGATACGGATCCCGGGATAAACGGCCCGGACCCGGCGCGGCCAGGTCATGGCGGCGCACCGTCATCAGCGAGCCGAAGCCGCTCCAGAGGTCCGCGGGCAGGCTGGCGAGACTGCGCTCGCCGCGCTCGGCCGGTTCCTGCGCGGTCGCCGCCGGCGCGGCCGGCGAACCGTCAGAGGGCGTCAGGCGCAACCCTTTGGATTGACCAATCAACTCGTCCAGAGCCGCTCCGAGGCGCCCCAAGTCGGGCTCCGGCACCGCTGCCAGGGCCGATTGCTCGCCGGCCAGCACCTCGCGCACCTCGGCCCAGCTCGGGTTGCCGGTGGCGAGTAACCGCTCGTCGGCGGAACTCAGAGCGGTGCGGGCGCTGCCGACGTCCTGCTCCAGCGCCAGGCGCTGCTGGGCCAGGCGCATCAGGTAGGCGGCCTCGGCCAGCATCCAGTCGTTGTCGGCGGCGGTGCCGACGCGCTGAGCCGATTCCAGGGCCTGCTCCACCGCCTCTCCCTTTAGCCGCAGCTTCTCCCGTTCCTGCCCCAAGGCCTCTTGCTGAGATTGAAAGGCCTCCTGCTGGGCGCGGATCCGTTGCTCCTGCTCGCCGAACGCCCGCCGCGCTTCTTCGATGCGGGCCTGAAGCGCGGTCTGGTCGCTGGCCGCCTGCTCGATCACCGCGTTCAGCCGCTGCATATTGGCCTGAAGGTCGAGCCAATAGCGGTAACCGGCCACCAGCCCGGCGCTGACCCCGAGCAACAGGAGCACGCCGAACAACAGCCACCAGCGGCCGCTGCCGCCAGCCGCTGGGGGCGTGGGCTCGACATCCGCCTCGACCCCGTCGACCGGCTTGTCAATCTCCGGGGGTTGGGCCTCCGTTTCACGATGTTGGCTCGGGTTCATGATCGCGACTGATCCGGTAGAGAATTAGAGTTAAGCATAGCCCTCTGGCGCCGTCGGACCCTGGGTCAATTCGGCAATGGCCTGCAGCAAGGCCTCATCGCTGGCCTCGCGCGCCTGCAGCACCCGGCCGAAACGCAGGGCGCGGGCATACTCGGCCAGGCGCGGGCTGATCACCAGCAGCGGCCGGGCACGCAGCGCTGCCCCGCCTTGGGCGCCGAACAAACGTATCAGATTGTCGAGCAGCTCCCGGCTGGTGGCAATCACCAATTGCACCTGATCCCATTGCGCCAGCAACGGGGCCGGGTCGCTGGTCGGGCACAAACGCCGGTATACCTCCGCGTAGTCGACCTCGGCGCCGCGGCGGCGCAGCTCGTCGCCCAGCAGCGGGCGCCCGCCGTCACCCCGCACGATCAACACCGCTTGGCCGGCCAGCCGCTGCAGCTCCGGGGAAGCGAGCAGCGATTCGCTGTCGAAGCCGGCCACCGGGACGATCTCCGGCGCCCGCAGGCGTTGACTCAGGGCGCGGGCGGTGGCGCGCCCGACCGCTGCCAGACGCAACCCCGGCGGCAGGCCGCCGGCGCGGCGAATCCAAGGCTCGGCGTGCTCCACCGCGTTGGCACTGATGAAGATCGCCAGCCGGTAGCGCCCCAACTCGGCAAACATCCGCCGCAGCCGTTCAGGGTCGCCGCCAGGGACGATCTCCAGGGCGGGGAACTCCAGAGCCCGCCCGCCGGCATCGTGGATCAGCCGGCACAGTCCGGCGCACTGGTGCGCCGGGCGGGTGACCAGAACTCCGAGACCCTTGAGGTCCGGCCGTTGCATCGCCCGGGCTTCGGTCATCGCCGGCTCAGCCCTGGCGCAAAGCGTCCAGGATGGCGCCCGCCCCCCCCGCCAGCAGCTCCTCCGCCAGGGCCTGGCCCAGAGCCGCTGCCTGAGTAGAGGCCCCCCGGCGCTCGGCGCGGATCACCCGGCTCCCGTCCGGCTCCCCCACCAGGGCGCGCATCCACAGCTCGCCGCCCTGCAACTCGGCGAAGCCGGCGATCGGCACCTGGCAGCCGCCCATCAGGCGCCGGTTCATGGCCCGCTCGGCGCGCACGCAGCAGGCGGTGTCCGGGTGGTGCAGGGGGGCCATCAAGGCGTTGACCCGCTCGTCGTCGGCCCGGCATTCAATGCCAATGGCGCCCTGGCCAATGGCCGGCAGGCTATCCGCTGGTTCCAGGTAGGCGCGGATACGCGCCCCGAAGCCCAGCCGCTTGAGGCCGGCTGCGGCCAGGATGATGGCATCGAACTCCCCGCTGTCGAGCTTACCCAGGCGGGTGTTGACGTTGCCCCGCAGGGGAGCGATTTGCAGGTCCGCCCGGCGCGCGCGCAGCTGGCACTCGCGGCGCAGGCTGGAGGTGCCTACCCGAGCCCCTTCGGGCAGCTCGTGGAAACCCGCGTGGGCCGCGGAAACGAAGGCGTCGCGCGGGTCCTCGCGCTCCAGGATCACCGCCAAATGCAGCCCCGGGGGCAGATCCACCGGCACGTCTTTCATCGAGTGCACGGCGATGTCGGCCCGGCCTTCCAGCATGCCCTGCTCGAGTTCCTTGACGAACAGACCCTTGCCCCCAACCTTGGCCAGCGGGGCGTCTAGGATGCGGTCGCCCTGGGTGCTCATGCCCACCAGCTCGACCTGCAGCCCCGGGTGGGCCCGAACAAGGGCGGCGGCCACGTGCTCGGCCTGCCAGATGGCCAGCGGCGACTTGCGGGTGGCGATGCGCAATGGGGTCTCGGGCATGGGGTGCGGCTCCAGGGGGACAAAGCTGCAATGCTAGCGGCTGGGGCTGCCCCAGGCAAACCGCCCTAGGGCCTATTAACACTATGTGGATGCCCAGCGTTGGCCCTCAACCCCGGCCGCGCAACCATTGGCGCACTCCGGGCAGGTGGCGGCGGCTGACCTCCAGGGGCGCATCGAGCCCGCGCAGACGAATGCGCCAGCGTTCGTCGGCGCCCTTTTCCAGCGCCTCCACATAATCGCGGGCCACCAGGGCATTGCGGTGGATACGCAGCAGACGCGGGGCGAAGTCCTGCTCCAGGGACTTCAGGGGCTCCTCCAGCAGCAGTTCGCCGGCGCCGAAATGGGCCACCACGTACTTGGCCTCGGCGCGGAAGCACCGCACCTCCTCGATCGGCACCGAGCGCAGATTGCCCCGATACAAGGCGCAGACATGGCTGCGCCCGGACGACTCGGGTTGCAGCCGCTCCAGGGCCTGCAGCTGGGGCCGGGTCAGGGCACGAGCCCGCTCCAGGGCGCGGATCAGCTCCTCGCTTCGCACCGGCTTCAGCAGATAGCCCACCGCATTGTGCTCGAAGGCCTGCACGGCGAACTGGTCGTAGGCGGTGGTGAACACCACCGCCGGTGGTTTGGAGCCCTGGGCCATCCGGGCCGCGGCGGCCATCCCGTCCATGCCGGGCATACGGATGTCCAGCAGCACCAGGTCGACCTTGCCGCCGGCGAAAAGGCCCAGGGCCTGCTCGCCGCTGGCCGCCTCGCCGGCTATTTCGTATCCGTCCCCGAGCGCTTCCACCAGGCGGCGCAGGCGGGCCCGGGCCGGGGCCTCGTCGTCGACGATCAGCAGGCGCATGGGTTCAGTCGGCATCAGGCTCAGACCAGGGGTGGGGAAATACCAGCCGGATCTGATAGTCGTCTTCCACCCAGCTGGCCACCAGGCTGGCCTGGCCGTGGAAGTAGGCCTCGAGGCGCTGCCGGATGTTGTCCAGTGCCATGCGGTTACCCGGGCGTTGCTCACCGCCCGCGGCCGCCGGCACCTGGTTACGTATGCTGAAATTCACCTGTTGCCGGCGGTAGCGGCCGCCGATGCGGATCGGACCGGGCTCCAGGGCCGGCTCCACTCCGTGGTAGACCGCGTTCTCCAGCAACGGCTGCAGCACCAGGGGCGGCAACCTGGCCTCCTGGGGTAGGTCCTGCAAATCCCACTCGACCCGCAGGCGCTCGCCCAGGCGCTGCTGCTCCAGGTGCAGGTAACGCCGGGCCAGCTGCAGTTCCCGCTCCAGGCTGGTGCTGCCGCCCTCTCCCAGGCTCACTCGAAACAGGTCCGCCAGGTCCTGGATCAGTTCCTCTGCCAGGGCCGGGTCGCTGCGGGTGAGTTCGGCAATGGTGTTCATGCTGTTAAAGAGAAAATGGGGCCGAATGCGCGCCTGCAGGGCCTGTACGCGGGCCTGGGACTCGGCCTCCACCTGGCGCCGCCGGAGATGCTGCAGATACACATAGCGCAGCGCCAGGGCACCGGCGATGGCGGCAATCGCCAGCGTCTTCAGTAACAGGCCAAGGCGCCCGTCCGGGTCCAAGCCCACGTCCAGCCGCTCGGCCAGGGCGCCCGCGCCTAGACTCACCACCGCCGCCACCAGCAGCCACAGGCCCCACGCCAGGGTTGCCGCCCGGCGCGCCGGCAGCCGGGCCAAATGAGCGCGCAGCAGACACAGCAACAGCGCTGAGCTGAGCCCGATCCATTGCAGGTACAGTGACAGCAGGCTGAGGCGGTGCCACGAATCCTGCCAGTGCAGGCCGCTGCCCAGGGCCAGGGCAATGGCCAGCAATTCCGCCCCCACCACCACTGCGAACACCGCCGGCAGGCCGCAGAAGTCCGGCAGCAGACCGCGGCTTGCCGGGCCCGGGCCGGCGGCGAGGACGGGATCGCGAGCGGGTTTCAAGGCAAAGGGCCTCCGGTTGCGGTTATAATCGCGGCGTTTGGGGTAGGCTGAGCATCAATCCGCCCCGCGCGGGAAACGCCGCCGCATCGTTTTGTAAACTGCACGTCTTTCAGTTCCAGGATAGCCGCTATGAGCGATCAACAGGGGCCCGGCAAGCTCTGGGCCGGGCGTTTCAACGAGCCGACCGACGCCTTCGTCGAGGCCTTTACCGCCTCGGTAGAATTCGACCGCCGGCTCTACCGTTATGACATCGCCGGATCTATCGCCCACGCCCGAATGCTGGCGCGTCAGGGTATTATCACCCAAGAGGAGGGAGCGTCCATCATCGCCGGTCTGGAGGCGATCCGCAGCCGCATCGACCAAGGCGAGTTCGACTGGTCGGTGGCGCTGGAAGACGTACACATGAACGTCGAGGCGGCGCTGACCGCGGACATCGGCGAAGCCGGCAAGAAGCTGCACACCGGGCGCTCGCGCAACGACCAGGTGGCGACCGATATTCGCCTCTGGCTGCGCGACGAGATCGGCCTCATTGGCGCCGAACTGCGGCGCCTGCAATTGGGGCTGCTGGACACCGCCGAGCGCGAGGCCGACAGCATCCTGCCCGGATTCACCCACCTGCAGACCGCCCAGCCGGTGACCTTCGGCCACCACATGATGGCCTGGTTCGAGATGCTGGAGCGCGACCAGGGGCGCCTGGCCGACTGCGCCAAGCGCCTCAACCGGATGCCGCTGGGGGCCGCCGCCCTGGCCGGCACCAGCTATCCCATCGACCGCGCCTACACCGCCCAACTGCTGGGCTTCGAAGGTCCCTGCGAGAATTCCCTGGACGCGGTCAGCGACCGCGACTTCGCGATCGAATTCAGCGCCGCTGCGGCCCTGATCATGCTGCACCTCTCGCGCTTTTCCGAAGAACTCGTGCTCTGGTCCTCCGCCCAGTTCGGCTTCGTCGAGCTGTCGGACAGCTTCTGCACCGGCTCCTCCATCATGCCGCAGAAGAAGAACCCGGACGTACCCGAGCTGGTGCGCGGCAAGAGCGGGCGCATCTTCGGCCATCTATTCTCCCTGCTGACCCTGATGAAGAGCCAGCCCCTTGCCTACAACAAGGACAATCAGGAGGACAAAGAGCCCCTGTTCGACAGCGTGGACAATCTAAAGGGCTGCCTCAAGGTGTTCGCCGACATGCTGCCCGCCCTGAGCTGTAACCACCAGCGCATGCGCGCCGCCGCCACGCAGGGCTTCGCCACTGCCACCGACCTGGCGGACTATCTGGTGCGCCGGGGCCTGGCCTTCCGCGATGCCCACGAGGTGGTGGGCAAGGCAGTGGCCTTCTGCGTGGCCGAGGGCAAGGACCTGTCTGAACTGAGTCTGGAACAGCTGCAAGGCTTCTCCGAGCGCATCGACGCCGACGTGTTCGGAGTGCTCACCCTGGAAGGATCGGTGGCCGCCCGCGACCATATCGGCGGCACCGCCCCGAGCCAGGTGCGGGCCGCCATCGCCCGCGCCCGGGCGCGACTGCAGACCGAGCAGCCATGAGCCAGCCCCCGGAAGACAGCCTGCAGCGGCTGAGCGCAAGGCTGCGGGATTTCGCCCGCGAGCGGGACTGGGAGCAGTTCCACTCCCCCAAGAACCTGTCGATGGCCCTGATCGCCGAGGCCGCCGAATTGGTGGAACATTTCCAGTGGTTGAGCGAGGCCCAGAGCTACCAGCTCGCCGACGACAAGCGTGAGGCGGTGGCCCTGGAGCTGGCGGACATCCTGATCTTTCTGCTGCGCATCGCCGAGCGCCTGGACCTGGACCCGGTAGCGGCCGCCTGGCGCAAAATCGAGATCAACGAGGCCCGCTATCCGGCCGACAAGGTACGCGGCGATGCCCGGCGGGCATCGGAGTACGACGACTGAGGCCGCACAAGAGAAACCGCACACACACCGCCTGCGTTGCCGGGCCGGGATTCGCCGCGATCGATCGGGGCCTCCTGTTACGCCTTGTTCCCCCGCCGCACCCGCTCGCTGAGAAGCGCCTCGGCCTTGTTGGCCACCAACATCGCCTCGGGCACACGCTGCTTGATCGCCGCCGCCAACTCAAGATTCAACCCCGGCAAGGGCTTGATGCTGACCCAGAGTACATTGAGTTTTAGATTGAGATCGGCGAACACCACCTGTTCGCGGTAATAATCGAACACCGCTTGCAACTCGCCCAAAGTGGCCTGAAGGCGCGACTCGGAACGCCGCCCCAGCCCCGGGATCAGCATCATGAAATCGCTCAGCAGTCGCCCGTCCTCGCCCCGAGACGGGGCCCGCTTCCACAGCGGTTCTCCAGGCGACAACCTGGGGCTCACGCGAAGCGCCGCGCAATCCGTCGGTCCATTATCGGCAAGCATAATCGCCAATTATAGCGGTCCGGCGGGGCCTTGCCCCGGTATGCCTGCCGCTGGCCAGGGTTTATACTTCCGGCTCGAATACCCGTTCGGAGGAATCGCTCTCATGCATTGCTGGCCGCGCTACCTGCTTTGGCTCTTCATCGCCCTGCTCGGCACGGGCCAGATGCTCACCGCCTGCGGCCAGAAGGGCCCGCTGTACATGCCGGATGCGCCGGCGGCCGAGAGCGCAATCTCCGATGAATTTCCCGAAGTACCCGAATTCGACCCCGAGGACCTGGAGCCCGAGGCCGCGCAAGACATCGACTCGGCGCTCTGAGGCCCCCCAGGATGGATCACTTTCAATACCAGGGCGACAGCCTGTATGCCGAGTCCCTGCCCCTGAGCCAGATCGCCGTCGACTACGGCACCCCCTGCTACGTCTATTCCCGGGCCACCCTGGAGCGCCACTGGCGGGCCTTCGACGGTGCCCTCGGCGACCATCCGCACCTGGTCTGCTTCGCGGTCAAAGCCAACTCAAACCTGGCGGTGCTCAATCTGCTGGCGCGACTGGGCTCCGGCTTCGACATCGTCTCGGTGGGCGAGCTGGAGCGGGTGCTGGCAGCCGGCGGAGAACCGGGCAAAGTGGTGTTCTCCGGGGTTGGCAAGCGCGCGGACGAGCTGGCGCGCGCCCTGGAGGTGGGCATCCGTTGTTTCAATGTCGAGTCCGAGGCCGAGCTGGCCCTGCTCGACCGGGTGGCCGGGGAGCTCAAACTGCAAGCCCCGGTCTCGTTGCGGGTGAACCCGAACGTGGATGCCAAGACCCATCCCTATATCGCCACCGGCCTGCGCGAGAACAAGTTCGGCATCGCTTCGAGGCATGCCGCCGCCGCCTACCGGCACGCCGCGGAACTGCCGCACATCCGGCTGGTCGGCATCGACTGCCACATCGGCTCCCAGCTCACCGAGCTGGCGCCCTTCCTGGACGCCCTGGACCGGGTGCTGGCCCTGGCCGACGAGCTGAGCGCCGCCGGTCATGGCGCTGGAACACCTGGACCTCGGCGGCGGACTCGGCATCCGCTACACCGACGAGGTCCCTCCCGAGCCGGCGGCCTACGCCGCCGCCCTCAAGCAACGTTTGGGCGGGCGTCGCTACGAGATCCTGATCGAGCCCGGGCGCGCCATCGCCGGCAATGCGGGGGTGCTGCTGACCCGGGTCGAATACCTGAAACCGACCCCCCACAAGGACTTTGCCATTATCGACGCGGCCATGAACGACCTGCTGCGCCCGGCCCTGTACCAGGCGGTGCAGGAGATCCTGCCGGTGGAGCGCCACGACGGGGGCCGCAGCGGCGAGTACGACCTGGTCGGCCCGGTGTGCGAGACCGGCGACTTTCTCGGCAAGGGCCGGCGACTCAGCCTGGCCCCGGGCGACCTGCTGGCGGTGCGCTCCAGCGGCGCCTACGGCTTCACCATGAGTTCCAACTACAATACCCGTCCGCGGGCCGCCGAGGTCATGGTGGACGGGGATCGGGCCTATCTGGTGCGCCGCCGCGAGACCGTCCCGGAACTCTTCGCCGGCGAGTCGACCTTGCCGTGAAGCGCATCCCCGAGCCGGAACTGATGGACGATGCCGAGCAGGCCCTGGCCTATGCCGAGGCCGATTTCTCGGAGCCCAACCAGCGCTTCCTGGAGCTGTTCCGGCCGTTGGCCCCGGACGGCCCGTTCCTGGCCCTGGACCTGGGCTGCGGGCCAGCCGACATCACCCTGGCCCTGGCCCGCGCGTACCCCCAGGCCCGGGTGCAGGGTCTGGACGGGGCCGAGGCGATGCTCAGCTTCGGCCGCCGCGCCCTGGATGCGGAGCCGGCCCTGGCCGCCCGGGTGGAACTGATGTGCGAGCGCCTGCCCAGCCGACACCTGCCCCGGGCCGGGTTCGACGCGGTGCTGTCCAACAGCCTGCTGCACCACCTGGCCGAGCCTCAGGTGCTCTGTGGCAGACCTTGCGCGAGTGCGCCCGCTCGGGTGCGGCGGTGCTGGTGATGGACCTGGCGCGCCCCCCCACGCCGGAGGCGGCCGAGCGGCTGGTGGCCGAATATGCCGCCGACGCCCCCGAGGTGCTGCGGCACGACTACCGCAACTCCCTGTTCGCCGCCTTCACCCCGGACGAGGTAAGCGAGCAGTTGCGCTTCGCCGGCCTCCAGGACCTGCAGGTAGGCTGGGTAAGCGATCGCCACCTGGCGGTCAGCGGCCGGCTCGGCTGAAGCCCTTTCCACTCCGGCGCCGGGCGGTTACCCTGGCCCGATGGAACTGCAATTCACCAAGATGCACGGCCTTGGCAATGACTTCGTGGTCATCGACGGAGTGCGCCAGCGAGTCGCCCTGGACGCGGCGAATACCCGCTTCCTCGCCGACCGCCGCTTCGGAATCGGCTGCGACCAGATCCTGCTGGTGGAACCGCCTCGCGATGCGGCTACCGACTTCTACTACCGTATCTTCAATGCCGACGGCTCCGAGGTGGAGCAATGCGGCAACGGCGCCCGCTGCTTCGCCCGCTTCGTGCGCGACCAGGGACTCAGCGCCAAGGACGTGATCGACGTCGGCACCAAGGCGGGCCCGATCCGCCTGTTCCTGGAGGCCGACCGACAGGTCCGGGTCAACATGGGACCGCCGGTGCTGGCGCCGGGCCGAATCCCGTTCCAGGCCGAAACCGAGGCCGCGCTCTACCCGCTGGAGGCGGACGGCCGCCGGCTGGCCATTGGTGCGGTATCCATGGGCAATCCCCATGCGGTGCTGCAGGTGGCAGCGGTGGATACCGCCCCTGTGGCCGAGCTGGGCCCGGTCATCGAGCGCCATCCGCGCTTTCCGAACCGAGTCAACGTGGGCTTCATGGAGGTGCTCGGGCGAGACCGGATCCGGCTGCGGGTCTATGAGCGCGGCGCCGGCGAGACCCTGGCCTGCGGCACCGGGGCCTGCGCCGCGGTGGTCAGCGGGCGCGTCCAGGGCCTGCTCGACCCAAGCGTGCGGGTCAGCCTGCCAGGCGGTGATCTTGTGATAGAGTGGGCGCAATCGGGCCGACCCCGTATGGATGACCGGCCCGGCCGAGCGAGTCTTCGAAGGCAGAATAAAACTATGAAATCGGAAGAACGCAAGCCAGAGACCGAGGGCGACGGGGAGCAGGAGACGCAAATCGCCGACTACCTGGCCGCCCACCCGGAATTTTTCGAGCGCCACCTGGAGCTGTTGCTGGCAACTGCGCCTTCCCCACCCTACCGGTGGCGGCGCCGTGTCCCTGCTGGAGCGTCAGCTCGATGCCCTGCGCAGCGAGGTCCGGCGTTACCGCAGCCAGCTGGAAGAGTTTATCGCCGTCGCGCGGGACAACGAGTCTCTACATCGGCGCATGCACCGCCTGACCCTTGCGCTGCTCGAACCCGGAGAGCTGGATGACATCCAAAGCGCCCTGCGCGCCGAGCTGCAGAGCCAATTCGAGGCCGATGCGGTGGCGTTGCGGCTGTTCGACCCAGAGCTCGGGGCGGCGCCGAACCCGGACCCCACACTGGCCGCCTTTCGCCAACAGCTGGACCAGGGCCGCCCGGTATGCGGCGCCCTGGAGCCCGGCCAGATGGAGCAGTTGTTCGGGGAGCAGGCCCAGGACCTGAGTTCCGCGGCCCTGATCCCGCTCAAGGGACAGCAGGTGCTGGGTCTGTTAGCCGTCAGCAGCCGCGACCCCGACCGCTTCCACCCCGGAAAGGGCACCGAGTTTCTGGTGCGTCTCGGCGAGCTGGTCAGCCGGCGCCTGGAAGTGGCGCTGCGCGGCACCGCCTGACCCCCGATGACCACCGGCCCGCTGCCTCGGGACGCCGCCGCCGGCTGGCTGGAAAGATTTCACAACCACCTAGCCCACGAGCGGCGGATGTCGCCGCGCACCTTGGAGAGCTACCAGCGGGACCTGCGCCAAATCATGGCTTGGTGCCGCGGCCAAGGCATCGCCGACTGGGCGGAGCTTGACCAGCATCAGGTCCGGGCCTATGTGGCATGGCGACACCGTCGCGGCCTATCCGGCAAGAGCCTGCAACGGGAACTTTCCGCCCTGCGCAGCCTGTACCGTTACCTGCTGCGGGAGGGAGCGGTGAACCAGAATCCAGCCCAGGGGGTACGGGCCCCCAAAAGCGAACAGCGCCTGCCTGCCACGCTGGACGCCGACCAGCTCGCCCACCTGCTGGACGTGCCCGGGAGCGACGCCCTGGAACTGCGGGATCTGGCGATGCTGGAGCTGATGTACTCTTCGGGCCTGCGCCTGGCGGAGCTGGTGTCGGTAAATCTGGGCGACATCGATTTCGACGATGCCAGCCTCGAGGTCACCGGCAAGGGGGCCAAGACCCGGCGCCTGCCAGTGGGCCGCCAGGCCCTCAAGGCCCTGGGCCACTGGCTCGGGGCCCGGGCCAACTTGGCGGCGCCAGGCGAGCCGGCGCTATTTGTCGGCCGCCGCGGCAAGCGCCTGGGGAGGCGGGCGGTGCAGCAACGCCTGCACCGCTGGGCCCTGCGCACCGGCTCTCCTCGGGACCTGCATCCGCATCTGCTGCGGCATTCCTTCGCCAGCCATCTGCTGGAGTCTTCCGGCGACCTGCGGGCAGTCCAGGAACTGCTCGGTCACGCCGACATCAGCACCACGCAGATCTATACCCACCTCGACTTTCAGCACCTCGCCCAGGTCTACGATCAGGCCCACCCCCGGGCCCGCCGCCGCAAGAACGAAGACTGACCCCCGCTTCCAAGCCCAAAGGGTAAAAGAACAAACGCCAGCCGGCACAACTGGCGCAGCCCGGATATTTCACCAGGTAGTGCGTCCCTGGCGCAGGGTCTGTGCGGCTGGGCGCCGCTCTGGCGCGAAACCGATAGCCATAGCTACCGATTGAGTGAAGCGCAAGCCCGGGCGCGCCTGAACCAGCCAGGGATGCGATAGCCAGGCGGTGTGATACAGGGTGTTTCGCCGGCGACGCCTCCCGAGTCCTATTGAAGGTCTCGAATTTCCAGTTGCTTATGCGCAGCCGCCTGGCGGCTTGTTGAAATACGCGGGGGAGACGCGGTGTCGGCCTTGAGCTTTATCGACCGCCAAACGAGTATGCTTAAACCCAATAATTTAGCAATGATAATTGTCAATAAAGGAATGAAATATATTTCTATTTATAGCGCTCGCGCGAACTAAAGATACCACCCATCATCCGGCCGATTATGCGTCGATACTTATCCGATAAGTTTACTATAAATAGCCTATTTATCAATGCATTACAGCGCCAGAAAACACCGTTTCTAGCGGTTTCCTGTGTTTCTTGAAGACTATAGTACTGCGCCTACCTCGCTGCACCTCCTGCCCCAGATCAAACAAAACAGACTGGCGCGCCAAACTAGTTTGACAACCCCGATCCTCAGGGTTAGTTTTTCTATAAAGAATCCGTATCTCTTACTCTGTCCCGGCAGGCCTGTGAGCTTGCGCAGCGGCGTAGAGACAGCGAAGGGCTTCGGTGGTCTGCGCGCTGGCAGCGAAAAGTCCAGCGCCCGGTTTCCGCCGGGTCGGGGCAACCGCGGAAACGAGGGTGGTGGAAGTGAAGCGCATGCTGGTATTGACGGCGGCCTTGGGTCTGCCGGGGTTATTAGGTCTTCCGGCTTGCACTCAAGAGCATGCGCCAACCGGCCCGCCCAGCGCCCGCGAGCAACTCCCGGTACCGCCGGCCCACACCGATCACCGCGGCTTCTTTGCCGAACCCTTCGCGGATGGACCCGCGGTCACCCGAGCCTGCCTGGAATGCCACCCGGACGAGGCCCGAGAGATCATGGCCACCGCCCACTGGAACTGGCAGGGCCAAGAGGTGCTGGTGCCCGGCCACGACGAGCCAATG
The DNA here is from genome assembly GCA_963753615.1 of uncultured Gammaproteobacteria bacterium. Lineage (GTDB taxonomy): Bacteria > Pseudomonadota > Gammaproteobacteria > Chromatiales > Chromatiaceae > CAVWCW01. Next base: position 99,319 of record CAVWCW010000014.1, read on the forward strand.
CGCATCGGCAAGCGCAACGTGATCAACAACTTCTGCATCGGCATCCAGTCCAACTGGCCGGCCTGCACTCAGTGCCATATCGGCTACGGGTGGGAAGATGAGAACTTCGATTTCGAGGACCCGAGCCGGGTCGACTGCCTCGTCTGTCACGACAACAGCGGCACCTACCTGAAGAAATTCCGTGGGGCCGGCCAACCGGACGAAACGGTGGACCTGCTGGCGGCGGCACGCAGCGTTGGCCGACCGACCCGCAAGAACTGCGGCGGTTGCCACTTTCAGGGCGGCGGCGACAATGCGGTCAAGCATGGGGACCTGGACAATACCCTGCTCTTCCCCAGCGCCCGCATCGATGTGCACATGGGGAGCAACGACATGCAGTGTGTCGACTGCCACCTGACCCAAGACCACCGGGTGTCTGGACGGGCGATCACGGTCAGCGTGGACCGAGAGAACCGGCTACGCTGCAGCGGTTGTCATCCGGCCGCCCCGCACCAGGATGTGCGCCTCAACGCCCATACCGAACGCCTGGCCTGCCAGACCTGCCACATTCCTTTCATGGCGGTGGATACCGGCACCAAGCTGAGCTGGGACTGGTCCCAGGCCGGCCAGGATCTGGACATCACCGACACACACCTGTACATCAACTACAAAGGGCGCTTCACCTGGGCCAAGAAGCTGGCGCCGGAGTATTACTGGTACAACGAGACCTCCAGCCGCTATATCCTGGGCGACGAGATCGACCCCAGCCGGCCGACCCGGATAAGCGGGCCGCTCGGTGACCGGGACGACCCCCAAGCCAAGATCTGGCCGTTCAAGGTTCATCGGGGCAAGCAAGTCTACGATACGGTCAACCTTTACTTCCTGGTGCCGCATGTGCATGGAGACCAGGGCTTCTGGACCCAGCTTGACTGGCCGAAGGCCTTGGAACTGGGATCCCGGGTAACCAGCTTGCCGTTCAGCGGGCTCTACGACTTCGCCCCCACCGAGATGTTCATGCCTCAGACCCACATGATCACCGAGGCGGATCAGGCCCTGCAGTGCCGGGACTGCCACGGCGAGCGGGGCCGCCTGGACTGGCTGGCGTTGGGTTACCCCGGCGATCCGTTGATGCCGGAAATGGAGGAACACCCGCCGATCTACCTGTTCGACGCCAACGGCGAGCCGGTCAGCGCCTCCGGCGAGCCCCTGTCCATCGGCGAGTCCTGCAGCATCTGCCACGAGCTGGAAGACCCGGCATTCGTCGCCACCCACGGCTACCACACCAGCGTAAACACCGAATTGCTGCCGCCCGAGCGCCGGCCGCTGATGGTGCACGGGCCCCGCATCTCGACCCAGGAAGAGGAGCAGATGAACTGCTTCCTGTGCCACATCCAAGAACCCAATCATGCCGCCCGGCTGCAGGCCATTGGCGCGGGAGAACCAGAGTGGTCGGTCAGCGCCACCCTGCTCGGCAGCGGGCTGCTGGAGGCGGACGCCGACGGCTACCGCTGGAACATTGAACGGGTGGCTGAGGACGGCGAAGCGGAACTGGCCCTGCGCCGGGTCAGCGAGACCAACTGCGGGGCCTGCCACGGCTTGGTGCATGACGGCGCCGAAGCCTTGGCCCTGGCCCTGGGCGACGGCCGCCACTGGACCACGGAAAAGACGGGGCAGATCTTCTCGCCGCAACGCATCGCGCGCTCGGCAATCAACCTCAAGGGCAAGGATCAGCTCGACTTGGCGTGGGACGTGCATGCAGAGCGCTTGGTTTCCTGCGGCGACTGCCACTATTCCCAGGGCCGCCCCGAGCGCCTGGCAGGCGAGGCCCGGCCCGCCCAGGTAGAGCCCGCCAGCGGGGTGAAGCGCCGGTGCCAAAGCTGCCACGCCCTGGACGGAACCCACCAGTGGCTGCCCGAGCCGGAACGCCATTTCAGCGCCTTGGCCTGCGAGGCCTGCCATGTGCCGGACTTGCAGATGGCCGCTCAGCAGGCGATAGACGCGAGCGTGGAAGGCCCAGAGGGCCAGCCGCTGGTCAGCTACCGCGGCTTGGACCGCGGCGATCCGACGAACCTGTCCCACGCCTATGTCAGTGGCTACCGGCCGCTGTTGCAGGTGGGCAAAAACGAGCGCGGCGAGCTCCAGGTGCTGCCCTACAATCTGGTCACCCGCTGGTACTGGGCGGACGGGCCCGCCCCCGAGGGGGCGCCGGTATCGCCAACGCTCACGCGCCGGGCCTGGTTGGGTCCGGACGGATATCATCCGGAGGTCATGGAGGCCTTCGACGGCAACCGCGATGGCGCCTTAAGCAGCGCCGAGCTGCGCCTCGACAACTATGCCAAGGTGGTGCTGATCAAAGAACGGCTGCGAGACCTCGGGGTCGCCAACCCCACCCTGCGCGGCGAGCTCCGAGCCTATCACATCCACCACAACGTGCGTCACGGTGACCGGGTGAACCGGGAGTGCGCGCGCTGCCACCCTGAAAGCCCCCAAGATCTGGCGGCATTCGAACTCGCACCCTATGTGCCCGGCCGGGTGCTGCCGGAACTGGTGGCCGACCCGACCTCGATCCGTCTAGACGGCGAGTTGCAGATCGGCGCCGACGGCCGGCTGTGGCTGCAACCGGACCGCGGCCCCGCGGCCACCTACCAGGCACTGCGGGCAACTGGAGACTAGATCATGAAATCCGACCGCGAGCAATATTGGAACCCCTATCTCGGCGGTGCGCTGCTGGGGCTGGTGCTGTTTGCCTCCTTCTTCGTCGCCGGCCACGGTCTGGGGGCCTCGGGCGGCGTCAACCGCATCGTGGTTGCCGTCGAGGATGTGGTCGTCCCGGAGCATGTGGACAAGACGCCCTATCTGGCCCAGTGGCTGGCGGCGACCGGGACCCGCTTGCAGCACTGGATCGTCTGGGAGGTGGCCGGCATCCTGCTGGGCGGCTTTGTCTCGGCATGTTGCGCGGCCGGGTCGCTTGCAGACCTACCACGGCCCGCAGATCACGCCCGGGCACGCGCTGGGGCTATGCCTTTGTCGGCGGCCTGCTGATGGGCTATGGCGCGCGCCTCGCCCGCGGCTGCACCTCCGGCCAGGCGCTGAGCGGCGGTGCGGTGCTGTCGGTGGGCAGTTGGGCCTTCATGTTGGCGGTCTTCGCCGGCGGCTACGGGCTTGCCTGGTTCGTGCGGCGCCTGTGGCAGCCGGAGGAGTGAATCATGGCACCTTTCGATCTCAAGCACTGTTCGGGACCGGCGGTGCCCAGTTACCGGTCTACCTGCTGATCGGCTTCGCCTTCGGCTTCGTGCTGGAATCCAGCGGCTTCGGCGACGCCCGTCGCCTGGCCGCGCAGTTCTACTTCCGTGAAATGCGGGTGCTCAAGGTGATGTTCACCGCCATCGTCACCGCCATGGTGCTGGTGTTCTGGTCCACCGCCTTGGGCCTGCTGGACTACGACCAGCTCTGGGTCAACCCCACCTACCTCTGGCCGGGCATTGTCGGCGGGCTGATCATGGGCGTCGGCTTCATCCTCGGCGGCTACTGCCCGGGCACCTCCCTGGTGAGCGCGGTGACCCTGAAGCTGGACGGCATGTTCTTCGTGCTCGGCCTGGTGGTCGGGGTACTGGCCTTCGGCGAACCGCTGGCCTGATATCACGACTTCTGGAACTCCGGTTACATGGGCCGCTTCACGCTGCCGGAGCTTTCGGCGCTGGAGACCGGGGTGGTGGTATTCCTGGTGGTGATCATGGCCCTGGTCATGTTCATCGGCTTCGAATGGGCCCGGGCCGCCATCTACGGGAAGCAGAAATGAACTGCGCCTCTTCGACCTGCGCGTGCTCGGGGCCGCCGCGCTGCTGTTCGCCTCCGGCGCGCTGGCCCTGGCTACGGCCAACCGAGCTGGACCAGAAATGGGCCTTCATGGCCCCGGAGCTAGGAGCCGCGACTGCTCGAGCGCCAAGTGCCAGATCGACCCCGCCGAGCTGCTGCAGCTGATGAACGACGACTACATCGAGCTGATCATCTTACGACCTGCGCGACGAATCGGACTGGAACCTGTTCCATCTGGTGGACTCGGAGCGGGTGCCCGCTGGATGCCCTCGCCGGCACAGCGCGACCGGCTGCAGGCCCTGCCGGGCAATGCGGTGGTTGTGCTGGTCAGCAACGACGAGATCGCTGGCCACCCGGGGCTGGAAGCGTCTGATGGCCCTGGCCCGGCCCAATGCCTATATACTGGAGGGCGGGCTGAACCACTGGCTCAATGTCTATGGCGTGGCCGAAGACGAGACCGCAGGCCACGGCAAGGCCAGCCTGGCCGCCCCGGACGGCCGGCTGCGTCACCCGTTCCGCCTGGCCCTGGGCGACCGCCATGCCGCCGCCAAGCCAGACCAGCACCAAGTCGCGGAGCGGGCCTTCACCCCCAAGGTCAAACTGCTGCAACAGGTGGCCAAGGCCGGCGGCTGCGGCTGATAGCCGCCAAGGCTCCGTCCGCTACGAACCCGGCCTGCAGCCAGACTGCAGGCCGGATTCTTTCGCACGGAAAAACCGGTGCCGCCCTACTGGACGCTGCCGAACGAACTGTTTTCACTGCCCGCTGGCGCTTCGAGGCCCGCAATGCGGCAACCCTGAGCAACCGGACCCCCGGGAAACAGCCGGTAAAGGTGCTTCATGCCGCCGCGGGCGTGAAAGCGCTCGTCCAAGGCGTCATGCAGTTCGCGGATGTTGACCTCCCGATTGCGGTCGAAATACTCATGCAGGGCAGCCACCTCCTCCCAGTGATCGGCGCTTAGTTCCAAGCCCTCCTCAGCCGCCCGGGCCTCTGCCTGGCTGCGGCTCCAATCTTCGGGGGCGTGGGGGAAGGCTTCGTCACGCTTTCGGGCCAGATTTGGGTTCATCACTTCACGCATGGATTCCGCCATCGTACCGCCTCCTGTGGTGATCTTTTCGTTATGTTCACTGACACCGCCCGGCGACGCCGGCGCCGAGGTCAGGCCTTTGCAAGAAACTATAGACCAGGACCGGCAGGGTTACAGGACGATATCGAACCGCGCCAGGTCCGGCGCTCCGTCCGCAAACCAGAAACGGGGTCGCGCGCCGAAACCGGGATAGCGGGGCAGCGCTAACAAACCGGTGGAGCGAGTGCAAAGGCCGTTCGGGAGGTCCAGGTTCATAGCGGCGCTGGCCGGGGCCCGGGCCGGCGGGTGGCGCTCGGCCAACAAGGCCTGCCAGGCGTCCCAGTCACCGCGCTCCGGATCCGGCACCCGCGCGGCCAGAAAACGTGGCAGGAAAGCGGTGATGCGGGGGTCGGAGCGATCGTCGAGTTCCCCCGCGCTCAGCATATGCAGTCCCGGCTCAATTGCCTGAGCTTGGATCGGGCCGCTTCCGGCATGTCGGAGCCAATAGGCCCCGAGGGGATCGACCACCACCAAGTTGAACGGGCGGTAAGCCCGAGGTTCGAGGTCCTGCAGGGACTCGGCGGCAGCGGCGGCAGCGCCCTGATCCAGGGCTTCCAGCACCAGCTCGCCGCGGCTGCGCTTGTCCGCCGCCGGACCCAGGCTGCCCTGCCGGTTCATTACCGCGGCAGCCAGGCCCTGGTCGGTGACCCCGAGCCAGCTGCCGCCGGCCAGCTGATCGAGCCCGGCCACCACCTCGGGCCGGTCCTCCCAATGGCGGGCCGGCGGCAGCGCCGGGCGGTCGCGCAGTTCGTCCCGATTACCGGCCAGCAGCACGGGCCAGGGGTGATCCGGACGGTAGAGCAGGATCAGGGTACACATTGGCCGCCCATCCAGCGCTTGGGAAACAGGCTCTCCAATCGGCGCCCCGCAGGCTCGTACCAGCCGACGCCGAGACCGAAGCCCAGGTGGCGCACCAGCACGAAACCGCGGCCGGTACAGCTCTCCGTCTCGGCCGGGCCCAGAGACTGCTCCCGGCGTTGGAGATAGGGGCTGACCTGGTCGCGCCGCAGTTCTACGGTATTGGCCCGGGCCCGGGGCCCCAGGAGCAGCGCGCCGGCGGTGGACAGCTTGGGCGGACGAAGCCGGTGCCGGATCAGGCGCAGGCCCAGAGCCTCCGGCTGTGGCCGGGGCGGCGGGCGATGCCCGCGCTGGGTCAGATACAGGCCCTTGTGGGTACGGGCCGCCACCAGCCAGTCGTCCCCAATAGCCGAATCGATGGCGTAACGATCCCAGACCGCGGACGCAAGCTCCGGGGCGAACCGGGCTTCAACCGGCTCGCCCTCCCCTTCCGGAGCCCGGGCGTCGGCAGCCTTTTCCAGCGCTGCGGCAAAAAAGCCGCCGCTGTCGTTGAGCTGAGGCCAGACCCGGTGCGCCAGCGCGAGACTAGGGTCCAGGCGCTGCCCCTGCCAGGCGGTGATGCCCGGACGAGTGAGGAAACCCGGGCAGTCCAGATCCAACAGGCGCAGGGCGCCGTCGGCTTCGGACAACAGCCGGTGCAGCACCAGCTCGTTCTCCTCCGGGGCGAAGGTGCAGGTCGAATAGACGATGCGCCCGCCGGGGCGGCAAAGGGCGAAGGCGCGCCGCAGCAGGCCCAACTGCTGGCGGCCGAAACGCTGGTACAGGCGCTGATTCCCGATCGAGCCCGGTGGCGCCGACTGCTTGCGCAGCATGCCCTCACCGGAACAGGGAGCATCGACCAAAACCCGATCGAAGCGCCCGGCAGCCCCGGGATAATTGCTGCCATCCCATACCGTAGCGCTGACGTTCAGCGCCCCGAGGCGCTCCAGGTTGGCGCGCAAGGAACGCACCCGGCCCACCAGGGCGTCGTTGGCGACCAGGGTCCCACGGTTCTCCAACGCCTGGACGATCTGCGCCGACTTGCCTCCGGGGGCCGCACACAGATCCAGCACCCGCTCCCCTGGCTGGGGATCGAGCAGCGCCACCGGCAGTTGGGAGACCTCCTCCTGGCTGTGAGCGAGGCCCGCCAGATACCACCAGTGGTTGCCGGGCTTGACCTCCGGGGGCAGGCGAAACGCCCCCGGACGCCAAGCCAGAGGATCCGGCTTCAGGCCCTCGGCCCGCAGCAGCTCGGCAAAACTCGCGGGCGCGATGCGCAGCCGATTGGCCCAGACACAGCCCGGCAACGGGGCCTCCAGGGACTCGGCAAAGGCGCCCCAGTCGTCGATCAGGGGGCGATAGCGTTCCAGGGCGGGGAGGGCGAGGTGAGGCATCACTGGGCAACCAAGTGGTGACGGGTCCGGGTTAGGGAAACGATTGAATCGCGTTTCCCGCGCGGGGCAGGATGCCCCGCCATTTTCAGGCGTCCAACCGCCTGGAAATGAAGGCCTTCGGAAACCGTGTTTTCGAAAGCCGTGCTGCAAAGAGCCAGGGAGGGCTATTTTCAACGTCTCCTTAGCGACATCCTCGGGGTGCCAAGCGATCAGGTCAAGCCCGAAACAACGCCGGTAGCCAGGCCCGGGCGGCTCCTTTACCATCGGGCGCCATGTTCGCCATCGCCGACATCGCCCGGGCCTTCGCGCTGAAAGCACCCGTAGTTCGAGCACGCCCGTTTGGGCAGGGGCGCATCAACGACAGCTTTCTTATCGAGCTGGCGCACGGGGCGCCGCGGCGGTTGTTGCTGCAACGGGTCAACACCCAGGTGTTTCCGTTTCCCGAGCGCATCATGCACAACATCCGGCGCCTGATCCGCCATCTCGAGAAACACCAGGCGGAGTTGACGCCAGACCAGCCCCGGCTTCGATTGCCGGAGGTGATCCATGCCCGGGACGGGCGAGATTGGTGGCGGGCCGCGGACGGCGGCTTTTGGCGTATATTCGGTTTCATCGAGGACAGCCGCACCCTGGGCCGGGTGGATAGGCCCCAGCAGGCCGCCCAGTGCGGCTGGGCGTTGGGCCGCTTCCACCGCCTGACCTGGGACCTGCCCTCCGCGGAGCTGCATGAAACCCTGCCCGGATTCCATGTGCTGCCTAGCTATCTGGAGCACTTCGACCGTGCTCTGGACGCCTGGTCCGGCCCGGTTTCGAAGGCGCTGGCCGGCGCCCTGGCCGCGGTGGAGATGCGGCGCGGCGGGGCCGATGTGCTGGAACGCGCCCGAAGCCTTGGCCGGGTGGCGATACGGCCGACCCACGGCGATCCCAAGCTGGACAATATCCTGTTCCGCCGGGATCAGGATCGGGCCCTAGCCCTGGTCGACCTCGACACCATCCAGCCGGGACTGCTGCACTACGATTTGGGCGATTGCCTGCGTTCGGTCTGCAACCCAGCCGGCGAATCGGCACCGGCTCCGCGCTGGGAGACGGACCTATGCCGGGCCGTGCTGCGGGCCTATCTGACGGAGATGCGCGGTCACTTCGGGGCCGACGACTACCACCTGGTTTACGACTGCGCCCGCCTGCTGCCGTTCGAGCTGGGCTTGCGCTTCCTTACCGACCACCTGGAGGGGGACCGCTACTTCAAGACGCCCCGACGCGGCCAGAACCTCGAGCGCGCCCTGACGCAGTTTCGGCTCACCGCCCTGATCGAGCGCCAGGAAGGGCAGATCCGGAAGCTGGCGAAGGACCCCGAGCCACCCTGATACATCTCGAAATATTCTGCAAAAAAGAGTTGCGCTATTCAGCATACGCTAATATACTTAATACCCATCGAAGCCAACCGACGACTGCAGTAAACGACCGGGGCTCGATAGACCAGAAAACCAGTACCCTTAAACGAGGAGACTCAGATGACCAAGACCCTGAAAATCGCTGCTATGGCCGCTATGCTGGCCGCTTCCGCTTCTGCTTCCGCCTGGTGGGGCGGTGGTCCTTGGGGCGGTTACCCCGGCTCCAGCAATTGGATGGATGACTTCATGGGCGACGGCTACGGCGACTTCAACATGTCCATGAGCGGCGGCGGTCACGGCCGCGGCTGGAACCGCTACAACAGCTACTATGGCGGCCCCTGGGGCTATCCTGGCTACGGCTATGGTGGCGGCTACCCGGGTTACGGTGGCTATGGCATGCCCTACGGCGCCCCGGTCGCTCCGGTTGCCCCGGCTGCCCCGGCCAGCAAGTAAGATCTCTCGATCTTAGGGCGCCTCCGCGCCCATCGAAAGCCGCCCTTCGGGGCGGCTTTTTCGTGCCCGCCGACAAACCCGGGTGACGATAAGGAATTTTTTTCCCGAAAATAATATTGCTTATCCGGCGATCCCCTAATAGACTGGTAGTTCATCGTAAGCTGAAAACCCTGCCATCGGCCGGGAGCTGCGATAGAAGAACTGGATAGTCAACAGAATTGAGGAGTCACTATATGACCAAGATCGTTAAGATCACCGCTATCGCCGCGATGCTCGCCGCCTCTGCTTCCGCTTCCGCTTTCTGGGGTGGTGGTCCTTGGGGCGGCGGTGGTCCTTGGGGCGGTTACCCGGGTTCCAGCAACTTCATGGATGATTTCATGGGTGACGGCTACGGCGACTTCAACATGTCCATGAGCGGCGGCGGTCATGGCCGCGGCTACAATCGCTACAACAGCTACTATGGCGGCCCCTGGGGTTACCCGGGTTATGGCGGCTACGGCGGCTACCCCGGTGGTTATGGCGGCTACCCCGGTGGCGGCTACGGCATGCCCTACGGCGCCCCGATGGCTCCGGTCGCCCCGGCTGCTCCGGCCGGCAAGTAAGATCGCTTGATCTTAGGCGCCTCGGCGCCTCTAAAAGCCGCCCCACCGGGCGGCTTTTTTGTTTTCGCCCCCGGCGCGGCTTCAGGCCAGTTCGACCCGGGTCTCGCGTTCGGCGATCGGCTTGAGGTTGGCGGATACCGGACAATGGCCCATGCGCTCCGCGATATAGTCGATGGCCTCCCGGGTCGGAATACCACTGGCCAGACGACCGGCAAAGCTTACCTGCATCCGCTGGATCACCCATTCCCGATCGGTTGCCACCTCGAGTTCGCCCTCGGCCGACGCCAACGCCAAGCCACGCTCGGCGCAGTTGGTTCTGAAATACAGATGCTGGCAGCTGAATGCCGCGGAAAGGAACATCTGGAACCCGGGGGAGAGCAGATCCAACTCGAGCGGCTTCCAGGCCTCGTCGTCGAAGATCTCGACCGTCAGCTCGGAGACAGTATTGTCCGGCTGCTGATAGCGGCAGGCCAGCCGCAGTTGGAAACGTCTTTCGCTCATAGCCGTGTAAGGTGAAAGCCGGAGGGACAGCGGGGCCGGAATTGCTCCGGCCCGCTCCGAGATCAGGAGCCCAGCCGCCCCTGGATAGCTGCCAGAACGTCATCGCTGGAGGTGGCGCTGACGGTCAGCAACATGCCTTCGTTGGCGTAGAAATCTACCAGCGGGGCGGTCTTCTCGTTGTAGGTATCCAGGCGCTTGGTGATCGCCTCTTCGGTTTCGTCGTCGCGCTGGATCACCGGACTGCCGCACTTGTCGCACACGCCTTCCACCTTGGGCGGGTTGCTCTTGACGTTGTAGATGGCCTGACAGTCGGTGTTGGAGCAGGTGCGGCGCGTGGTCAGACGATCCAGAATCACATCCCGGGGCACGTCGATATTCACTGCCATGTCCAGCTCTACGCCGATCTTTCCCAGCAGTTCCTTCAGGGCCTCGGCCTGCGGAATGGTCCGCGGGAATCCGTCGAGGAGGAAGCCGTTGGCGCAGTCCGGCTCCTGCAGGCGGGTCTCCATAATGCCCATGATCAGGGAATCGGGCACCAGGTCGCCGGCCTTCATGAAGGCCTGGGCCTGCTTGCCGAGTTCGCTGCCGGCCGACACGGCGCCGCGCAGGATATCGCCGGTGGAGATCTGAACCGAGCCGTCTTGCTTGGTCAGCAGCTTGGCGACGGTGCCTTTGCCCGCGCCCGGGGCGCCCAAAAGGATGAGTTTCATGGAAAGCTCCTTCGAAATTGAGGTATGGAATGATTCGGGTTGCAAAGCCGGTTGCCGCCCGCAGGCGCGCACGATGACCGCGAATTGTGCTGTTCCGGGCGGGAAAAATCAACCGCCATAAGCACCTATCGAGCGGATTTCCCTGATCTGCCGGTAGGCGCGCCCGGCGTGAACCGGGTATCCTCTGGGCATGACCAATCCCCTGCTCGGCACCGCTTTTTTCGTCTGCGTCCTGAGCGCGAGCGCCCCAGTCGCAGCCGGATTCGAGAGCGGCGAAGTGCTGGCCGGCCTTTGCCGCCAGCCGGCACCCATTTGTCTGGCCTACCTGGAGGGGGTTGTGGACGGGGCCGAGGCGATGGAATGGGAGCAGGTAGTCAGCGGGCTGTGCATCCCGGAGCAGGTGGATTCGATGCGGCTGCGCCAGATATTTCTCGACTACGCCGAGCGCCACGACGAGCTGTTGAAACTGCCGGCCGGGCTGTTGGTGCTCGACGCCCTCAAACAGGCCTGGCCCTGCCGGCCCTGAATTCCCCACCCAGAGAGAACCCCATGAGCGAATCCTTCGACTCCATCGAGGCCGCCCTGATGGCCCTTTCCAATCCCGGCAGCCCGGACTGGGGCGACGCATTCCGCTGGCTCAGCAGCCATCCCGAGACGGCGACACTGATGCAGCAAGTGTTCCGCGAGACCCTGGAGCAAATGGGGGTCGAGCCCTCTGAAACCGACCCATCGAGCGGCGAGCCGAGTTACAGCCTGGCCGACGTAGCGCGCGCCCTGGGCGCCTCCGAGGCCGAGTTGGACCTGGCGGTTCAGCAAGCCAAGGCGGAGGAGAAGGGCGCCAAACCGGACTAGCGCCGGGTTTGCGTGCTCAGGAAGCCCTCAGGCGGGCCAGGATGCGCGCCAGCAGCATGCCGTCGTCCTCGCTCAGGCCGTGACCTCCCCCGGCTTCGATGCGGACCGCCCTACCATACAGGGCCTGTACCCGATTCATGTCCTGGCTCCATTCGGGCACCACGAGGTCACCGAACAAGGAATCCTCGCCGTTGCGCACCACCGATATATAGCGAGCCTCGGGGTGTTGTTGGCGATTGAGCCAGAACAGCAGATTGCCCGGACGCTCCCGGGCGAGATCGAAGTACAGGCCCTGGGAACGATTCAAGGTATCTGCTCCCAGTAGGCCGGTGAGCCAGCCCAGGGGGCTGTGCCCGGCCTGCAGCCCGAGTTCCGCGCTCTCGGTGCCCAGGTGCGGGCTGGCGATGGTGATCAGGGCGCTTACCGGCTGTTCCGGATTGCGAACCATGTGCAGCCGCCCCAGCACCCCGCCTGCGGAATGTCCCGCCAGGATCAGGGGCTCACCGGGATGACGCTCTCGGAGCGCCGACAGGTAGGCAGCCAGTTGCTGCTCTTGGTACATCAGGGGCGCCTCGGATTCGAGATCCAGGGTATAGAAGCGCAGGGGCCGGGGCGGCCCGCCGCCGCTCAGGAACGGACGCCCCAAGTGCAGGTACAGATTGCCGCCATCGCCCCAGCCCGCTTGGCGCAGGCTGTCGGCTACGCCGCTCTGGCGCCATTCCTGGCCATCGGCGAGATAGCCCGGGATCAACACCAGGGTATCGGCGGCCACGGGAAAGGCGCTGGCCGCCAGGCCCAGCAGCAGGGCCAGGCGGCCCATCCAAACGCGAAATCTATGACTCATCGTTGTCCTCTGCTCCGGACTCGGGTACAACAGCGGCACCCCGACCAGGAATTCCCATCATGTGCAAATGGTATCTGTTTCTCGGCGCCGTCAACGGCTTTCTCGCCGTTGCTGCCGGTGCCTTCGCCGCCCACGGCCTGCAGGGGCAGATCGAAGAAAGGGCGTTGCAGGCCTTTCAGACCGGCGCCGAATACCAGGGCCTGCACGCCCTGGCCCTGCTGGCCGTCGGCCTGCTGCGCCGCACCAGCGGCCCCTCGCCCTGGCTCAATGCGGCCGCCTGGTGCCTGCTCGCCGGCATCCTGCTGTTCTCCGGCAGCCTCTACGCCCTGAGCCTGAGCGGCTACCGAAGCCTGGGCATGATCACCCCTTTCGGCGGGCTGCTGCTGCTCAGCGGCTGGCTGTGCCTGGCCGCAGCCGCCTTGAGGCTGCCGCGAAAAGACTGAACACCGGAAAGTCAGCCAAAGGAAAGGAAGAAGACCGGCGAACTGGTACATTCTTGTTTTTAAACAGGGAGATATACCAGGCCAAAGGGGCAGCCATCAAGCCGCCGCAGTTTACCGCGAATCAGCTCCAATTTCACTCACCCCCGGAAATACTGGGCCGTCACCAACGGTGACAATATCAACCGATTGACGGTTGCTCCGTGGGTGCAAGCCTACCCCAAGCCGAGCACAGAGAACCCGTTGAACCCCGGACACTACCGGTGACCGCCTGCGGCGCGACCAGTAACGGCACTATTTCGAGGGTTGATCCGGCGATTGCTGACTCCATCACCAGAACCTTGAAAGGTCCTGTCCGGCCCTTTCTGTTGGAGCAATGGAACTCCGTTCGCCAGCGTTCATCCGTTGATCATGGCAAAATCTCCAACGCCGTCCGGCTGCCCACGCACTTGCACCGAGAGCCGGCGCCTTGAAAAAGGGAATTCGGCTTCAGACTATAATTCGGCGGACGGAACGATCCGGCGCAGAGAAGGGCCGAGAAATTGATGCCGGTGCCGGCATAATGTCATCAACCGCGCGTCCGGCGCCGGCAAGACGTGGCGCTGAACTGAAATTTCTCGACCCGAGGAACCTACCATGAGCATCTCTCCGAACGAGCACCCCAAATCCCGTGCGGCAGGCGTCCTGAAATCGAAGGCTTTTCTAGGTTCCGTGGCCGTGATCGTGATCTACAGCCTGATGGGATTCTTCCTCGCTCCCTACCTGGTAAAACGCCAGCTCACGCAGTTCGTCACCGACGGTCTCCATCGCCAACTGGCCGTCGAAGAGGTGCGCATCAACCCCTACAGCCTGCGGATGGCCATAGAAGGGGTCGACGTGAAAGAGGGGAACGGTGACCCCCTGTTGAAATTCGGCCGCCTGGCGGTGGATTTTGAGCTCTCCAGTTTGTGGGAATGGGCCTGGACCTTTTCCGAGATCAGCCTGGAACAACCAGAGCTCACATTGGCGATCGACGAACGGGGCGAAGCGAACCTCAAACGACTGGCCGATGACCTGCCCGCCGGGAACGAACCGACCCCGGCCAAAACCGACGCTGACCCGGTGCGTATCTTGACGCATCGATTGCGCATCCGCGGCGGCATCCTCCATGTCGTCGACAACGCCGGGCAAACCCCTGCGGTTGCGACCATAACTCCGCTCGACCTGGAGATGAAAGACCTCACCACGATCCCGCAGCGCGAGGGCGCTCATCAACTTATTGCCCGCCTCCCCGGTGGGGGCAACCTCGAGTGGAAAGGAGAGGCTTCACTGTCACCGGTGCATTCTCAAGGGCGAATCCGCATAAATGGGCTGAAGCCCGCCAACGCCTGGGCCTTCTTTCAGGACCGGCTCATTATCGAGGAACCGAGCGGGTCACTGGACCTGGAAACCAGTTACCGCATCGCGCTGGAGCAGGGTGGCCTGCAGTTGACCCTGAACGGACTGAGCGGCAATCTGTCGGAACTGGCATTGACACCCCGCGGCGCCAATGAGCCGGTGCTCAGCATGGACAGTTTCGCGCTCCAAGGTGGGAGCTTCGATCTCGCCGAGCGCCGCCTGCGCTTTTCCGCAGTAACCCTTGCAGGCGGCCAGATACTGACCCAATTCGACCAACACGGCGACCTCAACTGGAACGCCTTGTTTGCGCCTGCAGAGCCAGCCTCGGCGTCGCCACCCGCAGCGACGCCCCAGCCCGAAGACCCGCCCGGATCGGAGCAACCCTGGCATCTAGAACTGGAGAAATTCACCGTTACAGATCTAGCCGTTCTCGGGGCGGATCTCAGCCGCAGGGTTCCGGTGGATATTTCGCTCGGTGCTGTGGATCTGTCCATGCAGCTGATCAGCGAGGTGACACTCGACAATGTGCAGACCCTGGTGGAGGGGTTCACGGCAACCCTGAGCGACATCCTGATATCAGAGCGAGAGCAACGCAAGCAGCTGGCAACCCTGGCCGAGGTCAAGCTGGAGGGCGGCGCGTTCAACCTCAACGACCGGCGGATTGGCGTTAACGAGATCTCGTTTCGGGGCGGAACTCTGGCCTTCCGGCGGGACCGCGACGGCCAGATCAACTGGGTCCAGCAGGCATTGGACCGGGGCGTTGCCCGAAGCGAGGTCAGGGAGGCTCATGCCAGTGCAACCGCGCAGGGCCGCCCCTGGTCGGTCGCGGTCAACAAACTACGGCTCAGGGATACCTCAGCGTCCTTCACCGACCCGGCGCTCGCCAGCTCCGAGGTGCTGGGCCTGAGTAGCATCACCCTGGATCTGACCGAGATTTCGCTGGACCCGCAACGACCGATCGGTTTCGATCTCGCTCTGGAGATCCGACAGGGGGGCACGGTGCTGGCAAAAGGCACATCGCAGCCCTTCCAACCCCAGCTCGAAGGCAGCTTGGAACTCAAGCAGTTGAATCTTCCTGCGGCCCAGCCCTTCGTCGAAACACTGGCGCACATGAAGATCGAGTCGGGCACCCTTTCGGGCGGCGGCAAAGTGCGCTACGGGGTCGAGCAGTCCGGCTCACTCCAATTTTCCGGCAACCTCGATATAACGCAGCTGAAGGTCATCGAGCCGCACACCGGAAAGACGCTCATCGGCTGGGCCGAGCTGGCGACCAAGAGGCTGCAGGCCGGGCTGGCTCCGGATGGAATAGCGCTGGAACAGATCGTTTTGAACCAGCCCGAGGGCACATTCGTCATCGATGAAAACAAGACCACCAACTGGCAGTATGTCCTCAAGGATCAATCCGGCAGTCCACCACGCGACACGTCGCCCCCTGCCGCGCCAGCCGGCGCCCAGACTGCACCGATGAACCCCACGTCGGAGACGGCTTTCCCGGTCTCGATCGCCCAGATCCGTGTCGAGAAAGGCAACCTGAATTTTGCCGATTTGAGCCTGACGCCGCAGTTCGCGACCCATATCCACGAATTGAGCGGCACCATCGCGGGGCTATCCACGGCGCCGGGCACCACGGCCAGCATCGAACTCGAAGGCCGAGTGGACGAATACGGACAAGCGAAGATCCGCGGAGAGCTTCAGCCATCGAACCCTGCTGCCATGACCGACATTCAGATGGCGTTCCAGAATGTAGAGATGACTCACCTCACCCCCTACGCCATCAAGTTTGCCGGGCACGAGGTTACGTCGGGCAAGCTCTCGGTGGATTTGGGCTATAAGATCGACCAGCATCAGCTCTCGGGAGACAATCAAATCATCGTCCAGCAATTGGAACTCGGCGAAAAGGTGGATAGTCCCGACGCCCTGGATCTGCCACTGGAACTGGGTCTCGCTCTGCTCAAGGACCCCAACGGCAAGATAGACATCAACCTTCCGGTTCAGGGAGACATGTCCCATCCGCAGTTCAGCTTCGGACAACTGATCGGCCAGGCAATGGTGAACTTCTTCGCCAAGTTGGTGACGGCGCCGTTCCAAATCCTCGGCGGCCTATTGGGGGCGGACGCGCAGGACCTGGACCAGATCGTGTTCGAGCCCGGTCGCAGCGATCTGTCTCCGCCAGAACAGGAGAAGTTGACCCTGATTGCCAAGGCACTGCGGGAAAGGCCGCAGCTGGCGGTCTCGATCGAGGGTACTTACGACCGGCATCGTGATGCCGGCGTACTGAAGGAGAGAAAGATCCGCCGCGAGGTGGCCGAGGCGCGAGGCGATGGCGGCGAACCCGGGGTACAACCGGGACCGGTCAGCTACAATGACCCCAAGAGCCAGCGGGCACTGGAACAAGTGTTCAGTAAACTTGTCTCGCCGGCCGCCCTTACCCAACTCAAGAAGCGATTCGCGGCTACCGAGGCGGCACCGGCGACCACCAAGGACCGCAAGCCCGCCAAGCGAGTGCCGGCGAACGCCGGCGAACTCTACAAAGCGATCTACGAGGAGTTGGTCAATATCGCCGAGATCACTCACAATGAACTGCGTTCCCTTGGCCAGGCTCGGGCCAAGTCGGTCCAGGGCGAATTGACCGGTACCGACGGAATACCGCCGCAAAGGGTGAGCCTGTCCAAACCCGCCAAGGCGGAGCATTCCTCCGCCAAAGCCTCGGGCGTGATCACCAGGCTCGGATCTTCGCGCGGCCAGATAGGAAGTCCCGGAAACAGAACCTGCTTACCCAACGATGACCCCAAGTAGCCGAATCATGGTCGATCGAATCGACGAAAGCGCCTACCGTTACCGGTCAGATACTGACCGTATCAGTGCTTTCCGGCAAGGCTGCGGGGCGACTCGGGACCGGCGCCCCGACACTGATGCGGGGTCGAGGAGATTGGGGCAGGGCCTGCCGGCGGTTCGCGCTGATCCTGCTCTGCGCCGGCGCGCTCTCTGCCTGCGGAACCCTTGCTCCTGAAGCGGAAATTGCGTTCTCGCAGCCCGTCATTCAGGCTCCGAAATTCTCGGAGAAGGATGGCGTCCGGGTTGCCGCAAGCGTGCTCAGCGATGCCCAGGCGCAACAAAGTTTCGGAGTGGACCTGGCCGGCCGGGACCTCCAGGCGGTCTGGGTCCGCATAGACAACGGCTCCCCGAGGAGGCTTTGGTTTCTGGTCGCTGCACTGGACGCCGACTACTACACCCCGAATGAAGTCGCATTCCTGTTCCGGGACTCGCTGCCTGAGGCAGACAGGGCGCGCCTGGCGACTTTCCTCAGAGAGCATACGCCGAAGCAAGCGATCGAGCCCGGGCAAAGCACCGAGGGATTCGTCCTGGCCAAACGCGCCGAAGGCGGCCGGTACGTCAATATCGAGCTTGCGGGGCACGAAAAACTGCTGCACTTTGGTTTCGCCA
The DNA here is from genome assembly GCA_963753615.1 of uncultured Gammaproteobacteria bacterium. Taxonomy (GTDB): domain Bacteria; phylum Pseudomonadota; class Gammaproteobacteria; order Chromatiales; family Chromatiaceae; genus CAVWCW01. Next base: position 117,083 of record CAVWCW010000014.1, read on the forward strand.
TACCGGTCGCCGACGGCTACTTCGACTTTGAGGGGCTGGCCCCGACCCGGATCTACGACGTAGTTCGAAAGACCCGATCTTGGCGACGCCGAGCTGCGCTCCGCGTTGCGCGATCTCCCTTGTTGTACCAGCGATTCCGCCGGTGAACGCCAAGGCGACCCGCTCAACATCGCGATCGTCGGCAATTTCGACGAACTGATGACCGCGCTCGCTCGCAGCGGACTGGTCGTTCACGCACCGTATCACCCCGAGCACCGTCGGGAGGCTGGTGGAAGCGACCCTGGCCGGCCGCGCCTATCGCGTGGCCCCGGTCAGCTCGCTGTATGTCTTCGGACGGCCTCAGGATATTGCCCTGCAGCGCGCCCGCTCCTTGATCTCTCAGCGTAATCACATGCGGCTCTGGCTGGCACCTTTCCGATACCAGGGTCGCTCGGTCTGGATCGGCCAGATCAGTCGCGACATCGGCATAAAGGCGACCATGCAATCACCCAGCTTGACCACCCACGTGATCGATCCCTACGTTGACGAGGCACGTGAGTACCTGCTGCAGAGCCTTCTCCATCATCATGGCGTAAAACGGTTCGGGTTCGTTGCAGGCGTCGGCAAGACCACTCCGGAGCAACCGCGCACCAATCTGACGGAAGACCCCTATTTCACCGACGGCCTGCGCCTGTTGGTGGTGTTGGCCCAGCAGCCCACGCCGCCCCACCGAGCCCGCAATTTCCATTGGCAGGAACTCGATGTTCGAGAATCCAACGAACGGCCTCAGAGTATTGAAATCTCGTTTCCGGACGGTGCGGGGCCGTGAGATCTTTGCGTTGGCGCTTCGCCCCGGCGCCTGGCTGCCAAGACAGCCCGCAGGGACGGATTTGCTTCATCAAAACACATGCCGGAATCGAGAACATTGCCTGACGGTCGATTTCGCATCCCCATTTTCGGCGCGCGCACAACGCTAACCCGCGATCTTTTTGAAAAAGGCTATTCTCTATGACGCTGCCGGCTTTGGAGTATCTAGCGTGAATAGTTACAGAATCGCGCTTGCGATCCTCGTGATCATCGGGCTGCTCCTCTGCATCGGCGGCTGCGCCTCGCTTCCCGAGACACTGCCGCAAGGGGATCCGGGTTACGCCCTCGCGCCACAGCAGGGCGGTCCGCTGGCGCAGGTCGATGCACGAGTCCGTGAGCGGGCCGGGCCCGGGCAATCTGGATTCAAACTACTCAATTCAAATGAGCAGGGGCTGCGCTGGCGCCTGGCCCTGATCGATTCGGCACAACATTCTCTCGACCTCCAGTACTATGTCTGGTGGGGCGACGAGAGCGGCGACCTGCTGATGAAGCGGGTCATCGATGCGGCCGACCGGGGCGTCAAAGTGCGCCTCATCCTCGACGACCTCTCGACGATGTTGGAAGACGAGTCCCACCCGAAGCTACGCGACACCGGCACAGCGCTGATCGATGCCCACCCGAACATAGCGATCAGGCTGTTCAACCCCTGGCGCTCGCGACCGCTGGGAAGCCGCGCCGTCGAGATGCTGGACCGGATGGAGCGACTCAACCACCGCATGCACAACAAACTGCTCATCGCCGACAACCGGGCGACCATCCTGGGCGGGCGCAATATCGGCAACGAGTACTTCGGCCTCTCACCGACGTTCAATTTCCGCGATCTCGACGTCCTGGGGGTCGGACCGGTTGCTCAGCAGGCCTCGCAGGTTTTTGACGGTTTCTGGAACAGCGAGTGGGTGGTTCCCGTCGCCGAGCTGGATGTGGTGGCGACGCCGAACGACCTCAGACAGGATCACCGGGAGATGGGTCGGGCGCTCGCCTCGGCGTCGTCTCTCGCGCGATTTCAAATCGACCGTCGAAACTGGGAGAAGCTGCTCGACGCGGCGGCGACCGAGATGCACATCGGTGCGAGTCGCCTTCACACCGACACACCGGACCCCGGCGCTTTGGCACACCATATGCCGGCCGCGATCCGCGCGCTTCTGGGTAGCGCGACATCGGAAATACTCATTACCAATGCCTATATCATCCCGGGCAAGCATGCCATCCAACGGATGCGCGAGCAGAGCGCCAATGGGGTCAGGATCCGCATGCTCACCAATTCACTTGCCTCGCACGACGTACCGGCGGTAAACAGTCACTACAAGCGCTGGCGAAAGCCATTACTCGACGCGGGCATCGAGCTTTACGAAGCTCGCGCGGACGCAGCCGTGCGGGCCCTGATCGTCGACACGCCTCCGACCCAGGCCGAGTACATGGGCCTGCACATGAAGGCGATGGTGATCGACCGAAGGCAAGTCTTCGTCGGCTCGATGAACCTGGACCCACGCTCATGGGAGATCAATAGCGAGATGGGCATTGTCGTCGACAGCCCCGGGCTCGGCGAGGAACTGGCCCAGATTATGGATCGCGACATGGCGTCCGAGAACGCCTGGTTCGTGTCGCTCGACAGCGACGGCCGGGTTACCTGGACCGACGGCGGCGAGGTCTTGACACGGCAGCCCGCTCGCAACTTCTGGCAGCGTGTGGAAGATGTCTTCTTTATGGCGTTTCCGGGTGAGTTGTATTGAGAGGCAGACCAAAGATACCCGAGGAGCCAACCGCGCCGTCCCCTATTACCGGCCTTCCCGGTCAGCGACTTCGCCCCGAAACATTGAGGCTACCGCAAACGCCTTGCATATTCTGGTTTGCTGCTCGTTGTACCGCCTACCCTATGCCAGGGTTAGCCCGCATATTTCAACAGGCCGCCAGGCGGCTGCGCTTAAGCGACTGGAAATTCGATACCTTGAATTAGACTACGGAGGCGTCTCCAGGGAAACACCCTGTATAACGCCGCCTGGCTATCGCACCCCTGGCTGGTTCCTGCTCGCGCTCACATTTGCTGGTCGATGGGCAGTAGCCCAAGGAACCAGTCTTCCAGCGCCTGCACAGAAGAGTCGGAAGGGGGCTCGTCCAATACGCCCCCCTCGCCGTGCCACTGCAGGCGACCTGCCTCCGACAGCTTAACCGCCCAGGCGTTTCGAGGCTCGAAATCGGCGGCGGTCGCGTCGCGCAATGCCTGGTTCAAGGAGCGACTGTCGACAACCAGCCCTACCTCGGTATTCAGCATCAGCGAACGCGGGTCCAGATTGCAGCTACCCACGTAGACGCGGGTCTGGTCGATGACCAGCATCTTTGCGTGCAGGCCCAGCCTTTTGCCGCCAACAGGCTCCTGCATATACCGGGGCCGATCTGCCGCTTCCGCCCGGACCTCATGCAGGTCCGCCCCGTGGGAGACCAGCCTCCGTATGTGACCGCGGTAGGCACTATGGGCCGCGAGATGGTTGTTGGAACGCAGGGAGTTAGTCAGGATGCGCACCTGCACGCCGCGCTTCTCGGCCCGCTCAACGGCGGCCTCGAGTTCCGGGGTGGGAATCAGGTACGCGGAAACCAGGATCACTTCCGCGGTCGCGGCATCGATCAGTTCCCGCAAGGTCCTGGCCAACTGGTTCGGGGCCTCGGTCACCGCTGCCGGGTCCTCGCGAGCCGGCGCATCGGAATAAAACACCGATGTCCCCGGATGGCCATAGCGAGCAGCCTCGATCCAGCGCGACTGGATACCAGCCGAATCGGGCTCAGGCACCGGCCCGGCCTCCTTGTCAATCAGTACCCGCGCCTGCTTCAGGCCCGGCGCTCCGCTGCTTGGATGCACCAGGTCGCGGACCGGAAACGCCCAGCCGCTGTTCCAGTAGTTGTCGAAGTGTCGCACCACGCTCTCCACGCCCGCCCCGAACGTGAGCAGTTCCATGTCGCGGAAGTTGAAATTCTCGTCATAACCGAAGTACTCGTCGCCGATGTTGCGCCCGCCAATGATGGCTGCCTGCCCGTCCACCGCCAGTGCCTTGTTGTGCATGCGGTGATTCAGTCGGGAGAAATCGCCGAGGTTGAATAGTTGGCGCAGCACCGCGTCGTCCTGGCGGTGCACATAGGGATTGTAGATGCGGAACTCGATATTGGGATGCTCGTCCATGGCGTGCAGGGCAAGGTCCGCGTGCATGGTGAACGAGTCATCCAGCAGGATCCTTACCTGGACACCGCGATCCGCGGCAGCCAGCAACCGCGCCAGAACCTGCGCTCCGCTGCGATCCGGTTTCCAGAGAAAGGTCTCCATGTCGATAGAGACCGTAGCGCTGTCGATGGCGCGCAGACGCCATTCCAAGGCCTCCTCGCCCGTGTTCAGCACTTGATACCAATCGCCGGGGCGGACCTCGGCGGTCCGGCGCCAAAAGTCGGTTTCGGCCCTGGGCTCGGCCTGCTCCTCGGGTAAAGATACCGGATTCAGGGACGCGCACCCGGCCAGGATGAGCGCCCCCGACCACCACAAAACCGCGATTAAGGTGAACCGGCTCATGCTCCCAGTCATTGCCTCACCAGGCAAACAGCGCGAGTGACCCCGCTTGCCAAAGGGGCCAGGGGCCCCGCCATCTTCGATCGTCCTGACCCGTCGAACAACAGGTCTTTTGAAAAACCAAGTTCTCGAGGGCCGTGCTGAACAAGCCGGGAACGCTCTCGCTCAGCAATTATGGCATAGGATATGGTCCGGTCTACCTCAGCTTCCCGAGACCAAGCGCGCATCCGACAAAAATATTCGGGAGCGAACGATCACTGAGCTTCGGGGGAACCAGCCTTGCACCGCGGTTTCGCGGACGCTATGCTCGGCCCGGTACTCCCCTCTGTACTTGGCTGAAATCACGTTTGTTTTTTAGGGGAATACTGGTCTGCAGGACTTGCCGGAAAGGGTAGAATCCCCCACTTCGCCCAGGAAAACCGAGACGAGGCGATGCGATGAAGATCAGGTACATGCCAAAGAAATCCGCTTTCGGTCTCATTGTCGCAGCCGCATTGGCAGTAGACGCAGGCCCGGCAGCGGCGACGGCGGATGGTCCGGATTTCTTCCAGGTCACGGGGGTCGCTGCAACCGACACGCTCAACCTCCGGGAAGCACCCGACGCTCAGGCCACCAAGGTCGGAGAAATCCCCCCGGATGGGACCTGTATCCGCAATCTGGGCTGCCAGGGCGGCCTGACCTTCCAGGCGTTCACCGAACTGCCGAAGAGCGACCAGGAAAAGCGCCTAAAGGAAAACCCGCGCTGGTGTAGAGTCGAGTACCGGGGAATGACCGGATGGGCCGCCGGGCGCTTTCTGCGGGAAGGCGCCTGCCACGAGTGAGTAAAGTGCCAGCAATCCCGACCCGCCCCCCCTTCGGACCAGTATTGAAAACCGCTCCCGGAAATTAAACGGAACCCCGACCGAATGCGCCCACTACGCCTGACTGCAGCAGCCCTGGTCGTCAGCACCATGTCCACCGCCGCCGAGGCGACCGACAAGGTCGCCGGTGACCGATATACCTTCACCTCCCCCAACGGCGTCGCGGAGACCTGCGTAGCACTGACCAAGGTGCCGGGCGGTGTCTACTCGGACCAGGATGCAGCGGATGAAAAGGCGCTCTGCGGGATCGACATCTACGATCAGCGGGTGGCCGTCTGCCCCAAGCTGCGGAGCACCAGCCCAGGCACCTTCGTGTACCAGATCACCCGGGGGCGCTACGCGGCCGACCAAAAGGGTTTTGAAGCAAGTGTCTGTCCCCGGGGGAGATGTGGTGGTTAAGGAGGCGGATGGCCCACCCACGAACTTCAAGGTCACCATGAACGCCAAGGGCACCAGCGGCACCTTCTCCACCGCCTCCCTGCTCTACTACCACTACGCGCGCTATCTGGATGCATCCATCCAAGTGCCCGTCAGCGTTTACCGCAGTATCGACCGCAAGGTCCACGAGCAACGTGTCACCCGCCGGGGCCTTGAACTATCGGCCGGCAAGAAGTCTTTGCGCATGAACCATGCCGCATGGCAGGAACTAGACGGGGTCGAGAAACGCCCCGATGCCTACCCGGAGACGGACGAGCTCTTCACCGCCGACCGCAAACGCATCTACGGCGTGCTGCAGCACGTATCGGGCAAGCGCTACGGGCCCGAATTCAACGGCACCAGGAAGTCGGGCTGGGGGGCAGGCCAGAACCGGGACTTCCAGGAAACGGCCCCCTATCTGGCGCTGCGCAGTGACGAGCCATTGACACAGGCCATTGCCGAAGGGCTCTCCAAGGCCAAGGGCGACCCGGTGCTGAAGAAGGCCATGAGAGGCGGCGTGTCCGACGCCCAAATGGCCTATTGGATGCAGGACCTGACCGAGATCACGCTCCTCGACTATATCTTCAGCCAGCAGGACCGGATCGGGAACATCGACTATGTAGCCTACTGGCACTGGACAGAGGGGGAGGAGGTGAAGCTTGCCGAGGCCAGGGGGGGCAAACCGCCGACCGAGGCCGCAGCCCACAAGCCCCTGCTCATCAAGCGCACCTGGCTCAACGACAACGACGCGGGCGGCAAGCGCATGTATGCCAACTTCGCCAAGACAACCGGCATGCTGGAGAAGATCCGCCATTACAACCCCGAAACCTATCGCCGGGTTATGGCCCTGGACAAGGACTTCAACGGGAAAGGCAGGCTTTATGGGTATCTGCGAGACACGTTCGGCCTGACGAACGCACAGCTCGAGCAGGCGGTTTCCAACACCCATAAAGCGGCAGACATCCTGCGCCGAAGCTGTAAGGCCGGCAAGCTGCGGTTCGACCTGGACCCGGACAACTTTCTCGCCACCGGCAAGGCCAAGTTGCACAGGCTGGACTGCGATAATCCATGAACAATCGAGCGCCGCCTCGGGTTCAAGGACGCCGAGGCGAGCAACAGCGCCCAACCCGGTCGGCCGGTTTCCGCTGCGCGCCCCGGGTCTTTGCCCGGCTCGCTCCTGCTCCTGCTGCTCGGTCTCGGCCAAGCGGCCGCGGAGCCCCTGCGGCTGGCGGTGATCTCCGATTTGAACGGCGCCTACGGGTCCACTCGCTACGAGTCCAGCGTAGACCGGGCGATTGAGCGGATTCTGGCGTTGAAACCTGACCTGGTCATCAGCACGGGCGATATGGTGGCCGGACAGCGCAGGCCCCACCTCTCCCGGCCCGAGGTGGAAGCCATGTGGGGGGCCTTCCATACCCATGTGAGCGGCCCCCTGGAAGCAGGCGGGCATTCCGCTGGCGGTCACGCCGGGCAACCACGACGGCTCCGCCTATCGCGGTTTCGAGACAGAACGCCTCATCTATGCCGAGCAGTGGGGAGCAAGAAAGCCCGACCTGCACTTCGTGGACGACACTCATTACCCCTTTTATTACGCCTTCGCGGCGAGGGGCGTGCTTTTTGTTTCCTTGGATGCCACCACCGTCGGGCTGCTGTCCCGCGAGCATATGGACTGGCTCGGCGACCTGCTGGACAAGCACGGCGGCGATTACGCACAACGCATCGCCTTCAGCCACTTACCCCTCTGGCCCTTTGCCCAGCGGCGTGAGCGGGACTTCATCGGGGACCCGAAGCTGGAGCAACTGCTGCGCAAGGCGGGCGTGCGTCTCTATCTCAGCGGTCATCACCACGCCTTTTACCCCGGCCACAAGGACGGGATCCACCATGTCAGCCAGTCCTGTCTGGGCGCGGGTCCGCGCAAGCTCATCGGCACCTCGGCGCGCTCCCCGCGCAGCTTCACCCTAATCGAATTCGACCAAAGGAGGCTGCGCCTTGCCGCCTTCCAATCACCGGATTTCACTCGTCCCATCGATTGGGCAACCCTGCCCGAACAAATCCGCTCCCAAGCCACGACGCTAACCCGAGCGGACCTCGTCGACGACACGCTGGACCGACTTCGAGCCGAAACCGGGGCGATACCGGAGTGACCATGCCCATATTCTCCCGCAGCTGGAGTGCCTTCGGCGCCGCACGGCAGGTCCCGCAGACCCAAGAGCCGGTTCTTGGAAGACTATCGCGAAAAAACCCGGCCTGACCGCAACCGGAGAAGCAATTCATGAATGGCACCCCAGCCCTTAGTCCGGTCGACCGCTTTCTCAACCTCTTTACCGAGGTTCGGCGGGGAGAAGCCGCTTCCGCCCTGCTGCTGGCGCTCAATATCTTCCTCATCCTCACCGCCTACTACGTGCTCAAGCCGGTGCGGGAGGCCCTAATCCTGGCGGGGGGCGGCGCCGAGATCAAGAGTTACGCGGCGGCTGGACAGGCGCTGCTGCTGCTCGCAGCGGTGCCGCTGTACGGCTGGCTCGCGAGCCGGGTGCCGCGGCGCGTGCTGATCAACGGGGTTACTTTGTTCTTTGCCGGCTGCCTGCTCGTTTTCTACGCATTGGCACAGTTTGAATTACCGCTCGGTGTCGTTTTCTTTCTCTGGGTCGGAATCTTCAACCTTATGGTACCGGCCCAGTTCTGGGCCTTCGCCAACGATATCTACACCCCCGAGTCGGGTAAGCGGCTTTTCGTCATCGTAGCCTTCGGCGCCTCCTGCGGCGCCGTGGCGGGCAGCTACCTGGACTCGCTGCTGATCGGTTCGATCGGAGTCTACGAGCTGATGCTAGTCGCGGCGAGCATCCTCGCCGTCAGCCTATTGTTGACGAACGGGGTGGATAAGCGCGAGCGGCGGCGAGAAATGGGGTCGTCGGAACGCATCGCGGAGCGACCCACCGAGGATGAGCCCCTCAAAGGGGGCAATGCATTTGCGATGGTGCTGAGCAACCGCTACCTGTTGCTCATCGCCCTGTTGATGCTGGTGTTGAACTGGGTCAACACCACGGGCGAGTATATCCTCGGCCGCACCGTGCTGGCGGCAGCGGAGCGGGCGGTGGCCGCGGGAACGGCGGGGGGGCTCGTCAACGGAAGAGTATATTGGCGCCTTCTACGCGGATTTCTTCACCATTGTGAATCTTGCCGGACTCCTGCTGCAGTTGTTCGTGGTTTCCCGCGTGCTGAAATACCTGGGCGTCGGCGTGGCCATCGCCATCCTTCCCCTGATCGCCCTTGGGGGCTATCTGATCGCCGCCTTCTACCCGGTCCTCAGCATGATCCGCTGGGCCAAGACCGCGGAGAACGCCACCGATTACTCGCTGCAGAACACGGTGCGCCAGATCCTCTTCCTGCCGACCACCCGCGAGCAGAAATACAAGGCCAAGCAGGCCATCGACACCTTTTTCGTGCGGGCGGGAGACCTGCTCTCCGCGGCGCTGGTGTTCGCCGGTACGACCTGGCTCAGCCTTCACGACCCAGAGTTTCGCCCTGTTCAATGTCGCACTGGTGATCGTCTGGTTGCTACTTGCATTCCTGATCGGCCGCCATTACAAACGGCTGACAACACCGCCCACTAGCTGACCACGGGCCGAAGGTATTGAGCGCCGAACCCGCCCATAGGGGATTATCGACGCATGAGCCTGTCCGCCCGCATCATCGCCGGGCTTGGACTCGGGATCGTTGTCGGGCTCTTCTTCGGAGAGCCCGCCGCGGCCCTGCAACCCGTCGCCGACATCTATATCCGGCTGATGCAGATGATGGTGCTCCCGTACTTGGTGATGGCCCTGATCATCGGCTTCGGGCAACTCGAAACAGGCGAGGCCAAACAACTGGCGCTGAGGGGAGGCGCCTTGCTCCTGCTGACCTGGGTGCTCGCGTTTGCGGTGATCGCGGCCATGCCGGTTGCCTTTCCCAGCATAGAAAGCGCCTCGTTCTTCAGCCACTCCCTGGTCGAGCCCAAGCAACCGTTCTCGGTCCCGGACCTCTATTTTACCGCGAACCCGTTTCGCTCACTCTCCGAAGCAACCGTCCCCGCGGTGGTGCTGTTCAGTTCCATGATCGGCATCGGCTTGGTCGGGCTAAAGGACAGGGAACGGGTCCTCGGCCCCCTTCGGGTGTTCAACGCCTCGATCGTGCGGATCACCAAGTTCATCATCGGCCTGACCCCGATCGGCGTATTCGCCATCGGCGCCGTGACCGCGGGCACTATGACGCCGGAGACCTTCGAGCGGCTCGGGGTCTACTTTATCGCCTTCACCGCCGCATCGTTACTGCTCGCTTTCTTGATACTGCCGCTCCTGGTCACCGCGCTGACGCCGTTCCGCTACCGCGAGGTGGTCGGCGTCGCCAGAGACGCCCTACTGACCGCTTTCGTGGCCAGCAACGCCTTTATCGTGCTGCCCATCCTGGTGGAACGCTCCAAGGACCTGCTTCGACAGCGCGGACTCCTGAACCAGGAAACCGATTCCGCTGCAGAGATCCTGGTTCCGATCCTGTTCAACTTCCCCAACGCGGGACGCCTGCTGACCCTGTTGTTCGTCCCCTTCGCCGGGTGGCTTGCCGGTAACTCGCTATCGGCGGCGGACTACGGGACCCTGTTTGCGGCCGGGGTGCCGAGCTATTTCGCCAAGGCCCAAGTCGCGCTGCCCTTCCTGATGGATCTGTTCGGGCTGCCCCATGATCTCTTTCAGCTGTATATCCCGACCACCATTATCAGCGGCAAATTCGACTCGCTGGTAACCGCAATGAACCTGTTCGCCTTTGCCCTGCTCGGGGCCGCCGCCATGGGCGGGTTTCTAGTACTGCAGCGAAGACGGCTGGTGTTTGCCGGCATTGCGATGGCAGTGGGCATAGCGGTCACAGTCTTGGCGGTCCGACTCCTGCTGGCGGCGGCCATCGACACAACCTATGACAAGGACGAGGCATTGCGGCAGATGCACTCCCCTCGGAAGGTATCGTCAGCGCTCGTCTATCAAGACCTGGCGGCGCTGCGAGGGGAAGAAACGGCGACCCCCGGCTCGAGACTGGCGCGCATTCGGGAACGAGGCTCGGTTCGCGTGGGCTACGACCCCTCGAACCTCCCCTTCAGCTTCTTCAATGCCGACGGAGAACTGGTCGGATTCGACGTCGATCTGGCCCAGAATCTGGCGCAGGCGCTCGGCGTCGAGGCCGAGTTCGTACCGATATCATGGCCGGAGTTGCCTGCCATGCTTGAAGGCGGCCTCATCGATGTCATGCCGAGCGTTTGGTACCGCCCCTTCTGGTTCCCTTCGCTGCGCCTCTCTGCACCCTATCTCATTGGAACCATGGGCCTGGCCGTGCGCGATGAGCGCCGCCACGAATTCGCGAGCGTGGAGGCACTGCGCCGCAGCAAGGGACTGAAGATCGGGGTTCCGCTGGATACCCGCCAAGTCGAGTTCAGCATGAAACGCTATTTCGACGATACCGACGTGGACTTCGTCACCATCGAGTTCTGGCGCCCCTTTTTCGAAGGCCGGCACCCGGAGCTTGACGCCTTCCTGGTACCGGCGGAAAACGGGGCGGCATGGACGCTCCTGCACCCCGAGTACACGGTTGTCGTCCCACAGCCGGACCCGGTGAAGGTTCCGTCGGCCTTCGGACTGGCCCTGGAAGCGGAAGACCTGACGAACGCCGTTAACGAGTGGGTGGTGTTCGCAAGCAACGAGGGCATGATCCAACGCGCTTACGACTACTGGATTCTCGGGCAAGGCGCCGAGGACGAGCAGCCGCGCTGGTCGATCCTGCGCAACGTCCTCGGGTGGGTGGACTAGCCCGGCGCCTCCGGGACATCCCAGCGCCGGGACAGGCGACGCCAGCCAGGTTTTGGCTACAACAGGCAGCCGAAGTCGAGCTTGACCGGGGTTTCCGCGCCAGCCTTGAAGTACAGTTACCGAGACACTATGCTCAGGATTCCCCCTTAGACCGCTCAAACTCTGAGCGGATAACCAGAGGAAAAAGATGGAAAATCCGGTGATTGGCGTCATTGTCGGGGTCGTGATCGCGGCCGCTCTAATTGCCATCATCGTTTTCTTTTTCCGCTGGCTTTGGAACAGCACCATGCCGGAAGTGTTCGGCGTCAAGACACTGTCGTTTGGTCAGGCACTGAAGATCCTGATCCTGGCGAGCATTCTGTTCGGCGGCCACCGGGTGGTCGAAGTGCCTCAACAAGTGTCGGGCGAACTCGAAGCGGAGGCGGCCCGGACGGGGCAATAAAACCAGAGAGGAGAACGGGTATGAATTGCGTAACGGTTTCCGGCTTGGCTGCCGCGGTATCCTTGTGCCTGCTGGCCCCCGCGGTTTCCATGGCTTCGGAACAGGGTCATGCCAAGCAGCTTTGCGAGAATAAGATTAGGGATGTTTACCGCGTGAGCAACTTTCGCCATGTCGAGGCGGAACAAGTAGGCAATCACAAGTACAAGGTCCACGGCAAGGTAAAATTCGACCATCGGAAGTACCCGTTCAAATGCAAGGTCAAGCACGGGCACATCAAGTCCTACGCCTACAATGGCCCGAGCCCACGACACCGGGACGAAGACGATGATGACGACAGCGGTCTCGGCACTGCGCTCGCGGTAGGGGCGGGACTTGCCATTGTCGCCGCGATAGCCGCATCTCAGTCGGGGGATAGCGATAGCAGCACGACGTCGCAACTCCCGGTCAAGAAATCGGTACTGGAAGACGAATGCCACGATATGCTGCAGTACCGCGTTCGAGACGAACACGATTACACGGCGCGGGTGAATCTGAAAAGCTCGCGTATCGAAGGTCACGATCTCGTCGGCGAAGCAAAGGTGAAGTATGACCGCGATCACCCGCACCGCGCGACCTACACCTGCCATTTCGACAGCCATGGCCGAGTAATGGACAGCCGTTACCACCTGTATTGACGTAAGCAATCGGCGGCGAAGGCTGCGTGACACCAGAAATTTCGCCCGCCTTGCTACAGCGCAGGGGCCCAACACTCCAACACCGACCTTCCAAAAGAGGAATTTGCTATGAATCCAGCAACGGCCCTGGCAACCGCGACATTCCTGGCGTCGACGGCATTTCCTATCGCGGCAATGGCCGACAGCGCGGATGCCCGCTGTGACATTTATCCCGCCGGATCCGATCACACCGACAAGATGATCTCTTGCACCTTTTCGCAACGCCAGGGCTACGTCACCATCACTCGCGAGGACGGCGTCACCCACGATTTGTCGCCGGTGGGAGATGCGCCCGGTAACTTCCGCGACCAGGACGGCCGCCCGGTGTATCGGCAGAGCGGCCTCGGGGACCAGGGGCTGATTTTCCGCTTCGAGGACGAGAGCGTCTATGTGTACTGGAACACCGCCGCCCTGGAGCCCCAGGCCGACGAGGACAACTGGGCGGCACCCTTCACCACCAACGATTACGACGCGACCACGCGCCTTCGTTGCCGGGCGGCCGGCGATTCCGAGTTCGGCAGCTGCCCAGCCGGTATCCTGCGTATGGAAGGCGGAGAGGCGTCGATCGTCGTTCAGAACCAGCTCGGCGAGCAGTTCACCATCAACTTCATGAAGGACTACGTCAACGCAACCAACCGCGAAGCTGATGCCAAACTCGAGGGCGACACCTGGATCGTGACCATCGATGGCGGCGAGGTATACGAAGTGCCGCTGGCCGCGATCGAGGGGGGCTGATCCGATGCAAGTTCGGCCGGTTATTTTGATCCTTGCGCTGCTTGTGGGGGCTGCGCCCCTGGCTGCGCAGGAGGCATCTTCGCCGTCCGCTGATGCTGCAGCGGGGGGAGCGGGTGAACTCGCGGGTTCTTCCTGGCAACTGGTGAAGATCCTGTCGATGGACGACAGCGTCGAGGAGCCGCAGGATTCGCAGCCATACAGACTCGAATTAATGTCGGACGGAACCGCGAGTATTGTCGCCGACTGCAACCGCGGCACGGGCGCCTGGACCTCCCAAGCACCCGGCCAGCTGGTGTTCGGCCCCATCGCCTCTACCAAGGCGTTGTGTCCGCCGGGTTCGCTCTCCGCAAAGTTCCTGGCCCAGTTCCAGTGGGTGCGCAGCTACACGCTGAAAGACCGCCACCTGTTTCTCGCCACCATGGCCGACGGCTCGACCATCGAGCTGGAACCCCTGGAGACACCGGTGGCTGCGACCGTGCTCGGGGAGCCGATTCGAACAGGTGACGCCGGCGAAATGCAGGAAGCCGTCATTACGCGGCTGTTCGAGCGTTACGCCGCGGAGCATGGCATCGAGGCAAAGGAACTGGAAATCGACGCTTGGGTGGAGAACATGCGCCGCGGCATGGCGGCCGAGGGACTCACCGCCGACGATGGACTGACGCCGGAGGAGGCCGCAGAAGTCGACAACATGCGGCACGAGATGGCGCGTTCCATCATCAGGCAGTGGAAGCTCAATCGAGCGCTCTACCACCAGTATGGAGGACGCATTATCTTCCAGCAGTTTGGTCCCGAACCCTTGGATGCTTACCGCCGCTTCCTCGAGGAACGGCAGAATGCCGGTGATTTCACGATAGAGGAGCACGCGTTCGAGGCCGAATTCTGGCGCTACTTCACCGACGATTCAATCCACACCTTTTTCGAAGAAGGCAGTGAAGCTGAAGCCATGGTCTTTGAAGTTCCTCCCTGGGAGCGGCTTGGCGCAGCCGAATAAACATTCCCGTCCGCAGGGCCGTGGTGGTCGGTCGGCGCGTCACCGTCCGGCAGCGGCCTGGTGCTCGCTGGCTGGTCGTGCCCGGCCGGGGCCGCAAACAAAAACGCCCCGAACCCTGTTACCAGGGCCCGGGGCGCGTACCTCAGGTTCGGCTTACCAGCCCAGTTCGCCGGGCTGTTGGGCGTCGTCCTGCTGGATCGGGGCCACTTCGACCACCGGATCCGTTTCCTGAGAGGCGCTCAGCGCCTCGTCGTTAAGCCCTTGCACGGTCATTACACCACCGACGGTCAGGGCGATTGCGGACAATACGGTCAGGAACATACTACACCCCCTAACAGGTTTGCTTGGTTGAAACGTTGCCTACCAGCCCAGCTCGCCGGGCTCGGTGACTTGTTCCTGCTGGATCGGGGCCACTTCGACCACGGGAGCGGTTTCCTGGGAAGCGCCCAGCGCCTCGTCATTCAGCCCCTGCGCGGTCATGACGCCACCAACGGTGAGAGCTACAGCGGAAAGTACGGTCAGTAACATGATAAATCTCCAAAATGGTTGCTTGCTCGATTAGTTGCAGGCAATATTAGCATTATCTGATATGAAGTCAAGTATTTTTTATCTACCCATAAACTAATGCCGCACCAAAATAAGGGTATTCCCCAATCCAATAGCTCGTTACCCCGACCGGCGAGCCGCTCGTGGTAAAGCCCATTCGGCGCAACCTGTCTGCCGCACCTTTCCCCTCCCCCTTGCCGGCATTAGCAAACCTTGCTATTGCTGAACCCGTCCCCGAAGCCCGGTAGCCGCGTCATGCCCGCCCGCTTGCTGATCATCGAAGACGATGCGCTCTTGAACGAAATGCTGATGCTGCATTTCGAGGACCAGGGGTATTCGGCGTCCGGAGCCATCAGCTGCGCTGAAGGCCTGCAACGACTGTCCTCGGTCGAACCAGACCTGATTCTGCTCGACCAACAGCTACCCGACGGCACGGGCCTGGAACTGCTCAAGACCATTCTCGGACAGCGCCCCGATCAGGCCGTGATCATGATGACCGGCCAGCATGATCTGGAACTGGCGATTCAGGCGATCAAGGCCGGGGCCAGGGATTTCGTACACAAACCGATCGACACCCAAGGCCTGGAGCAGGCGGTGACCAAGGTGCTCGAGCAGCAGCGCCTGACCCGCGAGCAAGGGCCTCGGCCGGAGCCGGTCGAAGGCTTGGGCGGCGAAAACGGACTGATCGGACGCAGCGAGGCGATGCTCAAGGTGAGCAAGGAGATCGCCCTGAGCGCCGAGAGCGCCGCCAATGTGCTGATTAGCGGCGAAAGCGGCACCGGCAAGGAGGTAGTGGCGCGCCTGATCCATGCCCACAGTCGGCGTCCTGGCCCGTTCGTGGCCATCAATTGTGCGGCGATCGTGGACAACCTGCTGGAAAGCGAACTGTTCGGCCACGAGAAGGGGGCATTCACAGGGGCGACTGCGCGCAAGATCGGCCGCTTCGAACAGGCTGCGGAAGGCACCCTGTTCCTCGACGAGGTGGGCGAACTGGCCCTGCCTCTGCAAGCCAAACTGCTCCGCGCCCTGCAGGAGCGAGTGTTCGAGCGCGTCGGAGGCACCGAGCATATCGCGAGCCGGGCCCGCATCATCGCGGCCACAAACCGGGACCTGGCCGAGGAGGTGCGCGCAGGGCGCTTTCGCGAGGACCTGATGTACCGGCTCGATGTGATCAGCTTGGAACTGCCGTCCCTGCGCCAGCGCAAGGAAGACATCCCCTTGCTGGCGCGCTCGCTGCTGGGGCGAATCGTCAAACGCCTGGAACGGCCGCCGATCCAGATCAGCGACACCGCCATGGCCCGGTTGCAGGCTCACCATTGGCCGGGCAATGTGCGGGAGTTGGAAAACCTGCTGACCCAGGCGGCGGTCCATGCCCGCGGCGACCTGCTGACGCCGGACCTGATCCCCCTGGGCGCCCATACACCGCGCCCCGAGGGCGATCTTCCCGGCCAGGACGCGGCCCAGGTGATGCGCAGCCTGGACCAGGTAGAGGCCGGGCATATTCAGCAGGTGCTGCATTACACCGGCGGCCACAAGGGGCGCAGCTGCGAAATCCTCGGCATCTCGCGCCCCGCGCTCGACCGCAAGATCAAGAAGTATGGGCTGGAACTGCCGGATAAGGAATGAGAGGAAATGGGCCGAGGACTGCGAGGACTGAGGACTGAGGACTGAGGGCTGAGGGCTGAGGACTGAGGGCTGAGGGCTGAGGAGTGAGCATAGATTAGCTCCAGATATCGATCTCAAGGTTGGGCGAAACGCCAACACCCCGCGGACGACAGGCACCCTGAAAGCTGAACGTTTCGTTACAACGTAAGCTTTCGTTATAACGCTTCGTTACCAAACGCCAAAACCCAGATCTCATTTCTCTATTAATTACAGATAGTTAAAACCTGGCACGACTCCTGCGGTATGGGAATGCGAAGCATCTGCATTCTCATCAACCCCCAAGGAGTCCGTCATGAGCAGCATCGCCTATAGTCCCAACACCTGGACCCTGCCGGCCGCCGGGCATTCCCGGGACCAGGCATTCGAGGAACTGGTCGAGCAATACGGCAAGGACCTCTTCCGCTACGCCTACTGGTTGAGCAACAACCGCCAGGTAGCCGAAGACCTGGTGCAGGAGACCCTCTTGCGGGCCTGGAAGTCCCTGCACAGAGTTGAGGAACCGAAGGCTGTCAAGGGCTGGCTGCTGACCATCCTTCGGCGTGAGAACGCGCGCCGCTTCGAGCGCAAACAGCTGCAATACAGCGACGTTCCGACCGAAGAGTTGAGCGGTACCCGCCGCGATTTCGACACCTCCACCGAGGCCTTCGTCCTGCGCAGGGCTATCGAGGAGCTGCCGACCGAATACCGCGAGCCCCTGTTGCTCCAGGTATTGCACGGCTATTCCCAAAAGGAGATCGCCAAGCAGCTGGGTATCAGCTCCGCCGGCGTCGGCACCCGCCTGTTCCGCGCTCGCCGCAAACTGCGGGAAGCGATCGGGGAACGCACCGAGTGACCACAACCAGCTGACGTGCCAACCGCCTGGCTGACAGCTGCCAGAGCAGTCTCATTGCGCGATCCGATAATTTCGCAGATCTTCGGTAGCCCGCGACAAGGAAGGGTCCCGGAAGCGCCACCGGCCCTTGTCTAACCGGGTTCACCGGGCCGGGGCACGTCATCCTCGGGCCGCCCGAAACGGCGCGCGGTGTAGGTCAAAATCAATATCGCCAGGCTCAGCAGAACGATGGCGCCGGTTATGGTGAGCAGCAGGTAGAGATGGAAGCCGTCCGAGACCTTCTGCACGTCGATCACCAAGTGCCGCGACAGGGCAGTGATGGCGATATAGATCAGGAACTGCACCGGCAGGCGATGGGTTTTGAAGTAGATCCCCACCATGGCCCCCAGTTCGAGGTAGATGAACAGCAGCAGGATGTCCTTGAGCTGGGCATGCCCGCTGTCCATGATGTACAAATATTCGTGGACCGCGGACCAGACAATGGTGGCGCCAATCACGAAAAGCGCCAGATAGTGAAACCCATCCACCAGCAGATCGCCGACCCGCTGAACCTGTTCTCTACGATCCTGCATCTGCTCGTCCCCAACCCGATTCGATGAGCGCATGCCTCGCATTCAGGCCGCGCCGAAACCCTGATTACAGCAAGCCCGAGGCGGAGGTACAAGCGACACCCCGTTGCGGCGCAGTTGCGGAGCTTTCCGCGCTTCACTATGCTCTCGCTCGGGAGTTACTGCGCGCATACCGATAATCGCCGCCGGAACCGCTCGCGCCTCCGCCGATGCAGATTAGCCAAGCCGCCCGGCTCCTGAGGCCCGGGGGTCACCAGTCCGGCCCCGGGACCCGCGCTTTTGGCCTGTTCCCTGCGTTATTTAATTGATCGCGCCGGCCCGCCTCGACCGCGACTCCGGGCCCAGGCGGGTTTGCGCATCGACACCGATAGCTTAGAGTTAGAGCAATCCATTTACCGGGACCATCGACATGCTATATAACCCCTACCGTCTGTTTCGCCCGCTGTGCAAGAGCACACCCACCGAGGAGATCACCGATCTCCCGGCCCTGGGAACCGATACCAAGAGCCTGGGCGACGACTTTCGTCACTACTTCAGCCATACGCTGGGGCGGGACAAACGCTGCCGCTTTGCCCACTATCCCTACAAGGCCCTGTCGATCGTCCTGCGCGACCGTCTGATGGAGCGCTGGAAGAATACCCGCTTCGCCTACGAGGAAACGGACTGCAAGCGCACCTATTATCTGTCGCTTGAGTTCCTGATGGGGCGCGCCCTGGGCAATGCGATGCTCAACCTGGGCGTGGAGGACGACACACAGCGGGCCCTCTACGAGTACGGCCTGGACCTGGAGGAGATCGCCGAGAGCGAGCCGGACGCCGGTCTCGGCAACGGCGGCCTGGGCCGCCTGGCGGCCTGCTTCCTCGACAGCTGCGCCAGCCTGCAGTTGCCGGTCAAGGGCTATGGCTTGCGTTACGAGTACGGCATGTTCCGCCAGCTGATCGACAACGGGCGCCAGCTCGAAGAACCTGACCACTGGCTGCGCGACGGCAACCCCTGGGAACTGGAACGCCCGGAATTCACCCAACGGGTCCAATTCGGGGGTCGCACCGAACTCTATAACGCCCCCGGCGGGCGCACCCATGTGCGCTGGGTCGATACCCACGACGTGCTCGCGGTTCCCTACGATATCCCGGTCCCCGGCTACCGCAACGGCACCGTCAACACCCTGCGCCTATGGAAGTCGGCTGCCACCGACGAGTTCGACCTGGACGAGTTCAACGCCGGCAGCTACCCGGAGTCGGTGGCCTCCAAGAACGCCGCCGAGCACATCACCATGGTGCTCTACCCGAATGACGCCAGCGAAAACGGCAAGGAACTGCGCCTGCGGCAGCAGTACTTCCTGGCCTCGGCCAGCATCAAGGACGTGATGCGCCAGTGGTACGAACTGCACGACCGGGGGCTGGAGGGCTTCGCCGAGAAGAGCTGCTTCCAGCTCAACGACACCCACCCCAGCATCTCGGTGGCGGAGCTGATGCGCCAACTGATCGACGAATACGGCATGGACTGGGATCAGGCCTGGAAAATCACCAGCCGCACCATGGCCTATACCAATCACACCCTGCTCCCGGAGGCCCTGGAACGCTGGCCGGTGCGCCTGTTCGAACAGCTGCTGCCGCGCCTGATGGAGATCATCTACGAGATCAACGCCCGCTTCCTCAGCGAGGTGGCGGCACGCTGGCCGGGGGACGGCGAGCGCCTGCACCGAATGTCGTTGATCGAGGAGGGTCACGAGCCCCAGGTGCGCATGGCCTACCTGGCGATCGTCGGCAGCTTCTCCGTCAACGGGGTGGCCGAACTGCACTCCCAACTGCTGCGCGAGGGCCTGTTTCGGGACTTCTACGAGCTATGGCCGGAGAAATTCAACAACAAAACCAACGGCGTCACCCCGCGCCGCTGGCTGGCCTACTGCAACCCGCAGCTGCGCGACCTGATCAATCAGCAGGTCGGCGAGGCCTGGGTTACCGACCTGCCTCAGCTGCAGCAGCTGCGGGATCACATGCACGATCCGGAGTTCCGGCGCCGCTGGCGCGAGGTAAAGTACGCCAACAAACAGCGCCTGGCGCGCCTGGTGGCGGAGGAGTGCCGGGTCGACTTCGCCCCCGAGGCGATGTTCGACGTCCAGGTCAAGCGCATCCACGAGTACAAACGCCAGTTACTCAATGTGCTGCACGTGATCCACCTCTACGACCGCATCAAGGCCGGCGATACCACCGGCTGGAGCCCGCGCTGCGTGTTGATCGGGGGCAAAGCGGCCCCCGGATACGCCATGGCCAAGCTAATCATCAAGTTGATCAACAATGTTGCCAGCGTGGTCAACAACGATCCGGCGGTGGGCGACCTGCTGCGGGTCGCCTTCCTGCCCAACTACCGGGTCAGCGCCATGGAGGTGATATGCCCCGCCACCGACCTCTCCGAGCAGATCTCAACCGCTGGCAAGGAGGCCTCGGGCACCGGCAACATGAAGTTCATGATGAACGGGGCGGTGACCATCGGCACCCTGGACGGGGCCAATATCGAGATCCGCGACGAGGTGGGGGCCGACAACTTCTTCTTGTTCGGCCTCACCGCCGCCGAAGTGGAGCAGACGCGCGGCAATTATGACCCACAGGCCATCATCGAAGCCGACCCGGAGCTCAAGCGGGTGATGCACCTGCTCGAATGCGGGCACTTCAACCAGTTCGAGCCGGGGCTGTTCAACCCTATTATTGAGGCCATCCGCAGCCCCCAGGACCCCTGGATGACCGCCGCCGACTTCCACGGCTACGCCGAAGCCCAGCGCCAGGCCGCCACTGCCTACCAGGACCTCGAGCGCTGGACCGATATGAGCATCCTCAACAGCGCCTGCAGCGGCCGCTTCTCCACCGACCGCACCATGGAAGAATACAATCGGGATATCTGGAAGTTGGTGCCGGTAACGGCGGTGCCGGTGTAATTAAGTTGCTCGCCGGCCGTTACCAGCGGTAGCTGCCGACGCCGATGCCAAAATAGACCCGCGGTTCGCTGCGGGAACTGGGCGTCAACAGCTGCAACTGGACCGCCTGGACCAGGGGATAGTGATATTGAGCCTCCCCCACCCTGCCGGTCTCGCTGCCCGCCAGGCGCCCGCGCACGCTGAGCTGGCGGCCCGGGGCATAGTCCAGTGGCTCCAGGTATCCCGGGTAGCTGGCCACGAAGCGACCCAGGGGAGCCGAATCCAGGTCCGGCTCGCCGTTGCTTCGGCGAGGATAGGCCAGCACCTCCAGGCGGCTGCTGTCGGCCAAATTGTGAACGGCTACCAGGGTGCCGGCCCAGACCACCCGGCTGCCAAGCCAGCGCTCCGGTTCCGCCGCTGCCTGGGCCGGCTCGGGGCCGCGGTTCGGGGGCATCTGGGGGGCGCCGGCGCAGGCGGCAAGCAGCATTAGCGGCATCAGCCGGCACCAGCCTCGGTTCACCACCTGTAGGGATCGCGCCACGGGTAGTACCAAGGGTCATAGTAGGGATAGCGCCAGTAGCCCGCCGGGTAATCTGGCAGCGGCTCCCAAAGCTGGCTCCGCTCCACCCGCAATACCGGGTAGAGATAGGGGTAGTTTCCGACGCTGCGGGTCTGGGGCGCTTCCAGGCGCCCGCTGACGGTCAGCTCACGCTCCGCTTTGTAAGTGGCGGGGTCGAGAAAGCCGTCGAAACGGGCCAGAAACCGGCCCGGGCTCTGGTCCGTGTCCTCGGGACGCCCGCCGAACCCTAGTGGGCGGGCAACCATTACCACCCAGGTCTCGCGTTCCCCGTTTTCTACCGAAACGATCTGTCCGCCCCAGCGCACCCGCTGACCCAAATGGGCATCCGGCTGCTGTCGTACTGCCTCCAGCTGCAGGTCCCCGGGCGGGGCGTTGCGAATATCGGGGGGGATGCTTGCACAGGCGCTCAGCAGCAGGCCGGCAAGGATAGGTGCGAATACTCGGAAGGACATGACCGCGCGCCGAAGTCAGGGCAACTTGGCCGTGTAGGCGGCCAGGGCCTCGATGTCCCAGTCGCTCAGCCCGACCGAGATTCTACCCATCAGCGGGTGGTGCCTTCCGGCTTGCTGGAACTGGCGCAACATCTTGGCGGTATAGTCGGCGCGCTGACCCGCCAGACGGGCATAACCGGCGCCGCCGCGGCCATCGGCACCGTGGCAGCCGGTGCACAGGCGCCGGTAGATGGGGCCGCCCCTATCTGCCAGTTCCGGCTCGCTATCGGCCTCGGGACCCAGCGGCAGGCTGGCGTAATAGAGGGCGAGGCGGATCATGTCGGACTCGCTCAGGCCGTCGGCCAGACCGCTCATGACGAACTCCTCGCGCTCGCCGGCCGCAAACCGTTCGAATTGCTCCACCAGGTAGGTCGGGTCCTGGCCCGCCAGGCTCGGCACCCCGGGACGCTGGCTGACCCCCTGCGGGCCGTGGCAGTGACGGCACAACGAGGTGCGCAGTTCCCCTTCCTGGATATAGCGGCGAAAACGGTCTTCATTGCGGGCCAGAGAATCCAGCTTTCGCTCCAGGACCTGGCGGCGCAACTCTTCGTCTGCCGGCGTCGATCCGCGGGCCGACGGCTCGGCCGCTACGCCCGCCGCCGCCAAACCCAGGATCAGCCCGTAATACAGCCATTTCTTCATTAGATTGGTCACCGTTTGCCTCGAAATCCCGCAATGCTGCAGAGCTATCGACCACGGTTCTCGGTAAAGTATCCTCCTCGAGCCCGGGTTTTTCCAGTTTCCGGCGCCGGTCGGCTAGAATACTTGGCGATATTGCCCCCAAGAGCCTTGCCCATGGCCCCCATCCCACAAACCGGCCAGCCCTGCTGGATCTACAAGAGCCCGCGCAAGCCCGAGATGTACCTCTACCTGGCCGATCCGCAGGGTTTCGAGGGCCTGCCGGCGGCGCTGCGCCAGGGTTTCGGCGCGCCGGAGCTGGTAATGGAGCTGGAGCTGCACCCGGGGCGCCGGCTGGCCCGAGCCGAGATCCGAGAGGTGTTGGCGGCCTTGAGCGGCCAGGGCTTCTACCTGCAGTTGCCGCCCAAGCTCGAACCGCACCTGGTTCGGGGGGAATGAGGCAGTGGGCGAGATAATCCTGCTCAATGTCACCGGGCAGGACCACCCGGGACTGACCGCCGCCCTGACCGAAACCCTGGCCCGGCATGGGGCCAGCATCCTGGACATCGGCCAGGCGGTGATCCACGATCATTTGTCCCTCGGCATGCTGCTGGAGGTACCGGCCGGCGAGGCCTCGGGCCCGGTGCTCAAGGACCTGCTGTTCCAGGCCCACCAGCTGGGACTGCAGATCCAGTTCACCCCGGTGGCCGCGGACGAGTACGAGCGTTGGGTCGCCGCCCAGGGCAAGCCGCGCTATATCATCACCCTGCTCGGGCGCAAACTGAGCGCGCGCATCCTGGCCCGGGTAGCGGCGGTGGTGTCGCGTCACCGGCTGAATATCCAAGTCATCGACCGCCTCAGCGGCCGCCTGTCGCTACAGCGCGAAGACCCCCAGGCCCGGGCCTGCCTGGAGTTTTCGATCCGCGGGCAGGCGGCGGACCCGGCGACCCTGCGCCAGGACCTGCTCGAGATCACCCGCGACGAGGAGGTGGACCTGGCGTTCCAGGCCGACGACCTGTACCGACGCAACCGACGCCTGATCGTGTTCGATATGGACTCCACCCTGATTCAGGTGGAGGTGATCGACGAGCTGGCCAAGGCCGCCGGTGTGGGTGAGCAGGTAGCGGCCATCACCGAGGCGGCGATGCGTGGCGAGCTCGACTTCAAACAGAGCTTCCGGCGCCGTCTGGCCCTGCTGCGCGGGCTCGACCAGTCGGTGCTGACTCGAATCGCCGCCGAACTGCCGGTCACCGAGGGCGCCGAACGCCTGATCTCGACCCTCAAGCGGCTCGGCTACCGGGTTGGGATACTGTCCGGGGGCTTTACCTATTTCGCCCGCGAGTTGCAACGACGCCTGGGCCTCGACTGCGTCTACGCCAACGAGTTGGAGATCGAGGACGGTCGCCTCACCGGAGAGGTGAAAGGGCAGATCGTAGACGGGGCACGCAAGGCCGAGCTGCTGCAGGAGATGGCGCGCCGCGAGGGCATCGCCCTGGAGCAGGTAATCGCCGTCGGCGACGGCGCCAACGACCTGCCGATGCTGGGCCTGGCGGGCCTGGGGGTGGCCTTCCACGCCAAGCCCCTGGTTCGCGCCAACGCCCGGCACGCCATCTCCACCCTCGGGCTCGACAGCATTCTCTACCTGCTGGGGGTGCGCGACCGGGAGATTGGCTGAGCGCCGCGGTCAAACGGCGCCTCGGCCCTCAATAATGCGGCGGTGACTGATGCCCCGGATCGGACTCGGCTGGCGCCAGGGCCCGCAGCTGACGCCGCAGCTCCGTGACTTCCGCGGCCAGGGCCGCGATGCGGCAGCTGCTGCTCGGCCAGGCCGAGATTCACCGCCTGGATCAGGTCGTCCTGGAAGGCGAGCCTAGTCTCCAGCTCGGTCAGCCGCGCTTCGCTCATCCGGAGCGGGCCATGGCGATCAGCAGCACCACGAACAGCACCACCAGGCCGATCGGTATCAGGGCCCCCTTCCAGTCCTTTTCCGCCTGACGGCTCTGCTCCAACGCCGCCTTGATGCCGGGCCGGAACAGGAAGATCAGCAGGACGGCAAAGGCGCCGACCAGGAGTTGCTCCCAGGTCTCCACGATCCTTCCCTCAGTCCTGCGGCGGACGGTCGTCGAGATTGGCCGGGCACAACACCTGGCGCATGGTGCCGATCAGCTCCAGCAGCTGGGGATTGCGAATGCGATAGTAGATGCGGTTGGCCTCCTTGCGCGAGACCACGATATTCTTGTTGCGCAGCTGTTCCAGGTGCTGGGAGATATTGCTCTGGGAAGTACCCGTGCGCTCGACGATCTCACCCACCGACAGCTCGTTGTTGCCCAGGGAGCAGAGAATCTTCCAGCGCAGCGGGTGGGCCATGGCCTTGAGGGCATTGGCCGTGAGCTGAGTGTCTTCGTTCGGCAGCTGTGGGATCGGCACTTTGGGGTCTGAGGGCTCGCTCATTTTCCTACTCCTCGTCCCGGGCCGGGCGCGCGGGCATTAGACGTCATGATGGGCAACACTGTCGGGGGGATCGGAGGCATCGGCTTCCTCGCTCCGGGTGTACCCGGTCATATCCTTGGCGATGCAGATGATATCGCCGATCTCACCTTGGTCGTCCAGGATCGCGGTGCGGGAGAACAGGATCGGCACCCTGCGCCCGTCCTTCGCGATGAAGCGGGCGTCGATCTTGCTCAGCGCCCCGACTCGAATCAGCGCTTCCAGCCAAGTGCCGAAGAAGGCCCCGGCCTGCTCCTGGTCTTCTTCCTCGAACACATCGCCAATGGACATCCCGAGCAGGTCGGGCTCCGGATAGTCGAGCATGCGGCAGGCCGCGGGGTTGGCCGAGACGATCACCCCCTGCGGATCCAGCACCAGCAAGGCCTCGCCCATGTAGCGGATGATATTTTCCAGGTACCGCTTGGCCTGGGCCAATTCGGCTGTGCGCTGGGCAACCTTCTCCTCCAGCACCCGGTTCATCTCGCGCTCTTTCTCGATCAGCCGGAAATAGGTGCTGATCTTGTTGATCAGCTGGTTGTCGTCGATCGGCTTTAGCAGGTAGTCGACCGCACCCACCTCATAGCCTTTTTGCTGGAACTCGGCGGTCTTGAAGGCGGCGGTCAGAAAGATGATGGGGATGTCCCGGGTCTTCTTGCGGATCTTGAGCATGGAGGCGGTCTGAAACCCGTCCATCTCGGGCATCTGCACGTCCAGGATAATGAGATCGATACCGGGTTCCTTGAGCGCGACATCCAGGGCTCCCTGGCCGGAAATGGCCTCCAGGATCTCTACGTCCATGTGCTGCTGCACCAACGAGCGGAGGGTGAACAGGTTGTGCTCGTGGTCGTCTACGATCAGCAGTTTGAATCCGCTGTAACGCTTCATAACGGACGCATTTGTTTTTAAGTTATCCCATTGGCCGGTGCCGGCCCGCTCAAGACAGGAAGTGCTCCAGGGACTCCTTCAAGACTACCGGATCGACCGGCTTTGCCACCAAGTCGTCGGCGCCTGCGGCCAGACAACGGGCCCGTTCATCGGCATCCGTTGCGCCCGCCAGGGCGACTATGGGCACCCCTGCGAACGCCTCCTGTCTCCTGATTCGCTCAATCGTATCATAGCCCTCCCCGTCAGGCATCGTCACATCCATCAACACCAACTTGCATTCGCCCTCCTCGCGCAAAGTTTCCAGGGCCTCCTCGCCATCGCAGGCGGCGGTCACGCGCATGCCCCAGGCCTCCAGCACCGGGGTCAACTGCAGCAGATTGCGGACTTCTCGCTCGACCAGCAGCACACAGCGGCCGGCGAAGCTGGCCGCGGGCAGCTGCGGCGCCTCGGACTCGGTCTCGGCCTCGTCGACCTCGGGGTCCGGACCCGGTTTCTCGAGGGCCGGCACCCGCCGATCGTCGAACTCCAGGGGCAGCAAGAGGGAAAATTCGGCGCCGCGGCCGGCGTCGCTGTCCAGTTCGATGCGGCCGCCGATCAGCCCGGCCAGTTCGCGGCTGATGGTCAGGCCCAAGCCGGTGCCCCCGAAACGCCGGCTGGTGGAACCGTCGGCTTGCTTGAACGCCTCGAAGATCACCCCCTGCTTGGCCCGTGGAATGCCGATGCCGGTGTCCTTGACGCTGATACGCAATGGGCAGGCATCGCGGTCGGCGCCCGAATTGCCGGACAGGCGGATGGTGCACTCCCCTTGCTCGGTGAACTTGACCGCATTGGCGAGAAAGTTCTTCAGGATCTGGCGCAGCTTCTCGCTGTCGCTAACCAGCTGTTGCGGGGCTCCGGGGTCGACCACCAGATTCAGACTCAGCCCCTTCTCGGTGAACTGCGGCTGCACCAGTTCGATCAGCCCCTGCAGCAGAGGCTCCAACCGGATTGTCTCCAGGTGCAGCCGGGCCTGCCCCGCCTCGATGCGGGAGATGTCGAGGATATTGTCGATCAGCGACAGCAGATCACTTCCGGCGCGGTGAATGACCTCGGCCTGCTTGGTCTGTTCCGCGCTCAAACCGCTCCGGCTTCCGGCCAGCATCTTCGACAGCAGAAGGATGGAGTTCAGTGGGGTACGCAGTTCGTGGCTGACATTGGCCAGGAATTCGGACTTGTAACGGTTGGACTGTTCCAATTCCCGGGCGTGCTGGCGCAAGGCGCGGTTGTGCCGGGCATGGCTTTCGGCCAGCTGGGACAGATTGCCCGCCAGTTCCTGCAGTTCTGCCGAGCCCCGCCAGGAGAAGTGCACCGCCGCCTCGTCCTCGCGCAGCATGCGGGTCACCCCTTCGGTCAGCTCGCGCCCGAAGCGCTCGGTGCGCAGGGCCACCCAGCGCGCCATCAGCAGGATCGCCACGATCAGGGCCAGAACAATAGCGAGCACACGCAGGATCAGGGCATGCCGGAAGTCCGCGAGCGGCGAGGGATCCACATTGCGCCCAACCCACAAGGGCTCCCCGTTCTCGGTAACGAACATGGGCACCCAGATCACCTGACGCCCCCCGCTTTCCCACAAGGCCAGCTTGTTGCTCTCGAACAGGGTCTCCAGGCCGGGAAAATCCGCAAATGCCTGGCCTTTGCTGCCGGAACCCTCGCCGTATTCCAGATAGGCCCCGTCATTAATGACCCAAAGGGTGTCCCGGTAGGCTTGGGCCATGCCTCCCACGTCAATGGTCAGCACCACGGCACCGAGGGCCTCGCCGGCCTGTTCGCCTGACTGGCCGAAGATGGGACTGATCAGGTGCAGAGTCATAAAGCGTCGATAGTCGGTCAGGGCCGCCACCGGATCGAGGCTGATCGGGCTCACCAGCACCGCGCCCCGGTCCACGCCCAGGCCCGCGCTGACGAAGGCCTCGGCCGGTCGGTGCGGTGCTCGTGCGGTGGGCTGCCACTGCCGGCTCTCGCTGTCGCGTTCGAGCCAGAACCGCTCACCGCCTTCGGCGTCGAGGAACAGGATCTGGATAATGTCGACCTGGTCGCCGAGAATCTGGTTGATCCATTGAGTATAGCGGGCCCGGGCCTGGTCTATCTCGCCGTAATTCGGACTGTCGCCGGTCCCCAGCAAGGTGCCGGGCTCGGGCAGCTTGGCCAACAGGCGGATCATCTCATGACGACTGGCCAAGTGCTGGTCCAGGTCGCGGAAGTCGGCGCGCAGGTTCTGCAGATGCGCCTTGTGGTAGAACAACTCCATTCGGTCCAGCACCAGCGGCAGGTTGATCACCACCGCGGCGATCAGTGGCGCCAGGCCGAACAGGAACAGGAATAGCAGGATCTGGGTACGCAGCCTCAAGACATGGTCCCCGGCCGAGCCTGCGTCAGCCCCCGCCAGGGGGCCGAACCCGGGACCGGGCGAGACCCGGCGCGCCTCAGGACAGCTCCTCGATCAGGCCAAGCACCGCATCGGCGTGGCCCTTAGGCTTGACGTCGTAGAGCGCATGGGCGAGCGTGCCCTGTTTGTCGATGATGAAGGTGGAGCGCAGGATGCTCATCTTCTTCTCCCCGTGGCTTTCGCGTTCCTGCCAGACCCCGTACTTTTCGCACAGCTCCCCCTCCACGTCGGCCAGCAGTTCCACCGAAATACCGTGCTTATCGCGGAAGGCGGCGTGGCTGACGCAATTATCGCGGCTGACGCCAACCACTACCGTGTCATGAGCGGTGAAATCGTCCATCAGATCGGTAAATTCGATGGCCTCGATTGTACAGCCGGTGGTGTCGTCCTTGGGGTAGAAATAAAGCACTACGTTCCGGCCCCGAAAATCGCCCAGGTCGATCATCTTCATTTCCGAATTCGGGATCGAGAAATCGGGCGCGGGCTGTCCAGCGGTCAGCATAGCGAGTCCCCTGCTTTGGGTTGATATCTGAATCGGCCTGTTTCCGGCAGCCTGAAGATGCCGCGCCGTACGCCGGCCCCTTGCCGTTTCGTTGTTGTTGTGTCCGGCAAATCTAAGACGCCATCGGGCCGGAGTCAATAGACGACCAGGGGAAACCCGGGCGCCAGGGCAATCGGAATGCTTTACTATTTCGGCGTATTAGCGTATTCTAATACTCAATCAGAGGGGACGCCCTTCCCCAGACCACCGCCAGCGGGGTATCCGCTGCCGAGGAGGTCCGGATTCAAGAAGCGATTCCGGTTCGGGAGGGGAGGTCCGCCACATAAGCTGGAGACGAGAAAATGACGATTGACATCCTTACCATCGCCGGTTTGATCAGCGTGCTGCCTGTTGTTCTGTTCGTTTTGGTCATGCGCCGCAGGGTATGCGACGACCGTCCCGAATGCGAACAGCTGCCGGCCCACCAGCGCGAAGGGGACTGCTGCCCGGCCGATTGAGGGGCATGCGCCTTCGGCTGCGATCGGGCGCTGTGGAAACCCGACTGAATCGCGTTTCCCGTTTAGGCAGGATGGCCCTCGCTGTAAAAAGCCAGGGAAAGCTTTTTTCACCATAATTCCTGCTGGGCCGTCGCCGCGCCCCAGGTGCATCGGGCCCGGCTTGGGGGTAAAATCCAGCTCGACACCTGCGACCGGGGTTGATCGTTGCCCCGGGACTGCCGGCGGGCCATAGCCCCCGGTCAGGGTATCGTCCCCCGCCCTTGTGAAGAGCCGGAACTATGAAACCCCACGCGCCGCAGATTCCGGCCAGTCAAGATGGCGACCGCTGACATCCGTCTGTTCCTCGCCAGTTGGCTGCGCTCGCCACTACAAGTCGGCGCCCTGGTGCCCAGCAGTGACGCTCTGGCCCGATGCATGGCGGCTCAGGTCGATCCCAAAAAGCCGGGTCTGGTGGTGGAACTGGGCCCAGGCACCGGCACCGTCACCCGCGCCCTGCTGGCCCGGGGTCTGCCCCCGGAAGCGCTGGTGATCGTCGAGCGCGATGCCAATTTCTGCCACCTGCTTCGCAACCGTTTTCCTGGGGTTCAGGTGCTGCACGCCGACGCCAAGAGCCTGGGCGAGATCCTCGATAAGGAAGGGTTGCCGCCGCCGAGGGCGGTGATCTCGAGCCTGCCGCTGCTGTCATTGGATTTCGCCAGCCAGCGCCAGATCCTGCGCCAAAGCATCGAGGTGCTGGATCCCCAAGGCTCGTTCGTGCAGTTCACCTACGGGTTCCGCTCGCCGGTGCATCCGGTGCTGCAGCGCCGCCTGCGGCTGCAGGGGGAGCCCGTGGCGCGCATCCTGCGCAACCTGCCGCCGGCGATGATCTGGCGCTACACCCAGGCCCCTGCGGGCTGAACAGGGGCAAGACCGGTGCTGGAGAAATCCGGGAACGGCTTTTTCCAGCGACGCCCTATTCGGGATCGTACCCCAGCACCGGCGCAAGCCAGCGCTCGACCTCACCCAGGGGCATGGCTCTGCGCCGCGCATAGTCTTCGATTTGGTCCTTGCCCAGTTTGCCGACGGCGAAGTAACGCGCTTCGGGATGGGCAAAGTAGAGCCCGCTTACCGCGGCGGTGGGAACCATGGCTTTGGATTCCGTGAGCCAGATCCCGGTGTTGCGTTCGGCGTCCAGCAGCTGCCAAAGCAGGTCCTTCTCGGTGTGGTCCGGGCAAGCGGGATACCCCAGGGCCGGACGGATGCCGCGATACTGCTCTGCGATAAGCTGCTCGTTGCTGAGCTGCTCGCCGGCGGCATAGCCCCAGTAGCGGCGCCGCACGCGCTGGTGCAGCCATTCGGCCAGGGCCTCGGCCAGACGGTCGGCCAGGGCCTTGAGCATGATCGATTGGTAGTCGTCGTGCTCGGCCTCGAACTCCGCCAGCTTGGCGTCGATCCCGATACCCGCGGTGCAGGCGAAGGCCCCAAGGTAGTCCGGCTTGCCGCTTGCCTTGGGGGCGACGAAATCGGCCAGGCACTCATTGTAGTGGCCCTCGGCCTGGCGACCCTGCTTGCGCAGGAAGTGGAAACACCCGAGCAGCTCGCGGCGCGCCTCGTCCCGATACACCTCGACGTCGTCCCCCACTGCATTGGCGGAAAACACCCCGATCACCGCCCTGGCCTTGAGCCAACCCTCATCGATAATGCGCCCCAGCATGGCCTGGGCGTCGGCGAAAAGCTTGCGCGCCTCCTCGCCCTTTTGAGGGTCGTCCAGGATCTTGGGAAAGCGCCCGCGCAGCTGCCATGCGTGGAACAAGAAGGTCCAGTCGATGAACTCCGCCACCTCCCCAAGGGGAATGTCTTCGAGCACCTGCAACCCTGGTTCGGCGGGCGCCGCGGGCGCGAAGGCGGACCAGTCGATGGGGGTGGGATTGGCGCGGGCGGCGGCCAGATCCACCAGCTGTTGCTCGCCGCCCTTGGCGGCACGCCGGGCGCGCAGCACCTCATACTCGCCCCGGACCCCCGCCACGAAGGCATCGCGCTGCTCGCTCGACAGCAAGGCGCTGGCCACCCCGACCGCACGCGAAGCGTCCGCCACGTAGACCACCGGCCCTTCGTATTTCGGCTCGATCTTGACCGCAGTGTGGGCCTTGGAGGTCGTGGCCCCACCGATCATCAAGGGCTGGGTCATGCCCAGGCGCTGCATCTCGGCGGCCACGTGGACCATCTCGTCCAGGGACGGGGTGATCAGGCCGGACAGGCCGATGATGTGCACCCCCTCTTCCTGCGCCCGCTCCAAGATGGTCGCCGCCGGCACCATCACACCGAGGTCGATGACCTCGTAGTTGTTGCATTGGAGCACCACGCCGACGATATTCTTGCCGATGTCGTGTACGTCGCCCTTGACCGTGGCCATCAGGATCTTGCCCTGGGCCTGCACCGCGCAACCGGCCTTTTCCGCCTCCAGATAGGGCTCGAGGTAGGCCACCGCCTTCTTCATCACCCGCGCCGACTTCACCACCTGCGGCAGGAACATCTTGCCGGCCCCGAACAGGTCACCGACCACGTTCATGCCGTCCATCAGTGGGCCTTCGATCACGTGCAGGGGGCGCTCTGCCTGCTGCCGGGCCTCTTCGGTGTCGGTGTCGATAAACTCGGTAATCCCCTTGACCAGGGCGTGCTTCAGGCGCTCGGTCACCGGCCATTCGCGCCAAGCCAGGTCCTGTTTGGACTCAGCCTTGGCACCGTCGCCCTTGTACTTGGGAGCCAGCTCGATCAGGCGCTCGGTGGGATCGACGCCATCGGCAGGGGTTCGGTTGAGCACCACGTCCTCCACCGCCTCGCGCAGCTCCGCCGGCAGCTCGTCGTAGACCGCCAGTTGACCGGCGTTGACGATGCCCATATCCATGCCGGCGCCGATGGCGTGGTACAGAAACACCGCGTGGATCGCCTCGCGCACCGGGTTGTTGCCACGGAAGGAGAATGAGACGTTGGAAACCCCGCCGCTGACCAAGGCTCCGGGCAGGTTCTGCTTGATCCAGCGCGTGGCTTCGATGAAGTCCACCCCGTAGTTGGCGTGCTCCTCGATGCCGGTGGCGACGGCGAAAATATTGGGATCGAAGATGATGTCCTCTGCCGGAAACCCCACCCGCTCGGTGAGCAGCCGATAGGCGCGCCGGCAGATCTCGATCTTGCGCGCCTGGGTATCGGCCTGGCCCTGCTCATCGAAGGCCATGACAATTACCGCGGCGCCGTAACGCCGGCAAAGCTCGGCCTGCTGGATGAATTTCGCCTCGCCCTCCTTCATGGAGATGGAGTTGACGATCGGCTTGCCCTGCACGCACTTCAGCCCGGCCTCGATGATCTCCCACTTGGAGGAGTCGATCATGAACGGGACCTTGGAGATATCCGGCTCGGAGGCGGCCAGGTTGAGGAAACGCTGCATGGCCGCCAACCCATCCAACATGCCCTCGTCCATGTTGACATCCACCACCTGGGCGCCGTTTTCCACCTGGGTGCGGCAGATATCCAGGGCCTGCTCGTAGTCGCCGTTGAGAATCAGGCGCTTGAACTTGGCCGAGCCGGTGACATTGGCCCGCTCTCCGACATTTACGAACAGGGACTCGGCACCGATGTTCAGCGGCTCCAGCCCGGACAGGCGGCAGGCAGGCGCGAGCCGCGGCGGCACCCGCGGCGGCTTGCCCGCCACCGCCTCGGCGATCCTCTGGATGTGCAGCGGGGTGGTACCGCAGCAGCCGCCGACGATATTCAGAAAACCCGAGTCCGCCCATTCGCCGATGTATTCGGCCATGTGCTCGGCGTCCAGGTCGTATTCGCCGAACTCGTTCGGCAGTCCGGCATTGGGGTGGGCGGAGACGAAAGTCTCGCTGATGCGGCTCATCTCCTCCACGTACTGGCGCAGTTTGTCCGGGCCCAGGGCGCAGTTGAGGCCAAAGGTCAGTGGCCGCGCGTGGCGTAGCGAGTTGTAGAAGGCCTCCGTAACTTGGCCGGTGAGGGTGCGCCCCGACTCGTCGGTAATGGTGCCGGAGATCATCACCGGGCGACGCAGCCCGTCTTGCTCGAACACCTGCTCGCACGCAAATACCGCGGCCTTGGCATTGAGGGTATCGAACACGGTCTCGATCAGCAGGATGTCTGCGCCCCCGGCCAGCAGGCCGCGGGCCGCCTCCACATACGCCTCCACCAGTTCCTCGAACTGGACGTTGCGGGCCCCGGGGTCGTTGACGTCCGGAGAGATCGAGGCAGTGCGGTTGGTAGGCCCCAGCACCCCGGCGACAAAGCGCGGCTTGTCCGGAGTGGAGTATTTGTTCGCCGCCTCCCGGGCCAGGCGCGCCGCTGCCTCGTTCAGCTCCGCCACCAGCGCCTCCATGCCATAGTCGGCCATGGCGATGCGGGTGGCATTGAAGCTGTTGGTCTCGAGGATGTCCGCCCCGGCCGCGAGATACTGCTCGTGGATGCCGCGGATCACCTCGGGCCGGGTCAGGGCCAACAGGTCGTTGTTACCCTTGAGGTCCGACGGCCAGTCGGCGAAGCGCTCGCCCCGATAGTCCGCCTCCTGCAGCTTGTGACGTTGAATCATGGTGCCCATGGCGCCGTCCAGGACCAGAATCCGCTGGGCCATCAGGTCGGTGAGTTCCGGGGTGCGGTCAAGATTGGGAGTGTCGGCCATAGGGTACAACCAGGGCATTGGAAAACCGCCCATTATACTGGCATCCGAGCGGCGGCGCGAAGCGGTAGTTCAAGCCGGGCCAAAGCGCCGGAAATTCAATCGGATCGGAAGCGCCACCCCCCAAGTCCGGCGCGGAGAACAGCACCGGATTCAACGCCCTCTTCTAGCCGAAGCAGCCCTCGCCAACCGCCCGATCGGCAGCAGGGGGCCTGCGGCACCTGGTGCTCAGGATATGGTCCTAAAGGTCCGCGACCACCATGCGCAGAGCGGCGCGCCTGAATCAGAGGGAAACGGTCGTTTCGGGAAGTTGCTCGGCTGACGCGCGCGGCCGTTGTCGATCAGAATGTGGCACAACAGAAGCCGGCGGACGGGTCCACAACCTCCGCCGCCCGGGGGGAGAAACGGCAGGGGGCCCTCACGACACAGCCGTGCGGGCCCCCGACTGCGGTTGAAGCTAGGGAACAACCTGAATCGCTACCGGATTCGCGCTGGTCATCTCAACGATCCGATTGCGGTCGATCATCTTCTCGTTCACGAGGTCAGGCCTGCCCTGAGCCAAAGCGCGGAGAAATCTCGGGGGAAGCGCCCGGAACCTCAGGCGTGCCGAAACCGTTACCGGCCCGACTGCGTCGGCTGGAATGTCCACGTCATAGCGTACGTGCTCAGTTTCCAGGGGCGGTATGGAGAAGCTGTTGTCCGTATGGGTGGAGAGAAACGGCATGAACACCTCTTCCTCTATGAAATGCCCGTCTGCGTCCTTCAGCGGATTGCCGTCAGCGTCCGTGGGGATGCGGACAAACTCGTTTCCGAAGTTGGCTAGACCCTTGTAGATCGGTGGATGGTGGTGGCGCTGATTGTAGTCCGGCCCATGGATCACATTGGCTTCCAGGGTATCCGGGTCGATTACGCCTCCGCTGACCCCATCCGGTCCCACCAGATTTCGCAGGTCCTCGTCGTCCAGATTTCCATCCGGTTGCATTTCGCCGGTCTCCGGGTGGGCGGTGTCCACCAGGGTGCCGGACTCATAGAGCACGCCGTTGGCGTCTTCCACGATCAGTTCGACCCACATCTGGCGCTCCTGGGAGAATCCCGACGGGATGTTGTGCCCGGACCCCACATTGGTAACGTCGACGATGACGGAGGCCACGCTGCCGGCGGTTACCTCGGTGGGCGCCGAAACGGAGATGGTCGCCGCTGATTCCAGCAGTTGCTGTCTCCGCTGCATCTGCCCGATCAGGTTGCCGTTCTGGTCTCGTGCCTCGTCGTCCTGACCAGGGAAGTCCACCAGCGCGATATCGACCCCGGTAAAGTAGTGGGTGCTGACCTTTTCCCGCTCGTGTACCTGGTTGGGGCGCGGATATACGGTCGTCTCACCTTCGGCATAGGAACCTGCCGGTGCGGGCGGACCGACATCCATGTGGCAATCCTGACAGGTTACGACGCCTCCGACCTGGTTGTTGAGCGGTCCGAAGGGTCCGTTTTGCCATTCGGTGAACAGGTTCTCGAGGCGCTGGAAGGGTTCCCCGGTGACCGGGTCTACGGGATCCGCGAGAGCCGAATCCGGAGGCGTACGCACGTCGTGGCAGGAGGCGCAGAACTCGGCGCTGTCGAGATATCCGTCCTGCAGGTTGATGTCCTTGGCGTGCGCCGATTCATGGACTGGATTGGGGTCCGGATTGTCGAGCGGGCCGAACTTGGTAGCGCCAGGGTCGAGCACGTAGGCCACGTTGGCGACGCCGTCGCCGAGATGCCCGAGCCCCTGGTCGTCATCGTCCGGCATTGAGATCTGATGGCATACATCGCAGGAGATGCCGCGGCGCCCGACCGGGCTGGCGAAATCCCGCATCGGCTGGTCATTGCTGTCGGGAAGCGTCGGAAGATTCCCCAGGAAGGTGTCCACCGGGTTATGGCAACTCTGGCAGAAAAGCGCGGTTCCATGACTTCCGGCTCCGAACCCGGGGCGGCCGTTTGCAACCGAGAAACGATTACCTAGGGACTCTAATGCGTTGAAGGTCGGACTGACGGCGGAATAGGCCATCATATTTCCGGACCACTCCTTGTACTGGCGGGGATGACAGGTGCGGCAAGTCTCCGGGTCGGAGAATTCCGCCATTTCTTGCATCGGCAGCGGGCTGGGGTCGCTTAAAAAGGCGGCCAGTGCCTCGGCCTCTTCGCTGGTGGCGGTAATTCCGGCGTGCACCTCCTCCTTGGCCAGGGCTCGGATAATTGCTGATGCAGGTTCCCCTGATACATCCGGGCCGGGGTTACCGAAACCGTCGTCACCATGGCAAAGATTGCACTGCTTGTCCGCGAAAATGGTCGCAGCGAGTTCGGGGGAGAGCGGCGATGAACTGCAATCCGCCGGGGCTTTGCGAACACCGGCGTCGACTCGGGTTCCCTGGGTACTGGCCTGGACACGACAGGGAATCGCGGTGAGACCGCTGATCTCGGTACGCCAGCGCCCGTCGTCTGCGGCCTTGGTGCTGCCCAGATCCGCTCCGGTGAGCGCGTCTGTCAAGTAGACGGTATTCAAGGTGTCGGCATAGCCAAAGGCGAGCAGTGTTGCAGCGGAACCTTTCCACTTGACCGAATCCATGACCAAAACCGGCCCTGCGCAGTCGGCGGGCGCTTTGGCCACGACGGCCTCCGCCTGGCCGCTGGACGAGGTTGCCCGCACCCTACAGGGTACGTTCGAGACGGCGTCGATTGTTTTGGCCCAAGCCCCAGAGGCCTTGGCTCTGACCGTCGCGAGCGGCAGACCGCTAGCGGCGTCAAACAGCGCAATAACGCTTTGCGGGGAATCCTGTCCCTTGAGCACCAATCGCTCTCGATTCAAGTTCCATTTCGCCGTATCGATCGTGACGGCATATGCGTTCGAGACTCCCGCGATACAGCAGAGAATCGTTAACAAAATCCCTACCTTAAACTTAGTGTTCCGTGCATGTTGTAGTGTCATATTCCTGACTCTTTATAGTTATGCGGTTAGGCCTGTTTTCCCCAACAACGGCTCGGTATCAGCGCGGCCATGCTAATTACCTAGTTTAGAGCTTGGTCTATTGGTCCCCCGATTGCTATAAGCCGAATCCTGTATGCCGGCAGTAAATATCAATCTTTTCAGGGTTATTCTCGGCGGACGCTCGGTTCCCTGTTCGATCGCGGTGTTCCGCCGCTTTACCCGCAATGGTTTTGGCGCTACCCAGGTTGTAAGTTGCCGCACCCGCGGTCGCTCCGATGCGCCGATTTTAGGGTCTTTACATTTGCGTGGATTAGGGTATTACCCGGCCTGATCTCGACGACCGGATGCCGATGCAGATCCGTAGCTGTTGCGCATCACCGGCACCCGCGCCGCACCGCTGCCTGCTCCATGGAATTGATATTTGAGGAGCCGGGGCGCAGCGTTGGGGCGCTGGCTCGGCCCCCTCCTCGGCAGGGCCGGGAGATTGGATATTCAACCGGATCTGACCCATTACCCCTGGAAGCCCCGCGGGCAAGCCACCACCGGACCGAACGCACTCTTCCGGCTGCATTTCCCACTCCTATCCTCTCGCGGGCAGCAATCTGCCCCTAGGGAGACGCTGACCGGGTGCTTTTGACGATAGGCGACAACCCGATCGCAACAGGGCCCTGAACCCGCCGCCTCGAAATCGAGGCTGGCCGACACCCACCGCCGTGATTCGATTTCGAGCGGGGCACCGTTCCTTCCCCTCCTCAGAACCAGCGGACTCATGGTGAATATTCCACAAAACGCGAGTGAACGGTTCGCTGAGCCGGAACCCGAAGTTGGAAACAATATAAGTGCGCCCAGACGCCGGCGTATCGAACCTCGGGAAATTCCGGCTCAAGGTACCGATCAACAACGGCCCGAGACGCCCGGAATGTCCCATCGAGCCAGCTTGGTTTAGAAAACGACAGGAGACGACCATGAAACTCAACGCAAAACATCTCTCGCTTGCCATCGCCGTAGGGTTGGTATTTTCGCCGGGAAGTAAGGCGGACGATTGTGACGGCGGAACATTCTGCGACGACTTTCCGCAGTTGATGGATTTTCTGCAGTCGGAGGACCGGCGCAATCCCGAGTATCGTATCGTCCAGCCACGCTTTGGCATGGACGCACTTACGCCTGCCCATAGCCAGTACAGCAGGTCATGCTACTTCTTCGGCATCGCGCCCATTGTCGAGCAATTGGGCTATACCATGGTCAACCCGGGCGGCAGCTTCAGCTACAGCTTCAACTACGCCGCAGCCGACGGCCTGAAGACCTACCGCGCTTTCGACGCTGGGTATTTCCTGTCGCCGGAACACCTGATGGCCAAGAGCGTCCACTGGGAATCGCGATACAACCGCTGCGAGTACGATGGCGGCTGGGCATGCGATCCGTTCCCTCCGAGCGACGGCGTCAACTCCCGTTGGCAAGGCTTCTACTCCGATGCGACGCTGACCCAGATCAATACCAGCGGCGCGTCCTGCGCCAACCGATTCGGCGCCGGCGAAGAATATGGCCAGTGCTCGGACCTCACCTCCGACTACGACGCCTGGCTGAATGCCGCGCGCAACGGTTGTGGCGGAGGAAGCTGTCGGGCCGATGCGGACACGGGCATGTTCTGGTTCGCCAATCAAGTGTTGCAGAACGCGGCGGGGTGTAACGACATGCGGGGATTCCGACCCGACCCGTCCAGTTATTCCGAGAAGAAGCATATGCGGCGTGTCGTGAAAAGCTTCGTCGACCACAACCTTCCGCTCCTGGTCACGGTGCGCCAGGGCGGACACTTCATGGTAATCGTCGGTTACTTCGATCTCGACGCTACCGGGCTCCCCCGCAAGGCGATCGTGCGCGATTCCTCCGATAGCTACCGGCTGCTGCCGCTGACCACCGATTGGGATCTGCCCGTTAACAACTCCCTACGCGACCTGTACCCATGGAACCATCATCTCGACGGTGCTTGTGACGCCGGGGGCTGGGCCGCCTCTCTGGACAGACTGTCCGACGACTTCAAGCTTTGCACCATGCCCGATGGCTGGACCCCGAGCTGCGCAGAGAAGCGTGTATTCGGGGCGGAGCTGGTGTGCGAGGACAACGGTGTCGAACGCTCGCGCTGGTTCGCCTACGAAGACGATCTGTTCCTCAGCGAAACCACCAATACCTCCTGCGACAAGGTCAAGCTGCGCTACGCCGACGGGGACCGCCAGATCGAATCGGTGAGCATCCAAAGGTTCTGGTATTCACCGGACAGTGGCGAATGGCGGGGCGGTTCGGTGTATCGGCCCGACCTGCTGAGCACGGCACACTCCTATCGCCACGACACTCCGATCAGCGTGGTGGAATGGGACCGAGTCTGGCCGGACAATTACTGGATGGTCGCCGATGGCCTCTCCGGGACCTATACCAAGCGGCGCTCGAGCATCCGCATGACCCTGGACGACGGCAGCACCAAGACGATCGAGATCGCTCCCCCCGAGACCTATGGGGTCGAGCTTCAATGCATCGACAACGGCAGCGTTCGCGCTTCCTATGAGTACGAGGCAGATCACGGCGTGTTCCGGGTTGCCGATACCGAGTCGTACAGCGACCGCCAGTTCCTCTATGAATACAACGACCGCTCCTGCGACGAACTCAAGCTCCGCGTCAACCTGGGCGCCGAGGTCGATGTCGTCTCCGCCACCGTGCAGCGCATGTACTACTCAACCGCCAACGGCGAGTGGCGCCCGGCCCAGTCCGCTTGGTGGCCGGACCACAACCGCCTGGTTGGCGACGGCCTGTCCGGGCACACCCATGCGCTTACCTGGGACGACGTCTGGCCCGACAACTATTGGCTGGTTGCCGACGGCATAGGCTCGGGCTCAAGCTACGGCGACCGCAAGACCGTGATTCGCCTGATCGACGGTGACCTCAACGAGATCCGTGAGATCGAGGTCGTCCCGTATTGACGCCGAGCGACAACCTACCCTACCCATGAAGAAAAACGGGAGGATCCTCCCGTTTTTCTTTCCGGCTCTGAAACGCGACCGGAGCCAACCCGCCGCCATTCAAAGGCCGGCCCGAAGTTCGCGCGATCAAACGCCCTTCGCTGAGCCGGAGTAACTCGCTGGTGCCGCCTGGTGGGCAAACCGGTGCTAAACCCGGGCCGGTGCTGAGCGGCTTTTCCGAGCGGCGGGTTCAAGGCTTGGTTGGTTGGGCGCTTGCCGCGGCCAATGCGGTTGCCAATCCCCTGGTGCCCTCTATACTGGAGCGAAACCAGAAGCCAAGCCGCTCAATGCCTGAATCCACAGCCGATGCCAACGCGATCAAATTGCTGATTGCGCAAATCCCCCCGGGCCGACGCATCCGCGGCGACCTCGACCTGAGCGGGGCCGAGCTGCAAAAGCTGCCGGCGGGGCTGCGAGTCGACGGGGACCTGCTACTGCGCGGCAGCCGACTGCGCCGGCTGCCCAAGGGCCTGCGGGTAGGCGGCAGCCTGGATCTGACCGATGCCTGGGTAGAGGCGCTGCCCGCCAATCTGCGGGTGGGCGGCGACCTGCTACTGGTCGGCACCCATATCAAGGAATTGCCGAAGGGACTGAGCGTCGGCGGCCGACTGGATCTGCGCACCACCCCGATCCGGGGCCTGCCCAAGGGGTTGTCCGTGGGCGGCGACCTGGATCTGGCGGCCACCGGGGTGAACAAGGTCCCCGAGGGTACCCGGGTCGGCGGGGACCTGTACCTGAACGGCTCCCATGTCGACAGCCTGCCCAAGTCCCTGCGCCTGGGCGGCGGCCTGGACCTGTCCGCCACCCCCATCGCCCGGCTCCCGGAAGGACTGCGGGTCGAGACCTGGCTCAATCTGGTGGGCACCGCCCTGACCCGACTGCCGGCGGATTTGCGGGTGGGAGACTGGCTGGACCTGCGCGGCACCCTGATCGCCGAACTGCCGAAAAAGCTGCGGGTGGGCGGCACCCTGTATCTGGCCGGAAGCCTGGTGGCGGAACTGCCCAAGCGCCTGCGCAAGGCCGCGCACGTGCAATGGTAGTCCCGGCATGAACCCGGAACTGCGCCCGGACTACGCCGGCGGCAGCATCGTCAACCTGGCCGCCAGCATCGCCGCCGCCCTGGGCGCTCCCCCCACCGGCTACGCGCCGCTCCGGGGGCTGGCGCCGACGGATCTGGCCGGCCGGCGCAATATCCTGCTGCTGGTAATCGACGGCCTGGGCTACCGCTATCTGACTGACCGGGGCCGGGGCAGCTGGATGGCGCGCCAGCTGGCGGACCGCCTGACCTCGGTCTTCCCCCCGACCACCGCCAGCGCCATTCCGGCCCTGCTCACCGGCCGGGCCGCTCAACAGCACGGCTTCACCGGCTGGCATACCTACTTCCGGGAGCTCGGCGGCCAGCTGGCGGTGCTGCCGTTGCGCCGCCGCGGTTCGCGCGAGGCCGTCAAGATCGACCCCCGCGCCCTCTCCGGAGTCCAGCCCCTGTTCCCCCAGTTGAGGGCGGAGTCTGCCTGCGTGAGTCCGGAGTGGATCGCCGATTCCGGCTTCAACCGGGCCTACAGCGAGGGCGCGGAGGTCCACAGCTACCGCGACCTGACAGGCTTCTTCGACCGCATCGAAGCCCTGCTGGCAGGCCCCGGGCCACGTTATATCTACGCCTACTGGCCGGAGTTGGACAGTCTCGCCCACCAGTTCGGTGTCGCCAGCGCGGAGGTACAGCACCACTTCCGCGAGCTGGATCTGGCCCTGGCCGGCTTCTGTGGACGCGCCGCTGGCAGCGACACCGCCCTGCTACTGAGCGCCGACCACGGTTTCGTCGACACCACCCCGGCGGCGACGCTTGACCTTGCCGACCATACCCAGCTGGCCGAATGCCTGACCCTGCCGCTGAGCGGCGAACCGCGGACCGCTTACTGCCACCTTAAACCGGGGGCCGAGGCGAGGTTTCTCGACTACCTGCGCCGCAACCTGGCTGCCGAAGTGGAGCCGGTGCCGAGCCCGGAGCTGATCGCCGGCGGCTGGTTCGGCCTGGGCACGCCTAATCCTCGCCTCGCAGAGCGAGTGGGCGACTATACGCTGGTGCTGCGCGGCCATCACAGCATCCGCGAATGGCTGCTCACCGAGCGGCCCTATCGGCAAATTGGGGTGCACGGCGGCCTGTCCGCCGACGAGATGTACGTGCCCCTGGTGCGCCAGGACCTATAAAGACCCCAGGCCATGCCCGCATCTCTTCCCATCACGACCCTGCGACGCCTGGCTATCGCCACCGGCTCGCTGCTGGCCGGCGCCCTGACTGCCGAGCCGGTCGCCGACGAGGTGAACGTAGCGGCCTTCTCCGCCGGCAGTCTGGCCGGCTGGGAGGAGGAGCGTTTCGCCGGGAGCACCGAGTACCGGCTGCAGCCCGGCCCCGACGGCGGCCCTACCGCCCTGCGCGCCCGCACCCAGGGCGCCGCCTCTGGGATGTACCGAGAGATCCCGATCGACCTCGAACGCACCCCCTGGCTGCACTGGTCCTGGCGCGTGGACGCTGTCTACAGCGGCCTGGATGAGACCCGCAAAGACGGCGACGACTACCCGGCCCGCATCTATGTCGTGATTTCGGGCGGCCTGCGCTTCTGGAACACCCGGGCGCTGAACTATGTCTGGTCGAGCAGCAGGCCGGTGGGCAGCCACTGGCCCAACGCCTTTACCGCCAATGCCCAGCTGCTGGCGGTGGAGAGCGGCCCGGAGCATCTGGGCCAATGGCGCCACTACCGACGCAACCTACGGGACGATTGGCAGCAATTGTTCGGCGAAGAGATCGACGAGGTCGATGGGGTTGCCTTGATGACGGACAGCGATAACGGCGGCCAGTCCGCCGGGGCCTGGTACGGCGACATCTGGTTCGGCGCCGACTGACCCGCTGGATCGATCAATCCTAGCCCCTAAAGGCAAAATCAGCGCATAATACCGGGTTTTGGCCCAGCGCTGACTCGGGCGCGCCCTGCCGCCCGCAGACCCCAGAGGAGTAAAGCCAAGATGAAGATCCGTTCCCCGGCCTTCGCCCACAACGAGACAATCCCGCGCCTGTATACCTGCGACGACAAAGACCTCTCGCCGGCTCTGCAGTGGTCGGATATCCCGGAGGAGGCAGACAGCCTGGTGCTGATTGTCGACGACCCGGACGCCCCGGACCCGGCGGATCCGAAGATGACCTGGGTGCACTGGCTGCTCTACAACCTGCCGGTCACCTGCCAGGGGCTGGCCGAGGCGGTACCTGCAAGTTCTCTGCCCGAGGGCACCCTGGAGGGTAAGAACGACTGGGACCGCACCGGCTACGGAGGCCCCTGCCCGCCGACCGGCCGTCACCGTTATTTCTTTAAGCTGTACGCCCTGGACGTCCCCCTGCCGGACCTCGGCACCCCCACCAAAACCCAGCTGGAGCAGGCCATGCACGGGCACGTGCTGGCCGAGGCGACCCTGATGGGCACCTACCAACGCGAAACTTGAGCCCCCAGCCGCAACCCGAACGCCATGAACGAACGTCTGCAGACCCGCAAAACCAAGATCGTTGCCACCATTGGCCCTGCCTCCGACGCGCCGGCCGTGCTGGAAGGCATGATGCGCGCCGGAATGAACGTGGCCCGGCTCAACCTCTCGCATGGCAGTTTCGCCGAGCATGCAGAGCGCATGGCGCGCATCCGCCAGGCCGCCAGCGCGGTCGGCACCAACGTGGCCATCATGATCGACACCCGGGGCATCGAGATCCGCACCGGGCGCTTGACCGCGGACCACGTCAGCCTCGATCCCGGCAGCCGCTTCACGCTATACACCGGCGAGCGCCTTGGCGACGCCACCGGGGTCTCCGTGTCCTACCGCCGACTCGACGAGGAAGTCCGGGTCGGGGTGCCGATCCTGCTTGACGACGGTGCCCTGGAACTGGAGGTGGAGTCGGTGGAACCCGGCGCCATCCGCTGCCAGGTCATCCACGGGGGCCTGCTGCGGGCCAACAAGAGCGTCAACCTGCCCATGACGCAACTGTCGCTCTGCGCGGTCAGCCCGGAGCACCGCCAAGACGTGGTCAAGGAGCTGTCGTTCGCCATCGAGCACGAGGTGGACTACATCGCCGCCTCGTTCGTGCAGAACGCCGCCGACCTCGAACGCATGCGTGA
Organism: uncultured Gammaproteobacteria bacterium; assembly: GCA_963753615.1. GTDB lineage: Bacteria > Pseudomonadota > Gammaproteobacteria > Chromatiales > Chromatiaceae > CAVWCW01. The sequence goes on from CAVWCW010000014.1 coordinate 161,248, forward strand.
GATCCTGCACCAGCAAGAGCGTGACATTCCGATTATTGCCAAGATCGAAAACAAGGCCGGAGTGCGCAACCTGGAGGAGATCGTAGCCGCCGCCGACGGGGTAATGGTGGCCCGCGGCGACATGGGGGTGGAACTGCCTCTGGCCGACGTTCCGGGGACACAGAAGAAGATCATCCGCACCACGGTCAGCAACGGCAAGCCGGTGATCACCGCCACCCAGATGCTGGCTTCCATGGAGCACAACCCCAAGCCGACCCGGGCCGAGGCCAGCGACGTGGCCAACGCCATCCTCGACGGCAGCTCCGCGGTGATGCTCTCGGGCGAGACCGCTATGGGCAAATATCCGGTGGTGGCGGTCAAGACCATGGCCTCACTGGCCTTGCGCGCCGAGGCCTCTCTGAGCGAATACGGCTACCTGCAGCGGATCCTGCCGAATCCCTCCAACGTGGTCACCGAGGCGGTGAGCCAGGCAGCGGTGACCATGGTGCGCCAACTCGACGCGGCCGCCATCTTCAGCCTTACCGAGACCGGCTTCACCTCGCGCATGATCTCCAAGTATCGGCCCGAATGCCCAATCCTGGCGATTACCGCCTCCCGCACCCAAGCGCGGCGCCTGGCCATGAACTGGGGAGTGGTCCCGATCCTCTACGCGGGCGAGCGCTCCGACGAGGGCAAGATCGCCTTCGCCTTGGAACAAGCCAAGGCCCTCGGCTACGTGCGAATCGGCGATGTGATCGTGGCCACCGCCGGCCACCGGCAAACCGCCGGCGGTACGGATTTGATCCGGGTGATAACGGTTGAGGAATGAGTCGGCAGTTGGGCGTGGGGGTATCCGCTCCGGATACCCCCATCCCATGCTATGCTGCCGGCGGCCCCAGGCATTGCATTCCCACCGCAATTGCCGCTAACTTAACAGCTTGTTGGAATTCGCCCAGGGGATTGCGAGACGAGGCAACCTTGGCCAAAAAGCACAATTTGCTTAAGTAAACGAGCATTTCCACGGCAAATTTAACACCGGATCGCGCCACCTGAGTAGAATTTCAACAGCCTGTTAATTGGCATCGGCCCGGCGCAGGAACTCACTGCCGGGGCCAAGGTCTGTTTACTGAATCCAGTCCCAACTTCCATAGAGAATCCCGACATGCATTTCCGATCCCTAATCACCGGCTTTAGCCTGCTTTTTCTGTTTAGCTTCGGCGCGGCAACCCTGGCCGAGCCCATCGAAGACGAACAATACCAGCGGGTGGAACCGCCCGTAGCGACTGAGACCGGGGACCAGGTGGAGGTGCTGGAGCTGTTCTGGTACGGCTGCCCGCACTGCTATCACCTGGAGCCGGCCCTAACACCGTGGGTCGCCTCCCTGCCCGAGGGGGTGGTATTTCGGCGTATGCCGGCGGTGTTCGGCAACCCGCTGTGGGCCCTCCACGCGCGGGCCTTCTACACCGCCGAGGCCCTGGGGGTGCTCGACCAGCTGCACGAACCGCTGTTCGATACCATCAACAACCAGAAGAACGCCCTGAAGGACGAGGCCGCGATCGGCCAATTATTCGCCCAATACGGAGTGGATCCGGCGAAGTTCAGCAGCACCTTCAACTCCTTCTTCGTCGACACCAAGGTGCGTCGCGCCAAGGCCCTCTCCAAGGCCTACGGCATCAGCGGGGTACCGGCCTTGGTAATCAACGGCGAGTACCGAACCGGGGGTCCCGCCGCCGGGGGGCAGGAGGAAATGCTGCAGGTGGCCGATTACCTGATCGCCCGTGAGCTCGACGCCAACCGCCCGGCTGCCGCCGCTTCCGCCGACTAGGTCTAAAGACCCCCGCGGACCCAACCAGGGAACCACCATGACCAGCAATCTGATGATCCTGCCCAGCAAAGACTTTGACCGCATCCGCCTGCTGCGGATTCCGGAGGACTATGAGTCCCACGAGGTGTTCCGTCACGCCACCGGCCTGATCGCGGAAATCGAAGAAGCCAACCCCGATTACACATGGGAGCAGATCGTCGAGCAGTTGGAAGACCATGGCTTCGAAGCCGAGGAATTCGTGCTCGGGCCAGCCCTGGATTGAGCGCCGCTTGCGCCGCCTGGGGGTGGCGCCGCCGCTGGCGCCGACCTTGGTGCTGGCCGTTCCGGGGCTCATAGACTACCGGCCGCTGACCGAGCGATGGGTAACCGCCCAGCTGGGCGCCTCACTGAGGCCGCTGGCGGATCTTGACCGCATCGCCTCCATCCTCTTCGGCCTGGTCACGCCGCCCCGGGCGGCACCGATACCCGCCCTGCTGGAACGCACCGCCGGTTTGGTCCGCCAACTGGACCCAGCAGGCCTCGACTGCGGCCAGCGGGTCAACCTGCGCTTCATCGTCGCCCTGCTGCTGGCCCTGCAACGGACGCTGAGCACCCGGAACCCTGGAGATCAAAACCTGCCCGGCCCGACCCCTGGCGCGGCCCGGCCGTGAGCTATGGGCTGTTTGCCGAGCTGGTCCTCTGGGCCCATTTGCTCTGGGTGGCATTCATTCTGCTCGGTCAGGCTGCGGTCCTGGCCGGCTGGGCCATGGGCTGGGGCTGGACCCGCAACCTCTGGTTCCGGCTGGTCCATCTCGCGGCAATGCTGGTGGTGGTGGCCCAGGCCTGGCTGGGTATCGCCTGCCCGCTGACCCTGATCGAGCACCGGCTGCGCCTGCGTGCCGGCGAAGCGGGCTACCGCCGCGGCTTCCTCAGCGACTGGGTGGAGAGACTGCTGTTTTACGCCGCCCCGGATTGGGTTTTCCTATTGTTGTACAGCCTGTTCGCCCTGTTGATGGCGCTGACCTTCGTCGCCTACCCGCCACGGCGCCCCTGAGGGCGCCCGCTCCAGGATCAGGGCAGCGTCAACTCGATGGTACCGCTCACATGCACCTCGACCCGTTGGGTCCCGGCCTCCAGGACCGGGGCCACGGTTGCCTCGGCGCTCATGGCCACGGCCCGTGCCGAGCGCATGCGAATCGGTTCCGACCCGGTACTCACCTGCAGGTCCACCAACCGGTAGTCGGGCCGCTCGAACTGCTCGGCGACCAGACCGGCGCGACGCTTGAAGCTGGCGATCGCCTCCACCACCAGTTGGCGCTCGGCCGAACTGCGCTTATCGGGCGACAAGCGATAGTCGATGGAGCGCACCGCCAGGCGCTCCTGCAACTGGCCAATCAGCTCGCCCAAGGCGCCGGCATTCTCGCTGCGCAACCTCAGCTGCTGGCTCACCCGCCAACCGGTAAGCCGCTGCTTGTCATACACTGGCGCAGTGCTGTAATCGAGGGTCTGGACCTGAACCTCAGGTCGCCCTTTAGCGATCTCCAGCCCCCAGGCGATGGCGCTGTTGACCTCCGACGCCAGTTCCTGGGCATTGTCGCCCTCGCGCTGAGCGAACAGCACCGCCACCAGGATGTCGTTGCCGACCTCGGCGCTGGCGCCCGCTTGCAGGCTGATGCGGTCGTAAGTAAGGGGCGTATCGCCGGCCCCAGCCACCGGCCCCAGCGCGAGGCCGGCGAGCAAAAACAGGCCGTGGCAGGTTCGGCGCAGAAAGGTTATCTTCATACTAGGTTCCTCGTGGTCCGCAGGCCGAGAGGCGAGCGGAGAAAAATTGGTGGATGGCGAATCGATCGCAACCAGATCAGCGGGCATTTTGCCAGATTCGGCCGGCCCTGACACCGGCACCCGGTGCGGCCCCATGAACCAACAGGATTACGCAGCCCTGGAGCAGCGCATCGGGCGCGTGCACCTCAGGCAGCGCCTCGGCATAGAGACCGACTTCGAGGCTCGGGTGTTCGGACTGGGCACCGGTTTCTTCCATCTGGAAAACTGGTACTCCGTCCACTCGGTGATCCGCAACTCGCTGCGCCTGGTGGGTCTTCACGGGCGCGGCCGGCGCAATGCCCTGCGGATCGAGGTCCGGGACAACCGGATCGCCCTGCCGGATCTGCCACCGGCCTTCGACGGCTTCCGAATCCTCCAGCTCAGCGACCTGCATCTGGACATGAACCAGGAGACGGTGCATGCGCAGAGCGCGTGCGTGCGCGAGCTGAAATACGACCTGTGCGTGCTCACCGGCGATTACCGGGCCAAGACTTTCGGCGACCATGAACCGGCCCTGAGCGGGATGCAGCACCTGCGGCTGCACCTAAAGGACCCGGTCTACGGCGTCCTCGGCAACCACGACAGCATCCGTCTGGTGCCCGGCTTCGAAGCCATGGGCATCCGCATGCTGCTAAACGAGTCGATTAGCATCGAGCGCGGGGGCGAACGCATCCACCTGGCCGGAATCGACGACGCCCATTACTACCGGGTCGACAATATCGAGAAGGCGGCCGAAGACATCCCTCACGACCAGGTATCCCTGCTGCTGTCGCATACCCCCGAGACCTATATGCGCGCCGCCCACGCCGACTTCAGCCTGCTGCTGTGCGGCCACACCCACGGCGGCCAGATCTGCCTGCCCGGCGGCATCCCCCTGACCTGGGACGCCGACTGCCCGCGCCGCCTGGCCGCCGGCCCCTGGCGGTATCATCAGCTGACCGGCTATACCTCCCGCGGCTGCGGAACCTCCATCGTCGACGTGCGCCTGAACTGCCCGCCGGAGGTAACGGTGCATACGTTGGTGGCGGGAGAGCGTTGAACTTCGCTGTTTTCTTCCACCTTTCCCTCAATCTCAAAACGGCCGATTCCTTACCCGCAGGCGGTATAGCAGGGGCGAGATCAAGCTGTCGAGCAGCACGAAGGCGAGCACCAGCAACGCAATCTCGCTCCAGCCCAGGTTCAACGGGTCGCGCACCGCCAGCAGGGGGAACAAGGACTCGGGGATCTGATCCAGGCCGGGGGCCTGCCCGCTGGGGGGCAGCTTCAAGCGCCGTTTCGCGAAGCTGGAGATCAGGTCGCCGAGCATGGAGACGCCCCCCATCAGCAAGCCTGACTGCCAGCCCAAACCGAAGGCCCAGCCCAGCAGCGTCCCAGTCAACACGGCCCCGACAAAGCCCACCAGGGTCTTGCGTGGCCCGAGCAGCGGGCGCCCGTCTCGCCACAGGTAACCACCGTCTACCGGGTGGCACAGGCGCTCTCCCAACGCCCAGCGCAGCAGAATCGGCGCCCCGTTGACCATGCCGATCAGCACCAACAGCTGCAGCAACAGGACCAGGCGATCCATCAACCCGACCCGGAATCTTGGGCTGCCGTTGCCGGCTTCGAAGCCCCGACCGATGTGAACCCATCGGTCAAACTCTGGCGCACCCGGGCGACCCGGCGGGAAGGGACATCGGGCGATTCCAGGCTCTTCTCGGGCATAGACGTAGGGTTCGAACGGCTGGCTTCGGCAGCTTCCGAGCTTGAAAATCCGGCTCGGCCAATACAACGTTTCAAATTGTAGTTCAGATACCTGGGCACGACCTGATATGGCCCTAATCGGTCAGCGGGCCAGGCTGATTCCGAGGCAGCGAAGATGCTTCAGCACCGGCCGCGGTGAGAAGGGCGGTCGAAAATGTGGCGTTGCGCCCGTCACTATCCCATCCCCAGACCCCGGGAGAATAGCGCCATGATGCGATTCCTGCACAAGACCCAAATGCCGGCCCCGGAACAAGCCCTGCCGGGGCGCAGCACCCCGATGCCGGTGCCCGAGCCCCACTTCGTTAACGGCAACCCCCTGCAGCCGCCGTTTCCCGACGGGATGCAAAAGGCAGCGTTCGGCCTCGGCTGCTTCTGGGGTGCTGAACGGCGCTTCTGGGAGACGCCGGGGGTGTACACAACGGCGGTGGGCTATGCAGCCGGTTTCACCCCGAACCCGACTTACGAGGAGGTCTGTTCCGGCCTAACCGGACACAATGAGGTGGTATTGGTCGTTTACGACCCGAAACGGGTTAGTTTCGACGACCTGCTGCAGGTATTCTGGGAGGCTCACGACCCGACCCAGGGTATGCGCCAAGGCAACGACCGCGGCACCCAATACCGCTCCGGCATTTACTGCTATGACGAAGCGCAGCAGCGGATCGCAGAGTCCTCTCGGGACCGCTACCAACAGGCGCTGAGCGCCGCCGGACGCCCCGCCATCACCACAGAGGTCCTGCCGGCCCCGGAGTTTTACTACGCCGAGGGCTATCACCAGCAGTATCTGGCGAAAAATCCCAACGGCTACTGCGGGCTGGGGGGCTGCGGGGTGGCGTTTCCAAGTGAGACGTGAAGCCCGGGCGGAGGGGCGTCGGGGCGAGCGTTGCTCCTAACTCCTCAGCCCTCACTTCTCGCCCCTCGGCCCTGGTCACTCTGCACGGTGCATCACTTCGCCGGCCGCATCCACCACCTCAACCGCCACCGGTATCCCTTCGCGGATACTGGCGGTAACCACGCAAAAGTCTTCGAACAGGTCCAGGCACCGTTTCATTCGGACGGCCTGCTCCAGCTCGCCGTTGACCTGGATCCGCACCTCCATGCCGCCGATACGCAAGCGCTTCTTGTCGTTGCGCACCAGCTTGCAAGTGACCGCGGTCTGCATGCTCTCGGGCGGTACCTCGTTCTTACTGACGCAGAACATCAGACTCGCGCTCAAGCAGTTGGCCGTGGCGGCCGCCAGCAGGCGTGAGGCATTGGGCCCGGCGCGGCCACCCAGGGGCGGTGGCTCATCGGCCAGCAGGTCCGGGACCTGGTCCCAGTCGAACCGGACCTTGTACTCGTAGTCCTGCAGGTGTTCCAGGTGGATGGTAAAGCGGCCTTCTTCCGACATCGGTGGCACTCCAAGCAGGTTGCGGCCTTTCGGCACTCAGGCGCCGGCGGCCAGGGGAATGGGGGGGCAGGCGCGGTAGGTTTCGACGATCGCGTCCAGGGATTCCCGCAAGTGGGCGAAGCCGTGGTCGCCGCCGTCAAAGGCCAGGCAGCGGGCGCACTCCCGATAACGGGTCATAGCGAGCTGCGGGTCAATCACCTCGTCACCCAGGTCAACGAGGAGCAGTCGGGGCCCGGCGCCGACGCAGGGCTCGGCGCAGGCGAAGCGCGCCAGGGCCTGGAGGTCCTCGGGACCGAAGTAGAACCGCTCGCCGGAGCAATAAATGCGGTTCTCCCCCAGCAGCGGTCGGAGCACCCCGACCGGGTCCAAAGCCGGGTTGATCAGCACCAGGCCGCAGCCGAACTCGCGGGCCAGCCACGCGCCGTAATAGCCGCCCAGGGAGGATCCCACCAGCAGCAACCGTTCGGGCCGCCGCTCGGTGAGCTGGTTCTGGATATACTTGTGAAGAAAGGCCCCGGCCCGGGGCGGAGCCGGAGGATAGGTCGGGGCCAGGACCGGCAGCGGCGCCAGCCATTCTCCGAGCCGCCGGGCCTTTAGCGACTGTCCGGAGCTGGCAAAACCGTGCAGATAGACCAGCATCGGGCCTCAGCGCCGGCCATTGAGCAGATAGGGCGGCAGCACCACGCCGATCCGCCAGCCGCCATTGTCGTCCCGCTCCAGGGCCGCCAAGGTGCCCGGTTGAAAGGCCACCACGGGCCGCTCGCTGTCGCCGGCCACCAGCAGCGAGGTAAGGCGGCCCAACAAGGGCTGGTGGCTGACCAGCAGCCAGTCCTCCCCAAGGCCCGCCAGGCGCTCGGCCAGCAGTCCCGGATCGTCCTTGGGCTTCAGCCCTGCCGCCGCCTGCGGCTCGCCCCGGTCCAATACCGCCGTAGCCAACTTGGCGGCGGTCTGCTCAGTCCGAGTTTTGCCGCTGTGCAGCATCCTGACCACGGACACCCCCAGGTGCGCCAGTAGCCCGGCCAGACGCTCGACGTCCTCCGCCCCCTGAGCACTCAACGGGCGTTCCGGGTCTTCCGGTTCCGGCACCGCGGCGCCGTGCTGCACCAGATATAGGGTCACTATGGCTCCCGCCAGCTCATTGATTGCCGAATAGTTCGGCGAAGAAGCGCTGCAGGCTGTCCCAAGAGCGCCGATCCGCGGCTGCATGGTAGGCCAGGCCGTCGACGCCGGCGCTGTCCGCACCCGGGTTGGTGAAGCTGTGCTTGGCCCCGCCGTAGACGTTCATCTGCCAATCGGCGCCGGCCTGCTCCAGCGCCGCCTGGAACAGGGCAATGCGCTCCGCCGGCACAAAGCCGTCGGCCGCGCCGTGCTCGACCAACACCCGGGCCCGGATACGCCCAAGGTCCGCCTCCTGAGCCGGGGGCAGCGAACCGTGGAAGCTCACCACCCCGTCCAGATCGGCCCCGGAATAGGCCATCTGCATCACCGTGGCGCCACCGAAGCAATAGCCGATGGCGGCGAGCTTGTCCGCGTCCACCTCATCCCGATTGCGCAGGATCTCGAGCCCGAGCAGGGCGCGGGCGCGCCAGGCGTCGGCATTGGCAGTGATCTGCTGCATCCACTCCTTGGCCTGGCTGCCGTGGCTGGTGACCTTGTCGTCGCCGTACATGTCCACAGCAAACGCCACATAGCCCATGCCCGCCAACTGCTCGGCGCGACCGCGGGCGTAGTCGTTCAGGCCCCACCATTCGTGCACCACGATGATGCCCGGACGCGGACCCTGCAGGCTGTCGTCCCAGGCCAGGTGGCCGCGCAGCGTCGCTTCGCCGTCGCGGTATTCGATGGTCTCGGTGCGCAGCTCGGCCAGCGCCGGTGTGGCCAGCAACAGTGCCAGCAAGGACAATAAGAATCGGTTCATTTTCGGGTCTCCTAGGTGGGTGGCTCGTTTTGTTTATCAGGCTGATTGTAGACCCTGGCGGGCCGCCGGTCAGCCGCTGCGAAGCGGACGACGATTGGCTAGACCGGATCTCTCACCAGGCCGCTTGGCGGCTGATAGTAACCCAATGAAACATATGTATTTTTAGGTACGTTGGGCGGTTCTCTTGCGTAAACCCCCTGTATCCCGCCGCTTGGCTATCGCGCCCCGGGGTGGACCCGGTCGACACCAAGCTGCGCGCCCGCGGGGTGTTCTTCCCGGACGCCCTGCCGGCGGTTCTAGGCTGCGGCGGCGCCGAGGGCAATTACGCCGAGTACACCCTGGTGGGAAGAGGCGATGGCCCGGCCGAAGCCCAAGCCCTGAGCTTCGCCCAGGCGGCGACCGGCCCGCTGGTGCCGCTATCCGCCTGGGAGGGCCGCCACGATCGAGCGCGCCGGAGAGAGGGCCAGCAGGTGCTGGAGATGGGCCGAACCGGTTCGGACCAAAAGCAACCGGCGCAGCCCGGGTACTAGCCGGGCCGCTTACGGTGGATCGGACGACGGCGCATCAAACGTTGCGGGAGACCAGGCAACGATCTCGCCGGACCTCCCGTCGCCTCGGCCTTACCCTACTTTATCTCCGGCCAGCAACCGATGTCGCAACCTTGCTTTGAGTAGTAGGTTCCCGGAGGACAGTTGAGGGGAGGCGGCGTCTGCGGCGAGCATTTGAATCCACCGCTGGCGAGCGTGCCCGTCTTGACCCAGCCCGACGGGCATTGGGAGACCAACACGGCTCCACCTGGGGGGCGCTGCGGCTGAAGCTGGCTCGGCGACGTTCCATAGATCGGGGGCGATGCGGCGAGAACGCTGAAGCCCACACCAGCCAACAGGGGCGCCAGCCCAAAACTGATTACTTTGACCGTTTTCATGTTCCAACTCCTGATCGTTCAGGACCATGTGCATGCGCGGCAGTCACCCTGGCATCGAGCAACTGTTCGCACCCTAACAGCGCCGCGGCCTCGGCAAGCGAAGCCGTCGGCGCTTGTTACTTGGGATTTTAGTCACTTGGGCCTGGGGCAAGCGATTTCGGAAACACTGGGGATCTGATTGAGGTCAACGAAAGACCGAATAGGTAACACCCGAGGGATGAGACAGACCCGAAAATCTCGCCAGGAACGCGATTCCGGGTGAAATGTCCTGGTTAGGCTGCGCCCAGTGAGCGCCAAAACGCGGCCCCTCAAAGAAACACCCGGTTCGCGGTTGAACTCGCCCCAGGCCCAAACGCCATCACCCTGCCAACAACGGATGTCCCTCCGGCAGTTTCTTGGAGGCCCAGATGGCCAACTTGTGCTTCATGTTCGGCTCGCTGAGCTGGTCCTTGGCCAGGGGCTGGATTTGGCCGTCGTGCACGAGCAACTTGTAGACGAACTCGATCTTGTCGCCGGCGGAGTCGGTAGGATCGAACTTGGCCGCCCCGGTATTCTCGGCATACAGCATGCCGGCGTGCAGGGCCAGCTTCAGCAGTTCCGCTTCGTGTTTCAGCTTTTTGGTGGCCATGCGGGCTCCTGTTCGCCTTGATCCTGGATCTCAGTATGGCCGGGCAAGGTGGGGAATGCCAGGCGCGCAGCTCACCACTTCCAGTCGGCGATAAAGACGTTGGTCTCGCCGCGCACCTTGCCGTTGCGGTTGGAGGCGAACACGAGACGCTTGCCGTCGTGGGAGAACATGGGGAAACCATCGAACCCCGGGTAGCGGGTGATGCGTTCGAGTTTGCGGGACTGGACGTCGATCAGGTAGAGATCGAAGTCGCGGCCCTCGGGGTCGTGGAGGTTGCTGGAGAAGACGATATGGCGGCCGTCCGGGTGCCAATAGGGGCCGAAGTTGGCGGCACCGTTGTCGGTCAGGCGGATCGGGCGGCGCTGGTCCAAACGCATGATATAGAGGTCGAGCTGGCCGGGGCGGATCAGGCCCTGGTCCAACAGGGCGCGATAGTCGGCCAGGGCCTGGCCTTCGGGGCGTGAGGCGCGCCAGACGATCCACTCGCCGTCCCGGGAGAAGAAGGCGCCACCGTCATAGCCCGGCTGGTCGGTGAGCTGCTCCACACCGCTGCCGTCGGGGTTCATTAGGTAGAGTTCCAGGTCGCCGCTGCGCAGGGAGGTGAAGACGATGCGGTCGCCCTGGGGTGCATAAACTGCCTCCGCGTCATAGCCAGGGCTACCGGTCAGGGGCTGCAGGTTACCCCCCTCCGGCTCGGCGCGGAAGATGTCGTAGCTCGAGTACAGCGGCCAGACATAGCCCTGGGAATAATCCGGCTTGGGCGGGCAACGGGGGCCCGCCAGGTGCGTGGACGCGTAAAGGACGGATTGGCCGTTCGGCGCGATAAAGGCACAGGTGGTGACCCCCTCGCCGGACGACACCCGGCGCACCCGACTGCCGTCGCTGGCCATGCGGAAGATGGCGTCGCACTCCAGTTCGTCGCGCGTCGACTGGAAGATCAACTCGCTGCCGTCGAAGGAGAAGTAGGCCTCGGCGTTCTGGCCGCCAAAGGTTAGCTGGCGCAGGTTCGCCAGATGGCTTTCCTCGGGGTAGCCCAGGGGCTCGGTCGGCGCTTCGGCCCGGGCCGCTGCAGCGATGACCAAGGCGCTCAGCGCCAGCGAAAGGTGGGTACGTGACATCGTTGGATTTCCCTTGGATAAGTTCGGTTCAGCGTGCCACCAGCTCGGCCTCGGCGGACCGTTCCTCGCCGTCGCGGGAGAAGCGCAGATCGACCCGCTGGCCGGGATTCAGGGCCCGCAGGGTCTGGGCGAAGGCCCGCAGGTCGGCCAGTTCGACTGCGCCGATCGCCAGCAGGACATCGCCCTCGCGCAGGCCCGCCCGTTCGGCCGGGCTGCCAGAGCCGACGCCGCTCAGACGCACCCCGGGGCCGGGGTAAGCGAAATCCGGCACCGTGCCCAGACTCACCCGGCGCCCTTCGCCGGCAGGCGACGTGGGCGCCGGCGCGTCGCCGGAGCCAAGCAGGCTTTGCAGGGGCTCGGCGCGGGCGGCCAGATAACCCACCACCTCGTTGAGTAGGTCGGCGGTCTTGAGCAGTCCCGGGTAATCGAGCTTGTCCGCGCTATCCGAGGCCCGGTGGTAGTCCGGATGAGCGCCGGAGAACAGTTGCACAGCCGGCACCCCCGCATCGAGGAAGCTGCGCTGGTCGCTCGCCCCCAGATCGTCGCCCACCGCCTTGACCTCCAGCCCGGCGACGTGACCGGCCCCGCGGAAGATGTGAGGCCACTCCCGGGCCGATCCGGTCCCCAGCACCAGCAGTTCGCGGCCCTGCAGGCGGCCGACAGTGTCCAGGTTGAGCATGGCGATGGCTTGGTTGGCGGGGTATTCGCCGCCGGTCTGCAAATAGTGGCGGGAACCTAGCCTTCCGGCCTCCTCGCCGCTGAAGGCGACGAACACCAGCGTGAGCTCGGGCTCCCTGGCGGCAAAGTGCCGAGCCAGTTCCAGCAACAGGGCCAGCCCGCTGGCGTTGTCGTCGGCACCGGGATGGCGCTTGCCGGCATCCGACTCATGGACATCCGGCCAGCCGAAACCCAGGTGGTCATAATGGGCACCGATCACCAGGCTCTTGCCGGCCCAATCCGCACGGGTGCCGGGCACCAGGCCGATCAGGTTGCGCAATTCGAGTTCCTTGCCGTCTGGACCGGTGCGCACCCGCCAACGTTGGAACCAGCCGCCGTCCTCGCCCCCGGGCTTAAGGCCAGCCGCGGCGAACTGCTCGGCCAGGTAGTCGGCGGCCCGCTCGAGGCCGGGGGTGCCCAGACCGCGCCCGTCCATCTCCGGCGCGCTCAGGGCTTCGACATCCGCCCGCAGGCGCTGCTCCGAAAAGGCCGGCGGCGGCGCGGCAAGGGGCTCGCGCGGTGCCAGCGGGGCGGGCTTGACCTCGGTATTGGTCAGGGCGAGGGCCAGGGGCGAATCAGGCACCGGCCACTGGCCCTTGAGCCGATTGTCCGGCGCGTCCCCGGCAAAGGCCAGGTAGCTGTATTTGCCGTAGTGGGGAAGCTTGCGCCCCAATCCGGGCAGGGCGGCCAGGTTGTCGGCGGCGACCCAGGCCAGGGCCTGCTCCGGATTGTCCGGATGACGGGCCAGGACGACCAGGCTGCGCTCGCCCCGGGCCAGGGTCTCGCCGGCGATGCCCACCCGGTCCTCCTGGTCGACGAACGGGTAGTCCGCAAGGGCCTTGGCCAGTTGGGGACGGAAGCGGTTGTCCCAGCCGAACAGCCAGACCGCCCGGTCGGCGGGCAGGCGCTCGAACTCCCGGTCCAGGCGGATCTCTAACTGGCGGCCGCGCCGCCAGGACTCGGCCAGGGCCCGGTAGCCTGCCAAGCGCGCGCGCGGGGCGGCGGCCGGCAGCAGCACCAGCGCCCGTTCGGCGCCAAAGGCCTGGCTGAGCGCGGGCGGGATCTCGCGCCGATCCAGACGGCGGAACAGATCGAACTCAGGATCGACGGCCAGATGCAGGGGGCGGGCGGGCAGATCCAGCGCGATGTCCTGGCGCCGCCGGTCGATCTCCACCTCCGTCTGATAGGCCTGCTCGCGGCCCTCCAAGGTGACCGCGAGGGGCAGACGCAGGCGGTACGGGGGGCCGTCCTGTGTCTGTTCTATCCGCGCGCGCAGCCGAAAGCCCTCGCCGTATGGCTCAGCCCGGGCGTCGTCCAGGCGCAACGCCGGCGCCCCCGTACGCTCCAGCCACTGGCGAAAGAACGCCTCGAGGGGCCGGCCGGCGGCCTCGCTGAAGCTGCGCTCCAAGTCGACGTAGCCGGAGACCCGGAAGCGCCGCTCCCGGTAGAAGCGGCGCAGGCCATCGACAAAGACCGCATCCCCCAGCTCGCGGCGCAGCATGTGGAACAGCATCAGGGCCTTGCCATAACCCACCGCCTGAGTGGCGGAGCTGTGGCGGGCACGGAACTCGGTCAGCGGAAAGTCGCGCCCGTCGCGCACGTGGTCGGCGTATTTCTGCAGGCTGCCGCGGCGGTACTCGGCGCCGCGCCCGCGCTGCTCCTGCATCAGGTGGTCGGCCAGGTAACTGGTCAGCCCTTCCGACCAGTTGCCGCTCGAATAGTCCACATAGACCCCGTTACCCCACCAGTTGTGGAGGATCTCGTGGGGGTAGGAAGAGTGCAGGATGAACGGCAGCCGAATCACCCGCGGGCCGAGCAGGGTAAACGAGGGCATGCCATAGCCGGTGTCCCAGAAGTTCTCCACCAGGGCGAACTTGGGGTAGGGGTAAGGGCCGATGAGGCCCTGATACAACGCCAGGTACCGGGCGGTGGCATCCAGGTAGCGGCCGGCCAGGGCGGGGTCGGGCTGGCGCAGAAATACCATCGCCTCAGCCGGTCCCGCAGGTCGGGTGTACTCGCTGTAAGCGGCGGCAATCAGGTAGATCTCTTCCTGGGGGGTGTCGCTGCGCCAGGTCTCGACCCGCTCCCCGGCCGGCTCCTGCACGCCGCTGCGCCGGCCCTGGCTGACCGAACGCCAGCCGGGGGGCAGACGCACCTGCAATTCGAAGCCGGCCAAGCCCTGCCCCAGGTCCGGGTACCAGCCGCTGGAGCCGGCCAGGAACACCCCCTGGGAGTCGATCAACCCCGGCGAGACCCCGAAGCTCCGCGCATATTCGGCCCCCAGTTGCTCCACCGGGTGGTGGATGCGCCCGCCGTACTCCAGGTCGAAGGCGCGGGCCCCGGGGGGCAGCCGCAGGCGGTATTCCTGCAGGGGAACTGCAGCGTCCCGGCGGGCGGTCGGCTCGAGGCTGGCCCCGGCATCCAGCACCCGAGGCTCCAGCCCCGCATGCAGGCGCAGCCGCAGCGGCCCTGCCGCAGGTTCGGGCAGCTCGACTCGGGCACGGACTTCCAGACGCTGCGCGCCGGGTTCCAGGGCCACTTCCAGCCGCTGCTGGACCTCGGCCCGCAGCGCGGACAGTCCCAGCAACAGCGCGAACCCCAGCAGCCAACGCAGCGCTCCTCCCATGCCCCCGCCCTCAGCCCGGCTTCATTTCGCCGTCGATGCGGTGCGCCTTCAGCCCCCAGCTGAGCAGGGTGGCGATGCGGCGATTGTCCATGCGCAGCCGCGGCAGCAGGCACTGCAGCCAGTGGAACAGGATCTGGTAGCCCAGGTCCGGGTGCTGGTTGAGAAACACCCTGAGCTTGCTGGCGTCCACCACCGCCAGTTCGCTTTCGCTAAGCGTCTTGACCGTAGCGCTGTGGGGCTGGTCGTCGAAGAAACACGACAGGGCGAACTCCTCGCCGTCGAACAGCTCGCACAAGCCCGAGCTCAGATGCACCGCCTCCGATACCTCGACGTCGGTGCAGACCATCAGGGAGCCGGACAGCACCACATAGACCTCGTGGTTGTGTTCGCCCTCGCGGATCACCAGCTCTCCCGTCCCAAAGCGGGCCCGGCACCAATACTGTCCTTCGGTGAACTCGGGATGGTCCAATAGCTGCTTCAGCGTATGGTACCGATGTGCCATGGGCTCAGTCCTCGATCAGCATCAGCCGGCGAATGCGCCGCACGTATTTGCGTGTCTCGGCCGGGGCGAAGGGGGCCACCTGGCGCCATTCCCGCACCTTAGGCTCCTTCTGCGTCGCCCGCTTGTAAGCTCGGCGCACGTTGCCGTAGCCGGCATTGTAGCTGGCCAACGCGAAGGCGAGCCGCTCTTGGCTGGGGAGCCCCTGTTTCCACTTGCGGAACTGCAGGCGGTCATAATAGATGCCCGCGGCAATGTTCCAGCGCGGATCCTCGATATTGGTGAAATGGGGGTTCTTGTCCTGGATTTCCGCGAAGGTGGCGGGCATGATCTGCATGACCCCCTTGGCGCCTGCACCGCTCTTCGCTTCGGGGTCGAGCCCCGACTCGGCGATACCCTGCGCCTTGAACCATTGCCAGTCCAGAAGAGGGCCAAAGTAGTGCTTGGTGTACTTCCTGAAGTGGAAGTCGTAGGCGTTGGTCCAGTGCTCATGGCGCACGTGCTTGATGCTGCCCGCCAGGGCCAGCAGGGGTATAAGCGACAGCAGCAAGCCGGCAGGCAGGCGCAGGCCCGACACCCTAGTTCAGCCCCAGCCCAATCACCAGCCCGAGCGCCACGCCAATGCCGACGAAGATGCCCATAATCATGACGCCGACGGCGAGATTGCCCTTGGCCAATTCGTCGGCGATATTGAAACTGACGATGTGGCTGAACATCTTGCAGCCGAGCCACATGAAGAAGAGGGTCAACAGGCCACCGACGACGGCATACAGGAAGTTAAGAATGATCGGGTCCAAGGTATCAGTCATGTTCTCCCCTTTGCAGCGTCAGGTGCGGATCAGAAGCCGCGGGCCTTTTTTATCGTTTCATAGGCTTGGCGGATCTCGTGGAATTTCTTTTCCGCCAACTTGGTCATCTCCTCCGGCAGGCCCTTGGATACCAGCTTGTCAGGATGATGCTGACTGCGCAAGCGTCGGTAGGCGCGCTTGACCTCGTCGGGGTCGGCCTGCGGGCTCAGATTGAGGAGGGCATAGGCGTCGTTCAGGCTCGGCTCCCTGGCCTTCACCCCGCCGCCTCGAGCGCTGCCGAAGCCGCGCTCGGCCTGGATCATGCGCTGCAACTGGCGGAACAGGAATTCCGGCACCCCCAGGTGCCGGCAGATACGCAATAGCATGGCCTCTTCGGCCGCATCCAGATCGCCGTCCGCGTAGGCGGCCTGGATCTGAATCTCCAGGAACATCTGAATCAGGCTGGTGCGTCGATGGCACTCGCGGCGGAATTGGTCCAGCACCTCGTCGAGAGGGAAATCTCCCCTCTTGCCCTGCTCGAACAGGCGGATTGCGGCGCGCCGACGTTCACCGTCGAGGTCCATCTGGGCTATCACCGCCTCGGCCAGGGCGATCTCCTGGGGGCTGACTCGGCCGTCGGCCTTGACCAAGTGCCCCATGACCGAGAACGTGGCGGCAAAGAAGGCGGTCTGCACGCGCTCCTGGTCGCCGGGCTGGAAGCTCTCGGCTTGGCCCAGCCGCCCCAGCCCCCGATCGAAGTTGTGCCCCAGCACCCCCCCCAGCAGGGCCCCCAAAGGACCGCCCAACATGAAGCCGAAGGCACCACCAACCAGTTTGCCCCACCAACCCAATTCGCTTACTCCAAATCTGCGCCCCCGGGGCGCCGAATGCGGCCGAACTCGAGCTCGGCTCGAAAGGTTAACCTACTCGGCGGGTCAGGCAAACAATCAATCGGGCCCGCCTACTTCCCGTGAATGTAATCTTCGTCCGCAAAGGAATAGACCCAGTGCGGGCGAAAGGCCACCAGCACCGTCATCAGCCAGCCATTGATGAAGCCTTCGGGAAAGAACATCAGGGGGAAAAACGGCAGCAGGATCGCCTGCAGCGCCGGCAGGCCTTGGGCGCCGCTGGCCACCAGCAGGCCCACCGCCGCATAGGCGGCAGCCAGGGCGCTTAGGGCGCCGGTCAGGAAGCCGTTCACCAGCACGTAGATAAAGAAATTGCGCGGCAGCAGGGAACGCACCAGCACCAGCACCACCTGGGTAAGCGTGATCGGCAGCACCCCCGCCAGAAGGGCGTTGAACGCGAAGTCGTTCCACTCGGCCGACCCATTGAGGATCACGCCAACCAGCGCCAGGCTACTGGCAACCACCGCCAGCGACCAACCGAATATCAGGGTTAGGCTGGTGACCCCGAGAAAATGGAAATACACCCCCTCCATGGCCTGGATGCGCAGACTCCAGAGCAGGAGCAGGCATACGCAGGCGCCGAGAAAGACGTGCATCCGTTCGCCCCGCAAGCGCCGCCAGGGGGCCAGGCGCAGGGCGAAGAACAGAGCCAGCGCATAGAGTCCTCCGGCCCACCATCGCAGGGTATCGGAGAACTGGGCACCATCGACTTCCATCAGGGCATACCAAGGGATCGGGCAGAGTTTTGTCAAATACTAACACGCTGCAGACGCGGTCTCCGGATCGATTGATCCGGCGCAAGTCGGGTGGTTCCCTAACTCCCCGGCTTCGGGTTATCGTTGACGCTCATTGCGGCGGAATACAGAAACCCTCGCCAAGGGGGCGAAATGCAATACCGACCACTGGGCACCACCGGAGTGCAGGTCAGCGAGCTCTGCCTGGGCACAATGACCTTCGGCGAGCAGAACACCGAGGCCGAGGCCCATGCCCAGCTTGATCGGGCGCTCGCTGCGGACATCAACTTTATCGACACCGCCGAACTCTACCCGGTGCCGCCACAGGCCGAGACCCAGGGCCGCACCGAGGCCCAGATCGGCAGTTGGCTGGCCAAGCGCGGCGGTCGCGAGCGCCTGATCCTGGCCACCAAGGTGGTGGGCGCCTCCGATTGGCTGCCGCATATTCGCGGCGGCCGGGCGCGCTTGGACCGGACCAATATCCAGACCGCCCTGGAAGCCAGCCTGCGCCGCCTGCGCACCGACTACATCGACCTCTACCAGCTGCACTGGCCGGACCGCAAGACCAACTTCTTCGGTCAGCTCGGCTACCTTCATCCCGAACCTGACGACGGCACGCCTCTGCAAGAGACCCTGCAGGTACTGGCCGAGCTGATTCAGGCCGGCAAGATACGCTATGTCGGGGTATCCAACGAGACCCCCTGGGGCACGATGCAATGCCTGCGGCTGGCCGAAGTAGCGGGCCTGCCCCGCATCCAGAGCATCCAGAACCCCTATAATCTGCTCAACCGCAGCTTTGAGGTTGGGCTCGCCGAGATTGCCCACCGCGAGTCCTGCGGGTTGCTGGCCTACTCGCCCATGGCCTTTGGCGCCCTGTCCGGCAAGTACCTGGGCGGCACCCGGCCGGCCGGCGCCCGTATCACCCTGTTTCCGCGCTTCGACCGCTATTCCAACCCCCAGGCCGAGCGGGCCACCGCTGCATACGTGGCCCTGGCCCAGGAACACGGGCTGGATCCGGCGCAGATGGCCCTTGCCTGGGTCACCAGCCGGCCCTTTGTCACCGCCAATATCATTGGGGCGACGACGCTGGAGCAACTGGAGATCAATCTGGCCAGCGCCGAGCTGATCTTGCCGGAGCCGGTGCTGGAAGGGATCGAAGCGATCCACACCCGGCACCCCAACCCCTCGCCTTGAGCGAGCAGGCCATGGGCTAGAATAGCAGCAGAACCGACCAGAGCCGGCGGACGCGCCAGTAGCCCGCACCGGCCGACGAGCAAAGGCGCTGGCGAGCGAGCGGGAGAGCGAATCATGAGTGCACCCAGGCCTGCGGTAGGCGAGTGGTACCGAACCCTGGAGGGCGAGGCCTTGGAGGTGGTGGCCTACGATCCAGACGAGGAAACCATCGAGGTCCAGTTCTACGACGGCACGGTGGAAGAATACGACCTCGAAACCTGGGGGGAAACGGTACTCAGCGTCGGCGAGCCGCCCGAAGACTGGGCGGGCTCACTGGACATCACCCCCGACGATTACGGGGTCGACCTGGATCGCCCCGCCGGCCGCCGGCAAGGGAACAATCCGTTGGACGAGTTGGCCGCGCCAGAGGACATTGAAGACTGAGTAGCGGGGCCGCGGAGCGCGTTTTCCCACCCCGGGGAATTGGAAATGCGGGTAGCTCGGAAAAGCCAGCGCAAACCGTGCGCAACCCCGCTCCTCAAACTTCCGACTCCCCCGCGCGGCGGCGCGACCACCAAGCGGCCAGGGCGGCGCCGGAGAGGTTGTGCCAGATGCTGAACATAGCTCCGGGCAGGGCCGCGGCGGCGCTCAAATACTTGCCGGCCAAGGCGACCGCCAGGCCGGAGTTCTGCATTCCCACCTCGATCGCCAGGGTACGGCTGATGCGGCGATCGTAGCCGAACAGGCGCCCGATCCAGTAGCCCCCGGCCAGGCCCAGGCCGTTGTGCAAGACGACGCAGAGCATCAGCCCCAGGGCCAGGTCCAGCATTTGGGCTTGATTCAGGGCCACCACGATGGCGATGATCAACACGATGGCCGCCACCGAAAGCAGTGGAAACACCCGTTTGGCCGGTCCCAGGCGTTGCCCGATCCAAAGATTCACCAGCAGCCCGCCCAGCACCGGCAGCAGCACCACCTTGAGGATACTGAGCAGCATCTCCCATACGGGTACCGGCACCCTGGCGCCGATATAGAGCCAGGTCAGGAGCGGGGTAGCCAGCACCGCCGTCAGGGTTGAAAGGGCGGTGAGCGAGATCGAAACGGCCAGGTCACCCCGCGCCAGGTAACAGACCACATTCGAGGCGGTGCCCCCGGGACTGGCTCCCACCAGCACCATCCCCGCCAGCAATGCCGGCTCCAGGCCGTAGAGACTCCCCACCAGCCAGGCCAGGAGCGGCATCAGGCTGTACTGCAGGGCGAGGCCCAGCCCCATCACCCCGGGGCGCCGCCAGACCTCCATGAAATTGGCCGGGGTCAACGTCATGCCCATGCCGAACATCACCACGCCCAACAGGGGGACGATAGCCGGCTTCAGGTGAGTGAACCATTCCGGCTGCAACAGCGCCAGGCCGGAAAGCAGTAGGGCCCAGAGGGGAAACAGAGAGGTGATTCGGTGCAGCATCACCCCGCCAACCAAAGTTCGCCGTCGTGCTGGACCAGTGCCAGGGGTTGAAGACGCTGACCGACGCAGGGGCCACGCAGACACAGGCCGGTGTCGGGCCGAAACAGAGCACCGTGCAAGGCGCATTGGATAAGCTCCCCCTCGGCGTCCAGAAAGCGATCGGGAAGCCATTCCAAAGGAGCCCCCGTATGCGGGCATTGGTTGCGATAGGCGTGCACCCGAGCGCCACTGCGGACCAGGAATAGTTCCGCGCCGCCGCCCCCCTCGCGCCGACCGAAGCCGCGGCTGCCCGGGTCCGGGATGTCGTCAAGCCGACACAAATACCGTTCGCCGCCTGCGCTCATAAACCTAGAATCCTCAGTTGGACGGCCTGCAGAGTGCGCTTCATTTCTTGTCTGGCTAGGCGCGATGAGGCGCAATGGCCCGCCCTTGCAACGATTCGCAACAACGCCAGGCGCGAAATGGAGCGTGCTATGCAGGTCGTAGCGACCTCACCCAATGGGCGAACGCCGGTCTCAGGCGTTATTGTGATTAGATTCTGCAGTTTCCCTATTTCTCGAGCGGGCAACTGAGGAATCTAGGATAAAGCCAGCGCTCCATCCAGCCCTTCCAGACCGAGCTGCCCGCATTTGCGCCCAGCCAACCGGCTGGCCTGCTCCAGCGCCTGCCCCAGGGTGCGGCGGCGCAACAGGCCGTCGATAAGGCCGGCATTGAAGACGTCGCCGGCACCCAGGGTATCCACCACCTGCGGCGGGACGAAGGCCGGACTCTCCCAGAAGCTCCCGTCCCGGTCCATGGCCGCCGCCCCCAGATCACCCCAGGCGCAGACCAGCCGGGCCCGGGGGCACCGGGGATGCAGCGCCCGCAGCAGGGCCGGAGCATCGGAGTAGCCCTGGGTCTCGGCGTAGGCGCGGGAGAACAGCAGCAGATCCGGAAGGGCAAACAGGGCCTCGATGCCCGGCCGAGGCTTTTCCACCTCCAGCGAGCAGGGCAGCCCGGGGCGCAGGCGCCGCAGACGCTCCAGCATGCCGCGCGTTTCGGCCGGATGGCGGCCCTCGAAGTGCACCCAATCCCAAGGGGCCAGGTCGATGCGCGCAAAGTCGGCGCAGGAAAACTCCGGCAGGTCCCGGTAATGCACGATGGTGCGGGCACCGCTGTCGCGGCTGAGGCAGATGTAGGAAGTAGGGGCCTTGCCGCCGGGATGATACACGCAAGGCCCGGTGTCGATGCCCCAGACTCTCAGGTCGTCCATGATATGCCGGCTGTCCGGCTCGTCGGCGATCACCCCGCCCCAGGCGCAACGATGGCCCAACTGGGTCAGCACCGCCAGGGTATTGGTGGCGTTGCCGCCACGGCTCAAACGCTGTCCGAGGGCCCGGACCTCCGCGTCTTCCGGTGGATAGGCGGCCACAAGGTTGACGATATCCAGGGTGGCGATGCCGATCCCCAGGACGTGCATAGACCGCTCCGGCTCAGGGCTCGCGCACCAGGCGAAAGCCCAAGTTGCTGAGGCGGCTGCTCGGGGCCAACGCAGCACGCCGGGTGCCGCGCAGCCGCTCGACCGGCTTGTTGTAGGCGCCGCCGCGGACGCCGCGCCGGCTACAGTCCCCCTGGAGCCAGGGGCTGCCGTCGTTCGGGGCACCCTGGTAGTTGTCGTTGTAGCAGTCGGCCACCCACTCCATCACATTGCCGGCGGTGTCGTTCAGACCGAACGGATTTGGCTCGAAACTGCCCACGGGCGCGGTGCGGGCACCGTCCCACTGGCCGCCGCAATCGAAGCAGTTGGCGTTGTTGCGGCCGGGCTTGTAACCCCACCAGTAGAAAGTCTCTACCCCGGCGCGGGCCGCGTACTCCCACTCCGCTTCGCTCGGCAGGCGGTAGCGTTGCCCGGTCTGGCCCGACAGCCATTTCGCGTAGGCGCGGGCATCGTCCCAGCTGACATGGATTACCGGCCGGTCGCCACGACCCCAACCCTCGTCCCGCGGCAGACCGCGGCCGGTGGCCCGGGCAAAGCGGTCGTATTCCGCGAAGCTGACCTCGTCACGGCCTATGTAGAAATCGCCCAGCTGCACCTCGTGGGGGGGGCCTTCCTCCGGCGCCAACACATCATGGTCGCTCCCCATCTGGAAGCTGGCTGCCTGCAGGCCTACCATCTCCGGCCCCTGGCCGCCGCTGCGCAGGGAATCGCGCCGGATGTCCCTGGTTATCCCAGGGGCAGGCTCAACCGAGGCAGGCGGCGCCTCCGCCGGGACCGCAGGGGCAGGCACAGGCGACACGGCAGCCTCGATGGGCATCTCCTCGGGCTCGGCCGCAATCGACGGCGGCGGCTCCACCGATTCAGGGGCTGCGGTCGGCTGCACCGGCTCCGCCAAATCCGGGGGTGGCGCCGCGGCGGTGGGCACGGGCCGGACAGCTTCCTGAGCGAGCCCTACCGGCGCGGATTTGGGCTGCACGCTGAACAGCGCAGGCGCCCCCTCCTGAACCATGCCCGACCAGCGCAGAAGGCCATAGCTTGCCACGGCGCCCAACACCAAACCCATCAGGAGCGGCCACCAGGGTGTGTTGCGACCGCCATCCTCTCGCTGCGTGGCGTTGCGCACATGGCGCCCCTCCAGTCGGTCCTGTACCGCTTTGTAAGCGATTTCCGCCTGCTCCCGCTCCAGTTCGACCTCTTTGAGCTTGGCGGAGCGCTTTTCCAGCTTTTCTTCCACCCGCGCCAGGTACTCGGTCAGAGAATCGTGCTCGCGCGCCCGGTCCTGCAACAGATCCTCGAGCCTCCGCTGCTCCCGGGCCGCCTCGCGCACCTCCTCGTCCCGCTCGGCCAGCTCGGCCTGCAGCCGACTGGCGGCCTCCTCGGCCTCGTTCTTTCGTTTTCTGAGCTCGCGAACCGGACGATCGGCGATCTTGGATTGGAGTTTGGCCACCTCCTGCTGCAGAGCGGACAAGCGGCTGGAGTGCCCTTTCTTCTCCGCTTCCAGGGCGTTCCGGGCCGCCGCCAGCTCGTCTTCAAGGCGCTTGCTCTGGAGCCGCAGGGGCTCGCTCTCGGCCTCCAGCTCGATGATGTGGGCGCGCGCCTCCAACAGCCGGTCGTTCAAGACTTTCGAACCGGCCCCTCCGGTCGTCGGCGCCTGCTGCGCCTGCTTCAAGGCTGCTTCCGAGCGGCGCTGCTGAAACTGGATATCCTCCAGTTGCCGACGCAACGCGTTCAACTGCTGGTCTTTGAGCTTGATCTGAACCGACGCGTTCGAGCCCGAACTCGAACGCTGCCCTGCGTCGCTGCCGCCGTCACCCGCCTCAGCCGCGTTGCTCAACTGCTGCTCCAGCTTCTGGCATCGCCGCTTGTGCTCGTCGCGCTCGCGGATCGCCGCGTTCAACTTGCTTTCGAGCCCGGCGACAACGACGGCTTGAGCATCGAACTCGTTCTGCCGCTCATTCAACCTGCGTTCAAGATCGGTGATCCGCTGCCCTGTGGGGTCCGCTTGGAAGCCTTCGATCATTTCGTCACTGCCGTAGTTGCTCATGTCCGCCCGTCCACCTCGTACCGCCCGGCTGCGGGCGAACTATTCACCGGCGCGTTCCTGGCAGCGCTTGCGCCATTCGTCGCGTTCCGCCCGCACTCGCTCTATGTCCTGCTCCAACTGGCGGAGGCGCTTCTCCCACAATTGGTGTACCTCATCGGTCTCGGCGATATGGCGGTCCTCCGCCTGGTCCAGTTCGGCACTGAGATTTTTCTGCTGCGCCTCAGCATGATTCAGGGCTTGCTTGAGGTGCAGTATCTCTTCCGCCGAATCCGCCTTCGTTGCGAGCGTAGTTACAGCGGTAGCCTTCCGGGCGGCCGCCAGATCGTTGCGCAGCGTCTCCAGCTCGCGCTCGTAGCGTTGCCCCAACTCGCCGATACGACGTTCGCCCGTCTCCCGTTCAGCTTCGAGCGCCAGGTTGCGCTGCTTGGCCTGCAACAGCTCGGCCTCCAATTCCTGACTGCGCGTCCGGGCTTTCGCATGCTCGACCTCAAGGTCCTGGCAACGCTGCTTGCTCTCCGTCAGCTCGACCTCCAGCGCTTGAATTCGCCACTTGGGATCGGCCGCCCCCTGATCACGGTAGTCCTGCAGCGAAACCGCCGCCCCTGCAACCGCGGGTATCTCCCTGGCCGGGGCGGCTGCCGTCGTCCGCGTTTTTCCCACATGTTCGCCAGGGACCTCCGCCTCGGCAGACCGGTGCAGATCCCGTTTCGGCACCGCCTTGAGCCCCCGTTTGAGCACCGCCACCTGAAAATTCCGCTCGGTCAGCAGATACGCCGCTGCGGTGCTGACGCTGGCGTCCTCACAATAAACGATGTACTCCCGATCCGCCGCCAGGCTGTCCATCTGGTAACGTAGCAAGTCGAACGGCAGGTTGACGCTGCCGGGGAGGTACCCGGTTCCATAGACCGAGGCGCTGCGCACGTCCATCCATACCGCGCCCGCCGCCACGTGCCTCCTGGCCTCGCCGTAACCCAGGACACGCGACAGCGGCTGCTTGATGAGCTGATCGAAGTTTTGCTTGCTGAGGCGGATCAATACCCCGTCGCTCAGCATGCGGATAGTGCAGCTGCGCGGGCTGCCGGAGAGCAAGGCGTCTTCGCCGAAACTCTCACCCGGGCCGAGCTGGGCAATTTCGATATCCCCCCCCCCGCCTTCGGAGCGAGTGAGTCCGCAGCGGCCGCGGTTGATGAAATAGTAATAATCGCCCTCGTTGCCCTGATGGAACACCTCTTTGCCCGCTGCCAGCTCGACCCGCTCCATCTTGCGAAGCACCTCCTGCAGGTTGGCGTTCGGCATCAGATGCATCACCCGCGAGCCCAGCAACTGCTCCATCCAGTCGTCGGATTCGCCGAACGCCAGCTCCTCGACCTCGTAGCCGCTGGCCGAGCGCCGTGAAAGCATTTCGCTCAGCACTCGGTTGTCGACCCGCAGACAGGTAACCCCCCCCAAGGCCCGGCCGGCATGCTTGCGTGGAAACTGGTGGGCCAAAGGGAAACGGGCCAGTTCGCTTTCCGCGTTGACCCTATCCACCTCGCACCCCCCATCGAGCAGAGCCACCTTGCCCGACAACAGATAGACATTGTGCTGGTCTACGTCGCCCGCCTCGAACAACAGGCCACCCGGGCGGATGCGCTCGATACTGACCTGGTTCAACAGCTCCTCGAACTCGTCCTCCGTAAGGGTGTTCAAGGGGACCAGGCTGCGGATGCGGTCACTTTCCCCGAGGTTACGCGCTACGGACATGGCCGGCTTCCCTCCCAACAACGATCTTTAAAGTTAAAGGTTTCGTCGGCCCGGGGCAATAATCGGTTACTAGCCTGCCAGCGCGAGCCCGAATTGGAATCTATAGCCAAGAATAGTGCATGCGACGGGATGCGACTGAGGCGGGATCCGCGATTCGTCGAACGCTTCCCAAAAACCAGGCCTCGAGGGCATTGCCCGGTGGTAGTATGCTGGCGCAAGCGCAGGCAACGGCGAGGGCTCAAGGGTGCATAAGAGCGCAGGGGTGGTGGCGGCCGGCCATCCGGTGACGGCCCAGGCGGCGGCGACGATTCTAGAAGCCGGCGGCAACGCTTTCGATGCCGCCGTCGCGGCCCTGCTCGCGAGCTGCGTTGCCGAGCCGGTGCTGGCGTCTCTGGGCGGCGGCGGTTTTCTGCTCGCGCTGCCGGCCGGGGGAGAGCCCGTCGTCTATGACTTCTTTGCCCATACCCCGCGACGGCGACGGCCGGAGCCGGAGTTGGACTTTTACCCGATCCTGGCGGACTTCGGCAGCGCCCAGCAGGAGTTTCATATCGGGCTCGGCAGCGCTGCCACCCCGGGTATGGTCCGGGGGTTGTTCCGTATCCACCGGGATTTGTGCCGACTCCCTCTGCCGGCGATTGCCGCCCCGGCGTTGCAGGCCGCGCGGGGAGGCATTCGGCTGAACGAATTTCAGCACTACATCTCGAGCATCGTGGCGCCGATCCTGCGCACCTCCACCGAGGCGCTCGCCCTGCACCAAGATCCCGATCACCCCGAGCGCCTGGCGGCAGCCGGGGAACAGGTGCGCCAACCCCGCATGGCCGACACTCTGGACGCCCTGCTGAAGGAGGGCGAAGACCTTTTCTACCGCGGCGAGATGGCCCAGTCCCTGGTACGGACCTGCCGCGAGGGGGGCGGCCACTTGCTGATGGCGGACCTCGAACACTACCGGGTGCAGTGCCGCCCTCCCCTGAGCCTGAGACACGGGAATGCACGGCTGCTTACCAATCCCGCCCCGTCCCAAGGCGGCACCCTGATCGCCATCGCCCTGAAACTGCTGGGCGATCAGGCTCTGGCCCGTGACGGCTTCGGCTCCGAGCGCCATTTGCTGCTGTTGGCCCGCAGCATGCGCCTGACCCAATCCCTGCGCAGTGAATCCGGGCGAGAGGCCGAGGGCGCGGGGCTGCCCAACGAAGCGCTGCTGGAGGCCTACCGGCGATCCCTGCGCGAGCACCCCGGTTCCAGCCGCGGGACCACCCAAATCAGCATCGCCGACGTCGCCGGCAATCTCGCCAGCATGACCCTGTCCAACGGTGAGGGCGCCGGACACCTGATCCCCGGCACCGGCATCATGCTCAACAACATGCTGGGAGAGGAGGACCTCAACCCCCGGGGCTTCCACCGCTGGCCCGAGGACCGCCGTATTGCCTCGATGATGGCCCCCAGCCTGCTACTGGCAGACGAAGGCAGCACAGTGGCTACTGGGTCCGGCGGCTCCAACCGCATCCGCAGCGCAATCCTGCAGGTGTTACTCAACCTGACCGACTTCGGACTGCCGCTGGAACAGGCCGTCAACCGCCCGCGCATCCACTTCGAGTCCGGGCTCCTGAACCTGGAGCCGCAGCAGCAGCCGGCGGTGCTGCAAGCGCTGGCGGACGAATTCCCGCAGCAGAGGCTATGGGAAGACCATAACCTGTTTTTCGGCGGCGCCCACTCGGTACGGCGGGACGCTCAAGGCCGATTTTCCGGCGTCGGAGACCCGCGCCGAGGCGGCGTTTCGCAACTCGCTTGACGTTTGCCCGCAACAGGGCTGGCACAAGCGCCCGCTTCTGCTATGGTTACTCTGATTTCTCAACCAAGACGGGAGCTTGTAATGGCGATAAAGAAGAAGGTCGCAGCCAAGACCAGTAAGAAGACTGCCAGCAAAAAGAAGGCGGCGCCGAATGCGGCAACGGCCAAGCCGAAGCTCAAATCCATCGCCAAGCGCCAGACCAAACTCCAGGTCCTGCAGGCGATCGCCGACGACACCGGGCTGGAGCGTAAACAGGTGGCGGCGGTGTTTACCAGCCTGGGTGAGCTGGTCCAGCGTCACTTGCAGAAGCGCGGTTCCGGCGAATTCAGCATCCCGGACACCGGGGTCAAGATCCGCCGCGTCAAGAAGCCGGCCGCGAAGGCTCGCACCGGACGAAACCCGGCCACCGGCGAACAAATCACCATCGCCGCCAAGCCGGCCCACAATGTGATTCGTTTGTCGGCATTGAAGGCGCTCAAGGACACCTTGATGTAACCCCGGCTGAAGGGAGGCAGGGCCAGCCTGCAACGCAATCGCGGGGTTCGCTGACGCGACGCGGTTGGCCACCCGCCTGCCTATTCCCGCCGCCGCAGCACCAGCTGATCTCCATCCTGGATCAGCTGCAGGTGCTTGAGGAAACTCATCCCCAACAGCACTTCGTCGCTGGCCATGTTCGGCAATACGCTGGCGCGGACGTCGGTGAGTTCGATGCCGCTCACGTCGACCCGCTGCAGACGGGCGCTACGGGTTTCCACCAACCCGTTGGCGGTGCGGCTCAGGGAACTGGGCCCAAGCTCCAGGTCGAGTTGGCGAGCCAGCTCGGCGGAAAGGGCTACATGGGTGGCGCCGGTGTCGAGCAGAAAGCGCACCGGCCGGCCGTTGATATGACCGTCCGCCAGGTAATGTCCGGCCCGATTGCGCTGCAGCACCACCTGCCTCACCCCGCCTTCGACCACCGCATGCCGGCCCTGGTTGGGGTGCTCCCGGCGCTCCAGATAGCCGTTGAACCAAAGCGTGAGCAGCAGCAGACCCACCGCCCACGCAGCGGCGATCATGCTGCCGCCGAGGCGGCGCGTGTTGGAAGGCCGGGGTTCGCCGAGACCGCTCATGCCGGGATCAATCCCTGCTCGGCCCCAATCGCTCCAGGCGCAGGAAGCTGTAGGCGTAGGGGTTGTTGGCATCCGGTGAGCGACGCCCGGACTCGGCCAGTCGCCACTCGGCCTCGGCATACTCCGGAAACCGGGTATCGCCAATGACCCAGGCATGCACCAGCGTCAGATACATGCGATCTGCCAGCGGCAGAGCCTGGGCGTAGAGGTTGGCCCCGCCGATGATCATCGCCTCCGGCGCCTCGCCCGCGGCGGCAAGGGCCCGCCCCAGGTCATGGACCACCAGGCAACCCGGGGCCCGGTACTCCGGATTGCGGGTGATCACGATATTCGTCCGCTCAGGCAAAGGGCGGCCCAGGGACTCGAACGTGCGCCGGCCCATGATCACCGGTTTGCCCAAAGTCAGGGCCCGGAACTGGCGCAGGTCCGCCGGCAGCCGCCAAGGCAGGGCGTTGCCGCGGCCGATCACCCGGTTCTGCGCCAACGCGGCGATGATCGAGATACGCACGAGCGCCCTCGCTCAGGCCCGGACCGTCCGGTGGGCCTGCCAGAGCAGGACCAGCCCGGCCACAATCATCGGCAGAGTAAGCACCTGCCCCATGGTGACCCAGCCCGCGGCCAGATACCCCAGGTGGGCGTCGGGCAGGCGCACAAACTCTACCCCGAAACGGAACACCCCGTAACCCAGGAGAAACAGCCCGGACACCGCCATTGCCGGGCGCGGCCGGGCCGAGTAGAACCAGAGCAGGAGGAACAGAACCGGCCCCTCCAACGCGGCCTCGTACAGCTGCGACGGATGCACCGGCGGGCTCAGCGCGGCTCCCAGCGGCACGCCCGCGCAGTAATCCGGGTACCAGCGGCACGGCAGCTGCATGCCCCAGGGCAACTGTGTGAAGCCGCCCCAGAGCTCGCCGTTGATGAAATTTCCCAGCCGCCCGAGGCCGAGGCCGATAGGCACCAACGGAGCGATGAAATCGGTAACGGTGAAGAATTTCAGGCCCTGTTTGCGGCCAAACAGCCAGACCGCGACCAGCACCCCCAGCAGGCCGCCGTGGAAGGACATGCCCCCCTCCCAGATTCGCAGCAGCATCAGCGGCTCCCGCAGCACCTGCTCCCAACCGTAAAACAGCACATAGCCGAGCCGTCCTCCCAGTACCACCCCGAGCACTATGTAGAACAGCAGATCGTCCACCTGCTGGGGGCTCCAACCGGAGTCCGGCCGCCGGGCCCGCCAACGTGCCAGCCACCAGCCGCCGAGGAAGCTGATCAGGTACATCAGGCCATACCAGTGCACCTTCAACGGTCCCAGAGACAGGGCGATCGGATCGATGTCGGGGTAGGTCAGCATGGAGCGTTATGGTAGCACGGCGCCAAGGCGGGGCGCGCTTGGACAGCCTGCTGACGGGGGTATATAGTTGAGCCATTTACTAGGTTAAAGGAAAGGCCCCATGCAGAGCCCCGAGCCCTCCACCAACCGCCTGGCCCAGGCCACCAGCCCCTATCTGCTGCAGCACGCGGACAATCCAGTGGACTGGCATCCGTGGGGGGATGAAGCCCTCCGTCTGGCCCGAGAATTGGATAAACCGATCCTCTTATCCGTCGGTTATTCCGCCTGCCACTGGTGTCATGTCATGGCGCACGAATCCTTCGAGGATCCGGCCACCGCCGCGGTAATGAACGAATTGTTCGTCAATATCAAGGTGGACCGGGAGGAGCGCCCGGACCTGGATCGTATTTACCAGGCCGCCCATCAGCTGCTGAGCGGCCGCCCCGGGGGCTGGCCGCTGACCATGTTCCTCACCCCGGCCGACCAGGTGCCCTTCTTCGGGGGCACCTACTTTCCCCCCGAACCGCGCCATCGCCTGCCCGCCTTCCGCGACTTGCTGCGCAGCATTGCCCAGGCCTACCGCGAACAGCGGCGGGAGATCGACGGCCAACGCGACGCCCTGCTCGATGCCATGTCCTCGCTTTCGCCCTGCCTCGGCCCGGAAGCGGCCCTGGACTCCAGCGCTCTGGAGCAGGCCCGCCAACAGCTTTCGGCCAGCTACGACCCCAGCTACGGCGGCTTCGGCGAGGCCCCCAAGTTCCCTCACCCGACCAGCCTGGAGTTCCTGCTCCGTCACTGGCAGGCCACCGCCCGGGGCGGAGAGCCGGACCAAAGGGCCCTGGAGATGGCCACCCAAACCCTCGAGCGCATGACCCTCGGTGGGGTCAACGACCAGCTCGGCGGCGGCTTCTACCGCTACTCGGTGGATGAGCGCTGGGAGATTCCTCACTTCGAAAAGATGCTCTACGACAATGCCCAGTTGCTGGCCCTGTACCTGGATGCCTGGCAGGCGACGGGGCGGCCCCTGTTCCGGCGCACCGCCGAGGCCATCGCAGACTGGCTGCTGCGTGAGATGCAGGCCCCCGAGGGCGGCTACTACTCCAGCCTGGACGCCGACAGTGAGGGGGCCGAGGGGCTCTTCTACCTGTGGCGTCCGGAACAGGTGCGCGCGGCGCTGACGACGGAGGAATGGGACCTGTTCGCCCCGCTGCACGGACTCGACCAGAAGCCCAATTTCGAGGGGCAATGGCACCTCAAGCGCACGGACGACGAGCTAGAGCCGGCGCAGCAGGCATTGCTGGCGGACGCCCGTGCCAAGCTGCTGGCCGAGCGCGAGACCCGAGTGCGCCCAGGCCGCGACGACAAGGTGCTGACCAGCTGGAATGCGTTGACCATCAAGGCCATGGCTCGTGCCGGACGGACCCTGGGACGGGCCGACTATCTGGAATCCGCCGAGCGGGCCCTGAACTTCCTGCGCCTCAGCCACTGGCGCGACGGTCGGCTGCTGGCCACCAGCCGAAAAGGCCGAGCCCAGCTGGCGGCCTATCTCGACGACCACGCCTTCCTGATCGACGCCATCCTGGAGCTGCTGCAGGCCCGCTGGTCGAGCGCCGATCTGACCTGGCTTCGAGAACTCGCGGCGCTGCTCCTGGAGCGGTTCCAGGATCGGGACCAAGGCGGTTTCTTCTTCACCGCCGACGACCAGGAGGCACTGATCCAGCGGCCCAAGCCGCTGGGCGACGAGGCCACACCCGCCGGCAACGGCATCGCCGCCCGCGCCCTGCTGCGGCTCGGCCACCTGCTCGGCGATGGAAGCTATCTGGAGGCTGCCGAGCGCTGCCTGCTGTTGGCCTGGGACCAGCTCAAGCAGATCCCCTACGCCCACTGTTCCCTGCTCGCCGCCCTGGACGAATACCTGCAGCCGGGCGAGACCCTAGTGTTGCGGGGCCAACCTGCAGAGCTGGGCCCCTGGCAGGCGCGCCTGAACCACGGCTACGCCCCGCGGCGCCTGGTCTTGGCGATCCCCTCCGACGCCGACCGGCTGCCCCAGGCATTGGCCGAGCGGCCCCCCCGGTCGGGTCCGGTAGCCTACCTGTGCAGTGGCGCCAGCTGCTCGCCCCCAGTCGAGGCGCTGGCGGATCTGGAAACTGCTCTCGGTGCGGGCGAAGCGCCTTAGCCCGGATATTTCACCAGGCCGCCAGGCGGCTGTGCGTAAGCGACCGAATTCGAGATCTTGAATAGGACTGCGGAGGCGTCTGCAACGAAACATCGTCGCAGCCCGCGGCCGCGATGGCGGCGTTAGTCGAACCGGGTTAGTAACCCCGCGCCGCTCCCGGTCCCGGTTGCACCTGGCTCTGAGAGCCGGCTCAGCCGCGCAGCCGTCCCAGAAATGTCGCCAGATCCGGGGCCAGCTCTCGCAGGGGTTTGTGGCCGGGGCGTTCCAGCAGGATCTGGCCGCTATGGTTTTCCAGGCTGAGAAAGAGGTCGTCTTCGTCGGTGCAGGCAAAGAACAGGGTCAGGGGCTGCCGCGCCTTCTGCTTGGCCAGGGCGTGGCCCAGTAGGTTGCCGATCAGGCGCTCGAAGTCTGCCTGGTTCCAGACCTGTAGCAGGGTCAAACCGCCGTCCGGGGCCTGACCCTCGAAGCTGTCGCACCAGTAGCGGCCAAAGTAGTCCTGGAAGTCAGCGTGCACCGGGACCTCCAAGGCCCGCGCCAGGCCCGAGAAGTCGGCGCCCAGCGCCCGCGCCACCGGCTGCCACTGGATCATCCCATCGGCGTCCGGCGGGCCGACCTGGCAGGGCGAGGGCCAGGCGGGGTCGTATTCCTGGCGCGGGAGACCGCCGGTGTCGGCGCGGACCCGGGCCAGCCAGGCATCCATGACGCGCGCCAACTCGCGCTGGACCGGACTCACTTGGACTGCCAGCGACGCTCGGCCTCGCGGTCCTGGGCCCGGGCTTCGACCCAGTGCTCGCCGTCGGCGCGTCGTTCCTTCTTCCAGAACGGAGCCCGGGTCTTAAGGTAATCGATAATGAATTCGCAGGCCCGAAAGGCCTCGCCCCGGTGGGCGCTAGCCACCGCCACCAGCACGATGGGCTCCTGGGGTTCGAGTCGACCGACACGATGGATCAAGCGCACGGCTTCCAGGTCCCAGCGCTCGCCCGCCTGGTCGACGATGGCTTGCAGGGCCTTTTCGGTCATGCCGGGGTAATGCTCGAGGGTCATGCCATGCACCGCCTGGCCGGCGTTGAAGTCACGCATCAGGCCAATGAAGCTGACCATCGCTCCAACCCCAGCGCGCCCGTCCCAGAGTTCGGCCTGAGGCGCCAAAGGTTCCAACGGTTCCTGTTGGACGGACACCCGGGACCACATGGCTCAGCCCCCGGTAACCGGCGGGAAGTAGGCCACCTCGTCGCCGTCCCGGATGGGGGCGTCGAGACCGGACAGCTCCTGATTTACGGCGGTCATCAGGGGCTGGTCGGCCCCCAGGACCTCGGCCCAGACGCCGCCGCGCCGGCTGAGGTGGGCGGTCAGGGCCCGCAGGTCGGTCAATTCCGGAGTCGCTTCGATCTGCTCCGCGCCCGTGCCCAGGCGCTCGCGCAGTCGGGCGAAATAGCGTACCTCGATCATTTCAGGAGCTCGCTAAACGGGATGAATTGCACCGGGTCACCCTTTGAGATTAGCCGATTTTCGCCAATAACCACCAGCCCGTCCGCCCAGGTCACTGCGCTCAATACCCCGGAGGATCGGCTGGGGTGAACGTGCACCCAGGCCTGGCCATCGGCGTCCAGTTCCAGGCGGGCGCGCATGAACTCGCGGCGCCGGTCCGGGCGCCGCCAGTCGAAGCCGGCCCGCGCCGGCAGCGGGCGCGGCACCAGACCGCTGGTGACGCCCTGCATGCGCAGGACAAAAGGTCGCGCCAGCAGACAGAAGGTTACGAACAGGGACACCGGGTTGCCGGGGGAGCCGATAAACGGCGTGCCCAGGATATGGCCGAATGCCAGGGGCTTGCCGGGTCGCATCGCGATCTGCCAGAGATCGAGCCGGCCCAGGTGCTCGACCGCCGGCTTGACGTGGTCCTCTTCGCCCACCGAGACGCC
Organism: uncultured Gammaproteobacteria bacterium; assembly: GCA_963753615.1. Classification (GTDB taxonomy): domain Bacteria; phylum Pseudomonadota; class Gammaproteobacteria; order Chromatiales; family Chromatiaceae; genus CAVWCW01. Next base: position 195,059 of record CAVWCW010000014.1, read on the forward strand.
GCCCGAAGCGAGCACCAGATCAGCTTCCCGAGCGCCGTGCTCGAGGGCCGCACAGGTGGCCTCGAAGTTGTCTTCGACGATGCCCAGAGAGACCAGCTCGCAGCCCAGGCCCTGCAACAGGCCACCAAGGGTGAACTGGTTGGAGTTGTAGATCTGGCCCGGGGCCAGGGGCTGGCCCGGCATCACCAACTCGTCGCCGCTGCTGAAAATGGCGACCCGCAGGCGCCGAAAGACCTGGACCTCGGCGGCCCCTACCGATGCGGCCAACCCCAGGTGCTGGGGGGCCAGCCGGGTGCCGGGCGCGAGCACTTCCTGGCCCCGGTGCAAGTCTTCCCCGGCCCGGCGCACGTTCTCTCCGGTTGCCGCCGCCCCGTCTATCTCGATCCATTCGCCGTCACGCCGGCAGCGCTCCTGCATCACCACCGCGTCCGCATGGGCCGGAAGCGGGGCGCCGGTGAAGATGCGGGCCGCAGTGCCCGGAACCAGGGGCGCGGCTGCGGACCCGGCCGGAATGCGCTGACTCACCCGCAGCCGGGCCCCAGCGCCCAGCTCGGCGCTATTGACCGCGTAGCCGTCCATGGCGCTGTTGTCCCAGGGCGGGACGTCCACGCCGCTGATTACCGCAGCCGCCAGGACCCGACCGAGGGCGACCGCAGTGGGAAGGACCTCGGTCTCCGCCAGGGGGTGGGCGCTGGTGAGTAATTGGTCCAGCGCCTGTTCGAGGGGTTTGAGGCCCTGGGGTGGAGCACTGCAGCTTCGGGCGTCGGCGGCCATGATGACTCGGGTCTATTTCTCGAGCAGGCGCGGAAACAGTTGGGCAAAATTACAGGGCTTGGTACGGTGGTCCAGCTGAGGGCCGAGGATGCGGTCCCAGGCGGTCCGGCAGGCCCCGGTTGAGCCCGGCAGGCAAAAGATCAGGGTGCCGTTAGTCAGTCCGGCCAGGGCCCGGGACTGGATGGTGGATGGGCCAATCTCCTCCAGCGAGACCTGCCGGAACAGCTCCCCGAAGCCCTCCACCGGCTTGTCGAACAGGGGCGCCACCGCCTCGGGCGTACTGTCGCGACCGGTAATGCCGGTGCCACCGGTGCTGATCACCACCTGCACCCCCGGCGCGGCGATCCAACGCGAAAAGATAGCGCGCAGCTGGTAGACGTCATCCGGAACTATGGTGCGCTCGGCCAAGCGGTGACCGGCCTCTAGAAGCCGCTGCTCAAGGGCGTTGCCGGACTTGTCATTCTCCAGCGTGCGGCTGTCGGAGATCGTGAGCAGGGCAATATCGAGGGGCACGAAGCCGGTGTCCGTAAAGTGTCCGCTGGTATCAGTCATGGTGGTCTCAGTTGAAGCGGTAGCCGAAGGCGGCGTGGAAACGATCTTCCAGCTGCAGCAGCGACGGGCTGTGGTTCTGGGTGCCAGCGTACTCGATCTTGACCGCTCCCATTAGGGCGGCGATGCGGCCGGTGGTCTCCCAATCCATGCCCTTCATCAGGCCGTACAGCAGACCCGCTCTATAGGCGTCGCCGCAGCCGGTGGGATCCACCACCTCCGCTGCCCGCAAAGTCGGGATTTCAAAGCAGCGGCTCTTGGTGTAGATATGAGAACCCTCTCCGCCTCGGGTCACCACCACCGCCTTGACCCGCTCCGCCAGCTGGTCGGGGCTTAGGCCGGTACGTTCCTCCATTAAGCGCGCCTCGTAGTCGTTGAAGGCGAGCCAGCTCGCCTGCTCGACGAACTGCAGCAGGTCGTCGCCGTCGAACAGGGGCATGCCCTGGCCGGGGTCGAAGATGAACGGGATCTCCGCCTCGGCGAACTGGCGCGCGTGCTCGATCATACCTTGGCGCCCGTCCGGCGAGACGATACCGATGCTTACCCCTTGGGCGTCCGCCACCCGGTTCTCGTGCGAACGATTCATGGCCCCGGGGTGAAAGGCGGTGATCTGGTTGTCGTCCTGGTCGGTGGTGATATAGGCCTGGGCGGTGTAGCTATCGTCCAGCACCCGGATGTGGTCGCGCGCGATACCACAGCGGTCCATCCAGGCCTCATAGGGGGCGAAATCGCTGCCCACAGTGGCCATGGGTCGGCCCGCGCCCCCGAGCAGCCCCAGATTGTAGGCGATATTACCAGCGCAACCGCCATATTCCCGGCGCATATCCGGAACCAGGAAGGAAACGTTCAGGATGTGCACCTGGTCCGGCAGGATGTGGTTCTTGAAGTGGTCGTGGAACACCATAATGGTGTCGTAGGCGATGGAACCGCAGATCAGGGCCGACATGGAAACCTCTCTATTAGCGAATCGTTGCAGGGCCGGGGATCACTCCGCCGCCGGGCGCCAGGCCAAGTCCAGCTCGCGGGCCGCGCGCACATCGTCCAGGCGCTTGACCGGAAGCTTGTGAGGCGCCAGCTTGAGGGTATTGGGGTCGGCCTCGGCCTCCTGGCGGATCGCCACCATGGCCTGAATAAAACCGTCCAGTTCGTCCTGGGTTTCGGTCTCGGTGGGCTCGATCAGCAGGCACTCGGGCACCAGCAGCGGGAAGTAGGTGGTTGGGGCGTGGAAACCGTAATCGAGCAGCCGCTTGGCGAAGTCCATGGCGTTGGCCCCGAGTTCCTTGGCCTCCCGTTTCAAGGTAATAATGAACTCGTGGGTGGCGCGCCTGCCCGGATAGGCGGCGGTGAACCCAGCCTCGGTCAGGCGCTTGAGCATGTAGTTGGCGTTCAGGGTGGAGTACTCCGAAACCCGGGTCATGCCCTCGCGCCCCAGCATGCGCGCATAGACATAGGCGCGCAGCAGCACCCCGGCGTTGCCCGCAAAGGCCGACAGACGGCCGATGCTGTCCGGACGCTCTCGCTCGGTCAGCCAGTAGAAATCGTTGCCGTCGTGGGCCACCATGGGCACCGGCAGGTAGGGTTCCAGGCGCGCGCTAACCCCTACCGGGCCCGCCCCGGGGCCGCCGCCGCCGTGAGGGGTGGAGAAGGTCTTGTGAAGGTTCATGTGGATGACGTCGAAGCCCATGTCGCCGGGCCGCACCTTGCCCAGGATGGCATTGAGGTTGGCCCCATCGTAGTAGAGCAGGCCGCCGGCGTCGTGCACCATCTTGGCGATGTCGCGGATGTTGCGCTCAAATACGCCCACGGTGGAGGGGTTGGTGAGCATGATGCCGGCGGTCTGGGGGCCAAGGGCGGCGGCCAGCGCCTCACGGTCGATGTCGCCGTCGGCTCCGGTGGGGATCTCGCGCACCTTGTAGCCGCACATAACCGCCGAAGCCGGGTTGGTGCCGTGAGCCGCGTCCGGCACCAGGATCTCCTGGCGGGCGCTGTCACCGCGGGCGTCGTGGTAGGCGCGGATCATGGCCACGCCGGCGAACTCGCCCTGGGCGCCGGCGGCCGGTGACATGGACACCGCGCGCATGCCGGTGACCTCTTTGAGCATCTCCTGCAACTCGTACATGCAGGCCATGAAGCCCTGGCTGTGGCTGTCCGGGGCCTCCGGGTGGCGGGCCAGGAAACCCGGCAGCATCGCCAGCGAATTGCAGGCCCGCGGGTTGTACTTCATTGTGCACGATCCCAGCGGGTAGAACTGGGTGTCGATCGAGAAGTTCTGCTGCGACAACCGGGTATAGTGGCGCACGGCCTGCATCTCCGAGACCTCCGGCAGTGCGGCGCGGCGCTTGCGCCGGAACCGCTCGGGAATGCCTGGTACCTGGACCTCGATATCCGGGGCCTGAAGCCGCGCGCAGCGCCCCGGTTTAGACAGTTCGAAAATCAGCATGCTGCACCTGTTGGAAGCAAATCCGGGTTCCCCCGCCCGCTCGGGCGGCGGGAACCCAACCCCGGCTTCAGCCCAGCGCCGCGAGCGCGGCGTCGTAGTCCGGCTCATCGGTGATCTCGGTCACCAGCTGGGCGTACACCACCTTGTTGTCGGCATCCGCCACCAGCACGGCGCGGCCGGTGATCCCGGCCAGCGGGCCATCCTCGATCAGCATGCCGTAATCCTTGGCGAAGTTGCGCGAGCGCATCATCGACAGCGTGACCACATTGTCGACGCCCTCGGCGCCGCAGAACCGGCCCTGGGCAAACGGCAGGTCGGCGGACACCACCAAGGCGACGGCGTCGCCGCGACCGGCCATGGCCTCATTGAACAACTTGGTGGACTTGGCGCAGACCCCGGTATCCAGACTCGGCACTATGCTGATCAGCTTGCGCTTGCCGGCGTAGTCATCGAGCGTCCGATTGTTGAGTTCGCCGTCGACCAGGGAAAAGGCCGGCAGGGCGGCGCCTACTGCCGGCAGCTCGCCGTTGGTGTGGCAGGAATTTCCTTGCAGAGTGATATCAGCCATCTTGTCGTCTCCGATTGGTGGTGCGGTGATCTATTGGAATTTGGGTTCTACCGGGCAGCGCGCCTGGCTACGGGTCTGCTATAACCCGGGCCATCTTATCGGCATAGGTCTGAATCTCGTCGCCGCTGCGCTTCTCGGTGGCGCAGACCAACAGGGCCTCGCCGAGCTCCGGGTAATCCCGACCCAGATCGTGGCCGCCGAGCACGTTGTGGGCGGCCAGGGAACGCAGCACCTCGTTTACGGGGACCGGCAGCCGCAGCACCCGCTCGTGGAAGCTGGGGCGGTCGAACAGGGGCTCGATACCGGGTACGGCGCTGAGCCGGTCCACCAGCTCCGCCGTGTTGGCGTGGCAGGCGGCGGCCACCCGCTCCAGGCCGCTGGCCCCAAGCAGCGCCATGTGGATCGTGGCGGCGGTGACCATCAGCCCCTGATTGGTGCAGATATTGGAGGTCGCCTTGGAGCGACGGATGTGCTGCTCACGGGCCTGCAGGGTCAGCGTATAGCCGGTTTTGCCGTCCAGATCCTTGGTACGCCCGACGATGCGCCCGGGCAGCTGGCGCACGTGCTCCTTGCGGCAGCACATGAAACCGAAATAGGGCCCGCCCGAGGACAGAGGCGCGCCCAGGGGCTGGCCCTCGCCGCAGGCGATGTCGGCGCCCCGCGCCCCCCATTCCCCCGGCGGGCTGAGCAGGGCCAGGGCCACGGGGTTGACCACCCCGATCGCCAAGGCTTTGTTGGCATGCGCCCAGTCGGTCAACGCGTCCGTCTCTTCCAGGACACCGAAGAAGTTGGGCTGAGGGATCACCAGGGCGGCGATGTCCTGGCCGGCGTAAGCCTCCAGCAGTCGCCGGGTCGGTATGCCCGCCCTGGGGGTCGAACGGCAGCTCTTCCAGAACTATGCCCTGGTTGCGGGTGATGGCGGCGGCCACGTCCCGGTAACGGGGATGCAGGCTGCGCGGCACCAGCACCCGGTTCGACTTGGACTTGCGGTTGGCGCGCACCGCCATCAGCACCGCTTCGGCCAAGGCCGAGGCGCCGTCGTACAGCGAGGCGTTGGAGGCGTCCATGGCGGTCAGGCCGGTCATCATGGACTGGAACTCGTAGAGCAGCTGAAGGGTGCCCTGGCTGGCCTCGGCCTGATAGGGGGTGTAGGCACTGTAGAACTCGCCGCGGGTAGTCAGCTGCCAGACCGCCGCCGGAACGTGGTGGTCATAGGCACCGGCGCCGATAAAACACAAGGCCTCGCCATCCTCTCGGGCGCGCTCGCCCATTAGACGCGCCACCTCCATCTCCGGCAGGCCCGGGGGGATCTGCTCCAGATCTCCGCAACGCAGATCTGCGGGGATCTCGTCGAACAGATCCTGGATGCTGGAGGCGCCGATCGCTGCCAGCATCTGGCGGACGTCATCCTCGGTATGCGGTATAAAGGGCATGTCGCGCTTCCGTCAGTGTCAGTGTTCGTCGTCCGCCATTACCTTGGCGTAGGCTTCGGCACCCAGCAGGCCGCCGAGCTGATCCGGCTCGGACAGGCGCAGCTTGAACATCCAGCCGTCGCCGAAGGCGTCGCCGTTGATGGTCTCGGGCGCATCGGCCAAGGCCTCGTTGACCGCCGTCACCTCGCCGCTGAGGGGACTATAGACATCCGAGGCAGCCTTAACCGACTCCACCACCGCACAGTCGCTGCCGGCATCCAGGCTGGCGCCGACCTCGGGAAGTTCGACGAATACCAGGTCGCCCAGGGCCTCCTGGGCATGGTCGGTAATACCGACGGTCACCGTGCCGTCGCCTTCATCGCGCACCCACTCGTGGGATTTGGTGTATTTCAGTTCCGCAGGCAGTTCGCTCATGGCATCGGTCTCCCCGTGCTGTCCAAGTTGCGCCGGCAGGCCGCCCCACCGGCCGAAGTTAAATGACTCTCGAAGTAGCGGCCCGCTCAGAGTTCGATCTGGGCCTGGCCGTTGCGCACGAACGGCGGCTTGACCCGGCGCACCGCCAGGCGCTTGCCGCGGATCTCCACCTCGCAGCCGTCACCGATATCGGCCGCCACCCGGGCCAGGGCGATGGAGCGCTGCAGGCTGGGCGAAAAACCGCCGGAGGTGATCTCGCCGATCTCGCGTTCGCCGTCGAACAGCCGCTGGTGGTCGCGCAATACCCCGCGCCCCTCCAGCACCAGGCCGACAAAGCGGCGCAGGCCGCCCGCCTCCTTTTGTGCCTCTAGTGCGGAACGGCCGATGAAGTCGCGCTCGGCCGGCTCCCAGGCGATGGTCCAGCCGAGGCCGGACTCCAGCGGCGACTGGGTCTCGTCCATGTCGTTGCCGTACAGGTTCATGCCGGCCTCCAGGCGCAGGGTGTCGCGCGCGCCCAAGCCGCAGGGGGCGACTCCGGCATCCGCCAAGGCCATCCAGAAGGCCGGGGCCCGATCGCCTGGAAGCATAATCTCGAAGCCGTCCTCACCGGTATAGCCGGTGCGGCCGACAAACCAGCCGTCGGCCTCGGCGGCGAAGAAGGGCTTGAGGGCACCGGCGGCCTGCCCCAAACCGGCCGGCAGCAGAGGCAACGCCAACTTCCGGGCGCTCGGGCCCTGCACCGCGATCATCGCCAGATCCCGGCGCGGGGCGATTTGCACGCCCTCAGCCGGGGCCTGGGCGCGGATCCAGGCGATATCCTTTTCGGTGGTGCCGGCATTTACGACCATGCGATAGCTGTCCGGGCCGCGGAAGTAGACGATCAGGTCGTCCATCACCCCACCCTCGGGGGTTAGCATGCAGCTGTAGAGGGCCTTGCCCGGCGGTTTCAGCCGCGCCACGTCGTTGGCCAGCAAACGGCGCAGGAAAGCGCTGGGCGCCGGTCGCCGGTGAAATCGACGACCGTCATGTGCGAGACGTCGAACATTCCGGCGGCGCTGGCGCACCGCGTGGTGCTCTTCGACCTGGGAGCCGTAGTGCAGGGGCATCTCCCAGCCGGCGAAGGGCACCAGCTTGGCGCCGGCAGCTTGGTGCACTGCGTGCAGACGGGGTCTTATTGGTCATGCGCTCACCCAAAATCCTGGCTTCAAAACGAGAAAAGCGGCGCCGGGCCGCACTGGCCCGGCGCCGCCCCTCTGTCCTGAACCTGAGAGTTTGAAGCCGGTCACTCGCTGGCCTCTGCCCCTTCGGTGGGCCAACCGCCCCGCTCGGGACGCTTGGCCGCTCTCCAGAGTCGACCCGATTCCCCCCGGTCCTGGTGCCTGAGCGATTTCGGACGGGATTGCGCCTTCGGCGACGGTTAACAACCGTGCTCTCCCGCGGGGCCTTGGTCGAGAACCCGAACTATAGCGCCCGCTGCGCGGCCTGGCAAACCCATGGGCCCGCCCCGATGCACGGCCCCGGCTCAGGGACCGGGCCGGGCCAGCGGTGGTAGCTCGCCGATGCGGCCGAGCGCCCGCTGCATGATCAGCCGCTTGAGGGGCCCGGCGCGATCGGTCAGCCCGAGCCCCAGATTGCGCGCCAGGCGCAGGGCCGGATTGCGGTTGCCGAACAGGCGCTTGAAGCCGTCCATCGCCGCCAGCATGGCCAGGTTGTCGCCCTTGCGGGCGCGCTCGAAGCGGCGCAGGCTGGCGTAAGAACCGATAACGCGGCCTGCCGCCCGAGCCTGGATCAGGCTGTCGGCCAGCTGAGCGGCATCGAGAAACCCCAGATTGACCCCCTGGCCCGCCAGGGGATGGATGCTGTGAGCGGCGTCGCCGATCAGGGCCAGACCCGGTTTAACGTAACTTTCCGCATGCTGCAGCCGCAACGGGAAACTGGCCCGAGGGCCGACCTCCAGAATCTCGCCCAGCACCCGCTCCGAGGCGTCGCCCAGGGCGGCCAGGAACTCGGCATCGGGCAAACCCAGCAGGGCCTGTGCCTGCTCCGGAGAGGTGGACCAGACAATCGAGCAGCGGCCGTCGTCGATCGGCAGCAGGGCCAGGGGCCCGTTCGGCATAAAGCGTTGCCAGGCGATGTCCCGGTGGTGGTTCTGCGGACGAATGGTGGCCACCAGGGCGTGCTGGTCGTAGTCCCAGCCCCGCACCGCAATGCCGGCCAGGCTGCGCACTCGGGAGCGACCGCCGTCGGCCCCCACCAGCAGGCGCGCGCGCAGGCTGCGGCCTTCTTCGAGCCTCACCTCAACGCCGTCGTCGCGCTGTTCAAAGCCCTCCAGGGCGGCCGGACACAGCAGCTCCACCCGGTCCTGACCCTGCAGCTGTTCCCACAGGGCCAGGCGCGTGACCCGGTTCTCGACGATATGCCCGAGGTCGGGCTCGCCGATTTCGGCGCTGTCGAAATGGATGCTGGCGCCGCCCGCATCCCATACGTGCATCTCCCGATAGGGGCTGACCCGCAGGGCTGCCATCCGCTCCCAGGCCCCGAGGTGGGTCAGCAACTGCTGGCTGGCACGGGTCAGGGCCGAGACTCTCAGGTCTATATCTTCTCGGTCCCAGTCGGTTTGCGGCGGGGCCGCCTCCAGCAGGGCCACCGAGAAGCCCGCCCGCCCCAAGGCGCAGGCCAAGGCACAGCCCACCATGCCGCCGCCGACGATCACCAGGTCCCGATCAAACATTCCTCTGCCCCCTCCGCCCGCCACCAGCGGCAACCCCCGAGCCAGGCGCGGCAGGCGCCCCCCGAGCCCCATGAAGCGGCGGGAAGCGGCCTGCTTGAGCGGCGGCAGCAGGTCGAACCCCAACAGCCCCAGGTTGCGACCCAGGCGCAGCGGCAACAGGGGATTGGAAAACAGCCGCACCAAGCCGTCGGTGACCAGGGCCACGGCGTTCTGATCCGGGCGTCGCCAGTCCCGGTAGCGAGCCAACAGGGGCATGGCCCCGGGATCGCCGCCGGCCCGGGCCTGCTCCACCAGCAGTTCGGCCAGCACAGCGACGTCGCGCAGGCCCAGGTTGAAGCCCTGACCCGCCACCGGGTGCAGGGTGTGCGCGGCGTTGCCGATCAGGGCCAGGCGCGGGCGCACCGGATCACCCACCAGGAGCTGACGCAGCGGGTAGCTGGCGCGACGGCCGACCCGGTCGAAGGGTCCCAGGCGTTGGCCGAAGCGGGCCTGCAGGGCGCGCAGAAACGCCTGGTCGTCCAGCGCCAGCAGCGCCTCGACCGCCTCGTCGCGCTGGGTCCAGACCAGAGAGCAGCGGCCCTCGGTCATGGGCAGCAAGGCCAGGGGGCCGGTGTCGGTAAAGCGTTCGTAAGCGACCCCCTGGTGCGGCCGCCCTGGAGTCACATTGGCAATCACCGCGGCCTGACCATAACTCCACTCCCGAGCCCGGAACCCCAGGCGCTCGCGCACCGGGGAGTCGCCACCGTCGGCAGCCACCAGCAGGCGGGCCTGCAAGGGCAGGGATTGGCCATCCAGTTCGAGCTCGGCGTCGACCCGGTCCGCACCGAGCCGGAAGTCGAGCAAACGGGCCGGGCAGTAAAGGTCCACCAAGCCCTCCAGCCCCTGGTGCAGAACGCGCCCTAAATCCCGGGCGGGCAGCACATAGCCCAGGGCCTCGACCCCCGCCTCCCGGCATTCGATGCGGGCAAGGCCGAAATGGCCACGGTCGGAGATATGGACGCGGCGGATCGGCTCGGCCTGGGCGGCAAGATCGGCCCAAAGCCTCATGCCTTCGAGGATGCGGCGGCTGCCCCAGCCCAGGGCGATGACCCGGTCGTCGTAGCTGGGCTGGGCCGGCGCCTGCGGGGGCAAGGCCTCGACCACGGCAATGCGCAGGCCGGAGCCGGCAATGGCCCGAGCCAGGCTGGCTCCAACCTGGCCGCCGCCGACGATCAGGACGTCATATACCTGCTGCATGCGGGATCATCCCCCCATCAGGGTCTCGATTTCGTCCACTTGCTTGGGCGCACCGCTGCTGAGTACTTCGTGACCATCTTTAGTCACCAGCACGTCGTCTTCGATGCGGATACCGATATTCCACCACTTGCGCGCCACCCCCTTGCTGCCGGCGGGCACATACAAACCCGGCTCCACCGTCAGCACCATGCCGGGCTCCAGCAGGCGCCAGGAACCGTCCACCTTGTAGTCGCCGACGTCGTGGACGTCCATCCCCAGCCAGTGGCCGGTGCGGTGCATGTAGAGCTCCCGGTAGGCCTCCTGGCGCAGCAGGCGCGCCACCTGGCCCTTGAGAATGCCCAGTTCCACCAGGCCCTTGGTCAGTGTGCGCACAGCGGCCTGGTGAGGGTCGTTCCAATGGTTTCCCGGCTTGACCTTGCGAATGGCCGCTTCCTGGGCCGCCAGCACCAGCTCGTAGAGTTCGCGCTGGGGCGGGCTGAAACGGCCGTTGACCGGGAAGGTGCGGGTAATGTCGGAAGCGTAACAGTCGTACTCGCAGCCGGCGTCGATGAGCACCAGGTCACCCTCTTCGAGGCGCGCACTGTTGGCCACGTAATGCAGCACGCAGGCATTGGCGCCACCACCGACGATGGAGGAGTAAGCCTGTTCGCGGGCCCCTCTGCGGGCGCAGGCATGGGCGAAAATGGCTTCGAGTTCGTACTCCATCATGCCCGAGCGGCAGTTGCGCATCAGTTCCCCATGGGCGGCGGCGGAGATGCGGGCGGCAGTGCGCATCTGCTTGATCTCGGAGCGGCTCTTGTACAGCCGCATGTCGTGCAGGTAGTGGTCCAGGGCGACGAACTCCTGGGGGCCCTGGGCTCCGGAGCGGCTGGCGCAGCGGATTCGGTTGACCCATTCCGCCAGCTGCTGGTCGAGCCCCGGGTTGCAGCCCATCGCATAAAACACCCGCTCGCACTGCTCCAGCATGCCGGGCAGGATGTCGTCCAGGTCGTCGATGGGAAAGGAGTCGTCGGCCCCGAACAGCTCCCGGGCCCCTTCCTGGCCGGCGCGGGCGCCGTTCCAGCGCTCTTTTTCCGGGTCGCGCTCGCGGCAAAACAGTACGTATTCGCCATGGGCGCGGCCCGGGGCCAGCACCGCCATGGCTTCGGGCTCGGGGAAACCGGTCAGGTAGTGGAAATCGCTGTCCTGGCGATAGGGGTAGTGAACGTCGCGGTTGCGGGTGGCTTCGGGGGCAGCGGGCAGGATGGCGATGCTCCTGGGGCCCATCATTCGCATCAGCTGGCGGCGGCGGCGTTTGAATTCTGCCGGGGTCATAGCGACGAGGTCGATTCCTGCTCGAGGTCGTGGAAAATCAGCATGAAGGCGACCCAAACAAATTCGGTGAGTTCCTCCAGGGCCGCCGCCTCGCTCTCGTCGGCCTCTTGGCCCTCGGCCGCCATGGCGGCGAGCTGGCCGAGGTCGTGCAGCGACTCTCGGGATTCCGGCGACAGGCGGGCATCGCCCACGCCGCTCAATCCCAGGCCGTACAGAAAGCCCTGACACCAGGCGGCCAAGGCCCCGGAGCGCTCCGCCAGCGGCCGGTCGTCTGTAGGCAGCAAAGGACGCACCTCCAGTCCGAGCCCTTCTAGGCCTGCTGCGGTCTCCCGGTACAGCGACTCCAGGGCGGTCCTGCATTCGCCCACCATCAGGTCCGCCGGGTCGCAGTCCGCCAGCGCCTCGTCCAACCAAAGCTGGGGCAGCAGAGCACGCCCGGCGCCGGCGAGGCCGCACAGCAGACCATGGGCCTCGGCCGCGCCCAGCGGCGCGCCGGCGGCCTGCAGCTGTTGCTCCAGCTGTTGGTGGTGCGGAGCATCCACGGCGGAAGCTATCCTGGTTGCGGGGGTAAACACCCCTTCGAGGCCGGATCATAGCACGGGCCGGAGCCCGTTGACCCGTTTCGCCGCGCACTCTATATTGCCGCTATGAGCGTAGACAATCGAAACCAGTTGGCGGAAGGGGATCTGCAGCAATTGGAGCAGAAGGTGGACAACCTGATCCGCGCCTGCTCCCAGTTGCTAAAGGAAAATCAGTCGCTGAAACACCAACAGGAGCATCTGATGGGTGAGCGCGCATCGCTGATCGAAAAGACCGAGTCGGCGCGCACCCGCGTAGAAGCCATCATCAGCCGCCTGAAGTCTCTGGAAACCGGTTCGTGAAAGAAGACACCTCCGCCATACCGATCCGAATACTCGACAAGGAATACCGCGTCGCCTGCCCTCCCGAGGAACAGCCCGCGCTGGAGGCCTCTGCACGCATGGTGGACCGCAAGATGCGTGAAATCCGCTCGACCGGCAAGGTCATCGGCACCGACCGTATCGCCGTAATGGCTGCGATCAACATTGCCCACGAGCTGCTCCAGGCACACAGCGCCCAGGACTTCACGGCCCAGAACATCAACCGCCGCATTCGCCTGCTGCAGGAAAAGATCGAGGGCGCCCTGCACGCTGGAAAGGAACTGGAACTTTAGGCCGATAAGGTTTAGCCTGTAGTCAGACATCCCCTGCAGTGTACGTTAGCGATTCGGGTATTTTCTTGAGCCTAATTTATACCCGGGGAGCATAAAGCAAGCGCCGGTGTGCATGTCCGCCCCGAGCGGAAAGCCTGAGGCGCAGCGGTTGTTCCCACTTGAACCCCCGGTTCAAGAACGATGAGCGCGACGGCACAGGCGGGGGGTGTCTATCCACCCACCTTCCGATGCGAACCCCCCGACAGATTCGTCAGCAAATTAGGAAACTCCGACGCGGGCTGAGCCAGGCCGAGCAGCGGCGGCACGCCAGTGCTCTGGCGCGCAATCTGGAGCGGACGCCGGCGTACCGGCGTGCCACGCGCATCGCCTTCTACCTGGCCGCTGACGGCGAAATTGACCCCGGCCCGGCCCTGAGACGAGCGTTGCGCGCCGGCAAGCGCTGCTATTTGCCGGTACTGGCGAAACGCAGCCAGCGCTCGCTGTGGTTCGTCGCCTATCGCCACCGCACGCGACTGCAGCGCAACCGCTTCGGCATACTCGAACCCAGCCTCAGGCACAACGACCGGGTCCCACCTAGGGGTCTGCATGTCATCGTCATGCCGCTGGTCGCCTTTGATGCTGCCGGCCACCGCCTGGGAATGGGGGGCGGCTTCTACGACCGCACCCTGAGCTATCTGCGCCGCCGCCGCCACTGGAAGGCACCCAAGCTGCTTGGGGCCGCCCACGAATTGCAGCGCATCGAAGAGATCGCGCCCGAACCCTGGGACATTCCCCTCGATCTGGTCGTAACCGAGGCTGGCGGCGGCGCGCGGATCGTAAAATAGCGTCTATTGCCCTGTAAGCTCTGGCATTTTCTCAATCGATCCCTATACTTGGGTGATGATGTATAAAGTGTGTAACAAGCTGTCGAGGGCGAATTCATGATGAAGAAGACTGCTGCCAGGAAAAAGAACTCGGTGCGCAAGAAAACTGGCAAAGCAACCAGTACCCCAGACACCGCTAGCAACGAGGTCGAAAACAGGGCGAAGGCGAGCGTTACCCGAAAGAAAAAGACCACGGGTAAAAAGACCACGACCAGGAAGAAAGCAGCCCCCGCCAAGAAGACCGCTTCCAAGAGAACTGCGGCGCAAGGCAAGGCGGCTCCGGCTAAGAAAGCAGCGGCTAAGAAGGCACCGAGTAAAAAGGCAGCAGGCAAAAAGAAGACCAGTACCACCAGAAAATCGGCGAGCCTGAAGCAAGCGCGCGGGACCAAGAAGGTAACGGCTAAAAAGGCCGCCAGCAAAAAGAAACCGGGGACCGCGAAGAAAGCTACGGCCAAGAAGGTAACCACGCGCAAGAAAACGGCCGTTAGCAAGAAGGCGGCAGTAAAGAAGACAGCGCGCAAAAAGGCTGCCGCAACCAAGAAAGCGGTAATCCGCAAGACCACCGCCAAGAAAGCGGCGGCGAAAAAGGGCGCCAGCAAGGCGAAGGCCACACCGATCAGAAAGGCTGCCGCCAAGAAGACTGCAACCCGAAAGAAGGCTGCAGCGGTCGTCAAGAAAACAACGCGAAAGAAGGCCGCGAGCAAGAAGCGGGTGACCACGACGAAAAAAGTCTTGGCGAAGAAAACCGCGACCCGTAAGAAAGTGGCGACCGCCAACAAAGCGACGATGAAACAGCGCGCTGGCAAGAAGAAGGCGGCCCCGGCCAAGAAAGCGGCGGCCACCCGACAACCGAATCGGAAGAAGTCAGCGGTTAAAAAGACCGTCTCCAGAAAGAAGACAGCACCGGCGAAGAAGCCAACGGCAAAGAAGACTGTCGGCAAGAAGAAATCGGCCCCGGCCAGAAAAGCAGCGGCCAAAAAGACCAGCACCAGAAAAAAGGCAGCGCCGGCGAAGAAGACTGTCGGCAAGAAACGATCGGCCCCCGCCCGTAAGACCGCCGCCAAGAAGCGAGTGGCGCGCCCGAAGAAGGTAACGCCAAGGAAGAAGGTACGGACCGGCGGCTGACGCCTGACAAAGCGGGTCGGAAGCGCCGGCACCCGGGCCGACGGGTACGCCCCTGAGGTCCTGAACAGCGCCCTGCAGCAAGGCACCGGCGACGGGGGCGCGGCCCCCCCTGGTCGAACCGCCAGGCCGGATTACGACTGATCCGCGTCGCCGGTGCCGGCGAACAACCGGTAGGACGGATTATCGGTTTCGTCCCAGCAGGGATAACCCAGGCCGCGCAGAAAGCGCCAGAAGTCCCCGCGCTCATCGGCCGAGACCTGCAGCCCCATCAGCACCCGGCCGTAGGCGGCGCCGTGGTTCCGGTAATGGAACAAGCTGATGTTCCAGCGCCGGCCGAGCTGGGTAAGAAAATTCAGCAGGGCGCCGGGGCGCTCCGGGAACACGAAACGCACCAGCACCTCCTCGCCGACCCCAGTTGCATGCCCGCCCACCATGAAGCGGATATGCAGCTTGGCGGTCTCGTTGTCGGTCATATCCAGAATCTGGTAGTCCTTTTGACGGAGCCGCTCAACCAGTTCGGCGCGCTCCTCGTCGCCGCGTTGCAGTTCCACCCCGGCGAACACCTGGGCCTGCCGGGCATCCGCATAACGGTAGTTGAACTCGGTGATCGAACGCTTGCCGAGGTCGCGGCAGAAGCGCAGAAAGCTGCCTGGCCGCTCCGGGATCTGCACCGCAAACAGGGCCTCCCGGCGCTCACCCAGTTCGGCCCGCTCCGCCACGTGGCGCAGGCGGTCGAAATTAATATTGGCGCCGCTGACGATGGCCGCCAGGGTGCGGTCCCGGCAGGCTTCCCGCTGCACGTACTTCTTCAGGCCCGCCACCGCCAAGGCCCCGGCCGGTTCGGAGATGGTGCGGGTGTCATCGAACACGTCCTTGATGGCGGCGCAGATCTCGTCGGTGCTGACCAGCAGCACTTCGTCCACCGTAGTTCTGGCGACCCGAAAGGTCTCCTTGCCGATCTGGCGCACCGCCACCCCATCGGCGAATATCCCGACCTGGCCGAGGCGCACGCGGCGCTGAGCCTCCATGGCGTGATGCAGGGTGGGCGCGTCCTGCGGTTCGACACCGATGACGCGCACGTCCGGACGCACGAATTTCACATAGGCGGCGACTCCGGCGATCAGCCCGCCGCCCCCGACCGGCACGAAGATGGCATCCAAAGCCCGGTTGTGCTGGTGCAGGATCTCCATGCCGATGGTGCCCTGGCCGGCGATCACATCCTCGTCGTCGAACGGATGGATAAAGGTCAACCCGCGCTCCGCCTGCAGTTCCACCGCGTGCTCGTAGGCCTCGTCGTAAGAGTCGCCGAACAACACCGCCTTGGCCCCACGATTGCGCACCGCCTGCACCTTGATCGGCGGGGTGGTCATGGGCATCACGATCAGCGCCGGGATCTTCAGGTGCTGGGCGGCCAGGGCCACGCCTTGGGCGTGATTGCCGGCGGAGGCGGCGATCACGCCGCGCTCGCGCTCGCCTTGAGGCAGGTTGGCGATCTTGTTGTAGGCGCCTCGCAGCTTGAAGGAGAACACCGACTGCATGTCCTCGCGCTTGAGCAGGACGTGGTTGCCCAGGCGCTTGGAGAGCAGGGGCGCGGGCTCCAGGGGCGACTCCCGGGCCACGTCGTAGACCTTTGCGCGCAGGATCTTCTCGATGTACTTGGTCGGCATATCAACCACTCGGCAGGGTCGGGCGGGGCACCATGACAGGGCGTAAGCTCAGCATGTATGATACCCGCAAATCAAATCGAGGATTAGACGATGAACCAGGACGAAATGAAGAAACAGGCCGCCCAGGCGGCGTTGGAATACCTAGGCAGCGGCGGTGTGATCGGCGTCGGCACCGGCTCTACGGTTAATCACTTCATCGATGCCCTCGCGCCGCTGCGGCACAAGATCGACGGCGCGGTATCCAGCTCCGAGGCCTCCACCGAGCGCCTCAAGGCCCACGGCATCCCGGTGCTCGACCTGAACGCGGCGGGCGAGCTGGAAATCTACGTCGACGGCGCGGACGAGTCCAACCACTACCTGCAGCTGATCAAGGGCGGCGGCGGCGCCCTGACGCGCGAGAAGATCGTGGCCGCTGCCAGCAAAAAGTTCATCTGTATCGCCGACGAGACCAAGCTGGTGGACATCCTCGGCAACTTCCCGCTGCCGGTGGAAGTCATTCCCATGGCCCGCAGTTATGTGGCACGGGCGCTGGTGCGCCTAGGCGGCACCCCGGTTTGGCGGGAAAACTTCGTCACCGACAACGGCAATCTAATCCTCGACGTGCACAACCTTGAGATCATGGAGGCGATCAAGCTGGAGCAGCAGATCAACAACCTCGCGGGGGTGGTGACCGTGGGCATCTTCGCCTTGCGCCCGGCCGACGTGTTGATCCTCGGCACCCCGAACGGGCCGCGCACGGTGACCGCCCCATAGCAGACCTGCAAACGAGCCCGGCTCGAGAGCCGGGTCGGCGGCCGGACCCAAAACGAAGGCCGCTAACCCTGGCGGAAACAGCGAAAGAGCAAAACAATACGCAGCGCCTTAGACGCCCTACCCGAATCTATCCGAGCAGCCTTGGCGGTTCTACCCCTCGGGCCATCCCGCACGCCGGATCAGTCCAGAAACCAGCGCGTACCCTGCTCGGCACTGCCGCCGCGGCGCAGGTTGGCCAGGATCCGCTTGCGCGGGAGCGGCTCGCCCAGGCCATCCTTGCAGAAGTAGTAACGCTTGAGCGCGACGCGGATGTAATCCGATGGGTCCGCTGCGAATGGCTCCCAGCTGGAGTCGCGCAGCTGACGCCAGCTGCCGTCCTGCCGTCCATAGGCGTAGGTGCGGTATTGCTGCGCCTCGCACAACATGCCCTCGTAGCGCAGATTGCGGGCATTGCCGCTGTCGGCGGTGATCACCAACACATAGCGGATCACCCGATCCGGGCCGATGCTGAGCGAGGCCCCATCCACCCAGAAGCGGAAAAAGGGGTCGTGATCTATCGGCTGGACCTCGAACAGGTCTCCATCCTCGGGAAACGGCGGCAGTTCCCAGCCCCGCTCGCGCCAAGGCTCCGGATCTTTGTAGGTGGACGGGAGCGCCGGCTCCCCCTGCTCGTCGGGAAATTCTACTGCCAGACTGAGGCCGGGCAGCACGGCTAGACAGAGCAACAGGACGAGGCAGCGGCGACTCCAGCAGGGCATGTCGGTCTCCGAGAAAACGGATGGGAGCGGATTCGGGGGCAAGTATAACAACTGCCGGGGCCGGAATCAGGAAGGAAAGGGGGGATCGACCGAGCAGACAACGAAAAACGGGGCCCGAAGGCCCCGTTTGGCTAAACCGCTGTTAGAGCCGGTTTAGAACTTGTGGGTCATGCCCAAGGACCAACCGTCCCAAGCGTCGTCCAGCTTGACCCACTGCACGTAGGCCTGGCTGCGCTTGCTGAGGTTGTGGTCCAGACCGAGACCCCAGGTGCTACCGGATTCGCCGAACTCGAAGTCGTCGCCGCTATCGAAGTCGGAGTCGCCGTAGAAGGCCTTGGCGACATTGTTGCCGAAGCCGAACTTGCCGGAGACCTGCCACTTTTTGGAGTTGTCGACTTTTACGCCGTTGCGGTACGGGTTTTTCTGGTCTTCGTAACGGCCGGCGAGGCCGAAGGCGCCGAAGTCGTAGCTGGCGCCGATGGTCCACTTCTTCTCGGCGAGGCTGCGGGCGGCGCTGGTGCCGTCCAGTTGGTCGTCGTCGAACTTCTCGTAGGCCGCGGAGAGGTTCAGACCGCCGTTGCTGTACATGCCGGCGATGGAGTAGGCGTTGGCCCAATCGTCATCGTTGCCGTTGGAATGGATGGCGCCAGCCAGGGTAAAGCCGGCCCAGTTCGGGCTGATGTAGGCGACCGCGTTCGGGGCGCGAATGTCTTCGAAGCCGACGGTGCCGTTGAAGTCACCGAGCTGGTCGGCAAAGTAGTCGTACTTGCCGGTGGCCATCTTGTACGGGGTGTCGTGACGGCCGATGACGGCGGTGCCCCAGGCGTCGCTGGCCAGACCGACGTAGGCGTTACGGCTGCTGTTCACGGCGCTGTTGTCGGCCTGGTCGACGGAGAATTCCATCTTCCAGATGGCCTTCAGGCCGCCGCCGAGATCCTCGGAGCCCTTGAAGCCCAGGCGCGAGGAGCGCGGGGCGCCGGCGATGGGCGTGTTGGAAACAACCTTGTACCGACGGTCGCCGGAACCGCCGTAGCTCGTTTTAACCTTCACGGCGTCGTAGGAGACGTTGGCCTTGCCGTAGATGGTAACTTCGGCCAGGGCCGTCATGGGAGCAGCTACCGCAGCCGCTACCGCCAGAGTAATCAGTTTTTTGTTCATGTGCGAACTCCCGCTCTATGTCGTTGACAATGCAGATGGTATTTTTACTGTGCAGGGTGAATATTAGCCAATTCGGGATCGGTTTGCAACAGTTTTTTTGAAAAAAACCACAACTGTTGTTTTTGTTGCCAAAATGCTACGGGCTTAGACCCCAAACTGCTCGCTACCCTTTATATACGCCTGTATTCAGGGCCCCGCAAGGGCGCAGCCTATTCGCCACGGCTGCCAGCGGAGATAAAGCCGGGTTCCGCCGCCCCCCAAAAGCCACAAGGGCGCACTGGTGCAACCCTGCGAAACCCCTTGTGGCGGAAAAGCCTCTATATTATGCGCCCAGCGGCGGTCTCAGGCAAAAAAAACCGCCCGGTGAGGGGCGGTCAAGGGAGGAGATGCGGTGATGACCACAGCTCACGTGCTCGATGGGACTGCCTAACGGGGCCGCTGGCGCCAGGGGATGGGGCCTGGACAATGCCCCCTATGGCGCTGACCGGCCGGGAGTTCGGACACTCCGACTGTCGCCCCCCATTGGCAACCGTGCCAGACGATCGAATTCGGCGTGGGATCCCGCCCCCCGCGGCAAAAAGCCAGCGACCGGCGTTTCCGGGAACTCAAGATCCGGGAAGCGCATCCCCTGGCGGTTGCGGCAGCTCGCAGCGCGCCGCCAGCGCCGGGGCGCCCCGGCTTGCAATCGCGGTGACCAGATGCCGCGGGTACGGCTCCAGCCGCTCGCGCCAGGGTTCGGCAGCCAGGCCCTGGCCAGAGCAGAGCCCGGCAGCAAAGATCAATGGCAGTAACAATGTACTCATAGGGGTCGGCGCCAGGCCACTACATGGGGATATTCCCGATCCTGGCTGCTGGAATTTACTTAAGCAAAGCTCGGGCCAAAACCCCCGAGATTGCTCCGGCGCACCGGGAATATCGGCGATATCTCAGGGGACTGAGCCATTCTTGCCGCCCCCCGAGCCCGCCGCCAAGCGCGGGTTGATTAGCGGCCACACGCCATCGCCGCCCCTAACGGCGGTTAAGATCGCGTATACTGTCAAATATGGCGGTCCAGAGCTGACATCTACGGCATGAAGCAGGGGATACCCAGCGAAGCGCTCGCGCGACTCGAGGCGACCGAACATCCGGCCATTCTGATCGGTTCGGATTACCGGATTCAGGCCGCCAATCGGGCCTATGGCTCCCTGTATGGCCTCACAGAGGACCTGGAGCCACCGCAGCGCTGCCACCAGGCCTCCCACAACAGCTCCGTACCCTGCGACGAGATCGGCGAGACCTGCCCGTTGCGGGAGACCCGGGCGTCGAACGCCCCGCACCGGGTCTTGCACATCCATCACACCCCCCGGGGCGACGAGTATGTGGACGTCGAGACCCAACCGATCGCCGACGCCGAAGGAGAGGTTCGGTGGTTTCTCGAGATCCTTCGACCAGCCGGGGGCGCCAGCCCGCGGCCCGACGCCGAGGGTCTGGTGGGCCGCTCACCGGCTTTCGGCCACATGCTGGAATTGATGCAGCGGGTGGCGCCGAGCAATGCGGCGGTGTTGTTGCTTGGGGAATCGGGCACCGGCAAGGAGTTGGTGGCCCGCGCCATTCACCAGCAAAGCGCTCGGGCCGACGGCATGTTCGTCCCGGTGGAGTGCTCGGGACTCACCGAGGGCCTGTTCGAGAGCGAGCTGTTCGGCCACGAGAAAGGCGCCTTCACCGGGGCCCATTTGCGCAAGACCGGCTTGGTGGAGGCAGGCCGGGGCGGCACCCTGCTCCTGGACGAGGTCGGCGATATCCCGCTGCAGTTGCAGGTCAAACTGCTGCGGCTGCTGGAAACCGGCAGCTACCGCAGAGTTGGCAGTATCGATCCGCAACAGGCGGACTTCCGGTTGATCTGCGCCACCCATCGGGACCTGCGAGCGATGGTGGCGAGGGGGGCCTTCCGCCAGGACCTGTTCTACCGCATCGCCAGCTTCCCGATCCGGCTGCCGCCGCTGCGCGAGCGCCAAGCTGACATCCCGCTGCTGGCCCAGGCGCTACTGGCGCGCATCGCCCCGGAGCGCCGGCTCCGGCTGGCGCCGGAGGCCCTGCGATGCCTGGGGCGTTATCACTTTCCGGGCAATGTTCGGGAGCTGCGCAACATCTTAGAGCGCGGCAGCCTGATGTGCGACGGCTCGGTAATCCGCGCCGGCCATATCGCGGAGGTCTGCGCCGCTGGCCCCGAAACCGAGGCGGCGGACTCGGGCTTACCGGGGGGGGGCGAGATCCTGAACCTGGAGGAAGTGGAACGGCGCTATCTGCGTCAGGTCTTGGTCGGCTTCCAGGGCGACCGCAAATCGCTGGCCGCAAAGCTGGGTATCAGCGAGCGCACCCTGTTTCGCAAACTGCGCGGCCTGAACCCCGAACCGAACGGAGAGGACGGTTAGCCGGGCCGCTGCAGCAGGTCGACCCGGTGGGGCTGGATGAACTCCGCACCGTCGGCGCTCATCGCGGCCTCGAAACGCTCCCGCAGCCGCTCGTACACCTGCGGCGCAACGCGGTGTTGGGTATGGGTGACCTGGATGATGCGCTGCTCGAAATCGGCGAAATCGACGAACCGGCTCGGCGCCAGGAAAAACACCTGCCGCACCAGTTCCAGGGCGCCCCGCTCCACCGCCCGCCGCACCGCGTCGAAGGCGGCCTGGCGTACCGCCCGCTCGTCGTGGAACATCCGCAGCAGCTGGTTGAACTCGCCGCCGTATATCGGCTCCGAGAGGTAGGCCAGGCCGCCTGGACGCAACACCCGCCGGATCTCCCCCAGGGCCTGGTCCATGAGTTCGACGGGCACATGGTGCAGGGACTTGAACATGAGCACGATGTCCGCCGCGCCGTCCGCCAGGTTGATGGCCTCGGCACCACCGTAGCGAAACCGCACCTTTGGCAGGTCGGCGAGCTGAAGATTGCGCTCGTGTTGAATCCGATCCACCTCGGTGGCCACCAGCTCACGGAGCGGGAAACGTTCGCAGATCTGGCGGGTCATCCAGGCCCGGCCGCAGCCGAGCTCCACCACCCGGGCGTCCTCCAGGGGCAGCAAACGCGGCAGCAGCTCCAGATCGCTGGCGGCGATGTAGGCGTCGGGGTTGTCGATCTGCATGGCGCTCTGGGCTCTGGCCGGGACGGCGCGACCAGCATAATCGATCTGCCGCCAGGCTGGCGAGCAAACCTACCCCAGGCGGGCCGGTTTCTGTTACAACAAAGCTGACAGCGCCGAGTGCCGAGCCGGCACGGTCCCTCGGACCAGACAATTTCGAAACGAACAAACATGCCCTTCAGGCCTATCGAATACCTCCGCAATCAGCTCGCCGCTCAGCTACAGCATGTGCGCCTGCGCCTGGCTCACCCGGACGCTCAGCTGCAACTGGCCGTGCTCGGTCTGGTCACCGGGCTGCTGGCCGGCGCGGTTATCGTGTTGTTTCGCTTCGGCGTCGAGGGCGCCCAGGCCCTGATGCTGCCCGGAGATCACCCGGAGAACTACGAAGCCCTGGCGCCCTGGCTACGCCTGCTGCTGCCGACCCTGGGGGGCCTGGCCATCGGCCTGCTGTTCCTATGGGCCGCCGACGGCAAGTACCTGCTGGGGGTGGCCCGCATCATGGAGCGCCTTGCCTACCACCAAGGCTATCTCAGCCTGCGCGAGTTCGTGCTGCAATTTACCGGCGCCGCCCTGGCCATCGCGAGCGGCCATTCGGTAGGCCGCGAGGGGCCGCATATCTTTCTCGGTGCCGCCAGCGGCAGCCTCCTCGGCCAGCGGCTGAGCCTGCCCAACAACGCCATCCGCACCCTGGTGGCCTGCGGCACCGCGGCGGGTATCTCGGCCTCGTTCAACACCCCGTTGGCGGGAGTGATTTTCGCCCTCGAGG
Source organism: uncultured Gammaproteobacteria bacterium (assembly GCA_963753615.1). Lineage (GTDB taxonomy): Bacteria > Pseudomonadota > Gammaproteobacteria > Chromatiales > Chromatiaceae > CAVWCW01. The sequence goes on from CAVWCW010000014.1 coordinate 217,915, forward strand.
TGGTGATGATGGAGTACAGCCTCGCCAGCTTCGTGCCAGTGATCCTGGCGGCGGTAAGCGCCGATGCGGTGTCGATCCTGGTGCTGGGGTCTGAGCCCGCCTTCTCGGTGCCCCGGCTGCAGATGGGCTCCCTGGCCGAAATGCCACTGGTGCTGTTGCTCGGGGTGCTGGTGGGCGCGGTAGCGGCGGGCTTCATCCAGTTGCTGGAAAGCGTCGGGGCAGGCAGCCGCGACATCGCGTTTTGGCAGCGCACCACACTGGCGGGCCTGCTGGTGGGCTGCTGCGGCCTGCTGGTACCCGAAGTGCTGGGGATCGGCTACGACACGGTGGACCAGACCCTGCTCGGCACGCCCGGCATCCTGATGCTGTTGGCCCTGGCCCTGTTCAAGGTGCTGGCAACCGGGTTCAGCATCGGCCTCGGCATCCCCGGGGGCCTGATCGGCCCCTCTCTCTTCATCGGTTCCGTAGTCGGCTGCCTGGTCGGAAAGCTGGTGCTGCTGCTTTGGCCCGGGGTGGGCTCCGACGTTGGCTTCTACGCCCTGCTCGGAATGGGGGCCATGATGGGCGCCAGCCTGCAGGCGCCGCTGGCGGCCCTGACCGCCATGATGGAGCTGACCCACAACCCGCAGATCATCATGCCCGGAATGCTGGCCATCGTGGTGGCTGGGCTGACCAGCCGCGAACTGTTCGGCAAGGATTCGGTCTTCGTCTCGGTGCTCAAGGCTCGCGGCCTGCAGGTGAACGCCAGCCCGGCCTTGCAGGCCCTGCGCCGGGTCGGCGTCGCCAGCGTGATGGAGACCCGGCTCAGCCGCCAGTCGCCGCGCATCGGGCGCGAGCAGGCCGAGGCCCTGCTGAAGGGCCAGCCGGAGTGGATACTGATCGAAAGCGACGGACAGCCCCTGGCCCTGTTGCGCGCCCTGGACCTGGCCCTGGCCCTGGAACAGGACCCGGCGGCCGAACTGGATCTGATGGAGATCCCCGGACGCCGCCTGCAATTGGCCCCCGTTCAGCTGCAGGCGACCCTGCAGGAGGCCCTGCAGGCGCTGGAGAATTCCGGCGCCGAGGCCCTCTACGTGGAGCGCATGACCGCGCCCGGCATCAAACCGATCTTCGGCATCCTGACCCGGGAACAGGTGGAATCCGCCTACCGGCCCTGAGCCGGCCTCCTGACCCGGATCAGGATTTTGCCGTTTTCCTTTGTACAGGGGGCGGGCCGCTGGCTTAGAATCAAAAAGATTGGTCTTTCAGATCTTTCAAGTATTAATCGAAAATAAAATACAGGGGGCATCCACCATGACCGAGGCAAACCAACCGGACTCCATCCAGCTCGACGGCCAAGACGTGCCGTTGGAAGACATGCTCAAAGACTACCAGCACCTGCAGGAACAGAACCAGTTGTTGAAGCGGGAACAGCGCAAGGCGGTGCGGCGCTACCGCCGCGAGCAGGCGCTCAAGCCATACCAAGCCGAGCTGATCCGCATGCAGCAGTACCTGGAAGAGACCAACACCCGGATGATCATCATCTTCGAGGGGCGTGACGCCGCGGGCAAGGGCGGCACCATCCGCCGGGTCACCCGCTACATGAACGAAAAGCACTACCGGGTTGTGGCCCTGGGCAAGCCCACCGAAACCCAGCGCACCCAGTGGTTCTTCCAGAAGTACGTGGCCGAGTTCCCGCGCGGCGGCGAGGTCGTTTTGTTCGACCGCAGCTGGTACAACCGAGCCATGGTGGAGCCGGTTTTCGGTTTCTGTACCGAGGACGAGTACAGCAACTTCATGCGCGGCGTGGTGGGCTTCGAGCGCGATCTGACCCGCCAGGACACCCTCTTGGTCAAGCTCTACTTCAGCGTCACCAAGGAAGAGCAGGCACGGCGATTCGAGCGCCGCAAGACCGACCCCCTGCGCCAGTGGAAGCTGAGCGAGGTAGACGTCCAGGCCCAGGACCGCTGGGACGAGTTCACCAGCATGAAGTACGAGATGGTCAAACGCACCCACAGTACCCACGCCCCCTGGACGATCATCCGCTCCAACGACAAGCAGATGGCGCGCCTGAACGCCATGAAGGTGATCCTGAACTGCGTGCCCTATGCGCGCCGCGACCCGGGCCTGGACTATGTTCCCGACCCCAGCGTGGTGGTCTCCGGTTCGCGCGAGATCGAACTGATGGAGGCCCAGCGCATTATGAGCGGCAAGTTCGTCGGCTAGGGGAACGCTGGCTCAGCGCGCATCCCGAGCGGGGCAGGACGCCCCGCTATTTGTTTCTCCCTAAGGCCGAAAACCAGGGCATCGATAATCGCGATATCCCCTTAGCCAAGCCGAACCTGGCTGGCGCAGCCTGGACATAGCCAAAAAAAAGCCCCGTCTGGGACGGGGCTTCGAAGTTCTCGACGGCGCAAACCGAAAGCGAGAGTTCTGCACAGTAGAGCCCGGGGACGGAGAAGGAGAGCCAAGCCGGCCCTGCGCTCATAATTCATATGGAAAGCAGAAATCGGGCCAAGTTCCCCGGGTTTGGCAATACCCGGTTCTGCCCGAGCCCCGCCTTTGCTCGGCGCCCCGCAACGGCCTAAGCGCACCATAAGAGTGCGCGAGGACGCACCAAGCCAGCCCAGCCAGACCGGCGTCAGCGCCCGGGCCGCCGGGCATAGGCCTGGTCGAACAAGGCCTCCAACCCGGAATGGGTACCGCGGATTCGGTCCACCAGGCTCTTGGCCCAATCGAAATAGGCTTGCCGGCGCTCGAGCGGCCAGCCGCTGGGCGGGGCCTCGACAATATCGCGCAGGTTGCAGATCTTGTCCGCCAGCTTCACCAGTTTCGCCTTGCCGTTGACATGCGGGGCATGCTCGACCTGCAGCCGCTTGCGCTCCGCCTTGGGCAGGCGCTTGTCGTCGGTGACATCCATGACGATGCTAGCGATGGCCGGCCCGAAATGCCGCTCGAGTTCCTCGGGAGTAGTCTCGGTATCCTCCACCGTGTCGTGCAGCAGGGCCCCGCAAAGGACCTCCACGTCGGCGATTGCTGCCTCGTTGGCCAATAGGTCGGCCAGGGCGATAGGATGGTTGATATAGGGCGAGCGCCCGGCGTCCTTGCGCCGCTGATCGCGGTGCTTGTCGGCGGCAAAGGCCAGGGCCCGCAGCACCAGGGCCGACCCGGGAGCATCCAGCGGCCCGATCATTGAACCATCGCCACCAGCTGGGGCTGCAGCAGTCCCAGCAGGTCCCCGGTCGCCAGGGAGACGATATAGCCGCGGTGGCCGCCGTTGACGTAGATGCGCGGCAGACCGGCAATACCGGCCTCGCAATACACAGGCATCGGACGCCGGGTCCCCAGAGGCGCGGTACCGCCCACCTGGTAGCCGGAATGGCGGTCCGCCACTTGCGGCGCACAGGGCCGGACCTGGCGCACGCCCAGGTGACGGGCCAGCGCCTTGGTCGAGACCTCGCGATCGCCGTGCATCAGCACGATCATGGGGCTCTCCGCTTCGTCTTCCATTATGAGCGTTTTGATCACCAGGTGCTCGTCGACGCCGGTCTCCTCGGCGAACTGACGGGTACCGCCGCCGTCCACATAGGTGTATGGATGGCCCTCGAAGGCTATCCCGGCCTCACGCAGCGCCCGCACCGCCCGGGTGACCGGTTGTTTCTGCTTACCCATGCCGCGAATAATACAATAGTACCCGCCGAATGGAATCAGGCCGTGCGGCGAGCCTTCGACTCATCCAACGGTATAGCGCGGCGTCGACAAGCATTCAACATCCAACGGGGGGTTGCCCCGGGCGGTGCACTTTCCATCCGCTTCGGGCCCCGGTAAGCTGGAGCCCTATGAGCAACCCGTTCTCCCGACTGCAGACGCTCGCAGACGAACGCGGCAATGCCGATCTGGCCGCCGCGGCCCTGGAGATTTCCCAACTGTTTCAGCCCGGTCTGGAGCCCCAACGCTGGCTGCAGGCCCTAGACGACCATGCCGCAGTGGTTGGGAAGCGATTCCCGTGCACCGCGCCGGTTTCGGAAAAAGTGCGCGCTCTCGGGGCCTACCTGTTCGACGAACTGGGCTTCAGCGGCGATCGGGACGAATACGCGGCCGCCCGCAACAGCTTTCTCGACCAGGTTCTCCAACGCCGGCGGGGCCTGCCGATCACCCTGTCGGTGCTCTATGTCGCCTTGGCTCGGCGCCTGGGGCTGCAGGCGGCCGGCATCGGCTTTCCGTCCCATTTCCTGGTGCTGGTCCACGACGCAAAAGGGCAACGGGTGCTCGATCCCTTCGGCGGCGGGCGCTGGTTGTCGGTGGAAGACCTCAACGCGCGCCTAAAGGGGCTCTACGGCGAAGGCGCTCCCACGGTGGAGGCAGAACCCGGCTTGCTGCGCCCGGCCACGACCCGCGAGATCCTGGTGCGCATGCTGCGAAACCTCAAGGCCCTCTACCAGGAGCAAGGCGACGCCCTCAACAGCCTGGTGGCGATCGAGGCCATCCTCAGCCTGGAGCCGGATTTGATCGAGGAGATCGGTGACCGCGCCCTGGCCTACCGGGACCTGGGCCACAGCTCGGCGGCCGCCGAGGATCTGCGCCGCTACCTGGCAGCCACCGAAGATGCTCGTGAGGCAGTCCGCATGCAGGGCCTGCTGGAAGAACTGGAGCGGGCCCCGACGCGGCTGCATTGATCGGCGTCCCCCTTTACAGCCCGTCGCCCGCGGTCTGTACTTCAGGTATGGACTGGCAAAGCTGCAAGGCGGCGTTCGCGAGCGACGGCTTTTCCCGCCACATCCGGGCCGAGGACCTGACTTTGCGCGGTTGGAACCGGTGCTATCGGGTGCTGCGCGCCTCCGACGCCAGGCTACACCTGCACCGCGACGGCGAACCCCAACCCCTGCCCGAGCGCCTCGGCGTGGCGCCCTTCGCCTCGCCCCACCGCTACCTGCTGAGCCTGAACCTGGGCGGCTTACAGTTGATCTGCCATCTAGACGAACTCGAGCGGCTGGACCTGGAGTTCGACCCAGCGACCGTGGACTCCCCCACCCGGGCGCTGATCCTGTTTCGCATCATGAGCATGCTGGGCCGGCGCCTGGACCAACCGGTGGTGCTCACCCACCCGGCCCGGACCACGCCCCTGTTCCGTTACCGGCCGGGCGGCGACGGGGTAGAGTATCTGGGCTAGCTCGGGCTACACTCTGCTGCCCTTAAACCTAGAAAGAGCAGTTGACCGCTCCATTCGGACAGTAAGGTACTGAAATGCACGAACAAGCCTTCGATTTATCGCTTCACCGATTCGGTGATCCAGGCTACGGGGCGCATGGCACGCTTGCGGCGGCGTATGGCTGCGTTGCAACTCCTTGGAATAGATTGACTATTCCGCGTCGTTGCGCCTTGCTCTACACCCCCGCAAGCACACCCTACACCCCGCCCAACTGCTCTTTCTAGGTTAAATCTAATCTACCGAGGAACCGGGCATGCGTACCAGGCTCATCATCGGCTTCATCCTGCTGTGTCTACAGCTCCCGGCCCTTGCCGCCCCAGGGGTCCAGGTGTGGCAGCGCCAGGCGCCCCTGGAGCCCACCTATCAAGCGGTCTACCAGGCGCTGGAAGCACACCGCTTCTTCGTCGTTTTCGAGCCCGATATCGGCAAGAATCTCGGCCATTTCGCAGATCGCTGGGGCGACGACTACAACCGCAACGGACTCGAAGGCATCCGCTCCATGGTGTTCTGCAATGCCTGGTACGCCAACCAGGTGAGCAACCAAGACCCCGGGATGCTGGCCCTTTGTCCGCTGCACCTGACGCTCACCCACAAGGCGGGGTTCACCCGAGTGCTGTTCCTGCGCCCCAGCCACGCCGCCCAGGGCTCGGGCGCCGAGGCCATTGCCGCCGAACTGGAAGCGGGGGTAGCCGAAGCGGTGGAGGCGGGCCTGGCCAAGCTGCCCGCCTCAGAGTAACGCCAATCCAGGGTTGCCACTCAAGCCCCGACCCACGTCGGAGGCGCGCGCCGGCGCCAATTGGGGGCCTGGAGATGCTCCGGCGCCCGATCGCGCCGGGCGCTGAGGACACCCTGATTGATTGCGTTTCCCGAGAGTGGCGGGCAAGGGACAAGAACGGCCCCTATCGAGGCTCAATCGACTAGAAAGTAATCCAACAGGTCGTTGAGGAAGCGCCGCCCGAGTTCGCTGGGCCGTATCCGCCCGGGAACGAGGTCCAAGAGTCCGGCGGCCTGGGCCCGGCTCAGGGCAGGCTCTGCGGTGGCCAACGCCATGCCGGTGCTGGCCTCGAATTCTACGCGCGTGAAGCCCTGGTTCAGGCGCAGGGCGTTCATCATGAATTCCAGCACCAGGTCCGCCTGATTCAAGCGGCGACGGCCGGAGATACGCTCCGGGCCGACCGCCGCGGCCTGGTAGGCGCGGGGGTCGCGCAGCTTCCAGCGGCGCTCGACAGTGCCGCCACCCAGGCTTAGTTTGGCGTGGGCGCCGGCGCCTATGCCCAGGTAGTCGCCGAAACCCCAATAGTTGAGATTGTGGCGGCAGCGCCGGCCGGGGCGGGCATAAGCGGAGACTTCGTATTGCTCGAAGCCGCCAGCCGCCAGCAGGGCCAGACCCTGCTGCTGAATCTCCCAGCTGCTGTCGTCGTCCGGCAGGGCGGGAGGGTGGGCGTGGAACGCAGTATTCGGCTCCAGGGTGAGCTGGTAGTAGGAGAGGTGCTCTGGGGCCAGTTCCAGGGCGCTCTCCAGGTCAAGCCGGGCCATCGCCAAGTCCTGGCCCGGCAAGCCGAACATCAGATCGAGATTCAGATTGTCGAAACCGGCACACCGGGCCTTGGCCACCCCGCTGCGCGCCTCCTCTGCGCTATGGATGCGCCCCAGGCGCTGCAGGCAGCCCGGCTCGAAGCTCTGTACCCCGAGCGACAAGCGAGTGACGCCGGCGGACCTGTAGCCGGCGAAGTGGCCTGACTCCACGGCGCCCGGATTGGCCTCCAGGGTGATCTCGATGTCGGGCGCCCAGGAGATCAGGGCCCGCACCCCGGCCAGCAGGCGGCCGATGGCGGCGCCCGAGAACAGACTCGGGGTGCCGCCGCCGATAAAGATGCTTCCCAGCGAGCGGCCGCGGGCCAGGGCCTGCTCCTGGGCCAGATCGGCAAGCAGGGCATCGACATAGGCAACCTGGTCGAGGCCGCCGCGTTGGGGATGGGAATTGAAGTCACAGTAGGGGCACTTGCGCACGCACCAGGGGATGTGGATATACAGCCCCAGGGGCGGCGCCGGGACCCGGGACGGGCCTGGGTCCGGCTGCGTCTCAGGCCTGATCGCGGGCATTCAGATAGGCGCGCTCCGAGACCTCGCTCCACCGGCGGGCGGACTGCAGGAAGCCGTTGTAGGAGTCGTACACGCGCCGGCTGAACTCGTCCTTGGCCGCCAGCTCGGCCACCACTTGCTCGGACAGCGCACGCAGCTTGGCCAATACCTCGTCCGGGAAGCGGCGCAGTTCCACCTTGTGCTCTTTGACCAGACTCTCCAGCGCCGCCGGGTTGCGCGCAGTATACTCGGCCAGCAGGTCCTGGTTGACCACCTGCAGGCGTTCATGACGATCGCCTGAAGGTCCTCGGGCAGGGACTCCAGGGCCTTCTGGTTGATCATCGCCTCAAGGAAGGTACCCGGCTCATGGAAACCCGGGTAATAGTAGTACTTGGCGGCCTTGTAGAGGCCGAATGCCAGGTCATTGTAGGGACCCACCCATTCGGTGGCGTCGATGGTGCCGGATTGCAAGGAGGTGAACAGTTCGCCCCCGGGCAGGTTGACCGGGGTGCCGCCGGCCCGCCTGAGCACCTCGCCGCCCAGCCCGGGAATGCGCATCTTCAGCCCTTTGAGGTCCGCCAGGCAGTTGATCTCCTTGTTGAACCAGCCGCCCATCTGCACCCCGGTGTTGCCCGCCGGCGCCGGCACCAAGCCGAACTGATCGTAAAGCTCCTCCCACAGCGCCTGGCCGCCGCCGTGGTAGATCCAGCCGTTCATCTCCTGGGCGGTGAGACCAAAGGGAACGGTGGAGAAAAACTGGGCGGCCTCGTTCTTGCCCTTCCAGTAATAGGCGGCTCCATGGCCCATCTCGGCGGTGCCGCGGGAGACCGCATCGAATACCTCGAAAGCCGGCACCAGCTCCTTGGCGCCATAGACCTTGACCTGGATCCTGCCGCCGCACATCTCGGCTGATCAGCTCGCGCAAGCTTGTTGGCGCCGGTGCCCAGGCCGGGGAAGTTTTTCGGCCAGGTGGTGACCATCTTCCACTTGAACTCGGCCTTGGCCTGGGCCTGCGGTGCGGCCGCCAGCCCGCCCCCCAGGGCCAGTGAGCCGCCCCCAGTTTGGCAATGAATTCACGGCGTTGCATCATTTTATCCTTCCGTCGAGCGCGATCTTGTTGGTCTTGATTCAGCACTTCAAACAGGCTGCAGGTTCGCGTAAGCGACCACCAGCCACTTGCTGCCGACGCTCTCGAAGTTGACCTGAACCCGGGCGCTGGTGCCCGATCCCTCGGCATTCAACACTACCCCTTCACCAAACTTGGGGTGCCTCACCTGCTGGCCCAGCTGAAAGCCGCTGCTGTCCTGACTGTCGCTGAAACGTCCGCCGCGCGGACGATAACCGGCCGGCTGACCTGAGGCCTGGCCCGCACCTCCTGCAGCACCTCCGACGGGATCTCGCGCAGGAAGCGCGAAGGCATCGGGTAATTCTCGCTGCCATGCAGGCGCCGGCTCTCCGCGTGGGTAAGATACAGAGCTGAGCATGGCGCGGGTCATGCCCACATAACACAGACGGCGCTCTTCCTCGAGGCGCTGTCGGGTCGTCCGCCGACAGGCTGTGGGGGAACAGGCCCTCCTCCACCCCGACCATGAACACCAGTGGGAACTCCAAGCCCTTTGGCCGAGTGCAGGGTCATCAGCTGCACGCAGTCCTCGTCCGCCCCGCCCTGGGTCTCGCCCGCCTCCAGCGCGGCATTGGCCAGGAAGGCGGACAACGGGTCTGACCTCGTCGTCTTCGCTCTCGTAAGCGAACTGGCGCGCGGCGTTGACCAGTTCCTCCAGGTTCTCGATGCGGTCCTGGCCCTTGCCGTCCTTGCTCTGCTGAAGTGCTCCGGCAGCCGGCTGTCCCCGACCACCCGGGCTGCCTGGTCGGCCAGCTCCGCGTCCCCTTTGGCGCCGCGCAACTGCTCGATCAGCTCCAGAAAGCCGTTCAACGCATTGATGGCCCGGGCCGGCAGGGTCTTGAGCTCCACCAGCTCGTGGGCGGCGCGCCACAGGGAGCCGCCCAGCTCCCGGGCCTGAGCCCTGACCGCCTCCAGGGTGCGCGGGCCTATGCCGCGGGGCGGCATGTTCACCGCCCGCTCGAAGGAGGGGTCGTCGTCGCCGTTGGCCAGCAGGCGCAGATAGGCCAGGGCGTCCTTGATCTCGGCGCGTTCGAAAAAGCGCAGCCCGCCGTATACCCGGTAGGGCATGCCGACCTGAATCAGGGCCTCCTCGAACAGCCGGGACTGGGCGTTGGTGCGATAGAGCACCGCCGCCTCCGAGCGCAGGTGCCCCTGCTCGACGTGCTGGCGGATGCGCTCCACCACCAAGCGCGCTTCGTCCACCTCGTTGTAGGCGGCATAGACGCTGATCGGCTCACCCTCGCCATCCTCGGTCCAGAGGTTCTTGCCCAGGCGCGAGGGGTTGTTGGCGATCAGCGCATTGGCGGCCTTGAGGATGGTGCCGGTGGAGCGGTAGTTCTGTTCCAGGCGCAGCAGACGGGTCGCCGGGTAGTCGGCGCGGAAGCTGTGCATGTGCTCCACCCGGGCCCCGCGCCAGCCGTAGATGGACTGGTCGTCGTCACCGACCACGAACAGGTTGTCCCGAGGCCCGGCAAGCAGCCGCAACCAGGCGTACTGGATGGTGTTGGTATCCTGGAACTCGTCCACCAGGATATGCTGGAAACGCTGCTGGTAGTGCTGCAGCACGTCCGGGCGGTCGCGCCAGAGCTCGTGGGCGCGCAGCAGCAGCTCGGCAAAATCCACCAGAGCCCTGCGCTCGCACTGGCTCTGGTATTCCTCGTAGATGCGCAGCATCTGCTGCTGGTAATGGTCGCCGGCGTCGTCCATGTGCTGGGCCCGCAGGCCCTCGTCCTTGCGGGCGTTGATATAGCCACTGCACCTGGCGCGGCGGCCAGCGTGACTCGTCCAGCTGCATGGCCTTGAGGATACGCTTGACCAGCCGGAACTGGTCGTCGGAATCGAGAATCTGGAAGCGCTCCGGCAGCCCTGCCTCCTGCCAGTGGGCCCGCAGCAAGCGGTGCGCCAGGCCATGGAAGGTGCCCACCCACATGCCCCCCACGGGCTGCCCCAGCAGGTGCTCGATGCGGTGCTGCATCTCCCGCGCCGCCTTGTTGGTGAAGGTCACCGCCAGGATCGACCAGGGCGAGGCCCCCTCCACCTGCACCAGCCAGGCGATGCGGTGCACCAGCACCCGGGTCTTGCCGCTGCCCGCGCCGGCCAGCACCAGAAGGCTGCCCGGCGGCGCCGTCACCGCCTCGCGCTGGGCGTCGTTCAGCCCGTCGAGAATGTGGGAAATATCCATCGCGGCATTGTAGAACAGCGGGCGGGGTGGGGACAGGGGTAGACCCCGGGGCACCCACCGGACCGGCGGCTAGCGCGCACACCGCGACCGCCGCGGCCCCCATCCCTACCGCTCAGCGCCGCGACCGGCCTATACTTGTGGGCGGACACGCGTGTTCAGCAACCTCGGAGGACGACCATGGGCATTCCCCTCATACCCTTTGCGGTGGGCGCGGCAATGGGCACCGCAGCGGCCTACTTGCTCGGCGACGAGCAAACCCGTCGCCGCATCGTCGCGGAGTCCAAACGGGTGCGGCTTGCGGTCGGCGATTACGTCGCCGATCTAGTCGCCGGACGCCGCACGGCACATACCGATTACGCTGCCGACCGGCCCGGCGCGCCGCCAGATGCAGCGGTACCGGACCGCGAGCGCTGCGAGGCCCTGACGAAAGCGGGGCAGCGTTGCCGGGCCAAGACGAGCCAGGTGGTAGCGTTCCCGCAGGCGGGTAGCGCGCAAGAGCACGGCCTGTGCTGGCGCCATGCGCAGGCATTCGAGCGTGGCGAGCCGCTGGAACTGGCGCAACCCGCCCCGGCCGGGGAAACCACGCGCCATTGACGTCCGTCGCGGCGCCGAAAGCCAAGCGCCGGGGCGCGCGCCTCTGCGCGCGGCCCTGCCTCCGTGCGGCACAGCCGGTAACCGGGTTGGCGGCAACGGGGCTCAGTGCGGGGATGCGAGCTTCAGGCCGAGGATGCCGACCAGAATCAGTCCGACGAAGAAGAAACGGGCCAGGCTTGCCGGCTCGCCGAACAGCTGTATGCCCAGCAAAAAAGTGCCGACCGCGCCGATACCGGTCCAGACCGCATAGGCGGTGCCCATAGGGATTTCGCGCTGCGCCAGGAGAAGCAGGGCTCCGCTGGCCGCCATGGAGACCAGAGCGAAGGTGATCCATCCATAGTGGACGCCCTGTTCGCCCCAGCCCAGCTTGAGGCCCACCGGCCAACCCCATTCGAAGACGCCGGCCACGATCAGATAGGCCCAGGCCATCCTATGTCCCTCCGGCGCCGGAAGGGCCCAGCTCTGCCCACAGGGCCTGAGCATCCGCCGCATTGGGGTGGGCTTGGTACAAGCGCTCGGCGTAGGCGCGGGCAGCGGCCGAATCGCCCTGGTCGCGGCTCATGGTGGCCGCGGCCAACAGCAGGTCGTGGTCCCGCGGGTGGCGCTCCAGGGCTGCGGCCAGCACCGCCAGGGCCTGCTCCGGGCGCTCCACCCCTTGCAGCGCCAGGGCCTGCACGTAGGCGTACCGGGGCTGGTCCGGGGCCAGCTCGGCGGCCCGCGCCAGGGCTGCCAGCGCCTCGTCCAGACGCTTTTCCCGCACCAGCAGCAAACCGAGGGCATGGGGCAGGCTGGGGGCTTGCGGCGCCAGTTCCATGCCCTGGCGCAGCAGGCGCTCCCCGTCGGCGTCCCGGCCCTGCTGACGATACAGGTCGGCCAGGTTGACATAGGCGGGGACAAACCCCGGTTCCAGGGCGAGAGCCTTTCGATAGGCGGCCTCTGCGGGTCCCCCCTGGCTCTGAACCGCATGGATCAGGCCCAGGTTGAGCTGGGCCTCCGCTCGATCGGCATTGACCTGCTGGGAGCGCACGTATTCGTCCAAGGCCGTTTGCAGCTGCTTGCGGTAGGCGGGGGGCAACCCCTGGCGCATCAGCGGCGCCAGCACCCGGGCGGCCTCCAGGCGCACCCGGCGCGAGGGGTCCTCGAGCAGGGTCCAACCGAGTTCCACCCGGGTGCGCAGATCGGCGCCGTCGAGGTAGGCGACGGCGGCGGCGCGCACCAGGGGGTCCGGGTCCGCCAGCAGCCTCTGGATGGTCAGCAACTGGCTGGAATCCGCGCGCTCCGCCAAGCGCGCGACCGCAGTGGCGCGGGCGATGGCGGGCTGGGCCGGATCACCGGCCAGGGCGAGCAGGCGCGAGGCCGCATCCGGGGCGCCCTCTCGGGCCGCGTGCAGGGCCTGGCCAAAGTGGGGTGCGGAAGCCTGGCTGCCGTACCAGCGCTCCGCGGCGGCCTGGGCCCAGGCCGCGTCCTGGTCCTTATGGCACTGGTTGCAGGCGTTGGGGCTGCCCAGGCTCAGGGTCAGGTCCGGCCGCGGGACGCGCAGGCTATGGTCCGCACGCTCGTCGATCACCATATAGGCGCGCTGGGGCATGTGGCAGGCGATGCAGTCGGCGCCGGCGGACTCGGGCTGATGGTGGTGGTGGCTTTCGGCGGCATAGCGGTCGGGCAGGTGGCAACGGGCGCACACCTGGTCTCCCTCGGCCCGCAGCGCGAGGCTGTGAGGTTCGTGGCAGTCGCTGCAGACGACGCCGGCCTGGTACATGCGGCTTTGGAGAAAGGAGCCGTAGACGTAGACCTCGTCCTTGATCTGGCCGTCCGGGTAATACAGGTCGTTTTCCAGCAGGGCCAGGCGATGGCTCTGGTGCAGGGGCTGACCATACTCGTAGGGCTCCCAGGCCTGGCCGCGGCGGGCGTGGCAGCGGGCGCACAACTCGACCTGGGTCTGGTCCCTGCGCGGCTTGGAACGGCTCGGCTTGCCGCTGTCCGGGTCTATGATCCAGCCCACGCCGGCGTCTTCGGCCAGGTCCAGGACCAGGCCGAGATCGTCGTCCGCCGCCACCGGCTGGCCGGGCTCCCGCCCCTGGGCCCAGGCCAGGTGGCCGGAGCCGGGACCGTGGCAGGCCTCGCAGGCGACGTCGATCTCGTTCCAGCTGGTGGCGTAGCGGTCCTCCGCGGGATCGTAGTTTTTCTGCAGGTTGGTGGAGTGACACTCGGCGCACTGATAATTCCAGGTCTGGTCACGGGCGGTCCAGTGCAGGGGGTTTCGGTGGTCCATGTCCGGCTCGTCGGGGTAGAGATGGAACCAGCGCTGCCCACCCTGGTCCGCCGGGCGGCTGTCCCATGCCAGGCCCAGGCTCTGCAGCCGGCCGCCGGGGAACGGGATCAGGTACTGCTGCAGCGGGTACCAGCCGAAGGTATGCGTGATCGGATACTCGGCCATCTGGCCGTCCGGGCCGTCGGTGCGGACGTAGTAGCCACCGTCTTTGCGGTAGAAGCGGGAGCTGACGCCGTGGGCGCTGAACTCGACGTCGGAGAAATCGCCGAGCACCGTCTCGGGCCCGGCCTCGGCCATCGCCAGGTCGTGGTGGGAGCCCCGCCAGGCCTGGTACTCGGCCTGATGGCAGTCCCGACAGGCAGCGCTGCCGACGAACTCGGCGGCTGGGGCGGACCCAGCGGCCAGCCAAAACAACAATAGCCAGCCATTGACCCGGTTCTGGAAAATGCTCAACACTCGACCCTCCTGCGTGGAGCGCCAGTATACCGGAGATCGCCGGCCCGAATTCAGTCCCGCTGCGCCAGCACCGCAGGCAGGGGCACCTTGGCAATGCGCTTGGCCAGGGTGTAGATGCGCCGCATCTGGTCGACGAAGGACATCTCCAGGCGCACCAGCTGCACATATTCCGGATCGGCAGCGGTCAGGCGCTCGATCTTATGCGCCAGCAGGGCCTGGCTTTGGCGGCGCACGTCGTCCTTGAGCATCAGCACCGACTCGGCGGCCTTTTGGTCATCATCCCTGATCGCTTTCACCGTCAACTCCACCGCCTTGAGCACCGTCAGGTAGAGCTCGGCCAACAGCCGCCGGGTCTCGTCGCCGGAGACGGAGGTCAGGTCCGCGGCCTTGCGCGCCAGGCCGGCGATATCGGTCTCGATCACGTCGGCCAGGTTTTCCAGGTTATCGGCGGCGGTCAGCAGGCCCTGCAACTCCAAGCTCTCGCGCTCGCTCAGCATGCCCTGGCGGATCTTGCCCAGGTAGGCGAGGATCTCGGCCTCCAGGATGTCGACCTGGTCGTCGCGGCGCACGATATTGTCCAGCCGCTCGGCGTCTCGGTCGCGCAGGGCCGGGCCTAGGTCTTTCAACATGCCGAGGGTGATCTCGCCGACCCGGCCCAGCTCCAGGCGCACCTGCTGCAGGGCCATCGGGGGAGCCACCAGGGCCGCCGGATCGAGGAACGCTGGCTCGATGATCAGGCCCTCCTTGGCCGGGCGCTCCGGCACCAGCCACTGCGCCAGGCGCGCAAACCAGCCGGTGAAGCCGATGAACAGCAGGGTATTGATGACATTGAAGAAGGTATTGGCATTGGCGATCTGGCGCGGCACCTCGGCGGCGGCGCGTGCGCTGCCGGCCAGCTCCGGGCTGGTCGGGGAGAGGGCGACCGCGATGTCCACCAGCAGCCAGATCAGCGGCAGCCAGATCAACACCCCGACCACGTTGAAGGCCACGTGCACCACCGAGGCGCGCACCGCATCCACCGATTTGCTGCTGAGGATGCCCATCAGGGCGGTAGTCACCGCGGTGCCGATATTCGCCCCCAGGGCCAGGGCAATACCAGCAGGCAGCGCCAGCAGGCCCTCGCTGGCCATGGCAATGGCAATGCCGACGGTGGCCGCCGAGGATTGCACCACGGCAGTGAACACCGCCCCGGCCAGGATCCCCGCCATCGGATTCTCCAGGCCTTTGAGGACATCGAGGAACGGCTCGTAGCTGCGCAGCGGCACCATCGCCGAACTCATCAGCCCCATGCCGTAGAACACCAGGCCGATGCCCATCACCATCATGCCGTAGTACTTGACCTTCTCCCGTTTGGCGGTGAACAGCATGAAGAAACCGATGGCCACCGGCCCCAAAGAGTACTCGGACAGGTTGAAGGCCAGCAGCTGGGCGGTCACCGTGCTGCCGATATTGGCCCCCATGATGACGCCCACCGACTGCGCCAGAGTCATCATGCCGCCGCTGATAAAGCCCACCACAAGCAGCGTGGTGACGGTAGAGGAGTTGAGAATGCCGGTGACAAAGGCCCCGGTCACGGCCCCCATGAAGCGGTTTGTGGTGAGCTGGGACAACACCGTCTTCATGGCCTGGCCCGCGGCCTTTTTCATGCCCTCGCTGAGCAGTTGCAGGCCGGCCAGGAACAGGGCCAGTCCCCCGAACAGGCCGAGACCGAGCTGCAGCCAATCGGGATTGGCCGGTCCGGGCTCCGCCTCCGCCGCCCAAGCGACAAAGGCGATCAGCAGCAGGCCCAAGCCCAGGCCGGTGCGGGTAAGAGCCTCACCCGCACCGAAGTAAGCGGCGGAATACTTACGATTTGACATGACACGCTCTCAATGCAGGTGCAAACCGACCCCGGCGCGGCCGGGTGTCGTAACTTCGGTGCAACATACCCCCCGGCCGTCGCGGATACAACCGGCCTAGCCCCTGGACGCAGCCTCCCGCAGCAACTAATCTGCTGGAATAACCGGCCGAATCATACGGTATCATCGCGAACGCGCCCAAACGCCATGTCCATCGCCCCCTTTCAACGCCTGCAGCTGCTGCGGATCGGTGCCGCTGTCACGCTGGTCCTGGCGGCGGTAGCACCCGCATGGGCGGAGGAGACCCCGGCGGTCGCGCTGCTCGCACCCGCACCCGACAGCGAGGTGATCGCCAAACGCCCCGAGATCCGCATCGGCCTAGCCTCAGTCCCGCCCTGGGAGGCTATGCTGGTGCTGCTCGACAATGCCGACATCACCGCCCTGCTGGAGCCCCGGGACGACGGCTTCAGCTACAATCCGGTGCAGATTCTCGGCGCCGGCGCGCATCAGCTGAGCGTCACCCTGCTGCTCGCGGACGGACGCCAGCTTGAGCAATCCTTCGCCTTCGCCAGCCGGCACTCGGAGACCCTGCTCGAGGCCTACAGCATCAACCAGCTGAGCGTGGAGTTCGAGGGCGCCGCGGTCCCGGCCGATGCCCCACTCGCCCCCGATACCAAGGTGGAAGCCAACCTGCAGCACGACAGCCGGATCGGGCAACCGGGCTGGCAGTATTCGCTCACCACCAACGCCCGCTACTTTGACCAGAACGAGCCGGCGCTGGCGCCCCAGAGCAAGGGCCTGGACTTGGCCAATATGACCCTCTCGGCCCGCTACCAGCAACGTGAACTTGGATTGTCCGCCGACGTAGGAGACGTGCAGGTCGACCAATCCCCCTACACCCTGTCGGGTCTGGCAAGGCGCGGTGCGGTGGTGGGCGCCCAATACGGCAGCGGCCAGATTCAGGCGTTCAACCTGCGCAGCGCCCAGGAATACGGGTTCTCCCACGGGCTCGGCATCGGCGGCGACAGGGACACCCATATATCCGGGGCCAGCGCAGGGCTGCGCGTGCTCGACGATCGGCTCGCCCTCAGCGCTCTGTACGCCAGCGGGGGCGAGCAAGGCAGTTCCTTCGGCATCGGCACCCTGCCCGAGCAACGGCGGGGCTCGATAGCCGGGCTGAGCCTGGACGCCAAACTCTGGCCGGATCTGCTGCAAGCGGAACTCGACCTGGGCTGGTCCGATTACGACCCGGACACCAGCGACGAGTTCGACGCCGAGCGCGACCACGCAATCCTGGGGGGGCTCAGCGGCGGCTACGGCCGCTACCGCTACCAGGCCCGCTACGAGCGGCTGGGGCGCGATTACCGGGTGATCGGCAACGACGGCTTACTGCCGGACCGCGAGGGGGGGCTGCTGCGGGTGGACGCCGATTTCGACGGCCACGGGATCTACGCCGCCTACTCCCGCTACCGGGACAATCTGGATGACGATCCGCTGTTTGCCCGCCTGCTGAGCGCGAGCGCCGAGCTGGACTACCGCTTCAACCGCAACCCCAATCTGCCCCTGGGCCTTAACTACCGGCGCGACACCCTGCGCAGCCGGGACGAACCGGTGAACACCGCGCCCATCAAAGTCGCTACCGACACGATCACCGGCAATCTCAGCTATCAGCGCGGGGCCTGGGGCTACGGCCTTCAGGGCTATTTCTCTCGGCGCGACGACCGGGAGCAGGACAGCGGGGACACCAACACTACCGGCATCTCGCTGTTCCCCAGCTACCGCACCCAACTGCTGGCGGTAGCACCGAGCTTTGGCTACAACCGGCTCTATCTCCCCGACTCCGAGCTGCACCTGGACAACTTCACCCTGAACCTCGACGTCCGTGGCCAGACCCCGGGGCAGCGCTTCGACTACGCCCTGGCGGCCACCTATCTGAACCAGCAAAACAGCGACGGGCTGGCCGAGAGCGAGCAGGTGCAGGGCAACTTCCTGGTGTCCTACCGGCTGCTCCCACAGCGGCCCAAGGGCCTGGACCCCGCTGTCGGCGTTCTCGGCCGGTTTCAGCGCGACCTGCGCGGGTTCGGCCCGGGGGACGACTTCAGCCTGATGCTGGTGCTGACCAGCGGTCTCCAGGCTTCGTTTTAGGAGCCCAATATGGCAAACCGCAGACTGCTTCCCGCACTCCTCCTGGTCCTCGGCAGTCTTCTCGCCCCCGGAGCCGGCGCTATCGACCTCAGCGTCTCGCCCAATCCCGCGGCGGTGAATCAGACCGTCACAGCGCGCATCAACGCCCTGTTTTCCGCCGCGGCCGGGGTTGCCTGCAGCCTGGAAGTGGACTTCGGTGACGGCAGCGGCTCGCGCCCCGCCGGATTTTGCAGCAGCTCGCCCTGCATCCTGCTGGCAACCCATAGCTATGCTACCGCCGGGCCTTACCGAGTGCTGGCCCGCAGCACCCCCGGCGCCTGCCGCACCCCGCCCCTGGCGCCGGACCCGGCGTCCAGCTCGGTTTCCGTTATCGGCTGCCCCCCCCTGGGGATCGCCACCCCGCCCCAGCTACCGGCCGGACAAGTCGGCCTGCCCTATAACCAGACCCTGGTGTTCACCGGCGGGGTACCGCCCCTGCAGGTGACGCTGACGGCCGGCAGCCTGCCCCCCGGCCTGACCCTGAGCGCCGACGGGCGCATCTCGGGGACACCGACCAGCGCCGGCCAGTTCGCCTTCACCGTTGCGGCCAGCGACCGCTGCGCCCTGGGGTCCCAGAGCATCAGCCGCCGCTTCCTGCTCGAAATCACCGCCCCCGCCTGCCTGCCCTTGCAGTGGGCCACCGGCCCCGAGCTGCCCCCGGCCGCCGCCGGCCAGGCCTACAGCGCCCAGCTGCTGGCCAGCGGCGGGGTGTCGCCGCTGGCTTATCGGCAGGTGGGGGGCAGCCTGCCGCCGGGGCTCAGCCTGTCCAGCGACGGACGCATCACCGGTGTCGCCACCGAGGCCGGGAGCTACGCCTTCTCGGTGGAGGCCAGCGACCGCTGCGCCGCCGGCGCCCAGCGCGTGATCCAGGGCTTCCGGATTACGGTGGGGGCCGGCGCCTGCCCGCCGTTGCGCTGGGAAACCGCCCCGAGCCTCCCCGGCGCGACCAGCGGCCAACCCTACCAGGTCCAGCTGCGAGCCCTGGGCGGGTCGCCGCCGCTCGCCTACAGGCTCAGCGGCGGGAGCCTCCCCCCGGGGCTCTTGCTGGCCGGCAGCGGACTGATCTCCGGCGTGCCGGCAAGCGCGGGCGGTTTCGCCTTCGAGGTGGAAGTGAGCGACCGCTGCAGCGCCGGCGTCCAGCGGGCGGACCGGGGCTTCTCGCTGCAGGTCTCCAGCGCCCAGGCTCCGCTCACGGTTCGCCCGGTGCCGGCGGAGTTCAACGTCCCGCGCAACCGCTCCAGTCTGGTCAGTATCCAATACCTGTTTACCGGTCCGGGGCCCGCCAGCCTGCAGTTGAGTTCGGCCAGCGGGCGCTTTCTGGCCGCGGGCCGCGAGGTCGGGCGCAGCAACCAGCCGTTGTCGGCAACGCTGAGCAACGGCAGCGGCCAGACGCTGGAGAACCTGCAGATTCCGGTCGGGGTGGTCCAGGCCAGCGTGGCGGCCGGGACCAACCGCTTTACCTACGTGCGAGAATTCAGCGGGGCCGGACTCACGGTAACCAGCCAGGTGGGCTTCCTGATCACCGGCCGGGGCGCGGCGGACTTCGCCCCGCAACGCATCCAGCTTTACTTCGAGAACCGCCGGGCGGAGATCACCGTACCCAGAAACCAGCCAGGGTTGCGCGCCTACGCCGAGCTGATCTACGTGGGCGACGGCCTGCTCCGGGGCTTCTGGGAGGTCGACGGCCGGGTACTGGCCCGGGTGGAGCGGAATCTAGACCCCTCCGGGCGGGTGCTGCTGACCACCCCCGAGCAGCCGCCGTTGCCGACCTACGACGTGGGCAGCCACCGCTTGCGTTTCATCATAACCAGCCCGTTTTCCGCCATCGACCAACCCACCGCCATCTACTTCGTCACCGCCGACGAATACGCCGGAGGCGCGTCGATTCGACTCAACGCCCCGGCGGCCAATGCCCGGCAGATCTTTCGCCCTGCGCGCTTCGATTGGCAGCCGGTGACCGGGGCCGCTGCGTATCTGCTCAGCTTCCGCCGGCCGGGGGATTTGGAACCCACGTTCTCGGCCTATACCCGGAAACCGGGCTACTCGCTCCCGGCGGCGGTTTTGAGCCGGCGCTTCGACCGCAATGGGAACTACCAGTGGCAGGTCACCGCATTCGACGCCGAAAATCAAGTGATCGGCAGCAGCGACACCCGAGTCTTCACCTTCGGCGACGAGACCGCTTATTGACGGGCTCGGCGGCAAGCCGGCAGCGGCTGCACCGCCCAGATTGCCGGGTGCGGGCCAAGCCAGCGCCGGCACGGAAACCATGACCGATTGACGACCACTCGCGATCTGTTTTTGCCTCGCTGGTCGCGTACGCAACCGCGCGGTTTCCTGGCCGGCCAGATTTCGATTGAGCGGGGCCGCCTTTGCGTAGACAGCCTACGGGGGCTCGGCGTCCTCATCGCCAGGGCTCGTCGGAACGTCGGCGCTCGGCCCAACTCCGTTGGGGGAGATCTGGATCACGTCGCCCGCCCCGCCGAACTCCGATTGCTGCTCGCGAACCTGATCGAGATTGTCCCGCACACGCATCGCCCGGTCGAGCCGTTCCCGGGTCTCGGCATGATCCGGTGAAATAATTAGAAGGGTTTCCCAGACCTGGATCGCCGCGTCCAGATCACCTTCGGCGTAAAGGCTCGCCGCCAGTTCCCCGAGCACCCGGTTCTGCAGGTCCAATACCTGGTCGAGGCCTATGCGCAGGGCCAGCGCCTGGGCGTTTTCGGGCTCATCCGCGAGCACCTTGTCCACTTCGATAGACGCTGCTGCGTAATCCCCGGCGGAAGCCAGCGACTCGGCCTTCTCGATCCGCCGCTCCCGCAGACGTTTCGTCCTCGCCATCAGGCGGGCTCGCTCACGCGCCTCTTCTGCAGCGGCCTGCGCCGCGCGCTCTGCCTCGCGTTCTGCTTGGCGGCGCTCGATATCCTCCCGCAATGCCTGGGACCTGGAGTCCACCTCGATCGCCTCCGAAAGGTCCAGGCAATTCACCGCCAGGGCTGGGTCCGCCTCGAGTTGTCGTTGCGCGCACCGGAGCAGGTCGTCTCTTGCGCCGCGCTGGTCGCGCTTGCGGTCGCCAAGGGTCAAGGCCCGGGAAAATCGCTGCGGTTCGGCGGTAACCAAAGGCTCCAGCAGCGCGATTTCGTCCTTTCTGCCCTGGCTGCGGACTGCCGCCAAGCGATCCTCCAGCCGCCCCTTGAGCTCGCCCCATTGGTCGCGCACTCGCTGTTCTTCGGCGGCCAACGCGGTATCTTCAGGATACGCTCGTCGCGCGGCCTCGAGCAGGGACAAGGATTCGCCCCAGCGCCCCTCTTCCGCCAGCACCCCGGCTTGGTCGAGCGCCTGCTCTGCAGTGCCGACGCTGGTCAGGCGGGGAAAGGGCGAATTGGCACAGCCGACACACAGCAAGGCCCCCGCCAGCAACGCTAACGCCTGCTTCATACGGGGTTGGGGACGGTCGTCGCAGCCGCCTCGACACAGGTCCGGATTCTTTGTTCGAGGTCTTTCGAGACCGTGGAAACCAGATAAGGTCTCATCGGTCGCTCATAGCCCTTGAGTTCGAGCTGAGGTAACAAATCGGGGCTAACCTGTTCGATGACGCCGGGCTCGGCCATCGTGTCCGGGGTCAACACCAACTGATTCACCGGCGCCTGCTCACATAACCTCGCGGCGAGATTGACGCTGTTGCCGACCACCGTGAACTCCATGCGCTCGCTGCTCCCCAGATTCCCGGCCAGCATCAGTCCGCTGTTCACCGCAATCCGAAATTCCACGGTGGGCAGGCCCGCATTGCGGCGCTGAGTGTTGATGTCCCCTGCCAGCCGGATAATGGAGCGGCCGCAAATGACGGCATTGAGCGCATGCTGGCTGTCCGGCTCCGGCACGCCGAACAGAATCATCACGCAGTCGCCGATGAACTTGTTTACCGTGCCCTTGCAGAACGAGCCGGCTCGCGCAAAGCTGCCGAAATAATCGTTGACCAAGGCGCCGACCTGCTCGGGCGGGAGTCGACTCGAAAGCTGGGTGAAACCTACGATGTCGCAGAACAGCACGCTTCCCCGGATCGAGCGACCGCCCAGATCAGCCCCGCCCGGCTGAGCGAGCACCGAGCGTGCGATCTCGGGCGACAGGTAGCGGTAGAGCGCATCCTCCACCAGGCGTTTGCCTTCGGCGTCCCGGGACAGAAGGCCGATCTGCCGAGCCAGGTGTTCCAACTCGTCGCCGCCGTGCCTGGCGCGGGCGGAAATCGGCCAGGAGCCGCTGGGCAGTCCGCCGGTCAGGGCAAGCTGCCGGATCGGCCGGCTCATCCAACGCGCAAGCGGAAAGGCGAGCAGGCTGACGATGACGATCAGCGCCGCGGTCCCAAGCACCAGAACCTGCACCAGGGCACGCCGGTCGCGCTCCAAAGGCAGCCGATTGAGATTGAGCAGTACATGGCCGATCACGACATCGTTGAACCGGATCGGGCTCAGGTACGGCATGGCGGTTACCGGCATACCGTCTTCGCCTTGCAGATGCAGCGTGCGCTGCACCGGTTGCCCAGCGTTGTCTTGGCTCAGCAGCTGGGCCAGTTGCACGGGATTGGGGTTCAGGCCGGCCACCGCGCGGGGCATCTGGGCCAGGTCGTAGATCGCGACGCCCACGACCAGTTCATCGTCGATCTGCCGATGCACGAGGGTTTCGAGCATGAAGTCATCCTCGGCGAGCAGCGGCTCGCCGGCGGAACGGGCCAGTTGTTCGGTAAATTCCTGCCCCAGTCTGGCTGCGTAGCTCTCGAAGGCGGGCAATTGCTGGGCAATCAAGTACCAGCCCAATACGCCCATGCCGGAGATCATCAGGGTCGAGATGGCGAGCGTCCATTTCACTGCCAATGGCAGGTGCAAGACCCGCCGCAGCTGGCGCCGCGCCTGCCGATGTTTCTGGCTTCCCGCCAGGGAGCCGGCGACGCCGATGTCGTCGGAACGGGAGCTCATTTTACCTCCATCTCTTGAATCACAGGTCGGTTGCCTCTGTAGTGCGGCATTCCGCTACCGCGAAAGCTGGGTCTCCGAACGCCTTGGCTTTTCAATCGGTTGCAGAAATCAAAAAAGCCAAGGCATGCAGATGCGACACTCGAAAAATCAGGCACATTACGCGCCAATGGTTGACTGGCCGTCGAAGGGGCTCCCAACAGCATGCCTTGTCCTGCTGCCTCCTGGAACCTTTAGGTTACAGTCCGGAAAAAGGTTCCCGCCCCGGCAGTTTCCCCATCCGGATTCGCGCACCAAGCCCTCGGCTGGGCTTCGCTGCCCGCCCGCGTTCGACCGGGGCCGATGCCCACAAGGAACGGTCCTCGAAATGCGTCACACCTGGAGGCCGTTCGGGCCCGAGTCTACGCTGCTTTGCGCCCCGAAGGGGGAAACGACCGCTTCGATACGGACACTGAGAATATAGCGGAATTGTGGGAGACAGTCCTCGATTTCGCGAGGTCGGACGAGATTTCGGGGCCTGAAAGCGGGGCAAAAAAAAGCCCATCCAGGGGAGGGCGGGAGGATGGGCCCAAGCATGATCGGTTGTCGCTGGCCGGCCCGATTCGATACCGGGACGTTTTACCGCCAGTCGGTTTGTTGATGGGTTGCGCCTGTCAACCTCCAGGATGCGGAGGAAACGACCGCTCCCAGGCGGGAGCGATCGTCCTAGGCCCTAAAACCTGTTGTCGCGGCATTCACTCCAGACCGCCACGCTGGGAAGGACGTCCCTGTCCTTAGCCCGGTATTGCTCCTGCTACATCTCGCTGAGCGAGGTACTCAGGCCTCGCTCCGGCCGCGAGAAGGTGTGGCAGACCGAGCAGTCCTTGCGCTTCGCGTCCACATGGCTTTTCATGGATCCCGGTGAAGCCCATGGGGTCTTCCGGACTGTGGCACTGGTTACACACCTGGGACTCCGGACCCTTCAACTCGTAGCCGAAGTCTCCTGCAGGTCGATCCGTGCGGTGCTTCCATGGCAGTCGCTGCAGCCCAGCGCGTTGCCCGCCGTCTCCACACCATGGTTGATGGTCTGGTAGGTGTGCACCGCAGCGACGGAGGTGTTCGGCGGCATCTCCAGGTCGCCCGGAAGCCGTCACACACGCTGCTCACCGGCGCATTGACCTCGTCCAGCCCCAGGCCGACCGCCACCGCGCGGCAGAAGCTGCCGGTGCGGAAGAACTCGAACGTGGAGTGGCCGACCAAGGTGTTGTCGACGTCGTTGCGGGCCAGCTTGCCCCAGTGCTCCTTCATGGGATAGATCTTGGTGCCCAGGCTAGTGCTGGTCACGTCGCCGTTGGGCATGCCGATCACGTAGGCCGGGTCGCCGGCATTGAAGTTGCCGACGAAGCTGGCGGCGACGTTGGCGTCCAGCGGGATGGTGGGAACGCCGTCGAGCGGCTCGCCCAGGTAGTAGACCTCGCTGGTGCCGTCGAACCAGGCGTAGCTCGGGGTCAGGCTGGCGCTGCCGAGCCCATCCTTGTCCTCGCGCGGCAGCCAGCCGCCGCGCCCGTTGCAGGCCGCCGCCGAGGGGTGCGGATCCTGCCAGTCGCGCGCCACCTCGGTGCCCACCGCCGCCTTGGCGTAGCTCGGGATGTGGCAGGTCTGGCAGGCCACCTTCATGGCGTGCTTGTCCCGGCTAGAGCCTTCGCGGTTGCTGAAGTCGCCGTGGGGACGATCCGAGTGGCAGCCGCCGGTGTCGCAGGTGAAGCGCTCGGGCACGTCGTTCGGACGCAGGTCCACGCCACGCCCGCGCAGGCGGTGGCCGGTACCGTCGGCCAGGGTCTCGCTGTGGCAGTCCGCACAGGAAAGGTTCTGACCCGCCGAGCTCATGTGCATATCGATCGCCAGGCTCGGGTCGGCGTTTTCCTTCGACAGGTCGCCGCGCTTGGTACCGTCGCCGCCGGCCGCCCCAGCGTGGCAGTTGAGGCAGGACTGGCGTGTGGTGGCGTGCACGTTCTGTGCTGCCTCAAGCGTGGTGAACGCCATCGGAGCCATGGGAACCTCCGCCGGCAGGGTGTCGCTCCCGGCGGGAAGGAACTGGAAGTCCATGCTGATCGGGTTGACCGTCGGGATCCCGGAGAAACCGGTACGCGGCAATTCGGCCCCGTTGCTCTGCTCCAGACTTCCGTCCGGAAGCTCGACCAGGTTCAGCAGCTCGAAGTCCTCGAACCCTTCGCCGCTGGCGGTCCAATCCGGGAAGCGCTTGTAGGCCTCCTGGTGGCACATCAGGCAGTCGATATTGGCCAACTGGACATGCGCCTCCGCGGATGCGGGATCCAGTGCTTCGAACTCCGACTGCGCCATCGGGAAACGACCGTTGCCCACGTGGCAACCGGCGCAGGTGAAGCGCGGGGAGTTCTCGTGGGTACCGCAGTAGGTGTTGATGCCGGTGGCGACCAGATCGCCGGCGGCCTGTGCCGGGCGCTCGCCCGCCGACGCGAAATCAAGCGGTATGTTGGTCACGTTGGGGAAGGCCCCACCCTGCTGGTAGTGCACCGAGCCGTGCATGTCGAGCGACTCTTGCTCGTGGCAGTCCACACAGACCTCAGGCCCGGTGTACGCCGTGATCTGACAATGCTCCGAAATCGGCGAGGTGCAGGCCACCGGGTCGGTGATCGCGGCCGAAGTGGTGGCGGTATCGCTCGCCCCCGCGTCGTCGGTGACCGTAAGCGACACCGGGTAGGTGCCAGACGCGCCGAATAGGTGTGGCTCGGGTTCTCGGCATCGCTGGTGTTGCCGTCACCGAAATCCCAGGCGTAGGTATCGATAGTGCCGTCGGAGTCGGTGGAACCGGCGCTGCTGAACTGCACTGCCACGCCGACCGTACCCGTGTAGGGGCCGTTGGCCTCGGCGGTAGGCGGCACATTGGCCGGCGGCGCGATGTCCGCGGTGGTAGCGTCGGTACCGGTGCCCCCGTCATTGTCGGTTACGGTCAGGCTCACGGTGTAGTTGCCCGCCGACGAATAGGTATGGCTCGGGTTCTCGGCGCTGCTGGTGTTGCCGTCACCGAAGTCCCAGGCGTAGCCAGTTATGCTGCCGTCCGAATCGTTCGAACCGGCGCTGCTGAACTGCACTGCCACGCCCGCGGAACCCGTGTAGGGGCCGTTGGCCTCGGCGGTAGGCGGCACATTGGCCGGCGGCGCGATGTCCGCGGTGGTAGCGTCGGCACCGGTGTCCCCGTCATTGTCGGTTACCGTCAGGCTCACGGTGTAGTTACCCGCCGACGAATAGGTATGGCTCGGGTTGGCCGCGCTGCTGCTGGCGCCGTCGCCGAAGTTCCAGGCGTAGCCAGTTATGCTGCCGTCCGAATCGTTCGAACCGGCGCTGCTGAACTGCACTGCCACGCCCGCGGAACCCGTATAGGGGCCGTTGGCGTCAGCCGTCGGCGGGGTGTTGCCGCCGCCCGGCGCTGTGGGTGCGCAATCTGCTGGCGCGTTGCTTACATCGCGCTCAGCGATCTGCCCATCGGCATCAATGGCGCGCACGCGGCAGGGCGCGGGGGATGGATTGCGAACCCGGATCCCCCAGGAGCCACTGCGGCGGCTGGTTCGGTCGTCACCCAGGACCTGGTCGGTGTCGTAGGCGTTGACCAAGGTGACTTCGGTGCGGGGGGTCGCTGACCCGGAAACGCTCAGTCCGTTCCAGGAGTCGTTCCACGTTGCTCTTTTAATTAAAATGTCGGCGGCAGACACTTGGCCGGCGCTCAACAGGCAAATGGCTCCAAGCAGGCAGGCGCCGAATCCGGCCAACCTCCGTGGTGCGTTAGTACGGGGTGCGGCTCTCATGAAAATCTCCTCCTTGGTTCGGTACGCATATCGGACCCGGGAACCGCCTGGACCAGCGACACCACACCCGGGGGGCACTCTCTAAACTCTCGTTTTGTTTCGGTATTCGATTCCCAGCGCTGGGCTTTAAGCCCGTTGAGCGTTATTCGCCCTCGTCGCTGACACCGTCTGACTTCCTGTTGCTCTCCACCACAGGCGGACCAATTTAGCCGCCTACCACTTGTGCGCTGAGGCGAATCCGGCTTCGCATACAGCCGTCGCAATCGGCATTCCCGCTGAGAGATCACCGGCTGACGAGCCGACTATACCGACCTGAAACTTAAGATGTCCTTAAGGTTCGACACCGAAGGGTGAAAAGCGTGACGTGGTTCTCGAACGCGCGCGTAAATCGGCCAAGCGCCGCTCCGGACCCCGCTGGTCAGGGGGCCCAACTGCAGGGTTGGACAGCTGAGCGGCGGTTCGCCCGCGAGACAGGCCGGTTGTTCGGTAACTTTCTAGCCGAGCCGAGCTGCCTAGCGCGCGAAGGCAGGCTCCTGCGAGGCAATCAGGCACCACTCCGGCATGCGCATGCCGACAATCAACAAGGTCGAGATGGAGAGCACCCAGTTTTTCGCCAAAGGCAGGCGCACGACCCTGCGAAGCTGGCGCGCGCAAAGAGATCCGTAAAACGCACAAGGATTGCGGGAAGCAATTGCAACGCCTGTCCCGATTTCGGGATCTGAACGCGAGGCAAAAAAAAAGCCCATCCGAGGTAGGGCGGGGGGATGGGCCCAAGTATTACCGGTTGTCTTGCTGGCGAACCCGATCCGGTACCGGGAGGTTCTAGCGCCAGCGGGATTGACAATAAATTGCGTCTTTCAACCTCCAAGGTGCGGAGGAAACGATCGCTCCCCAGCGGGAGCGATCGCCCCAGCGCCTACAGCGCGTTGCGGTGGCAGTCGCCACAGCCAACCATGTGGCCCTTCTCGAACAACTGCGGTCCTTCGTCGGCGCACATGCTGCCCTTGTTGTCCTTGCACTCGAGCACGCGGTCGGTGGCCATCCTCGAGAGAACGGTCCCCTCGCCGTCAGCACCGTGGCAGGCCCGGCAATTGTCGCCGCCGTTGCGCCGCGCTGCCTTGTGACTCATGTTCCAATGCTCGCTGCCCACGGCATGCATGCCATGCGGCCCGTTCATGGTCAGCTCGTACGCCCCGCTATCCTCGAAGGCCGACGGGTCGTGGCAGGTGCTGCACTCGATCAGCGAACCCACATGCCCCTGCAACTGGTCCGCGGTGACATTGTCGTTGGACGCCGGGTTGGCGTTCGGCCATTCCGCGTGGGTCGCACCGTGGCAGCCTTCGCACATCACGCCGCCGTGGCCCGTGCTCACCCGGTAGAGCTGCGGATTGCCCGCACCCGGGTTGTCGAAGCCGTTGAAGCTGGCCGGTATCGCCGGCTCGGCGAAGCGCTTGTTGGTCGGCACGATCGGCGTGGCCTTGGCATCACCCGTGCGGTAGGCCTGGCGCAGACGGATGCCGTCTACATTGCCGTCGATGTCGCGGGTGTTGACGATGCTGTTGACCGCACCCACCAGATTGTCGTTGGCATCCCCCGTATGGCAGGAACCACAACCCGGCTCGTTGGCCCAGGGTACACGAGGCTGATTGCTGGTGTGATCGTAGAAGTTGCCCTCCGCCAGCTTGAAGTCGCCGGGGTTCGACGGCGAAACAGGGAGTGAACCCGGGACCGGCTGGCCTGTATTCACGTCGATTACCGGACCGGTGAAGTCATTACCCACCTGCTCCATGTCGCCGTGGCAGTCGTTGCAGAGCATGCCGCCGTTGAACATGGCGCCGCGCAGACACTGCACGTTGGTGCCCGGGTGGCACTGGTAGCAGGTATCTTCCAGCACGTCCAGGCGCTGGCTCTGGTTGGTGATAGAGCCATCGGCCTGCTGGTCCGGCGCCGGCATCGGCGGGAACAGGTTGCCGAGTCCGCCGTGGTGGCTGTGCATCACGTTGGAGTTGCTCGACTGGGCAAGCTGGTTGCGGCCATTGGCGATGCTGCCTTCGGGGCCGGCCAGCGGACCGAGCTGCGCCAGGTCCAGCGCCGGGGTGTAATGACACACCTGGCAGACCACCGGGGTGCCCTGCACCAGAGCCTGGTTGGTCAGGCAGTTCTCGTCGCCGTTGCCACTGTTGGCGTTGATGTCGCAGGGCGCCGGGGCGGTCTCAAGGCAGTTCTGCCCTGGTGCGTCACAGGCGGTGCTCACATAGCGCGCGCCGTGCTTGAGGTCATGGAGACGCAGGACGTTGATGTCCGCCGCGTACTCTACGCTCACCCGGTTGGGCAGATTGGGGTCGGGGTCGTCGAGGCTGACCACCACCGGCAAGCCGGCAGCTGCTAGCGTGTCAGTCGGCTCGCTGGTGCGGCTGTTCTGCACATCGGCCGGATCGGCATGACAGTTGGCGCAGTTCGCCTCGCCGGAGATCGGCAGAACCGTATCCACAGTGGTGACAACGTTGTTCCCGTTCGGTGCGTTGCCGTCCGTGGTGACCTGCACGCGTACCAACGGGTAGGCGTTCTCGCGGCCATTGTCGTCGAAGGCCGCGAACGGCACGCCCGCCCCTTCGTACCAGTTGACCCCTTCCGCCACATAGCCGAACGGGAAGTTCACGAAGAACGGCTTGTCGACGTAGCGCTCCTCGGCCAGCTTCGGCGCGTTGGCCGTATAGGGGCCGGCAATTCCGGGCATGGCGTGCAGCACCGCGGAGAGGTGCTCGTCGCCGCTGTTCACCTGGCCGTCCGGACCAATGTAGAGATGCTCGACGTTGGGGACCGGCAGACCCACGTCCGCGCTTACGTTGAACGGAGGTCCTGCCAGCGGCGTCAGGGTCTGTTCCGGGTGGAACGGATTGTACGCCGGATAGAAGGCGTCGTAGGTGCCCGCCGGAACCGGGAAGTCCCAGAAGTTGGTCTTGTAGGTGTCGCCGTCGGCCATCACACCGTCGAACACGCCGTTACTCAGGATCGGGTCGTTCGGGTTGGCGGCGGCCGAGTAGAACACCTCCACCCCGGCCGGGTTCAGCGTCGGGGTCACGCCCTTCTGCACCACCTGGGCGAGCAACACCTGGAACGGCGGCAGGATGCTGGAAATACGGGTATCCAGGTCGCCGCAGTGCATACCGAGGTCATTGATGGCCAGCACACTGTAGCTGTTGTTGGGCACCTGGGGCTGCTGCGCGACCGGAGCGTCCGGGCAGCCGTTCTGGGCGGTGGAGTTGATGGAAACGTTCAGGTCCGCCGGGTCGCACTGACCGACTGTATCGTTGGTAATGGTCGCCGTGGTCGAATCGCTTCCGGTGGCGCCGTCATTGTCCGTTACCGTCAGCGTCACCGTGAAAGTGCCCGCGGAGGAATAGGTATGACTCGGATTGGCAGCACTGCTGCTGGCGCCGTCACCGAAGTTCCAGGCATAGCCTGTTATGCTGCCGCCCGGGTCGTTCGAACCTGCACTGCTGAATGACACAGCTACGCCGACGGTACCCGTGTAAGGGCCGTTGGCTTCAGCCGTCGGCGGGGGGTTGCCGCCGCCCGAGCAGTTCGAGGGCACGGGGCTTACATCAGCCTCTGCGGAGTCGCCACCCGATTCGGCGCGTACGCGGCAGGGCGGAGAGGACATCCTTTCCCTGATCGACCAAGAGCCACGCCGATTGGCGTCGTCGGAGTCGAGGAACGCGTCCGTATCGGCGTCGAACACGTTAACCGTGGCGCGGGATTGGGCCTCGTTTCCGGAAACCTCTAGCTGGTTTCTTGAGTCATTCCATACTGCGCTGGTGATATTGAGGGCCCAAACTTGGCTGGCCCCCAGCAGGCAGACGGCCCCCAGCAGACGGACGCCGAAACCGGCGAACCTCCGTAGTGCGTTAGTAATGGATGTGTGTCTCATATAAAAATCTCCTCCGCGGTGCTACGCGTATTGACCCGGGGCGCGCTTGGAACAGCGACACCACACCCGGGGCTAATCTTTCAACAAATGCTCTGAAGATTCGGTGCCAAATTCCCAGCGCTGGGCTTTCGCCCGTTGGGCATGAATCGCCCTTATCGCTGACACCTTTTTGCTCGCTGCCGCAGGCGGAAAATCTTTGCTCGGCAAAACTCACTCGCCTAGATGGGGCGAGTCCGTATCCGTTCGCAGCCTTCGCACTTGGCATGGCCGCCAAGTTCCAGCTGTGGCGTTACTATACCTTTTAAAGTCTTAAGAGGTCCTTAAGGGTCGACGCCAAAACCCAGGGAAAGCGTGACTCGGTTCTCATCTCCAGGAAGATTTGCCCGATTTCGCTGACACCATTGCGAATTCGCATTGCCTGTGAAGCGCCGTTCTCATGCAGAGCAAGGGTTGCCGGCTCGTCCAAACCGGGCGCTAAAGAGGCGCAAGAAATAGGCTGCCCTGGCTTTCTTCGACACGGGGGCATGCGGGCGACACACCCGTCAAAAGAGCGAGAACGTCATGCCCAGCGTTGATTAATCGCCCGAAGGCGCCTCCAACAGCATGCCTAGCCTCGCTGCCCCCTGTAACCGTCAGCTTGCAGCCCGGGTGCATACAAAACACCCTGGGCTGGCCTTCACTGGCCGTCCCGTTGGACGGCGCCTAGGCCCCCACCCGCAATGCCCCTATAGAGGCTTCACGCCTGGAGGCCGTTCGGGCGCGGACCTGCGCTGTTGTGGGCGCTGCGGGGGGAAACGGCTGCTTGTACAGAGATACGGGTCAATTCTTTGGATCGCAGGAGGTGATCAGGAATCTGCAGGGGCCGGGCGAGATTTCGGGGCCTGAAAGCGGGGCAAAAAAAAGCCCATCCAGGGGAGGGCGGGAGGATGGGCCCAAGCATGATCGGTTGTCGCTGGCCGGCCCGATTCGATACCGGGACGTTTTACCGCCAGTCGGTTTGTTGATGGGTTGCGCCTGTCACCCTTCAGGATGCGGAGTAGACGATCGCTCCCAGGCGGGAGCGATCGTCCCAGGCCCTAAAACCTGTTGTCGCGGCATTCACTCCAGACCGCCAGCCGGGAAGGACGTCCCTGTCCTTACCCATAGGGCTCGGCTCAGTCGCCGATGTAGGTACTCAGGCCTCGCTCCGGCCGCGAGAAGGTGTGACAGACCGAGCAGTCCCTGCGCTTGTCCTCGACATGCTTTTCGTGGATCTTGTTGAAGCTCATGGTGCCCTCCCAACCGTGACACTGGGTGCACACCTGTGACTGCGGCCCCTTCAGCTCGTAGCCGAGGTCCCCTTCCAGGTCGATCCGCGAGGTGCCACCGTGACAGTCGTTGCACGCAGAGCGCGTTGCCGCCGGTCTCCACCCCATGGTTGATGGTCTGGTAGGTGTGCACCGCGGCGACGGAGGTGTTCGGCGGCATTTCCGTGTCGCCCGGGAAGCCCTCACACACGCTGCTCACCGGCTCGTTGACTTCGTCCAGCCCCAGGCCGACCGCCACCGCGCGGCAGAAGCTACCGGTGCGGAAGAACTCGAACGTGGAGTGGCCGACCAAGGTGTTGTCGATGTCGTTGCGGGCCAGCTTGCCCCAGTGCTCCTTCATGGGGTAGATCTTGGTGCCCAGGCTAGTGCTGGTCACGTCGCCGTTGGGCATGCCGATCACGTAGGCCGGGTCGCCGGCATTGAAGTTGCCGACGAAGCTGGCGGCGACGCTGGCGTCCAGCGGAATGGTGGGAACGCCGGCGAGCGGCTCGCCCAGGTAGTAGACCTCGCTGGTGCCGTCGAACCAGGCGTAGCTCGGGGTCAGGCTGGCGCTGCCGAGCCCATCCTTGTCCTCGCGCGGCAGCCAACCGCCGCGCCCGTTGCAGGCCGCCGCCGTGGGATGCGGATCCTGCCAGTCGCGCGCCACCTCGGTGCCCACCGCCGCCTTGGCGTAGCTCGGGATGTGGCAGGTCTGGCAGGCCACCTTCATGGCGTGCTTGTCCCGGCTAGAGCCTTCGCGGTTGCTGAAGTCGCCGTGGGGACGATCCGAGTGGCAGCCGCCGGTGTCGCAGGTGAAGCGCTCGGGCACGTCGTTCGGACGCAGGTCCACGCCACGCCCGCGCAGGCGGTGGCCGGTACCGTCGGCCAGGGTCTCGCTGTGGCAGTCCGCACAGGAAAGGTTCTGACCCGCCGAGCTCATGTGCATATCGATCGCCAGGCTCGGGTCGGCGTTTTCCTTCGACAGGTCGCCGCGCTTGGTACCGTCGCCGCCGGCCGCCCCAGCGTGGCAGTTGAGGCAGGACTGGCGTGTGGTGGCGTGCACGTTCTGTGCTGCCTCAAGCGTGGTGAACGCCATCGGAGCCATGGGAACCTCCGCCGGCAGGGTGTCGCTCCCGGCGGGAAGGAACTGGAAGTCCATGCTGATCGGGTTGACCGTCGGGATCCCGGAGAAACCGGTACGCGGCAATTCGGCCCCGTTGCTCTGCTCCAGACTTCCGTCCGGAAGCTCGACCAGGTTCAGCAGCTCGAAGTCCTCGAACCCTTCGCCGCTGGCGGTCCAATCCGGGAAGCGCTTGTAGGCCTCCTGGTGGCACATCAGGCAGTCGATATTGGCCAACTGGACATGCGCCTCCGCGGATGCGGGATCCAGTGCTTCGAACTCCGACTGCGCCATCGGGAAACGACCGTTGCCCACGTGGCAACCGGCGCAGGTGAAGCGCGGGGAGTTCTCGTGGGTACCGCAGTAGGTGTTGATGCCGGTGGCGACCAGATCGCCGGCGGCCTGTGCCGGGCGCTCGCCCGCCGACGCGAAATCAAGCGGTATGTTGGTCACGTTGGGGAAGGCCCCACCCTGCTGGTAGTGCACCGAGCCGTGCATGTCGAGGGACTCTTGCTCGTGGCAGTCCACACAGACCTCAGGCCCGGTGTACGCCGTGATCTGACAATGCTCCGAAATCGGCGAGGTGCAGGCCACCGGGTCGGTGATCGCGGCCGAAGTGGTGGCGGTATCGCTCGCCCCCGCGTCGTCGGTGACCGTCAAGGACACCGGGTAGTTGCCCGCCGACGAATAGGTGTGGCTCGGGTTCTCGGCATCGCTGGTGTTGCCGTCGCCGAAGTCCCAGGCGTAGGCATCGATAGTGCCGTCGGGGTCGATGGAGCCGGCGCTGCTGAACTGCACTGCCACGCCCGCGGTACCCGCGTAAGGGCCGTTGGCATCCGCGGTAGGCGGCACATTGGCCGGCGGTGCCTCCGCGATGCCGGCGGTGGTCGAGTCCGCACCGGTGGCTCCGTCATTGTCCGTCACGGTCAGGGTCACGTTGTACTCGCCCGCCGCAGAATAGCTATGGCTCGGGTTGGCGGCACTGCTGGTGTTGCCGTCGCCGAAGTTCCAGGCGTAGCCAGTTATGTTGCCGTCCGGGTCGTTGGAGCCGGCGCTGCTGAACTGCACTGCCACGCCGGCGGTACCCGCGTAAGGGCCGTTGGCATCCGCGGTAGGCGGCACATTGGCCGGCGGTGCCTCCGCGATGTCGGCGGTGGTCGAGTCCGCACCGGTGGCTCCGTCATTGTCCGTCACGGTCAGGGTCACGTTGTACTCGCCCGCCGCAGAATAGCTATGGCTCGGGTTGGCGGCACTGCTGGTGTTGCCGTCGCCGAAGTTCCAGGCGTAGCCAGTTATGTTGCCGTCCGGGTCGTTCGAGCCGGCGCTGCTGAACTGCACTGCCTGGCCGGCGGTGCCCGAGTAGGGGCCGTTGGCATCTGCCACAGGCAGCTGGTTGGCCGGCGGCTCGCCCCCGTCGTCGCTGCAGTCTCGCGGTGCACGCCGCACTCGCATGTCGTCGTCTTCGTCTTCGCCTGCATCCGATGCGGTAACGTAGCAAGGCACCGGCTCCGGATCGTACACCCTCAACCGCCATTTACCGTCGTTGTCCGCCTGGGTGGTGCCGATCACGGCACCATCGTCGTTCTCTCTGCCATAGCGGATGGTTACGGTCGAATAGTCCGGCGCGCCGTCGCCACGTACCGTTAATCTGTTTTCGCGATTGTCCCAGGTCGCCCGTTGGACGTCGGCGGACCAGGCCTGACCTGCGCTCAACATGCAGATGCCCCCAAGCAGGCAAGCGCCTAATCCGGCGTGCCTCCTTAGGGCGGTACTACGGGGGGGGTGTCTCATGAAAATCTCCTTTGCGGTGGTAGGCATATTTGGCCCGGGGCCCTCCTGGAACAGCGACAACACACCCGGGTTGGTCTCTCAACTACTTCTTCTTGTTCAAGTTGTCGGTGCTAACTTCTCAGCGCCGGGCTTTGCGCCCCTTGGGCCTGAATCGCCCTCGTCGCTGACACCGCTGTTGCTCGCTGCCGCAGGCTGAAACATATCGCTTCGGCAACACGCGCCCGCTGGGGCGCGTCCAACTCCATTCGCAGCGGTCGTAATCCGGACTCGCCGCGCGGTTACCGCTGTGGGCCTCACTATACCCGCGAAAATCTTAAGTGGTCCTTAAGGTTCGCCGCCAAAACGGTGATAAAGCGTGACCTGGTTCACATGTTTCGGGAGATTCACTCAATTTCCCTGACCATATTGCGAATTCCCATTGCCTTCAAAGTGGTCTTTCCAGGGGCGAAGCAGTACCCGGGTACCCAATTGGGCCCTAATCACTGGCTAAGCCAGGACCCAATGGGCGCTTGAGCTCCCACAGAGAAACCTTGGTTTCAAACGCCGACGAACGAACCCCGCGTAGCCGTTCTCTGGGAGATCGCAGCGCTAGCGGTTCGAGGATTGAACCGGCCATACTCGGGCTGCGGCCCAGCCCAGTCCTTGAGGGCGAACTACCCGGGTGGGATACTGGAAGCGGCCTCGAGTCTGCCAAGGCGCCGAGAAATGCTCAACCCGGCGCCGGTGCCCGAACGGGTAATCGCGGTACCCACAGCCGGCAATCTGGGCCGGCAACCGGTGCGCCCCATGTCCGCACTCTCTAGGCTGCGGGGGCAGAAACACGGACCTCCGGGCCAGGTCGCCCTCGATCACCCCCACGCCCTCGACGCCGACCAGGTCCTGGAGCGGCTCCAGACCAGCCACCACGGCCTGACGCTGGCCGAGGCCCGATCGCGGCTGGAGCGTTTCGGGCCCAAAAGCCTGCCGCGGGCAAGAGCTGGGGGTCTGTTGCATGTATTTCTCCGCCAGTTTCTCAACCCGCTGATCGATATATTGCTCGCTGCCGCTGCGGTGTCCCTGTTGTTGGAGGATTGGTCGGACGCGGGCTCTATTTTTGGAGTACTGCTGATCAACGCCGTAATCGGTACGGCGCAGGAGCACTCGGCGGAGCGCAGCGCCTCCGCCCTGCAGGAGCTGGTCACCACCAATACCCGGGTGCTTCGCCGGGGCGACGCCTACGAGATCGACGCCCGCGAGCTGGGGCTGGCCGCACAGCCGCAACAGGTGGTGACCGGGCGCGAGCTCGCCGAGGCGGAGCAGCGGGGGCCCGAGGCGGTAGCCCGCCTGGCCACTCAGGCCCGAGTGCTCGCCCGCGTCGAGCCGCAAAAGAAGCCGGCCACCGTCCGGGCCCTGGAGCACAACGGCGCCCTGCTGCTGATGGTGTCGTTCGAGAACGTGCAGGTCTTCAACAGCCGCTCCGAGACCCGCTCGGCGTTCCGCCACAACTTGCTGAGCAACCCGCTGCTGCTGTTCGGCACCGCCGCCGCGCAGCTGGTGCATATCGGCGCCATGTACACCCCCTGGCTGCGCGACGTGCTGGGGGTTGCAGCGGGTCAGCCTCGCCCACTGGAGTCAGCTGCGTGGCATTGCGCTGAGCCTGCTGCTGGTAATGGAGCTGCACCAGCTGGTTTGGAAACGGCTGGGGCCAGGGCGTTGAAGCCCCGGACGGCCATGCCGGCCTTGCCGCGAGGCAGCAATCGGCGCGCCGTTGATGTGAGTCAGTCAATCGATGCCCCGCACATTGACACCATTAGCTTTAAGGTTTTTGATTGGTTAAGGGCGGCGTAATCGCTGCTCCGTAAGCAGTCAAGAGGGAGGTGGCAGCATGTCCAAGTTTTCGATTATCCGGCCCACACGATCTACTTGGTGGCTGATCCTGGCCGCGGCGGGCATCGCCGGGCAGGCGTGGGCTGCCGGTCCGGGGGTGTCGCCGGAGCGTTTTCCCGATTACAAGCCGGCGCATACCGTGATCAAGTGCCCCTACATCCCCGCGGGATTGGCTGACATCCCGCTGTGCGGCGGCAAACCGGCCACCTGCGTGGGTACACCGGGAGCGGATCTAATCCTGGGCAGCGACAGCAACGACGTTATCGTCGCCGGGGAGGGCAATGACGTGGTGCATGGAGATGCCGGCGACGATCTGGTGTGCGGCGGCTCCGGCAACGATTCTCTGATGGGCGCCCGCGGGCTGGACACTTTGTTCGGCGACGCCGGCGACGACTGGCTGTTCGGCGCCCCCGGCGACGACGAGTTGAACGGCGGCGAGGGGGACTATGACGTGCTCTGGGGCGGCCCCGGCTTCGACAAGCTGGACGGTGGTCCCGGCAGTCACGACGTCTGCCTGCTACAGCGCGAGATGGGGGACTTCGACGCAAAGGGGTGCAACACTGTCTACCCGCCTCCCGGCTATGTACACGACGAGGAGCCGGACCCCGGGGTGCTGCGGCGCAGTGAGCCGCTGAAGCTCAAATAGGCGCCGGGTCATGACCCTGGTCACGGCCGAAGGGCTGCGCAAAGACTACCAGATGGGCGAACTGGTGGTGCCAGCGATTCGCGGTGTGGATTTCTCCGTCGAGGCCGGCGCCTTCGTCTGCTTTGTCGGACCCTCCGGCAGCGGCAAGACCACCCTGTTGAACCTAATCGGCTGCCTGGACCGGCCGACCGCCGGTCGCCTGAGTGTGCTGGAGACCGAGGTCGGCGCCCTCGACCGGCGCCGTGCCGCAACCTTTCGCGGCGAGCACATCGGCTTTGTGTTCCAGGACTTCAATTTGATCCCGGTGCTCACCGCCTACGAGAACGTCGAGTACCCGCTGATCATGGTGCAGCACTGGCCCGCCGCAGAGCGCCGTGAGCGGGTGCGCAGCCTGCTGACCGCCGCCGGCATAGAGGCTCAGGCGGACAAGCGCCCGGACCAACTCTCCGGCGGCCAGAAGCAGCGGGTGGCGGTGGCCCGGGCCCTGGTCACCCAGCCCAAGCTGGTGCTGGCGGACGAACCCACCGCCAACCTGGACCACGATACCGCATACCGCATTATCGAGCTGATGCGGCGGCTGCGCGACGAGTTCGGCACCAGCTTCCTGTTCTCGACCCATGACCCCAAGATCATGGGCGAGGCGGAGCTGACCTTCGAGCTGGAAGATGGCCGCCTGGCCGCGCCGGGCGAGGGGACCGCCGCATGATCGACATCCTCAAGTTGGCCGCCCGCAACCTGCTGCGCTACAAGCGGCGCACGCTGCTTACCTCGCTGCTGATCACCGTCGGGCTGACCGCGGTGCTGCTGTTCGTAGCGGTGGCTGGTTCGTTCAAGTCGATGATGGTGGCCCAGTTCACCGATTCCATGGTGGGCCACCTGCAGGTACACCGCCGCGGCTATGTCGGGGCCATGGAGAGCCTGCCGGTGGACCGCAATATGCGCCCGCGCATGCTGGTCAAGCTCAACCAGGCGCTGGATGAGGCGGAGGGCATCGAGGCCTGGTCGCCACGGGTCAAACTGATGGCCATGTTCAGCAACTTCGCCAATACCACCAGCATCCGCCTAAACGGGGTGGACCCGGCGCGGGAACTGGCCACCGTGCCGTTGGTGGCCAACCGGGTGCTGGAAGGGGGCCGGGTGACGCCCTTGGTGGAACCAGGCAAGATCCAGGTGCCGGAGCTGATCGCAAAGGGCATGAAGGTGAAAGTGGGCGACACCGTGGTGCTGGTGGCGACCAACAAGGCCGGCTCGGTGAACGGCAAGACCTTCGAGGTGCAGGGCATCCTGGAGAGCATATCCGGCCCCGGCGGCCGGGACGGCTATATCCACATCGAGGATGCCCGCGACCTGCTGCGCATCGAGGACGAAGAAGTGGAGGCCGAGGTATTGGCCCAACACGGCTACGTGACCCTGGCCCCCGAGCCCGACGAGCCGGACGTCTTGAAAGCGGCGGACCCGCTCAAGGCCCCGGACCCGTTGAAGCTGGATCCGCTCCAGGCGCCGCCCGCCCCGGAGCCGGAGATCGAAGAGGCTGAGTTGGATGTGGACAGCCTGCTGGCCGGCATCCGTCCCGGGCCGCCGGAGCGTGCCGGCTACCTGGCCGAGACCCGGGAGCTATACGCCGCCCAGGGCTGGGGCCGCCCGTCGGAGGTGAGCGAGATCGCAATCCGGCTCAAACACCCCGCCGATCAGGCGGCGGTGCTGGCCGAACTCGAGGCCCAGCTGGCGGAACTAAAGAACCGGCGCGGCCTGAGCATCTTCCAGCTCCACCCCTGGGAGAAGTTCGTGCCCTTCTCCAAGATCGCCAAGATGATCGACATGATGACCCTGTTCATCCAGATCATCCTGGTCTCGGTGGTGCTGATCAGCATCATGAACGTACTGGTGATGGCGGTGTACGAGCGCATCCGTGAGATCGGCACCATGTCAGCTATCGGCACCCGCCCCGGCCGGGTGCTGGCGCTGTTCCTGAGCGAGGGCCTGCTGTTGGGGCTGCTCGGCACCTTGGTGGGCGTCGCCGTCAGCCTGACTGCGGTGGCGGTGCTGAATTCCGTCACCCTGACCTTCTCCTTCGGCCGCCAGGAGAACCTGATCCTGGTGCCGACCCTGGCCGCGGGCGACGTCATCGCCACCGCTGTGCTCACCATCGTGGTTGCGGTGCTGGCCAGCCTGCAACCGGCCTGGAAGGCCTCGCGCATGGACCCGATTACAGCGCTGCGGCATGTCTGACCACCTGAGGAGGCCAAAAATGATCAAGACCCGACACCTGTTGCTGCTGTTCCTGTTACTGGCACTGCCAGCCC
Source organism: uncultured Gammaproteobacteria bacterium (assembly GCA_963753615.1). Lineage (GTDB taxonomy): Bacteria > Pseudomonadota > Gammaproteobacteria > Chromatiales > Chromatiaceae > CAVWCW01. The sequence goes on from CAVWCW010000014.1 coordinate 257,562, forward strand.
TGGGCCTCGCCGCCAACAAGTTTGCCATCGCCGCCGACGGCGACCAGGCCAGCGCCGAGATCGCCAAGCTGGCCGGGATCGCCCCCTTTTTCCATATTTATGACGGCGAGGGCCAACCGCTGCAGGTGCTGCCCAACCCGCACCTGGATATGGAGTACGGCATCGGCCCCGCTTGCGCCGCCACCCTGGCGGACCTGGGGGTGGGGGTTTTAGTGGCGCGCAAGATCCCTGGCCCGAAGATGGAAGATGTTCTCAACGAGCGCGGGGTGCGCATCGTGCGGCGCATCGGTACGGTGGAGGATGTGGCCATCGAGCTGAGGCAATAAGCCATGCGCATGCTGATTATCTGTCTGCTGCTGGCCGCCGGCCCTGCCTGGGGACTGGACGGCGCCGCCATCCTGGCCCAGGTGGACCGCAACCTGGCCCCGGACTCCTACGAGATGTACCGCAAACTGATCAACCAGGAACCGGACGGCAGCCGCAAGGAGTTCGTGCTCTACACCGCCAAGCAAGGGCGCGAGAGTATGGTCGCCCTGTTCCTGGCCCCGGCCAGCGACCTGGGCCGCACCACCCTGCGCCTGGGCGACAACATGTGGCTGTACATCCCCGACGTGGGCAAGCCCCTGCGCATCACCAGCCTGCAATCGGTGGTGGGAGGCATCTTCAACAATTCGGACCTGATGCGCCTCGAATTCAGCGAGGAATACGACGTGCAGAGCATCGGGGAACAAGGCGAGGAATATCTGCTCGACCTCAAGGCCAAGACCGGCGCGGTGGCCTACGACCAGCTCAAGATGCGGGTTGACCGCGAACGCTTGCTGCCGACGGTGATCGAGGCCTATGCCGCCAGCGGCCTGCTGATCAAGACCCTGAGCTACAAGAAGATCAAGGACTACGGAGACGGCTTGGTGCGGCCCTCGGTCCTGGAGACCGAAAGTCCCCTGTACCAGGGCTACAAGGCGGTGATGCTGTTTGCCAAGATCCGCCCCCGCGAGTTCCCGGACGAGGTGTTCAGCCTCAATTACATGCCTCGGGTGCAGGAGCTGAGGTAAGCGCGCGCCCATGCAGTTGTCGCGCACCGCCCTCCTGTTGCTTGCCTGCCTTGCCATGAGCGCCGGCGCCCAAGAGGAGGAGTACGACTTCGACGTCGACCAGTTCGAACCCAAGGCGTTCGAATTCACCGGTTACGTCGAGGCCGAGCCCGAGCACGCCCGGGCCAATCAGGACGGGGCCCTGTACCAGTTGCAGTTTTTCGGCCGCGAACCGGAGCGCGAAATCAACCGCTTCACCGGCACCCTGGAGTTGGAGGGCCGGCTGCGCCGGGGCATAGCCAACCTCTACTTCCAGACCCATTCGGAAGCGGTCTGGGACTACCTGGGCGAAGATCAGGATCACAGCCTGTTCCAAGGTTACCTGAGCCTGCAGCCGGACCCGGGCTTCGCCCTCGACCTGGGCAAGAAGGCGGTGCGCTGGGGCAAGGGCTATGCCTGGAACCCGGTCGCCTTCGTAGAGCGCGCCAAGGACGCCGGCGATCCGGATCTGTCACGGGAAGGCTTCTGGATCGCCAGCCCCGACTGGATCTACCGCTTCGACGGGCCGCTGCAGACCGTTGCGGTCACCCCCCTGGTGCTGCCCGTGCACGACGGCATCAACGAGGACTTCGGCGAGCTCGGGCACACTAACCTGTCGGCCAAAGTCTACCTGCTGTACCGGGACATCGACTTCGATTTCATGTTCCTAAGCAACGGCAGCCGCACCGCCCGACTGGGGATGGACTTCTCCAAGAACCTCGCCCCCAACTTCGAGATCCACGGCGAATTCGCCTATATCAACGACGCCGTGCACCGCACCATCACCCCGGACTGCCGGCCCGGCACTCCGCGGGAGGAAGACGAGGTCAGCTACCTGCTCGGCACCCGCTACCGCACCGCCAACGACATCACCCTGATCTGGGAGTACTACTACAACGGCCTGGGCAACGACAAAGAGCAGCAGCAACAGTTCTACCGCTGCGTGCACCAGGCCTGGGACACGGGGGACCAAGACCTGATCGATCGCCTGCCCGTCGGCAAGGACATTGACAAGGGCCCCTTCAGCAGACCCAATCCCATGCAGCGCTATATGAACTTTCGGCTCTGGTGGGACGAACCGCGCAATCTCCTCTACCTGACGCCGGGTGTGCAAGTGCTCTACAACCTGGAAGATCAGAGCTTCTCCGTCTCCCCGGATATCAGCTATACGGGCTTCGAGGACCTGGAGTTGCGCCTGCGCGCGACGGTGCCGGTGGGCGATACGCTCACCGAGTGGGGAGAAAAGCCCAATCAGTACAAGATCGAGCTGCGGGCGAGGTATTACTTTTAGCCGATGGCGCTGCCCCCCGCCCCCCGAGTTGACAGCCCAGGGCCCGCCCCGCACACTGCCCGCCCATCGAACCGGCCACTTCTGGAGCGCAGAGAATTGAAAAAATTCGGTGATTTCTGGATACCCGATGTGGATGCGCGTTGGGGCCGCCATTGGCTGAAGTCCCATCGCCTCTATCGGCGCGGCCGCGGGCCCAAGGTGGCGGACATCGAAGAAGCCCTCGGCTACTGCGACCGCTGGACGCTGGCATTGGACGGCGGCGCCAACATAGGCGCCTATTCGCGGGTACTGATGCAGCGGTTCGAACGCGTAATCGCCTTCGAGCCGGCGCCGGACAGCTTCGCCTGCCTGGCCCGCAACCTCCAGGAATGGGGTGGGGCGGAGCGGGTGGAACTGCATCGGAACGCCCTGTCCGATCGCCGCGAGTCGGTGAGCCTGGGCACCGAGCCGGGTCGCCGCTCGCCGTCGCGCCGGGTGATGGGCGGCGGCGACATCGAGGCGGTGCGCATCGACGATCTGGAACTGCAGGAACTGTCTTTTCTCAAAATCGACGTCGAGGGCTATGAGGAACGAGCCCTGCGCGGTGCCGAAGAAACCCTGCGCCGCTGTCGGCCGTTAGTGATGTTCGAAGACAAACCGAAGAAGAGCCGCCACTTCGGCGACCCCCGCGGCGCCCATATTTATCTGGAGTCCATCGGCATGAAGCCCATCGCGTGCATCGGGCCGAAGCAGATCGACTGGCTTTACGGGTTCTGACCCGGCGACCCGGTCGCCCCTGAAGGCCGGCTAATCGCCGCCTCAATTGCCTCGATGTAAGGCCGGCGGGCGCCCCACGGTTGGCCGGCACACCGCCCCGCATCGCCGCGACCGTTGGGCGCGATCCCCTCGGGCCTTATTCCAGGCTCTGCCACCGTGCACCAAGCGCTGGGAAACGGGTCCGGTCATCGAACCTTAATGCCGATGAAATATTTCCGTAATCCAACTAAACTTACGGCGGACTATTTGTCCGAAGCAACTTGCGTCACAGCATGTTCGGTACGAAAAGGATATGTCCTGGCGGATTCCACAAGACATTCGATAACGGGCTCAACCGGGGGAACCGAATGAAATCCAATAAGATTCTCAAGCATGCAAACAAGCGCGCCAAGAGCCATTTTGTTCGGAAGAAGGACTTCAAGAAACTCTCCGCCGAAGTGAAGCGCCTAAAAGAAGCGGTGCGGAAACTGCAAGGATGCTGTGGCGAGGGCTCACCGGAACTGCCCGAGCCGAAGCCAAAGCAACCCAAAGCCGCCAGGAAGGTGGCGCCTCGGGCCCCGGCGGATTCGGCCGCGGCCGACGACAACGACCTCAAGCGAATCAACGGTATCGGGACGGTGCTCGAGGGCAAGTTGAACGCACTCGGTATCACCAGCATCGGCCAGGTGGCGGCTTTCACCCAGGCGGATATCGACCGGATCTCCGACCACCTCAACTTCAAGGGCAGGATCGAGCGGGACGAGTGGGTCGAGCAGGCTCAGAAGATAGGCAAGAACTAATTAAACCGCGTCATCGGCCCGACAGCCATCCGGGCCGGCACAGCGCCGATGGTCGGCGTTTCCCGTGCGGGGCAGGATGCTCCACCACTCCGGACGGCCGTGGCGACTGAAAATGTGTTCGCCGCATCTGGCTAGGCTACCGGCATGTTGCGACGCCCTCCGTTCGGCCCTATCCCGACGCAACCCGACGAGCATTCAAGAGACTTCGGGTGTTAAGCCGCATATTCCACCAGGCCTCCAGGCGGCTGCCCAGAGGCGGCTGCAGCGAAACACCCTGTATCACGCCGCCTGGGTATCGCACCCCTGGCTGGTTCCTGCTCGGCGCGGCAAGGCGCTACTGCTGGTCGAAAGATTTCCGTTGCCCTCCGGGTCTTGTTTAGCAAGCGACATTCTTCGCTGAACCAGAAAAAGGGACCCCACCATGAAACAGACTCTCGTTACCATCACCGCCCTGCTCTTCGCCGGCACCCTCCAGGCCGCCAGCGACGCCGAAGTCTACCGCGGATTCGCCTCAGGCAATCCGGAGTTGTCTACCGACGGCCAGAGTGCTCGCAGCACCGAAGTGGCGATGATCGGCGCACAGCCGGCCATCGGCAGCAGCGCCCGAGGCTTCGGCAGCGACCCATTCAGCCAGCGCAGCATCTATAACGGCTTCGAGGTGGGGAATCCCGACCTGTGATGTGGTGAATCGCGGGGGCTACGGCCCCCGTTTTCTCTGCAGTTCAACGCTGATCGATAGCCTTTCCCGCGCGGGGCCGCAAGGCTCAACGAACGCTGGACCTCCGAAACGGTCGGAGCGAATTTTGAACAAGTGTTGCAGCAACGCCCTTTGGCCGGCGTTGGCGCCGGGCAACAGAGCGGCCCCGATGCCGCGCCGCCAGCGCTCAGTGTTTTTCGGCTGATACCGGGCCTCGGGGCAGGGTTAGGGCATCGCGAGTAATTGGGCCCGACCCCAAGGCAAGACGTACCACGCTGAAAATTAGAGTTTTCTCGCCTCTCACCGCAGCGGCGCCATCGCGCCTTACCTGCCGTGGCGTATTCTGCGGAGCGCCTCTTCGCCCGCCGACCCTGCAAAATCACTGGGAATTGGTACCGCGAGTCCACCTGCCTGGGGGAGTCGTCGGCTTCGAACTGACGCCACCCCGAAGCCGCCGCTTTACACCCCTGGGAAGCAGGGACTGTGCTAGGATTTTCAAAGCTGCAACGAATGACGTTAGCATGGCGCCGCTAACAACAGACCCAAAGAGGCTCTTGAGTCAGAGTTCACAAATATATCGGTATCCGACGCAGTCGAAGACTGGCCGATCCCCCGCAGGAAGAAAGGGTGCCAGGAGATAGAAATGCATTGCTCCAACACAAGCTCATTCCATTCCGCAACGCGTTCAGGTCTGCGCCGTACCGATCTTCGGAATTTCCTGATTTGTCTCCTCGCCGGCCTTGTCATCGGGACAGCGCCCGCTTGCGCCGATGAACAAAATGATGTCTGGGTCTACGTTTTCAAGCAGGGCGACAACCTCTGGGACGTCTCCGTAAAGTACCTGGGCGGAATAGAGCACTGGAAGCAACTGCAGGAATTGAACGGCGTGTCCTATCCCCGGAGGATGCCGCCGGGCACTCAGGTATCGATTCCTCTGCGCTGGCTGAAAGTCGATCCGACCAAGGCCAAGGTGGTAGCCAGCTATGGCGCCAATGCCTATAGTTCCCCGGCCGGAGCCCCGGAGAAACCCCTGAGCGACGGCACCGTCCTGCAAGAGGGTGACCAAATCAGGGTAAGCGAGAACGGCAATGCGGTTCTGGAGTTCGCCGACGGCTCGTTGATGCAACTCGCCGAATCGACCGTTGTAGACCTGCAACGGGTCAACAAATTCAACCAAACCGGCATCGCCGACACGGAATCCTTGCTCACCCAGGGCCGGGCAGAGACAAGAGTCAATGCCGGGGGCACGCGTTTCGAGATCAGTACGCCTTCTGCCAGTTCGGCGGTAAGAGGGACCGAATTCCGCACCAGCGTCGACCCTGCCGACCCAAGCAGGTCCCTGGTCGAAGTCCTCGCCGGCGTAGTGGGTGTGAGCGGCGGCGGTCGAACCAGAGAACTGCAAGCCGGGTACGGTACGGCGATATTCAAAGACACCCCGCCTGAACCGCCCGTCAAACTCCTGCCGGCGCCCGCATTCAAGCTGCCGGAAAAATACAGTCGAGAGTTTCCGGTGGTGTTCAAATGGCAGCCGGTGGCGGGCGCGGCCAATTATCGGTTACAAGTCTGGTTGGCGGACCAAGAGATCGCGATCATCGACGAAATCACGCGCCAGCCGGCGTTCAGCACCAACGCGCTGGCGGACGCCCGGTATGCCGCACGGGTCCGGGCTATCGACGAAACAGGCATCGAGGGCTTGGACAACGCCTTGGATTTCGAGCTCGATGCCCAGCCGCAACCACCGGCCGTCATCAGCCCGACTCAGGGGCAGGTAGTGCGCACCAAACTACCGGCATTCGAGTGGGCGAAACCGACCAACGCGGACCGTTTCCGATTCGAACTATCGTTCGACCCTGAGTTCAAGAGCCTTGTAACCGGTGTGCACGGAGTCGAGAAAACGCTCTTTACCCCGAAGGAATTGGCGCCTGGGACCTATTTCTGGCGGCTGGCAAGCCTGTCCGGGGAAGAGCAAGGGCCTTTCGGCCGTGCGTCGACGTTCATTCTACGCCCCGCACCCGACGCGCCGGCGGTTTCGACCGAGGGCGATGAAAAAGCGCTAACCATTCGCTGGAGCCCGGCCCGCGAGGGGCAGCATTATCGGCTGCAGGTTGCAGAGGAGGAGACCTTTTTAGAGGCCATCGTCGACGAACGACTGGATTCACCCGAGTGGCAAATGGAGCGGCCGAAATCCAGCGTCTTTTTCCGCGTACAGGTGATTGACGTCGACGGTTTTCAGGGCGCCTGGAGCCTTCCGCAAAGAATAGACCCTCCCCCCTTCCCTGGTACCTACAGATACTGCCCGTAGTCATAATCGTATTGCTGGCAATTTAGATGATCGATCGCCAAAAGATCGACCATCCTGTGGTGCTCTCCGCCCTGCTGCTGACCTTGGCCGCGCTGCTAACGATTACCGGTTTCTTGGAACCGCTGAATTGGCTCGCCTACGACCATATCATACGCCGTGCCGGTACCCCGCCACCCGACGACATCGTCATAGTCGCCATCGACCAAAAGAGTTTGAGCGAGCTGGGTCGATGGCCATGGCGGCGGATCCATCATGCGCAGTTAATCGAGCAACTGAAGCCCTCGAATCCCAAGGCGATCGGGCTGGATATTATCTTCGCTGAGCCCGACCGTCGCTATCCGCAGGATGACCAAGCGCTTGCCGAGGCAATCCGTAGCAGTGGCAAAGTAGTTTTACCGCTAATATTGGAACAGAGCGCTGCGGGTCTGCCGCTCCGGGAGACCATGCCGTTGCCGATCCTAGCCGATGCCGCCGCTGCACTCGGCCATGTGGACACCGAACTCGGCGCCGATGGCATCGCGCGTTCCGCGTTCTTGAAAGCGGGCCTGGGCACCCCGCGTTGGCCAGCGCTGGCGCTGGCAATGGCGAGAATCGCTTCGGTCCAGATCCCCGATCCACTACCGGGAGAAAGAGCCCCTCCTTCAGCCGCAGCAAACGACCGCGTCTGGAGAAGAGATCATCACCTGTTGGTTGCTTTCAGCGGACCGCCCGGGCATATCCGCCAAGTAGCCTTTGTAGACGCGCTGTCCGGAAAGGTTCCTCCGGAAGCATTTCGGGGTCGCTATGTGTTGGTGGGCGCCACCGCCGTCGGGCTTGGCGATCAGGTCCCAACGCCTTTGTCCGCGAGATCGCGACCGCTGTCCGGCGTCGAGTTCAATGCACAGATCCTCCATAACCTGCTGGGAGATATCTTCGTCACCGAATCGAGCAAGAATGTTCAACTCGTCGGAAATCTCGCGATTGCCCTGCTTCTGTCGTTGCTCTGCTGGAAGCTAAATCCCAGAATACACCCATTGGCGCTGTTGATAGGCGCGGTCGCTATCGGCTTTTCCAGTTATATCGGGATTTCATGGTTTCAATCCTGGTACCCTCCTGGCGCAGCCTTAATAGTCCTAGCGGCCGGATTCTTTATGTTCGACTGGCGGCACCTTAGACGGCTAGTGAGAAAACTCTTACTCACCGAGGTGGATGCGCGAACCACGTTTCATACAACGGCAGACGGAATCATCAAGACATCCGAAAGCGGGGTCATCAAGGACCTGAACCAAAATGCCTGCAAAATGCTGGGGCAGGATGGCGTCGGCGAGACCAATGGCCGCTTGCTGACCGAAGTCGCCCAATTGAAACGGCGCGCCAATTCACGCCCCTTAACCGTAAGCGAGATCTTTTCCGGCGATTTTTTTAACGTTGGGGACAAAGTCATTCTAACCAACTGGTTGCAAAAGAGCATTCCCGTAAGGCTGATACACAGCGAAATCATTTTTCCGGGCGAGCGGGAAAAGCAGAATCTACTGGTAATTTCCGACCTAAGCAGGGAAGAACGGCTCGAATCCGAGATCAAACGCCAGGCGCTGCTCAGTCCTGATACGCAACTACCCAACCGTATCGTTATCGAACGGGCGTTGGACAGGTGGCTTGACAGCACCCGATCGAACAACGAAAGCTTCGCCGTTATACATATCTATCTCGACCAATTCATAAGAGTTGTTCAGACATTCGGGCACGCCACCGCCAACCAGCTTCTGACGGTAATCGGCAAGCGGTTGCTTGAGCTGAAAGAGCACCGAGCTAAGCTCGGCCACCTGTCCGCCGGCGAGTTTCTGCTGCTGGGAAGAGCGTTCAATGGACAGGCCGCCATTAGAGCGTTTTTGGGCAGGATACAGGCTGTGGTTTCTCAGCCGATTCGGATCGACGAGCGGGAACTAACGATCTCGGCCTCCCTTGGCGTCAGCGTTTTCCCCGGTGACAACCCCAAATCGGATCTGCTCCTGCGCCAAGCGAATATCGCGGCCTATCGAGCGCAGGAGTGCGGGTCCAACAGCATCGTTTTTTTCTCCGAAGGCATGCAGATTCACGCGGCCCGCCAGATCGAATTGGAGCAGATTATTCGCAGCGGCCTCGCCAAAGAAGGGATCATTACTTGGTATCAACCCATAGTGAACGCGAACAATGGAAGAATTGTCGCCGTGGAAGCGTTGATGCGATTGACCGACCCTGGCGGAACGCTACTCAGCCCAACAGAATTCATACCCGTAGCCGAGAAAACCGGCCTAATAGAGCCACTCGCTGAACTCCAGTTACTGCACGCATGCCAACACCTCATGCTGTGGCGGCAACTGGGTCTACCGGCACTGCGGCTCTCCGTCAATCTTTCGCCCAGGCAACTCCTGGGAGACACTTTGGTTCGGATAGTGAAAAGCGTCTTCGAATCTACGCAGTTTCCGGCTTCGAAACTCGAGTTCGAAATCACCGAGAATCTGATGCTGGAAGATAGCGACCAGGTACGCGCCCTGTTGAGCGAAATCGGTCAACTCGGTGTAGTATTCTCGCTGGATGATTTCGGAACCGGCTTCAACTCGATGGATTATCTGCGCCGAAACGACTTTTCTCGACTGAAGATCGACATGTCCTTCGTGCGGGATCTGGGGACGAAACCGAATGCCGAAGCAATCACGTCCTCAATCATCCATATGGCCCACAACCTGGGCTTACAAGTAGTTGCGGAAGGGGTTGAATCCGCTGAGCAGATGGAGGTTCTTCAGCGTCAGGGGTGCGATGAACTGCAGGGCTTTCTTTTTTGTAAACCAGTCGATATGGAAGGGTTCCTGGAGTTTTTCGAGACCACCAATGGATACGCGCTTACATCCAGCGGAAGAATTGATGCCAGGGCTGAATCCAATACGACGCAACCCTCGTCAGTTGGAAATTGATTGCTCCAGCGCGCTAACTGAGGGCTCATTTCGAGCGACGCGCATTCGAATCACACCACCTTCGCGAATCCCGGATCCTCTGGATCGTATTTCTAGTTTCATTGGTCTGGATCCCTTTTCCGACGCCCTCTTCATCTCCTCAGGCCCAACTATCTCACTGATATTTCGATATTTCGTTTCCGATCCCAGGCCCTACATCAGCACCTGCGAATATTTTTCTAGTACTTGAATCCGGTCCCCAATGACCTAAGCTCATTAAACGCGTCGGGAAAGCACGCGCGCTCACAGACATGGACTCGTAAATCCACCAAAGCCTGTTAAAGAGGGGATCGAAATGACCGCCAGTTCCAAAAACCTGGGAGAAATCTGCTCCTTTTGCACCCTGGGCGCGATTGCCGTCGTGGGCGCCCTATCCGTGGCCACGCTGATCTGGGTGGCCGTGCTGTAGTCCGTTGCCGCCGGCTGGGGCCGCCCAACCGGGGGTCGGGCCGTAGCCGTTTAGATTCGACTCATGGATGCACAGGGGCTATCTGGGGTAACGGAGCGTACCCCAGCCGTTAGGCAGAGAATGGGCGCGCTGGGGCTCTCAGGAGGGCGGCAAGATAAGGCCGGGCTGGTCTGCAGCACCTTGGCTAAGGAAACGCCGAAAAAACCCGCCTTGGCATTTTTTCAACAAGGCTTTCGAAAACGCGGTTTCCGAAAGCGCTCATTTTCAACCGTTTAGGGCGATCGAAAATGGCGAGGCATCCTGCCTCGCTCGGGAAACGCGAATAGATCAGCGTTTCCCTAACCGCGCGGCGACTTCACTCTGGCATTCGCGGTCCGTCGTCTAGTGGCGGCCTGGTGAGATATGCGGGCTGGGCGACGATTCGTACCCTTTACCGCTCAGTTTGGAGATAGCAGACCGTAAGCAAAGAGTGCGACCAGGTCCACGCCCAGCACAACCAAGCCGAAGCGCCAGTTCCAGCCCAGGAAGCGGTAGGAATCGATACCATAGCGCCCCTGCATCGCGAGGTGCATCCCCGAGAAGGGAGACAGGGTAACCCCCAGCGCCCAGGTCATCAGGAACACCATGCCCAGCAAGTTCGGGTCCGGATCCAATGGGGCGAATAACCCCCCGGCGGTCGCGATGCTGATTACCGGATGTATCCCCAGGGCGGACAGCAAGACCATCCCGAGCAAGAGTCCGGCTGCTTCAAGCGCCCCGAAGCTACCCCCGCCGACACTGATCCCAGCGACGGCGACGGCTGCGGCAATGCCGGTGCCCAACACCCCCGCGGCGAGGAACAGGGTAAGCTCGTTGGCCATCCGCGGCAGGCCGGTGCGGGTAAAGGCAGCGAACCGCTGCAGTCCTCCTGTCCCCTCCCGGACAAGGACCACCACCAGGGTCACCGTCAGCGAGAGGGCCGACACCAGAGTCAGAATTGGGACCTGGGGGCGACACTGGTGCATCAGCAGCACCAATAGCGCGAGAAGTGCGGGGATCCAGAGCGCCCCGAAGTGCAGAGGGTAACCTGCAAACTCGGTTGCCTCTGCTCGGCGCCCCAATTCAATGGCGGTGTATCCAAGCGCCAGGGCGGCTACCGGCAGTCCGAACAGCGCCAGCGTCGGCAGTTGTGCCCCGGGCGCATTGGTCAGGGCCACCCCCATGGCGGCGAAGAATGGGGACCAGTTGGCAGCCATGGCGAATCCTCGGGACAGCACCTGGGCCTGGATCGGAGTCAGCGGCCGCTGAGCCGACAGACGGTCGCCGATAATCATGAGCGCGGATAGGTTAATCACCGAACCGAACAGGTGGACGCCGAGCAAGGTGGCGCGCAGCGCCGCGGGGCCTCGCGGCGTGCGGTCGTCCGTTGCCGAGGCAGGCAGCGTGACGAGGCGCAGGAAACTAACCGCAGCCAGCATGGAGAGCAGAGCCTGGTTGCTGGCTAGCACCGACTCCCAGTCCATCGTCAGGCCCATGGCAGCCGCCCAGGCCAGCGACGCCACACCGAAGCCGAGCATGGCGAAAATCTGCAGGCGCGCCAGCCCTTTCACACCGGGCCACAGAATCACGCCCGCTAGCCAGGCCGCGATGCCCGCGAACAGCCGCGGGATCTCCGGGGCCAGTCCGTGCGCTACCGACAGCAGGATCATGGACAGCAGCAGCGGGCCGGTCAGACGGGAGAACAGGGCGTTGATTGGGGCAGGCACGCGGGTCGCTCAGTCGGGCTAATCGATGGCCGCCACTTAGGGTGTAACCGGGGTTTCCAGAACAATAGCGGACATGATTTAGGCTTCAACCCCCCTGTGACCCGATTGCCATTACGCTAACACCGCGGCGAAGCGACCTCTCGGTTGGCGCTGGCCAGCTCAGGGCTCGCGATTCCATTCCGCGCCAGGGCGCATTCAACTTTCCAGCCGCTATCCCGCAGATAGAACCAAGGAATCAGCCTATTGGCGGTTATTCCACGGTGACGGATTTAGCCAAGTTACGGGGCTGGTCGACGTCGGTTCCCTTGAGCACGGCAACGTGGTAGGCGAACAGTTGCAAAGGTACCGAGAAGACGATCGGGGCGACGTGCACCGGAGTCTTTGGGACCTTGATAATAGTCACGTCGGGGCTGTCGCCCATGGCGGCGGATTCGTCGGCGAAAACGATCAGTTTGCCGCCACGGGCCCGGACTTCTTCGAGGTTGGACTTCAGTTTTTCGAGCAGGGCATTGTCGGGGGCCACGGCGATCACCGGCATATCGGCGTCGATCAAGGCCAAAGGGCCGTGCTTGAGTTCGCCGGCGGCATAGGCCTCGGCGTGGATGTAGGAGATTTCTTTCAGCTTGAGGGCGCCCTCGAGGGCCACCGGGTATTCTTCGCCTCGGCCAAGAAACAAGGTATTGCGCGTTTCGGCAAAGCGTTGGGCCAGGCGCTTGATTTCGTCGTCCAGCTGAAGGGCTTTCTCGACCTCTCCCGGGAGAATCCGCAGTTCGTTGACGAGCTCGAGCTCATCCGCTTCCGACATCCCGTGGCAGCGGCCGAGGACGATGACGAACATCAGCAAAGCTGCCAATTGGGTAGTGAAGGCCTTGGTGGATGCGACGCCGATCTCCGGGCCGGCATGGGTGAGCAGTGACAAGCCGGATTCCCGTACCAGGGAACTCTCTGCTACGTTGCAGATGGCGAGCGTCTGGACATAACCAAGCGCTTTTGCCTGCTTGAGCGCGGCCAGCGTATCGGCGGTCTCGCCGGATTGGGAGATGGTGATAAACAACGTGTCAGGGCCCACCACCGGCTTGCGGTAGCGGAATTCGCTGGCGACTTCGACATTGCAGGGAATCCCAGCCAGGGACTCACACCAGTAGCGTGCTACCAGGCCGGCGTGGTAGCTGGTGCCGCAGGCGACGATCTGCACCGCCCCGACCCGCTCCAGGATCGCCTTCGCCTCCGCGCCCAGGCAATCGGGTAGGACGCTGTTGCCCACCAGCCGACCCTCCAGAGTGTCGGCAATGGCGCGGGGCTGCTCGAAGATCTCTTTCTGCATGTAGTGGCGGTAGCCGCCACGATCAGCGGCCTCGGCGCGGGTGGTGGCGAGCTTGATCGCGCGCTCGACCGGTTTGCCGCGGCGGTCGTAGATCTCGATCCGCTCGCCGGTGAGGTCGGCGATGTCCCCATCTTCCAGGAACATGAAACGCTGGGTGACCGGCAGCAGGGCGAATACGTCAGAGGCTATGAATGCCTCGTCAAACCCAACCCCCACCACCAGTGGACTGCCGCGGCGGGTGGCGACCAGGCGTCGCGGGTTCTGAATATCGATGACACCCAGGGCGTAGGCGCCCTGGAGCTGGGCGACGGTATTGCGCACCGCCTCCAACAGGTCGCGTCCTTGATCGAGCTGGTCGTAGATGGCGTGGACGATGACCTCGGTGTCGGTCTCCGAAGTGAATTGGTGCCCGGCGGTGGCTTGAGCGGCGCGCAGCGCTTCGTGGTTTTCTATGATGCCGTTGTGGACGATGGCGACCCGTCCCCGGCAGATGTGGGGATGGGCGTTGCGGGTGCTGGGCTCTCCGTGGGTGGCCCAGCGGGTGTGCGCAATACCCAGGTGGCCGCGTGGCCAGTCCTGGCGAAGCAGTTGTTCCAGGTCCTGAACCTTTCCTTGAGCGCGCGCTCGCTTGATACCGCGTTCCCCATTGATGACGGCCATGCCGGCGGAGTCGTAGCCACGATATTCGAGGCGCTTGAGACCTTCCAGCAGAATCTTTGCCACATCCCTTTCCGCGATACCGCCGACGATTCCGCACATGGCTGACGTCCTCTAGTCCTCGGATTTGGGTTTCTTCACCGGCCGCTGCCAGGCATCGACGCTCATCTGGCGGGGCCGGCTAAGGGTCAGCTTGTTGGCGGGGGCGTTGCGGGTGATGGTGGAGCCGGCGCCGATAGTGGCGCCGGCTCCGACCTCTACCGGCGCCACGAGCTGGGTGTCGGAACCGATGAAGGCGCCATCGCCAATGAGGGTGCGGTGCTTGTTGGCGCCGTCGTAGTTGCAGGTGATGGTGCCGGCGCCGATGTTGACGCGGCTGCCAACGCTGGTGTCGCCGACGTAGCTGAGATGGTTGATTTTGCTTCCGAACCCAACTTGCGTCTTCTTGATCTCGACGAAGTTGCCGATGTGTACCTGCTCGCCGAGATCGGTGTCGGGGCGGATACGGGCGAAAGGACCAATGCGGCTCCCGGCACCGATGCGGGCGTCTTCGATCACGCAGTTTTCGCGGATCTCCACCCCGGGGCCGATCTCGCTGTTGCGGATCACCGTATTGGCCCCGATCTGCACGCCATCGCCTAGGCTGACCGCGCCTTCGAGTACGACGTTGACGTCGATCACCAGGTCTTGGCCCGCCCGCAACGTACCGCGCAGGTCGAACCTTGCGGGGTCGAGCAGGGTGACTCCGGCGCGCATCAGGTGTTCGGCCCGGGCCCGCTGCAGATTGCGCTCCAGCGCGGCGAGCTGTACCCGGTCGTTGACGCCGGTCACCTCCTGGGAATCGCGGGCGATCACCGCTGCGACCTCGGCACCGTCGGCTGCCGCCAGTCCGACGATGTCGGTAAGGTAGTATTCGCCCTGGGCATTATCATCGCCGATGCGGTCGAGCCAGAAGCGCAACTGGGCGGTATCCGCGCACAAGATGCCGGTATTGCATTCCCGCACCTCAAGCTCTTCGGGGCTGGCGTCCTTCTGCTCGACGATGCGCAGCACCCGGCCGGCCGGGTCGCGCAGGACGCGCCCGTAGCCGCTGGGATCGTCCAGCTCCAGACTAAGCAGGGCCAGGGGCCCGGCTGCGGCCACCTCGATCAGGGTATCCAGGGTTTCGGGACGGATCAGGGGCACATCCCCGTAGAGCACCAGCACGCGCTCGGTATCGGCCAACGCCGGCATGGCCTGCATCACCGCATGCCCGGTGCCCCGTTGCTGGGCCTGCTCCACCCAGACTAGCTGCTGGCCCGCCAAAGCGTCGCGCACCCGTTCTCCGCCGTGCCCATAGACCACCACGCAGCGCTCGGGCTCGAGCTGGCGAGCGGCATTGACGACATGCTGCAACAGCGGCAGACCGGCCAAGCCGTGCAGGACCTTCGGCATGCTCGAGCGCATGCGCGTACCCTGACCCGCGGCCAATATTACGATACCGAGTTTCATGCTGAGAAGAGCGTGCTCACTGCAATAATCTGATCCGAATTCCGCCAGTATAGTCAGCCGGCGGGCCTGACTGGAAGGGCGAACCCACTGCCCGCGAGCGAGGGAAGGATCAAAGGCGGCGTTGGGCGCGGCAAGCCGGGAAAGCGCAGGGAACGAATCAGTGCATCGGTGGCGGGCTGGCGGGGGTGAGGTGGAGTTGGTCGTCCCGGGTGGCGTCGCGCACGTCCAGGATCTCCACCCGCACCTTCAGGTGCTTGCCCGCCAGGGGGTGGTTGCCATCGACGGTGAGTTTGTCGCCGTCGATCTTGCTGACGTAAAAGGTCTTGACCTCGCCCGTCTCACTCTGCATCTGCACTTCCGCGCCCAGACGACGGAACTCCGGCGGAACGTTTTCGATTTCGTCGGTAAAGGTCAGGTCCGGATCGTGGTCACCGAACCCCTGCTCTGGGCTGACCTCGAACGCCACGCTGTCGCCGATCTTCTTTCCCTGCATGGCCTGATCCATGCCTCCCAGCATCTCCGTCTCGCCGCCGAAGATGTAACTGACGGGCAGATCACTCTGCTCTACCACTTTGCCTTCGTCGTCGACAATGCTGTAGGTGAGAGAGACGAATTTTCCTGGCTTGACGACTTCTTCGGGCATGGGGGCCTCTTTGGCGCTGGGGAACACCAGCCGCCGGCGGACGGCGGCTGGTGCACTGAGTCAGCGGGCGGTACGCTTACGCAGGTTCTCGATCGCGCGCAGCTTGGCCACCGCATCCGCCAGCTCAGACTGGGCCTTGGCATACTCGAACTCGGCTGTCTTGCCTGCAATGACCGCCTCGGCCCGCTGCTTGGCTTCCAGGGCCGCAGCCTCGTCCAGATCACGGGCACGGATGGCGGTGTCCGCCAGCACGGTGACGACGTGTGGCTGGACTTCGAGGATACCGCCTGAGACGTAAAAGTGCTCGATCTGTCCGGGCTTGGTTTGGACCCGGATATCGCCCGGCTTGAGGCGGGTGATCAGCGGGGCATGGCGCGGCGCTATGCCCAGCTCCCCCATCTCGGCGGGCGCATAGACCATTTCGGCAACGCCGGAATGGATTTCTCCCTCGGCGCTGACGATATCCACATGGATGGTCATGCTCATGGCAAGTGTCTCCTAGCGGCGTTCAGGCCGCCTCGGCGCGACTGGCGGCTTCGTTAATATCGCCGACCATGTAGAATGCCTGCTCCGGCAAATGATCATACTCGCCGTCGAGGATGGCCTTGAAGCCGCTGATAGTGTCCTTGAGGCTGCAATACTTGCCCGGCGAGCCGGTGAACACCTCGGCGACGAAGAAGGGCTGTGACAGGAAGCGCTGGATTTTACGCGCCCGGGCCACGGTCAGCTTGTCGTCTTCTGACAGTTCGTCCATGCCGAGGATGGCGATGATATCCTTCAATTCCTTGTAGCGCTGCAGCACGCCCTGGACACCGCGGGCCACATCGTAATGCTCCTGCCCCACCACATGGGGGTCCAGGATCCGGCTGGTGGAGTCGAGCGGGTCGACCGCCGGGTAAATACCAAGCTCGGCAATCTGCCGCGACAAAACCAACGTGGCATCCAGGTGGGCGAAGGTAGTTGCGGGCGAGGGGTCTGTGAGGTCGTCCGCCGGCACATATACCGCCTGGAAGGACGTGATAGAGCCGGTCTTGGTGGAAGTGATGCGCTCCTGTAGCGCGCCCATCTCGGCGGCCAGGGTTGGCTGGTAGCCCACCGCGGAGGGCATGCGCCCGAGCAGAGCCGAGACCTCGGTGCCGGCCAGGGTGTAACGGTAGATGTTGTCGATGAACATCAGCACGTCGCGGCCTTCGTCGCGGAAGTGCTCGGCCATGGTCAGACCGGTGAGGGCAACGCGCAAGCGGTTGCCCGGGGGCTCGTTCATCTGGCCGTAAACCAGCGCCACCTTGTCGAGTACGCCGCCTTCCTGCATCTCGTGGTAGAAGTCGTTGCCCTCGCGAGTACGCTCGCCGACGCCCGCGAACACCGAGAAACCGGAGTGCTCTACCGCGATATTGCGGATCAACTCCATCAGGGTCACCGTTTTGCCTACGCCGGCGCCGCCGAACAGGCCGATCTTGCCGCCCTTGGCAATCGGCATGATGAGGTCGATAACCTTGATTCCCGTCTCCAGGATCTCGGTAGAAGCCGCCTGCTCCTCGAAGGTAGGAGGGGCGCGGTGGATCGGCATGCTGGTCTCGGCGCCGATCTCCCCGCGCTCGTCCACCGGGTTGCCAAGTACATCCATGATGCGCCCCAGGGTCTTGGTACCCACCGGCACCGAGATCGCCGACCCCGGTCGTGACCACCTCGGCCCCACGTTTGAGCCCGTCGGTGGAGCCCATGGCAATGGTGCGGGCCACGCCATCTCCCAGCTGCTGTTGGACTTCCAGCGTCAGCCCGTAGGATTCGATCTTGAGAGCTTCGTAGACCTTCGGCATCTCGCTCCGGGGGAATTCGACGTCGACCACCGCCCCGATAATTTCCACCACTTTACCCGAACTCATTTCTGGTTCCTCGCTCTGCCCTGGGGCATTCTTGCGCAAAAGTTGAAAGTAAATACTGGTTGGCTGCGGCCCCTAGACGGCGGCGGCGCCACTCACGATCTCGGAGAGCTCCTGAGTAATGGCTGCCTGGCGCGCTTTGTTGTAGATCAGTTGCAGCTCGTCGATCAGTCCACCCGCGTTGTCGGAAGCGGACTTCATCGCCACCATTCGCGCCGACTGCTCGCAGGCGCCGTTTTCCACCACGGCCTGGTAGGCCAATGCCTCGATGTATCGACTCAACAGATGTTCCAGCACATCCTTGGAATCCGGTTCGTAGATATAGTCCCAATGGTGCTCGAGCTTCTTGTCCTGGTCTGGCTCGACGGGCACCAGCTGGACCACCTTGGGCTCCTGAGACATGGTGTTGACGAACTCGTTGTAGGAGACGTAGATGCGGTCGATTTCACCCGCCATATAGCCGTCGAGCATGCTCTTGACCGGCCCGATCAGGTCGTGAATGCGGGGCGCGTCGCCGATATGCGTGGCCTGGGCCCGAACCTGGCCCCCGAAACGGCGGAAGAACACCAGCGCCTTGGCGCCGATAGTGCAGAATTCGACCTGGCGCCCGGCCTCCATGTGGGCCTTGATTTCCTTGGCCAGCATACGGAACAGGTTGTTGTTGAGGCCTCCGCAAAGGCCTCGGTCGGAGGAGACCACGATATAGCCCACCCGCTTGGCTTCGCGCTTGTGATCCATAAACGGGTGCCGGTACTCGGGATTGGCATGTCCCAGGTGGGCGATAACCTGGCGCATCTTGTCGGTGTAAGGCCGGGAAGCCTGCATCCTGTCCTGCGCCCGACGCATCTTACTGGCCGCCACCATCTGCATGGCGCCCGTGATCTTCTGCGTGTTCTTGATGCTGGCGATCTGGGTGCGGATCTCTTTCGCGCCTGCCATACTGGAATCCTATGCGTTGATAGCTTCAGCCGATCGTCTTACCAGGCGTTGTTGGCCTTGAAGTCCTTCAGCGCCTCGTGAAGCGCAGACTCGATCTCGTCGTTGTAGTCACCGGTGTCGTTGATCCGATCGAGCAACGCACTCTGGCTGCTGCGCATGTAACCGTGAAGGGCGGACTCGAAATCGACCACTTTGGTGGTTTCGACGTCGTCCAGGTAGCCCTGATTCGCCGCAAACAGTGAAACCGCCATCTCGCCGATGCTCAACGGCGAGTATTGGCCCTGCTTCATCAGCTCGGTGACGCGTTCGCCACGCTGCAATTGCTTGCGGGTGGCCTCATCCAGGTCGGAGGCAAACTGGGAGAAGGCAGCGAGTTCCCGGAACTGTGCCAACGCCAGACGCACCCCGCCGCCAAGCTTCTTGATTATCTTGGTCTGGGCAGCGCCGCCGACGCGCGACACAGAGAGGCCAGCGTTAATTGCGGGCCGGATGCCGGCGTTGAACAGGTCGCTTTCCAAGAAGATCTGGCCGTCGGTGATGGAGATCACATTGGTCGGCACGAAGGCCGAGACGTCGCCGGCCTGGGTCTCGATGATAGGCAATGCAGTCAGCGATCCGGTCTTGCCCTTGATTTCGCCGTTGCTCAGCTTTTCCACCTCGTCGGCATTGATACGTGCCGCACGCTCCAGCAGCCTCGAATGCAGGTAAAAGACGTCACCCGGGTAGGCCTCGCGGCCCGGCGGACGGCGCAGCAGGAGCGATACCTGCCGATAGGCCCAAGCCTGCTTGGTAAGGTCGTCGTAGATGATCAGGGCGTCTTCCCCGCGGTCGCGGAAATACTCGCCCATCGTGCAGCCGGCATAGGGCGCGATGTATTGCAGCGCCGCCGAATCCGCGGCGGCCGCAGCCACCACGATGGTGTGTTCCATGGCGCCGTGCTCTTCGAGCTTGCGCACCACTTGGGAGATGGTCGAATTCTTCTGTCCCACCGCCACGTAGATACACTTGATGCCGGTGCCCTTCTGATTGATGATGGTGTCGATCGCCACCGCGCTCTTGCCGGTCTGGCGGTCACCGATAATCAGCTCGCGTTGACCGCGGCCGATGGGCACCATGGCATCGATCGACTTGAGACCGGTCTGCACCGGTTGATCCACCGACTTACGGGTAATGACGCCGGGCGCCACCTTTTCGATCGGCGAGGTTTGGGTTGCCTCGACCGGGCCCTTGCCATCGATCGGCTCGCCCAAGGAATTGAGCACGCGACCCAGAAGGGACTCGCCAACCGGGACTTCCAGCACGCGCCCGGTGCACTTCACCGAATCGCCCTCAGTCAGGTGGGTGTATTCTCCCAACACCACGGCACCCACCGAGTCGCGCTCGAGGTTCAAAGCCAGGCCGTAGGTGTTGCCGGGAAACTCCAGCATTTCATAGGACATGACGTCCGCCAGGCCGTGGATACGCGCGATACCGTCGGTAAGGGCGACGATAGTGCCTTCATTGTGGGCCTCGGTGACGGCTTCGAACTTCTCGATCTTGCTCTTGATCAGTTCACTGATTTCTGATGGATTGAGTTGCATGTTGGCGTCTCTACCTTAAATTCCTAGTTCGCTGGCCAGATTGCCGAGTTGCCCTTTGAACGAGCCGTCGATCACCAGGTCGCCGGCACGAATAATCAGGCCGGCGATCAGGGAGGGATCCTTGTCGCTGGTAACCCGCACCTGACGCCCGAGCTTCGCCTGCAGGGCGTCGGCGAGGAGCTTTTCCTGCCCGGGACTGACTTTGTAGGCGGAGGTCAGGTGCACATCCATGGAGCCGAGGCCTTCGCTTTTGAGGGCCTCGTATAGGGCGGCGATTTCCGGCAACACCGGCAGACGCCGGTTATCGGCCAGGAGGCGCACCAGATTCCGGGGCTCTGCTCCAAGGTTGTCGCCGCCGATGTCGATCACCAGCTCCGCACCTTGCGCTCTCTCTACTCGGGGGTTTGTGAGGATCGCGGCCAGCTGCGGATCGACTACCACCCCAGCCAGTAACTCCAAGGCTTCGGTCCAGGCGTCCAAGCTGTTGGTTTCCCGGGCGCGCTCGTATACCGCCTCCGCGTAGGGACGTGCAATGGTCGTATTCTCGACTGCCATAGCTGGGCCTATAGCTGCTTGGCGATTTCGTCGACCACGCCTTTGTGGGCCGCGGCGTCGATTTCGCGTTTGAGAATCTTTTCGGCCCCAGCCACCGCCAGGACAGCCACCTGCTCCCGCAACTGCTCGCGGGCGCGGCTCACCTCTCGTTCGATCTCCGCCCGTGCCGCCGACAGGATGCGCGCTCCCTCGTCTCGGGCATCGCCCTTGGCTTCCTCGACGATCCCCGCGCCACGCTTCTGGGCGTTTCCTACGATGTCGGAGGCGTCCGCCTTGGCCTTCTGCAGGATCTCGCTGGCCCGTTGCTTGGCCAATTCCTGCTCGTGCTTGCCGCGTTCGGCCTGAGCCAGACTGTCGGCGATACCCTTTTTGCGCGTATCCAGCGCAGCCACGATCGGGTTCCACACATACTTCATGGTGAACCACACGAACACCACGAAGGTGATCAGCTGACCGAATAGCGTCAGATTGATGTTCATCCCGAAATTACCTCGCTCTCTGGACTAGCTGGGACGACAGCTTGGTCGCTGAACCGAGGTTAACCGGCGACCGCGAACAGCACATACATGGCCAGACCCACAGCGATCATGGGCACGGCGTCTACCAGACCCATGACGATGAAGAACTGGGTGCGCAACATGGGGATCAGTTCGGGCTGGCGGGCAGCGCCCTCCAGGAAACGCCCCCCAAGGACGCCGATACCCACCGCAGCACCGAGGGCACCCAGACCCATCATGATGGCGCCGGCAATGTAGAGCAGTGCTTGTTCCATTTCGATCTCCCGTACGTTGGTAGCTTGATCAGATTTTGAAGGATTAAAACTCTCAACCCGCGGCCCCGGCCGCCGGCGTCAGTGTTCGCTGTGCGCCATGTCCAGATAGACTATCGTCAGGGTCATGAAGATGAACGCCTGCAGCGTGATGATCAGGATATGGAAAATCGCCCAGCCGAGTTGCAGTACGCCACCGAACAGGCCTAGGACCAACCCGGCGCCGTACATCAGGGCGATCAGGATGAAGATCATCTCGCCGGCATACATGTTGCCGAACAGACGCAGGGCCAGCGAAACCGGCTTGGCGATCAGGCTGACGAACTCGAGAACGAAGTTGACAGGAATGAACAGCGCCTGCACTACCGGATTGCCGGAGGAGAACGGTTGCATGGTCAACTCGCCGGCGAAACCGCCGATCCCCTTGATCTTGATGCTGTAGTAAAGCACCAGCACGAACACGCCGATGGCCATGCCGAAGGTCGCATTGGGGTCTGTGGTGGGTACCACTTTCATAAAGTGAATGCCGAACAGCTTGGCGATCTCCGGTATCAAGTCCACCGGCACCAGATCCATCAGGTTCATTAGAAAGATCCAGACGAAAACGGTCAACGACAGGGGGGCTACCATGCGGTTGCGGCCGGAGAACGAGCCGCGCACGCTGGTCTCGACGAACTCCACCATCCACTCGGCGAAGTTCTGAGCCGGGCCCGGCACGCCGGCGGTTACCTGGTCCGCCACCCTCTTGAAGAACCACAGAAACAGGACCCCAAGGCCGATGGAAAAAAACATGGTGTCCACATGGATGGCGTTAAAGCCCATTGCCTTGGCCTCGGCCGCGTCGTGGGCAAAACCCCAGCCGCCTTCGGGCAGCTTGCCGAAGGTGAGGTTGGTCAGATGGTGCCTGATGTACTCGCCGGAGGTTAGGGCGTCGCCTGCCATTTTTGTTTCTACCCGTAACGTCTCTACTCAAGAAAGTGCGCGGCCAGCGGCGACAGCATCTGGATCAGCAAGAAGCCGCCGAACAGGGAGGCCGCGCTCAGGGGACGAATCCAGAGGAAGGCCCCTGCGAACATTAAACCGGTCAGGATGAGCTTTCCCAGCTCCGCGCCATAGAAGCTGCCGACCATGCGCTCGGGTTGCTGGGCCCGGTAGGGGCCGAATACCCTAGCGGCAAAGAAGCCGTTGGCGACCAGCGCGATCATGCCGCCGGCAAGGCCGGACCAGGCATACTTGGGCCCCAGAAGCAGGAGCATGAGCGGCAAAGCCAGGGCGGCGGCGAATTGCACCAGAAGCAACCGGTAGGCCAAGCCTCTATCACGCGCCATCATACCAGCCGCCTAACCCCGAAAGCCAGTGCGAACCAAGGCCGGGAAGTATAAGGTCTGGCGGTCTATAAGGTCAAACGATGGGGAAATAAGTTCGTTAATGGTAAGCCTTGCCGAATTCAATGCTCGGCCGAACGGCGCGCCTCATTGAATATGCTCGAGGATACCGTCGAGTTCGTCCAGACTGTTGTAGGCGATCACCAGCTTGCCCTTGCCGCGGCCCGATTGCTGGATCTGCACCCGGGCCCCCAGGCGTTCGGACAGATCGTCCTGCAGGCGGCGCACATTTGGGTCCTCCCGCGGCGGCTCCGTCCTGGCCGGCTGGGTTTCGATGCCTTGCAGCCGGCGCACCAGCTTCTCGGTCTCGCGCACCGACAACCCACGCCCCACCACCTGGCGCGCAGCGTCGCTCTGAGCGCTGCTCTTCAACCCGAGCAGGGCCCGAGCGTGGCCCATTTCCAGGCGCCCCTCAGCAATCAGGGTCTTTACGTCCTCATTCAGCTCCAGCAGCCGCATCAAATTGGTGACCGTGGTGCGTGATTTGCCCACGGCCTCGGCCACCTGTTGGTGGGTCAGGGCGAAGTCGTGCAACAGCCGGTGCAGGGCCCCGGCCTCTTCCAGCGGATTGAGGTCGTCGCGCTGGATATTCTCGATCAGGGCCATGGCCATGGCGGTCTGCTCGTCGACCTCGCGCACCACCACCGGAATCTCCTGTAGCCCCGCCTGCTGGCTGGCTCGCCAACGCCGCTCGCCGGCGATGATCTCGTAGCGGTCGTCCTCGACCGGACGCACCACGATGGGCTGGATCACCCCCTGTGAGGCGATGGAGTCGGCCAGCTCGCGCAGGCTGTCGGGGTCGAAGTTGCGCCGCGGCTGGTGGCGCCCGCGCTGGATCAGGTCCACCGGGAGGCTGGTGGTAGGCATCTCTATCTGGGACGCCACGTCCGAACCTTCACGCTGCTGATGACCGGCGGCACCGCCGAGCAGGGCGTCCAGGCCCCGGCCCAGACCGCGTTTCTTGGCTACCATTGTTTTTTCTCCAACCTCAGGCGCTCGCGGCCTGGCGCCGTTCGCTTCGCCGCAGCAACTCGCTGGCCAGTGCCAGGTAGGCCACCGCACCTCGTGACGCGCGGTCGTAGGCCACCACCGGCAACCCATGGCTGGGAGCTTCGGCCAGGCGTACGTTGCGGGGGATAATGCTGCGGTAGACCAGCTCCGAGAAATGGGTCAGCAGCTGGGCCGAGACCTCATTGGCCAGGTTGTTGCGGGCGTCGTGCATGGTGCGCAGTATGCCCTCGACCTCCAGCCCCGGGTTATGGCTGGCTTGGATCTGGCCGATGGTCTGGAGCAATGCGGACAATCCTTCCAGCGCGTAGTACTCGCACTGGATCGGAATCAGCACCCCGTCCGATGCAATCAGGGCATTGACCGTGAGCATATTCAGCGACGGCGGGCAGTCGATGAGCACGAAGTCGTAGCGCTCGCGCGCCCCTTCCAAGGCCATGCGCAGGCGCTTCTCCTTGAGCGGGGCGGTCATCAGACCGACCTCGGCAGCGGTCAGATCACCATTGGCGGGCAGGATGTGCAACTGGCTGTCGGGCACCGTCTGCACCGCGTCTTCCAGCCGGGTCTCCGCCAGCAGCACGTCGCAGGAGGACTTCTCCAACTGGTGCTTGTCGACGCCGCAACCCATGGTGGCATTGCCCTGGGGGTCCAGGTCCACCAGCAGCACCTTACGCTTCATGGCCTCCAGGGAGGCCGCGAGATTGACCGCGGTGGTGGTCTTTCCGACCCCGCCCTTCTGGTTGGCTATGGTGATGATTCTGCCCATGGGCTCGTCCGGGACTTGAGTCCTTCAACTAACGCTAGGTCAAGACCAGACGATCCGGACCAGGTGCCGCTCGCGTTGCAGCTGCGGAACCTCCAAGGGTATGACGCGCAGCGCCAGCGAATCAAGGACCAAATCCTCCAGCTCGGCGTCGATCTCGGCTCGCTGGCCCTTCATTGCCAGCAGCCGGCCGCGGCCGCCGCGCAGCAACGGAGGCACCAGGCTCAGGATTGCACCCAGCGCGGCAAAGGCCCGGGCGGTGATGCAGTCGAATCCGACCGCCGGGCGGTAGGCGTCCGCCCGCTCCCGCACCACCTGCACATTCGCCAGCCGGAGCTCGGTCAACGCCTGCTCGACGAAACGGGTCTTTTTTCCGTTGCTGTCTAGCAGCGTGAAACTGCGCTCCGGATTTACCACCGCCAAGGGCAGGCCGGGCAAACCTGGGCCGGTACCCAGATCCAGAATCCGCTCGCCTCGCAGATAGGCATGGATGGCCAGGCTGTCGAGCAGGTGGGCGGAAATCATCTGCGCCGGCTCGCGCACCGCGGTCAGGTTGTAGGCCCGGTTCCAGCGCGCCAGCAGGGCCACATAATCCAATAGTCGAGCCCGCTGAGCTGGGTCGGCCGCGATGCCCAGGGCCTGCAGGCCCGCGGCCAAGCTGCGCACCCAGGCCGGATCATGCGCATCGGCGGCCCGCATCAGGCGGACTTGCGCCGCAGATGGATCAACAGCAGGGACAGAGCCGCCGGGGTGACGCCGGGGATGCGCCCCGCCTGGCCCAGGGTGGCGGGGCGGTGGCGCAGGAACTTCTCACGCACCTCCGCCGATAAGCCGCGTACCTGTCCGTAGTCGAAATCGTCCGGCAGGCGCACCGCCTCGTGGCTGCGCTGGCGCTCGATCTCCGCCTGCTGGCGGTCGATATAGCCGGCGTACTTGGCCTGGACCTCGATCTGCTGGACCACCTGGGGGTCGCTCGCGCCCGGTCCCAGGCCGGGCAGTCGCATCAGCTCCGCGTAGCCAAGCTCGGGCCGAGCCAGCAACTCCAGCGCCCGCACCTCGCGGCTCAGGCGGGTTTCCGGCAGCTGGCCGGGGTCGATCTCCGCCGGCCGCACCCAGTGGTCGCGCAGGCGCTGGCGCTCGCGTTCGATGGCCTCGCGCTTGGCCTCGAAAACGGCCCAGCGCTCGTCACCCACCAACCCCAGCCCGCGGCCGATTTCGCTCAAGCGCAGGTCGGCGTTGTCCTCGCGCAGCAGCAGACGATACTCTGCCCGGCTGGTAAACATCCGGTAAGGCTCCTGGGTGCCGCGGGTGATCAGGTCGTCTACCAGCACCCCGAGATAGGCCTGATCACGGCGCGGGCTCCAGGGCTCCCGCTCCCGCACCTGCAGGGCGGCGTTGGCCCCGGCCAGCAGGCCTTGGGCGGCGGCCTCCTCGTAACCGGTTGTGCCGTTGATCTGGCCTGCAAAGAACAGGCCGGCCAGGTGCTTGGTCTCCAAGCTCGGACGTAGGTCTCGGGGGTCGAAATAGTCGTATTCGATGGCATAACCGGGACGGGTGATGTGGGCCCGCTCGAAGCCCCGCATGCTGCGAACCGCCTCCAACTGGACGTCGAACGGCAGGCTGGTGGAGATGCCGTTGGGGTAGACCTCGTTGCTATCCAGGCCCTCGGGCTCGATAAAGACCTGGTGGGTGTCCTTGTCGGCAAAGCGCACCACCTTGTCTTCGATGGAGGGACAGTAGCGGGGCCCCACCCCCTCGATCACGCCGGTAAACATGGGCGAGCGCGACAACCCGGCGCGGATGATCTCGTGGGTGCGAGCATTGGTGTGGGTGATGTGGCAGGGGACCTGGCGCGGGTGTTCGGCCGTCGATCCCAGGTAAGAAAACACCGGGGTCGGTTCGTCGCCGGGCTGGGCTTGGAGTCCGGCATAGTCGATACTGCGGGCGTCGATACGGGGTGGGGTTCCGGTCTTGAGGCGCTCGACGCGGAACGGGAGTTCGCGCAGGCGTTCGGCCAGCGCATTGGCAGGGGCATCGCCGGCGCGACCGCCTGCGTAGTTGCTGAGCCCGATATGGATACGCCCGCCGAGAAAAGTCCCCACGGTGAGTACCACTGACCGGGCGCGAAAGCACAGGCCCATCTGGGTCTTCACACCGGTGACCCGCTCGCCTTCCACCAGCAGGTCGTCCACCCCCTGCTGAAAAAGCGCCAGGTTCGGCTGGTTTTCCAGCAGCCAACGTATCGCCGCCCGATAGAGGACGCGGTCGGCCTGAGCGCGAGTCGCGCGCACCGCCGGGCCCTTGCGGGCATTCAGGGTGCGGAACTGGATGCCGGCGCGATCGGTGGCCCGGGCCATGGCGCCGTCCAGGGCGTCTACCTCCTTCACCAGGTGACCCTTGCCGATGCCGCCAATGGCGGGATTGCAGCTCATCTGGCCCAGGGTCTCGATATTCTGGGTCAGCAGCAGCGTGCGCGCGCCCATACGGGCCGCGGCCAGGGCCGCCTCGGTGCCGGCGTGTCCACCGCCGACCACGATTACGTCATGAGTATCGGGATAAAGCATCGCGATTGCCAGGGTCTGGATATAGAATGGCGATTTTACCTCAAATCAGGCTCGCATCGAGCGGGCGAGCGGCGCGGGAGCCCCCCAATGCACAGTACCTTGGCGCGGATCGTGGAGCAGGCCGGGCGGGTCATCCTCGGCAAAGCGCATATCGTGCGATTGTCGCTCGCCTGCATGCTCGGGCGCGGCCACCTGCTGATCGAGGATCTGCCCGGGGTCGGCAAGACCACCCTGGCCCATGTCCTGGCTGAGTTGCTCGGCCTGCATTACCAACGCGTACAGTTCACCAGTGACCTGCTGCCGGCCGACATACTCGGCGTCACCATTTTCGAACGCGACAGCCAGGTGTTTCAGTTCCACCCGGGCCCGGTTTTCTCCCAATTGGTGCTGGCGGACGAAATCAACCGCGCTACCCCGAAGGCCCAGAGCGCTCTGCTGGAGGCGATGGAAGAGCGCCAGGTCACCGTTGAGGGCGAGAGCCGGGCCCTGCCCGAACCGTTCTTCGTCATCGCGACCCAGAACCCGGCCTACCAGGTAGGTACCTTCCCGCTACCGGAATCCCAGCTCGACCGCTTTCTGATGCGGGTGCGGATGGGCTATCCGGACGAGGCGGCGGAGCGGGCCCTGTTGGCGGGGCAGGACCGGCGCGACCTGCTGAAGCAGCTGCGCCCGGTGATTCAGCCGGAGCAACTGGTCGCGCTGCAGGACCAGGTCAAGCAAGTGCATGTGGCCGAGCCGCTGCTCGACTACTGCCAGGACCTGCTCAACTACACCCGCAGCGCACCCCAGTTCCAGCACGGATTGTCGCCGCGGGCGGGGCTGGCCCTGTTGCGGGCCGCTCGGGCCTGGGCCCTGCTGGACGGCCGCGATGCGGTGATCCCGGAGGATCTGCAGGCCGTGGTGCCCGCCACCGTCACCCACCGGCTGCAGTTCGCGGCCGACATCCCAGCGGTGGAGCGCCAGTCGGTGGCCGAACACCTGCTCGAGGCGGTACCCATCCCCTGACATGGCGCGCCAGGACCCCAAGCCAGAGGGCATCCAGCGCCTGCTCGGAAAATGGACCCCCAAGGGCCTGCTGCGATTCGCCCGCGGCGGCGCCGGGCAGGCGGCGACCCTGGGCCAACGCCAGGTTTATATCCTGCCTACCCGCTATGGTTTATTGTTCGCCGGGATGCTGCTGGCGATGTTGGTGGGCTCCCTCAACTATGGCAGCAACCTGGGGTTTCTCTATACCTTCCTGCTCGCCGGTATCGGCCTGAGCACCATCCTCGAGACCTGGCGCAACCTGCTCGGATTGCAAGTGCACGGCGGTAGGGCGGAGCCGGTGTTCGCGGGCCAGGAAGCTTGGTTCAACATCGAGCTGGGCAACTCCCGCCGCAGCCACCGCCCTGGTATCGAACTGGGGCGCCAAGGCCAGGCCCCGGAGCTTACCGATCTGCCGCCGCTCGGGCGCATCCAGGTGGGGCTGCGGGTCCCGACCGAGCGGCGCGGGGTCCTGACCCTCGGGCGCCTGACCCTCGCCACCCGCTACCCGCTAGGCCTGCTGCGAGCATGGGGTTATGTAGAGATTCCGCTCGAATGCATGGTCTATCCACGCCCGTCCGCCGCCGGCGCGTTGCCGCCGGCACCCGGCGGCGGGCTGGACGAACAGGGCGATGTTGGCCGGGGCAGCGACGATTTTGCCGGCCTGCGCCAGTACAGCCCCGGGGACCCGCCCAAGCACGTCTATTGGAAGGCCGCGGCCCGGGGCGGCGAGCTGCTGACCAAACAGTTCGGGGGCAACCGGGGCGAGACCCTGTGGCTGGACTGGGCCGAGGTACCCTTCGGCGACGACGAGACCCGGCTCAGCCTGCTGTGCCGCTGGGTGCTGCTGGCGAGCGAGGCCGGGCTCAACTACGGCCTGCGCCTGCCCGGGGTAGAGATAACGCCGGACAACAGTGAGCGACAGCGCGCGCGCTGCCTCGCCACCCTCGCCCGCTTCGGGGTGGCCCAGGAATGACGCAGCGGGACCGGGAAGCGCTGGAGCCGAAACTGGACACCGGGTTGGTGCTGTTGCTGGCCCTGGCGGCAGCGCCCCTGAGCAGGCATTTTCCGCTCTCCATCGGGGCCTTCTTCTACGCCATGCTCGGACTGCGCCTGCTGTTGCAACGGCGCGGGTTTGGCCCGCCCGGGCGCCTGATTCTTGGGCTCTTGGCCGCCGCCGGACTGTTGCTCGTGTTGGCGCAATACCATCGGGTGTTCGGACGCGATCCAGGCTCCGCCCTCTTATTGGTGATGGTGGGCCTCAAACTACTGGAGCTACGCCAGCGCCGGGAACTGTATACCGGCGTATTTCTCGGCTTGTTCCTCGTCGTGGTGCAGTCGCTGTTCGACCAGGACCTGCTGGTGAACCTCTATCTGCTGCTGGTCAGCCTCGCGCTGATCGCCCTGCTCGCAGAGGCCCATCGGGCCAAACCCAGCTTTCGCCCAAGGCCGGCGCTGCGGCAACTCGGGTTACTGTTGTTGCCGGCACTCCCGCTGGCTGTGGTGCTGTTTTTGCTGTTTCCAAGGCTGTCTGCGCCCCTGTGGTCGCTCTACGCCAGTTCGGGCTCCGCCATCACCGGCTTCAGCGACCGCCTGCAACCGGGCAGCGTCAGTCAGCTGTCCCAATCGGAAGCGGTGGCCTTCCGAGCCCGCTTTTCCGGAGAGCCCCCGTCACAGGATAAGCTCTACTGGCGCGGCCTGGTATTCGTCGGTACCGACGGAAAAAACTGGGAGCTGGCCGAGACCGAGCCGCTGGACGCGGATGCCGTCGCCCTGGTCTGGCAGGACGAGGTACTGGACTACAGCCTCACCCTCGAACCTCACCGCCAGCGCTGGTTATTCGCCCTCGAGCTGCCGGTTTCCCTGCCGCCAGGTACCCGCCTTAGCAGCGCGTTCGAGTTGCGGTCGGCGCAACCCGTCAACCGACTCACCCGCTATGCAATGCGCTCCAGCCCGGCGCTCGAGAACCGGACAATCGGCCCGTTGCAACGCGAAGATGCCCTGCAGCTGCCGGACAATATCACGCCCCGGATGCGGGCGTTGGTCGCCGGCTGGCAGGCGAACGGCGACGCCCCCCGAAGGCTGGTCGATTCGGCGCTGCTGCATTTCCGCAACGAGGCGTTTTATTATTCGCTCACCCCGCCCCAAACCCGCGGCAACCCGGCAGACCAGTTTCTGTTCGAAACCCGCAGCGGCTTCTGCGAGCACTACGCCACCAGCTTCACCCTGCTGATGCGGATCGCGGGCATCCCCAGCCGGGTGGTCACCGGCTACCAGGGCGGCGCCTTCAACCCCCTGGGCGATTATCTGATCGTGCGCCAATCCGACGCCCACGCCTGGTCCGAGGTCTGGCTCCCGGAGCGCGGCTGGACCCGGATCGATCCTACCGCAGCGGTGGCCCCGGAGCGCATCCTGCGCTCCTTTGACCCGGGTTTTCTGGTCGGTGGCGCGCCGATCCGGTTCTCCGACCAGCAACTGTCCTTCCTGCGCGACCTGGCGCGGTCGACCGGTTTGGTTTGGGATGCGGTCAACAGCGGCTGGAACGACTGGGTACTGCAATACGGCAGCAGCAAGCAGAGCGCCCTGATGCAGCGCCTCGGTCTCGGCTTCCTGCGCCACGCCGGGATGGGCATTGCCCTGGTACTGATCAGCGCCGCGATTCTGGCGTTGGTTGCCCTGCTGATGCTGGGACGCGAACGCACCCGGGTCGACCCGGTGCAAAGGGCCTTTTTGCGGTTGTGCCAACGCCTGAGCCGACACGGCCTGGCACGGGGGCCGAGCGAAGGTCCGCGGGATTACGCCGAACGCGTGGCGAGGGCACGCCCCGAGCTCGCGACACGGATGCGCAGCGCCGCTCAGCTCTACGTCCGCCTGCGCTACGGCCGGGGCGGCTCGAGCGAAGACCTTCGGCGCTTGCGTCAGCTGGTGGCAAAGGTCAGACCGAGGCTCGGGCCCGTAGATCGAGGCCGCCAGTCCAGGCAGCGCCGCGGGGACCTGACGAAATAGCCGGGTCTCACCTATTTGCCGATACAGAAACTGCCGAAGATTTCCCCCAACAGGTCGTCGCTGGTGAACGCCCCGGTGATTTCGGACAAGGCCTGCTGGGCCTGGCGCAGATCCTCGGCCAACAGTTCTCCGGCGGACCTAACCTGAAGGTTTTCTCGCCCTGCAAGTAAGTGCTTACTTGCTCGTTCTAACGCGTGCAGGTGCCGACGCCGGGCGATGAACTCACCCTCCTGTTGCCCCTGGTAACCAGCGCCGGTCTTGAGATGGCGTTTCAGCTCGGGGATGCCGGCGCCGGTCTTGGCCGATACCGCCAGTTCCGGGCCGTCCGGGCCTGCGCGCGGCCCGGGGGCAGAGCCGGTGCGATCGATCTTGTTCCTTACCAGCGTGCAAGCGACCCCAGACGGGAGGCGGGCGCGGTCGAAGGCCAGGTGCCCGGGGTCTGCCTGATCGTCGAACACCCAGAGGATATGGTCGGCCCGAGCGAGTTCGGCCCGCGCCCGGCGGATGCCCTCGGCCTCCACCGGTCCGGCTTGATCCCTGAGCCCGGCGGTATCAACCAAGTGCAGCGGGATGCCGTCGAGCTGAATCCGCTCTCGCACCAGATCCCGGGTAGTGCCCGGGATAGGGGTGACGATGGCGGACTCGCGTCCGCTGAGGGCATTCAACAGGCTCGACTTGCCCGCGTTGGGGCGGCCGGCGATGACCAGACTGAGACCCTCGCGCAACAAGCAACCGTTGCGGGCGCTCCGCAGTACATTCTCAAACTGCGCTAAGATCTGGGCTAAGTGAGCGCTTACTTTCGAATCCGCGAGAAAGTCGATCTCCTCCTCGGGAAAGTCGATGGCCGCCTCCACGTGGGTGCGCAGGCTAATCAACTCGGCCACCAGCGCATGTATGCGCTGGGAGAATACCCCCTGCAGGGAGCGGCTGGCCAAGCGGGCGGCCTCGGCGGTACCGCTTTCGATCAGGTCAGCGATCGCTTCGGCCTGGACCAGATCGAGCCGCTCATTGAGAAAGGCGCGCTCGCTGAATTCCCCCGGCCGGGCTAAACGGGGCCCAGTCTCCAGCACCCGGGCCAGTAACAGGTCCAAGACCACCGGACCGCCATGGCCCTGGAGTTCCAGGACGTCTTCGCCGGTGAACGAGTGGGGAGCGGGAAAGTACAAGGCCAGGCCGGCATCGATGACCTCTCCGGCACCATCACGAAATGCTCGGAAGCTGGCTCGACGCGGGGGCGGCAGGGTGCCGAGCAAGGCCTCGGCCACGATCCGGCAGTGGGGACCCGATACCCGCACGATGCCAACGCCGCCGATACCCGGGGCCGTGGCGACGGCGGCTATGCTATCGCGAAACGGCACGAGGCGAGGCTACCCTGTAGCTAATGGGCCGCCGCGGCCTTCTCGATATTGCGGGTTATATACCACTGCTGGGCGATCGACAGGATGTTGTTGACCACCCAGTACAGCACCAACCCGGACGGGAAGAAGGCGAAGAACACGGTGAACACAACCGGCAGGCTCATCATGATCTTGGCCTGCATTGGATCCACCGGGGCCGGATTGAGCTTCTGCTGGATGAACATGGATACGCCCATGATCAGCGGCAGGATGTAGTAAGGATCGGGATCGGAGAGGTTGTTCATCCAAAGGATGAATGGCGCCTGGCGCATCTCTACGCTCTCTAGCAACACCCAGTACAAAGCGATGAATACCGGGATCTGCACTACTACTGGAAGACAGCCGCCCAGGGGGTTGATCTTTTCTTTCTTGTACATCTCCATCATGGCCTGATTCAGGCGCTGCTTGTCACTGCCGTAGCGGTCCTTAAGGGCCTGCAGACGCGGGGTCATGCGGCGCATGTTCGCCATCGACTTGTAACTCGCTTCCGAGAGCTTGTAGAACGCTAGCTTGATCAGGATGGTAAGGAAGATGATCGCCCAGCCCCAGTTTCCGAGCAGACCGTGGAGAAACTCGAGCAGCCAGAACAGCGGCTGGGATATAACGGTCAACCAGCCATAGTCCACCGCCAGTTCCAGACCAGGGGCCACCTCGGCCAGGGCATCCTGCAACTTGGGCCCGGAAAAGATCGAGGCGGAGAATACGTGACTGCCTTTCGGCGGCACGGTAACCGAAGGCGAGTACATGCCGATTAGATAGCGGCCTCCAGACAACCCCTTGGAGTAGAGGTGCTGAGTCTGCTCGGCCACGGGAACCCAAGCGGAGAGGAAGTAGTGCTGGATCATCGCGATCCAGCCGCCGCGGACATCCCGGCTCAACTGGCCCTCGGCCAACTCGTCGAAGTCGATCTTTTCGTATTTGTCTTCCGGACCGTAAATGGCCCCACCGGTGTAGGTATAGATAAAGGACTGCTTGTCGCTCTCCGGGGGCGCTGTTCGCTGCAGCTGGTTGTACTGGCGAGCCGCCCAGGGCTTATTTCCCCCATTGATGATCTCTTGACTGACCTCGACCAGATAGCTGCCACGGCGGAAGCGGTAGCGCTTGATTACGTCGATTCCGGACGGGTGGCTCCAGCGCAGCGGTACTACCAACTCGTCTTCTCCCTCGGCCAGCCGATATTCGTCTTCAGCGGTCAGGAAGTCGGCCTCGTGGGTAGGGGCTGTGGCCGGATCCGCCCCGATCAGGCCCGATTGCGCCAGAAACAGATTTGGCGGCACCGGCTTGAGCAACTGGTATTTCTGCTCGGGATTCGAGGGATGCACCGGATAGTCGCGCAGCAGCAGGGATTGCAGGTCGCCGCCGCGAGTAGAAATCTCCAACTTCAGGAGATCGGTTTCCACCTTCACGACCGGGACACTGACCTGGGGTCGAGCCGCGGCGAGGGGCACTTCAGCACCTGCGGCTGGAGTATCGGCGCCGACCGCAGGTGCGCTGGGGACCGCGTCGATCACGGCTTCGGCGCCGGCCGCGGCGGGCTGACTCGCCTCCGCTTGGGTCTGCTCGGGTACCGGCTTCGGCCCGTAGTCCTGCATCCAAGCCTGGTATAGGAGCACCAAGACGAAGCCGAGGGAGACGATCAGTATCAGGCGGTAGTTATCCATGGGACTTCTTCTGCTGGGGTTCCGGGACCGGGTCATATCCGCCCTCGTGCCAGGGATGGCAGCGGGACAGCCGCCGAATCGCTAACCAACCGCCGCGCGCCGCGCCGTGGTTACGCAAGGCGGTGACGGCGTAATGGGAGCAGCTGGGATGGAAACGGCAATGATTTCCCAGCCAAGGGCTGATTACGTACTGGTAGCCGCGAATCAGAAAGATCAGGATTTTCTGCATTGGCCTGCCAGGCGTTGCCAGTGGAGCCTAAGTGAATCGCGAAGTTGGAAGCTAGTGGCGCGACCGGTATCGCGCCGAGCCAGGACTACCAGATCGATCGGGGGCAAGCTCGGGCGCTGCTGGCGGAAACTTTCTCGAACCATCCGCTTGATGCGGTTTCGCTCGACCGCTCGCCGCAGCTGCTTCTTGGAGATCGCCAGACCGAGCCGTGCGCCGCCCACCCCGTTGGCCCGAGCCAGCACCGTAAACAGGGAATCGCTGCTTCGGACCGGTTTTGCGAATACGCGCCGGTAGGCGTCGGGATCCAGAAGTCGGGCTGCGCGGGAAAACCGTTCCGACTGCGGCAAGATCCCCCCGATCAGGGGGTCAGACGCGCGCGACCCTTGGCCCGCCGGGCCTTTAGCACCTTGCGTCCGCCAAGGGTCGCCATGCGGGCACGGAAGCCGTGGGTACGGGCGCGCTTGAGAGTACTGGGTTGAAAAGTCTGTTTCATTGCGGTTGAGCCTATTCCAGAGATCGAGCCCCCGGGGCGGGGCGCTTGCAAAAGGGGGCAGAGCAT
The DNA here is from genome assembly GCA_963753615.1 of uncultured Gammaproteobacteria bacterium. GTDB lineage: Bacteria > Pseudomonadota > Gammaproteobacteria > Chromatiales > Chromatiaceae > CAVWCW01. The sequence goes on from CAVWCW010000014.1 coordinate 293,016, forward strand.
ACCGCCAAAGAAGGTTTTTTGTCAACATTGGCGAGCTCTTATATCCAGCGCTAGGGGGTTACTCGAAGAGCATGGGCGAAGCGTATAAAGTTTTCCACAGCTGTGGATAAGACCCGGCGAAGGGCGGTAGACTAAAGCTCGATGCCGGACGGCGGGACCGAAGGGATCACGGGCCTCCGCAATAATATTTGTACCTCAAAATATTCGGAATTGATGATGTTATTTTTCTGGCGGCAGCTTCGCAGAATAAGCGAAGCCGCCCGGCCAGCCGTGTAGGAGCTGACCCAAATTGTCTCTGTGGAACCGATGTCTCGAGCGTCTCGAAGGAGAGCTCAACGCGCAACAATTCAACACCTGGATTCGGCCCCTGCAGGCGGTGGAAGCCGGGGACCGGTTGCAACTATTGGCGCCCAATCGATTCGTGCTGGATTGGGTGAAGAAGAACTACCTGGATCAGATCGTACACTATACCGCTGAGTTTTCAGGCGAGCGGACGCCGAGGGTGTTGCTGGAAATCGGTAGCCGGGCCCCTACGGCGCCCAAACGCCCCACGCCTCGGGCCCGACCCCTCGGCAGCGCCTCGAACGCCGGCACTGCATCCCAGAGCACCAGCGCGGATGCGGGGAACACCCGCTCCAATATCAACCCACAGTTCACCTTCGAAAGCTTCGTCGAGGGCAAATCCAACCAGCTGGCCCGGGCGGCCTCGATGCAGGTCGGGCAGAATCCTGGCCAAGCCTACAACCCACTATTTATATATGGCGGCGTAGGTTTGGGCAAAACCCACCTGATGCATGCAGTCGGCAACACCATCCAGCAGGCCAATCCAAATGCCCGCGTGGTCTACCTGCATTCCGAACGGTTTGTGGCCGAGATGGTTCGGGCGCTGCAGCACAACAAGATTGACGAGTTCAAGCGCAATTACCGTTCCGTAAATGCCCTGCTGATCGACGATGTGCAGTTTTTCGCGGGCAAGGAGCGTTCCCAGGAAGAATTTTTTCACACCTTCAATGCGCTGTTCGAATCGCAACAACAGATCATTCTGTCCAGCGACCGCTTTCCGCGGGAGGTCTCGGGGCTGGAAGAACGCCTGCGCTCGCGCTTCGGCTGGGGCCTCACGGTTGCCGTAGAGCCCCCGGACCTCGAGACACGGGTCGCGATCCTGCAAAGCAAGGCGCTGCAGTTGCACGCGGATCTACCGTCCGACGTCGCCTTCTTCATCGGCAAGCGAATCCGTTCGAATATTCGGGAGTTGGAAGGGGCCCTGCGACGGGTGATCGCAAATTCCCAATTCACCGGAAAACCGATCACCATGGAATTCGCGAAGGATGCACTGCGCGACATGCTGGCGGCCCAGGACAAGCTGGTCACCATCGATAATATCCAGAAAACGGTCGCCGAGTATTTTCAGATGCGGGTGGCGGACCTGAACTCGGGCAAGCGCAGTCGCTCAATTGCCCGTCCGCGCCAGATCGCCATGACGCTGGCCAAAGAACTGACCAGCCACAGTCTACCCGAGATCGGCACGGCATTCGGCGGACGGGACCACACAACGGTGTTGCATGCCAATCGCAAGATCGCCGAACTGAGAGAGGCTGATCCCCGCTTGTCGGAGGACTACACCAACCTGTTGAGGACTCTCAGCAGCTAGTGTGGATAAGCTGTCGTGGAATCCCGTACCCGGCGGGTTGCGGGATTTATCCACAGCTTTATCCTCTATGGACCCACCTTGAACATACCGGCTTTGGCCTCGCTAAACGGGGACTACGTGATTGAGTTAACACGCGATTTTCGACTTATCCACAAAACACGCGGGTACTAATAACAATAATAAGCTTTTTGGATATACACAATCTCTTATTAGCAACGCCCTATTGTGATCCCCCTCGACTGTGCCGGATTCCCGTTGGCGAGCGTAGCTCCTTCGATCGGTTGGAAATCCAACTACCGCCAAGCCGAAAAATTCGGCATTGTGGATTTTGAGCACTGAAAACTCCGCGGAAAAATCGACAGGCGCTGGCGGCTCGCTCTTTCCACTGGGGTGAACTGGCTGAAAATCAGAACTTTATGGCATAGTTTCCGGGAGCAACGAAGAACCAACGAATTCAAAAACCAGGTCTTTAAGCAGTTTCCCGAGGGAAACGCTGATTCAATCGCGTTTCTCGCGCGGGGCAGGACGCCCCGTTATTTTCAGGCGTCCAACCGCTTGAAAACGAAGGCTTTCGGAAACCCAGCTTTTTTCAGCGCCTCTCTAGGAACAATCTCAATCCTACAGTTATCCACAACCTGCTGCGGCAGGGATTCGTAATGGTATCGGTTCGCTGCCGACAAGGCCATGATTCTGCGAGAAAATTCCTTTCAGGCGTAAAGAGTTGGAGTGCCAGTGCAAAAACCCTATACTGCTGCTTGAAAACGAGAAATGGCCATGAATGGTGAAACCGAATGCTGATTGAAACCGACCGGGACGCGATGCTGGCACCTTTGCTGCAGGCGGGAGGCATTGTCGAGCGCAGGCAAACGTTGCCTATCCTGGCGAATATCCTTCTTGAGGCCCATCCGGAGTCGCTGCACATTACCGCCACCGACCTTGAGGTGGAACTCAAGACGCAGGCCAACGCTCGCTGTGAAGGAGAATTCAGGTGCACCATCCCCGCGCGTAAACTGTTGGACATCTGCAAAGCTTTGCCGGAAGGCGCAAAAGTTCGGTTGGAGATCGAGGGAGAGAGAGCTGTCCTGCGGTCAGGACGCAGCCGGTTTTCGCTGTCTTTGCTCCCGGCCCAGGATTTTCCCACAATCGAGCCGGTCGCCAGCAGCCAGGTGCTAGAGTTGGACCAACCTATCCTCAAGAGGTTGATAGAGCGGACCCAGTTCGCCATGGCGCAACAAGACGTACGGTATTACCTGAACGGAATGTTGTTTGAATTGGCGGATGGAATGTTGCGCGCGGTAGCGACCGACGGGCACCGGTTGTCGTTGAGTGAAGTGCCGTTTGAACTGGATGAGCCGAGCGACGGGTTTCAGATCATCGTGCCGCGTAAGGCGGTGATGGAGTTGGGGCGGCTGTTGGGTGAAGAGCAGGATAGGGTCAAGCTGGAGTTGAGCGGCAGCCATATTCGGCTGCACAGCGACGACTTGATCTTTACCAGCAAATTGATAGACGGCAAGTACCCGGAGTATCGCCGAGTCATCCCGATACCCAGCGAAAATGAGTTCACGGTTGAGCGGGAGGTGTTTCGACAAGCCCTGTCGCGGACGGCGATCCTTTCAAACGAAAAGTACCGGGGCGTCAGGGTCACCCTGAGCCCAGGACTTATGGAATTGCAGGCCCACAACCCGGAACAGGAAGAGGCGGAAGAAAAGCTGGAGGTCGAGTATCAGGGGGCGGAACTGATGATAGGCTTCAACGTGGGCTATTTGCTGGATGTGCTCAACGTGGTGGAAGAGGATATCGTCGTGGTCGACCTTAAAGACTCCAATAGCAGCGCGCTAATTTGCGGTCAGGGCAATGCCCAGAGCCGCTATGTGGTCATGCCGATGCGTCTCTAGAGAAACGGGTTTACTTCCCCGTTTCCTTAGGGTGCGCTGAGGGGCGCAATATGTAGTGAGATACCGGGGTCAGCCAAGGGGCGGCCCCGGTTTTTGTTGTCCGGCTAGTTCAGCGAGCTTTCGCTGCTCCTTGGGTGGTTTCTCGGCATGGTCATTGTCCTTCTTGGTGAGTCAGACTTCGGATCGGACGGTGCGCAGGCCGCTACAGGCCGCTTTTCTCTGACGCTTCGCAATTGCGTCACTAATGAGGGTTGTTGCGACTCATCGAGCTTTTCCAGAGACACTCTCTGCACCCCGCCCAGTCGGCGAAAATAGGTTTCCGGTATTTCTAGGCGGCGATGAGAGTCGACCATATCGATATCACCAACCTCCGGATTTTCGAACAGGCGGAGTTATCGGCCGGGCCCCGTATTAATTGGATCAGCGGCGGCAATGGGGCGGGCAAGACTTCTATACTGGAAGCCGTTTATATGCTCGGTCGGGGCCGCTCTTTTCGGCGCGCCAGGGTGGAGCCGGTGGTCCGTAACGGGGCGGCGGCGATTCGCTTGGTGGCACGTGGAATACGCAGCAACGGGGTAGATTGGACGATCGGACTCGAGCGTAGGGGCGCAGGGGCGCTGCTGAGAATGAACCGCAAGAACGTAAAGCGGATGTCCGACATCGCCCGGGGATTTCCGATGCAAGTGATCGCGCCGAATACCTACGAGATCCTGGAGCGGGGGCCAAGCTACCGGCGGCGCCTGATCGATTGGGCAGTGTTCCACGTGGAACATCAATACCGCGAGAGCTACGCCGAGTTCGAGCGCGCCCTGCGGCAACGAAATGCGGCCCTTCGGTCCGGAGATGGGAGCTTCCGCCTCTGGGATTCGGAATTGGTCCGGGCAGGCGAAAGAATTCATCAGGCCCGGTTGCGGTTGGTCGCTCGTCTGTGCGAGGAGTTCGCGATCCTGGGCGAGGGAGCCGGATCTCCGGCACCAATCGATCTGGATTACCGGCAGGGTTGGGCTGCAGACAAATCTTTGGCCGCGGCGCTGGGAGCGAATGCGTCCTCAGACGCCCGCCGGGGTTTTACGCAATCGGGGCCCCACAAGGCAGACTTGGTGTTGACGAGGCGCGGGAAGTTGGTTGCGGAGTCCTTGTCCCGAGGGGAACTGAAGCGCTTGGTGGTGCGTCTCCAGTTGGCCATCGGCGGCGCTATCGAGGGTCTTTCTGGCGAGCGTTCGATAATGCTGGTGGACGACCTCGGCGCCGAATTGGATCGGAACAGCCGGGAGTGGGCGCTGGAACTGCTCAATGCCGCCGGTTGCCAGACCTTCATCACCGCTATGGACTCCCGGAAACGGGCCTATTCGACGGGCCGGGCTACGCGCATGTTCCACGTGGAACATGGCCGAATAACGCCAGGCCGAGGTTTGACGCCCGTTCTGTACGCGCGCCTCAGGGTAGATAGCCCGCTTCACGCCTTGTGCCCCATTAGCCGCTTTAGAAACCCGTCAGCCCCGCAATGGCTCTATCCATGTATAATATTCAGCCCGCTGACTGGAGATGCACCAATGTCTTACGACTCCTCGAATATCAAAGTCCTCAGGGGATTGGACGCGGTCCGCAAGCGCCCTGGGATGTATATCGGCGACACCGATGATGGTACCGGGCTGCACCACATGGTGTTCGAGGTCGTGGATAATTCTATCGATGAGGCTTTGGCCGGGCATTGCACCAACATCAAGGTGACCATCCATGCCGACGAGTCGGTCACGGTTAGTGACGATGGCCGCGGCATTCCGGTGGATATCCACCCGGAGGAACAGCGTTCGGCGGCAGAAGTGATCATGACCGTACTGCATGCCGGCGGTAAATTCGATGACAACTCCTACAAGGTTTCCGGTGGGCTGCACGGGGTCGGGGTATCGGTGGTCAATGCCCTGTCGGAATCCCTGGATCTGGAGATTCGCCGCGAGGGTCGGCTCTATCGCCAACACTACAGCTTGGGGGAACCCAGTGCGCCGCTGGCCGATGTCGGCGAAGACGGACAGCAAGGGTACCCAGATCCGCTTTCGCCCCAGTGGCGAAATCTTTACCAATATCGAGTTTCACTATGAGATCCTCGCCAAGCGACTGCGCGAGTTGTCCTTTCTAAACTCCGGCGTACTTATCTCGCTTAACGACGAGCGTACCGACCGTCACGACAAGTTCGAATACCAGGGCGGCATCCGCGCTTTCGTTGAACACCTGAACCGCAAAAAGACTGCCTTGCACTCCCAGGTCTTCTACTTCTCTGCCGAGCGCCAGGACATCTCCGTCGAGATTGCCATGCAATGGAACGAGTCTTACCAGGAAAACGTTTTCACTTTTACCAATAATATCCCCCAGCGCGACGGCGGAACCCATTGGCCGGTTTTCGCGCCGCACTGACCCGGACCTTGAACCAGTACGTCGAGCGGGAGGGACTTGCCAAGAAGCATAAGATCGCCGCCACCGGTGACGATGCCAGAGAGGGCCTCACCGCGGTGGTCTCCGTTAAGGTGCCAGATCCCAAGTTCTCCGCCCAGACCAAAGACAAACTGGTTTCCTCGGAGGTTAAGGGCATCGTCGAGGGTCTTTGCGCCGAGCACTTCTCCGACTTTCTGCTGGAGAATCCCGGGGAAGCGAAGATTATTGTCAACAAGATGCTCGACGCCGCTCGGGCTCGGGAAGCCGCTCGGAAAGCCCGGGAGATGACCCGGCGCAAGGGGGTGCTCGACATTGCAGGTCTACCGGGAAAACTGGCAGATTGCCAGGAAAAGGACCCGGCCCAGTCAGAACTTTATCTGGTGGAGGGAGATTCGGCCGGCGGTTCCGCCAAGCAGGGCCGCGACCGTCGGTTTCAAGCGATACTCCCCCTCAAGGGAAAGATCCTAAATGTGGAGAAGGCCCGTTTCGACAAGATGTTGTCCTCGGCAGAGGTAGGGACTCTGATCACGGCGCTTGGTTGCGGAATTGGGCGTGAGGAGTTCAACCCGGACAAGCTCCGCTATCATCGCGTTATCATCATGACGGACGCCGATGTGGACGGCGCCCATATTCGCACCCTGTTGCTGACCTTCTTCTACCGCCAGATGCCGGAGTTGATTGAGCGTGGCCATATCTATATTGCCCAGCCCCCTCTGTACAAGGTGAAAAAGGGCAAGCAGGAGCAATACCTGAAGGACGACGCGGAGCTGCGGCACCACCTGCTCAACGCCGCTTTGGAAAACGCGGAGATCCACGTCGACCTGGAGGCGCCGCCTTTATCGGCTATCGCGTTGGAACAGTTGGCGCGGGAATTCGTTGCGGTGGTCGGCAGCATTGATCGCCTGGGACGCCGCTACGACCGTGCCTTTCTGGAGAAGCTGATCTACATGCCTGAAATCGGCGGCGATAGTTGGCGCGACGCCGCGGGCATGGAGGGCTGGACCAGCGAACTGCAGGGGTTGTTGAATGTCGACCAAAAGCCTTCGACCCGCTACGAAATCCATGCGGTGCTTGCCGACGAGGGCGAGAGTGGGGCTCTGCGGGTCGTTCAGCTTTCCCACGGTATTCCCACAGAGACCAGGGTTCCGGCAGAGTTTTTCGCCACCAGCGAATACCGTCGCATCCGCGAACTCGGCGGGCACCTTGAGGGTTTGGTGGGTGAGGGTGCCTATGTGCTGCGCGGCGAGCGGCGCAGCGAGATCACGAGCTTTAAACAGGCACTGGAGTGGCTCATGGAGGAGGGTAAGCGTGGCCAGCACATCCAGCGTTACAAGGGGTTGGGCGAGATGAATCCGGACCAGCTGTGGGAGACCACAATGGACCCGAACAGTCGGCGTCTGTTGCTGGTAAATATCGAAGACGCAGTGTCCGCGGACGAGATCTTCACCACCTTGATGGGCGACCAGGTGGAGCCGCGCCGTGAGTTCATCGAGCAGAACGCCCTGACGGTGGAAAACCTGGACGTGTGATTCGACGCCGGGCGATAGCGCGGCCAGGTCATCAGTTGGCCGAAGAAATGTCCGAAGCAGCCAGCGGCGGTTATTAACGCCGCGACAATCACTAGCAGTAGAAATTAAATTCCTTATTTTTCAATTGGATAGGTGAATTCTGGCTGCGCTGATATCCGGTCCCAGACGACGGAAGAGCGATCTCAGCGAAGGTAGGACCGAACGCCTAACGAGTGGTATGAGCTCGAGTTCTCGTTGAAGATACAGCTCAAGGGGCTCGCCAGACGACTGGCTTCCTTGGGGGCGCCTCGGACCTTGTTGCCGGCCGCCGCGCTCAAGGCTCTGGGCTCAGTCGGCGCCTTCCGCTGCTCCCCGCGATTCCGCCGGCAGGCTGCCCGGCAGGCGTGCCACTTCAGTCTCGATCCAAGTCTCCGTCTGTTCCAGGATCTCCCTGGCCGAGCGTCCCCTGCTCTCTATAGGCGGGCCAATAACCACGCGCACCGTACCCGGATACTTGCGCAGGCTGCGCCGGCTCCAATAAACCCCTGCGTTATGGGCGATGGGCAGCACCGGGTAGCCAGATTTCTCTGCCAGCAGGGCACCTCCCAGACCGTAGCGCTTGCGGGTCCCCGGGGCTGTCCGGGTGCCCTCCGGGAAAATCATCACGTAGCGGCCATTCTCCAGATGCGCCTTGCCTTGATCAATAAGCTGCTTGACCGCGCGCCGTCCGGCGGAGCGGTCTATAGCGATCGGGCGGGCCCGGGCGAGGGCCCAACCGAAGATTGGAATCCGCATCAATTCCCGCTTCAGCACCCAGGCCTGATTGCCCGGTAAGATGCAGCGCAGGGCAATGGTCTCCCAGGCAGACTGGTGTTTGGCGAGGACGATGCAATTACTTGCCGGAATGTGTTCGCTACCTTCGACCTGGAAGTCGAGCCCGCATATCCATTTGAGGAGCCAGAGATTGACGTGCCCCCAGCCGGCGGCGAGGGCGCCCACTTGTTGGTCGCTCAGCCAGCGGCCGAGCAGCCAGATCGGCATTGCGAACACCAGGGTGCTCAGCAACAGCAAGATAAAGAAGATCTGCGAGCGAAATAGGATCATTGGGGCTCCGCGGCGGTGTTGAGGTGGCACCGGTGCTCCGATAGTTCAGCGCTCGTCCAGCAAGGCGTCTACCGCCTGGGCCAAGTCGTCGTATACGGGGACGCGCTCTGCCAGTCCCGGCTCCTGAATAAGGGTCCGGGCCCCTTTGCCGGTGCGCACCAAAACGGGCTGGGCGCCGACCGCCTGGGCCGCCTGGATATCGCGCAAGCTGTCGCCTATGGCTGGAGCGCCTTCGCAGTGGCAGTGGAAGCGGCGTGCGATCTCTTCGAACAGCCCGGGGGCCGGCTTGCGGCAGCGGCAGCCGTCGTCGGGGCCGTGGGGGCAAAAGAAGATGGCATCCAGGTGCCCGCCGTAACGGCCCAACTCATTGTGCATCTTTCGATGGATCGCGTTCAGGGCTTGCATGTCCAACAGGCCGCGGGCGATCCCGGACTGGTTGGTCGCCACCACCACCCGAAAGCCCTCGTGATTGAGTCGCGCGATGGCCTCCAGGCTGCCGGGGATGGCTTGCCACTCGTCGGGCGATTTGATGAAGGCCTCGGAGTCCTGGTTGATGACCCCGTCCCTATCCAGTATCACAATTTTCATGGCGCGCTGCCGATCAGTCGACGTCGCGGAATTCAGAGACCCGGATGCGGCCATTGATCATGCGCGCATCGCGTTGCTGCAGCTTATGCATCTTGTCCCAGAATGCTTGGTTTAGGTCGAAGCCTTGCGCAATGGCCGTGCCCATCACAAGAATCAACAAATCCGCCACTTCTTCCGATAGTGAGTCCTTACTTTTACCTTTGGTGACGCAGCTGGAGATCTCCCCCAGCTCCTCCGCCATCAGGGCCACCCGATAGGTCATTTCCTCACCGCCGGTCTCCCGGAACCGGTGTTTGTGATGGAAGGCTTGCACCGCCGACAGCATCTCCTGGTAGGAATCGGGATTCATCGATTTTCGTTTCTCCTATTGTAGCCGGGAGATGTCTGCTACCCCGAGGAACAGCGCCTCCAGGGAGCGGAGCAGGGCCAGGCGGTTTTGCCGCAGCGCGTCGTCGTCGCACATCACCATTACCTGGTCGAAGAATTCATCCACCGGCTCGCGCAGGGTCGAAAGTTCTGTGAGGGCTTCGCGGTAGCGGCCGGCGGCGAACAGCGGCGCCAGCTCGACCGTATGACCTTGCACCAGTCCGGCCAGCCGGCGTTCCGAGTCCTCCTGCAACAGGCCGATAGCAGGCTGAGGCGGGATGGGCTCCTCGGCCTTACGCAGGATGTTGCGGATGCGCTTGTTGGCTGCCGCCAGGCTCGATGCCTCCGGCAGGGAGCGGAACGCCGCCACAGCATGCATCCGGCGGTCGAAGTCGCTAGGACGGGTCGGCCGACGCGCCAGCACCGCGTCCACCAAGTCGGGGGCCAGGCCGCGCTCGGCATAATAGGCCTTGAAGCGCTCCATCATGTAGTCGAACACCTCAGGTACCGCGGCCTCCGCCTCGACCTGGCCTCCCAGGCTTCGCGCCGCGGAATGCAGCAGTTGTTCCAGGTCCAATTCAAGCGGGGTTTCGATCAAAATGCGGAGCACCCCGAGCGCGGCCCGGCGCAATCCGAACGGGTCTTTAACGCCGCTTGGCTTCTGGCCGATGGCGAATATGCCGACCAAGGTGTCGAGGCGGTCGGCGATCGCAAGGGCCCGACCGCAGGCGGTTTCGGGCAGCCGATCGCCGGCATGTCGTGGCAGGTAGTGCTCCTCCATGGCGGCGGCGACCTGGGCGTCCTCGTTCCCGGCCCGGGCATAGTGGCGGCCCATAGTGCCCTGCAGGCTAGGGAACTCGCCGACCATCAGAGTCAATAGATCGCATTTGCACAGCTCGGCCGCGCGGCCGGCCAGCAGCGGGTCCAGTTCCAGCTCGGGGGCAATCTCGCGAGCCAGTTGGGCTACGCGCTGGGATTTTTCGAACAGGCTCCCAAGCCGCTTTTGGAACACCACTCCTTTGAGCCCCTCGATATGGGCCCCCAACGGCCGCTTCAGATCCTGCTCCCAGAAGAAGGCGGCGTCGCTGAAGCGAGGCCGGATCACTCGCTCGTTGCCCGAGCGCACCTGCTCAGGATCGCGGCTATCTATATTGGCCACCGCGATAAAATGGGGCTGCAGGGCCCCGTCCGAGTCCACCACCGGGAAGTATTTCTGATGTTCCTGCATGGTCTTGACGAGCGCCTCGGCCGGGACCTCCAGGAAACGCTCGTCGAAGTTGCCGAGGATCGGCACCGGCCATTCCACCAACGCGGTGACCTCGTCGAGCAGATCCGGATCAATCACCGCCTGAAGACCTTGGGCCTCGGCGATCGCCTGAACCTGGGCATGGATCCGTGCGCGCCGCTCCTCGTGGTCGGCCAGCACCCGACCGGGTTCCCGCAGCAGTTCCGCATAGGCGTCGGGACGCGTGATCTCGATCTCGCCCGGGTGGTGAAAGCGATGGCCGCGGGTGGTTCGGCCTGCTTCTACGCCCATCACCCGGGCCCGGATCGGCTGCTCGCCGAGAAACAGTACTACCCAGTGCACCGGGCGCACGAACTCCTCGCTGCGGTCGCCCCAGCGCATGCGCTTGGGGATCGGCAGCGCTGCGAGGGCCTGCTCGACCATTTCCGGCACCATCTCGGCCGTGGCCCGACCGGGCTGGACCTGGCGGAACACCAGCCAACTGCCCTTGGCGGTATCCTGGGTTTGCAGCTCTGCCACCTCGACGCCGCAGGAGCGGGCAAAGCCCTGGGCCGCCTTGGTAGGCTTGCCGTCCTTATCGTAGGCAGCCCGAAGAGCGGGGCCCTTGCGCTCGACTTGCCGATCGGCTTGGGCCAAGTCGAGGCTGCGCACCAGCAGGGCCAGGCGGCGAGGGCTGGCAAAGCGGCGTATCGATTGAAAACCGAGGGAGCGTTGGTCTAGCGCGGCGGCAAAGCTGTCGTGAAGCGCCTTCGACAGGCTGCCGAGGGCCTTCGGCGGTAGTTCCTCGGTGCCGATCTCGACCAGCAGGTCCTGTTGCTCAGCCATTGGCGGCCTCCTTTTGCTCGTTCAACATGGGGAAGCCGAGGCTCTCGCGGACCTCGTAGTAGGCCTGGGCGACGGCACGTGCCAGGGTGCGCACTCGCAGGATAAAGCGCTGGCGTTCGGTCACCGAGATGGCGTGACGGGCGTCCAGCAGGTTGAAGGTGTGGGAGGCCTTTAACAGCTGCTCATAGGCGGGTAATGGCAGGCCCAGCTCGATCAGGCGTTTACTCTCTCGCTCGCAGTTGTCGAACCAGCCGAAAAGGGACGGCACGTCCGCGTGCTCGAAATTGTAGGCCGATTGCTCCACCTCGTTCTGGTGGAAGACGTCGCCGTAGCTGACCCGGCCCTGGGGACCGACGGTCCAGGTAAGATCGAACACGCTCTCCACCCCTTGCAGGTACATGGCGATGCGCTCCAGGCCGTAGGTGATCTCGCCGCTGACAGGCCGGCAGTCCAGTCCGCCTACCTGTTGGAAGTAGGTAAACTGGGTCACTTCCATGCCGTTGAGCCAGACTTCCCACCCTAGGCCCCAGGCCCCGAGCGTCGGCGATTCCCAGTTGTCTTCGACAAACCGGATGTCATGGACCAGCGGGTCGATGCCCAGCATTCGTAGGGATCCCAGATAGAGTTCCTGGATTTCAAGGGGCGAAGGCTTGAGAATCACCTGGTATTGATAATAGTGCTGCAGCCGGTTCGGATTCTCACCGTAGCGGCCGTCCGTGGGACGGCGCGACGGCTGCACATAGGCGCAGTTCCAGGGCTCGGGGCCGATGGCGCGCAGGAAGGTGGCGGAATGGAAGGTTCCAGCCCCCATCTCCATGTCGAAAGGCTGCAGCAACACGCAGCCCTGGGCCGACCAGTACTCCTGCAGGGCCAGGATCAGGCCCTGAAAAGTCTCTACATCATGTTGCGTGTGTTCACTCGGCATTGCCTGCGCCCGCTATCGATCCGGTTTAGGAAAACGCATTAGTATATCCCCGAGCTGCATCAATTTCCTAACCAGGCGCCCCGACGCCGAGCCGCCGCGGCTGCAGAGGCGGAGGCGCCTCGCGTATACTAGGCGCACTTGAAGAGCCGAATCACACAATCATGACTCAACAGCGCAAGGCCCTCGCCTTGATCTCCGGCGGCCTCGATTCCCTTCTGGCGGCCAAGGTAATGCTTGAGCAGGACATCCACGTCGAGGGCATCAACTTCTTCACCGGCTTCTGCGTCGAGGGTCACACCCACGCCATCCGCAAGCGCGACGCGTCCAGGCCCAAGCGAAACAATGCGCTCTGGGTGGCCGAACAGTTGGGCATCAAACTGCACCTGGTCGATGTGGTGGATGAATACAAAAAGGTGTTGTTCGAGCCCGAGTACGGGTACGGGGCTCATATGAACCCCTGCCTCGACTGCAAGATCTTTATGGTGCATAAGGCCCTGGATTGGGTCAGGGCGCACGGTTTCGATTTCGTCATCACCGGCGAGGTGGTAGGCCAGCGGCCCATGTCCCAGCGCAAGGACACCATGCCGGTGGTGGCCCGAAAATCCGGCGCCGAAGACTTATTGGTACGTCCCCTAAGCGGCCGCAACCTGCCGCCCACCCTGCCCGAACGTGAGGGCTGGATCCAACGCGAAGCCCTGCTCGGGTTCAACGGTCGCAGCCGCAAACCGCAGATGGCCTTGGCGGCCCAGTACGGCTTCGAGGACTATGCTCAGCCATCCGGCGGCTGCTGTTTTCTGACCGACGCCCAGTACTCCGTCAAGCTGGCCGATCTCTGGCACAACCGAGGAACGCGCGACTACGATCTCGACGACATCATGCTGCTCAAGGTCGGCCGCCATCTGCGGCCAAGCCCGAATTACAAACTGATCATCGCCAGGGAAGAAGGGGAGGCGAGGTTCCTGCACGGCTACCGCAAGCAATTTCTGACCCTTATCACGGTCAGCCATCCTGGCCCTTTGGCCTTAATCGACGGCCGGGCCGACGCCGATGATATCGCGCTGGCGGCACGCATCGTCGCCCGCTTCAGCAAGGGGCGAGCCGCCGAGCGGGTGACTCTGGAGGCCAGCGACCACGGGGCCGAACCGAAGTGTTTGGAGGTTGCCCCCCTTCCCGCGGAACAGATTCCGGAGGGCTGGTACCTATGAGCCGCGTAGTGGTGGACGCGCGTCGGCTCCTGTGCCCGCTGCCGGTGATTCGGGTCCAGGACCGGGTCGCGGAGCTGGCCCCGGGCACCGAGGTAGAGGCGGTTTGCACGGATCCCGGGGTCCTCCAGGATATCCCAGCCTGGTGCCGCATCAATGGCCACCGAGTGATCGATACCCGCAGCAGTAACGACGAATACGTTGTTATCCTGAAAGTAAGCGCTAACTAACAGCAAACGAACTTCATGGCTGAGTCGAGTAGCAATCTCCACGACCGTTACCGGGCTACCTCCCGGGTGGCCATTGTCGGCGCCCTCGTCAACTCGGTGCTGGCGGTGGTCAAGATCGTAGTCGGCGTTGTCGCTCAGTCCCAGTCCCTGATCGCCGACGGCATACATTCGGTGTCGGATTTGCTTTCAGACGCCTTGGTCTACGTGGCGGCGCGCCATGCCCGCCATGGACCCGATCAGGAGCACCCCTATGGTCACGGCCGCATCGAAACTGCGGCCACCATGGGGCTCGGGGTGTTTCTGATTCTGGTCGCCGGAGGCATCATGCTAGACGGTGTCGAGAGCATGCTGGGTTTCCACGACCTGATGACGCCGGGGGTGATGGCCCTGTATGCGGCTGTGTTCTCGATCCTTGCTAACGAGTGGCTCTATTACTACACCATACGGGTGGCCCGGGAAATCAATTCCGACATGCTGCGCGCCAATGCCTGGCATCATCGAACCGATTCTGTGTCGTCGTTCGTGGTGCTCGTGGGGGTTGGCGGCAGCCTGCTCGGCATGCCTTATCTGGATGCCATCGCGGCGGTGCTGGTGGGTGTGATGATCGCGAAAATCGGCTGGGATCTGGGGTGGGGGGCGATCCAGGAACTGGTCGACGCGGGGCTCGACGAGGAGCGCATCCAGGCGATCCGCAGCACGATCATGAAAGTCGGGGGGGTGCGTGACATCCACATGCTGCGCACACGGCGGATCGGCGGCTATGCCTCGGCGGATGTCCATGTGCAGGTCGAACCTTGGCTCAGCGTCTCAGAGGGACACATGATCGCGGTCTTGGTGGAACAGGGGCTGAAACGGCAGATCGAAGAGATCGACGACGTCACCGTGCACATCGACCCGGAGAATGACGAGGCCGCGCCTGCCTGTTCCTCGCTGCCGGCCCGGGCCCAGGCCCTGCAGCTTTTGGCCCAGGCCTGGCAGGGTGTGGAGGGGGCTGAGCGTCGGCAACGGGTGGTGCTCCACTACCTGAGCGGAAAAATCGACCTCGACGTCGTTTTTCCGCTGGACCCCGAAACCGAGCCCGCCCAGGCGGAACGCCTGCGCCAGGAGATGAGCGAGTCTCTTGGCGGCCACCCAGAGTTCGGGCGGCTACAGCTTTATTTCAAGGGGTGATCCATTCTGGTGCGTCTCGCTGTATTTTTGTGTTATTTTGGTGCGCCACGATGAGGCGCCCTTCTTGCCCGGTTGTCCGGATCGCGGCGCAGGAGCCTCAACACACCGGGAAACACCGTCATAGCGGTGCAGCGAAATTGATAACGCAAGCAGTAACAGGCGTTCGCCCGGAGAGTTCTTGCTTTTGGGCCGAATACCGGGCACTTACTGGGGCGCGGGACGCATCCATGGCACGGTTCATGCTTAGATGAAGGTTCGTTTAGCCCGGTCAGGGCAAGTGCCCGGCACGATACCCGGCGGTCGTCGCGGCGGCCACCGTCACCATTAAAAAGCGTTTTGGAGAATATGCAGATGGCATCGAAAGTCCTGAAATTGATCAAGGATGCGGAAGTCAAGTTCGTCGATCTTCGCTTCACCGACACCCGCGGCAAGGAGCAGCACGTATCCCTGCCCGCGGCCATGGTCAACGAAGACATGTTTACTGACGGCAAGATGTTCGACGGCTCCTCGATCGCGGGCTGGAAGGGCATCAATGAATCGGACATGGTGCTGATGCCGGAAGAGGATACCGCGGTCTTAGATCCCTTCTCCGACGAATCCACCTTGATCGTGCGTTGCGACATTCTGGAACCTACCAGCATGCAGGGCTACGAGCGCGATCCCCGCTCCTTGGCCAAACGCGCCGAGGCATACCTCAAGTCCACGGGTATTGCCGATACCGCCTATTTCGGCCCGGAGCCGGAGTTCTTCGTCCTCGACGACGTGCGTTGGAAAGTCGGCATGAGCGGTGCCTCCTACCACGTCGACTCGGAAGAGGCGGAGTGGAATTCCGAGCGGGTCTACGAAGACGGCAACATCGGCCATCGCCCCAGCATCAAGGGCGGTTACTTCCCGGTGCCCCCAGTGGATTCCCTGAATGACATGCGTGCGGCCATGTGTCTGGCGATGGAAGAGATGGGTGTGTCCGTCGAGGTTCATCACCACGAGGTGGCGACGGCGGGCCAGTGCGAGATCGGCACCCGTTTCAACACCCTCGTGAAACGTGCCGACTGGAACCAGATCCTCAAGTACTGCGTGCACAACGTGGCCCACGCCTATGGCAAGACCTCGACCTTCATGCCGAAGCCGTTGGTCGGCGACAATGGTTCCGGTATGCATGTGCACCAGTCCCTCGGAAAAGACGGCGAGAACCTGTTCGCCGGCAACAAGTACGGCGGCCTGTCCGAGATGGCCCTGTATTACATTGGCGGTATCTTCAAACACGCCCGGGCCCTGAACGCCTTCACGAATGCCTCCACCAACAGTTACAAGCGCCTGGTGCCCGGCTTCGAGGCACCGGTAATGCTGGCCTACTCCGCCCGCAACCGCTCCGCGTCGATTCGGATTCCTTATGATCCGAGCCCCAAGGGTCGCCGCATTGAGGTGCGTTTCCCGGACCCGACCGCGAACCCCTACCTGGCCTTTTCGGCCATGATGTTGGCCGGTCTGGACGGAATCATGAACAAGATCGACCCGGGTGAGGCCATGGACAAGGACCTTTACGACCTACCCGCCGAAGAGGCCAAGGCCATCCCCACCGTCTGCCACGCCCTGGACCAGGCCCTTGAGGAACTGGACAAGGACCGCGGGTTCCTTACCGCGGGCGGGGTCTTCACCGACGACATGATCGATGGTTATATCGGCTTGAAGATGGACGAGGTTACGACCCTTCGCATGACCACCCATCCGGTGGAATTCGACCTCTATTACAGCCTCTGACGCTTAATCGCTGTTTGACTCCCGCAAGCCCCCGAAAGGGGGCTTTTTTTTGTTTTTTTATAAACGGCGCTGCAGGTGATGCGCCCCTTCACCCCGCAATGCTCATTCTTCAGTCTTCTTCCCCACCGCTTGTTGCCTTCCAGGCGCTGGTATATGCTCGCTCGATGTTTCGTTTGATCCCGGTGCTGCTTCTGCTGCTGAGCCCGCTCGTATCGGCTCAGGTATACAAATGGGTGGACGCTGACGGCGGAGTACATTACTCGGACGAGTCCCGGGCGGGGGCGAAGGCGATCACCCTTCCGGAGATCTCGATCTATACCTTCGACATGCCGAAGTGGGAATATACCCCCAAACCTGAGCCGGTTTCGGTGCAGGCCCCGGAGCCGGCGCCCGCGCCACCGCCCCGGGTAGCGTACCGAAGCTTCAGCTTCCAGCACCCCGTCAATGATTATTGGATCCGGAGTGAGAAGCCCTGGTTGTCGGTGCAGCTGAGCCTGGAACCGGCGCTGCAGGGCGAAGACTGGATTCAGCTATATCTTGACGGGATGCCGTACCTGGATCGCCTGACCGGCTCAGACGCCGAAGTTACCGGTTTTGCTCCGGGCAGCCATATCCTCGAAGCGCGCGTGGTGGACGCCGCTGGCGAACAATATATCCGCACCAAATCGGTCCTTTTCCACTACCAGCCAATCGAGCCCTGAGCCGATATCCCGACCCATCCCCGTTGCCGGCCGCGCCCTTCGGTGGGTCCAATCACTTGGCTGGATCTCGCATCAATGCCCGCACTTTTTTAGTGCATAATGGTCGTTG
The DNA here is from genome assembly GCA_963753615.1 of uncultured Gammaproteobacteria bacterium. Classification (GTDB taxonomy): domain Bacteria; phylum Pseudomonadota; class Gammaproteobacteria; order Chromatiales; family Chromatiaceae; genus CAVWCW01. The sequence goes on from CAVWCW010000014.1 coordinate 310,724, forward strand.
GCCAATGTCGCGCCAGCATGATCGGCTATGCCAATGCCGGTAACCTCTGTGCCAGGCGGGAAGGCGGCCGCAAAGCGAATCGAAGGTTACTGAGGAGTTGGAGTGGTTTTTGCTTAAACTTTGGCTGTGAAAAATTGGATTGCCCAACTGCACAATCTTGAAACGCGAATTCTGGATAACCTGAGCGCTGCGGTTCTGCTGTTCGATCACGAATTGCGCCTGCGCTACATCAACCCGGCCGGCGAAATGCTGCTGGCGGTGAGTTCCCGTCACCTTCTCAATCAGCCGGCTGCCGACTCTGGTGTACTGTCCCGGCGGGGAGATCGCGCGCGACCTTCGTAGCGCTCTGGAGTCTGGGCAGCCGTTTGCCGAGCGGGAGGTGGTGATGCCGCGCCCGGACGGGGTCCGGATTACCGTGGATTGCACCATAACCCCGCTGACCGAGCCGGGCCGCCAAGCCGAGGTGCTGGTGGAACTGCAACAGGTGGATCGTCAACTGCGTATCAGCCGCGAAGAGCAGATGATCATGCAAGGCCAAGCGGTGCGTGAGATCGTGCGCGGCCTGGCCCACGAGATCAAGAATCCTCTGGGGGGGCTGCGCGGCGCCGCCCAGTTGCTCGAACGCGAGTTGCCGGACGATTCCCTATACGAATATACCCACATCATCATCGATGAGGCAGACCGCCTGCAATCCCTGCTGAACCGGATGCTTGGTCCCAACAAATTGCCCCAGCGATCGGAGGTCAATATCCATCATGTGTTGGAGCGGGTGCGCCAGTTGGTGGCCGCGGAGGTCGGGGGCGAGGTGCGCTTTCGGGTCGATTACGATCCCAGTATCCCGCCGTTGCAGCAAGCCGACAGCGACCAGCTGATTCAGGCATTCCTTAATATCGTGCGTAACGCCGCCAGGGCGGTGGGTGTTCGTGGCAGCATTACGCTGCGCACGCGGGTACTACGTCAGTTCACCATCGGCATGCAGCGCCATCCGCTCGTGGTGCGCGCCGACGTCGAGGACGACGGGCCGGGGGTTCCTTCGGAACTGCAGCCGAGTATTTTCTATCCCATGGTCAGTGCCGCCGAGGGCGGCTCTGGGCTTGGGCTGTCGATCGCCCAGACGCTGGTCAATCAGCACCAGGGATTGATTGAGTGCAGCAGCAAGCCTGGTCAGACCGTTTTTTCCGTACTATTGCCATTGGAGAGAGGCGATGACCAAAGGCACTGAAGTTTGGGTGATCGACGATGACCGATCGATTCGTTGGGTGCTGGAACGCGCCCTGGAAAAGGTCGGCATGCAGGTGCGGACCTTCAATGACGCCAGCGGCGTGGAGCAGGCGCTGGAGACACACCAGCCGCAAGTCTTGGTGTCGGACATCCGCATGCCGGGCATTGATGGGTTGGAACTGCTGGAGCGCGTGCGCAGCCGATTCCCTGAGCTGCCGGTAATCATTATGACCGCACACTCCGACCTCGATAGTGCCGTCTCCGCATACCACGGCGGCGCCTTCGAGTACTTGCCCAAACCGTTCGATGTCGACGAGGCGGTGGAGCAGGTGCGCCGAGCCGCACGGGCTGGCCGTCAGGGCGCTGAAACCCAGCCCGAACCCGCGGCGTTGCATTCCGACATCATCGGCGAAGCCCCGGCGATGCAGGAGGTATTCCGCGCCATCGGTCGCCTCGCCCGCTCCAAGATCACGGTGTTGATCAACGGCGAATCCGGCACCGGCAAGGAGTTGGTAGCCCATGCCCTGCATCGGCACAGCCCACGCGCCGGAGGCCCCTTTATCGCCCTCAACATGGCCGCCATCCCGCGCGATCTATTGGAATCCGAGCTGTTTGGCCATGAGCGTGGCGCCTTTACCGGGGCGCAGACCCGCCGCGTCGGCCGTTTCGAGCAGGCCGCCGGCGGCACGCTGTTCCTGGATGAGATCGGCGACATGCCGTCGGAGCTGCAAACCCGGCTGCTGCGGGTGTTGGCAGATGGGCAGTACTACCGGGTCGGGGGTCATACCGCGCTCCAGGCCGACGTGCGCATCATCGCCGCCACCCACCAGAATCTCGAGCAACTGGTGAGCGAAGGCCGTTTCCGCGAGGATCTGTTCCATCGTCTGAACGTGATCCGGGTCCATATCCCCAGTCTGCGGGAGCGGCGCGAGGACATTCCGTTACTGATGCAATACTTTCTCAAGCAGGCCTCAAAGGACCTGGGAGTGGAGTGCAAGACATTGCTGCCGGAGACGGTTGTTGCCCTCCAGCGCCTGGAATGGCCGGGTAACGTTCGGCAGCTGGAAAATACCGCGCGCTGGCTCACTGTCATGGCATCGGGTCAGCAGGTGCACGTTGACGACCTGCCGCCGGAGCTGGTGGCGGCACCCCCGTCGATGTCGCCGGCCCCCCACGGGGACTGGCGGAACGATTTGCGTACCTGGGCCCGGGAAAGCCTGGCCCAAGGCCAACAGCGCATCTTGGAAGAAGCCTTGCCGGCGCTGGAAACCATCCTCATCGAGGTTGCTCTCGAGCACACGGGAGGCCGCCGCCAGGATGCGGCCAGGCTATTGGGCTGGGGACGCAATACCCTTACCCGCAAGATCAAGGAGCTGGGGCTCGAGGAGGACTTGGAAAAGGAGGTGGGTTAGGCGGCGAGAGCGCGCGCGGTCCTGGCAGAGCCGGCAGGATCGGTGGCACAATGCGCCACTGAATTCAGCTCTAGCAATGGGAGGCCCAAGTTGGACAGCGCCAGCATAGAATTGCCCGGTTCGGAGATCGACCAGATTTGCTTGGACGGAGACCAGCTCCGGGTGCACTTTTCCCGCGCCATTATCGTCAAGACCATGACCGGTTCGGTGGAGCGTACGCAGTGGTGGCAACGCGGGGAGCTGATCATTGGCGGCGCCGAAGTGGAGGGCGAGATCCCGACCGGACCCCTGGCACTGGTCGGCGGCGACGTGGGCGAAAACGTCTACACCTACCGCGACATGATTCCCGTGCCGCTGGATAGCCGCGGTCGCGCCCACTGCGATTTCAAGTTCGGCGACGGCAGCCAGCGTCTGCGTGCCCAGGGCAACAGCATTCGACTGGAAATGGAAGCCACACCCAAGTACATCCGCCATATCCGTCCCGAAGATGCGGAGTAGATTCGGGAAACCCATGCGAAGTAAACGCTTACCAACCGGGTCTCGAGCTGATAGGTTGAGTCAGCCGGCATGAGGCAGAACCGCGAGCGCCTTCCGCCCCTTGGCGGGCTCTGTAAGGGCGCTCGGGCGATTCGCAACCTGCGGGGATATGACCGACCCGCCTGGGCGAAATTCTCTCTGTTTTGGGGCTGGACCAAACCGATAGTGGGTACTCACTTACCCGATGCCAGCCGGTCCGCCAACCGGGTCGTCTCCGGGAGTCGGTAGCGCGGCGTGCAGGCCAGTACATAGGCGATGGCGGTTTCCAGGGTCACCCGGTGGCCGATGGAGATATACAGCGGTCGCACGCCGCGCCGGCTGCGCAGCACCGCGCCGATGGTCTCGCCGCTGTGGTGCAGCGGCACCCAGCAGCCCTTCTCCACTCCCAACTCCCCGTGCTCGCCGATCAACCGGCTCTTGGCCACCCCGATACTGGGCAGCCCGGTCAGTACCCCCAGGTGGCAGGCCAGGCCGAACCGGCGAGGATGGGCCAGCCCCTGGCCGTCGCACAACAGCAGGTCCGGGGTTTGATCGAGTTCCTCCAATGCCGCCAGGATTGCGGGCACCTCTCGAAACGACAGCAGTCCGGGCACATAGGGAAACTGCGTCGGCCTCCGTACCAGCCGCTGCTCCCGGAGTTGCAGTTCGGGAAAACTCAGCACCGCCACCGCCGCCCGTGTGACCCGGCCACCCTGCTCGAACCCTACGTCCACCCCGGCCACCGAGGCGATTTTTCCCAGGCGGTCGCAACGGATCACCCTTTCGCGCAACCGCTCCTGGATTGCCCGGGCCTCGGCGGTGGTCACGTCCCAGCGGTGACTCGGCGCCGGCCTCATCGCCCCGCAGTCGCGCTTGCCACCGCCGGGCCTCAGGCCCCGGGTTTCGCCAGCAGGCCGAAGATCCGCTGCACCTGCTGCCGGGGGATTTCGATGCCGTAGTCCGCGCGCAGCCGTTGGGCCGCCTGCTCGGCGCTGGCCGGCGCTGGCTGCATGCCGCGCAGAAACGCCAGCAAGTCTTCGAATACCGCCCAGGGGTAGACGATCCAGTGCCAGTCCCGTACCTCCAGCACCCGGTAGTCCGCACGAAAGCGGGTGGTGAGTTTTTCGTGCAGTACCGCGGTGCGCAGGTCGGCGGCGCCGAAGCCCCGCAGGTGGTCCAGCGCCGCCTCCAGGGTATCGCCGGTGTCATTCACGTCGTCGACCAGCAGCACGCGCTGGCCCTCGATGCTGCCGCCGAGCGGGTATTTTACCCAGGCCCGCCGCTGCTTGCGGGCCCCGGGGGCATAGTGCTGGATCTTGATGCTGGTCATCGCCGAGATCGACAGAAAGTCGCACAGATAGCGGGCCGGCACGAAGCCGCCGCGGGCAATGGCTATCACGACCTCGGGGCGGTAGTCGGAGGCTCGCACCGCCTCTGCGAGTTGCCAGCACAGCTCGTAGACCTGGGCCTGGGGTACCAGCTCGCAATGCAGTTCCCGGTCCATCCCGGTTTCAGCAACCGCAGCGCGGGGCGTTGGGCTGGTTCAGCTGCAGGCTGCCGACCAGCTGAGCCACCGAGGCCAGCTGATGACGGCTCAAATAGTCGCGAATGCCTGCGTTGATCTTCTGGCATACCAGGGGGTCGTAAAACAAGGCGGTACCCACCCCTACCGCGCTCGCCCCTGCGATCAGGAACTCCAAGGCGTCCTCGGCGCTGCAGATACCGCCCTGGCCGATGATCGGGATGCCGTGGTCCCGGCACACCTGATGCACCTGATGCACCTTGAGCAGGGCCACGGGCTTGATCGCCGGCCCGGATAATCCGCCCTGATTATTGCCGATAAGAGGCTTGCGGCTCTCGATGTCTACCGCCATGCCCATCAGGGTGTTGATCACCGCGAAGGCGTCGCTGCCGGCGTCGATGCAGCGCCGGGCATTGTCCGCGATATCGGTCTGGTTGGGCGAAAGCTTAGTGATCAGCGGTTTTTCGGTGACCGAGCGGCAAGCCGCTACCACCCGGGCCGACATCTCGGGGTCGTTGCCGAAGGCGACCCCGCCCTCTTTGACGTTGGGGCAGGAAATATTGATCTCGATCGCGTCGATGGGGGAGTCGTCGAAGCGCCGGGTCACCTCGATATACTCCTCGATGGTAGAGCCCGAGACATTGGCGATGAAGCGGGTCTCGGTAAAATCGAGCTGTGGCAGGATCTGGTCCACCACCTGATCGACCCCCGGGTTCTGCAAGCCAATGGCATTGAGCATGCCGCCGGGGGTTTCGTAGATTCGGTGCGGAGGATTGCCCAGGCGCTGTTCGCCGGTGGTGCCCTTGAGGCACACGGCACCGGCGTCACGATTGGAAAAGCCCTTGACCCGGGTATACTCCTCGCCGAAACCGACGCAGCCGGATAGCAGCACGATCGGGGTGGCAAAGCTGAGGCCGCAGAAATCGATGGCCAGGGGCGAAGGGGCGGATGCGCTCATAGCAGTCGCTCGGGTTTTTCGGCTAGCACCAAGTCCAGCTTGTTATTATGACAGATTCGGCGCCGCCGGCGCGGAGAGAAGATCCCCATGTTTCACGTCGTCCTCTACCAGCCCGAGATTCCCCCCAATACCGGCAATATCATTCGCCTTTGCGCCAATACCGGCAGTGGGCTGCACCTGATTCATCCCCTGGGTTTCGAGTTCGACGACCGCCGGCTGCGCCGGGCGGGATTGGACTACCATGAGTGGGTCGGGGTGCGCCAATACCCCGATTGGCCCGAGTTCCTCGAGCAGGCGCCGGGCGAGCGCCTGTTCGCCTGCAGCACCCGGGGACGCGAAGACTATGCCGCGGTGGAGTATGAACCGGGCGACATGCTGCTGTTCGGTCCCGAGACCCGGGGTCTGCCGGAGAAACTGCTGCAACAACTACCCCCTGAACGCCGGTTGCGCATTCCCATGTGGCCGAACAACCGCAGCCTCAATCTCTCCAACGCAGTGGCGGTGATCCTGTACGAGGCCTGGCGCCAGCAGGGGTTTGCGGGGGCACAATAATGGTGTTTGCTGTCGCCCTCGGCTGGTTGTTCGAGTAATCAGGCCCTGCTGCGGGCCTGGGAGCGCCGCAGCGGCTTGCAATCGTCAGGCTCCTTCAAGTCCGTGTGCCGGGCGGGCGCCTCGGCCGATTGGCGCCCACCGAGTCTGGACTCGGGCTAAAAAAGCGGATCAGTTGCCGCGTTGAGACGGCGCCGAGGAGCCTCGGCACCGGTCGGGCGAGCGGCCGAGCAGCGAGCCTGGCTGAACCGTTGCAGGTTAAGGTTAAACCGCTGGCGCTGGTGGCCGGCGCGAGTATATATTCGCTGGTGCAATGGGGAGCTCTCGCTCCCCAGCGGCATTTCCTTGGAAGAAAGGATCGCGCGGCGCTTACCATAATAATGAATCGACGGTGCTGCGGTCGAGCCAAGTATATAAGAACGCTGGTTCTGGAAGATCCGGTTTGCGGCGGAAGAGGGAATGCGCGTAGCGGCGAAGCCCGGCGACAAAGTTTGCCGGGTCCAATACTAAAGTACTTACCATTAAGAGGATGAAATATGGCCCATGTAGTCGTTATTGGCGCGGGTATCGGTGGCATGACTGCTGCTTACGATCTGCGCGCAGAACTCGATAAGAAACAGCATCAGATAACCGTCATCGGTGACAAGAACATATTCGAGTTCACCCCCTCGAATCCCTGGGTGGCCGTCGGTTGGCGCGACCGAAAGACGACGACCGTCGATATTCAGAAGAGCCTGAGCAAAAAGAATATCGAGCTGATTGCCAGCGCGGTCACCAAAATCGACCCCGAGCAGAACACGCTAATGCTGATGGACGGGCAGTCTGTCAGTTACGATTACCTGGTGATCACCACCGGCCCCAAGCTCGCCTTCGAGGAGGTGCCGGGGTTGGGCCCGCATGATGGATATACCCAGTCAGTCTGTACCCTGAGTCATGCTGAGCGCTCGTTTGACAATTTCAAAGCGTTGCGCAAAGCCCCGGGGCCCGTCATCGTCGGGGCAGTGCAGGGAGCAAGTTGCTTCGGGCCTGCGTACGAGTACGCGTTCATTCTCGAAACCGAGCTGCGCAAGCGGAAACAGCGCGACCAGGTGCCTATGACGTTCGTAACCAGTGAGCCCTATATCGGGCATTTGGGCCTCGGCGGCGTCGGCGATTCGAAATCATTGCTCGAGTCGGCCCTGCGTAAACGCCATATCAAATGGATCACTAACGCCAAGACGACGCGGGTGGAAGATGGCGTCATGCACGTGGACGAGCATAACGACGCCGGCGAAGTCATCCGCCAACACGAGCTACCGTTTAAGCACGCGATGATGCTGCCCGCCTTCAAGGGGGTCGACCCGGTCGCCGAGGTGGAAGGGCTGTGCAATCCGCGAGGCTTCGTACTGATTGACGACAAGCAACGCAACCCGAAGTATCCAAACATCTACTCCGCCGGGGTATGCGTGGCGATCCCGCCGGTGGAGCAGACTCCCATCCCGACCGGGACGCCGAAAACCGGCTATATGATCGAGTCGATGGTTACGGCAATCGTGCACAATATCGCCGCCGAACTGGCCGGGAAGGAGCCCAAAGAATCAGCGACCTGGAGTGCCATCTGTCTGGCGGACATGGGCGATACAGGCGCCGCATTTGTAGCGATTCCTCAGATTCCGCCGAGAAATGTCACTTGGTTCAAGGAAGGGAAATGGGTGCACCTGGCCAAGATTGCCTATGAGAAGTATTTTCTAAAGAAGATGAAAGCCGGCAGCACCGAGCCGATCTATGAAAAATACACTCTCAAAGCGATGGGTATTAAGCGCCTGAAATCAGAGGGCTAGCACCCGGACGGAAATCGGGCGCCGGAGTTGCAAAGCCTTCGGGGCCCGATTCCTGGAAACAGGGATAGTTGCGATAAGCGAGTTCCGGAAGCACCAACAAACCCAGTCCCGGTACCTGAATTCTCCAGTCGCGTCCTGTTGGCCAAGGGTGGCCGCAACGGGGGGCGGGGAGAAGAAAGGTCTGGGAATATATATCAGCGTATGCTAATATTCTGACATAGACATTGCCCGCCCATACGGGAATGGGCACCGGTTTGTTGGATGCGAGGCATCGCCATGAGCAACGATGTAGTAATTGACCTCGAACAAGCGCGGCGACGCCGTGCAGCCACTCGGCTCGGTGTCGAATACGATCGTCTGGCCGAGCCGTCCGAGCGGGAGACTGCAGCGCTGTTGCTGTTCCACGCCGCCATCGAGAGTCTGCAAGGAGGCCAAGCGAGCGATGATATCGACCGCGTGCTGGAACGTATGGATTTGTTGTTGGACGCACTGTCTGCGCAAGCGAACTCTTGAAGCGGGGTTTGGCCAAACTGATTTCGGGCCGGTTACCGAAGACCTGTCCCTTTAGGGAAGCGCTGAATTAAAGCGTTCCCACGCAGGGCAGGATGCCCTGCCATTTTCAGCCGCATAAGCGACTGAAAATGAGGGCTTTCGGAAACCGCGTTTTCGAAAGCCGTGGTGAGAAATGCCAGGGAAGGCATTCTTCAGCGTCTGCTTAGATGAACCGATGGAGTCGCTGGAAGATTTGAGCTTGTCCGGCGCCTTTTCGGCTTGAGAAATATTCCTATCGGTTTTCTATACAGTGCAGCCCGAGAGGCTTGCGATGGCCCCCATTCGGGATCGGCCGCATCGTTCGGTTGTGCCGCGGTGTTTCTGCCCTTGTCGTTTGCAAGACGCCGGCCCGGTCGCGAAATCACCACCCATGTACCCTTGTCCATTCGCCCCCAGCGGTTGAAAATGACCGTTTTTGGAAACCACGTTTTCGAACGCCACACTGGAAACAGCCCGGAGTTCGGGCTTTGCCCGTTTCCCCGGAGGCATTCGCAAGCGTCCCAGTCGGCATATGAGGCTGTCCCGATGATTGAGCGTTTCGAAACCAAGCAACGAATGAGTCGCATCGTCAAGCACAACGGAACTATCTACTTGTGTGGGCAGGTGTGCAAAGACGCCACCCGAGGCATCAAAGCCCAGACTTCCAGCATGTTGGAGAAGGTCGATGACTTGCTCGAGCAGGCCGGCAGCGATAAGAAGCACATCCTCTCTGCTACCATTTATATCAAGGATATGAAGTACTTCCATGATATGAACGAGGTATGGGACGCTTGGGCCCCCGAAGGGCATGCGCCTGCGCGCGCTTGTGTTGCAGCCAGCATGGCAAGGGATGCGTTGTTGGTCGAGATCTCGGTAATCGCAGCAGAAAAATAGCGTTGTCTGTGAGACCGCAGGGCGCCGCTCTGGAGCTAAATCGATAGCCGTAGCTACCGATTGAGTGAAGCGCAAGCCCAGGCGTGCAGGAACCAGCCGGGGGTGGGATAGCCAGGCGGCGTTATTCCGGGTGTCTCGCTGCAGACGTCTCCGTAGTCCTATTCAAGGTCTCGGATTTCCAGTCGCTGATGCGCAGCCGCCTGGCGGCTTGGTGGAGTATGCGGGCTTAAAGGGCGGGGCAGGGCCGAACAAGCTTTTCTGGCGGTTCAGAGCTCGCCGAAGAAGCCCGGATACCCTGGCTCCGTCAGGGCGGTGTTTTCGAGCTTCTGCAACAGCGAGAGCACCTCCAGAGAGACTTCGGTGTGCTCGCGCATCAGTTCCATGATCTGTGCGCGACTCCCCTGGTTCAAGGCGATTTCGTAGAGTTTCCGACCCATTTGGTGAAATCGCTCGTGTGCCGCTTGGAGCCGATCAAATGTCTCGTTTCCCGCAAATTTCTGCCCGGCGCCGTAATACCATTTACCCAGGGCGCACGCACGATGGTCCATTTCCGGGACCCTCAGGATATCGCCCCCCTCCGAATCACATTCGCGGAACGCGATCGCGGAAACCACTTCGATCAAAGATTTCCGCCAGTGCATGTGGTCGAGTTGGGCCATGTGCAAAAGCCCGGACGGCATGCCGGACCAACGAGGCTCTCGCTGCAGAAAGTGTAGAAAACGATGCAAGGGCATGGGTTCGCCGATCCAGAACCCTTGGGCGTAGTGGCAGCCTGAACGCAACAGGAACTCGTAAGCCAGCAGAGACTCTATGCCTTCGGCGACAATGTCCAGGTCCATCTGGTGGGCCATACGAATGCTCGCTTCCACGATGCGCACGCACTTCGTCGACGTGGCCAGGCCAGAGATCAGGCTGCGATCGAGTTTGAGCGTGGAAAACGGCCAGCGACTCAGCGTACTGATGGTGGAATATCCGGTCCCATAATCGTCCATCGCCAGGGCGACACCCGCATCCACGAGTTTCGTGATATTGGCGTGAATCTTTTCGTCGTCCCGCAGGACCGTGGGCTCGGTAAGCTCAGCCACCAGCTTGTGTGAGTCCAGGAGAGAGCGGTCCACGCTTTCCAGGATAATGCCCGAGAGGCCGGGCGTTTCGAAATCCTGTGCGGAGGTATTGAACGACACGCTCAACGAAGGATTGATATCCGAAATGATCGTGAGGTCGGCGGCCAGCTTTGGCAGCATCCGGGAAGTGATATTGGGGATAAACCCCTCCGCCTCGGCGAAAGGTATGAATGCATCTGGAAGGATCGTTTCTCCGTCCGGCCGCGACCAGCGCAATAACGCCTCCGCCCTTTCCAGCCTGCCGGTTGTCAACGAGACGATCGGTTGGTAATAAAACTCGAACTCGTCCGCAGCCAACCCGCTGGAGATTGTTCGCAACGAAATGCCACCCGCGCGGGAACCGGGACGATTGGTCATGGTTTCTCAGGGGCGCCGCGGCAGCGGATTCTCATCTCGGAAACGCTCACTGTATCTCCTACTCCCTCCGGGACTATTGTCCTCACTCCCCATTATGCACCTCCGGCGCGGTTTGAACCCGGCCGGGGCTTTGCTGGTGTTCTCAGCGCTTCGTTTCGCGCGATAGTCCTTTTAGAACGCCTTAGTTTACTATAGCCGGCGGTTCCTACTTGGGCATGGCCGCTCCGGGCATCTCCACTTTTGGATAGGCCGCGCCGGGACGTCCTGCCGCGAGTTGCTCCACTTTTGGATACCCCGCTCCGGGATACCCTGCCGCGGCTGGTTCCACTTTGTGAAACTCGGTGCCCGGTTTCTGAATCGATCCCTGTGTCGCTTTGGCAGATTCGCCGTCAACTCCGTCGTATTTGGCAAAAACGGCGGTCAGACGCATTGGCTCAGGTGTCTCCGTCGGGGAATTAGTCGGGTTGGACGCTGCCTGTGAGGGTGTGGCAAACGTTTGGCTGGGCGCAATACCCATGGTCATACCCAGAGTCGCCGCGGCGACCGCCAGGCGCGGTCTATGTTGGTGGTCAATTTGTTGCTTGCTCATGGCGCGCCTCCTGTCGAACTGTCTATCCATTGGTCGATGGACTGGATATGCAGGTTCAAAATTTCCGTGATATCACGGGGGTACGCAATGTCATGCCGGGTACAGTATCGCCCCACGGCTGCGTCCACATCAAGCCACTCCTCAAACGCGGGCTTGTCGGCGGCATTGTTCGCGAACATGGCCTTCTCGGCCTGACGCGACAGATCGCTCTCGGTTTGCAATAACCGCTGCAATATATCGAACAACCGGTAAAACAGCGCTTGGTAGCGGTCCGCAGCGGCTATATAGGGGAGTGCGCCCTGGTGTTCCAGAAACCGCTCCACCGTGCCGTCCCGACCATCGGACCCCTCTGATCGCGGATGGGGTGTGAGCGCTCGAAAGGTCTCCTCACGTTCGCCGCTGACCCAGCGCCCTAATGGATAGGTGCGGCAGGCCAACCGACGTTCGCCGTGCACGGTGCAGCGCTTATCATCGAGAAAGGCACAGGCTCCCTCTTGCGTGACCCGCAGCTAGGGGCCTTCTGGCACCAAGAAATGCCGCGTGAATTCGCTGGTAGACGTGCCAAGGTTTCGTGCCAGCCTCAGGACCTCGTAAGGATTGGTCTGGATGCGCTTGTTGACGCAACACCGTCCGCAGGCGCTACATCGATACGAAAAGGCGGTACTTCTATAGAGCGTTCCGCTGGTCATGGCCAGTTTCCCCTAATTTGCCGCAGCTACCCGCACGCTGCACCAAAACGGCCCTGTAAAGGTTGGAGGCGAGAATTGCAGGGAACTGATACAGTTTTAGGACGAAATCCTGTTCTCCGGGAATACGCCTGATTGTTCAATTCGTTAGGATCACCGCCCACATAGCCGCTGGGGCCGGCATCGCCAGACGCAAAAGTACCCCCGATGACGCTTTGTAATCCGCTATGGGATTTCCGAAATCAGCTCGCCCAGTTCACTGGGTGGATTCGACATCACTGGGGGAAACAATGGGGTTGGACAGCTTCAAAGATGGGGGTAATTCCAGTCCGCCTGGCGGCCCTTGCCCGACCGCGGCGTCGGAATCGAGACCAGGGCCGGCGATAACGGACATTGAGGTTACCTTGTTTTGGCAAGGCGTTGGCGGATCCGACGGGGGCGCTTACTCGGTCTCCGACTTCTGCCGCCGCTCCAGCAGCATGTGCACTGCCTCGCGCGGGTTCAGGCCCTCGTAAAGTACCCGGTAGGTCTGCTCCGATATTGGCATCTCAATCTCCAGCTCCCGGGCCTTGAACCAGACTTCGCGGGTAGTCTGCACCCCTTCCACTTCTTGACCGATCTCGCTGCGGGCCTGTTCGATGCTGAGGCCCCGGGCCAGGGCCAGGCCCATGCGCCGGTTGCGCGATTGGTCGTCGGTGCAGGTCAAGGCCAGGTCGCCGAGGCCAGCCAGACCCATGAAGGTTTCGGGTTTGCCGCCCATGGCGACCCCGAGGCGGGTGATCTCGGCCAGGCCGCGGGTGATCAGGGCGGCGCGGGTATTGGCGCCGAAGCCCAGGCCGTCGGCGATGCCGGCGGCAATCGCCAGCACGTTCTTACTGGCGCCGCCGACCTGTACTCCGACCATGTCGTCGCTGGTGTAGGCGCGAAAGAACTCCGCGTGCAGGTATTCCGCCAGGCGGTGCGCATGCTCCGCTCGCGCCGAGGCCACGGTGATTGCAGTTGGCAGCCCGCGCGCCACCTCTTTGGCGAATGTGGGACCGGAGATTACGGCAAGGTCGCGCTGCGGCCCTAGCCGCTCCCGGGCCACCTCATGCAGTAGGCGCCGGCTGCCCGGATCAAAGCCCTTGGTGGCCCAGCTCACCGAGGCGGTCGGAGGCAGCAGGGGCAGGCTGGCTGCCAGAACGCTGCCGAAGGCGTGGCTCGGCACCACCAGCAGCACTTCTTTCGCGCCGTCAAGGCAGGCACCAAGGTCCGCCAGCGGGCGCAGGCCGTCGGGGAAAGGTATGTCGGGCAGGAAGGCCTGATTGACCCGGTCCCGAGCCAGCTCGGCCATGTGCTCGGGTTCGTTGCCCCAGAGCCGCACATCGAAGCGGTTTCGGCTCAGCAGGACCGCCAGCGCGGTGCCCCAGGAGCCGGCACCCAGGACTGCGATCGAGGCGCTCGGGCGGGCCATCGGCTTTGGCCTATTGCTTGGTCTCGGGCCCAGCGCTCTGTTGGGCCAGCTTCTGCTGGTGCTGGGCGTAGAGGGCGTCGAAGTTGACCGGGCTCAGCAGCAGCTGGGGAAAGCTGCCCTTGGTGACCAGATCCGACACCACCTCGCGAGCGTAGGGGAACAGGAGGTTTGGGCAGTAGGCGCCCAGCATCTTGCCCATCTCCTCCTGGGAGAAGCCGCTGAGTTTGAAGATGCCTGCCTGCTTGACTTCCACCAGGAAGGCGGTCTTTTCGCCCAGCGTGCTGGTGACCGTGACCGACAACGCGACCTCGAACAGCCCTTCTTCGAGGGCCTGCACCTCGGTATTGAGGTTGAGGTTGGTTTCCGGCGTCCATTGATCTTTGAAAATGGCCGGGGAATTCGGGGTCTCGAAGGAGAGGTCCTTAGTGTAGATCCGTTGAATGGCGAATTGGCGCTGGCCCTGCTCGGGGCCCGCTGCGGGGGTCTGCTCGTTTTCAGCCATAGTGGGTTCCGGGTCCTGTGCTGGAGGTTAGCGGTTATTTTTTGCGCGATACCGGCAGGCTGGCGTTCTGCCACGCGAGGATGCCGCCGCGCAGGTTGTAGACCTTTTCGAAGCCCGCCTTGCGCAGCTGGGTACAGGCTTGGGCCGACTGGGCGCCGGACCGACAACTGATGATGATAGGCTTGTCCTGGTGCTTCTGGAGCTGTTGGATCTGGTTTTTGAAGCCGTTAATCGGCACGTTTATCGAGTGCAGGATGTGGCCTTGGGAGAAGTCGGCTACCGGGCGCACATCCACCACCACCGCTTCCTCTCGGTTGATTAGTTCGGTTGCGCCCTGAGGGTCGATCTGGCCCTTGGGGGCGCCGAGGGTTAGATTGTGGATCAGCAGGGCGCTGATCACCAAAAAGGCGCTGACCAGGACGATGTGGTTGCTGGCGAATTCAATGTACTGCTCAATCATTGTTCGTATCTGTTCCGGAAAAACCTAGCGGGAAGGGAAGTCTAGCCCGAGAGGCGCGTCGGGACAAACCGGCACTTGGGGCCGGCCATTATAGGGGAGTTCAAGCAGACCCGCTGCGCTATGCGCAAGCGGTTGATTCTTATGATGGGTTATGGGTGCAAAAGACTTCCCGCATCATGCCGATCAGGCGCAGGGTGCGGCTATCGCCGACTCGGTAGTAGACCCGATTGGCGTCCTTGCGCGAGGCCAGAATGCCCTTGTCTCGGAGAATCGCCAGGTGCTGGGAGATATTGCTCTGCGAGGTGCCGACTTGCTCCACGATGTCCTGCACGCTCACCTCTTTTTCCCCCAGGGTGCAGAGGATCTTCAGACGCAAGGGGTGCGACATGGCCTTGAGCGAGCGCGAGGCGCGTTCGATATCCTCGTCACCGGTAAACAGGTCGTCGGCGTCAAAGCCACTATCGTGCAGAACCGGATTCGCTGCATTCTCGAATTTATGCTGCATGTGCATAACCCTAAATTTCATCAATCGTAATAGAATAATACGCTGTTTTGCCTCGTTTTGAGAAGGGATTTTCTTAGGCCCGGCAAGCGAAGCTCCAGCCCCTAGGGAAATCCCTTAGAAACCCATGGATTCTGGCCGGGAAACGCCCATATATGTTTAAATTACGGGCTTTTGCAAAGCGGGCGGCACCGCCGGACCGTGATTCTACGCTGGGGCGACAGACAGACTATGGCCGTGAAGATCAGACCCGCAGTGCTATTGATCCTCGATGGCTGGGGCTACCGGGAGGAAGGAGACTCCAATGCCATCCAAGCCGCCCGCAAGCCGGTGTGGCAACGGTTGTGGAAGGAGCACCCCCATACCCTGATCAATACTTCGGGAGCGGCGGTTGGCTTGCCCGGTGACCAAATGGGCAACTCCGAGGTCGGCCACCTGAATATAGGGGCCGGGCGCGTGGTGTACCAGGAATTCACCCGTGTCAGCCGGGCCATCCGTACCGGCTCTTTCTTTACGAATCAGACCCTGACCGGCGCTGTCGACAAGGCGATTGCCGGCGGCCGCGCGGTGCACATCCTGGGCCTGCTGTCGCCCGGCGGTGTGCACAGCCATGAGCAGCACATCCACGCCCTGGCGCGGCTAGCGGTGGAGCGCGGCGCCAAGCAGGTCTATCTGCACGCCTTTCTGGACGGCCGCGACACCCCGCCGAAGAGCGCCCGGCAATCCCTGCAGGCGATGCAAGACGAGTTTGATGCCCTTGGCGGCGGGCGCTTCGCGAGCCTCATCGGCCGCTATTACGCCATGGACCGCGACCACCGCTGGGGACGTATCCAGGCATGCTATGACCTGCTGACCCAAGGCCGCGCCAGCTACCAGGCCACGGACGCCCTGAGCGCCCTTCAGCAGGCCTACGCCCGCGGTGAGAGCGATGAGTTCGTGCAGGCCACCAGTATCCACGCTCCGGGCGAGGCGCCGGTGTCGATCACCGACGGTGACAGTGTGATCTTTATGAACTATCGTTCGGACCGCGCACGCCAGATTACCCGCAGCTTCATCGATGAGGAGTTCGACGGCTTCGAGCGGGAAGTACGACCGCGCCTGGGCTGCTTCGTCAGCCTCACCGAATACAACAAAGCCTTCGACATTCCCACCGCCTTCCCCGCTGAGCACCTGAAGAACGTCTTCGGCGAGTACCTGGGCGGTCTCGGACTGCGCCAGCTGAGGTTGGCCGAGACCGAAAAGTATGCCCATGTCACCTTCTTCTTCAACGGCGGGGTCGAGCAGCCGTTCGAGGGCGAGGACCGCATCCTGGTACCCTCGCCCCAGGTCGGCACCTACGACGAGCAGCCGGAGATGAGCGCCCCGGAGGTCACCGACATGCTTGTCGATGCCCTCGACAGCGGCAAGTACGACGCGATCATCTGCAACTACGCCAACCCTGACATGGTGGGCCACACCGGCAACTTCGAGGCGGCGGTGCAGGCCATCGAGGCCATCGACCACTGCCTGGGCCGGGTTCTCAAGGCCCTGCACCGGAGCGCCGGCGAGATGTTGATCACCGCCGATCACGGCAATGCCGAACAGATGCTGGACCGCCGGAGCGGCCAGGCTCACACCGCCCATACCAGCAATTTGGTGCCGCTGATCTACATCGGGCGCGACGCCGACCTGGCGGAAGGCGGCTCCCTGTGCGACCTGGCGCCGACCCTGCTGCAGATTCTCGGACTCACGCAGCCTGGGGAGATGACCGGGCGTCAGCTGCTGGTTTTTTCCGAGCCCGCCGCATGAGCCATGCGGGGCCGAGGCTAAGGCGCGCGATCGGCGTCTTGCTGCTGCTTGCGGCGGGCGCTGCCGCGGCGTTGCAACCCGATCAGGAACTCGCCGGCAAAGAGCGCGAGCTGCAGCAACTGCGCACGCGCATCGCCGCGCTGCGCTCCGAGCTCGAAAGTGCCCGTGGCGAGCGCGACGGCCTGGCCGATGCATTGGCGGCATCGGAGCGGGCCATCGGCCGTCTGGTGCGCCAGGTCCATGAGCTGACGGGCGAGATCGAGGTCCAGCAGCAGCGGCTGGCGGAATTGGAAGACCAACTCCAAGCCCGGCAACGGCAGCTCGACGTTCAGCGCCGGGCCTTGGCCGCGCAATTGCGAGCCGCCCACGCCATGGGGCGCCAGGAACGCATCAAGATCGTGCTCAACCAGCAGGACCCGGAACTGGTGAGCCGTATGCTGGTCTATTACGATTACCTTAACCGGGCGCGCCTGCGAGACATCCGCGAGATCCGTGCCGGGTTGGAAGAGCTGCAGCGACTGCGCCGCGAGATCGGCGACCAGCAGCGCAGCCTCAGCGAGTCGCGCCGGCGCCAACGCGAGGAGATGCAGGCCCTCACCCGCAATCAGCGCGAGCGAGAGCGCCTTTTGGCTGACCTGGAGGCGGACATTGCCGCCCGCGGCCAGGACCTGGGCGCCCTGGAGCGAGACCAGCAGCAGCTCGAGACCTTTCTGCAGCAGTTGCAGCAAATGCTCGACCAGTTGCCCCTGGAGAACGTCGGCGATGCCCCGTTCAGCGACTTGCAGGGCCAGCTTGTCTGGCCGGTGCAAGGGCCGCTGGCGGTCAAGTTCGGCAGCCCCCGCCGGCCCGGCAGCCGGCGCTGGGACGGGGTATTGATCAATGCCGGCGAGGGCAGCGAGGTGCGCGCCGTGCACCACGGACGCGTCGCCTTTGCCGACTGGCTGCGCGGCATGGGACTGTTGCTGATCATCGATCATGGAAACGGCTACATGACCCTGTACGGGCAGAATCAAAGCCTGTTCAAGGAGACCGGGGACTGGGTCGCTCCGGGAGAACTGGTGGGCCTGGCCGGGCGCAGTGGCGGTCAGGCCACTGCCGGAGTATATTTTGGAATTCGCCACCAAGGTAAGCCGGTAGACCCGCGCGCTTGGTGCCAACCCGCCAAGGGCGGCCGGGTCGGTTGACCCGGGACCGCCCCCAGCAAGAGATCGGCCATGAGACACGCTCGCCGCTACCTGTATTCTAGTTTGCTTTACCTGGGCGTCAGCTGCGGGCTGAGCTTGAATGCCTGGGCTGACAGCGCCGAGGAGGACGGTTCGAGCCTGCCGCTGCAGGAGCTGCGCACCTTCGCCGAGATCTTCGGCCGCATCAAGAGCGATTACGTCGAGTCGGTGGACGACCGCGAACTGCTGGAGAGCGCGGTACGCGGCATGCTGGGGGGGCTCGATCCCCACTCCTCCTACCTCAACGAGGAAGATTACACCGAACTGCAGGTCGGCACCCGAGGAGAGTTCGGCGGCCTCGGCGTCGAGGTTGGCATGGAAGACGGATTCGTCAAGGTGATCGCTCCGATCGACGACACCCCGGCCCAGCGCGCCGGCATCCAGTCCGGCGACCTGATTATCCGACTCGACGGTAAGCCGATGAAGGGCGTTAGCCTGAACGATGCCGTCAAGTTGATGCGGGGCAAGCCCGGTACCGAGGTCAGCCTAACGATCGTGCGCGAGGAGCAGGACAAGCCGCTCATCATTACCGTGGTGCGCGACGTGGTCCGAGTGGCCAGCGTGAAGGGACGGATGCTGGAATCGGGTATCGGCTATTTGCGCTTGTCCCAATTCCAGACCCGCACCACCGACGACATGCTCAAGCGCCTGGCCAAGCTCGAGAGAGCCAACGGCGGTCCGCTCTCCGGTCTGGTGCTGGACCTGCGCAACAACCCCGGGGGGGTGCTCAATGCAGCGGTGTCGATCAGCGACGCGTTTCTGCAGGGCGGCATTATCGTCTACACCAAGGGTCGGGTGGCCGACTCCGAGCTGGAATTCCGCGCCGCCCCGGACGACGTGCTGGAAGGGGCCCCGATAGTGATTCTGGTCAATGAGGGCTCGGCCTCGGCCTCCGAGATCGTGGCCGGCGCCCTGCAGGACCACAAGCGTGCGGTGATCATGGGCCAACCCACCTTTGGCAAGGGCTCGGTGCAGACGATCATCCCGATCAACAACAAGAGCGCAGTCAAGCTCACCACGGCGCTCTATTACACCCCCTCGGGGCGCTCGATCCAAGCGGAAGGAATCAAGCCCGACATCCAGCTCGCTGACCTCAAGGTGGAGGCCGCCGCCCACCAAGGATTGAAGAACCTTAAAGAGGCCGACCTCAGCGGTCACTTGGAGAACGGCGATGCCGAACACGGCGAGGGCGATAGCGCGTCTGAGGGTGAGGGCAAGGACGAACCTTTGGCCACCAGCGACTACGCTCTGTACCAGGCGTTGAATCTGCTCAAGGGGCTGCTTCTGCTGCGTCCGGAGGCTTGAGTTCCCCGGGACGCCGGGGCCGCCGACGATAAAAACAACAAGGCAGGTCATCGTCGATGTCTAACCTCTGCTTGCCCGGCAACGGCCGGCTAACCGCCGCCCGCCATTGGCGCTACTGGCTCCTGGCGCTGCTCGGGCTGTTCGCCGCCTTCGCGGCCGCCGATCCGCTGCCCCCGCCGCCGCGCATCGCCCTGATCATCGACGATATGGGCAACAACAAGCGGCACGGGGCGGTGGCGCTGGCTTTGCCCGGGGCCCTGACCTACTCGTTCCTTCCGCACACTCGCTATGCTGCCGAGCAGGCGCTGCAGGCCCATCGTCTGGACAAGGAGGTGATGCTGCACCTGCCCATGGAGTCCCTGCACGGCCAGCGGCTCGGCCCTGGGGCTCTGACCGGCGATATGCAGGAGCAAGAGATCCACACCACTCTGGCAGAGGCCCTCGCCGCAGTGCCCAACATCGCCGGCGTGAACAACCATATGGGCAGCCTGGTTACCAGCGACAGCCAGGCGATGGGTTGGCTGATGCAGGCTCTGAGCGGCTATCCCGGGTTATATTTCATCGACAGCCGTACCACAGACCTCAGCTTGGCCGAGCGCGAGGCTGAGCGCCAAGGCCTGGCTTCCGCCCGACGTGACGTGTTTCTCGACCATGATCGCGACCCGGAGCTGATTCAGGCCCGGTTCGAGCGCCTGCTGGCCATCGCCAGGCGTCGCGGCAGCGCAATCGGCATTGCCCACCCTTATCCGGAGACGCTCGGTTTACTGGCCGAGCGCCTGCCGCAGTTGGCGCGAGAGGGGGTGGAACTGGTGCCGGTTTCCACCTTGACCGAAGCAGACCCGAGGAGAAAGCCATGGCGCGTGTACTCGTCCCCCTTGCCCCCGGTTGTGAAGAGCTCGAAGCCGTAACCATTATCGATCTGCTGCGCCGCGCCGGCATCGAGGTGGTGACCGCCGGCCTGGAATCCGGCCCGGTGCGTGCCAGCCGCGGTGTAACCTTGGTGCCCGACACCGAACTCGATGCGGTACTCGCCGACGACTTCGACATGATCGTGCTGCCCGGCGGCCTCCCTGGGGCCGAGCACCTGGACGAAGATCCGCGCGTTCGAGCCCTGTTGCTGCGAATGGCCGAAGCCGGGCGCTACACCGCCGCGATTTGCGCTGCGCCCCGCGTGCTGGCCAGCGCCGGCCTGCTCGACGGCAAGTCCGCCACCGCCTACCCCGGACACCTGGAAAAGTTGGATCTGCCCCAGGTTCGGATCAGCCCGGAGCCGGTGGTCAGCGACGGCCGGGTGATCACCTCCCGTGGCCCCGGCACGGCCATGGACTTCGCCCTGACCCTGATCGAAGCCCTGGCCGGGCGCGAGCAGCGTGACCAGGTGGAGGCCGGGCTGGTCCGCTAGCGAAACCGCCCCGGCCCGCGACTTTTGGCCTTCCTCTCCCCATACCTGCCGGAGCTGCTGGCCGCCCTGTTCGCCTTGCTCGAACTGGGCGGCATCGCCGCCGCTGCCCATGCAGTGATGCACGCACGCACCTCCCAGGGCGCCAGCGCATGGGCCGTGGCACTGATAACGGCACCGCTGGTGGCGCTGCCCCTTTACGGGGTGTTTGGGCGCAGCAAGTTCTATGGCTACGTCAACGCCCGGCGCACCGGCGATCTCGCCATCCAGTCCATCGCCCGCGAGTTGGCGAAGCGCCATGCGCCTACCCTCAAGGCCGCCTTCGATCCCGCCGAGACCCATCACCAGGGACTGGAGCAACTGGCGAAAATGCCCTTCACGCGAGGCAACCAGGCGCGCCTGCTGGTCGACGGCGCGGCCACTTTCGAGGCCATGCTGGCGGCCATCGCCGAGGCCCGGGACTACCTGCTGGTGCAGTTCTACATCGTGCGTGACGACGGCTTGGGTCGGCGCTTGCAGCGCGCCCTGATCGAGCGCCTTCGAGCCGGGGTGCGGGTGTATTTCCTGTACGACGCGGTGGGTTGTCACGAGTTGGCGGAGTCTTACCTGCGCGCGCTGCGCGCGGCAGGAGCAGAGGTCTACGCCTTCGCCGGCTACAACGCCCGTATTCGGCGGCTGCAGGTCAATTTCCGCAACCATCGCAAGATCCTTCTGGTGGACGGTCACACCGCATTCGTCGGCGGCCACAATGTGGGCGACGAATACCTGGGTCTGCACCCGGAGCTGAGTCCCTGGCGCGATACCCACGTCGAGGTGATCGGCCCGGCCGCCACCGCGGTGCAGCTGGCATTCGTCGAAGACTGGTACTGGGCCGCTCATGCCACCCCCGAGCTGAACTGGCTGCCCAGTCCGGGGCCCGGCGACCAGCGGGTGCTGGTGCTTCCCACCGGCCCGGCCGACGAATTGGAAACCTGCGGCCTGTTCTTTGTGCAGGCCATCAACAGCGCCCGCAGGCGCTGCTGGATAGTAAGTCCTTACTTCGTCCCGGACCAAGCCGTTCTGCAGGCACTCCAGTTGGCGGCCCTGCGCGGGGTGGACGTGCGCATCCTGCTGCCGGAAAAGCCCGACCACCGAATAGTCCACCTGGCGAGCCTCTCGTACCTGCCCGAGACCATCGGGGTCGGGATCGGTATCTACCGTTACCAACGGGGCTTCATGCACCAGAAGGTGATGCTCGTCGACAACGAGATGGCGGCCATCGGCACCGCCAATCTGGACAACCGCTCGTTTCGTCTCAACTTCGAGCTGACCATGGTGTTCATGGATCAGCCCTTCGTGGCCAAGGTGGTGCGCATGCTGGAAAACGACTTGGCCGGTTGCCGTAAGGTGAGACTGGCGGAATTCGACGACCGCAGCTGGCGTTTCCGGGCCCTGGTTCGCAGCGCCCGGCTGCTGGCGCCGGTGCTCTGAACTTCTTCTCGGTTAGAAGATACCGAGGAACCAATGCCCGCAATCGCTCGGGCAAAAAGGGATCAGTCACGGCTGGCTTTCGATCGTCCCTGCTCCGGCGCTCGGCGATCACCGATCAGACGCCTGTTGGTTACGGAGCTGAAACAGGAGTATTCCCGCGAAGTCGTTGTTTCTCTGGGGCTCGAAATTCGGCGACTTTCTTCCGGCTCGGGCAACGAAGAAACTCGCATTGCGAGTCCCGCGGTGCCTTGGAAATTATCGAATTCTTCGAGAAGCGTTGAACCGAAGATCTCGGTTCGAAGGCGTCAGGCGAGAAGCGGACAATCGTCTGAGCAGTCAAAGCCCTTGTCTACGACCTGACCTTCGAAGTCTCGCCCGAACCCCCTGAGTGGCCGAGATGCCGGATAAGCGAACCTTCCCATTGTTGGGACGGACCGCTTTACGCCCTAATTCCAACAGCCTGTATCTATTCCTATCTGATTGATTTCATTTGAAATGCCTTCTTTATCGAGAGAAGTTTACAGGGGGGGCTTATGCGGCGGATAATCCTTCAGAAGAGGAATATCCGGCTAGTTGGCCGCATAAGCCCCCTCATAGTAAATGTTCGGATACCGCGCTAACTAGATGTTTTAAAGAGATTTTGCTGGTCTGCGGTGCCGACAATCGGCAGGTTATGCTGCCAATGGTTCGTTGATATATAGTTGGGCATACAGCTCGTAGTTCACGTCGGCACTGCTCATCAAATAAGTGACAATCCTATATTGGTACCCGCTTTGCCATATACTCTAGACACCTGGGGAGCACTGTCTTCCATTTTTGGAACTGCGGTAGGGCTCCCGCGCTAATCATTGCGCTTGTTCAGTTAGGCCGCACGAAGAGAGCCGCTGAAAGCTAGTCGAGAAAGCCGCTCGGGATGTTGTTTTTCGTATGGGTAGCGTCCTTGCTGTTGCCTCACTTGAGCAAATTTGCGGTAGATCGCGTGATGTATTGCATCTCACTCGGGCACAAACTTAAATGGTCTGTACAGCGGCTCTTTGAACTCCGCGAAGCACTCGCAAAGTTTTCGCGATCCAAAGCCGCCACTGAGTTAAGAGCAGAACGTGACTGGAAGAAATTACTACAGGAAGTTGGTGAAATCCATGACTCTTTAGAGCAAGCCGCTGCAATCCTAAAAATGCTGACGTTAACCGCCGAGACGAGATATTGAAGGCGATCGCTCATGTGCACTCTGAGCTAAGCATGCTTGCAGCTGCAGCAGGTGAAAAAAGCAGGTGAAATCAGTGCCTATTCCTGAAAATACGAAGAAATCTGCGAACTGCTTGATAAGCAACGCAGGAGGGACGTGTTCTGCTGGTATGACAAACAGGGCACGACGGTCTCAGTGACTCTTCCGGAATTCAATGTCGAAATCTGGAGTGGTGAAGACGAGGAGTCACATAGAGGTTTTGTTGCAGTCGGGATAAGAAATCCAACAACCAAAAGTTAATAGATAATTGGTATATCGAGGAAGGCGATATTCAATATAGATACTTCGATTGCGACTGTGGAAGTCAGCAAGACGACATGCAATGGGAATCCCCGAAAACTGTGAAGTCGCTTCGTGATTTGCTAAAAAGAGGCGGAGAAATTGGGGATGAAGAACCTTCCGTTGCTAAGAGTCTGCCCAACAAAGCGCGACCCGACCGCAAAACGCGCGTACGCGGTTTTGCGGTCGGGTGAGCGCGAACGTTATATTCACTTATGAATCGTATATTTTCATATCGATATTTCTATATTTAATAGTAATGGGGCTTTTAAGGTGTAAAGGTGCATGGGGTCTTTCCTTTTGCCTCTCGAAGGCTATGCTTTCAGGTCTGGCAAGACCGCTTCGGCTGGAATTTATAAGCGCCCTGTACCACGTCACGTCTAAAGGAGACGGTTGCGAGGACATTTTCTGTCCGATGGAGATCGGCGACTATTTTGGTTTACACTACTCACGAGTCAGCAAGATAGTTCGGGGACAAGCTCAGGAGAGGCGAAAGGCAAAAGGAAAGACGTGACCATGTTCGGTGGACCCGGTTCCGTGTGTTCGCTACGCTCGACTTCGTTCGGTGTCAGAAACGGCTGAATTTCCTATCCTTATGTTATCGCGAGGTAAATTGCTGCGCTGGAACGACGACAGGGGGTTCGGCTTTATCCGGGTCGCCCCCGGTCAGCCCGATGTCTTTCTGCATATCAGCGCGTTGCCGCCTGGGGTGCGTCCGCAGGTCGGGGACCTCATCCTGTTTACCGCCGTCGTCCAGAAAGGGGGCAAGGGGCCTCGCGCTAAGGAGGCCGCGGTCGAGGGGCGCCGGCCCGATCCCGGTTTGGTCCGCCCTCGTCGCGCCGTTGTATCCCCTGCGAAGCGACCGGACCGTCGGCGGGATTCGCGCCTCCGCTCCCTGGAGTGGTCTCCGCTGGTCGTGCTGGTGCTATTCCTGGCCGTCCTATGCCTGATCGGTGCGGTGACCTTCGTCGCGGTTAGCCCCATTCCCCTGCTGCTCTATCCCGTGGCCAGTGGGCTCGCTTTTCTGCTCTACGGCAAGGACAAGTATCGGGCGATGACCGGGGCCTGGCGCGTGAGCGAGGCGACTCTGCATTTCATCGAGGCGCTCGGTGGCTGGCCTGGCGCCTTCGTCGCCCAGCGCATGATGCGTCACAAGACAGTGAAGGCGGGGTACCAGGCGGCCTTCCGGCTCATCGTGGCAAGCCATGTGGGCTTCTGGGGCCTGTGGCTTTTCGCACCGCAGACCTTGGCGCCGGTGCTCCGCTTCGCCAACGCCTAATCCTGGCCGCGCTCATAGTAGCGGTAGCGGATGGAGACCTGGGATTGGATCAACGCCTCCGCTGCTCCCAGAGGCTGGGGATAGTCGACATGCACCTGGCGAGCATAAGGAGTGACAGACGACGGTTTCTGAGTTCTCAGGTCTGTTTTCTTGGCGAAAGCAACACCCAGTTCATCCACCCAGAGGTCAGCTTTGCACATGGACGCGACGATCAGCGCGCATGGCTCGATCATCTGTTGATGAGTACATGCGCTCATCCGCATTAGACCGCGAGCACGCCCAGTCGAGCTTAGCCACTAGGCTCGGCCGGGTAATGGAGTAAAGCAGGGAGAGATCGGCCGTCAGCTTCGTATCCAGGCGCTCAGCAGCAACAGGCCGCCGCCGCTGCCGAGCAGCGCGGCGAGCCAGCCGGCGGCTGCGGTGCCGAGTAGAGGCCCGGGCCCGAGGGTCAGCAACAGGACCGCGGCGATCCCCAGCGCGCCGCCGCTGACCGCTTCCAGCAGGCTGCGTTGGGATCGGGCCAGGTCGCTGCGCAATTGCCCCAGTTCCTTGGACTTCCACACCAATTCCAGTCGACCGTCTGCGGCGTCGCGCAGCACCTTGTGGGCCAGCAGCGGCATATCGGCCGCGTACTCCGTGATCTGGGGTAGGTTTTTTTGTAATTTTCGGGCGAACGCCTTGGGCCCGACCTGGTCGCGCATCCAGCGCTCCATAAAGGGCTTGGCGGTGGTCCAGAGATCGAGTTCCGGGTACAGCTGACGGCCCAGGCCCTCGATATAGAGCAGGGTCTTCTGTAGCAGCACCAGTTGGGGCTGCACCTCCATATTGAAACGCCGCGCGGTCTGGAACAGGTGCAGCAGGAAATGGCCGAAGCTGATCTCGCTCAGGGGTCGGTTGAAGATGGGCTCGCATACCGCGCGGATGGCGGACTCGAATTCGTCGATGCGGGTTCCGGCGGGCACCCAGCCTGACTCGACGTGCAGCTCTGCCACCCGGTGGTAGTCGCGGTTGAAGAAGGAGAGCAGGTTTTCCGCCAGGTAGCGCTGGTCCTCGGTGGTGAGGGTGCCGACGATGCCGAAGTCGACCGCGATATAGCGTCCCGACGGCTCGACGAAGATGTTGCCCGGGTGCATGTCGGCGTGGAAGAAATTGTCGCGGAACACTTGGGTGAAGAAGATTTCCACTCCCTGTATCCCGAGCTGGCGCATGCTCACGCCCTGGGCCTTGAGGGCGGCCACGTCCCCCACGGGGGTGCCGTGGATGCGCTCCATCACCAGCACATCGCGCTTGGTGTAGTCCCAGTAGACTTCCGGAACGTAGAGCAGGTTGCTGCCTTCCCAGTTGCGCCTCAGCTGGGAGCAGTTGGCCGCTTCGCGGATCAGGTCGAGCTCGTCGAGGATGGTCTTTTCGTAGTCGCGGACCACTTCCAGGGGGCGCAGCCGGCGCCCGTCCGGCCAGTAGCGCTGGGCCAGTCCGGCGACGATGTAGAGCAGCCCGACGTCGCGCCGGATGATGCGCTCGATGCCCGGGCGCAGAACTTTGACCACCACGTCTTGACCTGTGTGCAGGCGCGCCGGGTGCACCTGGGCGATGGATGCGGAGGCTATGGGCTGGGTCTCGAAGGCGCCGAAGATCGCCGCCACCGGACGGCCGAAGGCCTTTTCGATCTGGGCCTGAGCCTGCTCGCCGGGGAACGGCGGAACCCGGTCCTGCAGCAGTGCCAGCTCGTCTGCGATGTCCGGCGGCAGCAGGTCTCGGCGGGTGGACAGGATCTGGCCGAATTTGATGAACATGGGCCCCAGATCTTCCAGCGCTCGGCGGATGCGCACCGGGTAGGCTGGCAGGCGGTTGCGGCGCAGCCAATACAGGGGCGAGAGGTAGATCAGGAAGCGCAGGGGGCGGAACAGATGGGTGGCCAGGATTACTTCGTCCAAGCCGTGGCGCAGCAGCACCCAGTTGATGTGGATCAGGCGCAGGGCCTGGGCGGGGCGGATCACCCGGCGGCTCCGCGTCGGGCGGCGAGGCGATCGATACGCTGCTCCAGCCGCTCCAGGTCATCGCGCAGACCCTCGACCCCGGCCAGGAATTCCTCCACCTCGAACCGGTTCGGCAAAAGGCGCAGTTCCTCCTGGAGGTATTCCGGCACGTCCTCGGCCAGACTGGCCCGGGCCTCTCGGCCCCAGGCGCCGATACCGCGCACCAGATTGCCGGCCTGGTGGGCCAGCAGGTCGCCGGTCAGCTTGGACAGGTGCTCTTCCCAGTCGATATCCAGCTTACCAAGCAGGTTGCCGAAACGGTGTCCCAGTTCGCTGTCGCCCTGGATCTCCACCGCACCGGAAAACAACTGGTCGGTACGCTGGTGCTCGCTGCCCAGGCGCGCCAATGCCAGGGGGGTACCGCGCAGCGTGCAGTCGGCTTCTCCCTCGAATTCTCCCAGCACCTGGATTCCCGCAGGGCCTGGAATCAGGTACCAGCGCAGACCCAGGCCCAGCACTTCCAGGGCGATTACCCGCCCGTACAAGGGCGTCAGGCGTGGGGGCAGCTCCGGGTCCAGCGACAGATAGCGATTGAGCAGCAATTCCAGGCCGGCGCTGGTGGCGATGGATAGGCTCATCGAATGGCGATCCGCGTAATGGCGGGGAATTGCTGCATGTGTGGGCTGGCCTTGGATGTTTGCCGACTGGGCCCGATTATAGGGCAGTCGTCCCCGCCGGCCCAGGGCTTAGAGCTTGTATCCGCGGTGGATGGCAACGATGCCGCCGGTGAGGTTGAAATATTCGCAACGCTCGAAGCCGGCCTGTTCCATCATCGCCTTGAGGGTCTCCTGGTCCGGGTGCATGCGAATGGATTCGGCCAGGTAGCGGTAGCTCTCCTCGTCCTTGGCCACCAGCTTGCCGATCTTCGGCAAAAGGCCGAAGGAGTAGAAGTCATAAGCCCGCTGCAGCGGTTTGGGCACCGGTTTGGAGAATTCCAGCACCAGCACCCGGCCGCCCGGCTTCAATGCCTGGAACATGGCGCTCAGGGCCAGTTGCTTGTCGGTGACGTTGCGCAGACCGAAGCCGATGCTGACGCAGTCGAACTGGTCGTCGCCGAAAGGCAACCGCTGGGCGTCGACTTGGGCATAGTGCAGATTGCCCGCCAGCCCCTCGTCGATCATGCGGCGGCGGCCCTGCTCCAGCATGGCGGCGTTGATGTCGGAAAACACCACCAGCCCCTCTTCCCCCACCAGACCGGCGAAGCGCGCGGCCAGGTCGCCGGTGCCGGCCGCCAGGTCGAGTACGCTCTGTCCGCGCCGCACGCCGGACAGTTCCACTGCCCGCCGTTTCCACAGGCGGTGGATGCCGAGCGACATCAGGTCGTTCATCAGATCGTAGCGGCCGGCCACCGAGTCGAACACCCCGCGTACCAGGCTCGCCTTTTCGTCCACGTCGACCTGGCGGTAGCCGAAATGGGTGTTGCGATTGTCTTCGGCCATTCGGCTGCTCCCGGCCTCAGGAGGCCATTTCTTTGCGTACGTGCCCGGCCGCCTTGAGTTCTTCCAAGTACTGCTGCCAGTTCTGTTCGTGATTGACGCCGAGCTGGTACAGGGTCTCCCAGGCATAAATGCCGGTGTTGTGCTCGTCGTCGAAGTACAGGCAGACCGCATAGTTGCCGACCGGCTCTATGCGGTCGATATTGACCCCTTCCTTTCCCACCTGCAACACCCGCTGTCCCGGGCCGTGGCCCTGGACCTCGGCCGAGGGCGAGAAAACCCGCAGGTATTCGCAGGGCAGATTGAAGTGGGCGCCGTCGTCGAAGGTGATCTCCAGCACCCGGGACTGGCGGTGAAGGTTGAGCTCGGTGGGTACGAGTTTGGACATGCTTACCTCTCGGTATTGATTCGGTTGCAGCCGGTTACAGGATGTAGCGGCTCAGGTCTTCGTCGCTCGCCAGCTCCGAGAGGTGGCGGTCGACATATTCGGCGTCGATGGTCAGGGTCTCGCCCGCGTGCTCGGAGGCGGCATAGGAGAGTTCGTCGAGCAGCCGCTCCATCACCGTATGCAGGCGCCGGGCGCCGATGTTCTCGGTGCGCTCGTTTACCTGCCAGGCGATTTCGGCCAGGCGCCGGATTCCTTCGGCGGTGAACGCCAGGCCCACGCCCTCGGTCGCCAGCAGGGCCCGGTACTGATCCGTCAAGGAGGCGTCCGGTTCGGTCAGGATGCGGGTGAAGTCCTCGCTGCTCAGGGCGTCGAGCTCGACCCGGATCGGCAGCCGCCCCTGCAACTCCGGGATCAGGTCCGAGGGCTTGGCCAGGTGGAAGGCGCCGGAGGCGATAAACAGAATGTGGTCGGTTTTTACCGAGCCGTGCTTAGTGGACACAGTGCTGCCCTCCACCAACGGCAGCAAGTCACGCTGCACCCCCTCGCGGGAGACGTCCGGGCCGCCGTACTCCGAGCGCTTGGCTACCTTGTCCAGCTCGTCCAGAAACACGATACCGTGCTGCTCGACCAGCTCCAGGGCGCGCAGCTTGAGGTCATCGTCGTTGACCCGCTTGGCCGCTTCCTCGTCCTGAAGCAGTTTGCGGGCCTCCTTGATGCGCAGCTTTCGTTTGCGGCTGCGCCCGCCGCCAAGGTTCTGGAACAGCCCCTGCAGCTGGCTGGTCATCTCCTCCATGCCGGGTGGCGCCATGATCTCGACCCCCACCGGGGAGGCGCTCACTTCCAGCTCAACCTCTTTGTCGTCCAACTCCCCGCCGCGCAATTTGTAGCGGAACTTCTCGCGCGTCGACTCCGAGACACCAGAGCTCGGCCGGCTGTTCTCCTCGAAGCTGGTCGGGGCGCTGGCCGAAGGCAGCAGGGCGTTCAGGATGCGGTCCTCTGCGCCGCGTTCCGCCGCCTCCTGCACTTTCTCCAAGGCCTGTTCGCGCACCATCTTGACCGCCGAATCCGCCAGGTCTCGGACGATCGACTCCACGTCCCGGCCAACATATCCGACCTCGGTAAACTTGGTCGCCTCCACCTTGAGGAAGGGGGCATTCGCCAACTTGGCCAGGCGCCGGGCGATCTCGGTCTTGCCGACGCCGGTGGGGCCGATCATCAGGATATTCTTAGGGGTGATCTCGTTGCGCAGGTCTTCACCCACCTGGGCGCGGCGCCAACGGTTGCGCAGGGC
Organism: uncultured Gammaproteobacteria bacterium; assembly: GCA_963753615.1. Taxonomy (GTDB): domain Bacteria; phylum Pseudomonadota; class Gammaproteobacteria; order Chromatiales; family Chromatiaceae; genus CAVWCW01. The sequence goes on from CAVWCW010000014.1 coordinate 340,960, forward strand.
AATCGCCACCGCTCGCTTGGCGGCGTCCTGGCCGATGATGTGTTTGTTCAGCTCGGCGACAATCTGTTGCGGCGTCAATTCGGACATGCTCAGGTTTCCGCGTCCAGTTCTTCCAGGGTGAGGTTGTGATTGGTGTAAATGCAGATGTCAGCGGCGATCCCAAGGGCCTTTTCCACGATCTCGCGGGCGCCCAACTCGCTGTGCTCCAGCAGGGCCCGGGCTGCGGCCTGGGCGAAGGCGCCGCCGGAGCCGATCGCCATCAGGCTGTTCTCCGGCTCGATCACGTCGCCGGTTCCCGAAATGATCAGCGAGGTCTGGCGGTCGGCCACCGTCAGCAGCGCCTCCAGGCGGCGCAGCGAACGGTCGGTACGCCAGTCTTTTGCCAGTTCCACCGCGGCTCGGGTGAGGTTGCCGTGGTGCTTTTCCAGCTTGCCCTCGAAGCGCTCGAACAGGGTGAATGCGTCCGCGGTGGCGCCGGCGAAGCCCGCCAGCACCCGGTCGTGATAGAGCCGGCGCACCTTACGCGCATTGCCTTTCATCACCGTATTGCCCATCGAGACCTGGCCGTCGCCGCCGACCACGACTTTGCCGCCACGGCGAACCGAGAGAATTGTCGTACCGCGTAGCGGCTCCATGCTGCACTCCAAATGTCTGCCCGATGAGCGGGCTTGGAAAAACCCCCAATTGTACCCGAATCGCGGGTCTCCCGGGATATGGGGGCGTTCGGGCGCTTCGACAACCGGCGCCGACCTCCTGGTGTTCAGGTCCGGGGCTGCTATGCTGGGGTTCTCGGCGGCGGTTCGCCGCACCATCCCGGAGGCTCCGATATGAGTTTGGATACGGCGGCAGTCGTTCGCTTTCGCCAACGCTTGCTCCAACTGCAGAGCGAGCTGGCGGCACTGGAGCAGACCGGCGCGGATGCGGCCGCCACCGTGGAACTGGATCAGACCCGGGTCGGGCGGCTATCGCGCATGGACGCCCTGCAGGGCCAGGCCATGTCCCAGGAACTGGGCCGGCGCCGCCGGCTGGAACTGCAGAAAATTAGCGGCGCGCTGGCCCGAATCGACAGCGGTGATTTCGGCTGCTGCCTGCGTTGTGGCGAGGAGATCGACATCCGGCGCCTGGAGCTCGACCCGGCCGCCCCGCTGTGCATCGGGTGCGCCGGTGCCAGCGAGAAATAAGCCCGAATATTTCACCAGGTATCGCGTCGCTACGCGCCGATCTGGCGCGAAATCGATAGCCGTGGCTATCGGTTGAGTGAAGGGCAAGCCCAGGCGTGCAGGAACCCGCCCGGGGTGCGATAGCCAGGCGGCATGGTTAAGGGTATTTCGCTGCAGACGCCTTCGCAGTCCTATTCAAGGTCTCGAATTTCCAGCCGCTTATACGCAGCCGCCTGGCGGCCTGGTGAAACATGCGGTCTAGGTCCAACCCCGCTGTCGGTACAGAACGTAACCGCCCCAGGTCAGCGCGGTAAGCATCAGCGCCAGTCCGAAGCCGTCGGCCAGCTCGGCCAGGACTGGGGCGGTTTCGAGCCAGCCTATGCGCCCAAGCAGGTTGTTCCAGTCGTGATAGCCCGGGGCTTGGCTCCCCGTGACCCCTCCCAGCAGGAGCATCCGTTGCGCCTGGGCGTCGTGAATATAAGGGGCCAGATCCATCAGGCTCTGGCCCAACCACCACAAGCCCACCGATGCCGCAACGGGGTCGCGCTGGCGGAACAGAAAGCTCACCAGCACTGCCAGGGGTATCAAGAGCTGCAGCAGGCTGCCCCCGAGCACCGACATGAAGTCGCCAAACAGCCGGAACAGCAGGTGACCGGCCTCGTGAAAAGCCAGGTTGACGGAATGCCAGATCGAGCCGTTGATCTCGGGCAGTCCGTTGACCAGCAGACGATGGTCCATGCGCGCAAACTGCCAGGTCCAGAAGGCCAGCCCCGCCAGCAGGACCAAGCGTCCCACCCAGGCGGCGCGGGAGCTGGCCGGGGCTGGTTCCAGGGCCATGGTCCTGAGTCGACGCAGGGGCCCGGCCACCGCCGGGTTGGGCGGCGGGGCAGCGCGCCGCACCCGGAACCGCTGTTTCATCCATTTGCGAAAATACAGCCCGCAGGACGGGCACTTTTGGTAGGGCTCGGGGTCGTCGGGTTGGCGGCGGTAGCCGCATTTGGGGCAGGTGGCGTACATGCTGTGATCGGGGTATGGGGCCGATGGGAGTCGGGCGTTGGGCCGGGACTTCCGATGGTATCGGAACCAGATCAGCGATCAACCCCGAGGGCTGTACCATGCATCTCGACCATTTCCAGGGTCGCATAGCCAGCCTTGCTGGAGCCGCTGTTTCTCATCGGTCGTTCCCGGGGCGCGGGCCAGAGGGGCGCGTGCGATGGGCACTACGATAAGCTCTGGGCATTGCTGCGGGCGGCCGCGGAGGCGGTCTATCAGCACTGGCATTCAGATTGGCGCGACCCGGGCCCTGCCGCGGGTTGACCCGTAGATTCCCGAATTGTCCGGCGCCGGCCTACGTGCTAAAACGTCGGCAACCGCCTTAGCGCCGATTGCCCGCGGCCGCGCCACCCACCCGTTGTCGGCAGCCAGCCTTCGAGACCATGCCATGAAGTTCGGAACTCCGCTCTCCCCCGGCGCCACCCGGCTCATGCTGCTCGGATGCGGCGAATTGGGCAAGGAGGTGATCATCGCTCTGCAGCGGCTCGGCGTGGAGGTGATCGGTGTCGACCGTTATGCCGATGCCCCGGGCCAGCAGGTGGCCCACCGCGCCCACGTCATCGACATGACCGACGGGGCAGCCCTGCGCCGTCTGGTGGAGCAGGAGCGCCCTCACATCATCGTGCCGGAGATCGAGGCCATCGCTGCCGATGCCCTGGCAGCCATTGAGGCCGAGGGCTTAGCCCGTGTGGTTCCCAACGCCCGCGCCGTGCAACTCACTACGAACCGGGAAGCCATGCGCCGCTTGGCCGCAGAAGAGCTTGAACTGCCCACCTCCCGCTATGCCTTTGCCGAGAGCCTGGAACAGCTGCGCGCTGCGGTCGCCGAGATCGGGCTGCCGTGTATCGTAAAGCCGGTGATGCCTTCGTTGGGCAAGGTTCGGTCGGTCCTGCATCGGACCGCGGATGTCGAGCCGGCCTGGGACTTGGCGGCTCGCGGTGGGCGGGCGCCACAGCCGCGGGTAATCGTGGAGGAAATGATCGACTTCGACTACGAGGTCACCTTGCTCGCGGTTCGAGCTCCGAGCGACTGCGGCGTCCCCGAGACCCTTTTTTGCGAGCCGGTCGGGCACCGCCGGGTGCAGGGCGACTGCGTCGAGAGTTGGCAGCCGCACCCAATGACGCAACGCGCCTGGCGGCGGGGGCGGGATATCGCGGCGGCGTTGACCGAAAACCTGGGCGGCTGCGGCGTTTTCGGGGTCGAGCTGTTCGTAAAGGGCGACCGGGTCTGGTTCAACGAGGTCAGTCCGCGACCCCACGATGCCGGCATCGTGACCATAGCCAGCCAGTCGCAGAGCGAGTTCGCGCTGCACGCCCGCGCCATTCTCGGGCTGCCGGTATCGACCCGGCTGGTTTCCACCGCAGCCAGTGCCGTGATCTACGGCGGGCTGGATGGCCACGGCATCGGTTTCGCGGGGGTGGCGGCGGCCTTGGCGGTGCCTGAGAGCGATCTGCGGCTGTTCGGCAAGCCGGAGTCTTTCCAGCGCCGCCGTATGGGGGTGGCGCTGTCGCGTGCCGAGACTTTGGAAGAGGCCCGAAGCCGGGCCCGAGAGGTGGCTGCCCGGGTGCGCCCGGTGGCCTGATAGGCCGGGCGACCTCTCAGCCTAGAAAGAGCAGTTGACCGCTCCATTCTGACAGTAAGGTACTGAAATGTAGGAACAAGCCTTCGATTTATCTTTTCACCGATTCGGTGATCCAGGCTACGGGGCGTATGCGCACGCTTGCGGCGGCGTATGGCTGCGTTGCAACTCCTTAGAATAGATTGACTATTCCGCGTCGTCGCGCCTTGCCCTACACCCCCGCAAGCACACCCTGCACCCCGTCCAACTGCTCTTTCTAGGCTCAGCGGTCCTCGCCGGCGCCGGCGCTTTTGCCCGGCTCCCCTTTCGAGACAATGATCTGGTTGCTGCCGCCGGCGCGGGCTCGGGCCAGGGCCTGTTCAGCGGCTGCGATCAGGTCGCTGATCCTTTCGACCTTGTGTTCCTGGCCGGACGCCAAACCGACGCTGGTGCTGATTTCAAGGCGCTTCGGCCGCCGATCCGCCATGGCTCGCCGCAGCTTTTCGGCGTGTCTCTGGCCTTGGTCGCTGCGGCAGTTGGGGATCAGGGCGTAGAAGGTCTCGCCACCGAAACGGGATAAGATGGCCCCCGAAGGGAGCAGCTCTCGGGCGACTTCCACCAGCGATTTAAGCGTGGCGTCGCCGCTGGGACGGCCATGGCGCTGATTGAAGGCGGGCAGGTCGTCGACGCCGAAATTGAGCACGCACAGCGGTTGGGATTCCAGTTGATTGAGCATCTGCTCGCCGTGGTAGAGGAAGTAGGGTCGGTCGTAGGCGCCGGTCAGCTTGTCGGTGGCGGACATCCGTTGCATCTGTGCCGCCTGCAGCCGGATTGCCTGATACTGTTTGCGGATCAGCAGCAGGGAGCGGATCCGGCTGATCAACGCCTCCTGGATGAACGGCTTGGTAACAAAGTCGTTGGCGCCGGCGCGGAATGCCTTTACCTGGGTTTGGCTGTCGTCGTTGCCGGTGATCACCAGCACCGGAAGTTCCTGTTGCGAATAGTTCAGTTCCGAGCGGATACGGTGCACCAGATCCACCGCGGTCATGCTGCCTTTGAGAAAATAATCGGTCAGCACCAGGTCGAAATAGACGTGATCGGAAGCCGTGTCCGCGCTGGCCATTTGCTCGAGCATCTCCAGGGCCTGCTCGGCCTTGGTGGTGTGCGCCACGTCGAGGCCACTCTTCTCGAGCAGGCGTTGGGTGGCTGTGGCGGTGGTCATGTCGTCCTCCACGTACAGCACCCGCCCTTCAACGAAGTTGCGTTGGGTGAAATCGTGAATGAAGCGCACCAGCGCGCTGTGGCCCTGGGACTTGTCGAAATAGCCGGAAATGCCGGCGGTAAAGCCCTCCTCGGGGGGCAGGTTATGGGCCTCCGAGGAGACCACCACTACCGGCGTGTCGTGGCCGCGGGCCACTGTCTGCAGGCGTCGGACCAGGTCCAGGCCGTCCATGTCCGAAAACACCAGGGAGGTGGTGATCATGTCGAAGAGCTGTCCCTGTCGGAGCAGCTCAAGCGCCTCCTTGGGGGAGGCGCACTCGGTGACGGTCGCGGCGGGGATCTCGTGCCGCAGGGCCCGCGCGAGGGTGTAGCGGGGCAGACGGGAGCGGTCTACGACCAGAATCCGGGGTGCTCTTTCCATTTTGGTCCCTGAAACAAGCGTGCGTGGGCGTCGCAAGGATGGATCTTCGGTCGCCCCTCCGCCGAGGGCATTGGGGGCAGCCACAATACCTCTTCAGCAGTGTAGACTAGACGATAATACGGGTGCTATTGCAATTGCCTTAAATGGCGGTGCCGGCGGCGAAACCCGGCGCTTCGGGCAAAACCGCTACGGATTTTTCGATGCAGTGCCCAATCTTAGAGCAAAAACCGAGCGACCGTTATTTGATCGGCTATTGTTTATACGACCTTAACCGGCTGCCGTCACGAATTTCGCCTATGGCTGCGTTGACATGGAAGACTTGGCACCCAAACACTCGAAGCCGATGACACTGCAGGATCAGGAGCGCACCTGCGCCCTGCTCGCGCGGTCGCAGTTGTTCCGAAAGGTCGACACCGAAACCGTCCGCAGCAGCCTCGCTCGCTGCCAGTTCCTCCAGCTGGAACCCGGCCATGTGCTGTTGTCTCCCGATTCGGAGAACCGGATTCTGTTTCTGGTGATCTCGGGCCGATTGGGCATCCACCTGGAGACCCCGGAACAACCCCCAATCTCGCTCGTGGAGCCGGGCGAGTGCGTCGGCGAGATGTCGCTGATCGAGAACAAGAACCCGTCTGCATTCGTGGTCGCCACCGAGCCCACCCAGGTGATGAGCATCCCGGAAGCGGTGTTTTGGGATCTGCTCGATGCCTCGATCCAGATCAACCGTAACATGCTTCACATCATGTCGTTGCGGGTGCGCCTCAGCACCCTGCTGGTGGCCGAGAGCCTCGACACCCAGAAGGCATGCATGCGTGACGCCACCATCGACGCGCTCACCGGCCTGCACAACCGGCGTTGGCTGGACGACATGTTCGAGCAGGAATTGGTGCATAGTCGGCGCGAGGGTTTGCCCCTGTGCCTGCTGATGCTGGATGTGGATCACTTCAAGTCCTACAACGACCGCTACGGCCACGTCGCCGGCGACCGCGCCCTGACCGGCGTGGCGGAAGGCCTGCGCGGCGCCCTGCGTCCCAACGATATGCTGGCCCGTTACGGGGGCGAGGAGTTCGCCCTGCTGCTGCCCCACACCAAGGAGGCCGACGCCCTGGCGCTGGCCGAACGGTTGCGCCGTACCGTGGCGGAAACCCGGGTCCAGGACGCGAACGGCGGATGGTTGCCGAAGGTCACCGTGTCGGTCGGGGTCTCGGCCGGAACCGGCCAGGACCTGGCATCGCTGATATCCGATGCCGACGCCGCCCTCTACCGAGCCAAAAAGGCTGGGCGCGACCGGGTTTCCTTATAGCGCTTCGGAGCGGCCTCGCCGGAGTCTATAAAAAACGGGGCCCGAAGGCCCCGCTTGAAGTGTTACGGTCCAGTCCTCAGTCCTCAGTCCTCAGTCCTCAGTCCTGAGCCTTGAACTCACCAGCCGTAGTTGCCGGGTCCGTACTGGGGGGCGCCCCAGCCGTAGTCCGCTGCCGGTGGGGCATCGCCGCCCCTGCCGTAGCCGCGACCGTAGCCGGGACCCTGCCCGTAACCACCTCCGTAGCCGGGACCCTGCCCGTAACCAGCTCCGTAGCCCGGTCCCTGGCCGTAATCACCGCCATAACCCGGGCCATAGCCGCCTCCGTATGCTGGACCATAGCCGCCCCCGTACCCTGGGCCGTAGCCTCCACCGTAGCCGGGGCCACCACCGAAGCCGGGACCGCTGCCCCAACCCTGGCCGGCGTCAGGCCCAAAGCCGGGCGCCATGCCGCCCGGCGCGGGCGCTACGGGCTCGGCCATCATCTCGCGCATTGCCATACAAGCCGCCCGTTGCTCTTCGGACATGGCTTGCAGATGCTCCTTCATCTTCGCCATGGCTTCGCGCCGAGCTACCCAGGGCGGCGTCTCCGGCAGCTCCACGCCCTCGGCAGCGGCGCGTTCGCGCACCAACTGATACTGTTCCAGGCGATAGGCTTCACGCTCCTCCGGGGTCAGCTGGCGCATCTTTTCGCGGTGCGCTGCGCGCTCCTCATCGCTCAGGTAGCGGGCACCCGGGCCACGGCCCCGAGCCTCCCAGGGTGGGGTCTCCGGAAGTTCCATGCCAACACTGGACGCCCGCTCGCGCAGTTCTTGATAGCGTTGGTTGCGATAGGCGCGGCGTTCTTCCGGGGACATGCCGCGAAGCTTCTCCAGCTCTGCCCCGTGCGCCTCGGCGCTCGGGTGCATGGGGGCGGCCATTGCCGGCATCGCCGCTTCGGCCGCGGCCCGGCGCTTTTCGTTGTCGGCCCGGATCGCAGCATGGCGCTCCTCCGGGCTCATTGCCTTGAGGGCCTCGTGGCGGGCCCGCACTTCCTCGGCGCTCGGCATGGCCGGCTCGCCCGGAGCGGCCGTCATCGGCGGCGCCGCCGCGTCGGTCTCGACCTCGGCCTGGGCCCGGCGTTGCTCGCTCTCGGCCCGCAATTGCGCATGGCGCTCGTCGGGGCTCATCGCCTTGAGGGCCTCGTGGCGGGCGCGCATCTCTGCACTGGGCATGGCCGGCTCGCCCGGGGCGGCCATCATCGGCGGCGGCTCGGGCATCGGCGGCGCCGCACACGCTTCGCTCTCGGCCCGCATTTTCGCATGGCGCTCCTCAGGGCTCATTGCCTTGAGGGCCTCGTGGCGGGCGCGCATCTCTTCGGCACTGGGCATGGCGCGGCTCGCCGGGGGCGGTCATCATCATCGGCGGCGGCTCGGGCATCGGCGGCGCTGCTGCCTCGGCCTCTGCCCGGCGTTTGTCGCTTTCTGCCCGCAGGTGAGCGTGGCGCTGCTCCGGGGTCATCGCCTTGAGCTGCTCGTGGCGGGCCCGGGCCTCTTCGGCGCCCGGCGGTTCGGACGGTTCGATGCCCATGCCCGGGGGCGCCGGGATCGGCGGTGGCTCGGGCATGGAGGCGGCGCTCTGCTCGCGCATCTGCTCGTGAACTTCCTCCAAGTAGGCCCGGCGTTCTTCCGGAGACATGGTGCGCAATTTGTCGTGCTGGTCGGCCGGGCTGGCGGCCGCCGATGGTGCGGCAGGTGCCGCAGCGGATGCAGCGGTCTGCTCTTCGGCGAGGGCCGCTTGGGAGCCCAGTACGGCGAACATCATCGCCTGGATCAGATATCTCTTTCGCATGTGGCAGCTCTCCATTGGGGGTGGTTGGTTCAGGGCTCGGGGTTTGGGTGTGGCACCCGCCCCGATGACCGTCAGGGTTGCAGCCGCCGGCTCGCTGCCCCGCGGGGCGGCTGTGGCGATCCGGGGTGCTTGATTCTTATGTTCGGGGTCCCGGAACCGGCTTGCGCATATCAGCTTAGCGTATTTCAATTGTTATGGGTAAAGTTGTAGTTTCATTCGCTGCCTCGGAGCGGCCAGGATCATGTCCGAACTGATTTCGTCTCTGCGCCAAATGCTGCAAGAGCAGCTCGAGCGCCGCCGTCAACGCGGCTTTCTGGAAGCGGCAATGGCTGCCTGTGCCTTGGTGGCGGCGGCCGACGGCCGAGTCTCCCTGGGCGAGCGCAGTCGCGTGGACCTGATCCTTGAGTCCCTGGAGGGGCTCAGCCTGTTTGACCCCCACGAAGGGGTCGAAGCGTTCAACCGCTACCTGCGGCAGCTCGAGGACAACCCTGCGGAGGGCCGAGAGCAGGTGCTGGAGGCGTTACGCGGCCAACTCGAGGAAGACCCTGCGCAGGGCCCGCTACTGCTGCGCATGTGCCAAGCTATCGGCGCTGCCGACGGCACCCCTGACCCGAGCCAACGCAAGACGATCGCCAGCCTGTGCAGCCAGCTTGGCCTGGAGCCGAAGACCGAGCCTCCGCCCGGCTGAGCGGGCGATTCAGTCCGGTGGGGGTTTGGGCGTCAGTTCCGGCGGTACCGAACGCAGGTGCAGGTCGCGCTGGGGGAACGGGATCTCGATGCCGCCGCCGGCAAGGGCTTTGGCCAGGTCCATATGCAGATCGTGGATCACCTGCAAGCGCTGGGCCTGTTCGTTGACGAAGGCCCGCACTTGAAATTCCAGCGCGCTGTCGCCGAAGCCGGTGAACAGCACCGTGGGGCTGGGCTCCGGCAACACCAGAGGGTGGGCCGCCACGGTGTCGGACATCAACCGGTGGGCGCGCTCGATCTCCGAGCCGTAGGCGATGCCGACGTTGAAGGTGATACGGGTGACCTGATCCGACAGGGTCCAGTTGATCAAAGGCTCCACGACGAGGGTCTGGTTCGGGATCACCAGCTCTTTGTTGTCCCAGTCGGTGATGGTGGTGGAGCGGATTCGGATGCGGGCCACGGTGCCGCTGACGTCGCCGATGGTGACCGTATCGCCGATGCGGATCGGGCGCTCGAACAGGATGATCAGGCCGGAGAAGAAATTGGCAAAGATATCCTTTAGGCCGAAGCCGAGCCCCACCCCCATGGCCGCCACCAGCCATTGGATGTCTTGCCAGCCGATGCCCAGCAGGCCGATACCGAGGATGAACCCCGCAGCCAGGATGGCATAGCGGGCGACCTGGCTGATGGCATAGCGCAGCCCGGGCTCCAGGGCCAGGCGCTGCAAGAACAGGATTTCCAACAGGCCGGGCAGGTTGCGCGCCCCGGCCAGGGCCACCGAAAACAGCAGCATGGCCAACAAACCGTCCTGCAGCGTCACCGGGAGCAATTGGACGGCGGCCCCCTCGCCGACCCGGTTGCTCCAGAGCACCACGTCGTCTAGGGCCCCCACCACTGGCTCCACCGCTTTCCAGACCCAGTACAGGCCGACCGCAGCCAGCGCGGTCATGCCGATCCTCAGGATGCGCCTGGTCTGGTAGTTGACCTGGGAGATATTGAGCTGGAGCTCGTCCTGGATCTCCGGCAATACCTCGCCGGCGGCGTCGGCGGCGGCTCGGTGGGCGCGCGCTTCTCGCTCGCCGGCACGCCTGGCCCGGGCGCGTACCAGGGCGAGCCGGCGCTCCGCCACCACCAGCCAGCGCAGCCCGAGGGCGTAGGTCAGGTATACCAGCAACCCCACCAGCACGGAGTTGTAAAGCAACTTGAACAGCTCCACGGCGGTGTAGAAGTAGCCCGAGGCGGTGGCCGCGACCAGCCCCAGCAGCAGGGGGTAGGCCAGCATCGGGGCCGCTCGGCGCCAGCTGGCCGCCTCCGCCCCTTTGGTTGCGGGCCTGGCAGGCAGCACTCGCCACACAAACACTCCCTGCACCAGCAGCACCAGCAGGAACGCCAGCCGCCCCAAAGTTTCCCGGTGCACGGCGGTATCCTGCCAGTGCCAGTGGGTGATCGAGACCACGTAGAAGAGGGCGAGAGACAGCGGTACGTACCAGGCCAGGTGCCGGCGCAGGCGGCGGCGAACCGGCACGGGCCAGCGAAAGTGGGCCTCCGCCAGGCCGCGTTTGACGAACAGCTTGCGCAGGAACTCCAACACGAGCAGGTAGGGCGCCAGGCCCATGAACACCCCGGCGTCGACGGCGGCGAAGTCGTTCAATGGCAGGCTCGCCAACAACCAACCGATGCTCCACAGGGCCAGGGCCCAGGGGCTGGCCAGCAGCACGGTAATCAGCAGGGCGCCCAGGCTGAAGCCGAAGCGGTCTATGCCGACCTTGCCGATAGCGCCCGCCATCAGCCCCAGCCGGCGCCGCAGCCAGGGGCGCGCGATGAGCAGGCCAAGCACACCGGCCAGGCTGAGCAGGGCCGGCAGGGCTTGGTCGGCCAAGGTCTGCAGCAGAGGGCCGGGGTAGGCCATCCAGCGCTCGCGCGTCAGCAGCCAGCGCAGGGATTCCGATAGCCGGTCCGTCCAGCCCCTCCCAATGGGCGGGGTGCTGGGGATCAGCCACAGGTGCTCCTCCAGCAGCCGCGCATATTGATTCGCCCGCTCCAGCAGGCGCTCGCCCTCGAGCTGCATGTCCCCCAGGGCCTCGGCGTAGCGGCTAGAGGTCTCGCGCAGTCGCTCGACCAAGCCCAGCCGATCCTCGAGCAGGGCGGTGAACTCGTCCAGCAGCGGCTGTCGGTCCGCGGCCAGTCCAGCCTCCGTGAGCAACTCGGCCGCTCGCTGCGCCGGCTCGGCGAGCCCCTGCAGCCGCTCCTCGAGCTCGAACTGCTGGACCCGGGCGTCGGCAAGCTGCTTGCGAAGCTTGCTGGTCTGGCGCTCGGTGCGGTTGATGTCCAGCAGCAGGTTCAGTTTCTCCCTCTGGCTGTAGAGGAACTGCCCCATCGCCGCCTCCGGACCGGCCAGCTCCAGCTGCTGGCTGACCCGGCGGTGGTAGTCGTCGATCTTCTGGCGCAGGCCGATGGTGAGACGTGTGCGCTCGCCGATCTCTGTAAGATCCCGGTTGAGGGCGCTCAGGCGCTGCCCGAGCTCCGTGTTCTCCCGCGCTGCGGTGCTCAGCAGGGGATGCTTGCCCTCGGTTTGTTGGCTCGCCGCGGCGGCGGCCTGCTGGGCCTGCTTGGCCTGGCTGCGGCGGCGGTCGGTGATCTCGGCCTGCAGTTGCTGAACCGCCTGCCGGGCCCGTTCCAAATCCAGCTCGCCCAGTGCGGCCTGCAGTTCCAGCTGATCGAGACGTAAGGGGGTGCTCAGGCGTTCCAGATCGAGCATGCCGATGCGCGCCTGAAGGGCCCGCCGCTCCGCCTCCAAGGCCAGCCGGCCGGCCTGTTCTTCGCGCTCCGACACTCCCGGGGCCGGCGGCTGGCCAAGCAGGGTTTGCAACTCGTCGAGTCGTTCGCGCGCGGTGGTCAGCTCGCCCCGGATCTGGTCCGGTCGGGCCCGGGCGGCGCCGATCTGGGCCTGTAATTCGCCGAGACCGGTCTCCAGGGCGCTGACCTCTGCGCGGCCCTGGTCCGATGCCCGCTCCAGCTCGGGCAGCGACAGGCCCGGATTGGCCGCCGGCGGCTCCGCCGCCCCGGCCTGGGCGGCTTCGAGCATTGCCTGCAGGCGGGCCAGTTCCTCGGCGCCCTGGTCGATCAGGCGCTTGTGTTCTTCCGCCCTGGCAGTGGTCTCGGCCGCCGTCTGCAGTTGGTGCAAGGCCTCGAGGTAGCTCCCCCGCAGCGGGCCTGCTTCGGGATCATCCGTCCCGGCCTGCTCTAATTTGGCGATCTCGGACTCGATCTGCGCCTCGCTGAACTCGCCGTTGCCCAGGGTCGCGTCGTCGGGTTCCTGAGCCCAGGCCGGAGCCGTGAGGCACAGCCACACAAAGAGCAGCATCTTCGACCTGCGGCGCGCGCGGGTTATTGGCGGTGGGTGCGGAGAGTTCATTCGGTTGCTATGCTTCTCGGCCGATTACCTCGCACAGTGTAGCAAGCATCCCTCCGCCACCGAGAATCCGAGGAACCGCATCATGCCCGCCAGCGATCAGACCCTGTGCATTGCCGAACTGATGGAGACCAGCGGCGTCAAATTCGGCACCAGCGGCGCCCGCGGTCTGGCCGCCGATATGACAGACGCGGTCTGTTATGCCTACACCCAGGCCTTTCTCCAGCATTTGACCCGACAGGGAGCCGTGGCGGCGGGTTCGGCGCTGGCCGTTGCCGGCGATTACCGCCCGAGCAGCGGGCGTATCGCCAACGCCTGCGCCTGGGCCGCCCGCGATCTCGGCTTTGCGCCCGTTTACTGCGGGCGCCTGCCAACCCCGGCTGTAGCCAATTTCGGGTTGCGCCGGGGTATCCCCAGCCTGATGATCACCGGCAGCCACATTCCGGAAGATCGCAACGGCATCAAGTTCTATAAACCGGCGGGGGAGATTCTGAAGCCGGACGAGGAAGGCATCCGCGCCCAGCGGGTGGGCCTGCCGGCCGGCGCCTTCGATGCCGCCGGCGCCCTGCTGAATCCGGAGCCGGGGTTGCCCGCAGAGGATCCCAGCGCTTACCGGGGTTATGTGCGGAGGTTCCTGGATTTTTTGCCCGCCGGCTGCCTCGCGGGGCTGCGGGTCGGTCTATACGAGCACTCCAGCGTGGCTCGGGACGTTGCCTACGAGGTCATGACCGGGCTTGGCGCCCGGGTCACCCGCCTGGCCCGGTCCGAGCGCTTCGTACCGGTGGACACCGAGGCGATCCGCCCCGAAGACGTTCGCCTGGGCCGGGACTGGGGCCAATCGGGCGACTTCGACTGTCTGTTTTCCACCGACGGCGACGGCGATCGCCCGTTGGTGGGGGACGAGCAAGGCAACTGGTTGCGAGGCGATCTGGCCGGGGTGCTTTGTGCGCGCTACCTGGGTGCCGACGCGGTGGTGACGCCGGTCAGCTCCAATACGCTGGTGGAAAAGTGCGGCTGGTTCCGACGGGTGTTGCGCACCCGAATCGGGTCGCCCTATGTCATTGCCCGCATGCAACTGGCCCGCGAAGCGGGTTACCGTCGTGTAATGGGGTACGAGGCCAACGGCGGTTTCCTGCTCGCCAGCGACCTGGAGCGTGACGGCCGGCGGTTGCTTAATCTTCCGACCCGCGACGCCCTTATCGTCGGGCTGGCGCTGCTGTTATTGGCCCGTGACCTGGGCCGCCCCCTATCCGGCCTGCTGGACGGGCTTCCCGCGAGCTTCACCGCGAGTGGCCGGCTCAAGGCGTTTCCCGGCGAACTGAGTCGTGTCCGTCTGGCCGTCCTCGACAGCGGCGATCCCGCTGCCGACCGGACCGCCGCCGAGGCCCTGTTCGGCGGCCGCTTCGGCCCGGTAGCGGACATCGACCACACCGACGGCGTGCGCATCACCTTCGCCAGCGGCGAGATCGCCCACCTGCGGCCCTCGGGTAACGCCCCGGAGCTGCGCGCCTACAACGAGGCCGACAGCCAAGCGCGGGCCGAGATGAACCGCATTTGCCTAGAGATTCTGGAGGGCTGGCGAGCTTAGCCCGCTAATCAAGACCGGGTCGCGGCGCTAGTCCGCTACCCGGGCCGCCAAGCGGCTGCGCTTAAGCGACTGGAAATTCGAGACCGTGAAAAGGACTCGGTAGGCGTCTGCAGCGAAACACCCGGTATAACGCCGCCCGGCTATCGCACCCCTGGCTGGTTTCTGCACGCCTGGGTCAACCGGTAGCTACGGCCACCGATTTCGCCCCAGAGCGGCGCCCAGCCGCACGGCCCTGCGCCAGGGACTCAAAACCCGGTGAAATATCCCGGCCTGCGGAACTCGGCCGCTCAGCGCCGGCATTCGAGAAAGATGCGTTGCTCGCAGCGCTCGCAGATCGACCGATCCAGCTTTTGATAGATGGCGTGGATCGCCGCCTCCTTGGATTGGAAGATGTTTCGCGCGCCCGCAGCGTCCATGCAGCCGCAGCGCTCCAGCGCCTCCCAAAGACCTTGCTTGACGTTGATGAGATAGAAGCCCCCGCCGTCGGCCTTGCGCCGCGCCGCCTCCTGGGCGAGGGCGTTGCCTCCTTGCAGATCGACGAAGTTGATGCCGCTGGCCACCAGCGCCAGGTGCCGCTGCTCCGGGTGTTCGGCGCGAAAGTGATCGAAGGTCTGTTCCACATGGTTGACCGAGCCGAAAAACAGGGAGCCGTCGATGCGGATAATGCGCAACTGCGGACATTGGGTGACCCCCAGTTCAGTCGAGAGGGCGCGTTTCGGCAGTCGCGGGTCGGGTGTCAGCGTGACGATGCGGGGCTTCGACGTACGCTCGAGATAGAGCACCAGGGATAGCAGCACGCCAGCGAAGATGGCGAACTCCAGTTCCAGAAACAGGGCGGAGAAAAAGGTCACTGCCAGCACCGCCGTCTCGCGTTTGGATGCATGCAGGATGTGGGCGATCTCCTCGAAGTCGATCAGCCCCCAGGCGACCAGAAACAGCACCCCGGCCATGGCGGCCTTCGGCAGGTAACTGGCCAGCGGCGCTACCAGCAGCACGATCAGCATCAGCAGAAAACCGGCGTAGACGGCGGCCAACGGGGTGCGCGCTCCGGCCTCGAAGTTGACCCCGCTGCGGTTGAACGAGCCGGTGGCGACGTAGCCCGAGAAGAAGGAACCGGCGATATTGGACAAGCCCTGGCCGATAAATTCCTGATTGCCGTCGATGCGGTAACCGCCCCGGGCGGCCAGGGAACGGCCAATGGAGACCGCCTCGGTGAGGGCGAAGAGCGTGACGGCGAGCGCCGAGGGGGCCAGGTGCTTGATGTTGTCGAGGGTCAGCGCCGGGGCCGACAGCGGCGGAAGGCTGGCGGGAAGGGCTCCGACGGTGGCGATGCCGGCGGCCTCGGCCCCGAAGATGTTGTCGAGGGCCAAGCGCTACCAGGCTGCCGCCGACCATCGCGGCGATCATATAGGGGATGCGGGGCAGCCAGACGCGCACGGCGATGCCGATCGCCAAGGTAGCGACAGCGACCGCGGTAGCGCCGGCATGGACCTCCAGGATGTGGTGGCCAAACTGGATCAGGATGTCGTGAAAGTGCCCGCCGCTGTCCATGTCCACACCGAAGAAGTGCTTGAGCTGCTTGGCTGCGATCAGCAGCGCCGCTCCGGCGGTGAAGCCCACCACCACCGAGTGGGAGATGAAATTGACCAGGGCCCCCATGCGGGCGAAGCCTAGGGCCAGCTCGAGCACGCCAACCATAAAAGTGAGCGTCAGGGCGAGGGTCACATAGTCCGGGGTGCCGGGTACCGCCATGAGCGAGAGAGAAGAGAACAGCACCACCGAGGCGGCGGTGGTGGGCCCGGAGACCAGATGTCGCGAGGAGCCGAAGAAGGCGGCGATGATAGCCGGGACCATGCCCGCGTAGAGGCCATACTCGGGCGGCATGCCCGCGATGGTCGCGAAGGCCACGCCCTGGGGCAGGACCACGATGGCGCCGGTGACGGCGGCCATAAGGTCGGCCTTGATCTCCTGCGGGCCCACGCCCGGAAGCCAGCGCATAAAGGGCATGAGCCACGACCAGCGGGCGAATGGCTGTGCTTGTCGCATCATGAGGGGCCTCGTCCCAGAGCGGCGAAAAGGGTAGTGCGCGGACCTGGGGTCGGCTCCGGCGCCCGAGGGGGAGGCGCGCGGGGCGGTTGGGGAAACCCAGAAACCGCTAATCTTCTAAATTATACCAAGGCGTGGCCGCGCTGTCGCTTCCGCATCGGCGGTCGATTCGGGGGCGCGGCGATGGGGGGCGGCCAGGGCAGGCTCCCGGCCCGCCTTGCTGGTGGACGGGATCTTCGGAACTGGTTGCGACGCCCTGGCGGCTGGGGTTTCCGCGATCTTCGGTAAATCGACTGGATGACGGGAGACGGCGATATCAGGCCAGGCGATTGCGCCTTTCGCCGGCGCCGAAGGCACGGATGTTGGCAACCAACTGGTCGAGCAGGCGCTGGCGGGATTCGCGGCTGGCCCAGGCAATATGGGGCGTGAGGATCAGGTTGGGAATGCCGGGCTCGAGCAGGGGGCTGCCCGAGATCGGGGGCTCGCGCTCCAGCACGTCGACGCCGGCGCCACCCAGGCGCCCTGCGTGCAGGGCGTCTGCCAAAGCCGCTTCGTCCACGATGCCGCCACGGGCGGTGTTGATGAGCAAGGCGTCGGCGCGCATAAGGGCCAGTGCCCGGGGGCCGATCAGGTTGCGGGTGTCAGGGGTCAGGGGGCAGTGCAGGCTGAGGATGTCTACCTCGGGCAGCAGTGCGTCCAATGGCTGCCTGTCCGGGGCCGGCTCGCCTCCCGGGCGCTGGGCCAGCAGGAGTTCCATACCGAAGGCCTGGGCCACCGCTCCGACCGCTTGTCCCAACTCGCCGTAGCCGACGATTCCGAGGCGCCGCCCCGCCAGCTCGCGGATCGGGTAGTCGAGCAGGCAGAACTGGCGGCTGCGCTGCCAGGCCCCTGCCGCCAGGGCCGCCTGGTACTGGGGCAGGCGGGTGGTCAGGGCCAGGACCAGGGCGAACACATGCTGCACCACCGCCGGGGTTGCGTAGCCGGTGACATTAGCGACCGCTATGCCCAGTTCCCGGGCCGCTGCCAGGTCGACGTTGTTGGTGCCGGTGGCAGCCACGCAGATCAGGCGCAGGTGCCCTGCCCCCTCCAGCAGCGGCCGGTCCAGCACCACCTTATTGCTGACCACCAACTCGGCGCCGCGGATGCGCTCCGCGGTCTTCGCGGGGGCGCTGGCGGGGTGCCAGTCCCAGCGCTCGCACAGGGGTTCAAGCCCGGAGCGGTCCAGGTCGCCCCGGTCCACCGACTCCAGATCGAGAAACACGCCGCGGGTGAAGGTCACGGTATCCGCGTATCAATGCTCAGTGCGTTACTGGGGAAGCGCCCCCGGACCCTTGCGGTTCCGGGGGCTGCGTTCATCGGCTGTGGCCCTGGCGCTGCGGGGCCCCTTACTCCTTGTACTGCTTGTGGCAGGCCTTGCAGGTCTTGCGGGTGGCGTCGAACTGCGCCGCGATGGCCGCCTTGTCGCCGCCGGCGGCTACTTCGGCCAGCTTGGCGGACTCCTGCTTGAGGTCATCGTACTTGGCTGCGAAGTCGTCCCAATCGAGCCAGATTTCGGACATGGCGGCACTGTCTTCGCTCACCGAGTCGTCGGGGAAGCCGGATAACACATCCAGGGCGGCGGCGCTGGCCAGGTCCTGGGCATGGCGGGCGAAGACGGCCTGGTCGTAGGGGATCTTGTCCTTGAGCATGGCGCCCATGGGGCCGAGGTTCCAGCTGAGTACATTCATCACGCCCGACCGGTAGTCGATGGCGTCCTGGAGGGAGTCGTCGCTGGCCAGGCTGGGGACGGCAAGGCCGGCGCACAGCAGGGCCGGCAGCAGGGTGATGGCAAGGCGTTTTTGCGGCATGGGTTTCTCCAGCTTGGGTTGAGCGGCGGGCCGGCCCTATGCCGGGGTGCCGCGAATAAAGAACCTCAACTCCTTTCTCATAGTCAGAGCCGGGAGATTTTTCAACCCCCGGCGGCCTATAATTGCCGCCATCTTCCGCCAGTTCCCCCGGGCCGTCCATGACTTCTGCCAGCCAGCGCATCCGCGAAATCCCCTATAACTACACCTCGTTCTCCGACCGCGAGATCGTCATCCGCTATCTGGGCGAGCAGATCTGGCAGCTGATCGAGGAATTGCGCGGCAGCCGCCGTACCGGGCGCTCGGCGCGCATGCTGTTCGAGGTACTGGGTGACATCTGGGTGGTGGACCGCAATCCCTTTCTCCAGGACGACCTGAGCGAGAACCCGCATCGGCGCAAGGCCCTGACGGCTGCGCTCGATCACCGCCTGGACCAGTTCGAGGCCCGCGCCAACGACAACCGCAAGGCCCTGGATCTGCTGGCCGCCGCGCGCCAAGCGGTGGCTGAGTTCGCGGCCCGCTGCGAGGAGCAGGTGCGTCTGCGCGAGCGCGCCCAGCGGGCCCTGTTGCGCCACACCGGGCGCGACAATATCGACTTCAGCGGACTGGCCCGCGTGTCCCACGCCACCGACGCCACCGACTGGCGGGTGGAGTTCCCGTTGGTGGTCTTGAGCCCGGACACCGAACAGGAGACCGCGGCCCTGGTGCAGACCTGCATCGACCTGGGGCTGACGGTGATCCCCCGCGGCGGCGGCACGGGCTACACCGGCAGTGCGGTGCCTTTGGACCGCCATAGCGCGGTGATCAATACCGAGAAGCTGGAACAGCTTGGCCTGGTCGAGATGCTGGAACTTCCCGGCGTGCCGGGCCGCTGGCCCACGGTGCGCACCGGGGCCGGGGTGGTGACGCGGCGGGTGTCCGAATTGGCCGAGGCCCAGGGCCTGGCCTTCGCCGTGGACCCCACCTCGCAAGACGCCTCCACCATCGGCGGCAATATCGCCATGAACGCGGGCGGCAAGAAGGCGGTGCTCTGGGGCACCACCCTGGACAACCTGGTGTCCTGGCGCCTGGTTACCCCGGACGCCGAGTGGCTGGAGGTGGAGCGCCTGGACCACAACCGCGGCAAGATCCACGACCAGGAGCGGGTGCGTTTTCGAATCCGCCGCTTCGGCGCCGACGGCAGGAGCGAGATCGGCGAGCCGGAGCTGCTGGACCTGCCCGGATCCGCCTTCCGCAAGGCCGGTCTGGGCAAGGACGTGACCGACAAGTTTCTGAGCGGCCTGCCGGGGGTGCAGAAGGAAGGCTGCGACGGTCTGATCACCTCGGCCCGCTTTCTGTTGCACCGCATGCCCGAGCATGTGCGTACCGTCTGCCTGGAGTTCTTCGGCAGCGATCTGGGCCGGGCGGTGCCGGCCATCGTCGAGGTCAAGGACTACTTGGAGGCGGCCCCCGGGGTTCTGTTGGTTGGCCTGGAGCATTTAGATGAACGCTACGTCAAGGCGGTCAACTACTCGACCAAGGCGCCGCGCCGGGAGCGTCCCAAGATGGTGCTGCTGGCGGACATTGCCGGCGACGACCCGGACCAGGTGGCCGCCGCGGCCTCGCAGGTGGTGCGCTTGGCCAATGCCCGCGACGCCGAGGGCTTCGTCGCCGTCAGCCCCGAGGCACGGCGCCGTTTCTGGCTCGATCGCGCCCGCACCGCCGCTATCTCCGCCCACACCAACGCCTTCAAGATCAACGAGGACGTGGTCATCCCCCTGGAGCGCCTGGCCGATTACAGCCAGGGCATCGAGCGCATCAATATCGAGCAATCCATTGCCAACAAGATCGAGATCGCCGACGCTGTGCTCGCCTACCTGGAAGGACCCCTGAACGAGGCCCGGCTGGGGGCGGACTTCGAGGACAGCGCCGAGGCCAGCGCCATCCTCGAGGCTAAGCGCGAGGCCGCCCGGGATGCCATGCGCCGGGCCCGCGGCCGCTGGGAACTGCTATTGGCCCAGCTCGACGCCCCCGCCGAGGCCCATGCCCAACTCCTGAGCGGCGACGAGAAAGAGCGGATCCGCCCCGGCGACCGGCTGCTAGATCTGCTGCTTCGGCGCGACCTGGTGATCTCCTACCGGCGCGAGGTGGCCGAGCGGCTGCGCGAGATCTTCCCCGGCCGCGATCTGGAGGCGGTGCGCGAACGCCTCGACCGTATCCACGGGGGAATTCGCAACGCCCGCCTGTTCGTGGCCCTGCACATGCACGCCGGCGACGGCAATGTGCACACCAATATCCCGGTGCACTCCCAAAACTACACCATGCTGCACCGGGCCGAGCGCATGGTCGACCGCATTATGGAACTGGCCCAGGGCCTGGGCGGCGTGATCAGCGGCGAGCATGGGGTCGGCATCACCAAGCTGCAGTACCTGGAGGCCGAAAAGCTGGCCCGCTTCGCCGAGTACAAGCAGCGGGTGGACCCGGACGGCCGCTTCAATCGGGGCAAGCTATTGGCCGGGGCCGGGTTGCAGAACGCCTACACTCCCTCGTTGCAGCTGCTGGAGCAGGAGGCGATCATTCTCGAAGAGAGCGAACTCGGGGCGCTAAATGACGACATCAAGCACTGTCTGCGCTGCGGCAAGTGCAAGCCGGTGTGCCAGACCCATATCCCCCGCGCCAACCTGCTCTACTCGCCGCGCAACAAGATCCTCGCCAGCGGCCTGATTATCGAGGCCTTTCTGTACGAAGAGCAGACCCGGCGCGGCCTCTCGGTGCGCCACTTCGACGAGATGAACGACGTCGCCGATCATTGCACCGTCTGCCACAAGTGCGCCAATCCCTGCCCGGTGAACATCGACTTCGGGGAGGTAAGCATCCGCATGCGCAACATTCTCAGCGAGCGCGGCCAGAAGCGGCGCAACCTGGGTACCAGCGCCGCCCTGGCCTTCCTCAATATCACCGATCCCCGCAGCGTCCGCTGGCTGCGCAAGGGGATGCTGGAATGGGGTTTCCGCGGCATCAATCTGGGCCACGCCCTGGTCAAGCGCCTGGGACTGCTCGGGCGCCCCGACGCCATCCCCCCGGCCACCGTCAGGCCGCCCCGCGGGGACCAGAAGCTGGTCGGCATGCTGCGCCGGCCGCTGCGGGTGGACCTGCCGAGCCACACCGCCCGCGCGGTGCTGGGGCTGGAAGAGCGGGGCATCATCCCGATCCTGCGTGATCCGCGAAAGGCCGGTGACGACGCCGACGCCGTTTTTTACTTCCCCGGCTGTGGCTCCGAGCGCCTGTTCAGCGACATCGCCCTGGCCGCCCTGGCCCTGCTCTACGAGCGGGGCGTGCAGACCGTGCTGCCGCCCGGTTACCTGTGCTGCGGCTATCCGCAGAAGGCCGCGGGCCAGAAGGATCGGGGCCAGCAGATCACCACCGAAAACCGGGTGCTGTTCCACCGTGTCGCCAACACCCTGAACTACCTGGATATCCGCACCGTAGTGGTCACCTGCGGCACCTGCATCGACCAGCTGCTGGAGTACGAATTCGACAAGATCTTCCCCGGCTGCCGTCTGCTCGATATCCACGAATACCTGGCCGAGCTGGGCGTGCAGACCCAAGGTGTGCCCGGGCAGGGCTACCTCTACCACGACCCCTGCCACACCCCGATCAAACAGACCAACCCGACCAAGTTGGCGGGCCAACTGCTCGGCCAGCCGACCCTCCTCAGCGATCGCTGCTGCGGCGAGGCGGGCACCCTGGGCACCGCGCGGCCCGACATCGCCCGGCAACTGCGCTACCGCAAGGCCGAGGAACTCAAGTTCGGCGTGCGGCAGCTCACCGGCCAGCCGCTCGCGGGCGCCGCAACCAAACTCCTCACCACCTGCCCCGCCTGCGTGCAGGGCCTGAGCCGCTACAAGGACGACACCGGCCTCAGCGCTGAACACCTGACGGTGGAATTGGCCCGGCTGCAGCTTGGGGAAACCTGGAAACAGGCGTTCCTGGACCGGGCCAAGCGGGGCGGGGTGGAGCGGGTCTTGCTGTAGGGGAAACGCCGACCGTCAGCCCGGAATTTCACCAGGCCGGGTGAAATATCCGGGGCAGGGTTTCCTCGTTTGCTCGCTGCCTCGACAGAGGCTTTTCGCTGGATTTCAGCGGCTGTCGGCAGCGGCCGGCAGACCTGCCGATGGCTGCGGATTAGGGTGGCCACCGGGGCGGTGATGGTGTGTCGACCGGCCGCCGGGAGCCCGTGGGCCGAACGCCCCGGCCTCAATGGCTGGTCTATTCCGAATTCGCCCGCGGAGTGGAGTCAATCCCCAATAGGGGGCCGAAAGCATTCTTCAGAAACACGAAAGCCGTGCCGACGACGCCCCAAATGCGGCGATCGATGCCGTAAGCGCCGGCTTTCTTGCCTTGTTCGATCAGGGCTTCGAAACCGGAACAATCCAGAGGCCCTATGGATTCGGGCAATTCGAACGAAAACGCTCGGCCGTCGATAGTGAAAGTCGATACCTGTTGCAGAAAGTGGTCCACGAACAGCCGCTCGATCTGTTCGGCGCCGTCATGCCCTTGTGTTTTCCACTGGACAATCCGTGGTTCGAGATCACCCTGATGTTTGATCTGTTTGAACAGCCGGTTGGCCGCCAGTCCCTGCGCTGCCCAATTTCCTAGTCGCTCGGGAATATCGACGGAGTCTGCCGAGTCTGCCTCGGGCGGGGCGGCGGGAGGTCGGCCTGCCGGCGGAGCCGAATTCTCCGGTTTCGAAGGACGGGTCGCGGATTCGGGAGTGGGCGCTGGCTGCGGCGGTTGCACAGCGGCTACGGCAGCGGGCGCGTCACGCGTATCTGAGTACACCAGATCCAAGATCTTGCCGGTGACCGCGTCGGCCGGCAGCTCGCCGGCCTCTACTTCCGCAAACACCCGATCGAGAAGCCGATTGAAGGCCTCTGGGTTTTGCTCCCCCAGCAGTCGCACCTTGCCCAATTGCATGACTTCCTGACGCAACCGCTCTCGACGCTCGGAGTCACTTGACACGGTCGGTTTCAGGGAGAAAGTCAGAGATGCGCCGTCGTCGGCCTCCATTTGACCGGGCTCGCGCGCCGCCTGAGCACCTGCCCGCCTCGCCAATGCGAGTTCTTTCTCGTCGGTGACCAGCGCGTAGAGACGAAACAGGGCGTCGATGAGCGCTGTGCGCGCCTCCAGGCATGAAGTGTCGAGGGTTAGCGAAAACATCCTATTGCGGGGATTGCGCAGGCTGCGGGCCATCATCTTCAGCGAATAGGCCTCTACCGATTCGCCCGCGTTTCCCGGTCGCCTCGGGGAGGGCCGAACGATGATCGACGGCTTGTCTCCAGGGCATTCTTCAAAGATGAGTCCGGCGCTCCGCATCAGGTCATCCAATTCCCGCAGCGCGATCCGGAGTTCATCGCAGAGCCATTTTCCCTTTTGGAGAAGCTTGCGTCGCATCATGACCTGCTCTGCAATGGCTACCAATACGGAGTCTTCGGGCCTGGTTATCACCGGGTGTTCATCCATGGCACTGACCGTCAACTATGCGCGAAAATTCGTTTGGAGGGAGGAGTGAGCGGACGCTTGACTGGATTGGACCCAGATCTTACCCCAATTCGGTGAAGCCAGATAGCCGGTCCGGCGTCCAGGGCTCGCTGCTTTGTACCTTTGCTTCGCTTTGTGCGCTTGTCAAAGTGGCGGGGTGAAAGCTATGCCCGCTCGATCGGGGCTATTCTAAGAATATGGGGGGAGTATTTCGGTAGGGAGGTCGACATGAAAGCTCGCATCGAATTGCTGGTGATTCTCCTGTGCCTGCTGGGGGCCACCGTTCAGGCCGAGATTATTGGCGTCGCCCTGAACAAGAAGGAAATCGTGCAGCTGGTCAAAGGCAATACCGCCGAGGGCGAAAAAGACCGGTATCAGATCAACTACGAATTCATCACCAAATCTATCCCCTTCGCCACCTATTTCGCCCCTGACGGCGGTTTGGTGGAGCGCGACCGGGGCGGCGGCAGCAGCCAAGCCATCGATGCCAAAGGCTCTTGGTGGGTGAAAAAGGGCAAGCTCTGCTTCCAATATCTCAACTCGCTGCGGGATACCGGCAAGAAATGCCGCCTGATCGTCCCCCTGGGCGGCGGGGCCTATGAGCTGCGCTCGGTCAAGGGCAACAAGGCGACCCACACCTGGGACCGAATCGTGCCCGGCAACCCCAAGGGCCTGGAACCCTGAGCGGGCTTGGTTGCGGCCCGCCGGGGCGAAGGGCCCCGGCACTGTCGGTCGGTTCAATCGATCCTGCGCACCGTCACATAGGCGCCCGGGTTGCGCCAGTCGTAGCTTTCCGGCGCCAGGTCGCCGATGCCGTGAATGCCGTTATGGACATGCACAAAGCCTTCCGCCCCGGCGGTGTCTCGGAATCCCGGGCTGCCGCAGGGCGGGCCGGGGATGGTGAGGCAGGACTCGGTGTTGGTCTCGCTGCCGGCGTCGTAGACCCTCGCGCCAAGGGTGACGGGGGTTTCTCCGCTCGGCAAGGGCATGGAATGCACCGCCAGGAAGGCGTCGTTGCTGGTGGCCAGCATGGCGGCCACCGTGAGCAGGGGGAAGCCGTCGTCAGCCTCGATGCTGATAGTGAGACTCCCGCCGGGCGGGATCGGGCCTTCGCCCGTGGCCACCCCATGCACGTCGGGCGTGGCTTGGGCGGCGCTGACCACGGCGCTGCTGTCACCGTCTTCCGCCAGGGGGGCGAGGAAGTCGGGCGCCGGCTGCCCGAGCTGGAACAGGGACACCCGGGCGTTGTGGGTGGCCAAAAAGGGGGGCGTTATCACCTGGCCGTGGGTGGCGTTCACGATGCTCACCTCGTAGCTGGCGGCCAGGGTCAGACCGGGGCTGGCCAGGGCGGCGGCCAAGGACAATGCGATGAATGGGTTCGATTGCGGCATGGGACTTCTCCAAGGTTCTTAAGGGGGGCCGGGGGGTGGGCGCCGGATCTGCCCGCAATGTGCGGCGTGCTCTGCGCGCTCCCAGTTCTAGACCGGTCTTGCCGGTCGATTCTTTCACCGCCCCGCGCGCCGATTGCGCGGCGTGATTCACGGAGGCGGGTTCCGAGCAGGCCGGAGCCTGGGTCGAAGGTGGCTGCGACCCAGAATTCACCCCGGCGGGAGCCCCGTCGAACCGGTTTGGGCTAAGATAGAAGTCCCCTGCGCCCGGAGTCCTCCGCATGAATCTCGCCAAGCCCATCCGCCTGATCCTGGCCCTGCTCCTGGTGGGGGCGGCCGCCTGGTACCAGCAGTGGTCGCCCAACGACGAGCGGGAGGGCGCCGCCGCGCCCCAGGCCGCCGCGGTGTCCGCCGGGCTGGAGCGGGGTTGGAGCCGCAGCGATCCAGAGGTCAATCTCACCCACATCTTCTTTGGCGAGATCAACCGCAGCGGCAAGCCGGTGGGCTATCATTCCCGCCCTGGCGGCAGAGACCCTGCCGGGGCCCGAGTCACGCGCATCCAGTCCGGGCCGAACCGGGCCGGGGTCTATACCGCTCAGGTGGAGATCGCCGCGCCGGGCGGCGGTTGGCGGGAGAAGTTCTCTAGCTTCTTCCCCGACCGCATGGATCAGGGCCAGGTGCTGCAGGCGGTGTTGCACGCCTACCGCAACCGCAACCCGTCCCAGGACCGGCCCTGGGAGGGCCCTTCGGACCAGGGCTTTCGCGTTCAGGGTTATCTGTCCAGCCGGGGCGGCATCAATACCGCCTTTCCCGTTTACCAGAGGTAGCTGCCATGGGCGAAGAGATCAAGCTGTATCTGGACGCTGACGGCCTGCCCCGGGCCCGTGGCGGCCTGCCGGCGCGCTTCCTGGAGGCCGACCTGCAAGCGGACCGGGCCCTCGCCGCCGAGCTGCTGCGGCGCCTGGATGCGGCGGCGGATGGCGCCCGGGACTCGGACGAGCTGATCGGCAACGCGCACCGGCTGGTGCTTGGTCCCCAGGGGGCGCGCATCGAGGCCCTGTTCGACCGCGCCGCCGGGCCGGCGGAATTGTCTCTGGCCGAGCTGCGGCGGCTGGTGTTGGACTGGCTCGACCTGCTCGGCCGGGTGGCGGATGACTGAGTCCGGCGCCGAAGCGGTGCCCAGCTACCGGGCCCGTCGCACCGTTTTCGAGGGCGAGCGGTGGTATCTGCTCGACGAGCCCGGGCTGCGGTTGCGCGAATCCGGAAAGGCCGAGCGCCTGATCCCGTACCACAGCATGCGCGGCGTATGCCTGATGCACACCCCCACCCGCTATATCCGCGACCTCTACCGATGCCGCATCCGCCTGGCGGATGGCGGCAGGCTGCTCCTCAGCAATCAGCATTACCTCGGGCTGGGGCGGTTCGAGGACCGGGGGGTGGAATACGCAGCGTTCGTGCGTGCATTGCACCAGCGTTTGCAGGGCCACAAGGCGGTGTTCGAGCAGGGGATGGGGCCGGTCGCCTTATGGGCCATGTGGGGCCTTACCCTGGCGGTCGGGCTGTTGCTCGGCATCGTCCTGCTGGCGGGGGCGCGGGACGGCGACTTTCGCCTGCTGTTCGGGGCCTTGGCCGGCGTTCTGCCGCTGGGCAGCCTGGTTTACCTGTTTCTAAAACGCAACCGCCCCCGGCCCTACCGGCCGGACGCGATCCCGCCGGAATTGTTGCCGGCAGAAGACTGAGTCGACATCGGAGGAGACGACATGGGCGAGACCCACGACCTGGAGGCATTCAGGAGCAAGTTCCGGGTGGAGGAGCTGCTGGTGCTGGAGGCCGGCGCCTGGTCCTGGTCGGTGCGACCGGGCCAGCCTACCCTGGGGGCTGGGGTGTTGTCGCTCAACCGCCACGCCCTGAAGTTGTCCGAAGTCACGGCCTCGGAAATGGCGGAGCTGGCGGGTCTGATCCAGCAGGTGGAGGCCCGCCTCAAGGCGGCCTTCGAGTACCGGATTATGAATTACCTGATGCTGATGATGGTGGACCATCATGTGCATTACCATCTGGTGCCCCGATACGACGGGCCGCGCCGTTTCGCCGGCCTGGAGTGGGTCGATAACGGCTGGCCCGCCCTGCCCCAGCTAGGCGACAACCAGCACGCCGAGCGCCCTCAGTTGCTGGGACAGATCCGGGACGCTTTGCGCGGCTGATCACCGCCAGGAGAAACGCCGCTGTATACAGCTTCCCAACCGGCGCGCTGTTCCCGCTGCCGGTGCCGAGCTGCTATGCTGCCGCGATAATCTTTAGTCCGAGGTGAACCCCCCCCATGCCCATAGCCCTTCGCCATCTTCTGGCCTGCGTCCTGTTGCTGCCTTTTGCGGCGGCCGCCAACTTCTCCCTGGAGGTCGAGCAAAGGCTCGCAGGCGGCCAACCGGTGGCCGGCCAGACTCTGTATGCGGCGAACCTGATGCAGCGCATGTACCAGGGGGACGGCCAGCAGCCCCTGTGGAGCGATGCGGCCATCGCGGAGCTGTTGACCGCCATCGACGGTCTGGCCGCCGACGGCCTGACCCCGGCCGATTACCGCTTTCCCCAGCTCGCGCCCTTGCTGCAGGCGCGGGCCGAAGGCGGTTTGAGCCCGGCCCAGGCGGCGGAGCTGGATCTGTTGCTGACCGAAGCCTTCGCCCGGGCGGTTTACAATCTTTACTTCGGCAAGGTCGATGCCGAGCGCCTCGACCCCAATATAAATTTCGCCCGCAGCCTGGAGGACGACGACCCGGCCCCCGAGCTGCGCCAGGCCATCGAGCGCGGCGAGATCGCCGCTAGCTTCGATCAGGCCCGACCCAGTAACGTTCGCCACCAGTGGTTGAAGGAGGCCCTGGCCCGCTACCGCCAATACCAGGCGCAAGGCGCCTGGGCGCCGGTGCCGGAAGGCAAGACGCTGAAGCCCGGCGAGCGCGATCCGCGGGTGGCTGCATTGCGCGCCCGCCTGGCGGTGACTGGGGAGCTGGCGGCTGCAGAGGCCGCCGACCCGGAGCTGTTCGATGCCGATCTGCAAACGGCGGTCAAGGCCTTCCAGCGGCGCCACGGGCTGGAGGCCGATGCCGCGGTGGGCCCGGCCACGCTGGCCGCGCTGAATGTCCCGGTCGAGCGGCGCATCGAGCAGATCCGGGTCAATCTGGAGCGCCAACGCTGGATTATGCACGAGGCCTACGACGAGTTCCTGATCGTCGACATCGTCGGTTTCCAGGTCTACTGGGTCAAGGACAACGAAGTGATCTGGCAGGAGCAGGTGCAGGTGGGCAAGGAGTTCACCCAGACCCCGGTGTTCAAGGACAAGATCCGCTACCTGGACTTCAACCCGACCTGGACCATTCCACCGGGCATCCTGCGACGCAGCATCCTGCCGCAGCTGAAGAAGAACCCGGACTACCTGAACAAGAAGGGCTACCACTTGCTGACCCTGGAGGGTGAAAGGGTGGACCCGAAGAGCGTGGACTGGAACGCCGTCAAGGGCTTCCCCTATATGGTGCGCCAGCCTCCGGGACCGGACAACGCCTTGGGACAGGTCAAGTTCATGTTCCCCAACCCGCATTACGTGTTTCTGCACGACACCAATCACCGGGAGCTGTTCGACCGCACCGGCCGCGACTTCAGCTCGGGCTGCGTGCGGGTGCGCAACCCCTTCGACCTGGCCGAGCGCCTGCTGGCGGGCCAGGACGGTTGGGACCGGGCGCGCATCGACCAGGTAGTGGCCTCGGGCCAGACCACTCGGGTCAACTTGGAGCGGCCGTTGCGCATCCTGATCGCCTACGGTACGGTCACCGCTACCGTCGATCAGGTCTATTTCAAACCCGATGTCTACGAGCGCGACGCCCAGGTGCTGGCGGCTTTGGACGGCGAATTCCGGGTACGCGACCGCGACCTGCAAATGGCGCGGAAATAGCCCCAAAGGAGTAACCATGACGAACGCCAATCATTTGATCGGGTTGGGACCTGGGCGGCAGCCGGCCCTGCTCGCCGGTGAGGCACGATCATGAGCGCACCGCGCCGCCGCACGCCGAGTCTGTCGGCACAGATCTTCATTTCCCTTGGGTTGGCAATCGCCGCCGGCCTGTTCTTCGGTGAGTTGATCCAGCCGATCAAGGTCTTCGGCGATATCTTCATCGGTCTCCTGCAGATGACCGTGCTGCCCTACATCCTGGTGTCATTGGTGGGCGGCTTGGGGCGCCTGTCCTATGCCGAGACCCGCTTGCTGGCCGTGAAGGGCGGCGGTTTCGTGCTCTTGTTCTGGGGCATCGCGCTGGCGGTGACCGTGCTGTTTACGCTCTCGTTCCCGAACTGGGAATCGGCGACCTTCTTCAGCACCAGCCTGGTGGAGGCGGGCAGCGAGTTCGACCTGGTGGGCCTGTACATCCCCACCAACCCGTTCGCCTCCCTGTCCAATAGCGTGGTGCCCGCCATCGTGCTGTTTGCCTTGGCAGTGGGGCTGGCGGTCATCGGGGTACCGGGCAAAGGCAGCTTTCTGGCCGACCTCGACGTGCTCTCCAGTGCATTGATGGGCATCGCGCAGTTCGTTGCGCGTCTGGCCCCGATCGGCGTGTTCGCCTTGGTCGGTTCGGCGGCCGGCACTCTCGACGTGCAGGACCTGGGGCGCCTGCAGGTATACATCATCACCTATGTCGCCGCGGCGCTGTTGCTGAGCCTGTGGGTATTGCCCGGCCTGGTGTCGGTGCTGACCCCGATCCCTTACCGGCGCGTACTTTCCTCCTGCCAGGATGCCTTGGTCACGGCGTTCGCCACCGGCTCCCTGCTCATCGTGCTGCCGTTGCTCTCGGATCGGCTCAAAGAGCTATTGGAAGACGCGGAACTGCGCAGCGACGACAGCGACAGCGCGGTGGACTTGGTGGTGCCGATCAACTTCAATCTGCCAAATCTGGGCAAGCTGATGTCGCTCGCCTTCGTACCCTTTGCGGGGTGGTATGCGGGCGCGACCGTGGGGGCGGACGAGTTCCCCATGTTTCTGGTTTCCGGGTTGGTGAGCTTCTTCGGCGAGGTGATCGTGGCCCTGCCGTTCCTGCTCGACCTGATGCGCATTCCGGCGGACATGTTCCAACTGTTCGTGGCCGTGGACGTGTTCACCGGCCGCTTCGGAACCCTCTTGGCAGGTGTCCACACGGTGGTGCTCGCGCTGCTTACCGCGGTGGCCGTTAGCGGGGGAATACGCTTGCGCTGGTCGGTTTTGGCCCGGTACGCGGCAGTATCCCTGGTGCTGACCCTGGGGCTGTTCCTCGGATTGCGCTTCTACTACGAGTTCGTGGTGCCGCAGCAGTACAAGGGTTATGAAAACCTGGTGGAGATGGAACTCGCATTCGAACCGGTAGGGGTAGAGAACGTGAAGTTGGAGGAGGTGGCTGCGGCCCCGGTGGGCGCCGGCGATGGGCGCTTGGGGCAAATAGAGCAGCGGGGCGTTTTGCGGGTGGGCTATGCGCAGGACCGGCTGCCCTTCGTGTTTCGCAATACCAACGGCCACCTGGTCGGCTTCGATGCGGAAATCGCCCATCAACTCGCCCGCGACCTCGGGGTCGGCTTGGAATTCGTGTTGGTGGAGGCGGGCAGCGACCACCGGGCGCCGTTAGAGGACGGGCGCATCGACATGCTGATGAGCGGACTCACGGTGACCCCGATGCGGGCCACCGAGTTTCGCTTCTCGGAACCCGTGATGGACTCGACGCTGGCTTTCGTGGTGCGGGATCACGAGCGCGGCCTGTTCAACAGCCGGGACAAGGTCCAGGCCCTGGATCGGCCGCGCATCGCGATCATGGACATCCCTTACTTCCTGGAGGCGCTGAAGCGCTATCTGCCCAATGCGGAGTTCAAGATCGTGGAATCGCCGCGCCAGTTCTTCAAGGCCGAGGAGGGCGAGTACGACGCCCTGTTCTTCACCGCGGAGGCGGGCTCAGGCTGGACTCTCGTTTACCCCAGCTACAGCGTCGCCATACCGAAGCCGGATGTGGTGTCGGTTCCCCTCGCTTACGCCATGCCCCGCGGCGCGGACGACCTCGCTGACTACGTCGATACCTGGATTACCCTGAAACGCGCAAACGGAGGCATCGACCGCGCCTACCGCTACTGGATCCTCGGCAAGGGCGCCGAGCGCAAAGAGCCGCGCTGGTCGGTGATTCGCGACGTGCTCGGCTGGGTGGATTGAAAAGCGCGCTGGGACAGGAACGGGACTACACAGCAGCTTTTTCCAGCGCCTGGACTTCAGGCGCGGCGCTTGGATCCTGAACCTTTGATCATTGGCTTGTGTACAGCTCCCGTCGCCGGAAGGGCTGGATTGCCGTGGCCCCGGCCTTCCAGCCCGTCAGGCACCAAAGCTCATTGCCCCATTTCTATCAGATTGTTAACGGTATTCTCGAGATTCTTTTTCAACGCCGCAGCCGCCGCGTTACATTCCTCGTCCTCTTTGGGATTGTCCATCTTCAAACACGCCCCCAACTTGGCCTGCGCTTCATCGGTGTGCTCTTGGTAGTACTGGACGTCGCGGGAGCAGCTTGAAAGTAGCAGGAGAGCGGCGGCGGTCAATGGCAGGAAAAGTTGAATCATAGGCGCTGTCCTAGGTTCTGGTTACGTTGGGGACTTCAAACTCGCGGCCAATTGTGTCTCAGCAGGCTGCATTTGCCAAACCGAATCGCTGGCACGGACGGCCAACAGGCGATGACACCGTCGTCAGCGACGTCCTTGGTTTCAGAGTATCGGGTCCAACGAGGGCGCCGGATTCAAATGACAAGCCGACGTGCCGAGCTGTCGGACGGAGATCTCAGTCGCGAGGCCCAAGCGGGTTGGCAGAATGAAAACGAGGAGTATCCGACCCAACACAGATGTCATCGCCGGGGCGGTTGTTTCTGCAAAGCGGCCCGTCTGGCGCTAAATGGCGAGATTGCCCAGTTTAACTCGACCCAGTCAAGCATAAGGTAAGCTCCCTGAAATCCCATTTCCCTAATTGCGAATGGGATTTTGACGGTTGGGCTCATTGATCGCCGTTGGGCCGTCCAGGCCCGGTTTGCATAAGGTCAGCCGCCGACTATCCTTTCTGTACCCTAACTCTTGGAGATCTGCAGTATGTCACTCATGAAGCGTTCCCTGGCTGAGTTCATCGGCACGTTCTGGTTGGTTCTGGGCGGCTGTGGTGCTGCCGTTTTCGCAGCCGGCGTCCCGGAGGTCGGCATCGGCTACCTGGGCGTGTCCCTGGCCTTTGGGCTCACGGTCCTGACCATGGCCTACGCGATCGGCCACATATCCGGCTGCCACCTGAACCCGGCGGTCTCCGTAGGCCTGGCGGTAGGCGGGCGTTTCAGTTTCGCCGATCATCGGCGCAGCCTTGGCCGGGGTTATCTATCGGTTGTTTGAAGACGAAGCCTGATCTGGGTTCCGCGTCGCGCCGTCCGAGAATGCGGTGCGACGCATTTAGGCAAGTGTTCCCGCCGGACGAAGCCGAAAAAGGAAGACCGTTGGGCAATGTCGCTTGCTGATGGGCGTGCCCGCCACCGGCTCTTGGTCTCTCCAGGTTTTTTTGCGGGCAGCAGATCTCAGGCGCTCCGCGCTTATGGTCAAGAGGTAGGGATAGACGATGAAACCTGTGTGGAAAATCCTGGCGGGTCTGTTGAAGGTGCTCGGCGGTCTGCTGTTGTTGCTGGTTGTGGCGTCGGCAATTTTTCTCGCTCTTGGCGTGCGGCTGGAACTGGACACGCTGCGCAAGCCGGTGGAACTGGCTGCCGAGCAGGCTATTGGCAGGGAAGTCAGCTTCGAGGGCAGCCTTTCACTGGTGCCTACGCTATGGCCGACCCTGGAGGTTCAGCAAGTTGCTATTGCCAACGCTCCAGGTTGGAGCGAAAAGGACTTTGCGCGAGCGGGTTTGCTGCGTCTGCAATTGGGGTTGATCCCGCTGTTGCGCGGTGAGGTACAGGTGGGGGAGGTCACTGCCGAACAGGTGCGGCTGAATCTGGAGAGTGACCGCCAGGGTGGACCCAACTGGCGCGTCGGCGAGTCTGCGCCGGAGGCCAGCGCCCAACCCGAAGCGTCCTCCGACGCCTCCCCCGGTATCCGTTTTACCGCGCTGAATACTCTTCTTCTGAAAGACATCGAAGTCAACTATCTGGACCAGCAACTGGATCACGTCTTGCGCCTCCGGCTGGAGGAAATGAAAGGGAGCATGGCCGACGGCGAGCCGGTCAAGCTGGAGATCCGAGGCCAACTTCAGGACCACGATGTGATCCTGAACATTGGCGGAGGCAGCCTGGCGGATCTGTATACCCAGACCAGCGATTGGCCACTGAAGTTGAATGGCGAGCTGGCGGCGACTCCGTTCGAAGGCGAGGGCGTATTGGTTCGCGGCGGCGATCCCGAGGTTCAGGCCGGAATCCAGGTCGGCGGCTTCGATTTGGGGGCTCTGTTGGCTCGACTCCAGGTTATCGAAGGATTGGACGCCAATATCGAGCGCTTATCTTCCAAACTCGTGCTGCGGGGAGATAGCCTCAAAGAGTGGATCACCACCTCCGAGGCTCAGTGTCCTGCTGGAGGGCGGAGAATGGCTGCTGACAGACGCCAACAGCGGCGGGCAATTGCCCATCCATATTCTAAAGGGGGATGCTCGGATGCAGCCGGGACAACCCCTGAAGGTCGACCTGGAGGCAACTCTCGGGGAGCAGCCGGTACAGATTCAAATTCGGGGCGCCGAGCCTGCTTCGATGTTCAAGCCCGGCGCGGAGTTACCCTTATCTCTAGCGGTGACCGGGGGCGGTGCCGATCTGCTTTTGGAATCCCGGGTCGTTCGCCCCATCGCCACCAAAGGCCTGGGCTTCACCCTTACACTGAAAGGTGAAAGTCTGGATGGCCTGGACAGCCTGCTGAAGACCGATTTGCCTCCCTGGGGGCCCTATTCCATGACGGGTGGTATTACACTGAATCCCGATGGGTACGCAATCGACGGATTGACGCTCACCATGGGTGAGACCAGCCTCGACGGCAAACTAAGCCTGGACACCAAGCGACGGCCCCCGTACCTGGATATAGGCTTGAGCAGTGAGCGTTTGCAGATCGACGACTTCAGGCTCGGGGACTGGTCGCCTGCCAAGGGCACGACGCAGTCAGACCCGGCAGAAACCGAATCTGAGGTCGGTGCGGAAGCCGAGAATACCGGCGCCGAAGACAAGCCGGTTCGTAGCTTATTGGATCCCGAGACGCTCGGTGCGCTAGATGCCCGGCTGGCGGTCGAGGTGAAACAGGTATTGTCCGGCCAGGACCAGTTGGGCCGGGGCTCATTGGTGCTGACTTTGGACGGGACGCGCCTGGAAATCGATCCCGTGGAAGCAGACCTCCCGGGCGGCAGCGCCGAGGCTCGTTTCCTTTACCACCCGAGCGGCGGCTCGCTGGACCTGGATCTGGCGGCCAAGGTGGAATCGTTCGACTACGGCGTTTTGGCCCGCCGCATCGATCCGCAAAGTGAGGTGGGCGGCAAGATCAGCCTCGACGTTGCGCTAACGGCTAAGGGAGACAGCCCGGACGCCTTGCTCAGCAACGGACGGGGCCACCTGGACTTCGGGCTCTGGCCGCAGCAATTGCAGGCGGACCTGTTCGATCTCTGGGCGGTGAGCCTGGTCGGTGCGATGCTGACCAAAGTCGACAAGGAGAATGCATCCAGAGTGAATTGCCTGGTGGCCCGCTTCCAACTGGAAGACGGGGTCATGAACGAAAAGGTGATCTTCGCCGATACCACAAACATGAGTGTCGAAGGCAGAGCCACCATCGATTTCAAGCAGCGTCACATCGAAGTAAGCGCCAAACCCAAAGCCAAGAATCCGCAAATGTTCGCCCTGGCTACCCCGGTGGCCATGCGCGGCAGCTTCGAGGACTTTGGAGTGCGCATCAACCCGTTAGCCATCGGCGGCACCGCCGTGTCTTTCGTTACCAGTCCGGTGCACGCGCCGATTCGCAAGCTGTTCAAGGGCGAAGTGCCGGCGGACGGGATCGAGGCCTGTGCCCAGGCCTGGAGTGCGGAGATAGACGAGGAGGAAACCGAGTCCATCCCTGAACCCGAGAGGGGCCACCCGGCAGGGTAAGTCGAAGAACCATCCCAATCATCGGGGGAACCCGATGCGCAAACCCTATTTACCGCCCGTTGCTCGCGGGCCGGTAATCTGCTGTTCGACCCAACGCCTCGAGCCCAGCGTTGCCGGGGGCGAGCCCGGATATTTCACCTGGCCGCCAGGCGGCTGCGCAGAAGCGGCTGGAAATTCGAGACCTTGAATAGCACTGCGGAGGCGTCTCCGGCGAAACACGCTTTAGCATGCCGCCTGGCTGTCGCACCCCTGGCTGGTTCCTGCACGCCTGGGCTTGCTCTTCGCTCAAGCGGTAGCTACGGCTATCGATTTCGCTCCAGAGCGGCGCCCAGCCGCACAGGCCCTGGAGCCAGAAACGCGATACCTGGTGAAATGTCCAGGCCAGTTCTTTTGCAGGCTGATTTGACATGAAAAATAGGCTTATCCGAATAATCGGCGTGGTCGCGGTTTTAGAGATCGGCTACCTGGTGCTGATCAATCTCGCCTTGACCCTGCCGTTGACCCAGACACTGCTCAACCAGCTGAAGCCGGACAAGTTTTCAGTATCCTGGGATCGGGCCTGGTCCTGGTACCCCTTCCGCGTCCACGCTGAAGGCGTCTTCGTGAACGGGCAAACCTCCTCGCAACAGTGGCAGGCGGAGGCCACACGCGCCTCCGCATCCGTGTCGTTGTTGCCGCTGCTCACCCGCACAGTAAAGATCAGCGGCGTGGATGCGGAAAATGCCGAGTTTCGTCTCCGGCCCCGGCCCAAGCCGGACAAGGACTATGCTCTGATCCGCGAATTTTTCCCGCCGATCGAGGGGCGCGACCCCGACCTGCCCGCTGTCCCCAAGGTCCGCAAGCCGGGGACCGGGTGGACGATTGCGGTCGATGATGTCCATGCCCGGGGGCAACATGCGGTGTGGATCTATCAGGTTCGCGCCACACTTCAGGGCGATCTCAGGGCGGATCTGTCCTATACCGGTCGTGGCGGCCCCTTTTCCCTTTCGCGTGGAAGAGCCGAGGTGGAAATCGCCTCTCTGGTGATCAACGACGAGGTTGCGGTGTCCCAAGCCGGCAGGGTTGCGGGAAGCTTCCAGATGGCGCCGTTCGTGCCTGCGGAGAACAAGGGAGTGAAGGCCTTGGGATTTCTGGCCGCGGACGCCGAGGTGGATATGCCGGTCGAGAGCCTGGACTTTCTCGACATCTACCTCGGACGGTTCAATGGGATGGAGGTCGACGGTGTCGGAACCCTGAAAGGCCGGCTGCACTATGACCGGGGTAACCTGTCGCAGGGCACCGATTTGCTGGTTACGGCTTCCGAACTTGCCTTGAATGTCGATCGCTACAGGGTTCAGGGGACCGGAAGCATCCACGTCAAGGCGACGCCGTTGCAAGACGAGGTGATGGACGTCCAGATCCTGTTCGGCGCCCTTGACGCCTTCCATGGCGGTCAGCGGCAGGTCTTGTTCAGAGGTGACAACCTTTTGGTAGAGCTGCGAGGCAGCAACCGGATTTTGAACGATGAAAAGCGGGTGGCAGGCGGGGGGCGGGCCCTGATCAGGATTCCTGAAGCGGCGGTGCCCGACCTGGATGCCTACCAATACTTGCTTCCCGATCGGTGGCCGGTCCGGTTGCATGGGGGAACCGGCAAGCTTAAAGGAGAGGCGGAATTGTCGGCATCGGCTTTGAGCGCTGACCTCCATCTGTTCTCGGAAGACGCCGACCTGGCGCTGAAAGACTATCGTTTTGTTGCCAACCTGGAACTTGGCCTCAAGGCCCGGGGCGGAACCGACGATACCGCGCTGATAGACCTTTCCGGCACCTATTTGACCCTGGATGACGCCCGGCTGGCCAGCGCCGAAGCGGGGCAGTCCAAACCATGGCAGGCCTCCCTTACCCTTTCCGAGGGGGCTCTCAGGGTACCGGTAGCCGGCGCCGAAGCAGAAAACCCGGGCTTCAGATACGCCATGAAGACCTTGAGTGAGCAGAATTTGCAGGAGATCCTGACGGAAATGGACGCCAAAATTGACGCGGAATTACAGATTTCCGATCTGTCCTGGCTCAACCTGCTCCTCCAGAATCCGTTCGATCTGGCGGTTTTCGGTTCCGGGAAAGTCGAGGCCGACCTCGATATCCAGTCCGGCTGGTTCGCGGCAGGCTCGGCGTTGAGCGTTCGCCCGCAGGATCTGCAGGTGCAATTTCTGGATTACCTTGCCGCGGGCGACGGCCGGATCGATCTGGCGGTGGCGCGGGGAGGGGAGGCGCCCGATTTGGTGCTCGAGGCGAGCCTCGCGGGGGGTAACCTTCGCCGTCGCGATGAAGAGGAATCTGTGGTCGAAGCGGTTGAATTGGTTGTCGCGGCGGAAGCGCAGCAGGTGCGTATTGGCGAAGACGCCAGGGTATCGGCCATCGACCTGCGGATACCGACTGCCCGGGTCAGCGACCTGTCGGTATACAACGGGTTTTTTCCCGAGCAGATGCCGGTGCGCCTGTCTGGGGGGGAGGCGAACCTAAGCGCAGATATCCACTTGGAGCGGGAAACCGCCGGCGGATATCTGCGCTTTGAGACCAAAGGCCTGCGCAGCCAATTGGGT
Organism: uncultured Gammaproteobacteria bacterium; assembly: GCA_963753615.1. GTDB lineage: Bacteria > Pseudomonadota > Gammaproteobacteria > Chromatiales > Chromatiaceae > CAVWCW01. The sequence goes on from CAVWCW010000014.1 coordinate 378,673, forward strand.
GAGCAGCAGTTGGCCGGCGAACTCAGCCTGGACATCACCCTGACGGACGGGGTTCCTGCCAATATGGACTTCGATATTTCCGGCTCTTCGTTGCGCCTGGACGGGTTCAAGGTGGTCGGTGAGCATGCTCAGCATGATCGCCCGGGCTGGCAGGGCAGCGTAGATCTGCACAAAGGACGGGTGGTCTGGAAAAAGCCGATTCAGCTCGACCTGGAGGCTGGCATCGCAATGAACGACTCTCGCCCGATCGTCGCGATTCTGGCCAACGAAAGGGGCAAGCACGGTTGGATCGAGAAGTTGCTGACGGTGCACGACGTTGAGGGGGAAGCGTCGCTTTCGGCAAAGTCCCGGCAACTGGTTATCGCCTACGCCTTCGCCGGAAGCGACAAGATCGATGTCGGCGCAAAGGGCTTGATCAATGACGATACCCGGGAGGGTATCTTTCTGGCCCGATATCGAAAGCTGCAGGGAATCCTGAAGTCCAAGGACGGGGACCGAAACTTCGACCTTATTCGTGCCCGGGAAAAGTTCGACTCCTATATGCCGGGGGAAACCTCCGTGGGGCTGGGGAACGGCGAATCGGCCCAGATGCCGGTGCCGCCAGGCTCAAACCCTGACTGACGCATATTCCTGCGACGTCCCATCTTCCTGCAGGGTATGGGGCACTGGCGCGATGTTTTGGTTTAAGAGCACGGGGCTGGCCGGGACGCAGTACGCCTTATCGACCGTGCTCGGTTGCTGCCTGGGTGAGGCGCCGGTGTTGGCGCACCAGATTCCATCCGACCACCAACCAGGCGATCACCAACACCAGGGTGAAGACGAGAAACCCCTGGGTGGGTAACGTCAGCAACTGTACGCCAACCAGCACCGTGAGCGCGGCCAGCAGATCACCAATGCGGGCGAACAGGGTGTCGACGGTAGGCTTACCTTTGAACTTGGTTTCCGAGGAGACCGGCAGCCAGACCAGATGCCGGGCGGTGTTGTTGATCGAGTAATCGGTGGCGTTTTCGGCGATTTTCATCACCTTGACCATCGCCAACAACGGCACTACGGCCATTGCGGCGTATCCCAACAGGGCGATGGCGGGCATCAGCATCAGGACCGCCGAGAAGCCCCCGAACTTCAGCAGTCGCGAGGCGACAAACGCCTGGAGGAACAAGGCGACCGCGTTGACCCAGAAGAAGAAGTTGCCATAGAAGGCGGTCGTGCCGTCCTTTCTGAATTGATCCTGAGCGGCCTGCTCGGTGATGCCGGACGCCGCTGCCGCGTCGGTCAATGACTCCTGGACCACCCGATACAGGACGTTTTCACCGTTGGTATTGACCCAGTTCATGAGCAGCGTGATCACGGCCACCGTTAACAGATACCGGTGGCTCAGAATAAGCCGCAACGCCCCTTGGCTGCGCTGACCGGGCGGGTTCACGGCTCGCTGCGGGACGCTGGAGCCCGATCCGGCCGGCCCGAGTCGGTCCGCGAGCCAGGTGAGGCCGATCGAGGCCAGGAGCGGTGCCATCGCGACCAGAAGCAAGGACTGCTTAACGACCGGCTCCGAAGCAACCAGAATCTGTGTCAGCCAGGAGCCGAAGACCGCGCCCGCCGTGGCACCGACGGCGACGAAGGGGATCAGGCGGCTGCCTTGCTCGCTGTTGTAGAGGTCCGCTGCAAAGGCCCAGAACTGCGCTACGACAAAGACCCCGAACATGCCGACCCAGAGGTAGAAGAGGATTCCCATCAACGGCAGCGGCCCGAACCAGAGGCCCGGCTGCAGGATCCAGAAAATCAGCATATTGGAGATGCAGAACAGGGTGGTCCAGGTAATCAGGGGCACACGGGGCAGCGCGGAGACCAGTTTGGCGTAGGCCGCGACAACGAACAGCAACAGTACGCCCTGACCGAAGCTCGAATAGGCCTTGAGCTCCATCTTGGATAGGCCCGGGATGTCGGAAACGGCGAGCCAGCCTTCGCGCAAGGGTTTGATCAGATAGTAGGCGCAGAGGATCAGAAACACATTGGCGAACATCAGCAGGGCGGTCCTGCCTTCGCCAGGCCGCAGATCGGTAAAGATCCGCAGCATCCGCTCGCCAGGGCTAAGCCTGACCGTATTCATTTCCCGTCACTCCCGCTCCGTGCTGCGGATCTCAACCCGGGGGCATTGCGACCCCCGACTCCCAATTGGCCGGGCTCGTCCAGCCAGGACCGGGCCCGACGCGGTGGCCGCTATGGATCTGCCTTGGGCGTTTCCGGGTGGCTCTTCTCCAGAATGCGCTGGATCTTGGTCGCCAGCGTCTGGTGCTCCACCGCCGAGTTCACGCGCAACACGTTGGAGATCAGCATCACCATGTAGCGCAGGCGCTGGTCTGGGGCCGGGCTCTCGACGATGGCGAACGAGTTCATGTAGTTTTTGACGTTGCCTTTGTATTTGCCGCACTTGAAATCGGGCTCTTCCTTACAGCTGTAAAGCGAGCCGGATTTGAAATAGACGGCGGCATCCTTGAGCGCGGGGGATGAGGCGTAGCGGATGCGCCGCTCGGTATTGTAGAGCAGCCGCTTGAGTTCACGGCTGGAGAACTCGTCCACCAGGCGCCCCTGCTCCATGCGCAAGCCGAATGTCATCAACGCCCTGGCGGTGGCGTAGCTGTTGCCCGGACCCTGAACCTTGGCTTTGCCGCCGCGGGTGAAAAAGCTACCCTGGCGAAAGTGTTCGAGGTCGAAGCCGTTGCGGGTCAGAGGCTCGTAGAAGGCCGTTTCGAACAGGGCGGTCAGTTCCTTTTTCGGTGTCTCATCGAAGAACCGCTGAATCTCCGCCTCGGGCGGCGGATAATCCCGGCCGAACTGGCGCATCAGCATGGCTTCGCGCATCAGCATGGCGGCGGCGGAGTTGGAACTCGGGGACAGCATCCAGTCCAGGTACTCCCAGAGGGTCGCGCGGTCCCCCACCGCAATCGTGCTGCGCGTCAGCTTCTGGGTATCCACGTCGAACTTGCGCACCGTGTGGTGATCGCGCTGCGAGAAGGCGTCCGCGGTGACGATGGTTTCCTGGAGCACGCGTTTGCGCTGCGCCGGGTCCGGCCAGGTATCGCCAAGGGCCTGAAATACCGCCAGTGCTACCACCAGCTTGCCGACGCTGCCCACGTTCTGTTTGTGATCGCCCCGGTGTTCCGCGTAACGCGGGTGGTCCGGGTCCGACAAGTCCAACACAGCGATACCGTATTGGGCGGCATGGTCCCCCAGCAGGGCTTGGATCTGCTGGCTGAATGCCGGGTCAGGGGGTGGAAGTTCGAGATCCGGGTAGTCGAGCAGCCTCAAATCCACCTGATCGGTATCGAGCAGGGCGCCGGCCGGCTGCTTGGGCCCCTGGATCTTGCCCTCATGCGCCAGGCGCGAGGCCTCCAGGCGGCGAATGCCCGTGTCCTCGTAGCCATCCAGGGGATAGCCGTGGGTCAGGACGGGGAGGCCGAGTCCCAGGGCCAGGGCGAGCAGGGTGGAATGTCTGATCATTGTGCGGCTACCTCGTCGAGGCTGATTTGCTTGTTCATGCTGGCACCCAGCGCCTGGTCCATTTCGACCAGATAGGCATTGCCCCGGGCGCTTTTGCTCTCGAGGAATGGGCGGATCTGAAACAGCCTCAGTTGCCCGTCCACAAAGCCGAATTCCACATCGGCGGCCGCGGGCTGGCCGTTGTCGTCGACGATGGCGGGGAAGCGTTGCGGCAACTCGTCGCGGGCGAACCGAATCAGGCGCTCGACCTCCTGCGGCTGCAATACGCTGTCGGCGCCGCTGGCGGGCAGCTTCTCGATACCTCCGCCGGAGGCGGGCAGACGGCGCCAGGGAGCGGTCGCGGTGGCCAGCACCCGCACCGAGCCGTCTCGAGTGTCGATGCGCAGGGATTCCGCGGCCTGACCGTCCACCGCTCCGCCGACGCCCTCGTTGATAGCGACCGACAGCACCTCCCGATCGCCGGTATCCAGGTCCTGGGTGACCAATACGCCCGACTTGTCCGAAGCCACGGACTTCAGCAGCAGGATCGACGTATAGACGTGTTCCGGGCTCTCCATGTGGGATTGGCGCCAGGCGAAGGCGCGGGCGGTAAACGGCGAGGCCCATACCCGGCTGATCGCCTTGAGCAGTGCGTCGAAGCCGACGACATTGGGCAGGGTCAGGTTGAGGCCGGCACCGGTAAAGCCCGCCAGGTCCTCCACATTGGTGTCCGAGCGCACGAAGACCCCGGTGTCGGCGCTGCCGAAGGCTGTCTCCAAGGCGCTCTTCAGGGCCTTCCGAAAGGCCGCGCTGGGTTCGGTGGTGAGAATGATCTGGTAGAGTTCGGCGCGGAATGCCTCGGTCGCGCTGGTCCGTTCGGCGGAGCCCGGCGGCAGGCTGGCCAACGTCTGATACTGGGCGACCATCCAGTCGAAAACGCTGCGGTCTTCACCCTGGTAGGGCCGGTCCAGCACCTCGGCCTTGAAAATGCCGAACGGGATGGCCACCCCGGGGGCCACCGCCTCGGGGAAGGCGGCCCGCAGCCCGCCCAGCTTGGCCGCCTTGGGGCCCACGCTGCGGCCCGAATCGTCGGCCCGCAGGTCGTCCAGGTCGACGAACTCGCGAACCGAAAGGTCCAGCTTGTCGAGGTCGGGGCGGATCACCACCTCGCTTGCGCCGCGAGATTCGCCGAGGATATCGGCCCAGCGGTCATCGAAGCGGGACAGTTCCACCAGGCCCGCCGGGCTAACCGCCAACACCACCCGCTCGCCGTTGTGGGCGTCGAGCTGCGGCGTCAGCCGTTCATTGACCGAGACATTCGGGATACCCAGGTTGCGCGCGAGCAGCTGGACGTGGGAGAGCGGGTTGCCTTCCCCGGCGGTCAGGATGCCGGCAATCGGCGGCAGGTCGGAGATGGTCTCCGGCAGCAGATAAATGCCCTTGGGGTCGAGCGATTCCAGGTGGCCGGGCTCGGGCCGCGTGTACAGTTGCCCGACGGCGATACCCGGGTTCAGGGCGTGCAAGCCGACCCCGATCTCGTCGCCAAACAGGTTATGGCGGACGCCGGCCGCGCGGTTGCCGTCTTGGGACAGGCCGTCGAGGTTCTGCGAGTAGAACAACAGGGGGCCGCCGCGGAGCTGGTCCTGGACGAACAGCATCGCCTTGGGCTCGATCTCCGCCAACTTCTGCATCGAATCGAAGAAGAAGAAGCGCAGATTCTGGGTGGCCCAACCCGGAACCCGGCCCAGGTAGCGCAGTTCGTTCAAGTAGTCGCCAAGGCGGATGCTCGGTCCCTTGAGTCTGTCCCGGCTCTGCTGCAGGGCCTCGCGTTCCCGCGCCTTGATCAACCCGGCGCCGTAGGCGGCCTCCGCCGCGGCCCCCAAGAGGGCGATTCGTTGGCTGCGGGGCATCTCCGGCAGGGACTCCCGCAGCTCGGCACCGGCGCGGAAATTCTCGTCCTCCAGTCGCAGGCTGAGGTCCAGCACCCGCACTCGGGCGGCGGGGGATCGCACTCGCCCGAGGGAATCCCGCAGATCGGCGAGCAGGTCGGCGGTCACCCGATAGCGGTTGGCCGCCGTTTCGTCGCCTTGCAGCCGCGTGGCGGCATCGCGCAGCATCTGCTGCAGCCAGGGGCCTCCGCTGAAGATCTTGGCATTGGCCTCCAGCACATCGGCCAGCGGCTTGGCCTGATAGACCTGGTCGATGAGTTGCGCCAGGTTCAGGTAACGCGCCTTGAGATCGGCGTCGCCGACCGCCGCTGCGTAGTCGCGCACCCGAGCCGCGTCCCCGGCCCCCGGCGCGCCGTGAATCTTCGCCCGCAACTCCATGAAACCCGGGTCCTTGTCGGACAGGGCGGCGGATTCCTGGCGTACCTTTTGCGCCGATGCATTCTCCTGTCCGTGGGGGACCAGGCGAACGCCCACACGCAGTGCGGGATAGCGGACGCCTATCCACTCCGGCTGGGCCGCCAAGTACTCGAGCAGCGCGCGGCCGCCCTCGCGCTCGTCTTCCTCCTGGATGGCGCCCCGGTAAAACAACGCCTGGCGCAGGATCCACCCGTCATCGGCGGCGATCAGGTAGCGCTCGATCAGCATCTGGGCGTAGTTGTCGTCGAAGCCCGGCGCAGCAGCCAATGCCTTCGGATCGAGGCCCGCATAGAGATTGGCGATTTTGTAACCCTGGTCCCGCAGTTTCTTGGTGCGGTCGCTCCACTCGCCGTGCTGGTGGCCTCCGCCGCGCTCTGCGCAGGGATAGGGTTTGGGGGGTGTACGCTGCCGTCGTTGCAGAACCAGCGCAGGCGCGAGAACGGGCCCCGTGGTGCCTCCTTCATCTCCTGTACCCATTGGCGATCCCGGTCCTGGTCTTCGGACTGGGCCAGCGGGGCGGCGAGCAAGAGCGATAGCGCAAGAGGCAGGATCAGGCGTCGCATTCATTTCTCCAATCTCGTAACCGGGGGCCTGAGATTAACACCCCCGACGGGGTCATGCTACGCTTGACCGGGATCGCCCCCTTGCTCCCCCTGAATTCGCTGGATGGGTTGAAAATAATGGCTCTCACTGGCCTCTCCGTACTGCGCTGGCCCGCGGCCGCTCGCCTGCGAGCTTGCATAGATCGGGAAGCCGCTGGGGCTGGCCTTGACGGCAACAGCAATCTTGGGTTTATTGGCGAGGTCGAGCCTGTCGGCCCGCATCCTGATCGCCTTGGGGCTCGGGGTGGCGACCGGGCTGTTCCTCGGTGAACTGGCGCAGCCGTTGGAGGTGCTTTCCGGGGCCTATATCCGCCTGATGCAGATGACGGTGGTGCCCTACATGGCGGTCGCCCTGATCGTCGGCTTGGGTCAGCTGACCCTGAATCAGGCCAAGTTGTTGGCGACTCGGGGCCTGCTGCTGATGTTGCTGTTCTGGGGCATTGCCTTCGTCATCCTGTTTTTGATGCCGATGAGTCTGCCCGAACTGCGCTCGGCTTCCTTCTACAGTTCCACTTTGATCGAGCCCAAGGCCGTGTTCGATTTCGTTGGGCTCTATATCCCGGCCAACCCGTTTCACGCGTTGGCCAATAACGTCGTTCCCGCCGTCGTATTATTCAGTGCCTCGATCGGTATCGCCCTGATCGGCATCGACAACAAGGCTGCGTTTATGTCGGGGCTCCAGACCTTTCTGGAGGCCCTGACGCGAGTGGCCAAGTTTATCGTGAGCCTGACGCCGGTGGGGGTATTCGCTATCGCCGCGGTTACCGCCGGCACCATGACGTTCGAAGAATTTGCGCGGCTGCAGGCCTACTTCGTTATTTTTATCGTTGCTGCGCTGTTGCTCACCTTCTGGATCCTGCCTGCCCTGATATCCGTGCTGACGCCGTTTCGCTACAGGGACGTGCTTCGGGTCTCCAAGGATGCACTGCTCACGGCCTTTCTCACCCAGAACCTGTTCATCGTGGTGCCCATCCTGGTCGAACACAGCAAGGCTCTGCTGGAAGCCTATAACGCGCGGACGCAGGATACCGACAAGCTGGTGGAAATCATTATCCCGGTGACTTTCAATTTCCCCAGTGTCGGGAAACTGATGACCCTCCTGTTCATCCCTTTCACCGCCTGGATGGCGGGCAGCGCGCTGGGGCCATTCGACTATCCGAGGCTGTTTCTGCTCGGCCTCGCCAGCTATTTCGCCAAGGCCCAAACCGCATTGCCTTTTCTGATGGACCAGTTCGAGATTCCTCAGGACCTGTTTCAGCTGTATATCCCGACCAGTATCGTCACCGGCAAGTTCGACACCCTGGTTTCGGCGGTCAATCTGCTGGCGTTCAGCCTGATCGGGATCGCCGCCCTGAGCGGTTCCCTGGTGTTCAGGCCGACGTTGATTCTGCGTTATCTCCTCATCTCGGCGCTGGTATTGTTCCTCAGCGTCACGGCAACCGGCGGTCTGCTAACGATGATCACCGACACCGACTTCAAACAGGGCGAACAACTGCTGCACATGCGGCTCGCCGCTCAGCCGGTACCCATGCTGGTGCATCGATCGGATCCCGGAAACCTGCAGGTTCCGGAGCAACCTGGGTTGCTGGGCATACGGGATATCAAGCGGCGGGGTAGTTTGAGGGTGGGTTATGTGCCGGGCAGATATCCGTTTTCCTTCTATAATGCCGCCGACGAACTGGTGGGATTCGACATCGAAATCACCAACCAGCTGGCCAGAGATCTGGGGGTCGAGTTGGAGTTCGTCCCGATAGTCTGGAACGAGTTAGGGAAGAAACTGGACGCGGGAATCATCGATCTGGTGCCTACGCTCCCCTACCTGCCGGCGTTATTGGAGCTGGTGGACTATTCCGAACCGGTGATGACGGTAACCCGGGCTTTATCGTCAAAGACCGTCGCCGTCACGATTTCGCCACCCTGGACGCGCTGAGTACGCAGCGCCAGATCAAGGTCGGCATCGCCGCCAATCCGGCGTTCGTAGAGCAGCAACTACAGACTTGGCTTCCAGGTGTCGAGTTCGAGGTGGTCGAGCTGAACTCGCCGGACGAGTTCTTCGCCTCGAAAGCAATACATCGGCGTTGCCGGGCGCACTTCAACCATCGTATTGCTCAAGGTACTGAACGACCGGCCTGACTTTATTCGTCCGCGCGAGGAAATCGCTGAGCGTTTTAGTACCGCTCTCACTGCTGATGGTTATGAATCGTTATTTGAAGAACTGTTAGGCGAGAAATCCTGACGTTCTGATGGCCGACGACCTGCTTTGGAAACAATTGAAAGAGTTGCCTGCCTTTCGTGGGCTGCTGCGGGCCGTAGAAGCCCGTTACTATGTTAAAGGGTCCCCCGTCACAAAACAGCCACTGGCGCTGCAACGCCCCGTGCTCGAATGTAGGTTGCGGCGACGGACACTTTGCCTCGGTCGCGTTCGACGACCCCCTGGATGCGGGCCTAGACCCGTGGTGGGGTCCGCTGACTGAGGCTCACGGGTGGTGCGCTTATCGCGTACTGGCACAGGCTGACGGCACGCGCACATGCCCTATCCCGATGGCTATTTTGGCAGCGCCATCAGCAACTCGGTGTTGCGGAACACATTCCAGACGTACAAGCGGTACTGGCGGAAACGAGCCGCGTCCTAAGTCCCGGCGCAAGCTTTTACTTCTGCGTCCCAAGCGACAATTTTCTGCCGTTTCTGTCCATCGGTCGCGCTCTCGTACGCTGCACTTGCGCCGTCCGGCGAACGGCTATCGCCGCTTTTTCAACCGCATCTCTCGCCATCACCAAGCAATAAGGCGTTGTTCTTGCCAGCGACCATTCGTGTTGTAGCAAACATCAAAGGAATGAAGATTTGTTCCTGTACAAAGGCATCGAAGCTCTTACCACTGGTGATCTCAACCAGATAAGCAAGAATGTCATAGGCCAGGCCGTAATTGAATTCTTCTCCCAGGTCCGGGCGATGCCGCCATTGCCCTGCACCTAACCGGGAAACAATTGCACTATCCTGCCCATTACCTTTACCCCACAGGTAAAATTCATTACATCCCTAATGGTAATATCTTTTTTGGCCGGGACCAGTAGAATAGAATCTTCCGTTGATCCAGCGGCCAGCACCATCAGATTATTAAAATTCCGGAATGTATTTCGAGATGGGATCACTGAGCAGGAAGTGACCCTGTTCGTAAAGCATCATCACAGCTGTCGCGGTTATGGGTTTTGTCATGGACGCCAGCTGAAAAAGGGCATTCTTCTCCATGGGTTGGCCCAGCTCTGTGTCCATCATTCCATGCGATTCATACCAGATAAGTTTCCCATTCCGGGCAACCATACTTACTGCTCCTGCAATGTAGCTGTCCTCAATATGCTGATCGATCACTGCCGCGATTCGCTGAAGACGCTCTGATGAAAGTCCCACTTCACAGGGATTTGCTGCTGGAAGGCCCTGACCATATACAGATAGCGTCAGGAACCAGCCCAAGCTAAAAAGCAATGTATTTTTTTTCATATTTAATTTCGGGGGTTAACCTGCTTTTGGCGGAGGATAATAAGTTCCTTCCATCCCTCTTTCGGATTCTTGAATCGTTTCCGGGTTTGATTGCTGTCTTTTACCTTATTGTGAAATTCCCAGCAAGTCTTCATTCTGAGATCAATGGAGTTGGATAGCTGTGAAATATTGATCTCACGGCCGGTACTGGTCAGGATGAGGATATAAAATGCTTTATCAATGGGGAATCGTAACCTGTGAAATATCGTACCTGTAGTAACAGATTCTTTATAATTACACCTTGTACACCTCCTCATAAGGGTAGCATCCTCTTTGCGATATTCATGACTGCCACATTTCTTACAGGTATAACCATCCTTCCATTTTAATTCTTCTAGAAATTTACAACAGGTAATCTCGTCCGGGTATATCTTTTTAAATTCATCAAAACCAATGAGTTTTTGCATCACCCATGCCTCAGAAAGATGATGCAGATCATCTTCAAGTTGAATATTGTGTTTTTGTAATAATTCGTTCATCTGTCTGATCCTTAAAGCCTGTTCCTGTATTTGATCCCGCTGTTCGACTACCTGCGTCGTTCTGGACTTTACTTTGATCTCGAGAACCTTTTTTTGATGTTTAACTCATAGAGTCTAATTTCAATAACTGCCAGGATTGATATTATCACCAAAACGATGATTAATAATTTAAACCACCATGTTTTCCAGAAAGGAGGTGTAATGATGATACGTAAAGATGTTGTTTCTTTATTCCATACACCATCGTTGTTTGAAGCCTTGACTCTGAAAACATATTCACCATGATTAAGATTGGTATAGGAGGCTTTGCGTTCCGTATCAACAAAGTTCCATTGTTCTTCAAAGCCTTCCAGCATATATGCATACTGATTTTGTTCCGGGGCAACATAATTCAGTGCAGCAAACCCAATGGAAAAGACATTGTTCTTATAGGATAATACTATCTCCTTCGTTTCAGTAATGGCATTCCTAAGAATGGTATCTCCATTAATAACTTTACCCAATGTTACTTCCTTATTAAACAATTGAAAATTGGTAAAGACAACAGCAGGTTCGTGCATATTGTCTTTAATACTATCGGGGTGAAAGACATTAAAACCATTGATCCCCCAAAAAACATTTCACCATTACGGGATTTTAAACTGGCACGTGGTACAAATTCTTTGCTTTGCAAGCCATCGTCAACAGCATACTTTTTAACCAATAACCTGTTCGGATCATTAAGAGCCAAGGAACTTAAAATGGAAATTTCACCAATGGAGTGTGTCAGCGAGTCCAGTTCTTCTATTTTACTGAAAATAATTTTAAATATCCCATCACGGCTACTTATCCAAAGGTCCCCATGATCATCTTCAAGGATACCTCTGATTTCATCTTCAGGCAATCCATTCGATCTTGTATAACTGATAAAGGATTTATCCTGAGTATTCATTTTATTGAGCCCTTCCATGGTACCGATCCACAAAGTACCATCGATGGTTTCGTAAATACAGGTGACAAAGTCATGAGAAATTGAAGTATTATCTGCCGGATTATGCTGGTAGGATTCAAATAATCCAGCCTGCTTGTTTTTCAAGAGATTGAGACCTTTCAGGGTGCCTATCCAAAGATTTCCTTTGCAATCTTCCAAAATAGTACTCACATGGTCTTCGCTCAGGCTATACGGATCATTACCATTGGATATATACCGCCTAAAATTGTCCGTTTCTCTATTGTACAGATTGAGTCCCCCGGGCCAGTTACAGATCCAGACATTATTCTCACTATCAACATAGGTTGTAAAGATATGGTTACCCCCAATAGTTGTGGAGTCACTGCTGCTGGATGTGTAATTAACCTGTTCTCCAATAGAAGGATTGTATCTGATTAATCCCTTGTGCCATTGTCCTATCCAGAGCATATCCTGATCGTCCTGACTGACCGATAAAATGGCCCCAGGCAAAATATATTTGAAAGTATTATTTCGCCTGTCGAATTGATTCAAGCCTTTAGATGAACCAATCCAGATTATGTCATTTTCGTCCTCATGGAAAGCTTGTATTTTGTTGCTAGCCAAGCTATTATACGATATATCCTGTTTGAAATGATGAAACTTGTGACTCATCTGTTTATTCAGTCCCGTACTTGTTCCAACCCACATGGTCCCGGATCCATCAATACATATAGCTCGCACAAAATTGTAGTTAAGACTTTCATTATCAAGGGGATTAGTCTGGTAACTTTCAAACAAAGATGCTTCTTCATCGAACCTGTTTATGCCTTCATCTGTACCTATCCAGAGGGTGCCTGATTCATCTACCTCTAAAGCATTTATTACATTATTACTAATACTTCTGGGATTTGAAGGATCATGCATGTACCTGACAAATGTAAGATTATCCTGATCCATCAATCCTGAATCCGGCCAAACCAACCTGTTCAGGCCACCATCTCTGGTACCTATCCCAGTGAACCATTATAATCCTCAACAATGTCAGTTATCTGACCATTGCCCAGGCTGTTCGGATCTTGTTCTGCATGCCTCAGGTGAACAAAGCATTTTCTTTCAGCATCCAGTCCACAGAGTCCATTGGGAGTTCCTATCCATAGATTTTGTTTTGAGTCTGTATACAAATTATCTATATTCCCGCTGAGAATACCTGATGGAGCAGCAGATTGAGGTTTGAATTGTCTGAATTCCCTTTTATCTGCATCGGGATTAAATATTAAGATCCCATTGTTTGTCCCCAGCCAAATATTACCCGAGCTATCCTGCATAATTGCCCTAATGTTGTTCTGACCATTATCCAAATGAATGTCTGGATGTGGCAAAACCCTGGTAAAATTGTCCTTTTCTTTGTTGTAAATCTGCAATCCACCTTCCTCCGAAGTATTCCCTATCCATAATCTTCCTTCATCGTCTTCGAATAGAGCTGTGATCATATCATTATACAGGCTTCCTGGATCGTTCCGGTCTTTTAGATAGGTTTGAAATGAATATCCGTCAAACCGGTTTAATCCATGATCGGTCCCAATCCATATAAAACCTTTATGATCCTGCAAAATGTGATGTATGTAACCTGTTGCAAGACCATCCAGAACAGTATATCGCTGAAACTTAAGATCCTGATTTTGAGGAGTTACTGGGTTAATCCAAACCGCCACCAGTAAAAGTAGAAGTATGGTCCTTGGATAATATTGAATATGTCTTGTTTTCACAAAACAGTAAGTTACTAAAATTTCAAAAACCAGACGGTACTTTATTGTGATTTACCGGTTGGAAGGCATGTTATTCCTGAAAAATATCTTCCTGTTGATGAGGTAATCCTTACCCCTAATCTTAAGAATGCATACTCCCTGAACTGAAGTATTCAATTGCAGGACCCTATCCTCTTTTGACGAGATGATTTCTATCCCCTCATACATCAATTTGCCGGTTAAATCATAAAGTTCGATACGCAGCTTCTCATCAGAACCAAATCCCTTAAATCTAAGTATAAGCCTGCCTTCATCAACCGGATTTGGGAAGACCTCAACAGATCTCTGTATACCGGAGGCTTGGTGAGCTGAAGTCGGATCTGCCAGGATGCTTATCATCACTGTATCGGAATCGGTATTGCCATATTTATCAGTCACGATCAGTACAATTTGATGTATGCCAACAGGCAATGTATCTGTTAGATACGCACCGGTCCCCATGAGCATACTGTCCTTCATCCATTCATACAATGCGATGGAGTCATCCGCATCACGAGAGGCTGATCCATTCAGGTTAATGATTTCGACTCCATCCTGGTCCGTATCTGATATGGTCTGGTCCTTGCCTGCATTTGCGATGGGTGTCAGGTTGATCGGTCCCTCTCCCTCAATGAAATACTTATACAGTCCTTTATATTTCAAAATAGCCTCGAGAAAGAATGCATCGGCATAGACCAGTCCTTTTTCCGGTTCAGTATACCTCACTTGTCCACGTTTAAGGATGGAAGAGAAATCACTGTTGACTGATAAATATTCAGGACTGCACAGGGAAAACATGATGCTGTCGGCAGACTGGCCGTATTTTGCTTCTTTGGTGATTTGTCCGAGTTCAAAAAGCCCGCTGCAGGCAATGGCAGCAGCTGCAGCATCCCTTCCGTTTTCCTCATCGAGGGGAAGATCGAAATCGCTGGGAGGGACAAAATCAGCGGGGAGGTGATCAATGAAAAAATCAGCGATCTGTTTGGCAGCATCCAGGAATTTCTGCCTCCTTGTATATCTGTACGCCTGGGTCAAACCATTGATCGCCCAGGCATGGGCCCGACTCCACCTGGTTCCAGTAGGAGCCCCCTGATATGCACTGGTATTATTATAGCCGATAGGATCGCCAAAAATATCATAGTCGACAAATTGCCATACAGAGCCATCTTCACGGATATTATAATCAATGGTTTTATTAATATGGTCGGTGACGACATCATAATGTCCTGATTTCCTGTAAGCTGGTAGGTTAAGAAAAGGAATTCATTATCTATCAAGACATCTGTTACAACGGCAAAACGGGTCCCGCTCCAGGTTCCTCCCCAGCATTTAATAGCTTCAACTTCGGGATCATAAAGCTTGATATAAGTATTGGCTGCTTCATCCAGGATGGCTGCATATTGCTCCTTATATGTGTTTTTATAACCATTACCATAACTGAAATAGATGATATCTGCGATATTGGAGAAATCCTCACAGACTTCTTGGGTTCCAGATCAGCCGTCCATTTTTCAGCATAGGTTTTCCATTTCTCCTCACAGGTTAATTGATACATATACCAGTAAGCAGGCTGCAAAATAACCGGAGGTCCACCAGCTGTTCCAGGACTTGAAACCTTCGGCCAGCCATTTATGGGTTGAATCAATGGTTTCGGACGGATGTATCGTCGAATCATGTGCAATCTCCTCCATGGTCTTTTCCAGTTGAATTTTTGCAAATTCAATGGCATCATCCATCAGTGAATCCAATTGTGTTTGAGAGAATGAACTATTGGCAGCCAGTAAAATAAAAACTGTCCCTGAACAAATTGTCTTCCAGTAATGAAATATTTTTTCCATCCTCAAATTTTAAATTATAACATAATGCTCCAGTCATTTCCAAAATATGCCTTGTCACAAAGCTCAATAAATTCCTTATCCTGCCTGATCTCCCCCAGATGCCTGAGATCCATGTATAAATAGAAGTTCAACCAGTACCCATTGTGGTATTTTTCTCTCAGTGACCTGGGATTCATCATATTTGCATACCAGCCTGTATTAATCCTTTCATTTTTCGCCACTTTAACAGCCTGCAAGGCATTATCCCATTGCTGATTGGCAATTCCGGCATGCAGCTCTTTAAAATCCTCATACTCCATATCAGCTGTATAAATCATAACTGCTGTATCAGGAATTTCGAGACTTATTAAATCCACTGTTGTTTCAAATTCCTGATCCCCATTCAGATCATATTCAATCAGATCAAAAAATCCATTGTTATTCTTATCAGAATACTTTATGGTCGGGAAAATCTCAGGTTCTTCTGTTACATGATCCTCGGGTTGAATATTGGGACCTCTCCAACCCTGCCATCCCTGAAAATAGGTAGCATTCTGGTCTATTCGCCAGCAACCCCATTCGGCTCCAAACAGATGGATCCTCCCATCGAACGGGCCAATATAGAGTTGCCCCTCCCGGAAAAGTCCAGATCCCATTCCCCCCTGTCACCTGACACATCCGCCTGGGGATTATCGTCCAATCCCCCATTACGTGCACCTGACTTAAACGGATCCTGGGACATAGAATTCCACCCTTTCCCATCGCTGGCAATCATCATCTTCATCATAAGTCAACCAGCACTGTTCCCATTGGCCTCTTTGAAATACAAGGTCATAAGCAGAATCATGATCAGCATAAATAAGTTCTGTCATATTTCTCCACCTGGGATCGTGAAAGTAGATCTCGCTTCCCTGCAACCCTTTTATGCTTTCGTACCTATGTACCTGGTCCCTATAATCAAATCCCTGTCCCGAGAATTTGAGGCTCATATCATAATCAAATTCATTTGAAGGACCATTATCGTTATCCAGATCAAATGTTAAATAAGCATCATTGATAATGCCGTCGAAATGAAAACTTCTCATCTCATCCGTAATGTTGTCCTCTTCCGTTAATGGCCTGGCTGTTTGATCAATTTCTGGCTGATCTGTCAGCCGGATTGCCATTTCAGTCAGACCATCCCCGTCATGATCAAAAAAAAGGAAAGGATTCTCCCAGCTATAACGCACATCCTTGAGATTAAAAGAAGATGTATGGGACTTTAACATGATGCTCTGTCCGATATAGTCTTCAAAGAACTGACATCGACCGGCATGATCCCAACCTTCAAATTCAAAGGTATTCCAGTCAATATAATTGAGGATCTGATCATGATCAGTATCAATGATCCACATATAATGTGCCCTGAATCTTCCCCTGTCATCCAGTCCGGAATTATCGGCCACAACCTGCATATCCGGCTTTCCATCCCCATTTTCATCATTCCAGTCAATGATCAGGTCATGGCCACTTCCATAGCGTCCATCTTTATTCCGGTCAATCATCAGGCAATCACTATCCATATCACCTTCCAGGTCGCCTTCCTGCATATCATCATCATCATCAATCCATTGTACAGGAGTGTTATGCAAGGTTGAGGAGCGCAATACATCGGGATCTCCATCACCGTCTATATCAATGTATTTGATTTTGACATTTGTTCAGGGCAATGATATTCTGAATGGTGTTAGTAACGAAGGGGAATCATTCTCTGGTTCCTGGGCATGAATGCTAAAGACTGACATACAACAAAGTGCCGCATTACCATTATAGTTGTTTTAACATATATCCTTCATATATTTAATGCTAATAGTGGTCTTTCTGCCTTTACGCTTATACAAAAGAATAAAAAAAAAATTACACTTTTCAATCTAATTATCTGATTAACAGTGTGTTATAGCATTTATTTGGCGGTTAAATGGAAATATGCTTAGCAAAAGAAATCTTATGATTTAAGCCTCAGATAATAGATATAGAGTTTCCAGTAATCTCATTTGGCGGTTAAATAAAAGACAGTAATATATCATATTAAGAACTTTTCCAGATAAGGTTAAGCTTATTTAATACATTTATATCAGACCGGTAAAAAAGTATGAACCCTCAACAAAAGATTTCACTGGGAGCGGCACTCGCTTCTTTGGCAGGTACTGGTATCGCCCTTTCATCCATATTTGGCTGGATCTCACTGGTTCGCCCCTGGGGCTTTTTGGTAGGTTTTGTTTTTGGTGTAGCAGCAGGTGCTGGTGTTGTGCTGGCGATCGCGGGACTTCTGGAGCACAGGCGCTCGAAATAAAGGGGCACGATCATGGACCGGACCAGAAGATGATAAAGGAAATATGGATGAGGCTACTCAGCTTAATGCTGAAGATTTGTTGAACCTGCGTCAGTCTGTTTTTTATTTTTACTTAGCGGTCAGTTTTGCACGACTTAATGCCGGCAATTCGAAGGTGGCCAGTCTGATTTTGTCTTTATTCATTACCTCACCATTAAATAGTATTTTCTCATCTCCGATTATTACCTCCAGTACTCCATTATCCTTTTCAGTGATGGGAATGGTTAATATAAATGGCTGTGGTGAATCAATTTCAAAACCTCCCGTAATTTGTTTAATCAACACATCGCCGGATACCCGGAATTTCGATTCTATATTGCCATGCTCGAACAGGGTTCCGTTGCTAAATAACATGGAATGAAATTCTTTGTCAACTTTTGACATTGTCCCAAACATGCCTGAATTCACCGTCATAGAAAAGGTTTTCTGAAACAGGGCTTTCATCATTAAAGATCAGATCATAACGTCTTCACAGAATGGACTTTTATACCAATAAATCCTGAATTTTCGTTATTCGGCGAGAAATAACCAACTTCTGTACCGATTTTCCTTCTGATCCGTTAAATGCATCCATAACGGCCACAAAAGGCCTGGTCCGTGCCTCTCCGTTATGTCGAACAACCAGTGTGGGAAGCGGTTCGTGATATAAGTCTTCCGGTACCGTTCTTCGTCTATGGCGCGTGAAAAGGGAGCTTCCACGCTGAAAAGAGCTTTTCCCTCATATCCTTTCATCCAAAGATTCAGATGGAGCATTTCTCCCAGAATCGAAGGCATATTAAATGGGCAACAAAATGATCATCGGTTTTAGTGGCTCTTTTCTTTTCAAAATAGTCGTATCCCTTCAAATCTCCTTTTAAGGAGGATAGCTCATCTGTTTCAATCGTCGGAATTTCATTCCCAGTCAAAACTCATTAACACAGCGGTTCACCCTGGCTGTGAAATAAATATTCATGTTTTTTATCCTTCCCGTCATTTCTTGATGAACGGAAAATATCGATAAAATATCCAGTAGTTTCGCTGGTTCGGATAGTCCCGGTAACCGTTGCTGGGTGGCATCGGTTGAAGGTTCAATAAAAGTAACATCAGATAGGGTAAATCGCTGTAAAAGGATTTGGTGCATCTGTTGAAGGATAAATAGAATTTCTTCGAAAGCTGGTGACCCGCTCATATTTCGATAATCCGAAATTCCATCTATTACCACGGTATTGTGTGCTGCAAACCGGCTGAAATACTCGAGGTGGTCTCCGGTCCAGTAGCTGATGCCGGCTGCACAATCCGGGGCAAAAATCATCCCTTTTGCAAAGAACTCAATGCTCACCCCATTGGTATGCGAATAATTTCCCAACGAAGCATTCTTTGAAACCATCATGCCATTTTCCAGACTATGCCCATTCCGTTGAACAACCCAGCTAACATTCGGTGAGTAAAAAGTAGGATATACCAGGGATGAGAAAGAAGAGGCAGGAGTATATCTTTTAACTCTTCTACGTAATAAAACATTCTGAAAAGTGAGTTTATATTTTCCCTGGAGTAAGCTCCATCCTGAATGAACCTTTTCAGCTGGCCGGTAATAAGATCTTCTTTTTCGGTTTTACCGTATTTCCTGTAATTGGCTATTAATAATTCGAGGGTATTAAACCTCATCCGTCTGTGCTTGGCATCTCCATATGCCGTTGTAAATCCATTCGGGAACAGATAATTAAAACTGGCCAAAGCCGCATTCTCTATGGTTGGATACTTTACAGAAGATTGTTGTTAAGGGTCCTATCCATCAAAGCATAAATTTCCAGAATATAGTCGGTAACCATGGTAGAGCAATACGTAAAATTTGCATGTACTTCGTTCAGCATATTGCTCGGGATGCCAAGGGCCTGGGATATGTCATTAGAAAGGGAACGCCCATTGGCAAGAAAGAGGGTGTTGTCCATGATATCAGAAATAATCAAGTCATCGTCCGTGAGCAGGTGAAAGATTTCAGGGGGCGAATCAAGACCAAATATGTTTCCAAACAGCTGCTTCCGACCAGTAAAAAGCAACATGTATCGGATTAGCGCTATTTTTAGGACCCCATGGGGGGCGGAGGATTTTGAAATGGTCCGAGTCAGACCGGGTTATGGAAAAGGAAAGAGAAACGTTTTGTTCCTATTAAGAATATGCTTGACCATGGCCATCTTGGGCCTCTTTCGGTGCGTCACGAACAAGACGAGTGAGAAATCCTTCGGTAAGGCCAGGGAAGGCACCTGCCTGCCACGGTTGAATCTATCAAGGTGAGCTCGTCTTCCGACGAGGTGACCTTGATCGAGGTCCA
>CAVWCW010000015.1:0-90121 GCA_963753615.1 uncultured Gammaproteobacteria bacterium
CTACCCGCACCTGTACGACGAAGAGGCGACTAAGCTACGCAAACGCGTCAACGAGATGCCCCACCTGAGAAATCTGCGCCTGACCCCGTCACCGCAGGAATCCATGGCGATCAACCAAATCAAGAGCGGGGCCATCATCATTTCCGCCAGTGGGATGCTGACGGGGGTCGCATCGTCCATCACCTGAAAAACAATATCTCGCGCAGCGGTGCGCACGTAATGATCGTCGGCTACCAGGCCAACGGTACCAAGGGCCGCGCGCTCGTAGACGGAAAGCCGACGGTGAGGATTCATGGTAAGGAATACCCGGTCAAGGCGAGCGTGCATACGGTCGGCGGTTTGTCTGCGCATGCCGATGTGCACGACCTGACCCGCTGGATGGGCAATTTCCGGACCAATCCCCAGGTGCATGTGGTGCATGGAGAACCGGAGGCCAAACAGGCCTTCCGCGACCGGCTCGACGCCGAACTGCGCCTGAAGGCCGATGTGCCAGGTCCCGGGGACATACTTGAACTGTAGACCAGTCCAGGACCAGCAGGCACCGCTCGCAACGGACCAACAAAAACGGAGTAAAAGGGAACGCCAATTGAATATAGTGACACTTTACCATACACACTAATTTTGGCCTGTGCTAGCCTCAGCATATAGCCCGACTTCTAAGGATCATCGTTCCAAGCGTCCCGCACAATGCAACAATAACGGGGTCAGACACGACGGCAACAAGTAAAATAGTATGGGACGTAGCACGGTTTTGAAGAGATTTTGATGATGTCAGAGTATAGTCCTCGTCTGTCCACGATTGATTCCCGATTCATTTATTGAGTTCTGACATATGAATAAAATCATCGTCTTTTTGCTCGCGTCCCTACTGGTCGGAACGGTATGTGCCGGACAGCGACTGGCAGATATCCAACCTGGCTTCCCCTGCGACGGGATTCCACAGGTAGAAAAGCGCCTGGGATCGGTCGAGTTGGCCGCTCAAGATAAAAATGGTATCAGCAAATATACGGGAACACAGGGAGGAGTCGAGGTAACTGTCGTTTATCACTGCGATAAGGGACAACTGACCGAGCAGGAAATTATCTTCACGAGTACTACGCAGAGTAATGCCTACCAGATCGCCAACGAACTAAGGAAAGAACTCGCCAAAAACCTCGGCGAACCCATTCATGATGGACTGAATCTAAGGGTATGGAGAAAGATGATGTTCGGTATTCTGGGAGCGGACCTAGATTACCTTACTTCGGTCGTCGTTTGGGGCAGGGAAAAAGAGGATGTGATGCTGTTAGTAAGGGAAACAGAGGACAAACTCTGGGTGATCACCATTTCTCAGGGCAGTTCAAAAATGGAATACATTCTCAATTCCTAGGCTGGGAGTATAAGAAAAACATGAGAAGGATCACGGGCTATTGTTAGAGGATAAGAAGAGGTTTTTCTTAAAACGATCATTCCAAGCCGCAAGGCAACGAAGAGCTATCTGGGTGAAGGAAAACGAGCAAGCTGTCGAGTGAAGAGCGCGAAATTCTTGAGGCGTTTGAAAAGGGCAAGCTGAAGCGGTCCAAAAATGCGGCGACTACGCAGAAGCGGCATCAGGAGTATGCGGAAGCCATGTTCAAGAAAGATGCGAGAATCAACATCAGGCTTTCGTCAAAAGATTTGCGTGGGCTGCAGAAACGAACCCTGGCGGAAGGCATTCCCTATCAAACCCTGATTTCCAGCATTCTGCATAAGTACGTAGAAGGCCGGTTGAACGAGAACAACGGCTAAAGGCGCTCATGCCGTTCGTCGCTACGCTCCTCATTCGCACCCACGGCTTCACCACGGGCCGCATAGCTTGGCGTTTAATGCAAAAAAGGGATTTTCGTGACCTCGCACGTCAAAAGGAGTTTGTTCTTACTTTTCGTATTGCTGTGCGCATCCAGCGTAGCATCGGCAAATGCCGGCGTACCCATGATCTTTCTGGTTATGCCTGCGTTCGGGCTCTCGCTAGTTCCGATTGTTCTGATTGAAGCGGCCTATCTATCGAAGCAACTGAACCTCGGTTTCCGAAAAGCCATAAAAACAACCACTATTTCCAACCTTGTCTCCACCCTCGTTGGCATCCCTTTAACTTGGCTGCTCCTAGTCATCATTCAAATACTTGCGGGTGGTGGCGGAGGCTTTGGCCTGGATACCACTTTGGGCCGAGTACTGTCGGTTACGCTCCAGGCGCCATGGTTGATCCCATACGAATCAGATCTTCACTGGATGATCCCAACAGCAGGGTTGGTCTTGTTGGTGCCGTTCTTTTTTGTATCTTGGTGGTTGGAATACCTCGTGTCGAGGCGAGTACTGAAAGAACTGCAACAGCTATCGGTGAAAGTTGCTGTTAGAAACGCGAACATTGTTACCTATGCATTGCTAGCGCTTTGGCCAGTCGGATTTTGGGTGTTAAAAAATGCCTAAGTTCGTAACGAGGGACAGACGACGGTTTCGAAATGTTTAGGTCTGTTTCAGCTGCCGAAGCAACGCCCAGTTCATCCATCCAGCCCTAGCTCCGTCAGCTCAGCTCCTCACTCCGCTCACCCACCACCAACTCCGACACCCCACTGGACGCCAGCAGCGCGGCCATGCGTGCCCGCAGGCTCTCGTAGAAGGACATCAGGGCCGGGATCACCAGCAGCACCAGCACCGTGGCAAAGCCAAGGCCGAAGGCGATGGAGGTGGCCATGGGGATCAGGAACTGGGCCTGCATCGAGGTTTCGAACAGCAGCGGGGTGAGCCCGGCGATGGTGGTCAGCGAGGTCAGCAGCACGGCACGCAGGCGCTGGCAGGCCGCCTCGATCAGGGCTTCGCGGGTGGCCAGGCCTTCGTCGCGCAGGCGTTTGAAGAAGGTGACGAGGATGATCGAGTCGTTGACCACGATGCCGGACAGGCCGAACAGCCCGAACAGGGACAGAATGGTGACGTCCAGTCCCATCGCCAGGTGCCCGAACAGGGCCCCGATCAGGCCGAACGGGATGATGCTCATCACCACCAGCGGCCAGCCGTAGGAGCCGAAGACCCAGGCCAGTACCAGGTAGATCAGCAGCAGGCCGATCATCAGCCCCTTTTTCATGTCGCCCAGGGTTTCGCGCTGGTCGGCCGAGCGGCCCTCGAACGAATAGTCGATCCCGTATTTGCGGGCCAGCTCCGGCAGCACCCCTTGCTCCAGGGTGGCGATGATCTCGTTCTCGTTGTTCACGCTCCGATCCACATCGGCCGTGACCTCCACCGACAACTGGCCCTCGGCGTGGCGCAGGGCCTCGAAGCCCTGGCGGGAATCCCAGCGTGCCACGGTGGTCAAGGGCACGAAGTCGCCGTCCGGGGTGCGGATGCTGATGCGTTGCAGGCTGCCCAGGCGGTCGCGCTCGGCCTTGGGCAACTGCACCCGGACCTCCACCTCGTCCGGACCGTCCTGGAAGATCTGGACCAGGCGCCCGTCGTAGGCGCTGCGCAGCTGCTGGCCGAGTTCGGCCACGGTCAGACCCAGGGCGCTGCCGGCCGGCGTCAGTTCGTAGATCAGTTGCTCCCGGCCGTAGGGCATGTCGTCTTCGGTCTCGCTTACCCCGGGCACCGACTCCAGGCTCTCCATCAGTTCCAGGACGGCGTTCTTGAGTTGGGCTGCGTCCGCGCCGTTGAGGCGCACCGTGAGGTCGCGCCCGGGCGGGCCGGCGCGCCGCGAGGTGATGGTGAAGTTCTCCATCCCGGCCGGAAGGCGGATGCGTTCGCGCCAGGCGCGGATGAATTCCTCGTTGCGCACGCTGCGCACGTCCGGCGGCACCAGCTCGATGGTCATCGACCCCAGGTGCTCGCCCCTGGCGCCTCCGCCGTGCTGGTCGCCGCTCTTGGAGCCGAGGCGGGTCAGGGCCAGCTGCACCAGTTGACCCTGGTCGAGTTCGCGCTCGGTGGATTCCAGAGTCTGCTCCAGCTGTCGCAGGAACCGGTCCACCTCGGTACGCGAGGTGCCGGCGGCGAAGTTGGCGTTGGCGTACAGGATCTGCGCCTCCGGTGTCGGGAAGAAGACGAAGTTGAGGCGCCCGCCGGCGAGCAGGCCGAAGGCGATGATGAGCAGCGCCAGGGCGGCGCTGACGGTGGCTCCGCGGTAGTCCAGGGCGAGACTCGCCAGGGGCCGGAACAGGCGGTCGCGCAGGTAGACGAAGCCCCGGTCCAGGCGCGCCCGCAGCGACTGGGCCCGGACCCGGTGCATGTGCAGAAAAGAATGGCGAAGGTGCCCGGGCAGCACGAAGAAGCTCTCCACCACCGAGGCCAGAATCACGCTGACGATGACCAGGGGGATGGCGGAGAGAATATTGCCGATGATGCCCCCCACCAGCATCAGCGGCAGAAAGGCTGCAATGGTGGTGAGCGACGAGGCCAGAACCGGCGCCAGCATGCGCCGGGCCCCGCCCTCGGCGGCGAGCAGCGGGTCCTCGCCCATCTGGTGGTGGGCCAGGGCGTCTTCGCCCACCACGATGGCGTCGTCGACGATGATGCCCAGCGCCATGATCAGGGCGAACAGGCTGATCATGTTGATGCTGCCGCCGGCCAGGTAGAGGATGAAGAGCGTCGCCATGAACGACACCGGGATGCCAACGGCCACCCACCAGGATACCCGCCCGGTGAGGAACAGGTAGAGGATCAGCACCACCAGCAACAGGCCGCCGGCGCCGTTCTTTACCAGCAGCATGATGCGTTCCTTGATCAGCTGCCAGGACTCGTCGAAGACCTGGAGTTGGATCTGCGGCGGCAACGCGGGCTCGGTTTCCGCCAGCCATTGCTCCAGAATGTTGGCGGCCTTGAGTGAATCGCCGTTCTCGGCGCGGCGCAGGGTCAGCTCCACCGCCGGTTTGCCCTCCACCCAGAGGGTGGTCTCGCCGTCCCGGGGTCTGCGCTCGATCTCCGCCACCGCGCCCAGGTCGATGCGGCTGCTGCCTTCGGTGACGGTGCTCAGGCCAGCGAAGCCAAAGGCGTCGCGCTGCTGGTTGAGGCTGCGCAGCTCCCGGGCGCCGTCGTTCTCGCCCATCACGCCGGCGGGCTGGTCCTTGCTCAGCGCCGCCACCCGCTGGCCGATCTGATCCAGGCTCAGGCCCAGGCGCTCCAGCTCGGCGCTCGGGATCTCGATCGCGATCTCCTGCTCCGGCAGGCCGGCGATGTCGACCTTGTCGATGCCCCGGGCCAGCAGCTCAGTTTCGAAGCGGCGCACCAGTTCGCGCAGCTCTCCGGGGTCTTCGGGGCCGGTCACCAGCAACCGGGCCACGTTCTCGTAACGCATGGCCTGAGAGATCTCGGGCTTCTCCGCCTCACTGGGGAGATTGCGGAACTCGTCCACCAGGCGCCGGGTCTGGTCCAGGGCCAGAAGGGGGTCGCTGTCCTCGCGGAACTCCAGGGTGATGGAGGACACGCCCAGGGCCGAGGTGGAGGTCATCTTCTTCAGGTTGTCGAGATTCTTGAGCCGTTGCTCAAGGGGGATGGTGATGCCGTCTTCGATGTCCTCGGCGCTGGCCCCGGTCCACACCACCCGCACGCTGATGAAGTCGAGCTGGAAGCTGGGGAAGAACTGGACATTGAGCCGGTCCAGGGCGAAAACCCCGGCCAGCAGCATGATCAGCATCAGGAGGTTGGCGGCGACCGGGTGGTGGGCGAAGGTGCCGAGCAGGTCGCTCTTGTGGCGCATCAGTCCACCGCCTCGGCGCGCAGTCCGGTGACCGCGTTCGGAAGATGGGTGGTGATCACGCGGTCGCCGGCCTGGATCTCGCCGCTCGCCACCAGCAGGCGCTCCTCGCCTTGGTCATCCATCAGGCTGCCCAGCGGTTCGATCTGCACCCCGCGCATGCGACCCTCTTCGAGCAGATAGATCCGGTTGCCGCCATACAGGGCCTGGTAGGGCAGGGCAAGGGCCCGCTCCCGGGGTGGACGCTGTAGCTGGAATTCCAGCATTTCCCCGAGGCGCAGCCAGCGCAGCCCCTCCTCGATCCGGAACAGGCCGTCGATGCCCCGCGGGTCGGCGGCACCGCTCAAACGCTCCAGGCTGAGCTCAATGCGGCTGCCGCCGAATTGCGCATGCCCCAGCACCTGCCGGCCTTGACTGAGAGATTGGTGCAGCTCGTCGCGGTAGGGCGCGGGGATGCGGGCGCGCAGCTCCAGGGCCTGGGGGTCGTAGAGCTCCAGCATCACGTCGGCCGTGCGCACCCGGTCGCCGGGGGCCACCGCCAGACGCGAGATCAGGCCCGCGAAAGGGGCCTCCAGGCGGCTGCGCTCCAGTTCCAGCTGGCGTTGCTCGAGTTCCGCCCGCGCGCGCAGCAGCCGGGCTTCGAGCTGGCTTACTTGGGACTCGTGGTCGGCAACGGCGAACTCCCGCGAGATCACCACCAGCGCCTGGCGGGCCGCCTCCTGGCGCGCCTGGTCCAGGGCCGAATCCGAGCCCAGACTCTTCTGCTGCAGACGCTCGGCGCGCCCTACCTCGCCCCGGGCCAGCTCCAGGATTTCGCGCTCGCGCTGCAGCGCCTTGCGGTCGGACCCGTGGCGCTGGCGCTCGCTGGCCAGCTCCGCCTCCAGCTGGGAGACGTCCGCCAGGGCCTGGTCCAGGCGCGGTTGGAAGTCGCGGGGATCCAGCTCCAGCAGCAGCTGGCCCGGCGCCACCGCATCGCCCTCTCTGACCAGTACCCGTTGCACCACCGCCTCTGCCGGGGCGGCCGCCTTGAGCACCTGCGGGTGCTCGACCTTGCCGTACAGGGTGAGGCTGGGGGCCAGGGTGGCCGGCTCGGCCTCGACCACTTCGACCCGCCAAACCCGCTCGCGGATCTCCACCTTCGGCTGCTCGGCCTTGGTCAGTTTGAGGTAGGCGAATACAGCGATCCCGCACAGCAGGAGGGCCAGCGGCAGCAGGGTCTTGGCGGTCAGCTTCATGATGGCGCCTGGGTTGGGCTCAGTCGGTTACGGGCACCGCGAGCCAGCCGCACCATTGGCGGAACAGCTCGGGGTCCAGGGCCGCCACCGTGGAGCGCGGGTCGAGGTTCAGTGGCGGCGTGCGCTCGCCCTCGAGGGTGATCGAATGGCCGCCGGCTTCGTGCAGGATCAGCAGCGCGGCGGAATGGTCCCACAGCTTCTGGCCGCCGTGCAGGTAGAGCTGGCCGCGGCCGGCCGCCAGCCAGCAGATTTCCAGGGCCACCGAGCCGAAATTGCGTTGGGAACCATAGGGGGCGGCGGTCACCAGGCGCGTGGCCAAGTCCGGGCTCAGCCGCTTGAAGTCGACCATGGCGGTGCAGCGTTTGAGTTCCCGGGGGCGTTCCTGCGGGCGCAGCCGTTGCCCGTTGAGCCAGGCGCCGGCCCCACGCTCGGCGTGGAAGCACTCGCGGCGCAGGGGGTCGTAGACCAGACCCAGCTCCACCCGGCCGGCACGAATCAGGGCCAGCGAGACGCAGAAATGGGGGAGGTTGCCGGCGAAATTGCTGGTGCCGTCCAGGGGGTCGAGTACCCAGACCCCCGGGCCCGTGTCGGCCAGGCGCGCCGCCTGCTCGGCGGCGGGCATCTCCTCGCCCAGAAAGGTGTAGTCCGGGGTGGCCTTCCGCAACAGGGCTTGGAGCCGCCTTTGCATGACCAGATCCGCCTCGGTGAGCAGGGAACCGTCGGCCTTGGCGGAGCTGGCGCAATCGATAAAGCGCCCAGGCAGCTCCTCGTCGGCAATTCCGATTACCTGCTCGCGCAGGTCGTCCAAGGTTGGGTTCATTGGTTGAGGCTCCCAGGGGCACGGCGGCGGAACGCCAGCGGCCTTGGCAGGCCGGGCGCTTGGCGGCCAATTGTAAAAGATCGGGCCATTGGCTGCTCAGCAATCTTTGGCTTCGGGTCCAGGGGGTGACAAAACGGAATCTGGATGCGATCATCGTCCACTCATACCAACTAAGGAAATGGAGGAGTCATAGATGACTTTCAAGACACGGAGCTTGTGCTCGCTTTCTTCCCTAACCCTGATTCTTGGCCTGGCGCTCGCCGGTTCGGCAGCGGCGGAGACCGCTTGCAAGGGAATGTCCAAATCTAAATGCGAGGGTGCCGGTGCCTGCGTTTGGGTGGATGGATACACCACCAAAAAGGGCGTAAAAGTAGACAGTTATTGCAGGAACAAGTCGAAGAGCAGTGGGTCCAGCAAGAACAAGTCCGGAAGCGAGAACAAAGCTTCCTAGTCTTCGTCCCGAGCCACTTGGCGGCCCCCTCCGGGGCCGCCTCCATTCCAACCCGCTGCCGCTCCGCCCTCCGAAAAATTTAAGTGATTAGCCCTCTAATTGAGCTGCACCCGTAGGAGCGCTGCCCTCGGCGCGATTCGGCGCGGGGGCGCGCCTCCTACGGGACTTGCAGGCAGTTTCTAGACCCAGCCGCCGGAGACAACAAAAACATGAGGCTAATCACTAAATTTTATGTCGAAAATGGGTGGCGGGCTCGCGAGATGAGTCACCTCCAGGCGATAATCGGGGGGTGTTGATTTCGGAGCCGAGCGCATTGCTGTGTTGGAAAAGATCCTGATAAGAATTACCGACCGACTCCCCTGCCGTCTGATCGACGGCCCCGGCGGGGAGCCCTACCTCGAGCGATACTACCTGTTCGGCCTTTTCGGCTGGCATGGGTATCTGCATCGCTTCGTCGATTCCGACCCGGACCGCGGTCTGCATGATCACCCCTGGGGGCGGGCCCTGAGCCTGGTGCTCACCGGCGGCTACCGCGAGATCCGCTACGCCGACCCTGGCCGCGAGACGATGCAAGAGCGCCGCATCCGGCCCGGACGCCTCAACCGCCTCCGCGGCGAGGACTTCCACCGGGTGGTCCTGGAGCAGGGGCGCCCGGCCTGGACGTTGTTTATGCACGGCCCCCGCTGCAAGGGCTGGGGCTTTCGACGTAACGGGCAGTACACCGAGATGGCCCGGGACGCCTGCAGAGTTCCGGCACCGGGATTGGTGGAAGCAGGCCCCGAACGGGCGCGCCGCGCGGGCCCTGCGCCCTCTGCCCGAGGACGGCTGACCGGCGTCTATTGCGAGGCGATGGCGGCGCCCCGAGCCTGGTTGTAATGGCCGGGCGGAGTCCAATGCCGTTAAGTTAAGCGATTCCTCTAGGGTGGATGAAGCGTAGCGCATCCACCAAACGCAGTGCCACTTGTCGTGGCCGGGCGGAGTCGGTGGCCGTCGAGCCCGCGCGAAGCTTCCTAGTCGAATTCGAGCGAGTAGAAGATATCCGCCGCGCTGCTGCTGGAACCGGTAGTGGCTTCCACGTGCAGTTTGCGATTGATCCGGTATTTGGTGACGAACTCGGTGCTGGACGATTCCTGATCCAACTCGGCGCCGACGGAGAGCTTGTCCGTCACTTGGGTGTCGACGCCGATGCTGCCGGTCCCCTGGCCGAAATTCTGGGCCGTATTCCCCGTAATCAGAACGGACATGGCATCGCGTTCTTCCATCGCGGGTTCGGAGAACACCGTTATTTCGGGCTTTCTGGCCGTGCCGGTGACGTCGACCCCCGCTTTCACCTCCGTAGGGGTACCGTTTAGATCGATGCGTTCCTCGCGGGAGGCCCGTACCAGCAGAGAGGGATTGTCGATGCGACCCCCCGAAAAGGCCACGATTCCGCGTTCGATCACGAGGTCCTGACCATAGGCCCGGAAACGTGCCCTCCTTGACCCGAATCTCGCCGGTGCCGGTGGGGAACTCCTTGGGAACCTGGTCCACGCTGAGCTTGCCTTCGAAATAGGCCTCGAGCCCGAAGCCCCGGAACAGCACGTCATCGCCCGCAATCACCGTGACGTGCATGGCGAAGGGGGCGCCTTTGTTCAGGGCTTCGTCCTCGCCGCTGTCGCTGGATACGACGATGACGTCGGAGGACGACTGGACGCTGCCTTCGGGAACCTCGTCCAACTCCAGGTATGCCTGGGGAATCTCAACGGTCCCTTTCAGGACCATCCCTTCGGCGCCGCTCTCGAAGGCGAGATCGGTGGAAACCAGGGCGTTCATTTTCGGCAGGTCCAAGGCCCGGAAGTTCTCGCCCTTGACGGTGACCAGCATGGGCCAGTTTTTGGTGGCATCCAGCTCGATGTCGCCCGCAAGCGCCAAGCGTCCTTCGCTGGATGCGACGCCACCGTCCAGGCGCACCCGCTTGCCGTCGGCGCTGCTCGCTTTGATCGAAAGATCCTTCATGTCCAGTCCCACGTCCGGCACGAAGATGCGCGCCATCTCGAGGCCGGCGTCGCCGCGGACGCTGGGCTGGCCGAGCCTGCCGCCCAGCTTGAAATCCGCATACAGATCTCCGGCGAGATCCTCGATGGCCGGCACCAGCCCGGCGAGCAATTCGAACTGCCGAAACCGCAGGTGCAGTTCGCCGTCCAGCGGCGCCGAGGCCGGGTCCTTGTCGAGTTGCGCGCGGGGAACATCGAGGCGTCCGTCGAGCCCGTCCTCTCCGATATCGAGGTCGAATGTCGCCGCGAGCGCTTTTTTCCCCAGGCTCGCTTTCACCTCGCCGCCCTGATAATCCAGCACGATATCCTCGGCGTCGCCGGGGGCGACCACGATCTTTCCGGGGGCGATGGATATCAGGGCGTCCGCGACCGGCATCTTGTCCAGCTTTGCCTCGACGTTCATCGCCAGGGCCCCGTCCAGTTGCGCGATTTCGGGGGGCAGGAAGGGCTTAAGCCACCCCAACTGCAATCCCTCCGCGTCGACTCGGGCATTGCCGACTTCGTTTTTCAGCTCCCCTCGGGCACAGAGGAATGCCGACTCCCGCGCCAGGCAAAGCTCGCTGAGCTG
Organism: uncultured Gammaproteobacteria bacterium; assembly: GCA_963753615.1. GTDB lineage: Bacteria > Pseudomonadota > Gammaproteobacteria > Chromatiales > Chromatiaceae > CAVWCW01. The sequence goes on from CAVWCW010000015.1 coordinate 10,800, forward strand.
CATGTCTCCGGGCGCAGCCGCGATTGCGGCGGGCTGCTTCAGTTCCCAGTCGCCCAGCTCGTCCGATCGAATCCCCAGATCTTCGAGCTTGCCGTTCCAGGCGGTCGCGGATTCGTCGTAAGCGCCCTGAAGCTTCAATCCCAAACTGGCGAGGGCGTGCTCCATCTGCAGCTCCAGACGGTGGTCTTGCTTACGGCCGTCCGCTTGCAGCGCCAACGAGGTGATTTCCTCGGCGCCGAAGCCGATGCCCTCCGAACGGAGCTCGACCCGGGATGCGGTCTTGTCGCTCAGGTCCAGCGCGACGTCCGCCGCCATCGATTTCACGGTAAGGTCCTGGAAGCTCAGCGGCGTCCACGGCGAGCTTGCCCTCGACGCTCGGTGCGAGCATGGCCCCGCGCACCGTTCCGCTGCCGCTGATGGTACCGGAGGCGTCCGGAGCCAGGTCCGCCAGGTCGGCGACGTCCAGACTCCACCCGAGATCGGAACTTGCCCCCAGATTGCCGTCCGCCCGGACGACCGCGGTGCCGCTGGACAGCATTACCTCCTCGAGCCTGATCTCCTCGCCCTGCATCAGGACCCGGCCTTTTCCGTCCAGCGGCCGCTCTCGCAGGACGCCGTTGAGCCGGTCGATCACCGCCGTGAGGTCGAGTTTTTCGTCCTTGATCCCGCCCTTGCTCGACAGGGCAAGGTCCAGGTTGCCCGGCCATTCGGGATAATGGACTCCGGGGTCTATGCCCTTGGCCGTGAGCGCCGCGTCCCAGCTTAGCGCCGGAGCCCAGCTGACTTTGCCGTCCGCCCCCAGGGTGCCGCCCAGGGTTTCGCCCTTGAGCGCTTCGATCGCGAACTGCTCCTTGTCGCCTCGACCCCGCAGGGTCCAGACCCCTTGCGGAACGTCCGTGCCGGCCACTTTCGCGTCCAGCTGAAGCCGGTAGTCTTCCGCCGTTCCCTTCAGGCCCAGCGCACCGCTCTCGCTGCTGAACTGGGCGGCACCGCTGGGCGGCCACTGGAGGGCGTTCCAGCGGCCGGATAGATCGAAATTTAGATCCGCGTCCGCGCTACCGGACAGGATCAGTTCCAGCGGCGTGTCCGGCCGGGTGACCCCGAGGCGTTGGAGTTCCACACCGAGCCGCTTCAGGTCGGCGGTCAGCTCCAGATCCGTGTGCCAGGGCGAGAAAAAGGCCTCCGAGTCTTCGAGGCGCAATTGTCCCGTCGCTTTCGCTCGGTCCAGGTCGCCGCTCGCACTGAGATTGCCGGCGACTCGCCCCTCGTTTTCCGGGGCTACCGACTGCAGCAGAAAACCCTGAAGGTCCAGGTCCGTTTGCCAGCGGAGATTCTCCAGCGGCTCCTCCACGATCGCCTTGAGCGCCGCCTGCAGGTCCCCGCTGAGGTCCTGCTCGATGTCCAGTTTGTTCAGGTCGCCGTGGATCCGGCCTTTTGCATCGGTTTTTGGCACATCCGCCATGGCCAGGGAAAGGGCTGTCTGCAGGTCCAGGGGATACCGGCCTTGCGGCAGCAACTCGCCGTTCGCGGACAGCCCGATGCCCGGCATCTCCAGCTCCAGGGTTTTCAGTCCGATGCCCTCGGCATTCCAATCGGCCGCCAGCAGCGCCCGGGTGACTTCCACCGCCTCGGCGTCGGGTTCGGCGCGAAACTGCAGGTTCCGGATCTCCACTTTGTCGATCAATACGTCGACGGGCAGGCTGATGTCGGGGAGTTCGACGGCGCCCCCGGACGCCTCGGGGACCGTCTCGGGCTCGGCCGCTATGAGCTGGGTGTAGGCGGGCGACAGCACGGACAGCTCGGCGAGGTGGAACCTGCCGCCGAACAGTTCCGAAGGAAACCAACGCAGAATCAGCTCGTCCACACCGGCTTCCATCTCGGGCGCTCGGTAGCTGAGCTGCTTCACATGCAAGTGCCCGAACAGGCCACCTTCCAGGGACGCGACCTTAAGGCTACCGGGCAGGATGCCGTCGGCCTGCCGGATAAGCCAGCCGAGACCGGCGGATGTGCCCAGCAGAGCGGCTCCGGCGCCCGCCAGAAGCACCACCAGCGCCAGGGCAACCAGGAGGGTTCGGGTGAAAACCCGGACCAGCAAGCGCCCTGGGTTCTTCACAGAACGGCCCCCAGGCCCAAATGGAACCGGTAATCGGAAAACCCCCATTCTTCGCTGACCGGCCAGGCGACATCCAGGCGAACGCTGCCGAAGGGTGCCAGCCAACGCACGCCGACGCCGGCGCCGAGGAAGATCTTGTCCAAGGAATCATCGAACGCGTTGCCTGCATCCACGAAAGCCGCGCCGACCCAGGGGCCCTTGACGCGGTGATCGTACTCGAAGCTGCCCACGACCAGGTTCTTGCCGCCAACCACCGACCCCTCATCGTCCTTCGGACCGAGTTCCTTGTATCCGTAACCGCGCACGCTCTGATCGCCGCCTGCGAAAAAGCGCAGCGAGTTCGGGTACTTGGAGAAGTCATCCACCCAGGCCCCGCCCAGTTGGCCCCTCAGGTTGAGCCTGCCGTTGCTGCCGATCGGGTATAGGTATTTGGCGCTGAAGTCCCCGCGCAGGAAACCCGTATCGGAGACGAAGGCGGACGAGGCCACGCGCACGTCTCCGGAAACCTTGTAGCCTCTCCGTACGAACTGGGCCTCTTCGGCAACCGTCCGCGCAACGATAGCGCCGAGGGACAGGATCCGCGTCGTCGTGTCGTCGTCGCCCCCGGTACCGAAGCGCTCGTACTTGTATTGGCTGAACAGCTCGAAAAAATTCTTCTTGTCCAGCGTGGTCCGCAGGAATCCGACCTCCAGGTCGAAGGTATCCCGGTCGGTGTCATCCAGGTACTCGTATTCGAACTTGGCGTCGAAGCTGAGGCGGTCAGTTCGAGGGTCACGCACCGGAATCTTGTAGTTTGCGTTGGCATCGCCTCGCACCGGAGCGATTTGCAGCCCCGCGGAGGCCTGGTGTCCACGGCTGTTGATGCGGTTGTTTCGCCAACGTATGGAGCCGCGGGGCCCGACGTCCGTTTCGTAGCCGATCCCGAACTCGACCCGCTGCCGGGTCGACGGGGTGAAGCGGACGTTAATCGGAACATCCACGCCTTCCGCTGCGTCGAAGTCCGGCTCCACCTCGACGACGGAAAACCAGCCGGTCGAGATCAGACTTCGCTGAAATTCCTGCAACTCCCGGTTCGAAAACGGAGCGCCCTCCTCGAGGGTAACGTAGTGCTGGAGCAGACCGGGATTCATGATGTCCTGATCCAGCGTGATCTTGCCGAATCGGTACCTGGGGCCGGTATCCAGCAGCAAGCGTATCGTCGCCTCGTTCTTCTCCGGAAACACCCTCACGACGTGCTCGGTTGTTTTCACCTTGACGTAACCCAGCTCGTACGCCAAGTCCTGCAATTCGGCCTTGCCGTCCTCGTAGGTCTTATGGACGAAGGTGTCGCCGATTTTTAACTGGAAATTCGCTGTCGCCTGCACCAGTTCCTGCTTTTCCGCGCCCTCACCGAGCCATTGAATGTCGGTTTCCACGACCCGGACAGGCGGGCCCAGCTCCACTTCGAAGAGCGCTTCCCACTTGCCTTTTTCTTCCGTCAGGGAGCTTTCGACCTCGGGATTGTAATAACCGAACGGCCGCAGGGCTTCGCGAATCTCTTGCGGGGCGTCTTCATACAGCTTTTTTCGCCAGCGGTCGGACAGATCCTCGTCATCCCTGCGCTGATACAACTCGACATAGGCTTCGGCATTTTTCAGCATGTCGTCCTCGAGCCCCTCGATGCGCACCTTGCCCGCCCATGCGGAGGACGGGTGAAACCAACCGAACCCGAAGCACAGGCATAGGAGAGAGATCCGCAGACACGCTGAAACCCGAAAGTGCTCGAACAAAGGGCGAAAACTCATTTTCTGGTCGATTCTCACTGCGCACCTAAGACGATGTTGATCCGATAGGGGTCACTGTCGGGCCGGCAGCTACGCCGAATAAAGCGGCAGATCGGCGGCGCGCCCTTCTAAGAGAAACCATATTTCCAGAACGTTTGGCCTCGGATTCTCGTTCCGTCGTCCTTGCGCGTATCCAAGGTCCGCGGCCCCCCTTCGGGCGTTTGCTGGAGCACAAGATTAAGTAACCCGGTATCGAACTGTCAAAAATACCTCTGCCGAACAACACTCTGTGTTCGCCGAAACGCCTTGCCCTGAAAGACGATTGGAGCAATGCTGGACGCGAGCAAAGAGCTGGATACCCCCTTCCACTGAATGGTCACCGAAGGCCAGCTTGAGTGGTCAGTCGCGTCATTGAGGTCGCCACAGTCTTCGAATGATCGTGTGCGTCAAGCGACGGACAGACCCACAAGACGGGTGGGGTTTCGCCGAAAAACGCGAGACGACCTCCCGTTCTTGGTGACGCGGACTGCAACCGACTCAGGCGCTCGGCGGTGAACGGTGTGGCTCGAGCAAGCACCGAGCGGGCGCCGAGGATGATCAGCATGCGCTGAGAGCCATCGCCCTGCTTGCTGATGCGTCCCATGTGTCGACCGTTACCGGAACTGGACTCGCGCTTGCGTTAATTATGGTTCAGACAGGGGATTTCTGGCTCCGGCGCTTATGAGGTTACCCAAGGGGCGTGCAACGTCGGTTCGGTATTTCAGACATCTGGTCCCGGATTGCAGCCATTACCAATCTGATTCCAGAATTTTGGTATCCCCGCACCCAGGTCTGAGCCCCATCCAATCTGCGATTCTTCTGAGGTGGCTCACCGAATGAGTCACCCCCCCGGTTATCCTCGACCTGAATCTGGGTCTAACGCGGTATTCGGGGGAGGGGAGATGGCGGCACACAGACAACCGGTACCGGCGGCGCCACCGTCGGTCGAGCAGTTGGCCGCCCATCTGCGGCAGAAGTATCCCGAACGCATCACCGGCGAGCTCTGTCTGCCGGCCGCCCCGGGGCGCTATCGCGAGCTGCCGCCGGAGCTGGAGCCGCGCCTGAAGACGGCCCTGGCCGGACGCGGCATCCAGCGCCTGTATAGCCACCAGTATCAGGCCTGGGAACTGGCCCGGGCCGGCCGTCACCTGGTGATCGTCACGCCCACCGCCTCCGGCAAGACCCTTTGCTATAACCTGCCGGTGCTCGACGCGGTACTGCGGGAGCGGGCCAAGGCCCTGTACCTGTTCCCCACCAAGGCCCTGAGCCAGGACCAGGTGGCGGAGCTGTCGGAGCTCAACGCCGCCGGGGACCTGGGGGCGCGCGCCTTCACCTTCGACGGCGACACCCCAGGGGATGCTCGCAAGGCGGTGCGCACCCGGGGTGACATCGTGGTCTCCAACCCGGACATGCTGCACCAGGGCATCTTGCCTCACCACACCAAGTGGGCCCAATTCTTCGAGGCCCTGCGCTTCGTGGTGATTGACGAGATGCACAGCTACCGCGGGGTGTTCGGCTCCCACATGGCGAATCTGCTGCGGCGGCTGCGCCGGGTGTTGGCATTCTACGGGGCCGAGCCGGTGTTCATGTTCTGCTCCGCCACCATCGGCAACCCTGCGGAACTGGCCGGCCAGCTGCTGGGGGAGCCGGTCACCGCCATTACCGACAGTGGGGCGCCCCGGGGCGACAAGCAGCTGCTGCTGTGGAACCCGCCGGTGCTGAATCCGGAGCTGGGCATCCGTGCTTCGGCCCGCTCCCAGACCACCCGCATTGCCCGCCTTGCGACCCGCATGGGGCTCAAGAATATCGTCTTTGCCCGCTCGCGCCTGATGGTGGAGGTGCTCACCAAGTACCTGAAGGACGTGTTCGACCGCGACCCCCGCCGCCCGCCGCGGGTCGTCGCCTACCGCGGCGGCTATCTGCCGGGCGCCCGCCGAGCCACCGAGCGCAAGCTGCGCCGGGGTGCGGTCGACTGCGTCATTACCACCTCGGCCCTGGAACTGGGGGTGGATATCGGCAGCCTGGATGTCTGCGTGCTCAACGGTTACCCCGGCAGCATCGCCGCCACCTGGCAGCGTCTGGGCCGGGCCGGGCGCCGCAACCGGCCGGCCCTGGGGGTGCTGGTGGCCAGCAGCCAGCCCCTGGACCAATACATCGTGCGCAATCCCGAGTTCTTTCTCGGCGCCTCGCCGGAGCAGGCCCGCATTGCCCCGGACCAGTTGCTGATCCTGCTCGATCACGTGCGCTGCGCCGCCTTCGAACTGCCGTTCAACAGCGGCGAGCGCTTCGGCGGCGAGGACCTGGAGGCCTTGCTGTCCTATCTCCAGGACCAAGGCCTGCTGCACCGCGAGGGCGAGCGCTGGCACTGGAGCGCCGACAGCTATCCGGCCAATGCGGTGTCGCTGCGCTCGGTGGCCGAGGGCAATTTCGTGGTCATCGACATCGGCGGGGGCGGCCAGCAGGTGATCGCCGAGGTCGACTTTAGCAGCGCCCCCATGACCCTTTACGAGGGCGCCATCTACATGCTGCAGTCCAGCCCCTATCAGGTGGAGCGCCTGGACTGGGACGGGCGCAAGGCCTTCGTGCGCCGCACCCGGGCCGACTACTACACCGACGCCATCGATTACACCCGGCTCAAGATCCTGGAACGTTTCGAACAGGCGCCCGCCGCCTGCCACACCGCCGCCCATGGCGAGGTGCACCTGGTGCGGCGGATCGCCGGCTACAAGAAGATTCGCTATTACAGCCACGAAAACGTGGGTTACGGCGATATCCGCCTGCCGGACCAGGAAATGCATACCAGCGCCGCCTGGTGGCAGCTGGCGCCGGAGCACCTCCAGGTCCGCTTTCCGAGCCGCCAGCAGGCCCTGGACGGCTTCCTGGGCGCCGCCTATGCCCTGCATCACGTGGCCGCCCTGCGCCTGATGACCGAGCCTGCGGACCTGGGGCGTGCGGTGGGCGACGGCGATGCCCGCTGGTTCGCCGCGGTCGGGGCCGACGGCCGCGGCAGCCTGCGTGGCCCCGAGGGGGAGGAACTGGACCCGGAGCAGGCCGGGCGCTTCAATCCCACGCTGTTCCTGTACGACAACTATCCGGGCGGGGTAGGGCTGGCCGCCCCGTTGCACGATCAACGCCGCGCCTTGGTGGCCGACGCCCGGGCCCTGGTGGCGGCCTGTGAGTGCGCCTGCGGCTGCCCGGCTTGCGTCGGACCGATCCTGGCCTCGGACGAGCAGCGCGGGTGGTCTGCCAAGACCGCGGCCCTGCAGGTGCTGGGACTGCTCGACGATGGAGCTTGAGCGGCGCCTGCGCACCCTGTGCCGGGAGGCCGGCCGCCAGGGCGGCACGGCCAGCGGCGACCTGGCGGCGCGCATCCGGCGTCTGCGTTCGGAGCCGGTCGGTGCCGCCCCCTCGCACCGAGCCGGTGACGAACAGGCCCTGGCGTCCGCCAGCGGCGGACGGCTGCTGGCCCCCGGGCTGATCCTGGTGGAACAGCGGATTGCCCTCGACCGGCCGCACGGCCGCCTGCCCCTGGCCTGGCTGGTCGAGCCCGGGCCCGCACTCGCGGAGGCGGGGAGGTTGGGGGCCGCCGATCTGGTGTTTCTGGATACCGAGACCAGCGGCCTGGCGGGCGGCACCGGCACCCAGGTGTTTCTGCTCGGCCTCGCTCGGCTCCAGGGCCGGAGCTTGTGGCTGCGCCAATACTTGCTGACGCGCTTTGCCGGCGAGCCCGAGCTGTATCGCCGGGCCGGCGCCTGGCTGAGCGATGCCGGCGGTCTGGCGAGCTTCAACGGGCGCAGCTTCGACGTCCCCTTGCTGGCGGCCCGGGCGCGCCTGGCCGGGGTCGCCGATGCCCTCGATGGGCTGCCGCATGTCGACCTGTTGTACCCCCTGCGCCGGGCCTTCGCCGGGCGCTGGCCGGACTGCCGCCTGGCCAGTGCCGAGCGGCGCCTGCTCGGCTTCGAGCGCCGCGACGATCTGCCCGGGTCCGAGGCGCCCCGGGCCTGGTTCGATTGGCTGCAACGGGGCGACCCGGTGCTGCTGCCCCGGGTACTGGAGCACAACCGCTGGGACCTGGTCTCCCTGGCCCTTTTGCTGCCGGTGCTGGCCCGGGTCTATGCGGAGCCGGTGGCCTGGGATGCGGATGTTGCCGCCATCGCCCGCGGCCAGTTGCGGGCCGGCCGCGGCGATCAGGCGCTGGCGCTGTTGCAAGGTCAAAGGTCGCGGCTCGGTCCGGACGGGCTGTTGCTGATGGCGACCCTGCTCAAGCGCCGTGGCGGCTGGGACCAGGCCGGCGCCATCTGGCGGCGACTGGCCGCCGCCGGCGATGCTCGGGCCAGCGAGGAACTGGCCAAGTACCACGAGCACGTGACTAGGCAATACGGCCTGGCCCTGGATTTCGCCGAGCGGCTGCCCGCCGGTGCCGAGCGCGAGCGGCGCCGGCAACGGCTGAGCCGCAAGCTGGAACGCCCCGCAAGGCTCTAGCCAGATCCCCGGGGCATGCGCCCGGCTGGTGCGCGTGACTTATTGTGGTGCGAGATTTCGAGGTTATCGCACTCTGTTGGTGCGCCCAATCACCCCCCTCGCCCGCAACGCCCTGATTACCGGGGCGCTCAGGCTGGCCTGGAACTTGCTCAAGTTCCGCGCATAAATTGACCGACAGCTGGGGAAAGCGCCAATGGAACAACTGCAAGCAGGTACCGACGTACTCTTTATCCTGACCGGGGCCGTGATGGTGCTCGCCATGCACGCGGGCTTCGCCTTTCTCGAAGTGGGCACGGTGCGGAAAAAGAGCCAGGTCAACGCCCTGGTCAAGATCATGACCGATTTCGCCAGCTCCACCATTGCCTATTTCTTCATTGGCTACAGCCTGGCCTACGGCATCGACTTCTTCTCCGGGGCCGAGACGCTGATGGAGAAAAACGGCTACGAGTTGGTCAAGTTCTTCTTCCTGCTCACCTTTGCCGCCGCCATTCCCGCCATCGTCTCGGGCGGCATCGCCGAGCGGGCCAAGTTCTACCCCCAGCTGGCCGCCTCGTTCCTGATCGTGGCTGTGATCTATCCCTTTTTCGAGGGCATCATCTGGAACGGCAACTTCGGCGTTCAGGATTGGCTTGCCGCCAGCTTCGGGTTCGGCTTCCACGACTTCGCCGGTTCCATTGTGGTCCATGCGGTGGGCGGCTGGATCGGCTTGGCCGCGGTGCTGATGTTGGGGGCTCGACACGGCCGCTACCGCGCCGACGGACAGGTCGCCGCCCACCCGCCGTCGAGCATCCCGTTCCTGGCCCTGGGCTCCTGGGTGCTCACCGTGGGCTGGTTCGGCTTCAACGTGATGTCGGCCCAGACCGTGGAGGCGGTGAGCGGCCTGGTGGCGGTGAACTCCCTGATGGCCATGGTCGGCGGTATCCTGGCCGCGCTGTTCGTCGGCAAGAACGACCCCGGCTTCGTGCACAACGGCCCGCTGGCCGGCCTGGTGGCGGTGTGCGCCGGCTCCGACATCATGCACCCGATGGGGGCCCTGGTGGTGGGCGCGGTGGCGGGCGCCCTGTTCGTGTTCACCTTCACCCTGGCCCAGAACAAATGGCGCATCGACGACGTGCTCGGCGTCTGGCCCCTGCACGGGCTGTGCGGGGTCTGGGGCGGCATCGCCGCCGGCATCTTCGGTCTGGAGGCGCTGGGCGGCCTGGGCGGAGTCAGCCTGACCTCGCAGCTGATAGGCACCGCCATGGGGGTGTTGATCGCCTTGGTCGGCGGCCTGGTGATCTACGGCGGGCTCAAGGCCCTGGTCGGCATCAAGCTCGATCAGGAGCAGGAGTACAACGGCGCCGATCTCACCATCCACAAGATCTACGCTACCCCGGACTACAAGCCGGAATGACCGGGAGCGTCTAGCGATGCAAGCCAAGGCGCAGGGAGGCGCCTTTTTTGTGTCCGCGTGGTGGGAATCTGCTAGCCTCAACCCGGTACTCAGAGCCGAAAGGGGACTGCCATGAACCCTCCCGATCCAGCCCCGGTCGAGACCCGCTGGCAGGTCTACCCGGATGCCGCTGCCGTGGCCATGGCGGCGGCCCGGCGGATACTTGCTTCGGCCCGCTCGGCGATTACGGAGCGCCGCGCCTTTCACTTGGTGCTGGCCGGCGGCGGCACCCCGCAGGCGGCCTACCGGCTGCTGGCCCAAGCCGAGGCGGACTGGTCCCGCTGGCACATCTGGTTCGGCGACGAGCGCTGCCTGCCTCCGGCCGATCCCGAGCGCAACAGCCGCATGGCTGCCTCGGCCTGGCTGGAACGGGTAGCGATCCCGCCGGCTCAGGTCCACCCGATCCCCGCCGAACTTGGATCTGAGGCGGCCGCCGAACGCTATGCCGCGGCCGTGCGGCCGGTACTGCCTTTCGACCTGGTACTGCTGGGCATGGGCGAGGACGGCCACACCGCCAGCCTGTTCCCCGGCCAGCAGCATCCGCCGGAGGAACTGGTGCACCCGGTGCATGCTGCCCCCAAGCCGCCTCCCGAGCGGGTCAGTCTGGGCCTGGCCGCCCTGGCTGCCAGCCGCGGCCTGCTGGTGCTGGTCAGCGGTAAAGGCAAGTGTTCGGCGGTGCGCCGCTGGCGGGCGGGGGAGGATTTGCCGGTGGCGCGGGTGCAGTGCAGCGCCGGGGTCGAGGTGCTGGCCGACCGGGCGGCGGACTGCGCTTGAAGACGGGGCGAAAGGGAAAGCGGCTGGCCACAGGGTGGTCGGCGGCTGCACGGACTGGTGACCCGACCAGCCTCACCGGTTCCGTGATTCTGAGCTCGGGCTTGGTGGGCCAAATTGCAACGATTCCGCCCTGAAGAGACTCACCTCATGTGCAGAAAAGCGGCTGTGGGCACGGGCAGCGCCATGAACACGCAACTGATCGGCGACCTGGCGCCAGCTGCGTACTCGCGGCATCGGGCTGGACGAACACCTGGCGCACCAGGGCGCCTACCAGGGACGGGCTGGCCCGCGTGCCGCCGAGGCCCATAGCGGCGGGGTAGGCGATACCACGCCGGCCCCCTCATTTTTCCGCATAACCGAGAGAAGATGCGCGATCCTAACGGTTTTTCACCACCCCGAGACGGCTCGCTCCGCCGGCAACCAAGTGCCTTCCGCCGCAACACCGGGATGGTTCGATCGGGTCAGAAATACCTGACCAGCAAATACACAATCAGCGCGACGCAGATCAAAATGCCCGGAATAGCAATGCGAGCTACCTGCTTCGCTTTTTCTATCGCCACACGCTGAAGCTCGATCGATTCTCGAACCTGGCCGCTCGAACGCTCGATTTGTTTTCTCGCGATCTCGAGATGCTCTTCCTGGCGCTTCAATGACAGGCGCTGATTGTCCCTGATTTCAATCAACAGGTCCCGAATCTCGTCCGTATCGCTCATGAGGGTGCTTCCCGAGGTCGCCTGAAGTCATGCCCGGTCGGCCCAAAACCGAGCCGGAGTGCGGCGCAATTTTAGCACTGAGCCCAGCGTGCGCGTCGTCGGCTTTCAAGCATTGGCGCACCCGTCGAGTATCCCGATAGGGGGGCAGTCGAACATGCTGCCGGCGCTATAGCCTCCCCAGGAAAAGAGCGGTGTCAGGAGAACCTTTTGCTTTAGCCAGCGGTCAGCGTTCTTCGACTAGACTGGTAACAGCGTTGGCTATGAGGAGTCCGAAGCATGTTTCGATGGGGTCTGTTGCTTGGCCTGATGGGCCTAGCTCTATTGCCTTGGGCGGCGTTCGCGGCAGAGGCTCCGGAGCGGGCCGATATTCACCTGCATTACAAGTGGAACCAACGGGAACTCACCTCGCCGGCACAGGCGCTGGAGGCGTTGCGGGAGAACCGGGTACGCCTGGCGGGGGTGATCGGCACCCCGCCGGAACTGGCCCGGGAGCTGCAACGGGCCGACCCCGACCACGTCTTTGCCTGGTACGGTCCCTATTCCAGCCCCGCCGACTGGTCGCGCTGGTATTTCGACGAAGGGCTGCCGGAGCGGGCCGAGGCGGCCCTGGCCAGCGGCGATTACCGGGGCATCGGGGAACTGCACTTGCTGGGCGGTTTTGCCCCGCGCTGGGACACTCCGGTGCTAAGCCGGTTGTTGGAGTTGTCGGCCCAATACCAAGCCCCGCTGCTGCTGCATGTGGAGTTCGGACGCGCCGATTACCTGCTGGGGCTGTGCCGCCAGCGAGCGGACGCCCGTCTGCTGCTGGCCCATGCCGGTGCGCCGATGGCGGCGCGGGAGGTGCGGCGCGCCCTGGAGGCCTGCCCGAATCTTTGGTGGGAGCTGTCCGCCCGCGATCCTTGGCGCTACACCGGCACCCCGATCCTGGACGAGCAGGGACACCTGAAGCCGCAGTGGAAACAACTGGTATTGGACTTCTCCGAGCGCCTGATGCTGGGTTCGGATCCGGTCTGGCCGGTGGACCAGCTCGATCGCTGGGACGAGGCCGACAGCGGCTGGCAGCATATCGGGCGTTTCTGGGATGCTCACGAGGTCTGGCTCGAAGAGCTGCCGGCGGAGGTGGCCGCGCGCATCCGCCTGGAGAACGCTCTGGAGTATTTCGCCCGCGATTAGGGGCACGCTATTCAGCAGCGTTTACGTAGGGTGCCCGCCCGCGCCGGCGCTCCCATTTGGAAAGTACCCACCTGGTAGGAGGCGCGCCCTCGCGCCGATTGGCCGCTGGCAGCAGCAACGACCGAATCGCGCCGTGGGCGGCGCTCCTACATGCCCTTGCCGGTGGTGGCTGCCGAGCATCGAAATCTCGACCGAAAATTAACCCGTTCAGCGCCGCCGGATGGTGGCCGACCAAGCAGCCTGGAGGTACTTCCCGCCGGACCCGGGCAGCTTGGAGACGGTTCATTCCGCATCGTCCTCCCGCGCCTGGGGGGCCAATTCCGGCGGCGGACTGAGCCCGTGTTCGCGGATCATGCGCCGCAGCCGCGGTCGGGAGACGCCGAGGATCTCGCAGGCCTGTCCTTTGTGCCAGGCGGTGGCGTTCAGCACCCGCGCCACATGTTCGCGCTCCATCTGCGCCAGGCTCCATTGCTCCATGGGCGGGGGCCGTTCCGTCGATGGCCCTGCGCCGCCTCGGCAGGCGATTTCCGGCGGCAACAGATCGACCGTCAGGGTATCGCCGGGGGACAGGGCGACGCTCTTCATCAGCAGGTTCTCCAACTCCCGCACGTTCCCGGGCCAGTCGTAGGCCTGCAGGCTATCGAGCACCTCCTGGGCAATATGGCTGACATTGCGCCGCAGTTCCCGGTTGACGCGCCCCAGCAGGGTCTGCACCAGGTCCATCAGGTCCTCTTTGCGCTCGCGCAGGGGCGGCAGCGCGATGGTTACCACCTGCAGGCGGTAGAACAGGTCTTCGCGAAAGCGCCGGGCCTGCACCCCGGCGGCCAGGTCCAGGTTGGTGGCGGCGATCACCCGGGCGTCGCTGTGCTGGGGCCGGCTGGCCCCCAGTGGGGTGAACTCCTTGTACTGCAGCACCCGCAGCAGCTTGGCCTGCATCGCGGGCGACAGTTCGCTGACCTCGTCGAGCAGGATGGTGCCGCCCCGGGCCAGGGCGAATTTCCCCGCCTGGCGCGCCACCGCTCCGGTGAAGGCGCCCTTTTCGTGGCCGAACATGTCGGATTCCAGCAAAGTCTCCACCAGGGCGGCGCAGTTGACCGCGATAAAGGGGCCGTCCGGGTGCTCGCCGGCCCGGTGGATGGCGCGCGCCACCAGTTCCTTGCCGGTGCCGGACTCGCCGCTGATAAGCACCGTGGCGGGGCTCTTGGCCACCAGGCCGATGGTCTTGAACACTTCCTTCATGGCCCGGCTGCGTCCGACCATGGTCAGCGGGGCGCCCTCGACCCCCGGGGCCTGGGCCGGTACCAGCTTGTCGTGCTCGCGTGCGGCCGGGCCGATCTTGTCGATGGCCGCATCCAGTTCGTCGATGTCGATCGGCTTGTGGATGTAGTCTTCGGCCCCCTGCTGCATGGCTTCGATGGTGCTTTCCATGTCGTGGAAGGCGGTGATCATGATCACGTGCACCCGGGGGTCGACCTGCTTGAAGAGCGGCAGGCCGTCAAGGCCGGACATTCCGGGCATGCGGATGTCCAAGATCACCAGTTGCGGCGGGGCGTCCGCCTGGCAGGCCAGCCCCTGTTCCACACTGTGGGCGATCGCGACCCGGTGCCCCTGGTTTTGCAGGTGCAGTTGCAGGGTGCGGCAGCTGGCGGTGTCGTCGTCGACGATCAATATCGCGGTCATGCTCGAGTCCTCGGCGTGGTGGGCAGAGTGACCGCCACCCAGGTGCCCGGGGCGGCGTCGCCGAGTTCGATATCGGCGCCGTGCTGATCCAAGATGCGCTTGACGATGGCCAGTCCCAGACCGGTGCCCTTGGCGCGGGTGGTATAGAAGGGCTCGAACAGCCGCTCCCGCTCCTCGGGGGCGATGCCGCAGCCGTTGTCGCGGACCTCGACCCGGATGCCGGTGCCTGCCGGCCCCAGCTGTACCCGGGCGCGGATGTGGACGCGCGGCTCCGCCACCTTCTCGGTGGCCTGGGCGGCGTTGGCGATCAGGTTGGAGAACACCTGGCGCAGCTTGGTGGCGTCGCCGTAAAGAGTGGGCAGGCCGGGCTCGCAGTCCACTTCGCAGCGCGCCCGAGCGGTGTCGAGCCGGCGCTGGGTAATGCCGATGGCGGTTTCGATGACCTTGTCGATGGCGATCCAGTCCGCCTTCAGGGCATCCGGGCGTGCATAGGTGAGCAGATCGGAGAGGATCTCTTCCATGTAGCGTATCTGCTCCAGGGCAATGCCGCGCAGCTCGCCGCTCTGGGCCTCGGCCTGGGGCTTGGCCAGGATTTGCAGGGTCATTTTTACCGACGACAAGGGGTTGCGCAGATCGTGGGCGATCATGCTGGCCATGCGCCCGAGGGCGGCCAGGGTCTGGGTCTTGGCGAGTTCCCGGTTGCGCGCTTCCACCTCCGCCTCCAGGCGCTTGCGCTCGGTGATGTCTTCCTTGACCGCCACGAAATGGGTGATCCGGCCCTCAGGGTCGCGGATCGCCGAGATCGAGGCCGCCTCCCAGTAAAGCGCGCCGTCCTTTCTGCGGTTGTGGAACTCGCCGCGCCACTCGTCGCCGGCCGCCAGGGTCTGCCACAGACGGCCATATTCCTCCGGGCTGGTCTCGCCGGATTTCAGGACCCTCGGATTGCGGCCTATGACCTCGTCCGGACGGTAGCCCGTGACTTCGCTGAACTTGGGGTTGACGTACTCGATCAGTCCGCCGCGGTCGGTGATCACGACGATGCTCGGGCTTTGCTCCACTGCCCGCGAGAGCTTGCGCAGCTCGGCTTCGGCGCGCCGCTGGTCGGTCACGTCGGCGCCGATACCGGTAATGCCGAGGCTGCGGCCGGCGGCGTCCCGGGAAAGGGTGTTGTGCCAGGAAATCAGGCGCTGGCCGCCCGCCGCCGTGAGCACCGGGATTTCGAGCTGCGGCGGCAGGCCGCCCGGGGCGGCGCTAAGGCCCAGCAGCGCTGCAAGCCGGGGGCGGTGCTCGGCCGGGACAAAGTCCTCCACCCAGGGTCGCCCCTCTACCTGATCCCGGCGCCAGCCCGTAAGCCGCAGGAAGTGGTCGTTGCAGAAGCTGACTCGGCCGTTCGGGTCCAAGGTCACCGCTGCCAGGCCTATGGTCTCCAAAATGCGCCGGAATCGGCGCTCATATTCGCTCTGCGCCTCGGCCTGGCGGTGGCGCACCCGGTACAGGTTGAGCAGCCAGGTGCCGAGGCTGACCAGCGTCAGCATGGCCGCGTACAGGCTCGCGTGGTGGCGCAGGAACCCCAACAGCCCGGCCGACAGCTTGGCGCTGGGCACCCGGGCCACGATATACCAGCGCTCTGTGCTTGGGTCATCGCCCGGTCCGGAGGCGCCCAGCCCCCCCAAGGCAGCTCGGTGTGGCGACAGGCTGGCGAAGGTGAACAGCCCGCCGGCGGCGCGGAACTGGCCCTGACTCTCGGTCACGATGCGGGCCCAGGCCTGGGGAAAGCGCCGGGCAAAATTGGCCCCGGTGCCGAGCATCTGGCCCCATTCCAGGCTCGGGTCCGGGCTGCGCAGCCAATAGCCTTCGCCGTTCAGCAGTTGCACGTGGTCGGCGATATTGGCGGCTGCATGAACGAAGTTACTCAGCAGTTGCTCGCCCAGGTAATTGAGTACCAGCACCCCACGCTTGCCCCCCGCGCGGTCGAACACCGGGGTGGCGAAGCGCATGGTGGGTTTTAGGGGGGTCTCGATGCGGCCCGCCTCGACGTTAAGGTCAAGTGGCGAGAGGTAGATCTGTCCCGCTTCCAGTGCCAGGGCTTGGGGGAAGTAGTATCGGTCGGATTTGTCCTGCAGCGCCTGCGCATCCACAACCCGTGCCGCGCTGCCGTCGAAGTTGACGCGCACCGTCTCGCGCCCGCTGGGGTCGAGCAGACGGATTTGATCGTAGCGGTGCTTGTTGTCGGCAAACACCTGGAACTCCAGGGCGACACGGGCCTGGCGTTCGCTCGGATCCAGCTCGTATAGCCCCTGCCGCTCCAAGTGCTCGGCCAGGAATCGCAGGTCGCTGACCACGGCGCCGATATCGGTCTGCAGCATGCGCCGGGCCAGGCCCACATTAAGGGACTCACGGGCGTTGCGGCTGCTCTGCTCGGCGGCTTGGTTGGTCCGGTAGTGCAGCACACCCACTCCCAGGAGCAGGGCGAGCAGAGGGAGGTAGATCCCTAGGAAGCTGCGCCAGAGGCCGGTGCCGGGGGAGTGCGTAAAAGGCGCCCCAAGCGTCTGCCGCAGTGCCGACCAGGTCATGCGGGCGCCCTCGAAGTTGCAGGTTGCCGATCGCCGGAAATGAACGAACTGTTCAATTTGTCTCAACTCAACGGTGGGATTCTGAAAGAAATGTTCACCCCGATTATAGCGCCAGGGGCCTGGATCATTACCCCTCCGGTCAGGTGCGGCGCTGGCGGTTGGTGGGGCCAGCGTCTAGTCTGGTTCCGAACCGACTGAATCTTCTCTAGATTTTTTAACGCAAGAAACAGGCCTCGGCGGTCTGGTGGCAGACCATTGGCCGAATTCCGGGGTACTGGTGTGGAATTTGCGTGAGTTTGTCCGAATGGTTTCGGACCCGGCCCCGCCAACGGCGCCGGCATTCGGACCGGTCTTCGAGCGGACCTGCCGCGCAAGGGAACTGCACCCGGCAGCCAATAAGAGCATGGGGGGTAGACATGAAACGGGTAATTCTGGCCGCACTGGGCATCACCCTGGCGTTTGGCCTACAGGCCAAGGTGCCGGACAAGGTGACGCCGGAAATGGCCAAAGAGAAGGGCTGTCTGAGCTGTCATGAGGGGATCGAGTCGATCCGTCAAGAAACCAGCGCCATGATGTTGCAGATCAAGGGCATCGGCGCGGCCAACCAAGATCCTGGCGGATGCGTGGTCTGTCACGGCGGCAATCCCATGGGGCTGACCGCGAAGGAGGCCCACGAGGGTGCCCCTGAGGCGCTCAAGGACGGCGCCGGGCCCAAGACCTTCTACCCCGACCCGGGCTCGATCTGGATTGCCGACAATACCTGTGGCCAATGCCACACCAATTACCCTTACCGCGTACAGCGTTCGCTGATGAACACCGAGGCCGGCAAGATCCAGGGCAATCTACACACCTGGGGAATCGCCGAGGTGCAGAACCACAAGGTGCCCTGGGGCAACTATGCGGTGGACGACCCGGACGGGCAGGTGCCCCAGGTCGGTAGCGACGAATACAAGGAGTATATGGCGGCCATGATCGCCGCTCATCCGGACCAGTTCCCGACCGAACTCGAGCAGGTTCCCCAGCCTACGGTAGAGGAGATCGAGAAAGATCCCAAACTGGCGGGCTTTACCTACCAGCGCCAGCAGTGCCAGCGTTGCCACGTGGCCGTCAAGGGCCGCGAGAAGCGCGGTGACTACCGCGGTATGGGCTGCTCCTCCTGCCATATTCCCTACGGAAATGAGGGCTATTACGAGGGTGGTGATCCGACCATCAACAAGGAAGAGCAGGGCCATTTGCTGGTGCACAGCATCCAGGGTACCCGCGAAGCCAAGGTCAAGGTCGCGACGACCTCGAGTACTCGGGCATTCCGGTCGAGACCTGCAACTCCTGCCACAACCGCGGCAAGCGTATCGGCGTGACCTACCAGGGGCTGATGGAATTCCCCTACGGCTCGCCCTACAATGCCGACGGCAATAAACAGCCGAAGTTGCACACCAAGCAGTACCTGTTCATCTCCGACGACCTGCATCACCAGATCGCCTCGCGCCCCGAAAACCCCAAGGGCGGCATGCTGTGCCAGGACTGCCATACCACGCATCGATATGCACGGCGACGGCAATATCTTCGGCACCACCCTGGCCCAGGTCGAGATCGAGTGCCAGGACTGCCACGGCACCCTGACACCGCTATCCCTGGGAGCTGCCGCATGGGCTATTCCGAGGAATTCAGAGGAGTGCGCTGAGCGATCGGCGCGCGGTCTGGCGATACCGTGCTCGATGCGAGACCGCAGCCTTCGCCACCTACTACGAAAAGAGGAGGCTATCTGCTGACCGCCCGCGGCAACCCGCTTCGGCAATGTGGTCAAGGACGGCAACAAGGTGATCATGCACTCGGCCACCGGCAACGACTTCGAGGTTCCGTTGCTGAAACAGCTGGCCGCTGGACGATACCTGGAAGAGCCCCAACGCCATGGTCGCGATGAGCAAGGTGGTCAAGCACAACGACAGCCTGGAATGCTATGCCTGCCATGCCTCCTGGGTGCCGCAGTGCTACGGTTGCCACGTGCAGGTCAACTACGGCAAGGACAAGGACGGCAAGCCGTATCAGGATACCGACTGGATTGCCAGCGGCAGCGTGATCGAGGAAAACGGTCAGACCGCCGAATCGCCGCTGGGCATCCCCGGCATCAAGAGCGCCCGGTAAGGTGTTCGAGACGCGCTCCTACCTGCGTTGGGAAGAGCCGGTGCTCGGTATCAACGGCGAAGGCCGGGTGACCCCGCTGATGCCCGGCTGCCAGATCGTCTACACGGTCATCGGCAGCGACGGCAAGACGGTGGCGCTGAACCAGATCGGCAAGTCTCCGGACGAGCAGGCGAGCTGGGCCAGGAACGCACGCCGGATCGCCATCGATATGGCCCCGGTGCAGCCGCACTCGGCACAGCGCAAGGCGCGTACCTGCGAGTCCTGCCACAACAACCCGAAGGCCATGGGTTACGGCATCTCCGGCGGCGTGTTCCAGACCCGCTATCCGGAGGACATCGTCGAGGACCTGATCGATCAGAAGACCGGCCAGGTGATCCCGGGCCAGTACAAGATCCAGATCCCGAAGATCGCGCGATCTGGACTACGACTGGTCCACCATCATCAAGGATGGCCAGCAGGTGCAGACGGTCGGTACCCACTGGCCGCTGTCGCGCGCGCTGACCGCCGAGATGCGTGCCGGCATGGAGCGCACCGGGCTGTGCATGGGTTGCCACCGCGAGATGAGCAACGATCAGCTGTGGGGCAAGGTGGCCAAGCGACGGACAGCTCAACGACGAGCAGCACATCGAGCTGATGAACGCGATGTTCAAGGCCTATGCCGAGAGCATGGAGTAGTCGGACCGCTTGACCCTCCCGCTGGGAGGGTCCAACCTAACCGGGGGGCCTGGCGGTGAGCGCCGGGCCCCCTTTTTGGTTCCGTATCGCACCATTCCGGATGGACAGTATCAATGCACAGATCCCTATACCGACTCGCGGCCCTGGCGTTCGTTTTCTTGGCCGCCGCGCCCCTGAAGGCCCAGGATGTCCCGCTCGAGCCGCTGCCCCAGATCACGCCGGGCCGGCCCCATGGGCAACACGACCCCCACGCCAAGCTGAGCGCAGAACAGCAGATCAACGTCGCTTTGCAGCATCAGGCAGAGGGGCGTCCGGAGCTCGCCCTCGGGACCCTCGATCAGGCGATCGGCCGGTACCCGCAGAACGCTCGACTGCACGCGGTGCGCGGCAGCCTGTACTTGGAGCAGGGCGAGGTGACCGAGGCCCTCAAGGACCTGGGGGTGGCGCTCAGTCTCGACCCCGACGACGCCTCGGCCCTGGTCAACCGGGCCCAGGCCTACCGCCAGTTCGGCCGTATTGCAGAGGCCTTGGCCGATCTGGATCGGGCCCTGGAGTTGCAGCCAGACCTGTTGCCTGCGCGCTTCAACCGCGGCGCCATCCGCTATTCCAGCGGCGAATTCGGGGCCGCCCTGGAGGACTTCGATTACTGCGTAGCCCTGGACCCCCACGACGCCGCTCCCTATTTCAACCGCGCCGCCACCCGCGACGCTTTGGGTGATCGGGCCGGCGCCGTGACCGACCTGGAGCGCTTCCTGCAACTCACCGAAAACCCGCAGTGGCGTGACGCCGCCAGCGATCTCCTGGCCCAGTGGCGGCAGGGGGACACCCCGGAGGCAGGACAATGATTCGGCCGTTGATCGTCGTTTGGTTATTGGCGCTTGGTCTGTCCGTGGCCCAGGCTGATGAGTCGGCGCCCGATCTGTTTGTCGGACTGCTGGCGGAGGCGGGGATGGAGTTCACCCGGCCGGCTGGCTTCCAGGACCTGCCGGTACAGCCCAATGAGTTGCTGCCCTACGAGCATTCCATCGGGCGCACGGACGGGGTGCTGGAGATTCGCTATGCGATCCGTCCCCTGGCCCGCATCGAGGTGGATTACGAGGATCCGCATAGTGCCAAGCCTGAGCCCAACCACATGTTTCCGCTGATGTTTCAGGCCATTCTGGGTCGCGTCGCCCGGCACGGCCACAACCCGAGCAGCGAGTATCCCCAGGATAAGGCGCGGGCGCGCTTTGGTGCTGATTGGGCATCGGCGGCGATCTTCGATGTGGACCCGGGTTTTTCCTCCGAACTGAGTCACGGCTTGCTGCTGGCCTTGCATAAGAACCAGCTCGCGGACGCCTATGCGGTGTTCCTGTTCGACGACTATGAACAGGCCAAGCCCCTGCTTGACGAGACGCTCGAAGCCCTGCGGTTTGCCCCGGAGCCTGCCGAAGAGGCGCCCAGCGGCGGCTGAAACCGGCTATTCTTGCAGGCAAACCTTATACCCCTGAGTCGCCCGAGGATCGACCCATGCCGAACAATACATCGTCCGACGCCGATCGCCTCGACCGGATCGTCGCGGAGGCGCGCCGCAACCGCGAGCAGCGTGACGCCGGTTATCGCGAGCGGGCCCTGAAGCTCTACCCCTGGATCTGTGGCCGCTGTGGGCGGGAGTTCAATTTGCAGAACCTGCGCGAGCTCACCGTCCACCATCGGGACCACAACCACGACAACAATCCCCTGGACGGCAGCAATTGGGAGCTGTTGTGTTTGTACTGTCACGACAACGAGCACCAGCGGCAATTGGAGGCCGGTAATTCGGCGGGGGCCGGAGACCAGGGGGGTGGCGCTACCACCACCCACAACCCGTTTGCGGACCTGAAGCAGATGCTGGAGCGCAAGGAATAAAGCGTCGAAGAGCGGGCCGGTAGGCGTTCAAGCTTCCGCTCGGATCGATTCACAAGCTGGCTGGCGCGCCAGGTGTTCCCTGCGGCGCCAGGAAGACGAAAGGAGGCCTCATGAGGGGAATTTCTATTTTGGTGGTGGTGATCGCGCTGGCTGTTGCCGGTTACCTCTACCAGCAGAACCTGCGGACTACGGGCCAACAGTTGGGGGCGGACTCGCCGCAGGAGATCAAGCCACAGATGGAGCAGATCGGCCGGGATGTCGAGCGGCAAATGCAACTGGGTGCGGGCCGGGTGGAAGAGGCGACGCGTTAGGGGCGGCAGCGCCGCTTCATAGCGCTTCCAGAGGTGCTGGCGTCAGCAGGCGACGCCTTCCTCGTCTGGTGCCGGCACCACCAGCACCGGTACATTGCACCGGCGCAGCACCCGACGCACGGTGTCGCCCATCAGGCCGCCGTGGATCACGCCGTGGCCGTGCTTGGCGATGACGACCAGGTCGTATTGGCCGCAGTGGGCCTGTTCCAGGATCTTTGCCACCGGATCGCCGCTTGCTACCTTTACGTCGTAGCTTACATAGGGGGCGTCGGCGGCGCGCTGGTCCTGGCACGCTTCGCAGAAACCCTCGACGCTGTCGCGAACCTCCGCGTCGCTACGCTTGCGTTGGATCAGCAAGCGGCGCGCATCGTCCAAGTCCCGCGTCTTCAGCTGCTCCCAAAGCTCTTTGCTCATATAGCCCACCAGGTACTTCTCGAACTCCTTGGGCTCGATCACGTGGAATACCGTGAGCTCTGCCTGGTGTAAATGGGCCAGGCCGGCGGCGTGTGGAAAACCGATGCGCCCGGCCTCGGAGAGGTCCGTGACATACAGGATCTTGCGGTAGGCTACCCGCGGGGTTTGGTTGCTTGCCATGGGTCGTGCTCCGAGTGTGCTCCGTTACTTGGCCGGGGCCTTTTTGAACCAGTCCAGCCAGATGCCGCTCAATAACCAGGCGTAGGCCCAGGTGGCGAAGATGACCAGCACAAAAACGATGGCGATGTCCCGCGGGCTGCCGTCGAGGGAAAACTCCGGTACATAGCCGAAGAGGAAGGGGCCGAGGTAGAGAAACTTGGCGAACTTGAAGGCGGTGAAGGCGGTCCGCCACATATTGGCCTTGGCGATGGTGGCCCCGGCAAAGGCGGCGATGCACACCGGCGGCGTGATATTGGAGTCCTGGCTCAGCCAGTAGACGATCATATGGGCGGCGAGCGGGTTGACCCCGAGGTGGATCAGGGCGGGTACCGCCACCACCGCGGTGATCAGGTAGGCGGCGGTTACCGGCACCCCCATGCCAAGCACCAGGGAAGCCAGCGCGATCAGTAGGATGGTGAAGAACAGCTGGGAGGCCTGGCCGCTGCCCCAGTCCTCGGCCAGTTCGATCACGATGTCGGCGAAGGTGAGCACCAGCCCGCTGTAGGTGAGCACGCCGATGATGATGCCGATCACCCCGACTGTGGCGCCGATCTTCAGGCTCGACTCGGCCCCGGCCCGGGACGCCTCCAGGAAGCGCCGGGGGCCGATGCGGGTCTCCTTGCGGAACCAGCTTACGGCAATGCAGGTGACGATGCCGAGGATCGCCGAGTAGCCCGGCGAGTAGCCCATCAGCATCAGCACGGTAATGGATACCAGGGGCAGGATGTAGAACCACTCCGTTTTCAAGATCTCCATGGCGTTGTGTTCCGACTTCTCGCCCACGATGTTGTACCGCTTGGCCTCGTAGTGGACCATCATGAACACGCTGAAGAAGTACATCAGGGCCGGGCCGATGGCCACCAGCATGATGGTGGAGTAGGGCAGCCCGGTCAGTTCGGCCATGATGAACCCCCCGGCGCCCATGATCGGGGGCATGAACATGCCGCCGATGGAGGCCGCGGGCTCGATGCCGCCGGCCACGTGGGGCCGGAAGCCGGCCTTTTTCATCATCGGGATGGTGAACGAGCCGGTGGACACGGTGTTGGCGATGGCGCTCCCGGAAATGGAGCCGAACAGTCCGCTGGCGATCACCGACACCTTGCCCGGGCCGCCGATCTTGTGGCCCACCGCGGCCAGCGGGAAGTCGATGAAGAAGCGTTGGGCACCGCTCGCCTCCAGGAAGGCGCCGAAGATCACGAATAGGATGATGTAGGTGGCCAGCACATTGGCCATGATCCCGAAGATGCCGTCGCTCTTGTAGAAGATGCTGGTGCACAGATCCGGGAAGGTATCCCCGGCATGGGAGAGCAGTTCCGGCGCATAGGCGCCATAGACGCCGTAAAGCAGCATCACGCTGCCGATAATGACGAAGATACTGCCCACCACCCGGCGCGCCAGCTCGATGCCGATGAGCACGCCGACCACGGCAATGGACTTGTCGAGCGTGGTCTCTGCCCCGGCGCGGTAGGCGATTACCTCGAAGTTCCACATCCAGTAGCCGATGGCGACCACCGAGGCGACGATCAGCAGGTAGTCGATGACGCGTCCGATCAGGCCCTTGGACTGATAGAGCAACAGCACCAGGATGTAGGTGATCATTACATAAATGCCACGGTGGTATTGGGTGGCAACCGGCTCGACGACCGCAGAGTAGGAGTAGAAAAGCACCAGGAACAGCGCCAGGATATCGAAGACCACCTGCTCAATCTTGTTCAGCTTTTCGAACATAGTGTCGGATCTCCCCCTGGTGCGGCGGCTGGCGCCGGTGGGATCGCAACGGGACCCCACCGGCTTGGGATGACGAAGCCCAGTTTCGGGGCTCGATCAGCGGGGCCTAGAGCAAACCCTTCTCTTTCCAGAACTTCTCCGCCCCCGGATGCAGCGGCGTGACGATGCCGTTGATGCCGGTCTCCACGGACATCTCCTTGAAGGTCTTCTTCTGGCTGACCATATAGGCCAGGCCCTCGTCGGTGTAGATCTTCGACAGCAGGTCATAGACCGCGTCGTCCGGCACCTTGGAGTTGGCCACCCAGAGGGCGGAGTCCTGGAACGACGGGGTGTCGTGGTCGACGCCCTTATAGGTCCCGGCCGGGACCGCGAGCTTGGAGAAGTAGGGGTACTTCTCGTAGAAACCGCTGTCCAGCGCATCTTGGCCCAGGTCCACCAGGTCGATGTCATTGGTCTGGGCGGCCATGATCACCGCGCCGCTGGGGAAGGCGGTGAAAAGCCAGAAGGCGTCTAGCTGGTTGTTGCCGAAGGCCGCCGCGGCGTCGTTGTAGCCCATGGCGTTGCGCTCGATCTCGTCCCAGATCCCCATGTGGGTGAAGAACAGCTCGCAGTTGGCGAAGGCGCCGGAGCCGGCATTGCCCACCCCCACCTTTTTGCCTACCAGGTCTTTGGTGCTCTCGATGCCGGAGCCCTGACGCACCACCAGTTGGGCCGGGGCGCCATACAGGTAGGACACCGCCAGCACGTCGTTGTAATTATTCGTGTCGTTCTTAAGGCGCCCCTCGCGCCCGAGGTAGACGTGCCCGGAGTACACCACCCCGAACTGCATCTTGCCGCTGTCCACCTTGCGCAGGTTCTCCACCGAGCCAGCCGAGGACTGGGCCTTTACGGTGTAGGCGTCCGAGTCCTTGACCGGGTCATAAGTCTGGATGGCATTGGCCACAACCTGGAAGGTGCCGCCGGCCGGGCCGCCGCCGAACACCATGCGCTTGGCGGCTTGTGCCGGGGCGCCGGCCAGCAGCAGGGTTGCCGCCGCGGCGCCGGCAATAAGGAAGGATCTGCGTTTCATTTTCATATACCAATCTCCAGTCGCTGTATACATTTTGTTATGTCGTGCTTGCTTGCCTGGGTCATGCTCGGGGCCGTAACACCCCGCGGGTCCCCCTATCGCGTCCACTGCGGAGGGGGTTTCCAAAAACGGCTAACAGGTTCAGGCTTTCGGGTGGGTAAGCCAATGACGTAAGTCAAACCGCTGCGGATTCGTTGGGGGCGATGCCGGTCTCCTCGGGAGTTGCGGTCCGTTGCTGTGCCGATGGAGTGGAAACATCGCCTCCGCCTTCTGAAAAGTAGTCCAATATCCGGGTAAGCGCCAGCCAGGCGCGCGCTCGGGGGCGGAGGTGAAGGCTGCAGCGGTCTACACCGATCGGCAAAGAACTCCCGTTTTGGGCCCGGCTTCGCTATTATATGCGGTCCTTTCAGGGGACTCCCCGGCGCGGGGCCGGGGTGGGGATACCGGCCGCGGAGGAGAAATAGAATCGCGGCCAGCGTCTTCACAGGGAAACGTCGAAACCAGGCCATCCCTGGCTTTTGTCGCAGGGCTTTCGAAGACGCGGATTCCGAAAGCCTTCATTTTCAATCGCTTGGGGTGATTGAGGATAGCGGGGTATCCCGCCCCTAAGGGAAACCCCGCAGATTGGCTTTCGCCAGGCTGGATCGGGTCGGGACGGTTCGACGCAGCATATTCTTCAGCCATCCGGGCAGGCCCGGAACTTCGCGAGTTCGGTCATGGATAAACTCATTATTACGGGCGGCGCCCGCCTCGACGGCGAGGTGCGAATCAGCGGGGCGAAGAATGCTGCGCTGCCGATCCTGGCTGCCACCCTGCTGGCCGAGGGGCCGATGGTCGTGGCCAATGTGCCGCACCTGCACGACATCACCACCACCATGGAACTGCTCGGGCGCATGGGGGTCAAGCTGGTGGTGGATGAGCGCATGCGGGTCGAGGTCGATACCGCCACTATCCACGATTTCTCCGCCCCCTACGAACTGGTCAAGACCATGCGCGCCTCGATCCTGGTACTGGGGCCCTTGCTGGCCCGCTTCGGGCGCGCCGACGTGTCCCTGCCCGGGGGCTGTGCCATCGGCTCGCGGCCGGTCAATCTGCACATCGACGGCCTGCGCGCCATGGGCGCCGATATCCGGGTGGAAAACGGCATCATACGCGCCCGCGCCAAGCGCCTGCGCGGGGCCCGGCTGATGCTCGACATCGTCACCGTCACTGGCACCGAGAACCTGATGATGGCGGCGGCCCTGGCGGACGGCGAGACGTTGATCGAAAATGCCGCCCGGGAGCCCGAGGTGGTGGACCTCGCTGAGTGCCTGAACAAGATGGGGGCCAAGATCTTCGGCGCCGGTACCGACAGCATCCGCATCGAAGGCGTGGAGCGGCTGTTCGGCACCGACTACCGGGTCCTCCCGGACCGCATCGAGACCGGCACCTATCTGGCGGCGGCAGCCATCACCGGCGGTCGCATCCTGGCCCGGGATACCCGCCCGGATCTGCTCGACGCGGTGCTGCTCAAGCTGCGCGACGCCGGCGCCGAGATCAAGACCGGGGAGGACTGGATCAGCCTCGACATGTACGGCCGGCGGCCGCAGGCGGTGGATGTGCACACCGCTCCCTATCCGGCCTTTCCAACCGATATGCAGGCCCAGTTCACGGCGCTGAACAGCGTGGCCGAGGGGGTGAGTACGATTACCGAGACGGTGTTCGAGAACCGCTTTATGCACGTGCACGAGATGCGCCGCATGGGCGCCAACATTCGGCTCGAAGGCAATACCGCCATCTGTACGGGAGTGCCCCAGCTGACTGCCGCCCCGGTCATGGCCACGGACCTGCGCGCTTCCGCGAGCCTGGTGCTGGTGGGGCTGGTGGCCGACGGCCGGACCATAGTCGACCGCATCTACCACATCGACCGCGGCTACGACTGCATCGAGGAGAAGCTGGCCGGTATGGGGGCGCACATCCAGCGCCTGCCGGGCTGAACCTCGCGGCCCACCGAAATCCTAAGGTAAGTGAGCGTGAAATTTCACACCCCGATAACCATTGCCCTGTCCAAGGGCCGCATCTTCAACCAAAGTCTGCCGCTGCTGGCCGCCGCCGGTATCGAACCGTTGGACGACCCGGAGACCAGCCGCAAGCTGATCCTCGACACCAACCGGCCCGAGGTCCGGCTGGTGATCATCCGCGCCACCGACGTGCCTACCTATGTCCAGTACGGTGCCGCTGACGTCGGTGTGGCGGGCAAGGACGTGTTGCTGGAACACGGCGGCGCGGGCCTGTATGAGCCGCTGGACCTGCGCATTGCCCGCTGCCGCCTGATGGTGGCCGGGGTGCCCGGGACCAGCCTGTCGGGCAACCGGTTGCGCATCGCCACCAAGTACGTCAACTCCGCCCGGGAGTTCTTCGCCGGGCGCGGCCAGCAGGTGGAGATCATCAAACTCTACGGCTCCATGGAACTGGCGCCGCTGGTCGGCCTGTCCGACCTGATCGTCGATCTGGTAGAGAGCGGAGGCACGCTCAAGGCCAACGGTCTGGTGCCGCTCGAGCACATCCGAGACATCAGCTCGCGCCTGGTGGTCAACAGGGCCTCCTGGAAGATGAAGCACCCCGACATCCTGGGCCTGCTGGAGGCCCTGCGCGGGGCGGTGCGCCAATCCGAAGCCGAAGAAGGTACAAGCCAATGACCGGGATTAGACGCCTGAACGCCGCGGCAGCGGGTTTCGATCGGCAGCTCGAGGAACTACTGGCCTGGGAGTCGGTATCCGACGCCGGGGTGCAGCGGACGGTGGCCGAGGTCATCGACGCCATCCGCAGCCGCGGCGACGCCGCCCTGGTGGAATACACCGCTCGTTTCGACCACTGGAGCCCGGCGGATGCCGCCGCTCTGGAGGTCCCTCCGGTGCGCCTGCGGGAGGCCTGGGATGCGCTCCCTGCGCAACAGCGTCAGGCGCTGGAGCAGGCCGCCGCGCGCATCCACGCCTATGCCGAGCGCCAGAAGCTGGACTCCTGGTCCTACACCGAGGCCGACGGCACCCTGCTCGGACAGCAGGTGAGCCCGCTGGACCGGGTCGGACTATACGTGCCCGGCGGCAAGGCGGCCTATCCCTCCTCGGTGCTGATGAACGCCATTCCGGCCAAGGTGGCGGGGGTGGAGGAATTGATCATGGTGGTGCCCACGCCCGCCGGCGAGACCAACCAGCTGGTGCTCGCCGCTGCCCAAGTGTCCGGGGTGGACCGGGTGTTCGCCATCGGCGGCGCCCAGGCGGTGGCGGCCCTGGCCTATGGCACCGAGACCGTCCCCGGGGTGGATAAGGTCGTCGGGCCCGGACAATATCTACGTGGCCACCGCCAAGCGCGCGGTGTTCGGTCAGGTCGGCATCGACATGGTGGCCGGTCCCTCCGAGATCCTGGTGGTTTGCGACGGCGAGACCGACCCGGACTGGATCGCCATGGACCTGTTCTCCCAGGCCGAGCACGACGAAGACGCCCAGGCCATACTGCTGAGCTGGGACGGCGCCTTTCTGGACCGGGTGCAGGCCAGCATCGATCGGCTGCTGCCGGAGATGGAGCGCAGCGAGATCATCGCCGCTGCGCTCGGCGGGCGCGGCGCCCTGATCCAGGTGCGCGACCTCGACCAGGCGGTGGAGGTGGCCAACGTCATCGCCCCGGAGCACCTGGAGTTGTCCCTGGCCGAGCCCGAGGCGGTGGTCTCGCGCATCCGCCACGCCGGCGCCATCTTCATGGGCCGCTACACCGCCGAGGCCCTGGGCGACTACTGCGCCGGGCCCAACCACGTGCTGCCGACCTCGCGCACCGCCCGCTTTTCCTCGCCGCTCGGGGTCTACGATTTTCAGAAGCGCTCGAGCCTGATCATGGCCTCTGCCGCCGGTTCCAAGAGCCTCGGTCAGGTGGCCTCGGTGCTGGCCCGGGGCGAGGGCCTGACCGCGCATGCCCGCTCCGCCGAGTACCGCCGGGATGACTGAGGGCCGGGACGCCGCCGCTCTGGCCGCCCGCTGGGTGCGCCCCGAGATCCGCGCCCTGGCCGCTTATCATGTGCCGGACGCGGCGGGTTTGATTAAACTCGACGCCATGGAGAACCCCTATACCTGGCCCGAGGCCCTGCGCCGCGAATGGCTGGAACTGCTGCTGGAGGTGGACGTCAACCGCTACCCGGACCCGGGGGCCCGCGAGCTCAAGCAGCGCCTGCGCCACTGCATGGGCATTCCCGCCGATGCCGAGCTGCTGCTCGGCAACGGTTCCGACGAGCTGATCCAGATGATCCTGCTCACCCTGGCTCAGCCTGGCCGGGTGGTGCTTTCGGTGGACCCGGGCTTCGTCATGTACCGCATGATCGCCGGCTTCGTCGGCATGGATTATGTCGGCGTGCCGCTGCAGGCCGACGGCTTCGGCCTCGACGTGCCGGCCCTGCTGGCCGCCATCGAGCGACACCAGCCGGCGGTGCTGTTTCTCGCCTATCCCAACAATCCCACCGGCAATCTGTTCGACCCCGGGCAGATCCGCGAGCTGATCGGCGCCGCCCCCGGCTTGGTGGTGGTGGACGAGGCCTATGCCCCGTTCGCGGACGCCAGCTTCATGGGCGAGCTGGGCGGAGCCCCCAACCTGGTGGTCATGCGCACCGTCTCGAAGATGGGCCTGGCCGGCCTGCGCCTGGGGTTGCTCGCCGGCCCCGCCGCCTGGCTGGAGGAGATCGACAAGACCCGTCTGCCCTACAACATCAATATCCTGACCCAGGTCAGCGCCGACTTCGCCCTGCGCCACCAGGACGTGTTCGACGCCCAGACCGAGACCATTCGGGCCGACCGTGTCCGTCTATTCGGCGAGTTGCAGGCCCTGGATGGCGTCACCCCCTATCCCAGCGATGCCAATTTCATCCTGCTGCGCGTGCCCCAGGGCCGTGCCCCCGAGCTGCACGCCAGCCTGCGCCTAGGCGGGGTACTGGTAAAGAGCCTGCACGGCGCCCATCCGCTGCTGGAAGACTGCCTGCGCATCACCGTCGGCCGTCCGGACGAGAACACCGCCTTTCTGCGGGTGCTGACTGCGGCGCTTTGAGCGGCGCCCCCGGGCTGTGACGGCGCTCAATCCAGCGCAGCGGAGGATCGACACCGGCCCGGCTCGCCGGAAGACCTCCAATTCTGCTATATAGAGTTGTCTGCGCCCGCCCAAGCCCCGCGCGGGCTTGGGTGGCCGATCCCCTCATCTCTCAGTGGCCGGCTCGCCTCGCGAACCGGCTCAGGGCCCAGCATGTGAATACCCCTGGCCGCACCAAAATCATCGTCGGTTTTCTGTTGCTGGGCCTGGGCGCGCTTGGCTGGCAGCTCTACCAGCGCTTGGCCGCCGACGCCGAGGGGCCGGAGCGGGGCGGCCCCCAGCCGGCAGTGCCGGTAGAGGTGGCGGCCATCGAGCGTGGTCCGATCGAATGGCGGAGGGCCTTCACCGGCACCCTGGAGGCCCTTGCGGAGTTCGTGGTGGCGCCCAAAGTGGGGGGGCGCATCGAACAGATCGACCTGGACTTGGGGGATACTGTGACCCGGGACCAGCTGGTGGCGCGTCTGGACAATGCGGAGTTCGTGCAGGCGGTGGAGCAGGCCCGAGCCGATCTGGCGGTGGCCGAGGCCAATCTGGCCGAGGCCGAGAGCCTGTTGCAGATCGCCAAGCGGGAACTCGACCGCAACGATCGCCTGCGCGAGCGGGGTCTGAGTTCCGAGTCCCAGACCGATGTGGCGATGGCGGACCTGCTGGCCAAACAGGCCCATGTCAAGGTCACCAAGGCCCAGCTCACCCGGGCCGAGGCGGAGCTGGAGACGGCGCGCATCCGCGGTGGCTATACCCAGGTGACCGCGGGCTGGCAGGGCGGCAACCAGCAGCGTCTGGTGGCCGAGCGTTACGTCGACGAAGGCGAGACGGTGGCGGCGAACGCGGCCCTGCTGCGGATCGTCGAGCTGGATCCGATCACCGCCGTGATGTACGTCACCGAGCGCGACTACGGGCGCTTGGAGCGCGGCCAGGAGGCGCTGCTGAGCACCGACGCCTGGCCGGACGAGCGCTTCCAGGGCCGCATCCAGCGCATCGCCCCGGTGTTTCGCGAGAGCGTGCGCCAGGCGCGGGTGGAGCTGCGGGTCGACAACCCCGAGCAGCGCCTCAAGCCGGGCATGTTCGTGCGTGCCGAGGTGGTGCTCGAGCGGGTGGCGGAGACCTTGGTGGTGCCGGAGGCGGCGCTGACCCGGCGCGAACAGAGCGATGGGGTGTTCGTGGTGCGCCCGGACGGCCAGGCTGTGGACTGGCGCGAGGTGCGCCTGGGCATCCGCCAGGACGGCCGGGTCCAGGTGTTCGGCGAAGGCCTGCAGGGGCGGGTGGTGGTGCTCGGCCAGCAGTTGCTGGACGAGGGCTCCTCCATCGCCATTGTCCAGGGGCCCGCGGCGGCGCCATGAACCTGCCCGGCGCCAGCGTACGCCGGCCGGTCTTCACCACCATGGTGACCCTGATGGTGGTGGTGCTGGGCTGGCGTCCCTGAGCCGCCTGCAGATCGACCTGCTGCCCAGCATCGAGCTGCCGACCCTGACCGTGCGCACCCAGTACGAGGGCGCCGACCCGAGGTGATGGAGCGGCTGGTGACCCAGATCATCGAGGAGATCGTCGCCACCGTCCCCGGGGTGGAGGAGATGACCTCGACGTCCTCCGAGGGCAACAGCAGCGTCAGGGTCAGCTTCGCCTGGGGCACCGACATCGACACCGCCGCGCTGGACGTGCAGCGCCACGCTCGAGGACGAGATCAGCGAGCTGCCCGACGATATCGTCGGCCCGCGGGTCAGCAAGTTCGACATCGACAGCTTCCCGGTGGTGCTGCTCGGCATCTCCAGCCGGCTCGATCCGGTGGAGCTGACCCAGCTGATCGAGGACCAGATCCGCTACCGCTTCGCCCGGATCCCCGGGGTGGCGCAGGTCGACCTCTGGGGCGGCTTCACCCGCGAGGTGCGCGTCGAGCTGGACCCGGGCAAGCTCAACGCCCTGGGCCTGCCGCTTGCAGGCATCCTGGACGCCTGCGCGACGCCAACCTGGACCTGCCCGCGGGCAAGATCGAGGAGGGCCGCTACGAGGTCACCCTGCGCGCCCCGGCCGAGTTCAGCGGCCTGGACCAGATCCGCGACACCGTCATCGCCCGCAAGGACGGCGCGGTGGTGACCCTGGGCCAGGTCGCGAAGGTCAGCGACACCTACGAGAAGCTCACCCGCATCGTCCGCGTCAACGGCGAGCGCGGCCTGCGCGTGGCGATCCGCAAGCAGGCCGACGCCAACACGGTCGAGGTGGCCAAGCGGGTCCTGGCCGAGATCGAGGCGGTCAACCGGGCCTTCCCCCAGATCCGGGTCGTGCCGGTCATCAACCAGGGCAACTTCATCGAGCGCTCGATCGCCAACGTCGCCCGCTCGGTGCTCTACGGCGGCGGGCTGGCGGTGCTGGTGCTGCTGTTCTTCCTGCGCAACCTGCGCAGCACGCTGGTGATCTCGCTGGCCATCCCGATCTCGGTGGTGGCCACCTTCGCCCTGATCTACTTCGGCGGCTTCACCCTCAACCTGATGACCCTCGGCGGGCTGGCGCTGGGCGTGGGCATGATGGTGGACAGCTCGGTGGTGGTGCTGGAGAACATCTTCCGCCGCCGCCGAGGAACGCGGCGAGGCCCCGCGCGAGGCTGCGGTGGAGGGCGCCCGGGAGGTCGCCCGGCGATCATCGCCAGCACCATCACCACCCTGGTCATCTTCCTGCCCTTGTCTTCGTGCGCGGGGTGTCCGGGCGTGCTGTTCCGGGAGCTGGCCTACGTCATCATCTTCTCGCTGGTCTGCTCGCTGCTGGTGGCCCTGAGCCTGGTGCCGATGCTGGCCTCCAAGCTGCTCGCCGAAGCGCCGGCAGACGCTGCCGGCTGGCAGGCGGCGTCTGCAGGCTGCCGCCGCGGCCCGGTTCAGCGCCCTGGACAGATGCCTACCGCGACCTGCTGCGGGTCGTGCTGCGCTGGCCCTGGCGTCGACCATCGCCGCGGCACTGGCCCTGTTCGCCGCCAGCCTGCTGCTGGTGCCCCAGATCGGCACCGAGTTCCTGCCGCCCAGCGACGAGGGCGAGGTGCGCGTCACCGGCGAGATGGAGGTCGGCACCCGCCTCGACCTGGTCGACCGCCAGACCCGGCTGCATGGAGGCGATGGTCATGCCCGCGGTGCCCGAGGCGGTCTCCTCGGTGGTCAGCGTCTGGCGCTCCGGCAGCCGCGGCAGCGCCAAGGCGCGGGGCGAGATCCAGCTCTCCCTGGGCCCGGCGGCCGAACGCGCAGCGCTCGAACGTCGAGATCGCCGACGATCTGCGCCGCCGCCTGGAGGGGCAGGTCCCGGGCATGAAGATCCGCACCCGGGCGCCCCAGGGCCAGTTCCTGCTGGAGCGCATCCTCGGCGGCGACGGAGGGCT
This sequence comes from uncultured Gammaproteobacteria bacterium, assembly GCA_963753615.1. GTDB lineage: Bacteria > Pseudomonadota > Gammaproteobacteria > Chromatiales > Chromatiaceae > CAVWCW01. Next base: position 44,445 of record CAVWCW010000015.1, read on the forward strand.
GCACGGTGGAGGTGCGCGGCTTCGACCTGGAATGCTCGGCGCCGCTGGCCGGCGGGTGGCCGAGGCCATCGAGGGCGTCCCCGGCATCACCGACGTCGAGATCAGCCGCGAGCGGGCGTCCCCCAGCAGGAGATCCACGTCGACCGGGCCAAGATCGCCGACCTGGGTCTGACGCGTGCGGGACGTGACCGAGGTCCTCGAGACCGCGGTGGCCGGCTCCCAGGCCGGCGAGTACCGCACCGGAGGCAACTCCTACCGCATCCTGGTGCAGCTGGAGGACGCCGAGAAGCGCTCGCTCGACGAGATCCTCGACCTGACCCTGCGCACCCCGAGCGGCGAGCCGGTGGCCCTGCGCAACCTGGTCACCACCGACGACGGCCGCGGCCCGGTCCTGATCGAGCGCAAGGACCAGCAGCGGCTGGTCACCGTCAAGGCCAACGTGGCCGGGCGCGACCTCGGCTCGGTGGCCGCCGATGTCCAGACAGCGCCTCGACCAGATCCCGCGCCCGGTGGGCTACGACCTGATCATCGCCGGCGACTTCGAGGAGCAGCAGAAGGCCTTCCGCGAGCTGGTCATCTCCCTGCTGCTGGCCCTGCTGCTGGTCTACATGGTGCTGGCCTGCCAGTACGAGTCGCTGCGCGACCCGCTGGTGGTGATGCTCTCGGTGCCGCTGGCCGCGGTCGGCGTGCTGCGTCACCCTGTTCCTCACCGACACCACGCTCAACGTGCAGTCCTACATCGGCTGCATCATGCTCGGCGGCATCGTGGTCAACAACGCCATCCTGCTGGTCGACCAGGCCGGCCAGCTGACGCCGCCAGGGCCTGAGCACCCACGACGCGCGTGCTCGAAGCCGGCCGCCGCCGCCTGCGCCCGATCCTGATGACCACCCTGACCACCATCCTCGCTCTGCTGCCCCTGGCCCTCGGCGTCGGCGAAGGGCGCCGACGCCCAGGCCCCGCTGGCCCGGGCGGTGGTCGGCGGCCTGACCGGCTCGACCCTGATCACGCTGGTGCTTGATCCCGGTGGTGTACAGCCTGTTCCATCGGGCGGGCCCGGCCCGCGGCGCGGATACTGAGGCCCGGGAGCCCTGAGCAGCCAGAATCGAATCCCCCGGCCCCGGTGTCTGAGCCCATGCATCGGGTTAAAACTCTGGAAGGGATCTTTCCCGCTGCGTCCTCCCGGCCTTCTTGGATCCGCAACCCTTCTGCGCTTCCGCCCCCCGGCTTCCAGTTCGGTTATCGGCTATCGCTGTCTTTGAACCTAGAAAGAGCAGTTGACCGCTCCATTCTGACAGTAAGAAACTGAAATGTAGGAACAAGCCTTCGATTTATCTCTTCACCGATTCGGTGATCCAGGCTACGGGGCGCATGGCGCGCTTGCGGCGGCGTATGGTCCGGTCCTGTTCCAGACGGAACCTGACATTTCCCACATCCCTGTGGGTCGCTGCGTTGCAACTCCTTGGAATAGATTGACTATTCCGCGTCGTTGCGCCTCGGCTTTGGCTTCCTGCGTCGCCCTACCTCCTGCATCCATGCAGTCGTTGCCCTACACCCCCGAAAGCACACCCTACACCCGGTCCAACTGCTCTTTCTAGGTTGATCCCGTTTCAGACAACTGTGATAGTTTTTGGGTTTTCGATCGGCACGAGCGTTGACCGGTGGTCATTGACATGAACCAGGACTATATCCACGGTTTCTCGGCGGCCGAACAGGCTCGCCTGATAGAGCAGGCCGATATTCTCGCGCCGAAGGTGTTCTCCGGTGTGGATTATTCCGGCGCCGGGAATATGCTCGAGATCGGTTGCGGGGTCGGGGCTGAATTGAAGCAGGTTGCGCGCCGCTGGCCAGGGGTGCACGTGACGGGGGTAGATCTGAGCGGGCCTCATCTGCGAGCCGCTGCAAGGCACCTGGCGCCGGAACTGGCCGGGGGCACCGCCGCGTTGGTGCGGGGCAACGCGCTGGCGCTGCCCTTCAGGGATCGCAGCTTCGATCGGGTGATCACCATCTGGATGCTCGAACATGTGCCGGACCCGTGTGCCGTCCTGCGCGAAGCGCTGCGGGTGCTGCGGGACGATGGGGTAATGGTCTGTACCGAAGTGGACAATGCCTCGTTTCATTTCGATCCCCCGCAGGCGGCCATTGCGGACTGGTGGGCGCGTTTCAACAGGCTTCAGATGCAGCACGGCGACCCCTTCGTCGGTGGCCGGCTGGCGGAGATCGCGGCCTCCCTGGGGGCGAAGGGAATTCAGGTCGAGCCGGTGCCGGTGATATCGAGCCGCGCCGAGCCAGCGCGTCGGCTGCAACAGCTGGATTATCTGCGGGCCCTGCTGCTGTCCGGGGCAGAAACGATGCTGCGCCGCGGTCTGGTGGACCGAACCGATTGCGAAGCCCTGAAGGCGGCGTTCGAGGCGGTGCGCGCCAAGCCGGGTGTCGAGTTTCAATACAGCGCCGTGCGCCTCAGTTGCGGTCGCGGCTACTGATTGCGGCCGGGGTGGGTTCCGCGCTGTCACAGGAAGGGTGGTGTGTCCGTGAATCCATTTCTGAAAGGCTTGCCGTGGCGTGCGAACAGGTCCTCGAGTTCCGCGAGATTTTCCGGTGTGAGCCCCTGTTCCATGGTTCTCAACACATCGGTCATCAAACCAATTTTTCGGACCACCCGAATCTCTTGGTCTGATTGGTGCACACCGGTGAGCAGCAGCAGCCATGCCAGGGGTTTGCCGGAGGCATGCGCCGGCAGCGGGGGGTTGGACTCGATTTTTTCGATCCAAGCGTAGATCTGTCGTAGCGGCGAACCGCTCAGGAGCCGGGTATGCCAGGCGTCATCCCGGAACTCCGAGAGGATGGCCGCGGTCGGCTTCATGACTTATTTGCCTCGCTCGTTGGCCCAGGGTTTCTTTTCGTCGTCATAGGCGGTGCGGGTATAGGCGTATACGATGCTGCCCGACTGATCGGCAATCAGCTGCGGGATGCTGCCGTTGCCCACGTTGCAGGAGAGGATCCAGATCTCCGCCCGGCCATAGAATTTGCTGCTGTTGAAGAAAGGTAGCCAGGTGGACTTGTTCGAGGCCTTGAGGTTCAGGGTGTCGCCGGTATTCGGGCCGTCGCCGGAGCCCGTGGCCAGAATATCCTTGTTGCCGTGACCACCGATAATAAGTTGTTTGAAACGCTTGGTCTCCTTGGCGGTGTCGATCTTCATTTTTTCCCCCAGATCCGCCAGGGAGACATGCCTTTTGGCGCTGAAGCGTTTCGCCACACCTTCATCGAAGCCATTGTCCCAGGACTTTTTCTGCGGCTTCTCCACCGTCGCCAGATTGGTGGCGGTGCCGGTCGCTTCCGTGTTGGGGGATTTCGGGCTGAACTGCTTGACTCCGTCCGGCACGCCTTGACCGCCATTGTCGTCCGATTTCTTTTTGCTGCCGTGGGGTTTGGCGTCCCGCCCCAGGGCGTTGCGCACTGAGTCGTGCTGGCGGCTGGAGGTTCGCCTGGCGTGTTCGGGTGCGGCGGAACGGCGGTCGATTCCCGGGCGATGTTCGGCGTGGTTTAGTTCCATCGGAGCACTCCCCACAGGGTTCCTTTCGCTTGAGTATAGTCCAGCCCTGCCGGGAGCAAACGGTCATCGGGGCCATGGCAATCCGTATTAACCTAGAATCCTCAGTTGACCGCTTCGAGCGATACGCAGGTAGATGGTTTACGAACGGAAACGCGCTTGGTTCAGTTTCACTCACTGGGTGAACGCCGCTACGACCTCCAGTGCACGCCTCCCACGGCGCCTGGCTGCATTATAACTCGTTGCAATAGATCGACTATTCCGCTTCGTCATGCCTCGGCTTTGGCTTCCTGCGTCGCTCTACCTCCTGCATCGATGCAGTCGTTGCCAGACACCACGCGAGACGCACTCTGAAGGCCGTCGAACTGAGGATTCTAGGATTAAGGGAGTTGCGACCTCGAGCCACAAAGAGGGCAACGGGGCGCTGGCCGGAGGCGCACGAGCGACCCCGGACCGGCTTTGACGCGCTTCACGCGGCCGCCTGTTCGGTGCCGCCTCGGCTCAGGATCGCATAGACCTCGGTCAGGGCCTCGTCGCCACCCACGTTGCCGGGAAAGATGACTACCGGCAGGTCCGGGAAACGGGGGTGATCCTCGGGACAGCGCACCACCGAGCAGCCGGCCCTTACCTGGCCTAGAACCCGGGCGGTGCGCAGGGCCAGGCCCTGACTCAGGGTGTCGTTGGAGGTGATGCCCCCTTTGCTGATCAGAAAGCCGATCTCCGGCGGCAGGTTCTGCACCAGCCGCATCAGAAAGCCGGAGACCCGCTCGCCGAAAGCCAGCCGCTCGGCGCTGCTGGCGAACCGGCGCTCGCCGCGGCTGGTGTAGAGCACAGCGCCTCGGTCTTCGGCCTGGGCCCGGGCCAGCTCGGCCTGGATATCGGCGAACAGGGCCGACTCGTCCGCCAGCAGTCGCTCCAGATCGACGTGGACGGGCAGCACCCGGGTATGCTCGCGCAGGTGCGCGAGCTGGCGGCTGGATTTGTCCACATGCGAGCCCACCAGAACCACCCCGGGCCGGTCGTCACGCACGTAGCGCGACATCTCGGCCGCCGGCACCGGTTGCGGCGGCAATCCCGCCAGGGAGGTGAGCAGGCTCGCCGCGCTACGGAATAGGAAGCGCTTGCCACCGGCTGCCGCCGCCAGCAACTGGCGGCAGAAGCCGTCCAGGTCCGACTGCTGTTCGGCGTCCACCGCGCAGCAGCGGTTGCCGGACAGGCCCTGCAGCCGCGCGCTCAGGTCCCCGCGCACATCCGCCAGCGAGAACCGCTCGACCGCAGTGGCGGGGATGCGCCCGCCGGTCTTCTCCTCCACATAGTCCGGCAGATAGGCGTGGCGGAAGCCGAACACCGAGTCACGGGCGAACTCCGTGCGGTTGACCGGCACCGGCTCCCCGTCCACCAGCAGGTAGTGGGTGCCGTCGCGAGTGATGCGCCCCCCCTCGAAGAAGGCGGGCACCAGGAAGTGGGCATCGAACGGGCCCAGTTCCTCGGCGATAACGTCGGTCTCCACCGGGTAGTGGCCGCGCAGGGTGGAGTCGGAGCGGCTGACGATCACCGGGTTGACCGGTTCGCCCGCTGCCTCCAGCCGCTCCAGGGCCTGGCGCAGGTTGACGCAGATCTCCCGGGTCACCTCGGCGGCCCGCGCGGCATCCATGCCGCGGGTGTTGCTGAGGACGAAGAACAGGGGCGCCGGGTCCCGCAGCGCCGCGGCCAGGGTTTCCGGGTCCCATTGGCTCAGCAGCAGGCAGCTGTGGACCGTCTGGGAGCCAGTCGGGTCGTCGTCGATAACGACGATTTTGGTGGGTAGCGCCAGGTTCATTGGATCATCTCCCTTTGATTAGGCAAGGGTGGAACCAGCACCGCGGTTCCACCGAACGGAGGCACCGCTAAACGGTGCGCCGGCCGCCGCGCCGAGGCGCGGGCTCCAGCGCTAGCGCGTAAGGTGGGCGGGTCTTCGTGCCCGCCGGAAACGGTTACCCGCTGGGCATGAACGGTAAGCCCACCTTACGCCTTCCGCCTCAGTTGTCGCCCAACAGTTCGCCGGCCCGCTCGGCCAGGGTCTCGCCGCTGATGCCGTTGAAGCCCATGATCTCCGCCGGACTGGCGGTGGTTTCGCCACGCTGCCAGCCGAACAGGTCCCGGGCCGGGGCGCGGCTGCGCATCAGTACCGGCTCCAGGGCCAGGGTGCCGCCGCCGCTTACCCCGATTAGGGCGTCGCCGCCGAACAGGGCCTGGAACTGGGCATCGTCCATGAATTGGCCGTCGGCCTCGGCGGAATGCTGCCACGCGACGTCGTCGGGACGGAACAGGCGGCGCGGGTTGGCCACGCTGACGATGCGCACCCGCTGACCGGCGGCCTCCAGGCGGTCCTTGGCCTCGAACACCGGCAGCAGCACCATGTCGCCGGTGACCGCGAACACCACCAGTTGGCCGTCGCCGGCGGGGGATTCGTACAGGGTTGCCGCGCCCTGCTCGATGGCGGCGGCGGCCTGCTCCGGGCTGGTGTGCACCGGCAGCGGCGACTTGGAGGCGACGATGCTGATGCTCTTGTTGGACTGCTTCAGCGCCCAGCCGTAGGCGGCCTGAATCATATTGGCGTCCGCCGGGTACAGCAGGTAGACGTTGCCGTTGCGCATCTGGCCGCCGATGTAATTTTCGATCTCGGGGCGCTGGTGGGTCCAGCCGTTGCGGCCCTGCTCCAGGGCCCCGGCGGTGAACATGGAAATCACCGCCGGGGTCTTGCGCCGCAGCTCCGCCATGGCCTGGCCCACGGTCTGCACGATCGGCCAGCCGTTGATCGCGAAGCTCTCGTAGGACAGCCACAGGGAGCGGCCGCCGAACAGGGCCAGCCCGGCAGCGAAACCGGCGCAGGCGTCCTCGTTCAGGGGCTCGTAGACCTGGCCGCTCGGGGCCTGGTTATAGAGCGGATCGGCGCTCGGGTGACGGATCTTCAGGGCGTCGTTGATGGCCTTCATATTGGAGGCCTCGTTGCCGTCCGCATTGGTGACGACGAACTCCGGGTCGCGCCTTCCGATCTCGGCGACCATCTGCGCCATGGTGGAGGCCGGCACTGCCTTGTCGCCGGGCTCGAAGGCAGTCATCGGCAGCTCGCCGATATCCCGCAGCGGGCGCTCGAACTCGGTGACCACGGTCTGGCCCGCCGGGCCGCCGCCGGCGCGCTGCATATTGGTGCGCACCAGGGCCCAGGCCTCGGGGGCCAGGGCACGCCGCTGCAGGGCGGCAGCGATGTTGTCCTTGGCCGGGTGATCGCCCGGGTACAGGTTGTGCGACTTGGCGCCGTCCGCATGCACCCCGGCGCCCTTGAGCTGCTTGACGATGAGCGCGGTGAGGGTGCCGCCCATGGCGGAGTCGGCGGCATCCTTGGCCGCTTCCAGCACGGCCCGGGTGAAGTCAGGCGCGCCTGGGGCTCGAAGCGGGTGCTGTCCACATAGGCGCCGGACTGGCCGGCGTCGTCGAAGTCCTTGGCGTCGACCAGGATCACGCGCTCGAAGTCGTGGGCGCGCCAGTAGTCGATCATTTGCTGATTACTCATCAGCGAGACCATCGAATGGTGCTCCTGGCTATAGCCATTCCACACCAGCACCGGCAGGAAGTTGGTGACCTCCGGATAGCTGGTGTGGAAGTGCTTGATCGCGGACAGGATATAGGGCTCGCCCAGGCCGCCGTCGCCGATGGTGCAGGGGAACAACTTGTCGCGGTTGAGGTAGGCGCCGGCCATGGCGAAGTGCTGGCCCTGGCCGAGGGGCCCGGCCGGGGCCAGCAGGCCGGGGATAGCGCCCGAGAGGTGGCCCAACAGGCCGCCGCGTTCGCGGAAGCGGGCCTGCAGGTCATTCATGTCCCGTATCCCCATGGCCTCCAGCGACCCGTCCAGGAACATGGCGCTGTAGAAGCCCGGTGCGTGGTGACCGACCTCGGTGACAATATTGGTGTGGCCCAGCATCACCAGCGCAGCGTAAGCGTCCGCCGAGCTGGCGAAGCCGCCGGGGTGGCCTGACTCCTTGGAGGCGCAAAGCTGCAGGGTGGTGTAGCGCAGCGCGTCCGCCATCATTTGGGTCTGGTAGACCTCGGCGTCGCCCAGTGCCACGATGCATTGGTCGTCGGCGCTCACCGCCGGCGCCGCGGCGAGTTCGGTAAACTCGGCGCCCGCCTGGCCGAAGTGCAGCATCCCGTTGCAGAAATCCGGATGGGCCGGAAACAGTTCTTTTGCGGCTGTGCTCATAGTCATTGCTCCTGTCTGGATTCCGGCGCCGGCGTGGCCCGGTGTTGAGTTGTAAGTTAGGTGCCCGAGCAAATTTTCACAATACAGCACTGTTTTCATAATGCGGAATTATCTGATTTCCGCGTAAGAGGAGAATCTATAAAGCGTTGTAATAAATGAAATTAAATGCTAATAGCCAGCGGGTGCTTCCGGCGTTTTCACAATGCGGAAAGCGTTGTAATCTTGAGGTCTCGGGTCCGAAACCTTGTATTCCGAGAAATATTTAGATAATTTCTCACAATGTGGAATAAAGAGGTCAATCCATGAAAGAACCCGCTGCTGCCAACCGCATCCAGGTCATCGACCGCGCCGCCGCCCTGCTCGACGCAATCGCCCGTTACCCGGAGCCGGTGAGCCTGAAGATCCTCGGCGCCGAAACCGGCCTGCATGCGTCCACTACCCACCGCATTCTCGCCTCCCTGATCGACAACCGGCTGGTGGAGAAGGACGCCGGCGGTCGTTACCGCCTGGGCTTGCGCCTACTGCAGCTCGGGGTGCGCCTGCACAGCAATATCGACCTGCGTTCGGTCGCCCTGCCGGTGATGGAGGGGCTGCGGGACCGGCTGGGGGAATCGGTCAATCTCACCATCCGCGAGGGTGACGAGGTGGTGTACCTCGAAAAGGCCACCCCCAACCGCATGATGCACGTGCAGCAGTTGGTGGGCAGTCGCGCGCCCCTGCACGTCACCGCGGTGGGCAAGCTGATGCTGGGGGCCGCCGGGCCGGAGGCGATCCGCGGCTATGCCCGGCGCACCAATCTGCCGGCCTATACCCGCAATACCATCACCACCGAGCCGCGGCTGGTGGAGGCCTGCCTGCAATCGCTGCGGCAGGGCTATGCCCTGGACGACGAAGAGGCGGAGCTCGACGTCGGCTGCATCGGAGTGCTGCTGTACGACGGAACCGGCAATGTGGCCGCCGGGCTGTCGATATCCGCGCCCATCGAACGCCGCCGCCAGGCCTGGGTGGCGGACGTGATCGCAGCTGGGCGGAAGATCTCGGCTCAGCTGGGGTTCGTGGGGGCTGGATGAGGATTGAGGGGTAGGGACTGCGGCCGGAGTTCTGAGGCGTATCAGTCGATCGCCGTCCAGATAGACGGTAACCGAGTTCAATGTCCTACGTCAGAGATGAGATGCCGACGCCCTCGCGTTTGAGCGTGCATCCGCGCTGCCGCGAAAGCAGAGTTCGATTACTTTTTTCCGAGGGCAGGACTCGGCCAGGAGCGGGCATCGGAGGCGGGGAAGCCGGATGCCTGCTTGATGCTTGATGATGCCGCTGGCGGCTCGGAGTATATAGGGATGCATACGACCCATTTTGCCTGTCCAGTGGAACCCTCTCCCGCGCGGGTGATCCTCCGAGGTTATGGAGTGTTCAGGCTACCGTCGACAGCGCCCTGGCGATCGGAGCATGGCTTATTGCGAAGAACAACGGAAAGCCGTGAACGGGAAAACCGTAGGCACGGTTTGATGAGGGAGGGCTGGCTACCGAGACTATGGCCGGACTATTGAGGCACCGCCAGACGAAAGGGGCCGATACAGATAGATTCTAGCTTCGGAATCGGGTTGCCTGCCCGCTATGCTACCCATTTTCGCCTCGATTTTCGCCCAAATATAAGGTGGAAATGGAGATTGAACATCGATCCATAGATCGACCACGCAAAAAAAAGCCCCGCCGTGAGGCGGGGCTCTGGTTCCAGGTGGCTAGCACCTGGCGCCCGATTTTACTCGGGTACGACGTTGGTAGCGCTGGGGCCCTTCTGGCCCTGCTCTACGCCGAAGGAGACGGCCTGCCCCTCAGCCAACGACTTGAAACCACTGCCCTGAATAGCGCTGTGGTGGACAAAAACGTCCTTGGAACCGTCGGAAGGGGTGATGAAGCCGAAGCCTTTGTCGTCGCTGAACCACTTAACTGTACCTGTAGTCATTTCGATTACCTCTGATGAAATTGAACCATTGTATATGCAGACGATCGTCGGGAAATTACGGGAGGGTCTGCCACGAACCGCGGGGAGAGGAACTGCCGAAAAACCACAAGAAAGTGCTGTAATGCGCAGACTATACCGATTACCTGACTAGCTGGCAAGGTTTTCTTCGCCCGCGAGGGGTTTGCGAGGTATTTTTCACTAGTGGAAGCCTCTCGAGCTTGGTGTTTGGTTGCGATGCGTTCGAAAAGCCAACAGTCTGATGCGACGGAGGTCCGCATACACGGCAAACCTGTCCCTGAAGGGACTCGACGCGCATCTGATACCCAGCGCTCTCCGGTCGGATTAGGCCAGCGACCGGAGCATGCTGTTTGCGGACACTGAGCCTTTTGGTACGAAAGGCAAAAGAAACGACCTGTCCTCTCCCTCCCCCTAATTCTCAGAAGCGGCTGCGAGATGGATGGCGCGGCGCGGCAGCGCTCGGCCTAACCATCAGAATTCGCCCCAAATCGCCTTCGGTTGCGGACCGTTTCCCGGCTCCAGAGGCGCGGATTCCGGCCGATATCGCGTCGCAGGCAGGTTGGCGGCTGGAGGATACTCGAGGGACCTCGGCAAAGGGTGTTTATGCGGTTTATATCCAGAAGGGATTTTGCGCTGGAGGGGGCGGGTGAGTTGGGCGGAATCGGTCCTGGCTCGGAGATCAATAGAGCCAATAGGGTCACCCATTGATGTGCAAGTCGGGCTCCGCGATTCGATTACGGCTCGCACCGCCCCCGGTTATCTTGCTGCCGACAGGTCGCAGATAGGGCACCCCGGGGCTATCCTTATTCGTGGCAGAGGCTGCGCGATAGGGTTTAGCGACCGCTGTTCGCATGTCTTAGTGTAGTGCGGAGGGAAGCACAGATCTCAGCCTGCTCTAAGAAAAAACAACCACTGATGGACAGGCTGAAGCATGGCGGACATCTTCATCAGCTACTCGCAAAAGGATCGCGACTGGGTCAAGCGACTGGTCGATACATTGATCGCCGAGGGATGGGAGGTCTGGTGGGACCTTGAGATCCGCGCCGGCGAGTCCTTCGACCGGGCCATCGAGAGGACCTTGGATCAGGTCCGGTGCGTCGTTGCGGTCTGGTCGGTGCATGCGAGGGACTCCGATTGGGTCAGGGCCGAGGCGGGTTGGGCGAAGAAGAAGGCCAAGCTTGTATCGGTGCGTATCCAGGATGAGCTAGATCTCCCAATCGAGTTTTTCCATGTTCATACGGAGAACCTTGCCGGCTGGGACGGCTCTAGAGAATCCCCCGCTTTAGTAAAAGTGCTCGCAGACATCCAGGCGATCGCGGGGCAAGCGCAGGCCTCGGAGTCGAGACCGATCGCGGCGGAAACCGCCGAGCCGCATCCCGAGTGCGAGCACGAGGCGGCGCGGGCGCAGGAGAAAGCGCCTGAGCGGGAGGTTGCACCCCCTTCGAGACCAACTTCGGCGCACGCGCTCAAGACAGAGCCCGCCACCCAGCCTGGGTCGATATTCACCCGATCCGGGCCGGCACCAGGGGGTGGGCGGCGGGTCGTAACCTTGGGCCTCGCGACGCTCGCCGTGGCGGCGATAGGCGGCGGGGTTCTCTTTCTCGGCGGTGAGGAGAAGCCGCAGACCGGCGGAGACCCTACCGAGCCGGCCCGAGAGAGCCCTTCTCTCGCCGACAAAGCAGCCGTTCCAACCAAGGTGGCCGCCAAGCGCGCCGAAAAGGGGGCGGGTCCAGCCGCGCACGCGCCTGATCCCGGTGATGGACCAGGTCCACCGGGGGCCGACCAAGCGCTCGGAGCTTCCGCACCATTGACAGTCTTCCGCGACAGGCTGAGCGACGGTTCGGAGGGACCCGAGATGGTCGTGATCCCCGCGGGGCAATTCCGGATGGGCTGCTTACGCGATTGCGAGAAGGGCCCGGACGAGTTGCCCGTCCATACCGTCAAGTTCGAGAAATCCTTCGCGATCGGCAAGTACGAGGTCACCCGTGCAGAGTACGGCCGGTACGTAGAGGCAACGGGAGCGCACATGCCAGATGACGGCGGTTGGTCCGGCACCCGCCGCCCGGTGATCAACGTCTCCTGGGACCAAGCAGCAGCCTATGCTGAATGGCTTTCGGCGCAGACTGGCAAGCGCTACCGCCTGCCGACAGAGGCGGAGTGGGAGTACTCGGTCCGCGCGGGAACCGATACCCCCTGGTCGTTCGGCGAAGAGAGCGGAGAGATCAATCGGTACGCCTGGTACCAGGGCAACGCGGGGAAGAGAACCCGCTCGGTAGGATCGAAAGAGGCCAATCCTGGGGACTGCATGACGTTCACGGCAATGTCGCGGAGTGGGTCCAGGACTGCTGGACTGACTCTTACGAGGGGGCTCCGGAGGATGGGACGGCCCGAGAGGGCAGCGACTGCTCCAAACGTGTGATCCGGGGTGGCTCTTGGAACTACGCACCCTTGGCCCTGCGCTCGGCGGACCGCATCAAGTATCTCGCCAACTACCAGCTGGACTTTCTCGGTTTTCGTCTCGCCAGGGACCTATGAGCTTCTTTATCGAGAACAAGGTCGCCATCAACAAAGGGAGATTAGGATGAACCATCGCTTTCACAGACACCTGAGCACCTATGGTATCCGGCTGCTGGCCTTGGGAGTGCTCTTGCTGTCGCAGTTGGCCCATGTCGGGTCCGCTGCCGTAGCAACGGAGCCAGAGTTCGCGACGAGCCGAGAGGTTATCAAGATTCAGCGTCCCGCGGTCGGCAAGCTGGACTTCAAGAACCTGGTCGGTCGTGTCCACATAATCGACACCGAGACGGGCGAGGTGAGGGCCAATTTCTGCAACGGCTGTGGCAGCAACACCCAGGTGCCCGCCGGAACCTACAACCTGAAGTTCAAAAACTTCACCGTCCGAGGCGTCGAAGTGGGGCCCGGCGAAACGCGTGTTTTTGACCTCAACACCGTCGCCGGCAGGATGGACTTCAAGAACCTCGTTGGTCGTGTCCACATAATCGACACCGAGACGGGCGAGGAGAGGGCCAATTTCTGCAACGGCTGTGGCAGCAACACCCAGGTGCCCGCCGGAACCTACAAGCTGAAGTTCCCAAACTTTGCCATCGAGGACGGCGTGGAGGTGGGGCTGGGTGAAACGCGAGTCTTCGACGTCAGCACGGTCGCCGGCAGGATGGACTTCAAGAACCTCGTTGGTCGTGTCCACATAATCGACACCGAGACGGGCGAGGAGAGGGCCAATTTCTGCAACGGCTGTGGCAGCAACACCCAGGTGCCCGCCGGAACCTACAAGCTGAAGTTCCCAAACTTTGCCATCGAGGACGGCGTGGAGGTGGGGCTGGGTGAAACGCGAGTCTTCGACGTCAGCACGGTCGCCGGCAGGATGGACTTCAAGAACCTCGTTGGTCGTGTCCACATAATCGACACCGAGACGGGCGAGGAGAGGGCCAGTTTTTGCAACGGCTGTGGCAGCAACACCCAGGTGCCCGCCGGAACCTACAAGCTGAAGTTCCCAAACTTCGCCATCGAGGACGGCGTGGAGGTGGGGTTGGGTGAAACGCGAGTCTTCGACGTCAACAAAGTCGCGGGTGCGTTGGAGTTCAAGAGCCACGAAGCTGGCCGGGTTTACATAATCGACCAAGAGACGGGAGAGGAAAGGGCCAATTATTGCAAGGGATGCGGCAGTAACACGCAGGTACCCGCCGGCACCTATCGGTTGAAGTTTCCGAACTTCACGGTGGAGGACATAATGATTGAGGCCGGACAGACTGTGGTCATCGAGTAGTCGTCCGCCCTTCACCAAGATAGGAAATATAACTGCTTCTGGCCGATCATAGCACCTCGATCACCGTCATCAAGCACCGGAAACGGGCAGTACTTTTCGACTAGATCGCTAATGCCCGAGTCCAGCCCCTAACCAGGGAGAGTTGGAGCGGCCGCTTCGCGGCGTTGCCGACCCTCGGCTCCAAACATCTGGATGTCCGCATTGGGCCTGATCCAGTCACCCAATAGCCCGACCGCGAGCATCTGCCAGACAAAAGCAAAGGGCCGGCAGATTGCTCTGCCGGCCCTTTGTTCACGTCCGTGTGTTGGGGGAGACTAGCTCACTTCTTACTTGGCGGCCGGAGCGACCGGGGCAGCCGGAGCGACCGGGGCGCCGTAAGGCATGCCGTAGCCGTAAGGAGCGCCATAGCCGTAAGGGGCGCCGTAGCCATAAGGGCCGTAGTAGCTGTTGTAACGGTTGTAGCCGCGACCGTGTCCGCCGCCGCTCATGGACATGTTGAAGTCACCGTAGCCGTCGCCCATGAAGTCGTTCATCCAGTTGTTGGAACCGGGGTAACCGCCCCAAGGACCACCGCCCCAGAAGGCAGAGGCGGAAGCGGAAGCGGCGATAAGGGCGGTAGCGGCGGCGATTTTGATGATCTTGGACATGTAAGTATCTCCTCGAGACGATGTTCGAATTTTGTGTTTATCGATACAGTCGGCAGCTGGTGTTTCGGTGCTTGCCTTCGATGGGGAAGAAGTATATTAGTGTTTTCTGTATTAGTCAACGCTTAATTTCCCCCGCTTTGTCGATGCCGGGAGAAGTTCCACCCACTCGAAACCAGCGGTCCACCCAGGCGGTAGCGGGAGATCCCGCTACCGAGGCAGATGCATAGAATGCCGACACCAGGTGAAAACGGCGCTGCTGGGCCCGCTAGGTCTTAACCCACCTGGAGATAGCCCGACCTCCAGCGTCCTTCGGGGCTTTGCTGTCCTTGAGGACGTAGAGCATCAGGCGCCGGTTTGAACCGGCAGCGGGACTCCGCGCGGTGTTTGCCGAAGTCCGCTTACACGTTCCGTTCGGTCGTTCGGCGCTAACCGGTATCGGGTGTCGGCCGCTTCCGAATGAACGATTGAGACTACCGATTTACCTTACCTACAACGGAGACCCGGGGGCCGAGCCAAGCGCGGTTAATGCCCGGGCCGCTCGCTGGTGATGGCAGTAAGTTCCAGACGTTCGTTGCCGCGCCAGGCACCAATCTGAACCCGGGTGCCGGGTAGCTTGGTGGCGATCAGGCTGGACAGGTGGTGGACGTCCCGGGGCTCGGTCTGGTCGATATGGGTGATCACGTCCCCGGGGCGCAGGCCCGCCAACGCTGCCGGGCCTTCTTCGCTGACTCCGGATACCAGCACCCCCCTGGCGTCGCGCAGACCGAAGGATTCCGCCAGCTCGGCGGTCACGTCCTGGCCGTTGATGCCGATCCAGGCCTGGGTCATGCGGCCGTTGGCGACCAGCTGCCGCATGACCCCGATCGCAAGCTCCACCGGGATGGCGAACCCGATGCCGTGGGAGCTGCCGGTCTCGGAGAAGATGGCGGTATTGATTCCGATCAGCTCCCCTTCGGCATTGATCAAGGCGCCGCCGGAATTGCCCGGGTTGATCGCCGCATCGGTCTGAATGAAGTTCTCGTAGGCATTGATGCCGAGCCGACTGCGGCCGGTGGCGCTGACGATACCCATGGTCACCGTCTGGCCGACTCCGAACGGATTGCCGATGGCTAGCACCACATCTCCGACCCTGATCTCGCCGGAATCCCCGAGCGGGGCGCTGGGCAGGTGTGGGGCGTCCTCGATCTTGAGTAAAGCGATATCGGTGTCGGCGTCGCTGCCTATCAGGCTGACCGATACGTCGCGGCCGTCCGCCAGTACGACCTTGATGCCTTCGGTCTCGGCGATATTGTGGTGGTTGGTGAGCAGGTAGCCTTCGGTTCCCACGATCACCCCGGACCCGAGGCTGGTCTCCAGCTCTTGCTGCGGCGTTTGTTCGCCGAAGAAATAGCGTAGCATCGGCGCTTGCTGGATCCGGCCGGGTTCGCGCTTGACCTTCGTCGAGTAGATATTGACCACCGATGGGGCCACTCGGTCGACCCCGTCAGCATAGGAGACCGGCCCGCTTCCCGAAGCCGCTGCAGATATCGGCTCTTGCTCCGCGGCAGGGGAGGCGGCTTCGCCGAAAAGGTCCGGGCGCAGTACCAGGATCGCCAGGGCGGCGGCGAGGGCGGCGGCCAACGACGTGCTGATGAGGGTGGCGACGGACTGGAATCTCATGTTGCAACTAACCTAACATTTACCGCACCCGGCCGCGAGGGGCCGGTAAGCCTGACCGGAGGCCCTGGATGCTGTCCCTTTCCCGCTTGCGTAGCTATTGCGATCAATTGTTGCGGATCGACGAGTTCGACGATTATTGCCCCAACGGCCTCCAGGTGGAGAGCGGGCAGCAGGTGCAGCGGCTGGCCACCGGAGTCACTGCCAGCCAGGCCCTGATCGACGCTGCGGCTGACTGGGGCGCGGATGCGCTGCTGGTGCACCACGGCTATTTCTGGAAGGGCGAGGCGCCCTGCATCCGCGGCCTCAAGGGACGGCGCATCGCCAGCCTGATCCGCCAGGGTATCAGCCTGCTGGCGTACCACCTGCCTCTGGACAGTCATTGGGAATTGGGCAACAACCGCCAGCTTGCCGACCGGCTCGGCATCCGCGAGGCGGAGCCCGCCGCAGACGGTGGGCTGCTCTGGCAGGGCCGCTTGGCCGAGGCCCTGAGCAGCGAGGATTTGAGTGCCCTGCTGGAGCGGGCATTGGGTCGGGCACCCCTGCACCTGCCGGGCGGACCCCTGCCGATCCGGCGCCTGGCCTGGTGCACCGGCGCGGCCCAGGGCTACATCGAGCAGGCGGCGGCACTGGGGATGGATGCCTATATCAGCGGCGAGGTCTCAGAGCAGACCGCGCACCAGGCGTCGGAACTGGGCATCCACTACTTCGCCGCCGGCCACCACGCCACCGAACGCTATGGCGTGCAGGCGCTCGGCGAGCACCTGGCCAGCGAATTCGGGCTGGAGCACCGTTTTATCGAGATTCCCAACCCGGTTTAGCCCGCGGCCCGGTCGAGGAGCCTGGCCTCAGCATACCAAAACCGCCGCCCGGCGGTGTTTCCGCCGGCCCCGCTGGTTGTCGTTTGAGGCCGGATGCGCAGTGCTTGGGCATGGGGCCCGGATGTGTCCCGGTTCGGGGCCACCGGCGCCTTGACCTGATACCGCTTATATATGAAAATGCTCCGTCTTTGTGGGGTAAATTCAGTATATTCTGAAGTCGTTTCAGACGGGGTAGCTGAAACCGCCCTGCCCAATCGCCATGTCTAGCCTACTCCGGGGAGTCCGAACCGATGAGCGCAGCAGGAGTGGATCTAAAAAAGCGCCGCGTATTGACTGCCGCGGCCACTGTGGTCGGCGCCGTCGGTGCCGGCTTTGTCGCGGTGCCCTTCATCGCCTCCATGCAGCCCAGCGCCCGTGCCAAAGCGGCCGGGGCGCCGGTGGAAGCGGATATCAGCAAGCTCGAAATGGGCCAGTTGCTGCGCGTCAAGTGGCGCGGCAAACCGGTCTGGATCGTGCGCCGTAGCCCCGAGATGCTGGCGGCCCTGCCCGGGTTGGACAGCGTCCTGCGCGATCCGGACTCCGAGCAGTCGGAGCAGCCGCCCTACTGCAAGAACACCGTTCGCGCCATCAAGCCCGAGTTCTTCGTGGCGGTGGGTATCTGCACGCACCTGGGCTGCTCGCCCACCTTCCGACCGGACATGTCTGCGGCCGATCTGGGCGCCGACTGGAAGGGGGGCTTCTTCTGTCCCTGTCACGGCTCTACCTTCGACCTGGCAGGGCGCGTCTATCAGGGGGTGCCGGCCCCGACGAACCTGGTGATTCCGCCCCACCAATACCTGTCCGACAGCCAGTTGCTGATCGGTGAAGACGGAGGAGCTGCCTGATGAGCAAGCTAGCCAACATGGTCGGCTGGATCGACGACCGCTTCCCCATGACCAAGGTGTGGAACGAGCACCTGGCCCAGTATTACGCGCCGAAGAACTTCAACTTCTGGTACTACTTCGGCTCCCTGGCTATCCTGATGCTGGTCAACCAGATCCTCACCGGCATCTGGCTGACCATGAACTACAAGCCGGACGCGGCCACTGCCTTCGCCTCGGTCGAGTACATCATGCGCGACGTGGACTGGGGCTGGGTGATTCGCTATATGCACTCCACCGGGGCCTCGTTCTTCTTTATCGTGGTCTATCTGCACATGTTCCGCGCCATGATGTACGGCTCGTACCAGAAGCCGCGCGAGCTGCTGTGGATTATCGGCATGCTGATCTACCTGGCGCTGATGGCCGAGGCCTTTATGGGCTACCTGCTGCCTTGGGGCCAGATGTCGTTCTGGGGCGCTCAGGTGATCATCTCGCTGTTCGGCGCCGTCCCGGTGGTGGGTGAGGACCTGGCCCTGTGGATTCGCGGTGACTATGTGATCTCGGATGCCACCCTCAACCGCTTCTTCGCCTTCCACGTAATCGCTTTGCCCTTGGTGCTTGCCGCCTTGGTCTTCGTGCACATCGTGGCCCTGCACAAGGTCGGTTCCAACAACCCGGACGGGGTCGAGATCAAGAAGATCAAGGACGAAAACGGCATCCCCAAGGACGGTATTCCGTTCCATCCCTACTATACGGTCAAGGATATCGTCGGCGTGGTGGTGTTCCTGGCCATATTCTCGGTGGTGATTTTCTTCATGCCGGAGTTTGGCGGCTGGTTCCTGGAGGCTGACAACTTCATTCCTGCAGATCCGCTCAAGACCCCGGAGCACATCGTGCCGCTTTGGTACTTCACCCCCTTCTACGCCATCCTGCGCGCGGTACCCGACAAATTCCTCGGTGTCGTGGCCATGTTCGCGGCCATCGCCATGCTGTTCATTCTGCCTTGGCTAGACCGCAGCGGGGTCAAGTCGATTCGCTACAAGGGCCTGATCTACAAAGTGGCGCTGGCCGTGTTCGTGGTCAGCTTCGTGATGCTTGGCTACTTCGGCACTCAGCCCGCGACCCCGACTTACACCATGTTCGCACGGGTGTTCTCGGTGCTGTATTTCGCGTTCTTCCTGTTGATGCCCTTCTACAGCAAGATGGACAAGACCAAGCCGGTTCCGGAGAGGGTGACGAAATGAAAAAGCTGAGATTCGCACTGCTGATTGCGGCTTTGCCGGGTTTGGTGCTGGCCTCCGGAGGCGCGCACCTCGACGACGCGAACGTCGACGTAAGCGACAACGCGAGCCTGCAGCGCGGCGCCGGCATGTACTTCAACTACTGTGCCGGCTGCCATTCCCTTAAGTACATGCGATACAACCGCCTGACCGAAGACCTCGGGCTGAGCGAAGAGCAGGTGGTAGACAACCTGATGCTGGTCGACGCCAAGATCGGCGACACCATCCAGATCGCCATGCCGGCGGATGCCGCTGCCGGCTGGTTCGGTGTCCAGCCGCCCGACCTGTCGCTGATCGCACGGGCCAAGAAGAATGGGCCGGATTGGCTCTACACCTATCTGCGCAGCTTCTACCTGGATGCGTCGCGCCCGCTCGGTGTGAACAACATCGTGTTTCCCGATGTCGGCATGCCTCATGTGCTGTGGGAACTGCAGGGCTGGCAGGATGCAAAATTCGACATCGTCACCGACGAGCAGGGTAACCAGCACGAGGAGTTCGCCGGTTTCGAGTTGGTCAAGCCTGGCAGCATGAGCCCGGACGAGTACGACAGCGCGGTGCGCGACCTGGTCAATTTCCTCACCTATGTGGGTGAGCCCGGCCAGTTGGCGCGCCAGAGTCTGGGTTGGAAGGTGTTGTTGTTCCTGGCCGTGTTCTTTGTGGTCGCCTTGTTGCTCAAGAAAGAGTATTGGAAGGACATCCACTAAACCCTTTGACCCACCTCTGAGCACAGCGCGGGCGCACGGTATGGGATATACTGTGCGCCCGTCGTTGCTTTAGGCCCCAGCATAGCCATGCCGCGTGGGCCGATTTCTGGGAGACATCTAAATGGCGGTAGTTGCCAACAAACGTTCCGTGATGACCATGTACTCGAGCGCCCGTAGCGTCTACAGCCACCGGGTGCGGCTGGTGTTGGCGGAGAAGAACATCACGGTCGAGATCGTCGACGTAGAGCCGGGTGAACTGCCCGAAGACCTGCTGGACCTCAATCCCTACGGCAACCTGCCGACCCTGGCGGACCGGGACCTGGTGCTGTACGAGTCCGGAATCATCATGCAGTATCTGGACGAGCGTTTTCCGCACCCGCCGTTGCTGCCGGTCGATCCGGTATCCCGGGCCCGCTCGCGTCAATTGATGTATCGGGTGGATCTAGACTGGTATCTTTTGGCGGGGCGCATCGGCGGCAAGACGGGCGCCGAGGCCGACGCCGCGCGCAAGCAGTTGGCCGAGAGCCTCACCGCTAGTGCCCCCATCTTTGCCGCCAAGCCGTTTTTCATGTGCGAGGAGTTGTCCCTGGTGGATTGCTGCATCGTACCCTTGCTGTGGCGCCTGCCGATGCTCGGCGTCAAGTTGCCGAAACAGGCCCAGTCGGTGCTCGACTATGGCGAGCGCATGTTCGCCCGTGACGCCTTTAAGAAAAGCCTGTCCGAATTCGAGCGCGAGATGCGCGACTGAGCGCGCCGAGCGCCCGCCCGCATGACGTCCAACCGCCCCTATCTGATCCGTGCCATTTACGAGTGGCTCGCGGACAACCGGCTCACCCCCCACCTCCTGGTGGACGCGGCAGCCGACCAGGTGGTGGTGCCCGGGCAGTATGTGGAGGACGGCAGGATAGTGCTCAATATCGGGTCCAGTGCTGTGCAGGGTCTGGAACTGGGCAACGAAATGATCTATTTCAGCGCTCGTTTTGGCGGCCAGCCGATGACCGTGCGGATTCCGCCCGGGGCGGTACTCGGTATCTACGCCCGGGAAAACGGCCGCGGCATGCTGTTTGCGGAAGACGAGCCGGAGCCGGAGGGTGGCCCCCCGGAGCCGAGCCCGGAAGGCGGCCCGCCCCGGGAGCGCCCGTCCCTCAAGGTAGTCAAGTAGCCGCCCTGATCCGGACGACTTCAGGAACGGTCTTCCGGATGTTCCGGTAGCCCCATGCTCAGATCCTGCAACTGGATGCCGAGCATAGTGATATGCCCGGTGTGACGACCTGCCCCCTCCTCGCTGTAATCGAAGCGGTATACCCGGCGCAGGCGCACCCCTTCCGTCAGCCAGCGCAGCCCGAGGTTCTGCAGTGCCACCGTATAGTCGAGAAACTGCGCGCCGCGCCGCTCGCAGGCGGCACGCCCGATGCCGGTGGCGATCTCTCGAGCGCGCAAGCTGTCGAGCCAGAACCATATAGCCGCCAACAGGGCGGTGATCGCCAGCAGGGTAGACATTGGGCTTCCGAGCGCAGAAGATGGGGACCTCGGATGCTACTGGGTGAAGCGGGATCAGGCAAACCATGATCAGAATCGTACAGGGTGACATCACCAAATTGACGGTGGACGCCATCGTCAACGCCGCCAACTCGAGCCTGCTTGGCGGCGGTGGGGTGGACGGCGCCATCCACCGGGCCGCCGGCCCCGAGCTTCTGGAGGCGTGCCGTGAAATCGGCGGCTGTCCCACCGGAGAGGCCCGAATCACGCCGGGGTTTCGGTTGCCGGCGCGCTGGGTGATCCACACCGTGGGCCCGGTCTGGCACGGCGGCGAACGCGGCGAGCCCGAGTTGCTGCGGGCCTCCTATGACCACTCGCTCCAGCTTGCACGCGCCCATGGCCTGCAAACCGTCGCCTTTCCCGCCATCAGCACCGGCGTCTACGGTTACCCGATCGAAGCGGCTGCGCGCATCGCGCTGACCGTCATGCACGACGCCGAGCGCGAGTTCCACGAGCTGATCGCGTGCTGCTTCAGTCCGCAGGATACCGAAGTCTACCGCGCCCTGTGCGCCGACTGCCGGCGCTAGCACACCGGCACGGACGATCCCGATGTTCAATTGGCTGGACCGAATCAATCTGGCAACTGTCGCCATACCGGCGGTGTTTCTCGCCCTCGCTCCCTTCGCCCCCGAGCCGCACCTGTGGGAAAAATTGAAGATGCTCGCAGCCGGTACCCTGGTGCGCCCGATCGACATCTTCGACCTGTTGATGCACGGCCTGCCCCTGGTGCTGCTAATCATCAAGCTGGTGCGTATGCGTCGTCAGGGCGCTGCTTGAGGCGGCAGTGGAGCGCCCTATCTGTTAGAGTGGCAGCAAGACTTTCAGCGCGAACCTCACCGCCCGGAGCGCGCCGGACCATTGGGGCAGGGACGCCCGCCACGACACTCCTCCGCGCGTTCCGGGCGGTGACCCTAGCGCGCCGTCCAACTGCCGAACCGAGGTTGGATTAAAACGTCAGCTTGAGCTTGCTCCCGCCGGTAATGCAGAACCCCTCCCGTTGGTAAAATCGCAGACTGGCGTCGAACACCGGCAGCGGCGGAGTCGTAACTTCCAGTCGCCGCCAGCCGCGCGCGCTGGCCAATCTCTTCGCCTGTTCCAGCAATCCCCTCCCAATCCCCTGCGAGCGGTAGGCTCGACGCACGTACCGCTCCGGCAGGATACCGAAGGTCCCCTCGGCATACAGGGCCCGGGTTTCGCACAGGGTTAGAAAGCCGACTGGCCCCAGACGCTGGTGGCGGCCGAGGAATGCGAAGTACAGTTCCCGCGCTAGAAAATCCTTCAACCTAGAAAGAGCAGTTGACCGCTCCATCCTGACGATAAGGTCCTGAAATTATGTTTATTTGCCGTTGGATAGCGCTTCACCAATCGGTAGCGTCACGCTACAGGGCGGATGGCACGCTTGCGGTGGCCCAGGGCTGCGTTGCAATTCCTTGGAATAGACCGACTATTCCGCGTCGTTGCGCCTCGGCTTTGGCTTCCTGCGTCGCCCTACCTCCTGCATCCATGCTGTCGTTGCCCTGAACCCCCTCAAACGCACCCCCCACCCTGTCCAACTACTCTTTCTAGGTTCAACCGGTCTTGGGTCGCGTCCAGATCGAAGTTGAACGCCTGTGCCCCGGCGGCGGCGCTGATCTCGCTCAGCAGTTCTCCGAGCATGACGGCGACCGCGGGCGAGTCGCCGGGGGTCGCTGGTTCGAAGCTGAATTTCGGGTTCAATGGCTCGGCCCCGATCTGAGCGGCGCGAGGATCGCCGATGTCCGCTCGAACGCCAGCCCTCGTTCGTCGAACAGGTGGCAGTCCTCAGCCGGCAGCCCAAGCTCCAGGGCCGTGCCTCGTTCCGGGGTGCCGGTAGCGGACACTTGCGCCACCAGCGGCTCG
Organism: uncultured Gammaproteobacteria bacterium; assembly: GCA_963753615.1. GTDB lineage: Bacteria > Pseudomonadota > Gammaproteobacteria > Chromatiales > Chromatiaceae > CAVWCW01. The sequence continues at coordinate 67,380 of CAVWCW010000015.1, forward strand.
TCTGCCTCTCCCCAATCCAAGTACAGCAGGCTCTGGTCCCCGAGCGGCTCGATCAGACCGACCCGCACCGCCAGGCGATTGTCGGGACCCGCGGCCGGGCCCAGGCGCTCCGGGCGGATGCCGAGGGTGACCGGAGTGCCGGGGGCTGCGTGGCGGGCGTCCACCGCAGCTTGCAGGCGGCTGCCGTCGGCCAGGCGCACCCAGGCCGCGGCGGCATCCGCCCGCTCCAACTCGCCCGGGATCAGGTTCATGCGTGGCGAACCGATGAAGCCGGCGACGAACCGATTGCAGGGCCGGTGATAGAGGGCCAGGGGCGCCCCGACCTGTTCGATGCGGCCCTCCCGCATTAGCACCATGCGGTCGGCCAGGGTCATGGCCTCCACCTGGTCGTGGGTAACATAGATCATGCTGGCGTCGAGGCGCCGGTGCAGGCGCGAGAACTCCAGTCGCATCCGCACCCGCAGCTCGGCGTCGAGATTCGACAGCGGCTCGTCGAATAGGAAGATCCGCGGCTTGCGCACGATCGCGCGTCCGATGGCCACCCGCTGGCGCTGGCCGCCGGAGAGCTGGGCCGGCTTGCGCCCCAGCAGGCCTTCGATATGCAGGCTGCGGGCGGCGGCGAGCACCCGCTGCTCGATCTCCGCGCGCCTGTGACGGCCGAGGCGGAGGCCGAACGCCAGATTCTGGTACACGGTCATATGGGGATACAGGGCGTAGGACTGGAATACCATGGCCAGGTCCCGCTGCTTGGGGGGCAGCCGGGTGACCTCGCGCGCGCCGATGTGGATGGCGCCGGAATCCGCCGTCTCCAGCCCGGCGATCAATCGCAGCAACGTGGACTTGCCGCAGCCCGAGGGGCCCAGGATCACGCAGAGTTCCCCGGCTTCCACCCTCAGGTCGACACCCTGGATCACAGCGGTGCGGCCGAATTTCTTGTGCAGGTTCTCCAGGCGCAACTCGGACAATTCGGGCTCCTCAGGTCTTGATCGCGCCAGCGGTCAGCCCGGCGACGATACGGCGCTGAAACACCAGCACCAACAGCACCAGCGGCACGGTTACGATCACCGACGCGGCCATGATGTGGCCCCAGGGCAGCTCGTACACGCTGGCCCCGCTGAGCAGGGCGATGGCCACTGGGACCGTGCGCTGCTGATCGGTGAGGATGAACGTGAGGGCGAACAGGAACTCGTTCCAGGCGGCGATGAACGCGAGCAATCCAGTGGACACCAGCGCCGGTCCGAGCAGCGGCAGGAACACCCGGAACAGGATGGTGAGGGGCCCGGCGCCGTCCATGATCGCCGCCTCCTCCAACTCCACCGGCAGCCCGCGCATGAAGCTGGTCAGCACCCAGACGGTGAACGGCAGGGTGAAGATCAGGTAGGCCAGCACCAGCCCCGGCAGCCGATTGTACAGCCCGAGCCCGCGGATCAGCTCGAACAACCCGGACAGCACCGCCACCTGGGGAAACATGGATACCCCGAGGATCGCCATCAACAGCAGCCGGCGGCCGCGGAAGCGGATGCGTCCCAGGGCATAGGCGGCGGTCACCGCCAGCAGCAGGGACAGGGCGACCACCGTGCTGGCCACCAGAAAGGAGTTGAGCAGATTGGCGCCGAACGGTTGTTGACGGAACAGGGCCAAGTAGTTGTCCCAGTTCCAGTGCCGGGGGAGATAGTCAATGGCAAACAGCTCGCTGCCGGTTTTAAACGAGGTGATCAAGGCGTAATAGAAGGGGAACAGGCTGAAGGCCAGGATTGCCGCCACCAGTCCGTAGAAGCCCAAGCGGTAGAGCCGGCGCATCACAGACTCCCCGTCTCGGCCCCGCGCCTGCGCACGAGCATCAGAAAGCCCAGGGTGCATAGCGCCAGGGTGAAGAACACCAGAGTGGATACCGCCGAGCCGTAGCCCAGATCCTGAAAGTCCACCAACTGCTGGCGGGCGTAGACCGAGATCGACATGGTCTGCTGGCTGTTGGGGGTGAGCACGTAGATCAGGTCGAACACACGCAGCGCATCCAGGCCGCGGAACACCACCGCCACCACCAGGGCCGGGCGCAGCAACGGCAGGGTCACATGCCAGAACACCCGTAGCGGATGCACCCCGTCTACCCGTGCCGCCTCGTAGCAGTCGCGCGGCAGCATCTGCAGGCCCGCGAGCAGCAGCAGGGCCATGAACGGCGTGGTCTTCCAGACATCGGCCAATACCACTGCCGCCATCGTCAGGTCGGGATCGGCGGTCCAGGCCAGGGGTTGGCCGATAAGACCGAGGCGCAGTAGCAGGTCGTTAAGTAGGCCGAACTGGTCGTGATAGATCCAGCCCCACATCTGGGCCGCTACGATGGTCGGCACCGCCCAGGGCACCAGCACCGCCGCCCGCACCAGGCCCCGGCCCCGAAACCGAGCCTGCAGCACCAGGGCGATCCCCAACCCGAGCAGGGTCTCGAGCGAAACCGACAGCAGCACGAACACCAGGGTATTTCCCAGCGCCTGCCACCACTGGGGATCGGTCAGGACCCCGCCCCAGCTGCCGTCGGCATAGCGGAGCAGGTAGTTCTCGAAGCCGATCCACCGGGCCGCTTCGATTTCCGCCAGGTTGGCATCGGTGAGGCTGAACCAGAGGGTGCGTCCCAGCGGCCAGGCGGCTACCAGCAGCAGGGCGACCAGGCTGGGGGCCAGCAGCAGCCAGGCGCTGCGGCGGCGGGCGAAGGTCAGTTCCATAGCCTGCTTCAGCGGCCGGCCCGGCGCAGGATGCGCTTGAGGTCGCGCTCGAGCCGCGCCAGCGCCGGCCCGGCCGGCCCGCCGCCGGTGAGCACCTGGTGCACGGCGTTCCAGAAACGGCTGCTGACCCGGTTGTAGGTGCTGCCGGCCACTGCCGACGGCCGCGTGACTGCCTGCTCGACCGTTGCCTCCAAATCGCCGAAGAAGGGGTTGGCGGCCAGCACCTCCGGGTCCCGGTACAGGTGCGGGATGGTGGGGATATAGGCCCCGACCAGAGCGCGCCGCTTCTGCTCCGCCGCCGAGGTCAGGTAGAGGGCCAGATCCGTCGCGGGCCCTGGGTGCTCGGAGTAGCGCGACACCGCAAGCTGCCAGCCGCCCAGGGTAGAAGCGGGCTGTCCTGGCTCGCCCCGGGGCAGGGGTGCGACCCCCACCCGCCCGCGCACCGGGCTGTCTTCGCCCTGAGCCAGCGCCCAGGCATAGGGCCAGTTGCGCATGAACACCGCATTGCCGGATTGGAACACCCCGCGCGCCTCTTCCTCGGCGTAGTTGGGGCTGCCCGGAGGGCTGATGCTGCCGACCCAGCCGGCGGCCAGGTCCAGGGCCGCGGCAGCCCGCTCGTTGTTGATGCTGACGCTGCCGTCGGTCTCGATAATGCGCCCGCCGCCGTGGCTGGCTACCCATTCCAGGGCATTGCAGGTAAGCCCCTCGTAGGCTCGGCCCTGCCAGACGAAGCCCCAGAGGCGCGGGTTGCCGGCGGCCCGCTCGGCCGCTTGGATGCGCTCGGCCGCGGCGGTCAGCTCGGCCCAGGTCGCCGGCACCGGCTCACCGTACTTTTCCAACAGGTCCTTGCGGTAATAGAGTACGCCGGCGCTGGAGAACCAGGGCAGGGCCACCAGCCGGCCGTCCACCCGGTTGCTCTCGATCAGGGCCGGAAAGTGCTGGGCCAGCGCCGCCTCCGGCACATCGGGCTCGAGGTCGACGAAGTGGTTTCCGAGGATGCCGGGCCAGATGATGTCGACCTGGAACAGATCGATGTCGGGCGCCCCTGCCGCCAGCAACTGCTGGTACAGGGCCAGCCGTTCGGAGCTGGAACTGGGTGCGGTCACCACTTGGACGCGGTGCCCGCTCTCGGCCGCCCAGGCCTCAGCCCCGCTGCGGCACAGTTCGTACTCGATGCCCACCGCGCCGCAAGAGATGGCCAGCTCGGCCGATTGGACCGGCAGCGTCGCCAGCACCAGCGCCGCCGCACACCGCAAAGCCGTCCGCCGTTTCCTCATCCCGCCTCCCCGATCGCGCCGATGACCGGAGACACGCTAACAGGTATGGACGGGATTTTGTAGGGACGCCCTGGTGGGGGCTCAGGTCCGGGAATCGAGCCGATCCAGGCGCAGCCGTTGACGCTCGTCGAACAGGCGCCGGGAGCCGAGCCAAACCGCGGCGGTGGCGCCGAATCCGGTACCGGCAGCGATCAGCAGCAGGATCATCAACTGGTACTTGGCGGCCTCGAAGGGTGGGCTGCCGCCGAGGATCTGGCCGGTCATCATGCCCGGCAGGCTGACCACCCCGGCAGTGGCCATGCCCTGGATAATGGGGATCAGACCGGTGCGCAGGGCATCGCGGCGGATGTCGCCGATGGCCTGGTTCCAGTCCTGGCCGAGCATCAGGCGGGCCTCGATCTGGCCGCGCTGCTGCCAGGCGTTGTCGGTGAGGTTGGACAGGCTGATGGCGATGCCTGTCATGGTGTTGCCCAGCAGCATGCCGAGCAGGGGGATCAGGTACTGGGGCTGATACCAGGGCTCGACGCCGATGATCACCAGCAGCGCCAGCAGGGTGATGCCAAACGAGGAGACGAACATAGACAGGGTGCCCAGGCCCATGCCCCAAGCACCGCGCAGGCGGCGCTTCTGGCGCGCCATGACCTCGTAGCCCGCCACCAGCAGCATCACCAGGGCCAGGGCGCCGATGAACCACAGGTTCACCTGCTCGAACAGGACCTTCAGCACCAGGCCCAGCAGGCTCAGCTGGATCGCGCTGCGCAGGGCGGCGATCAGCAGCGAGCGCTCGATTCCCAGGCGCAGCCGCAGGCTGAGCGCGGCCAGGGCCAGCACCAGTCCGGCGGCCAGGGACAGGTCGAAGGCGGTGAGGCGGATCAGGTCCATTCGTTCACCAATTTCCCGTCGGCGATCAGCAGGCCGCGGGAGGCCACCCGCCGACGCTGGGCCGGGTCATGGCTGACCCAGAGCACACCCGCCGGGCGGCGTTCGCGGTAGGCGGCGACGCAAGCCTCGAGACGCTCGGTGTTGGCGGCGTCCAGATTGGCGCTGGGTTCGTCCAGCAGCAGGAACTCGGGTTCCCCGGCCAACAGCCGGGCCAGGCCCAGGCGCTGGCGTTCGCCGCTGGACAGGCGGCCTACCTCCCACTCCAGGGTCGTCGGGCTCGAATCCGAACTCCGCCAGAAGTTCGGCGTCGACGTCGCCGAAGTGCTCGCCTACCCGCTCAGCCCACCAGTGGGTCTCCGCCGGCAGCAGCGCGACCCGGCGCCGCCACTCCGGGCCGCTCAACTGCCGATAGTCCTGTCCATTCAGACTAAGCCTCGCCGTCGTGGGGATCGAGGTCGGCGATGGCCCGCAGCAGCAGGCTCTTGCCGCTGCCGGAGGGACCGGACAGGGCCAGGCACTGGCCCGGGGTCAGTTCCAGGTCGATGGGTTGCAGCAGGCGGCAGCGGAAGTCGCTCAGAGCGCAGGGTGGTCACGGGGTCAGCGGCGCTGGAAGCGCAGGTCCCAGGTGCCGTGGCCGAGGCGTTGCCCCCGTTGCTCGAACTTGGTCAGCGGGCGCTCGCCGCGCTCGGCGAAGCCGTCGATGCCGCCCAGATTGCGGAATTCCGGCGCGGCGCCGAGCACCGCCAGCATCTGGTCGGGCATAGTGCTCCCAGTCGGTGGCCAGGTGCAGCAGGCCGCCGGGCCGGAGCCGGAGGGCCAGCAACTGGGCGAACTCCGGCTGGACGATGCGTCGCTTGTGGTGGCGCTTCTTGTGCCATGGGTCGGGAAAGAACAGCTGCACCCGGTCCAGGCTGGCGTCCGCCAAGTGCCGGCGCAGCACCTCCATGGCGTCCTGGCGCAGCACCCGCACATTTTCCAGGCCCAGCTCGTCGAGCCGCAGCAGCAGGTGGCCGACCCCGGGGCGGTGCACCTCGATGCCGAGCCAGTTGCGCTCCGGGTGGCGCTCGGCCAGTTCCAGCAGGGCCTCGCCGTTGCCGAAGCCGATCTCCAGGGTGACCGGGCGGGCGTTGCCGAAGCAGGCCGTCAGGTCGAGCGGCTGCCCGTCCGCCGGACTCAGGCCGAAGCGCTGCCAGGGGCCGGCGAAGGCGCGGCGCTGGGCTTCGGTGATGCGGCCCTCGCGCAGCACGAAGCTGCGGATCGGCCGCCGCTCGGGGGCGTCATCGAGCGTGGGCTACATCGGGGTCAGAAGAACAGGCCGTCCAGGGGCGAAGAGGCAGAGGCGAAGCGCTTGGGCGCCATGCGCCCGGCCAGATAGGCCTCGCGCCCCGCCTCGATGCCCTTGCGCATGGCCGAGGCCATGAGCACCGGGTCGCTGGCGGCGGCGATGGCGGTGTTCATCAGCACCCCGTCGCAGCCCAGCTCCATGGCCACCGCGGCATCCGAGGCGGTGCCGACGCCGGCATCCACCAGGATCGGCACATTGGCGTTCTCCACGATGGTGCGGATATTCAGCCGGTTGCGGATGCCCAGGCCGGAGCCGATGGGGGCGGCCAGGGGCATCACCGCGCAGCAGCCCAGTTCCTCCAGGCGCTTGGCCATGATCGGATCGTCGTTGGTGTAGACCATCACGTCGAAGCCGTCCTGACCAGCTCTTCCGCCGCTTCCAAGGTCGCGACCACGTCGGGGAACAGGGTCTTCTCGTCCCCCAGCACCTCCAGCTTGCACAGGTTGTGGCCGTCCAGCAGCTCCCGTGCCAGACGGCAGGTGCGCACCGCGCGTCTTGGCGTCGTAGCAGCCGGCGGTATTGGGCAGGATGGTGTAGCGGTCCGGCGGCAGGACCTCCAGAATATTCGGCTCGTCCGGCGTTCTGGCCGATGTTGGTGCGGCGCACCGCGATGGTGACGATCTCCGCCCCGCTGGCGTCGATGGCGGCGCGGGTCTGATCCATGTCCCGGTATTTGCCGGTACCGACCAGCAAGCGCGACCGGTACTCGCGGCCGGCGACTGTAAAGGTATCGTTGCTCTGATTGGGCATCTTCAGTGGACTTCTCTCGGGGGATTGCTAGGACTGGGGTTGAAAGGAGGGCGGGGCTCGCAGGCTCGGCTCAACCGCCGCCCACGGCGTGGATGATTTCCACCTGGTCGGCCTCGCGCAGGGGGTGGGCCGCGAAGCGGCTGCGCGGCACCAGTTCCTGGTTGACCTCAACCGCGATGCGGCGTCCGCCCAGCTCCAGCAGCTCGACCAGACCGGCCATGTCGGTCCCTTCCGGGACCTGGCGCGCTTCGCCGTTGACGTAGATCTGCATGCTCGGGCCCTGTGCATCAATGGGAAAAACCAGTAAATTCTATACCAAACCCAAAAAACACTACAGAACGATAGGCAAACGGGGGCCATCGCCTTGAGTCAGTGGAACGAAGATCTGATCTCCGAAGAGAGCGCGCGCACCCTGGACGGGTTGCTGGTCCAGCGCGTCCGTCGCTCCCCGGACCGCCTCGCCTACCGCTTTTACGACCGCCTTGCGAACGCCTGGGTCGATCTGAACTGGAGCGAGGTAGGGGCCGAGGTGGCGCGTTGGCAGGACGCCCTGGCCGGCGAGGCCCTGGCGCCCGGCGAACGGGTGGCGCTGCAACTGCGCAACTGCCCGGAATGGGTGCAGTTCGACCAAGCGGCCTTGGGCCTCGGTCTGGCGGTAGTGCCCCTGTATACCGACGATCGTGCCGATGCGGTGGACTACATCCTCGGCGACGCCGACGTGCGGCTGCTGCTGGTGCAGGACGCTGGACGCTGGAAGCGACTGGCCCCGGCGCTCGGGGATCGCAAAGGCCTCAAGCGGGTGGTGCTGTTGGACTCCAGCGAGCAGGCCCGGCAACTGGCGGCGGAGGACGAGCGCGTGGTCGTCGCCGCCGACTGGCTGCCGGCCGCCGGCAGCGAACTGCGCAAGCGCCGCGGCGACCCCCACTCCCTGGCCTCCATCGTCTATACCTCCGGCACCACCGGTCGTCCAAAAGGGGTGATGCTGAGCCACCACAACATGCTCTCGGTGGCCCACGCCGCCCTGACCGTGATCGACGTCTACGAGCAGGATCTGCTGCTCTCCTTCCTGCCCCTGTCCCACACCCTGGAGCGCACCGCCGGCTATTATCTGCCGATGATGGCCGGCGCCGGCGTCGCCTATTCCCGCTCGGTGGCCCAACTGGCGGAGGATCTGAAGCTGACCCGGCCTACCGCCATGATCGCGGTGCCGCGCATCTTCGAGAAGGTCTACGGCCGCATCCAGGATCAGATGAGCAAGCGCCCGGCGCCGGCGCGCTGGCTGTTCGACGCCACCGTCAAAGTCGGCTGGCGCCGCTTCGAACGCCAGCAGGGGCGCGCCGGCTGGCGTTCCTCCCAACTCGCCTGGCCGCTGCTGCGGCGGCTGGTGGCGGACAAGGTAAGCGCCCGCCTGGGCGGGCGTCTGCGTCTGGCGGTGAGCGGCGGGGCGCCGCTGTCGGCGGACATCGCCAAGGTATTCATCGTCACTGGGGGTGCCGCTGCTGCAGGGCTACGGCTTGACCGAGACCAGCCCGGTCATCAGCGTCAACCCGATCGAGGACAACCAGCCCGCCAGCGTCGGTGTGCCCTTGCGCGGCATCGAGGTGCGTATCGGCGACGACGACGAACTGCTGGTCAAGACCCCCGGCGCCATGCTCGGCTACTGGAACAATCACGCCGCCACCGCCCAGATGATCGACCCCAGCGGTTGGCTCCACACCGGCGATCAGGCCCGGATCGACGGCCGCCACATCTATATCACCGGACGACTCAAGGACATATTGGTCTTGTCCAACGGCGAAAAGGTGCCGCCCGGCGACATGGAGATGGCGATCGCCCTCGACCCCCTGTTCGAACAGGTGCTGATCGTGGGTGAGGGGCGCTCCTATCTCACCGCCCTGGTGGTGCTGAACGGCGACCTCTGGCCGGGCCTTGCCCAGGAGCAGGGACTGGACCCCATGGCCCCGCAGAGTCTGGGTGACCCCAAGCTCACGGCCCTGCTGCAGGGCCGCATAAAGATGGCGCTAAGAGACTTCCCCGGCTATGCCAAGGTGCGGCGGGTGACTGCCCTGTTGGAGCCCTGGACCGTCGACAATGGCCTGGCCACGCCGACGCTGAAAATCAAGCGCGCCTCGGTGTTGGACCGCTTCAACCAGCAGGTCGAGGCGATGTACGGCTGAGGGCCCGGGCTCGATCCGACGCCGGCACGGAAGCCAGCCAGCGGGATCGGCGCGAGGGCGCGCCTCTTACCTCGTTGCGGGCTCCGGGATGCGGCGACGGCAACTTGCGCCGCCGCCCGGCTAGCGCATACAATCGCGGCTCGGAATGCGGGTGTTGTTCAATGGTAGAACCTCAGCTTCCCAAGCTGATGACGTGGGTTCGATTCCCATCACCCGCTCCAATCCTTTCCTTTCCGTCATGCACAAGGTCTACGAAGCCCGCGATCGCATCCAGGCCCAGATGTTTCTGGACTATTTGCGCGAGCGCGGCATCCAGAGCGTGATCCTGCGCGACTTCCTGAGCGGCGGCGCGGGCGAGTTGCCGGCGGACATTGGCCCGGCCCTGTGGGTGCTGGACGAGGACGATCTGGAGCCGGCCCGGGAACTGTTGCGCCGGCTCGAGCGCACACCGGCCCCGTCCGAGCGGGGCGCCGACTGGGTCTGTGTCGGCTGCGGCGAGCGTCTGGAAGGTCAGTTTCTCAGCTGCTGGCGCTGCGGCCGGCCGCGCACTGATTGAGGGTGGAAACGCGGGCCAACGGTTCTGGTAATCCGGTCAGGATTCCTACATGCTTGGGCCAAAACGGGCGGTTTCCCGGCAACCCGGGGCCTATCACGAATACAATTTTAGGACTTAGGAGGCTGGGCCATGGGCCGTTTGTTCAAATTCCTGTTTTCCCTGGTGATCTTCTTGGTGATCCTGGTGGTGGCCGCGGTCATCCTGATCCCCATGTTGGTGGATCCCAACGACTACAAGGCGGAGATCGCCGCCGAGGTGAAAAAGGCCACCGGGCGCGACCTGGAGATGGGCGGGGAAATCGGCCTTTCGGTATTCCCCTGGCTGGGTTTAGAGCTGAACCAGGTCCGGCTGAGCAACGCCCCGGGCTTTGGCGAGGCCCCGTTTGCCGCCCTCGACCATGTGCAGGTGCGGGCCAAGCTGCTGCCCTTGCTGCAAAAGCAGGTCGAGGTGGACAAGATACGCATTCAGGGTCTGGAGCTGAACCTGGCTCGAGCCGCAGACGGGCGCAGCAATTGGGATGACCTGGCCGGCGCCGGCGGCTCAGAGGCAACGGAGCCAGCGGCGGCGGAACCCGAGTCCGGCGACCGGCAAGAGATCGGCGCCAAGCAGGTGCTGGGCGGGCTCGCCATCGGTGGCGTCGAGTTGCAGGACTCACGGGTGGTGTGGGACGACCAGGCCGCCGGCCAGCGCTACGAGATCGCGGAACTCAGCCTCGACACCGAGGCCTTCGTACCCGGACAACCCCTGGACCTGATCCTGGGCTTCCGGATCAGCGGCAACCAGCCGGCGCTCAAGGCGCGGGTGGACCTTGATACCCAGGTGCAGACCGACGCCGCCCTCAGGCAGATCGACCTGTTGCCGCTGAATCTCGAGCTGACCGAGATCGAGACCGAGGGCGTAAACGGCGATATCGGCCTGAGCGGCCAGGTTCGGGCCGACCTTCGTACCCAGCGTTTCGGGGTGGAGGGCCTCAAGTTCACCGCTCAGGTTGAAGGCGAGGGCCTGCCGCCCGCCGGCGCGGCCCTGGAACTGCTGGCCGACCTGGCCCTGGACCTGGCCGCCCAGACCCTGGATCTGACCGGGATGCAACTGACGTCCGGGCGTCTGGTGCTCAGCGGTGAGGCCCACGGCACCCAGATCCAGAATGCCCCCGCCTTCCAAGGCGACTTGAAACTGGCGGAATTCAGCCCGCGGGCCTTGCTCGAAGACCTGGGTCTGGACGCCCCCGAGACCAGCGATCCGGCGGTGCTCAACAAGGCCGCCGCCAGCTTCCATCTCGACTCCACGCCGGGTGAGATAAAGCTGGAAAGGTTTGCCATGGTGCTCGATGACAGCCGGCTGGACGGCCAGCTGAGGGTGCTCGACCCGGCCCAGCCAGCGATCCGATTCGACCTCGAAATGGACGCTATCGACCTGGACCGCTATCTGCCTCCGGCGGCGCAAGAGGGTCCACAGGCCCCGCTACCGCGCTGGGCAGCCCGCGGGTGAAGCTCCCGGCCGGGGCGCCGGGCCCGGCGCCCCTGTTCCCGGTGGAGACCCTGCGCGAGCTCGACGTGGAGGGGGTGTTCCGCATCGGCGAGTTGATCATCCAGGGGCTCAAGGCCCAGGACCTTTCTCTGAGCTCTCGAATCCAAGGGCGGGCAGCTCAAGCTGGAGGACCAGGTGCAGCGCTTCTACGACGGCAGCCTCAAGGGCAGCTTCGGCGTCGACGTGCGGGGCGCCACCCCCGAACTGAGTATCGTCCAGCGTCTCGACAAGGTGCAGGCGGGGCCCCTGCTGGCGGATCTCAGTGGCGAGGAGCAGCTCACCGGCACCGCCCGCTTCAGCGCCAATCTCAGCGCCAGCGGGCAGCATCAGCAGGCGCTTGTGCAGAGCCTGGGGGGCACGCTGGACTTCGCTTTCCTCGATGGCGCGGTCAAGGGTTTCAATCTGGCGCGAACCGTGCGCGAGGCCAAGGCGCAGATCAAGGGCGAGGCGTTGCCGCCGGACAACCAGCCGAACCAGACCGACTTTTCCGAACTCACCGGCAGCGCGGTAATTACCAAGGGGGTGCTGGTCAACAAGGACCTGCTGGCCAAGTCGCCATTCCTGCGGGTCACCGGCGAGGGCGAGGCGGACCTATCCGCCGAGCGACTCGACTACACCGTCAAAGCGGTGGTGGTTTCCACCGAAAAGGGCCAGGGGGGCGAGGGACTGGAAGAACTGAAAGGGGTGCCGGTCCCGGTGCGGCTGCGCGGCCCGTTCAGCGACATTGAATACGAGGTCGACATCAAGACCGTGGTAATGGAGACCCAGGGCGCCAAAATCGACAAACAGATCGACGACAAGATCGACAAGGCCCTCGGCGATAAGGTCGATTCTCAGACTAAGGACCAGGTCAAGGGCCTGCTCAAAGGCTTCCTGCGGTAGTGACCGCCGCGCGGCGCTTGGCCGGCCCGGTGCTTGCCCTGCTCGTTTTCTCGGCCGCGGCGGCCGAGATCGAGCAATTGTCGGTGGAGCAACGCGGCGAGCGCTACGGGGTGCTCGTGCAGGCCCGGCTTGCCGCCTCCGACCGAGGCCATCTGGGCCCGTCTCACCCACTACCCCAGCTACCCCCAAATCAGCCCCGCAATCGACAGCTGCAAGAGAATTGGCACGCACGCGGCCGGCGGCGACCTGGTGTTCACCCGGGCCCAGGCCTGCGTGATCGGCTTTTGCAAGGAGGTGCGTCAGCGGCAACGGGTCCGCCAACTTGGCTTTGGCGAACTGCTGGCGGAGATCCAACCGCGAGGCAGCGACTTCCGATACGGCCGGGCACACTGGAGGCTGACCCCTTTGGGGAACGCCACCGGTATGCGCTTCGAGGCCGAATTGGAACCCAAGTTCTGGGTTCCGCCCGTGCTCGGCCCCTGGTTGATCAAGCGCGCCCTCGAGCAGGAAGCGCGCGCCAGTGCAGTCAACCTGGAGCGACTGGCCCAGGAGCCCCTGCGCCCGTGAGCGAGCCCGGCTTCGCGCAGCCGGTCCTGGCCTGGTACGACCAGCATGGGCGCAGCGATCTGCCTTGGCAGCAGGCCCCCGGTCCCTACCAGGTCTGGGTCTCGGAGATCATGCTGCAGCAGACCCGGGTCGGCACGGTGATCCCCTACTACCAGCGCTTCATGCGGCGCTTCCCCGGCCTCCAGGCCCTGGCCGATGCCCCCGAGGACGAACTGCTGCACCACTGGTCGGGTCTCGGTTACTACGCCCGGGCCCGCAACATGCACCGGGCAGCCCGCATCGTCCGCGACCGATACGGCGGCCGCTTTCCAACCGAACTGGAGCAGGTCCAAGCCTTGCCCGGCATCGGCCGCTCTACCGCCGGGGCCATCCTCTCCTTGGCCCTGGGCCAGCGCCAGCCGATCCTCGACGGTAATGTCAAGCGCGTGCTGGCGCGCTGCTTCGCGGTGCCGGGTTGGCCCGGCGAGGGAGCGGTGGCCAAGCGCCTTTGGGCGTTGGCCGAGCGACAAACGCCTGAGCAAAGGGTAGGGGCCTATAACCAGGCGATGATGGATCTGGGCGCCACCCTTTGCACTCGCAGCCGGCCGGACTGCGGGCGCTGCCCGTTGGCCGAACCCTGTCTGGCCCGGACCCGCGGCGAACAGGACCTGTACCCCGGGCCCAAGCCTCGCCGCCCGTTGCCGGAACGGCATACCCAGTTATTGTTGATTCGCAGCGGCGGCGAACTGCTGTTGGAGAAGCGCCCCCCGGTCGGCATTTGGGGCGGCCTCTGGAGCCTGCCGGAGTGCTCCCCCGAGGCCGATCCTCTGAGCTGGTGCGACGAGCGCCTGGGCCCCGGGGCCCGCCTGCTCGGCCGCTGGCCGCAACGCCGCCACAGCTTTACGCATTTCCGACTGCGGATGCAGCCGGTGGAAATCCTCCTCCCAGAGTCGGGTTGTTCGGTCATGGAGCCGGAGGGGCGACTCTGGTATAACTTGGCGCAACCTGAACGGCTGGGCCTGGCGGCGCCGGTCGAACGACTGATTTCAGAGCTGAACCAGAGACTGCGAGGAGAGAACCCATGAGCCGGGTCGTACATTGCGTCAAACTCAACCGCGAGGCCGAAGGGCTGGAGCGCCAAACCTACCCGGGAGACCTGGGCAAGCGCATCTTCGACAACGTCTCGAAAGAGGCTTGGCAGCAGTGGCTGCAGCACCAGACCATGCTGATCAACGAAAACCGTCTGAGCCCGATCGACCCCAAAGCACGCAAGTTTCTGGAAGAGCAGATGGAAAAGTTCTTCTTCGGCGAAGGCGCCGAGTTGCCCCCCGATTTCGTCGCGCCGAAATAGCGGTTTCCCGCCCCGGGGCCTTGACTTAGGCCCTTCATCTGGCTTTAATACCGCCTTCTCCAAAGGCCAGGTAGCTCAGTTGGTAGAGCAGGGGACTGAAAATCCCCGTGTCGGCAGTTCGATTCTGTCCCTGGCCACCATATAGCCGGCTGGAAAGCCGGGAAAAACAGCCCGCCCCGAGCGGGCGTTTTTATTGGTGGCGCACAGACGCCGCACGCGCCAACAGGAACTCAAGCGGGCTTGGGTAGGAGCCGCTTTCGGGTTGGCGCCAGAGAGCATATCCGCCAAATCGGTGATCGACTTCCCCGCTTTGGCGAAGTCCTGGAAGGCTGGATCCTGGCCGAGATCGTCTTGTATGGTGAAGATGATCTTACCTTCTGGGTCCTGAAGCATTGGTTGAGCGAATTCCTACAACCAACTAGGTGACCGAAGCCCGAGCGGCGATGCACTGGTCGTATACCGCCCGAACTTTGGCCGCGGCGGTGCTGCCAGAGCATGCTGCGGTTCCGCACGCGCTGAGTTTGGCAAATTCGACGCAATTCTCCGCCCAGACGAACCGATATACATTGTCGAAGCGAAATGGAGCCGCTCTTCGAAACCCCGAGGGGGCAACTGTAGGCGCGCGCTCAGCAGGTGCTCCGGCACCAGATCTTTCGGTGTGCTGTGGGTGGAGTCGAGCCGGGCGATCGCCAAAAGGATCACAATCCGTTGCTCTCGCTGGTACTGCCGGAGTGTCTGCGCCACTGGTAGCGGACCGCTCCGGGCCAGGCGCTTCGCTGCCTTCACGCCCGCGCTGGCCTTGACCAAGCTACACCGGTTGCGACAGACGCCCTTTTTCGCCATCATTCCCCGGCGGCCCGAAGCGCTTGCGTTCATTCTCGGCAAGCCGCGGTAACGCTCGTAAGGTTCACGTCTACTGCACGACCTTGTTAACGATCTGCATTCCAAGGAAGCATCCATGACCCGACTAATCAGGCATTCCGCCCTCGTTCTGATCCTGCTGCTGTTCATCACTGGCTGTAATACCATGCCGACTGGTGACAGCGGTTCGGTAATTTCCCGCATCGAGCAACGAGGCTCGTTGGTGTTGGGCACCTCGGCTAACATGCCGCCTATGGCCCAGACCCTCGAAGGTGGGGAAATTGTCGGGTACGATATCGATCTTGCCCATCTGATGGCACAGTCTCTGGACGTCAGCCTCGATATCAAAACGCTGCCCTTTCCCGAGTTGGTCCCGGCCCTGGAGCGTGGCGAGGTTGATGTGGTCATTTCGAATCTGACCATCACCCAAAAGCGAAACAAGCGGGTGGCCTTTGTCGGACCTTACATGACATCCGGTAAGTGCGTCATAACCAAGAGCGAAAGCCTCGCTAAAGCCGAGCAGATGGAAGACCTGGATAGCCCGGATACTCGCCTCGCAGTCCTCAAGGGCTCAACCAGCGAAGATTTCGTTCGCACCCTGCTCCCGCGTGCGACCATCGTCGCCGCGGACGATCACGATAGCGCCGTGCAGATGGTGCGCCAAGGCCAAGCCGGAGGCATGCTGACGGAATACCCAATTTGCTTGTCCACGCTGAAACAGAATCCGGACGCCGATTTCGTGTCCGTGTTTTCACTGCTTACCTACGAGCCCATCGGTATCGCCTTGCCAGGCTTCGATCCCCTCTTTATCAACTGGACCGAGAATTTCCTGACCCGAATGGACGGCACCAATGCATTGGAGGCACTGGGCGCCAAATGGTTCGGAGAATTCAGCGAAGCATTGAGCCGCTGAGGCGTCTGCCCATCGCGCACCATCCGCATAGAGGGTGGTGCGACTTCGGAACTAGGACCGTGCCGTAATTGGAATCGCCCCAGATTTCAGGCTGGCAAATCGCGGTCAGCCCGGTCAGGTGGGAATCTCAAAGGCTCAGCATCTGCCCGACAAAAGAAAAGGGCCGGCAGATTGCTCTGCCGGCCCTTTATTCACGTCCGTGTGGGGGAGGAGACTAGCTCATCCTTACTTGGAAGCCGGAGCTACCGGAGCTACCGGAGCGACCGGGGCGCCGTAAGGCATGCCGTAACCGTAAGGAGCGCCAGCGCCATACCCGTAAGGGGCGCCGTAGCCGTAAGGACCGTAGTAGCTGTTGTAACGGTTGTAGCCGCGACCGTGCCCGCCGCCGCTCATGGACATGTTGAAGTCACCGTAGCCGTCGCCCATGAAGTCGTTCATCCAATTGTTGGAACCGGGGTAACCGCCCCAAGGACCACCGCCCCAGAAGGCAGAGGCGGAAGCGGAAGCGGCGACAAGAGCGGTAGCGGCGGCGATTTTGAGGATCTTGGACATGTGTGTTTCCCTTAAGAGTTCTTTGAAAAAAGCTTCGTTTATCGATGCAGTCGGCAGCCGGTGATTCGTTGCTTGCCTTCGATGGAGAAGAAGTATATTAGTGTTATCTTTATTAGTCAACTCTAAAATTAAAAAAATCTATCAATTCCCCGAGAAATTTTCCCTGGCTAATCATTTTAGTGACTCCACTGGAGCCCACAGATCCGTCCGAACCCGCGTCGGCCCAGGGTTTCTAGTCAGGAAGAACTCTCAGGAAATCCCGCCAATGAGTCCCACGGCCTCGGCGCCGGGCCATGGATACGAGTTCTAGTTGCGATCTGGTTGTGGCTCCGCCAGCCGCCCCAGCAGCTCGATGATATCGGCGCGATCCCACTCCAGGGGGCCGCGTCCGACGTAGCGGGCCCGACCGCTATCGTCGAGTACATAGGTGGTGGGTAGGACATTGGCGCCCCAGGCGTCGAATACCGCGCTGTCCTTGTCTAGCAGGACGGGGAAATCGACGTCGAGGCGCGTGACCGTTGCCTGTACCCTTCTCTTGGCCTCCCCCACGTTAATGGCGATCACCGCGATGGGCTTGTCGCTCATCGCCTCGGCAAGCCGCTGGATGCTGGGCATCTCGACGATGCAAGGCCGGCACCAACTTGCCCAGAAGTTGATCACCAGCACCTTTCCCGCGAATTCGTCGAGGCTGCGCTGCTGGTCGCCGATATCAGGCAGGCTGAACTGAAGCTTCGGCCCGTCGGGCACCTCCGTGAGCTCGCCGGCGGTTGCATGGAGCGGCGCAAACCCGAGTGCCGAGACGACCGCGAGGGTCGGCAAGATTTGGAAAACACCAAGCAGTTTCTTCTTCGCGGGAACCATTTGCCCTGAGCCTCCTTTGGTGCGGCGCTGGACGGCATTGCCGGGGCTGCTCCGGAACGC
Source organism: uncultured Gammaproteobacteria bacterium (assembly GCA_963753615.1). Taxonomy (GTDB): domain Bacteria; phylum Pseudomonadota; class Gammaproteobacteria; order Chromatiales; family Chromatiaceae; genus CAVWCW01. Next base: position 84,637 of record CAVWCW010000015.1, read on the forward strand.
CTCGGCCTGCCGATTGGTCGGGCGGCGCCCGATAAACGAGGCCGCAAGATTGCTCTGCACAAGCGTTTGTAACATGGAAACATCCACGAGCAAAAAGTGCTGTGGGGGCCGAGCGCTCCATTAATGGCCGCCGTCCCCGGACTCGGGTTGGCCGTTCACCGCGAGCAGGCCAAGGGGACCAGCCGGGGAAATGCCGGTTTTGCCGTTCCTGACGTCATTGCCCGCTTGCCCGGCCCATCTGGGCTCCGTCTTCATTTTGGGACTCGAGTCTCGGTTCAGGGTTTACCGAGCTTGAGGCCCAGGTGCTCCGCCGGTCTTCGATAACGGTTCGCAGGGGTGCGTCCCGAGCCGGTTTCGAGCGTCAACCACTTCCCTTTTAATACTCGGTCCCGCGCCTATAGCGGGCACGATGATGGCGATTTTTTGTCTCGCCACCGGTGCTTTAGGCGCACCGCCAGGATCGGGGCAGGGCGGCACCGGGCTATTGTGTCCATCCTTCTGATTCCCTTATCGATCCGCAGCCCCCAGACTTGCAGTTGGGGGCAGCGCCCTTTATGGTAAAGAGGCTTTCTATGTCGTTCCGACGCCCGCCGGATTTCGGGTTTTTCCCGCCGGTCGGTCGGAACTAGCGGGTCCAATGGTCCGCGAATCAGCCCGTCGAGGCCATTCTCGACACATCAAGAGCAGCAAGCCTGGGCGTTTGGTCAGGCTGATGCCGGGACAGGCTGGCTGTCCCCTGACAATGTTCATTGCGTCGCAGGCGCGGTTCTATAGGAATGGCGCGGCCGGTCTAGTGGTCAAGCCCGGGTACTCTGGGACTCGGGCGGTCACGGGTGGTTGTTTGCATCGCCTAAAGGGGATCGGGAGCGGCGCAGACCGAGTGCTGGCCGTCGAGCGGGCGCCGTAGCCTCCGCGGCGAGATACGCCCCCAAGTTGGCATAATCATGAGCGACAAGTTGATCATCAAGGACCTCTACAAGATCTTCGGCCCCCAGCCGGCGACGGCCTTGCGGTTGCTGGAGGAGGGCCTGTCGAAAGACGAGATCTTTGCCCGCACTCGCACCACCGTGGGCGTGCAGGGGGCCGACTTCGCGATCCAAGAGGGCGAGGTGTTCGTGGTGATGGGGCTGTCGGGGTCGGGCAAGTCGACCCTGGTGCGTATGCTCAACCGGCTGATCGAGCCGACCCGGGGCCACATCCTGCTCGACGGCGTGGACATCACCGCCATGGACAAGAAGGCGCTCATCGAACTCCGCCGGACTTCGATGAGCATGGTATTTCAGTCCTTTGCCCTACTACCCCACAGGACGGTGGCGGAGAATGCGGGCTTCGGGCTCGAGGTCGCCGGCCTCAGCGCCGAGCGGCAACGCGAGAGAGCCCTGCAGGCGTTGGAGACGGTGGGGCTGCAGCCCCAGGCGGACAGCTATCCGGACGAACTTTCGGGCGGCATGCAGCAGCGGGTCGGGTTGGCCCGGGCGCTGGCTACCCAGGCACCGATCCTGCTGATGGACGAGGCCTTTTCCGCCCTCGATCCGCTGATCCGCACCGAGATGCAGGACGAAGTCGTGCGCCTGCAGCAACGCGAGGCCCACACCATCGTGTTTATTTCCCACGACCTGGACGAGGCGATCCGCATCGGCGATCGCATCGCCATTATGGACGGCGGGGCGGTGGTGCAGATCGGGACCCCGGAGGAGATCGTGACGCAGCCGGCCAACGAGTATGTGCGCAGCTTCTTTTACGGGGTGGACGTGAGCAAGGTGTTCAGCGCCGGAGACATCGCCGAGAACAAGGCGCTGAACGTGTTCCAGCGCCCCGGCGTCAACGTACGCGCCGCCTTGGCCCAGCTGCGTGACCATTCGCGCAACCTGGGGGTGGTGCTGGAGCAGGGCCGCAGATATCGGGGGATGGTCAGCATCAACAGCCTGGCGGCGGCGCTCGGCAACGACGGCGAGCCGCGCTGGGACGACGCCTTTATCCCCGAGGTTCGGCCCGCGCCCCACGACTTGGATTTGAACGAGGTGCTGAGCCTGGTGACCGCCAGCGACTATCCAGTGCCGGTGGTCGACGACCAGGGCCACTACCTGGGGGTGATCGACAAGAAGATCCTGCTGCAAACCCTGGACAAGGCGGCCTGAGCATGGCGGAACGGATTCTGGGTTTCCGGATCCCGATCGGCGACTGGGTCGAGGCCGGTGTCGACTGGGTGCAGGACAACCTCGCCGGGGTGCTGGACGGCATAGCCGACGGGCTGGGACTGGTCATCGACGCCTTCGAGGACGGCCTGCTGGCGCTGCCGCCCCTGCTGCTGGCGGCGCTGATCGTCGCCATCGCCTGGTGGCGGGTGGGCTGGCGCTTCGGGCTGTTCGCCTTGGGCGCCATGGTGCTGATCTTCGGCATGGGGATCTGGACCGAAACGGTGTCGACCCTGGCCCTGGTGATCGGTTCCAGCCTGGTAGCCCTGGCGCTCGGCATCCCCCTCGGCATTGCCATGGCCCGAAACGATACGGTGGAAGCCCTGGTGCGGCCGGTGCTGGATTTGATGCAGACCATGCCGCCGTTTGTCTACCTGATTCCGGCAGCCATTTTCTTCGGCCTCGGCAAGGTGCCGGGCGCCATCGCGACCCTGATTTTCGCCATGCCGCCGGCGGTGCGGCTCACCAACCTGGGCATCCGCCAGGTCAGCCGCGAGCAGGTGGAGGCCGGGCAGGCGTTCGGTTGCACCGACCGCCAGTTGCTGTTCAAGGTGCAGCTGCCACTGGCCATGCCGTCGATCATGGCCGGTGTCAACCAGACCATCATGCTGGCGTTGTCGATGGTGGTGATCGCGTCGATGATCGGCGCCGGCGGCTTGGGCAATACGGTGCTTACCGGCATCCAGCGGCTCAATGTCGGTCTCGGCTTCGAGGGCGGATTGGGCGTGGTTTTGCTGGCGATCCTGCTTGACCGCATCACCCAGAGTTTCGGCCGTCCCAGGGCGGCCCCCAGGGGCGCTGAGGCGCCCTCGCTGCTGGCCCGGCTCGTGCGGGCGCTTGGCGGTTCCCGAAAACCATAACTATCGAGGAGAGCAAGATGAACCTGAAAAAACTCTCAATGCTGCTGCTCAGCGGCGTGCTGGCCCTGGGCCTGAGCGGGGCCGCGGCAGCGAAGGACACGATCAAGATCGGCTGGACCGCCTGGTCGGATGCGGAGTTCGTCACCAAGCTGGCCAAGCGGGTGCTCGAGGAGCGCATGGGGTACGAGGTCGAGCTGTTGCAAACCGATATCGCGCCCCAGTACCAGGGGCTGGCCACCGGCAGCATCGACATCATGCTGATGTCCTGGCAGCCGGGGACCCACGAAGATTACCTAAAAAAGGTTGGCCCCAAGGTGGTGAACCTGGGGCTGTTGTATACCCATGCCCGTCTCGGATGGGCGGTGCCCAACTACATCCCGGAGTCCGAGCTGTCGTCGATCGCCGATCTGGCCAAGGACTCGGTGCGTGAAAAGCTCGACGGCACGATAACCGGCATCGATCCCGGGGCGGGCCTGACCCGCCTGTCGAAACAGGCGATCGAGGACTACGGCCTCGATTACGAGCTGCAGTTGTCCTCCGGCGCCGGCATGACTGCCGCCTTGGAGCGGGCGGTGCGCCGCAACCAATGGATCGTCGTCACCGCCTGGAGCCCGCACTGGATGTTCGGCGCCTACGATCTGCGCTACCTGGAAGACCCCAAGGGCGTATTGGGCAGCTTCGAGCGGGTGCACGCGGTGGCGCGCCTCGGCTTCTATCAGGACCAGACCGAGGCCGCCGGCTTCTTCTCGCGCATGCAGATTCCCATCGACGATCTCCAGCAGGCCATGTACGACGCCCAGGAGACCTCCTACGAGGAGGCGGTCGACAGGTATATCGAGAGCAACGAGAAACGAATCGACTATTGGGTGACGGGGCGACTTTGAGCGGCGCCTAGGGGCATCATCGCGGGAGACAACAATGATCCACAGAGAGAAGAAGAAAATTGGTTCCACCTCGGTAGCGGCCGCCGCTATTGCACTCGCCCTGGTTGGGGTATTGGTAATGTCGCCCCCAGTCCTGGCCGACGAAGCCGGTACGGCGGAGTTGGAGAGGCGCATCGCGGAACTCACCCGCGAGCTGGAACAGGCGAAACAAGAGTTGGAAGCCGCCGGGGGCGGGGAGGCCGTTATGGAGCCGACGGAGGCCGAGCCTTACACCGATGCGGAACCGGCCTTGGTGGTGGCCGATGAGCCCCCCTCGGACGAGATCAAGATCGGGCCGGTGACCATCGGCGGAGCCATGCGCGTCAACTATGTCCGCGGCAGCTACCCTGGCGGCGGCGATGGCCCCAACCGGGGCGGCCACGGGGGGAACTTCGAGCTCGACACCTTCCGCATCAATATGGGCCTGGACTACGAGCAGGTGATCGGCAAGCTCGAATACCGCTGGTACAACGGCTACAACTTCCTGCACACGGGCTGGCTGGGCTACCAGTTCGACGACGACAACCAGATTCAGGTGGGGGTTACTCGGGTGCCCTTCGGCCCGGGGCCGTACGGGGTGTCCCAGAGCTGGTTCTTCGACCAGCACTATTACGTCGGGCTGTCGGACGACATGGATCTCGGGGTCAAGTACGTCACCACGCGGGGCAACTGGGACCTGGACCTGGCCTGGTTCTACAGCAGCGAAGGCAACGGGAACGGCACCAGCGAGGACAGCGCCCGCTACGGCTATGACGCGGTGAAATGGACCTCCGCCCTGGACGACGACGGCAACCTGCTGAGCGCTGCGGCCAATGGCTTCGAGGAGCGCAACCAGTTCAACCTGCGCGCCATCTACAATTTCGACGACTGGGCGGCGCCCACCGATCTGGGCGTGTCGCTGCAGTACGGTCAACTCAAGGGCAAGCGTGCCGACAACGGCCATCACTGGGCGGTCTCCGCCCATATGGTCAACCAGTTTGGCAACTTCAAGCTGGCCAGCCAGTTGACCCGCTACGAGTACGACATCGACGACGACAACCCCTGGGGAACCGATACCCTGGTGCCCATGGGCGCCTACGACTTCGCCTGGCCGGTGGCCGCGAAGGCCTGGATCCCGGCAGTGTCGCTGAGCTACCGCGACGATACCCCGCAGTTCGGTTGGCTGGACTATGTGCTGCCCTACGTGGAGTACAGCAACATCGTCAAGGACGACGGGGACTTCAATAACAGCCAGATGCTGACCTGGGGGCGGCCTGGGCCAATGGCGGCTGGTACATCTACAGCGACCTGGTCTACTCCAACGGCAACTACTTCGTGGGGCAACGACGGCGACAACTACGCCAATATCTACAATGGGGTGGGCGACTTCGGCGTGACCGGCAACGACAAGTGGAACTACCGCTTCAACCTCAACTTCGGCTACTACTTCTGACCAGGTGACCCCATGAGCCATCTTACCCACGAACAACAGGCCCGCGAAAAAAAGGCCTTCGCCGAAAAGCTTAAA
>CAVWCW010000016.1:0-214151 GCA_963753615.1 uncultured Gammaproteobacteria bacterium
ATGGATTTTCGGGTGGCGTGGATCATGGTGTCGGCCTGGTTGCGGGCGCTGACCAGTTCGTGGAAGCTGCTTGTCCTCGTCGGCGTGGGCCTCGGCGTCCTTGACCATGCGGTCGATCTCGTCGTCGGTCAGGCCGCTCGAGGCCTGGATCTTGATCGACTGCTCCTTGCCCGTGGCCTTGTCCTTGGCCGAGACGTGCAGGATGCCGTTGGCGTCGATGTCGAAGGTGACCTCGATCTGCGGCACGCCGCGCGGCGCCGGCGGAATGCCCGTCAGCTGGAAGCGGCCGATGGTCTTGTTGTCGACGGCCATCTCGCGCTCGCCCTGCAGCACGTGGATGTCCACCGCGGTCTGGTTGTCGCCGCGGTGGAGAAGACCTGGCTCTTGCGTGGTGGGGATGGTGGTGTTGCGCTCGATCAGCTGGTCATCACCCCGCCCAGGGTCTCGATGCCCAGCGACAGCGGCGTCACGTCGAGCAGCACGACGTCCTTGACCGTCGCCGGCCAGGACGCCGCCCTGGATGGCGGCGCCCATGGCCACGACCTCGTCCGGGTTGACGTCCTGTGCGCGGCTCCTTGCCGAAGAATCTCCTTCACCTTCGCCTGCACCACCGGCATGCGCGTCTGAGCCGCCGACCAGGATCACCTCGTCGATGTCCGCCGGCGTCGAGTGCCGGCGTCCTTGAGCGCGCTGCGGCAGGGCTCGACCGTGCGCTCGACCAGATCTTCCACCAGGCTCTCGAGCTTGGCCCGGGTCAAGCTTGAGGTTCAGGTGCTTGGGGCCGTTCTGGTCGGCGGTGATGAAGGGCAGGTTGATCTCGGTCTGCGTGGTCGAGCTGAGCTCGAGCTTGGCCTTCTCGGCCGCTTCCTTGAGGCGCTGCAGGGCCATCGGGTCGTTGCGCAGATCGATGCCCTCGTCCTTCTTGAACTCGTCGACCAGGTAGTCGATGATGCGCTTGTCGAAGTCGTCGCCGCCCAGGTGGGTGTCGCCGTTGGTGGCCATCACCTCGAACGATCCGCCCTCGACCTCAGCGATTTCGAGAATGGAGATGTCGAAGGTGCCGCCGCCCAGGTCGAAGACCGCCATCGTTCTGATCACCCGCGCTTCTTGTCCAGGCCGTAGGCCAGGGCCGCCGCGGTGGGTTCGTTGATGATGCGCTTGACCTCCAGGCCGGCGATCTTGCCGGCGTCCTTGGTGGCCTGGCGCTGGCTGTCGTTGAAGTAGGCCGGCACGGTGATCACCGCCTCGCGTCACCTCTTCGCCCAGGTAGTCCTCGGCGGTCTGCTTCATCTTCTGCAGGACTTCGCGGAGATCTCCGGCGGCGCGATCTTCTTGCCGTTGACCTCTGACCCAGGCGTCGCCGTTGTCGGCCTTGACGACCTTGTAAGGCACCATGGCGATCTCGCGCTGCACCACCTCGTCGTCGAACTTGCGGCCCATCAAGCGCTTGATGGCGAACACGGTGTCTGTCGGGTTGGTCACCGCCTGGCGCTTGGCCGGCTGCCCGACCAGGCAGCTCGCCGTCCTTGGTCAAGGCGACCACCGACGGGGTCGTGCGGTTGCCTTCCGTGTTCTGGATCACCTTGGGTCTTGCCGCCCTCCATGACCGCCACGCAGAATTGGTGGTGCCCAGGTCGATTCCGATGATCTTGCCCATGTCTGAAATTCTCCGCTCTGAATTCTGAATTTTGTTGACCGTACCTTGAGTTGGGGCGAAACCCCGGCCATTTCAAGGCTATTGGGCGCCAGCCGGCTTCTGCGAGACCATCACCATCGCCGGCCGCACCAGCCGGCCGTTGAGCAGGTAGCCCTTCTGTACCACCGCCACCACGGTGTTGGGGGGCACATCGTCTCGCGGCTGCATCGACATCGCCTGGTGCAGTTCCGGGTTGAACGCCTCACCCTCGGGATTCACCACCTCTACGTTGAATTTGCCCAGGGCATCGAGCAGGAGTTTCAACGTGAGCTCGCCGCCTTCCCGCAGGGCGGCGACATCGGCGGCGTCGTCCGCCGCGGCGAGTCCCAGTTCCATGCTGTCGATCACCGGCAGCAAGGCCTCGACAAAACCGTTGAGCGCGAACTTGCGGGCCTTTTCCAGGTCCAGTTCGTGGCGGCGCCGCAGGTTCTCGAGGTCGGCCTGAGCGCGCACCGCCCGGTTCCAATTCTCGTCCGCTTTGGCCTGGGCCTCCCGCAATAACTGGCCCAGGGTCTCGGGAGCGGGGACCTCGGCCTCGCCCGCCGGCCCGGCGGCTACCTGCGACTCGGCGTCGGCGCCCTGGGGGGCGACCGGGGCTGTCTCGGCGTTTTGAGATTTCGCTTCCGGCTCCGCGGTCTGGGATCCCGTGGGCTCCGGCTGCGGTTGTTTGTCCATACCTACCACCTCTGGTTTTTGGCCAATTTCTGAGTGTCACGACGGGCCAGGGAGAAACGATGCAAAGTCCCCGGCCGGGCCGGGGCCCAGGGGCACCGCCCCCAACTGATCCCCCATGTTGGGGATGGTTATCGGTGTTTCAAGGCCGCGCCCAGCAATCGGGCGGTGATATCGACGATCGGGATTACCCGTCCATAGGCCATGCGGGTGGGGCCGATCACCCCCAGCACCCCGACCACCTGGTCGTCGATCTCGTAGGGAGCGGTCACCAAGCTGCAGTCGTCGAGCAATTGGTAGCCGGATTCCTCGCCGATGAAGATCTGCATTCCCTCGGCCTGCATGCACTTGTCAAGCAGGTGCAGAATCTCGTGCTTCTCGGTGAAGGCGTCGAACAACCGGCGCAGCCGGTCCATGCTGGCCAGCTCGTTGAAGCCCATCAAGTTGGTCTGGCCCGCAATCAGGCAATCGTCTCTGGTGCCGGCCGCGTCGAATACCCGTCCCGCCATTTCCAAGGCCTGGCGCATCAGCAGATTCATGTGGTCGCGGGTATCCCTCAGTTCCTCCAGCAAGCGCTCGCGCACATTGCGCATGTCCTGACCGCTGAAGGTCTCGTTGAGGTAATTGGCGGCTTGCTGCAATTGCGCGTCGGAGAAGCCGCGTTCGACCTGGATGATGCGGTTGTGGACCTCACCTTCGCTGTTCACCAGAATGGTGAGCACCCGTTGCCCGGACAGACGCAAGAACTCGATCTGGCGAAAACTGGTGCGCTCGCGCCGCGGCAAGGTCACCACTCCGGCCATCCGGGTGATGCCCGAGAGCAGATTGGACACCGCCTCCAGCACCTCGGGGCCCTCCGCGCCCGACGCCAGGCGACTGCGGATCTGCTCCACTTCCCCATGCTCCAACGGTTTGAGGGTGAGCAAGCTGTCGACGAACAGGCGCATGCCGGTGGCGGTCGGTATGCGCCCGGCGGAGGTGTGGGGGGAAGCGACCAGACCCATGTCTTCCAGGTCCGACATGATGTTCCGCACCGTGGCCGGGCTCAGGTCCAACCCGGCGTCCCGCGCCAGGGTGCGCGAACCCACCGGTTGGCCATCACGAATATAGCGCTCTACCAGCACCTTCAGGAAGTACTGGGCGCGGTCGGTTACCTGGGTACTGCTTAGGGTGTTGCGGGTTGCCACCTTGCCGATTCCGGTCCTCGTCACTGAACGGTAAATGCAGGGATACTGGCACTCTGCGGTGACGAGTGCTAGCCGGCAACGCTACCAACTGGTTCTGCGCCTGTCAAGAAACCGGTCGGCACCAGGGAAGGATTCCTGAATTTTTCTTCTAAATCAATAAATTGTCTTTTTCAGTCGGAATCGGGGTCGATCCCTTGGCGCAGGGCGCTCCGGCGTGCTAATGTCGGTTGAAAGGGATACCCCCGGGCATCCCCGGCTCCCTCCCCCGCGGCAGGATCGATGCAGCGAATGACAGCCTTATTTCAACGTGTTGGCCTGATCGGCAAGCATGGCGACCCCAGCGTGAAGGACCGCGTGCTTGGCCTGGGCGACTTCCTCCAGCAGCGGGGGCACGAGGTGCTGCTAGAGGAGCAGACCGCCCGGGTCCTCAACAGTCGTCGCCCGGCAACCGCTCCGCTACCGATTATCGCCCGCAATAGCGATCTGGTAATCGTGGTCGGCGGCGACGGCACCCTGCTGCACGCCGCGCGCGCGCTGGCCGCCCACGACGTACCTTTGGTCGGGGTCAACCTGGGGCGCCTGGGATTCCTCACCGATGTCTCCCCCAAGTACATGCTGGAGGGCCTGGAGCAGATCCTGACGGGCGCCTACGAGGAGGAGCGGCGCTTTCTGCTGCAGGCCCGAATCGGTAACGACCGCGACTCGGGCAAGCCCGAGCTGGCGCTCAACGACGTGGTGCTGCACAAGTGGAACATCGCCCGCATGATCGAGTTCGAGACCTATGTGGACGGCCGCTTCGTCGACTCCCAGCGCTCCGACGGCCTCATCATCTCCACCCCGACCGGCTCCACCGCCTACGCGCTGTCCGGCGGAGGCCCCCTGATGACTCCCGAGCTCAACGCCATGGTGCTGGTGCCTATCTGCCCGCACACCCTCAGCAATCGGCCGATAGTGATCGGCGGAGACAGCCGGGTGGAGATTCGCATCTGCCCGGCCCACCACAACCACGTGCGGGTTACCTGCGACGGCCAGACCAACATGCCGGTGGAACGCGAGCAGACCTTGCGCATCCGCAAGGACGAGCACCGGATCCGCCTTATTCACCCCCGCGGCCACGACCATTTCGACATTCTGCGCGCCAAACTCGGCTGGGGAGGACGACCCAGGTAGTCGTCGGCCATGCTGAACCACATCCATATCAAGAATCTGGCGATAGTGGATGCCCTGGAGCTGGAATTCCGTCCGGGCATGACCGTATTGACCGGTGAAACCGGCGCCGGCAAGTCGATCCTGATCGACGCCCTTGGCTTGAGCCTCGGGGACCGCACCGACAACGGCATGATCCGCCCCGGGAGCGAGCGGGCCGAGATCACCGCCAGCTTCGATCTGTCCGACCGCCCCGAACTGGCGGCCTGGCTGCGCGAGCAGGCCTACGACGACGGCAACGAATGCATCCTGCGCCGGGTACTGGTGCGCGAGGGCCGCTCGCGCAGCTTTATCAACGGCAGTCCGGCCCCGCTGCCGCTGGTCCAGGAGCTAGGCCGCCAGTTGGTGGACATCCACGGGCAACACGCTCATCAAACCCTGCTACAGCGGGCTATGCAGCGCCGGCTCCTGGACGCCTATGCGGGCCACCGAGCCTTGGTGGAGCAGACCGGAGCGCTTCACCGCGAACTCAAGAGCGCCCGCGCCCGTCTCGATGCCCTGCGGGCGGCCGCCCGCGACCGCGCGGCCAAGCTTGAACTGCTGCGCTACCAGCTCGGCGAACTGGACGCCCTGAAGCTGGGTGAGACGGAGCTGGCGCAGCTGGACCGGGACCACACCCGCCTGAGTAATGCCGACCGCCTGCAGGAGGTCTGCGCCCGTCTGCTGCAGGAGCTGTACGAAGACGAACACGCCCTGCATGGGCGTCTGGAACGGGCCGCCGGCGAGCTCGACACGCTCCTGGCGAGCGACCCGGAGCTGGGCGAAATGGGCGTCCTGCTCGACAGCGCCGCGATCCAGGTCAAGGAGGCCGCCGCCGGTCTGCGCAGCCACCTCGACGGCCTGGAGCAGGATCCTGCCCGGCTGCAGCGCCTGGAAGACCGGCTTGGGGAGATCCACGATCTGGCCCGAAAGTACCGTGTCCAGCCGGACCGGCTACCAGAGCTCCAGGCCGAGCTGGCCCAGGAATTGGACGAGCTGGAGCATGCGGACGAACAACTGGAGCAACTAGAAGCTGACCAGAAGCGGCTTCGCGACGACTACCTGGCAACGGCCCGCCGGCTAAGCCGCGAGCGGCGCGGTCAGGCCAAACGGCTCGGGGCTGCGGTTAGCGAGGCCATGGTCGGCCTTGGCATGCCCGGGGGCAAACTGGAAGTGGAAGCTGACCCCCCGGGAGGAGGCGGAGGGAGCCGCCCATGGACTGGAAGACGTGGAATTCCTCGTCAGCGCCAACCCCGGGCAGCCGCTCCAGCCCCTGGCCAAGGTCGCCTCGGGAGGCGAGCTTTCGCGCATCAGCCTGGCGATCCAGGTGATCACGGCCAACTGCGGCCAAGTGCCGACCCTGATCTTCGACGAGGTGGACGTGGGCATCGGCGGCGGCGTGGCGGAGATCGTCGGTCAGTTATTGCGGCGGCTTGGCGCCGACCGCCAAGTACTCTGCGTCACCCACCTGCCCCAGGTGGCAGCGCAGGGCCATAATCATCTGCTGGTGACCAAGCACAGCGGCCGGAACCAGACCCAGACCCGAATCACACCGCTGGAGCCCGAGGCCCGGGTGGAAGAGATCGCCCGTATGCTGGGCGGACTCACGATCACCGATCAGACCAAAGGATACGCCCGCGAGATGGTTACACAGGCCCAGCGCTAGCCCTTGCCACCGCGACACTTGGGATCGTTGCAGCGGCCGTAGATCGTCAGGGCGTGTTCTTCGATGACGAAGCCGAGTTTATCGGCGATCTCGCGTTGGCGTTCTTCGATCGTGTCGTCATAAAACTCCTCGACCCGGCCACAGCGCACGCAGACGATATGGTCGTGATGGCCGCCGCGGTTGAGTTCGAATACCGAATGTCCTCCCTCGAAATTGTGCCGCTGCACCAGTCCCGCCGATTCGAACTGGGTCAACACCCGGTACACGGTTGCCAGACCGATCTCCTCGCCGGTCTCCAGCAACAGGCGATAGACGTCTTCCGCACTCAGGTGGCGATCGCCGCTGCCTTCCAGAATTCCCAGGATCTTGATCCTGGGAACGGTTACTTTGAGACCGGCGTCTCTGATTTCCTGGTTGCCCAAAGCTACTTCCTTCTCGAGTGGTTGACCGTGAGTTTCCGCCTCGGTTGGGGTATTATCCGCTACGCAGTCACCGGCCAGCGGTATCTACGCTGACCACTTGGAAGCCAGCCGAAGCAAATACGACAGAATGCAAAAGGTTCTCATCTATTGGGTACTCGGCGCAAGCCTGACCACGAGCGGGTGTTCTTGGTTGAACAACATCCCCTTTGTGTACAAGCCCGATATCCAGCAGGGTAACGTGTTGGAACAAGAGGTGGTGGACGAATTACGTCCCGGACATGTCAAAGACCCAGGCCGCCTATGTGCTCGGTACACCGATGCTGCAGGACGTCTTCCACCAGGACCGATGGGACTACGTGTACCGCCTCAAAGAGGGGCGTGCCGACACCATCAGCCATCGCGTCTCCCTATGGTTCGAGGACAACCGACTGGTGCGCATCGAGGGCGACCTCTATCCGCGGCCCGAGGACCAACAAGAGCCGCCGCCTGTGGAGCGGGTAATCGAAGTACCGGACATCAAGCGGCGCAAGGAAGGCCTGATCAGCCGTTTACTGGAGGTCGTCACCTTCGGCATGAGCGGAGAAAACGATCGGCAGGAGTAAACCGACCCGCTAGGCCGACACGTCCCTACCCTTGCGCATCGGCTTGCCCTCGGCGGCGCGGCGCTTGCGTGTCTCCTTGGGATCGGCAATCAGCGGCCGATAGATCTCCACCCGGTCGCCATCGACAAGCTTGGTATCCGGCGTGGCCAGCTTGCCGAAGACCCCGACTTTGGCCTGTGCCAGATCAATCTCGGGAAGCGCTCGAGGATCTTCGAACGCTCGACCGCCTGCATCAGGGTCAAGTCCGGCTCGCCTCGCACCTTCAGGATGCACTGTACCTGGGGCGTAGCGTAAGCCACCTCCACCTCGATAATTTCCTCAGCCACCGTACACCTCGTGAGCGCGTTTGCAGAAGGCGTCCACCAGCGTATTGGCGACCTGGTTGAACACCGCGCCGAAGGCAGTGTCGATCAAACGCCCAGAGAATTCGAACTCCAGCTCCAGCTCGATCTTGCAGGCGTCCGGCGCCAGGGCTTGAAAACGCCAGCCCCCGTGCAAGCTTTTGAACGGCCCGTGCTTGAGGGCGATGTCCATTGATTCTGGCGGCTGCAACTGGTTACAGGTGGAGAACTTCTGGTGGATACCCATACGCGCCACCTCCAGTTCGGCGCACAATTCCTGCTCGTCGCGGGAGATCAGGCGCGCCGACTTGCACCAGGGCAGGAACCGTGGGTAGGACTCAAAATCCTCGACCAGATCGTAGACCTGCTGCGCCGAGTACGGCAACAGCGCGGATTTACGCACCAGGGCCAATCAGATTACCTCGATGGCGCGCAGGAATACGAGCACCACCGCCACCGGCGTCACATAGCGAATCAGCCCGCGCCAGATGCGGTACCCCAGGCCGTCGCCCATACCCAGTTCGTCGACCGTAGAGGTGCGGGCCATGACCCAGCCGGCAAAGATCGCAATCAGCAGCCCCCCCAGCGGCAGCATGATGTTGGCTGTGAGGTAGTCCAGCAGGTCGAAGAAGGTCTTGCCGAACAGCTGGTATTGCTCGCCGGACAACAGGTTGAAGGAGAATACGGTGCCTAGCCCCAGCAGCCAAACCGAAATGCCGACCCAGATGGCCGCGCGCACCCGGCTCATCTGCAAATTCTCCACCAGCCAGGCAACTGCCGGCTCGATCAGAGAAATGGCCGAGGTCCAGGCGGCAAACACCAGGAGGACGAAAAACAGGGTGCCGAAGAAGCTGCCCCCGGGCATGGCGCCGAAGGCGATGGGCAGCGTCTGGAAGATCAAACCCGGGCCGGCTCCAGGCTCCAGGCCGTTGGCGAATACGATGGGAAATATCGCCATGCCTGCAAGCAGGGCCACCATGGTATCCAGGAGCGCGATCAGGATCGAGGCCCCGGCGATAGAGGTGCTGCTGCGCATATAGGAGCCGTATACCATGATCGCCCCCATGCCCAGGCTGAGGGTGAAAAAGGCGTGGCCCATGGCTACCAGCACCGGACTGCCGCTGAACTCGCAGCGCTGCTCCCCGGCCACCTCCCGGCAGACGGTAAACAACTTCTCGAAATCGGGGCGGAACAGGAAGTCCAGGCCGGCGGCGAAATCACCGTTGGTGTAGGCATAGCCGAGCAGCACCAGAAGCAGCACCAGAAGCGCCGGCATCAGCACCCGCACCGCCTTCTCCAACCCGCCTCGCACGCCGCGGGCCACCACCCCCATGGTCATTACGATAAACAGCGTGTGCCAGGCCAGCAGGCGCTCCGGGTCTCCGACCAGATCATTAAAGATGCTCTGCACCCCTTGAGCGGTGGCGCCGCTGAACACACCGGTCGCCGAGCGCAGCACATAGGCCAGTGCCCAGCCGGCGATCACGCTGTAGTAGGAAAGGATCAGGAATCCGGCCGCCACGCCGCCCCAACCGAGCAAGGCCCAGGCCCGAGGGGCGTCCTCCTCCGCCGCCAGGGCGCGCATGGTGTTGATCGGGCTCCGGCGCCCGCGCCGCCCCACCAGCACCTCGGCCATCATGATCGGGATTCCGATCAAAGCGATACACGCCAGATACACCAGCACGAAGGCCCCACCGCCGTGCTCGCCGGTGATGTAGGGAAACTTCCAGATATTGCCCAGGCCCACTGCGGAGCCCGCCGCCGCCAGGATGAACATCAGGCGCGACGACCACTGGCCGTGAATCGATGTGCGCTCGGTCATGCAGGGATCCCCTTCGCTGGCTTGGCCACCGCACCCGGATGGCGAGTGCGGCACACAATAGCGCGACATTTTCGGTGAAATCCGCCGGCAGGACAAGGAAGCCTCGGCGGGGACCCCTTATAGCGGCCCCGGCCGCCTTGACATACAATGCGCGCCATGGGGAAACAGCAGAAGAAGTCCGGCCACGGCGGCGCCACCATCGCGCTGAACAAGAAGGCCGGCCACGACTATTTTATCGAGCAGCGGTTCGAGGCCGGGCTGGCCCTGGAGGGCTGGGAGGTGAAGAGCCTGCGCGCCGGGCGGGTACAGCTCAAGGAAAGCTACGTAACCGTCAAGGAGGGCGAGGCCTTCCTGTTCGGCGCCCATATCTCCGCCCTCAATACCGCCTCCACCCACATCCACCCGGACCCCACCCGCACCCGCAAGCTGCTGATGCACCGCCAGGAACTGGACCGCCTTATCGGCCAGGTGGAGCGGGCCGGCTACACCCTGGTGCCGGTGTCCCTGTACTGGAAAAGGGGCCGGGCCAAGCTCGAAATCGGCCTCGCCAAGGGCAAGAAGCAGCACGACAAACGGGCCTCCGAACGCGACAGGGACTGGGCGCGGGAGAAACAGCGTCTGGCTAAGATTCGCTAGGGAAACGCTGATCTAATCGCGTTTCCCGCGGGGCAGGATGCCGCGCCATTTTCAGGCGCCCAACCGCCTGAAAATGAAGGCTTTCGAAAGCCGTGCTGAGAAAAGCCAGGGAGGGCTTTTTTCAGCGTCTCCCTAATTCTAAGGAAAACCTGAGTTACAGCGTTTCCACTGGAAATCTGAAAGGCGCTCGGGTACTAATCCTCCAGCCGGTGAAACCCGCTGCGGTCGATCCGAAAGCCCTCCCCCTCCCGCCCGGACGGCACATGGTTCAGACGCTCCAGACCCTCCCACGCAGCGCGCTCGCCCCGAAACTTGGGCAACCAACTTGCCGACTTCCAGTTCATAAAATGCAGGTAGGGAAATTCGCGATCGCCGTCGCGGGTGTTGGTCAGCCGGCCCTGCCGCCAGTACCAGACCTCTGGGTGCTCCAACGAGCCGTCCCACCAGGGCTTGGGAGCGAGAATGGTGGAATGCTGCTCCTTGAAGTAGCCCCGCCCCTGCAGCGGATTGACAAACCGGTATAGCCGACGCAGCCATTGCGGGTGCTTTCTGTGGCGCAGAAACACCTTCGCGAACTTGGACTCGTCGAGCGCCTGATACTCGGGATCGGCGATCAACTCGCTCCAGTTGGGGATGCGCCGGAACGCCGAGCGCACGCCGGGCTGATTGCTGAGCAGGGTGAAATGGCCGGAGAAGCGGTCCCAGTGACTGGATACGCACAGATGGCTCAGCACCCGGTCGTCGTAGAAACGGCGAATATCGCCGTAGATCACGTCGACATCGCCATAGCCGTAATAGTCGTAGCCGGCAATCGCCTCGGCATGTATTTCACCGAAGGCCGGTCGCAGGTCGCAGACCTTGTAGGCACGAGCAGGTTTGAAGTCGATTCCCAGGCGCCGGGAAACCCGGTCGCAATAAGCGCCGAAGTCGATGCGCTCGAAGCCGACATTAGGCGGCGGGTCGGGCGGCAACGGGCAATCGGTGAAGAAGCGCCAGTGCACGCTGGGATTGGCCCGACAGCTCTCGAGGTAGAGCGGAAACCACTCCGGCCAGCGGCCGAAGTAAGGGATCAGAATCAGGATGCTGCGCATGCCGGCATCAGGCCCGCTTGCGCTGCTCCGGCGCCGCAGCGTCCGGAAACTGGGGGCGGGGGCGGCCATACTCGACTTCCACCCCTTCGGCCCCGAACAGCCGCTGCAAGCGCTTTAGCAACTCGTCCGTGGGGGTTACACGCCAGTCCGGACCCAGCAGCAGGCGGGCGCGGGCCCCTGGGCGGCTATATTCGATGTGCAGCGGGCATTGGCCGCCGAGGAAAGGCCGCAGGGCCTCTTCCATCTCTTCGACCAAGCGCTCCGGGCCCTGGCCCCAGGCCCGGCTGTCAAGGCGCAGCCGCAGCCAACCGGCGTTGTGCTCCCGGGCCTGCTCGAAGGTCCAGAGTTTGTTGGCGCGGAGGCTCAGGCCACCGCGGAATTCGTCGTAACTGAGCTGGCCGCTTAGCACCAGCACCTGGTCGCTGGCCAGCAGCTCGCGATAGGTCTCGTAGGTCTCGGAGAACAGGGTGGCCTCGATGCGCCCGCTGCGATCGTCCAGCACCACCGAACCCATGCGCCCCCGCGGGGTTCGGCTGTGGCGCACCGCCACCACCAGGCCGGCGATGGTAACGCTGGGGGCATTGCGCCCGCGCGGCCCGGTGGCCTTTTCATCCAGGCTGAGGTCGGCAATACGGCTGCTGACCAGGTGCGCCAGCTCGGCCCGATAGCGGTCGATCGGGTGGCCGGTTAGGTACAGGCCTAGCGTGTCTTTCTCGCCCTGCAGGCGAATCTCGTCGTCCCACTCCTCGCGGTCGTCGGGCACTACCTGCAGGTCGGGAGTACCCTGATCCATGTCTTCGGCCATCCCGAAAAGGTCGTTCTGACCGGCAGCCTGAAGCTCGTGGTACTGTTCGGCCATCTGCAGAGCGAGCGGCAACTGGTTCATCAAACTGGCCCGGTTGCGCCCCAGGGCGTCCAGGGCACCGGCGCGGATCAGGGCCTCGAGCACCCGCCGGTTGGCCTTGCGCAAGTCGATGCGGCGGCAGAATTCGAACAGATCCTTGAATGCCCCGCCCTGCTTTCGCGCCTCCAGAATGCCCTCGATGGCGCCCAGCCCCACCCCTTTGACCGCTCCCAGGCCATAGACCACCTGGCCCGGCCCGCTGGTGGTGAACATATACTCGGAGCGGTTGACATTGGGGCTGTCCACCGCGATCTGCATGCCCCGGCATTCGTCGATCAGGGTCACCACCTTGTCGGTGTTGTCCATGTCGGCGGACAGCACCGCCGCCATAAAGGCTTCCGGGTAATGGGCCTTGAGCCACATCGTCTGGTAGGAGACCAGCGCATAGGCGGCGGAGTGAGATTTATTGAAGCCGTAGCCGGCGAACTTCTCCATCAGGTCGAAGATGTAGGTCGCGGTCGCCTCGTCCACTCCGCGTTCGACAGCCCCGGTGGTGAAGATTTCGCGCTGCTTGGCCATCTCCTCGGCCTTCTTTTTCCCCATGGCCCGCCGCAGCAGATCGGCCCCGCCCAGCGTGTAACCAGCCAGAACCTGGGCAATCTGCATCACCTGCTCCTGGTACAGGATGACGCCGTAGGTGGGTTTGAGGATCGGCTCCAAATCCGGGTGCGGGTAGCTGACCTCGGCCCGGCCGTGCTTGCGGTTGATGAAGTCATCCACCATACCGGACTGCAGGGGCCCGGGCCGGTACAGGGCCACCAGGGCGGTGATGTCGTCGAAGCGGTCGGGTTGGAGCTTCTTGATCAGTTCCTTCATGCCGCGGGATTCGAGCTGGAACACCGCAGTGGTCTCGCAGCGCTTGAGCAGGGCGAAGGCGTCGGCGTCGTCCCAAGGAATGTTGGAGATATCCACCGGCGCCTCGCCCACAGCCTGCAGGTCCCGATTGACCGTATGCAGGGCCCAATCGATGATGGTAAGGGTGCGCAGGCCGAGAAAGTCGAACTTGACCAGGCCGATGGCCTCGACGTCGTCCTTGTCGAACTGGGTCACCAGGTTGCCGCCCCCAGGCTCGCAGTAAAGAGGGCTGAAATCGGTCAGTACGGTGGGGGCGATGACCACCCCGCCGGCATGCTTGCCGGCATTACGCGCCAGGCCTTCGAGCTGAAGCGCGCGGTCGATCAAGGCGCTGACCTCTTCCTCGTTGTCGTAACGGGCCTTCAACTCTTCGCTGTCTTTGAGCGCCTTGTGCAGGGTCATGCCGATCTCGAACGGGACCAGCTTGGCGATGCCGTCGACGAACCCGTAGGGGTGACCGAGCACGCGACCGACATCGCGCACCACCGCCTTGGCGGCCATCGAGCCGTAGGTGATGATCTGGCTCACCGCGTCGCGGCCGTAGCGCCGGGCCACGTACTCGATGACCCGGTCGCGACCGTCCATGCAAAAGTCGACGTCGAAGTCGGGCATGGACACCCGTTCCGGGTTCAGGAACCGCTCGAACAGCAGCTCATGCTCGATCGGGTCGAGGTCGGTAATCTTGAGCGCATAGGCCACCAGCGAACCGGCCCCGGAGCCGCGCCCAGGGCCCACCGGCACCCCGTTGTCCTTGGCCCATTGGATAAAGTCGGCCACGATCAGGAAGTAGCCGGGGAAGCCCATGTCGAGGATTACCTCCAGCTCCACTTGCAGGCGGTCATCGTAAACCTTGCGCCGCTCGGCGTAGTCCGGGGTATCCGGGTCGAGGATGCGCGCCAGACGCTGTTCCAGGCCGCGCCGGGACTCGGTCTTGAAGAACTCGCCAGTGGTCATGCCCTCGGGAATCGGAAACTCCGGGAGGTAGTTCTTGCCCAGTGTCAGTTCCAGGGTGCAGCGCTTGGCGATCTCGACCGTGTTCTCCAGGGCCTCGGGGATGTCGGCGAACAGCTCGGCCATTTCCTCCGGGGATCGAAGATACTGCTGCTCGCTGTAATGGCGCGGGCGCCGGGGGTCGTCCAGGGTGCGGCCGTCGTGGATGCAGACCCGGGTCTCGTGGGCCTCGAAATCCCCAGCCTTTAGAAAGCGCACGTCGTTGGTGGCCACCACCGGCACCCCGCGCCGGGCCGCCAACTCCACGCACAGGTGCAGGCAATCCTCCTCGCCTTCGCGCCCGGTGCGGATCAACTCCAGATAGTAGCGATCGCCGAACAGGGCCAGCCAGCCGTCGAGCAACTGTTCCGCCTGCTCCGGATGGCCATGCAACAGTGCCTGACCCAGGTCCCCTTCGCGCCCGCCGGAAAGTGCGATCAACCCCTGGCTGGCACCCCGCAGCCAGTCACGCTGGAGCATCGGAACACCCAGGTGCTGGCCTTCCTGATAGCTGCGCGACACAAGTCGGGTCAGGTTGCGGTAGCCTGCGTAGTCCTGAACCAGCAGCACCAGGCGGAACGGCTTGTTGGCATCGGCGTCGTTGTGTAACCAGCAGTCAACACCGATCACCGGCTTGATGCCGGCACCCATGGCGGCGCGGTAGAACTTGACCATGGAGAAAAGGTTGGACTGATCGCTGACCGCCAGCGCCGGCATCCCGGCTGCCGACACCGCCGCGGCCAGGGGCTTGATCCGAATCAGGCCGTCGACCAGGGAATACTCGGAGTGGACGCGCAGATGGATGAAATTGGGCATAGGTTGGTTTTTCAGCAAACGGGCTGTTTCAGCGCAAATGCTCAGGGTTGGGACGGGAAACGCACCCCGCCAGGGACCGAGCCGGCGCCGAATCATGACGCGGTTTAGGCAACCGAAAGGCTCCTGCGCTTGGTCCGCGGCTCATTCTTCTGTTTTCAGCAACCGCCGTACCGGCCCAAACGAGCGCCGGTGCTCGGGCGTCGGGCCGAGCTCAGCCAGGGCCTGCAGGTGGATACTGGTAGGATACCCCTTGTGCCGGGCGAAGCCATAGCCTGGATAGACCGCATCGAGCGCCAACAGCTCCCGGTCCCGGGCCACCTTGGCCAAAATCGAGGCCGCGGCGATGGCGGGCTCGAGGCCGTCGCCGCCGACGATGGTGCGCACCGTACAAGGCAACTGCGGATCCTGGTTGCCGTCTACCAGGGCCAGGCTGGGCACTACGCCCAGAGCGGCGACCGCCCGACGCATGGCCAGCAGGCTGGCCTGCAGGATGTTCAGCCGGTCGATCTCCGCCGCTTCGGCCCGCCCCAGGGCCCAGTGCAAGGCCTGCGCGCGGATCGCGAGATCCAGCTCGTCGCGGCGCTTCGCGCTCAGTTTCTTGGAATCGTTCAGCCCGGCGATGGGCCGCGCCGGATCCAGAATCACCGCCGCCGCCAACACAGGCCCAGCCAGCGGGCCTCGACCGGCCTCGTCGATTCCGGCGACCCATGGCATTGTCGGCTCGATCATCCCTCGATCAACTCCAGCACAGCCCGGGCCGCCTCGCGGCTGGCATCCCTCCGCAGTTCTCGGCCCAGCTCGGCGAAGCGTGCCTGCATCGCTCGTCGGCGCGCGCCGTCGGCCAGCAGGTCCAGCAAAGCCGGCCCCAGGAGTTCTACCCGGCATCGCCGCTGGATGAACTCCGGCACCAGTGCCTCCCCGGCGAGCAAGTTAGGCAGGGATACATAGGGGACCTTGACCAGACCCAGAACCTTGACCAGTCCATAGGTGGCGACGCTCAGGCGGTAACCCACCAACATCGGGCGCTGTAGCAGCATCGCCTCCAGGGTCGCGGTGCCCGACGCGGTGAGCACCAGGTCGGCGGCGCTGATCAGTTCGCGGCTGTGGCCATCCACTGTGGTGACCGGCAGTTCTGCGGGGAAGCGGGCGCGCTCAGCAGCGAACAACCGGCTTGCTGCGGCGTTCACCAGGGGCACCGCAAAGCGCAGCTCCGGGCGCCGCTGGTGGCACCAGTGGGCGGTCTCCAGGAACGGCCGGGCCAGACGCCCGACCTCGCCGCCCCGGCTGCCGGGCAGCAGGGCGACCAGTGGGCCGTCCGGCGCCAGGCCCAGGGCCGAGCGGGCAACCGCGGGGTCTGCCGGAGTCAACTCGTCGGCCAGGGGATGGCCGATGTACCGGGCCGGCACCCTGTGCAGTGCCAGGAAAGCCCCCTCGAAAGGCAGGATGCTGAGCACCAGGTCTACCGCGCGGCGAATCTTCTCGACCCTGGCCGAGCGCCAGGCCCAGACCGAGGGGCAGACATAGTGCACGCTGGGGACGCCCAGGGCCTTGAGCCGGGCCTCCAGGCCGAGGTTAAAATCGGGGGCGTCGATGCCGATGAAGAGATCCGGAGGCTCAGCCTGGAACCGGCGCAGCAGACCGCGGCGAATAGAGAGGATGGACGGCAGATGGCGCGCTACCTCGAACAGCCCCATCACCGACAAGGCCTCCATAGGATAGAGGCTGCGGCAGCCTTCCTCGACCATACGGGGCCCGCCCACTCCTTCGAAACGGGCCTCCGGGCGCAACTCGAGCAAGGACCGCATCAGCCCGGCCCCGAGCAGGTCGCCGGAGGGTTCGTTGGCGACGATTCCGATGCGCATGGACGGCGCCGCCGACAGGCCGGTCAGCTACGGTAGTCGCGGGCGGTGCACATGATGTCAGCGGTGGCGGCGATCATGCCGTCCACC
The DNA here is from genome assembly GCA_963753615.1 of uncultured Gammaproteobacteria bacterium. Lineage (GTDB taxonomy): Bacteria > Pseudomonadota > Gammaproteobacteria > Chromatiales > Chromatiaceae > CAVWCW01. The sequence goes on from CAVWCW010000016.1 coordinate 16,835, forward strand.
CGGGCAGTGCCGGAGAACATCCAGATGCCACGCTTGCTGCGTTTCATCTCCACCTCCAGATGCATCTGGTCTCCGGGCTCAACTGGCCGCTTGAAGCGCGCCTTGTCGATGCCAACGAAGAAATAGATGGTGTTCTCGTCGATGCCAACGGGGTTGGATTCCATACCGAGCAGTCCAGTGGCCTGGGCCAGGGCCTCGACGATCAACACCCCGGGCATCACCGGCCGGATCGGGAAGTGTCCATTGAAAAAGGGCTCGTTGTAGGTCACGTTCTTGAGCGCCACCAGTCGCTGATTCGGCTCGAACTCCAACACCCGGTCGATCAACAGAAACGGATAACGGTGCGGCAGCAAGGTCAGCACCTTGTTGATATCCATGGTAATCAAGACTGTTGCCTCCAGTAGTCGAAGTTCCCGCCCGCGAGCAGGCCCGGGCGGCGACCTTACTGGCCGTCGTCGAGCTCGTCGTCGAGGCCGTCGCGGGAGTTGGCCAAAACCTCACCCTCCAGCTTCTTGAGCCGACGCCACATCTCGTCTAGGTGGCGAAAGCGGGCGATATTTCGCCGCCAGTCGGCATTGCCGGTGGCAGGAAGATTGCCGCTGTAGACGCCCGATTTGGTGAACGAGCGGGTAACCAGGGACTGGCCGGTGAAGTGGACATTATCAGCGAATTCGAGATGCCCCGCCAGCCCAACACCACCGCCTAACGTGCAATGCCGGCCCAGGCGGGTGGAGCCGGAGATGCCGGCACAGGCCGCGATAGCACAATGCTCGCCGATCTCCACGTTGTGGCCGATCTGGATTTGGTTGTCGAGCTTCACCCCTACCCCGATCACGGTGTCGTCCAGTGCGCCGCGGTCGATCGTAGTGTTGGCACCGATCTCAACATCGTCACCGACCCGAACGCGGCCGAGCTGCGGCACCTTGACCCAGGCCCCTCGCTCATTGGCCAAGCCGAAGCCGTCGCTGCCAAGCACCGCCCCCGGATGAATCAGAACACGCTCGCCGAGTTGAGTGCCCGGGCAGAGGGTCACCCGCGCTACCAGCCGGCTGCCGGCCCCAACGCGGCAACCGCGTCCGATGACGCAACCGGGCCCGACGAAGACCCCGTGGTCGATCACCGTCTCGGCCTCGACCACCACGCCGGGTCCGATCCAGGCGCCGGCGTCGATCTCTGCCGCCGGGTCCACTACCGCAGTCGGGTGACATCCCCGGGGCGTTTCAGGCTCCGGGTTGAGATAGGCGGCGATACGGGCGTAGGCCAGGTAGGGGTTGGCGCAGACCAGCGCCGCGCTCGGGCAGGCGGCGGCATCCGCTTCAGCAAGGATCACCGCCGAAGCGCGGGTCGTGGCCAGAAACTTACGGTACTTGGCATTTCCGAGAAAGCAGATGTCTCCGGGCCCCGCATGCTGAAGCGTAGCCACCCGATCTATGCGGGCTCTGGGGTCGCCGCGTAGCTTCGCCCCGACCTCGACCGCCAGCTCGCTCAGGGTCGCCAACGCCGCAACCTAGCGCCTGGCGCGATCCTTGAGGCGCTGTAGCACCAGGTCGGAGATATCGATTCGCTTGCTGTGGTAGGCCACGCCATCGCTGAGGATGACGTCAATGTTCTCGCTCTTGCCGACCTCCTTGACTACCTCGGTGACCTGCCGGCGCAGCTTGTTGAACTCCTCATTCTGACGCAGGGTCAGATCTTCGCGGAATTCGTCCTGCATCGCCTTGAGCTTGCGCCGTCTGGAAATAATATCGCGCTCGAGGCGGGCGATCTCACCCTCGGCCAGCACCGCGCTGTCTCGGGCCAGCTCGTCCTCCAACTGTTTGAGTTGCTTCTGTTTGGCGAGGATTTCGTTCTCGCGCCGGGTGAACTCGTTTTTCAACGAGTTGCGCGCAGCTTCGTACTGCGGCGACTCCTCGAACACCTTGGTGGCGTCGACGTAGGCGATTTTGTAGCTCTCCGCCGCCGCCTGGCCCGCCAGGCCGAAGCAAAGCGCCAGTACCGAGAATCCGATCAATGTGCTTTTCAGCGTCATGCTACCCCCTATTAGAATCCTGTGCCAAAGCTGAACTGGAACCTTTCGACATCGTCGCCGTCTTTGGAGTTCAGCGGAAAACCGAGACTAACACTCAGGGCGCCGACGGGCGAGAGCCAAGTCGTCGATACGCCCACCGAATAACGCAGTTCGGAGACCTTGAAACCGGTATCCGGGTCGCTGACCAGGCCCTTGGTGTCGAACACATTGCCGATGTCGAAGAAGCCAGCGATGCGCACCGTATCTTCCAGGTCTTCCAGGGGCGCCGGAACGATCAGCTCCACATTGCCCACGGTCCGCAGGTTGCCGCCGATGGGATCGCCCTGAGAGTCGCGCGGGCCCAGGGTATTCTGCTCGTAACCGCGCACCGAGCGCATCCCTCCGGCGAAGAAATTGTAGAAGAAAGGCAGCTTATCGGTGTCGCCGTAACCCCCGCCGTAGCCCAGCTCGCCACGCAGCATCAAGGTCAGGTAGCGTGTCATCGGAAAGTAGTTGGTAGCCTGGTAATTGAGCTTGTAGTACTGCAGGTCACTGCCGGGAACCGAGGCCCGCACCGAGACTATGTGATTGATGCCGCGGGTGGCAAACACGCTGGTATCGCGGGTATCGTAGACCCAGCTGCCGCCGAGCTTGAAATCGTGGAAGCGCTCACCGTTCTGCTCCACGAAGTCCTCGATCTCCAGCGATGGGTCACTGCCCGGCTTCAGCTTGGTGTATTCGTAGTCGATATTGAAGCCGTAACGGGAACGGTCGTTGATCGGAAAGCCAAAGTTGACCCCGGCACGCCCGACGTCGAGCAGGTAGTCCGCGGTGGACAGCTCGGCAAAGTCGGTAGACCGATAGCTCAGGTTAAACCCGCGGCTGACCCCGTCGATCGTGTAGTAGGGGTTGGTGTAGGCAAGCTGGTACAGGCGGTTGGCCGAGCTGTTGTTGAACGCCAGCGATACCCGCTTGCCGGTGCCGAGGAAATTATCCTGGGTGATACTGGTATTGAAGATGATGCCGTCGCTCTGGGAATAGCCGAGGCCGGCCAGGAAGTTGCCGGAGGCCTTTTCCTTGACCGTGACGTTGATGTCCACCTCGTCGGTGGAACCCGCAACCGCCGGGGTTTCGATAGTGACGTCATCGAAATAGCCCAAGCGCCGCAGCCGGTCGCGAGAGTTGTTGAGCTGCTCGGTGGAGAACCAGCCGGCCTCCATCTGGCGCAACTCGCGGCGTAGCACCTCGTCGCGGGTCCGGGTGTTACCGAGGGTATTGATGCGCCGCACATAGACCCGCTTTCCGGGGTCGACAAAGAAGGTCAAGCCCACCTCTCTGGAGTCCTCGTCCACCGCCGGAATGCTATTGATGTTGGCGAAGGCGTACCCCTGATTGCTGAGCAGGTTGGTAATGCGTTCGGTGCTTTCGTTCACGCGCTTGCGGGAGAAGGGCTCGCCCCGGCGCAGATCGATCAGCGGAAACATTTCCTCCGCCGGCACCACCAGGTCGCCCGCCAGATTGATGTCGTTGATGCTGAACACCGGGCCCTCATCGATCACCACGGTGATGTAGATATCCTGCTTGTTCGGGGTAATCGCCACTTGGGTGGACTCGATCTTGAACTGGATGTATCCGCGGTCCAGGTAGAAAGAGCGCAGGGTCTCAAGGTCACCCGCCAGTTTCTGCTTGGAGTACTGGTCGTCGCGGGTGTAGAAGGAAAACAAGCCGGTGGTGCTCAGCGCGAATTCGTCGAGCAGGTCGTCCTCGTCGAAGGCGCGGTTGCCTATAATATTGATCTGCTTGATCTTCGCTGCCTTGCCCTCGACGATATCGATGGCGATGGCGACCCGATTGCGCTCCAAGGGGGTGACGGTGGAGCTGAGCTGCACCGCGTACTTGCCGCGATTGAAGTACTGGCGCTGGAGTTCCTGCTCGATCTTCGCCAGCACCGAACGGTTGAATACCCGCCCTTCCGCCAGGCCGATGTCCTTCAGCGCCCCGAGCAGGGCGTCGGTCTCGATATCCTTGTTGCCGGTAATCTCGATATCGGCAATGGCCGGCCGTTCCACCACCGCCACGATCAGCACATCGCCGTCGCGCTCCAGACGGATGTCCTTGAAGAATCCGGTCTGGTAAAGGGCACGCAGAATCCGCGCCGACTCGCCTGGGCCGATCTCGTCGCCCACGGTGACCGGCAGGTAGTTGAACACGGTGCCGGCGGAGATGCGCTGGAGCCCCTCGACCCGGATGTCCTCGACCCGAAACCGCTCGGCGGCGGCCAACGACGACGCCAGGCTCGACAAGATCAGAAAAGCGGCTAATTAGATGAAAGGTCAGGCGCATAGGGAAGACTTCTGCTGGTCAAAATTCTCGCGGCGATGGCTGCGCCCCTGACGCTGGGCTCACCGCCCACCCCCGGGGCCCGGCTAGTATAAAGTAACTCCGGGCCCTAGCCCAGCAGGCGAACGATATCCAGATAGAAGGCCAGACTCATTAGAGCGAGCAGGATCACAAGGCCGAATTGCTGGGCATGCGCCATAGCGCGCTCGGAAAGGGGGCTGCCTTTGACCGCCTCGATCGCGAAGAACAGCAGGTGGCCACCGTCGAGCACCGGGATCGGCAGCAGGTTGAGCACTCCCAGGCTGAGGCTTACAACGGCGAGGAACTTGAGAAAATGCGCCCAGCCGTAGCTGGCCGATTTGCCGGCCGAATCGGCAATGGTGATCGGTCCGCTCAGGTTCTTGACCGACACCTCGCCAATCAGCATCCGGCCCAGCATTCTGAGCATGAGTACCGACAGATCCCAGGAGCGCTGGGCTGCCGCGCCCAGCGCCTGCAGCGGACCGTAACGGACCTCGGTACGGTAGCCGGCGTAGAGGTCCGGGTCGACCTGCACGCTGGCCCCGATGCGGCCGATGGCCCCGTCGTCGGTGAGGACGCGTGCCGGCGTGATAACCAGCGCCAGCGTCGCGCTGTCCCGCAGCAGCTCGATATGAATCGACTTGCCGGGGCGGGCCTGTACATACTCCACCCAGGCGCTCCAGTCCGTCAGCGGCACGCCATCGGCCCTCAGAATCTCGTCGCCCGGCAGCAATCCGGCCCGCTGCGCCGGCTCCCCCGGTAATAGCTCGCCGATCACCGGGGGCACATGGGGCCGCAGCGGACTGAGGCCGATGCTTTCCAGGATGCGCCCGTCCTCCGCCAGTCCGGGCATGCGCTCCGACGGCAACTGTAGCAGGCGTTCCGGCTCGCCCTCGGCGCGCACCCGAACCGCCAGGTCGCGATCGTCGTCCAGCGATTCGGCGAGAAAGGCATACACCGCCGTCTCCCAGGTCGGGGTGGCGCGCCCGCCCACGGTCATCAGTTCGTCACCGGGGTGGAACCCGGCGGCGGCTGCGACCGAACCCTCCGCAACCTTGCCGACCAGCGGACGCAGACCAGTCTCGCCGCTGACAAATACCAGCCAGTAGGCGAACAACGCGAACAGAAAATTCGCGATCGGACCGGCCGCCACAATGGCGCTGCGCACAGGCAGGGACTTCCGATTGAAAGCGCGGTGCAACTCGGCCTCGGCCACCGGCTCCTCACGCTCGTCGAGCATCTTCACATAGCCGCCCAGGGGCAACGCGGCGAGCACGTACTCGGTGCCGTCGATCCGGCCCGTGCGCTTCCAAAGCGGTTTGCCGAAGCCAATGGAAAAGCGCAGAACCTTGACCCCGAGCCGGCGCGCAACCCAGAAATGCCCGAACTCGTGCACCGTGATCAGCACGCCGAGGGCGACCAGGAAGGAAGCAACGGTATAAAGGAAGGAAGTCATTAGCTGGATTCTAACCCGCCTGCCTGGAGGGATAATCGCGGCGCCAGCGGGGTTTTCCAATCTTTCATGCTGCGTCCGAACCCGCCGCGACCCGCTGCCGGGCCAGATTCCGTGCCCGGCGGTCGGCGGCGAATACCGCCTCCAACTGGTCGGCCGGCTCGGCGGGCAACCCCTGCAGGCAGGCCTCAACCACCTCGGCGATGCCGGAAAATGCCAGCCGCCGCTCCAGGAACGCGGCCACCGCCACCTCGTTGGCTGCATTGAGAATGGCCGGGGCGGTGCCGCCGGCCTCGATGGCCAGGTAGGCCAGCGCCAGACAGGGAAAGCGCTCCGGCTGCGGCGCAGTGAAGTCGAGGTGTGCCACCGCAAACAGGTCCAGGCTGTCGACCCCGGATTCAATGCGCTCGGGCCAGGCCAACGCATGGGCGATCGGCGTTCGCATATCTGGATTGCCCATCTGCGCCAGCACCGAACCGTCGACGTACTCGACCATGGAGTGAATCACACTCTGGCGGTGCAGAACGACACGCACCTGGGACGGCTCGGCATGAAACAGCCAGCAGGCCTCGATCACCTCCAGCCCCTTGTTCATCATGGTGGCCGAATCCACCGAAATCTTGCGCCCCATGTCCCAGTTCGGGTGGGCGCAGGCCTGCTCCGGGGTGACCTGCGCCAAGGCCTCCAAGGGAGTGTCGCGGAACGGCCCCCCGGAAGCGGTGAGCAGGATTCGACGCACCCCCCGCCCCCTGAAGTCGCCCTCGAAATCCCCCGGCAGGCATTGGAAGATGGCGTTGTGCTCGCTGTCTATGGGCAGGATCCGGGCACCGTGGCGCTCCGCTTCGGCCATGAACAGGCGCCCGGACATCACCAAGGCCTCTTTGTTGGCCAGCAGCAAGCGCTTGCCGGCCCGCACCGCGGCCAGGGCCGGCAGCAAACCGGCGGCACCGACGATAGCAGCCATCACTGCGTCCACCTCCGGCAGGGCGGCGATTTGCTCCAGCCCTTCGATTCCGGACAAGACCTCCACCGCGAGCCCTTCCTGCTGGGCACGTCGGCGCAGCTCGGTAGCCGCCGCCGGATCGGCCATCGCCGCCAACGCGGGGCGAAAGCGCCGACACTGCGCTAGTAGCCCATCCACGTCTCGGTTGGCGGAGAGCGCCTCCAAGCGGAACCGCTCGGGATGGCGCGCGACTACGTCCAGGGTGCTGACACCGATGGAGCCGGTAGAGCCAAGGACGCTAAGCGCGATCATCCGAGATCCAGCAGCAGCAGGCCGGCGGCGAACACCGGGCCGGCGGCGGTGAGGCTGTCGATGCGGTCCAGCACTCCGCCATGACCGGGCAACATCTGGCCGCTGTCTTTGAGTCCGCGCAGGCGCTTCATGAGGCTCTCGAACAGGTCGCCAAAAATGGAGACGGCGCCGGTGAACAGGCACAACAGCACGAAACTGAGGCCGGTGCCCGGGGCGTAGCCCATGGCGAGACTCCAGCCAAGCCCGCACAACAGCACCCCGAACAGGGCCCCCGCCACCCCCTCCAGGGTCTTGCCGGGGCTGATGCCCGGGGCCAGCTTGGTGCGTCCCCAGCGCTTGCCAGCGAAGTAGGCACCGCTGTCGGCCACCCAGATCAGCACCAGCAGGAACAACAGCAAGCGCGGGCCCAGCTCGAACTGGGAATGCAGGTAGATCAGGGCGCTCCAGGCAGGTATCAGGGTGAACAAACCGAGCAACAACTGCCCATAACTGACCCCTTTCAGGTTTTTCCCCAGGCCGGTGCGGCGCCAGGCCAGCAACAGCAGCGACAGCCCCAGCCACCATAGCGCGGCCGGGTAGAGCAGCCAAGCGGCCCGGGCCGGGTCCTGCAGCAGGAAGGCGGCGCCATAGATGCCGAGAGCGGAGACTAGGATGTAGGGAGTCTGGCCGATGCAGGCCTCGATACCGGAGAGCCGGGCCCACTCGCCGCTGCCGAGCAGGATCACCAGGGCCAAAGCCAACCCCACCCAGACGCTGGGCAGGAGCAGCACGCCGGCGACCACCAGTGGAATCAATGCCAGTGCGGTGAGGACCCGTTGTTTGAGCATAAGGGGGTGCCGGATTCAGGCCTTGACCGGCTGGACCTGCGCTCCAATCATACCGAAGCGACGCTGGCGATGGGCAAAGTCCTCCAGCGCTTGGTCGAAGGCGACGGCATCGAAATCCGGCCACAAGGTAGCGGTAAAATACAACTCCGAGTACGCCGCCTGCCAGAGCAGAAAGTTGCTCAAACGCCGCTCGCCGCCGGTGCGGATATACAGGTCCGGGTCCGGGATTTCGGGAAACGACAGGGCGTCGGCAAGGGCCACTTCGGTAATCTCCTCCGGGCGCATACGTCCGTCCGCCACCTGTTGCGCCAGCTGACGGGCCGCCTGGGTAACGTCCCAGCGCCCGCCATAGTTGGCGGCGATCTGCAGCAGCAAAGCGTCGTTGCCCGCGGTCAGTGCCTCGGCGGCGGCGATCCCGTCCTGAAGCTTTGCCGAGAAGGCACTGCGATCGCCGATCACCCGCAGCCGCACATTATTGCGCTGCAGGCGCTTAGCCTCGCGCTGCAGGGCGGTCAAGAACAAGTCCATCAGCAACCCCACCTCCTGGGCCGGGCGGCGCCAGTTCTCGCTGCTGAAGGCAAACAAAGTGAGTGCGGCGACACCGTGCTTCAGGCACTGTTCCACGGTGATGCGCACCGAACCGACCCCGGCCTGATGGCCGGCGTGGCGCGGGAGACCCTGCTCTTCGGCCCAGCGACCGTTGCCGTCCATGATGATGGCCACGTGCACCGGCACATGCGTTTCGCTTTGGCTTGGTTGCATCACCCGGTGCTGCGCCCCTGAACGTTCGCTTGCAGGGCCGGCCCCGGCCCGCATCCAACCTGGCAGACGAATCAAATCGCCATCAGGTCCTTTTCTTTCTCTTCCAACAGGGCTTCGATGGCCGCGATATGGTCATCGGTGAGCTTCTGCACGAGATCCTGTCCGCGATGCTCTTCGTCCTCGGAGATCATCTTCTCCTTGACCATGTTCTTCATGTCCGTGTTGGCGTCCCGGCGGATATTGCGGATCGCTACCCGCGCCCCCTCGGCCTCATGGCGCACCACCCGAATCAGGTCCTTGCGACGCTCTTCGGTCAGCACCGGCAAGGGCACCCGGATCACGTTGCCGGCCACCGCTGGATTCAGTCCCAGGTCCGAAGTACGGATCGCCTTGTCCACCGGCGCCACCATATTCTGCTCCCAGGGCGTAACCGCCAGCGTGCGCGCGTCTTCCACGCTCACATTGGCAACCTGGTTGATCGGTACGTCGGAGCCGTAGTACGAGACCTGGATCTGGTCGAGCAGGCTCGGGTGGGCGCGCCCGGTGCGGATCTTGGCCAGGTCCAGTTTGAGCGCCTCTACGCTTTTGTTCATGCGCCCGTTGGCGTCTTTCTTAATATCATCGATCATTCTGTATCCTCTCCTTCCACCAGGGAGCCCACGTCTTCGCCCTGCAACAGGCGCATCAGCGCCCCTTCTTGGTTTATGTTCAGCACCCGCAGGGGCATATTGTTCTCACGGCACATGACGATGGCCGTGGCGTCCATCACCCCCAGGTTCTCCCGCAGCGCCCGGTCATAAGACAGGCGCCGGTAGAACTCGGCCTGGGGATCTTTCACCGGATCCGCGGAGTAGATGCCGTCCACCTTGGTCGCCTTGATCAACAGTTCGGCGCCGATCTCCACCGCTCGCAGGCTGGCCGCCGAATCGGTGGTGAAGAAGGGATTGCCGGTGCCGGCGGCAAAAACCACCACTCGTCTCTTTTCCAGATGACGCACCGCGCGCCGGCGGATGAAATCTTCGCACACCTGATTGATGCGCAGGGCCGACATCACCCGCACCGGCACCCCCTGGCGCTCCAGGGCGTCCTGGATCGCCAGCGAATTCATAACCGTGGCCAACATCCCCATATGGTCGCCAGTAACCCGGTCTATACCGCCCTGGGCCAGGCCGGCACCACGGAAAATGTTGCCGCCACCGATCACCAATCCGATCTCGGCTCCGGCCTCCACCAGGGCCCGAATCTCGCTGGCGAGCCGACGGATGTAATCCGGGTCGATCCCGAAATTCTGCTCGCCCATCAGGGCCTCGCCGCTGAGCTTAAGCAGGATGCGCCGGTAGATCAGTTGCGACATGGCCTTCCTATGTGTGCTTTCCGGGGGTCGCCCTTCGGGTCGGGCAAGACACCACCGTCATAAAGACAAACGGCCGGCAAACCAGGGGCTTGCCGGCCGTGGCGAAGCTCCAGGCATCAAGCCCCCTGTACCTGCGCCATCACTTCTTCGGCGAAGTTCTCGCTCTTCTTCTCGATCCCCTCGCCCACCTCGAACCGCTTGAAGCCCGAAACCTTGGCGTCGGCACCGTCGAGCAGTTTGCCCACGGTAGTATCCGGATCCTTGACGAAGGGCTGGCCCACCAGGGTGATCTCCGCCAGGTACTTACGGATGCGCCCTTCCACCATCTTCTCCATGATGTTCTCCGGCTTGCCGCTCTCGGCGGCCTGGGCCATGAAGATGTCGCGCTCCTTCGCCAGCAGATCCGCGGGAACCTCTTCGGCGGACACGCAGACCGGGTTGCTGGCCGCGACGTGCATCGCAATGTCCTTGCCCATGGTCTCGTCACCGCCGGCCAGTTCCACCACTACGCCGATGCGCACCCCGTGGCGGTAGGATGCCAGCAGGCCGCCGTCGGTCCCGAAGCGCTCGAAACGGCGCACGTTCATGTTCTCCCCGATCTTGGAGATAAGCGCCTCACGGGCCTGATTGACCGTGGTGTCCTCACCCTCATGCAGGGGTTGCTCCAACAGTTCCTCAACGCTGGCAGCGGTGCCACCGAGCACCCTTTCGGCCACCGCATCGGCGAACGATATGAAGTTCTCGTCTTTGGCCACGAAGTCGGTCTCGCAGTTGACCTCCACCATGGCGGCGCGCTTGCCGTCATCGCTGTGCTTGATCACCACTACGCCTTCGGCCGCGGTGCGCCCGGCCTTTTTGGCGGCCTTGGCCTGGCCCGATTTGCGCATCATTTCGATGGCGGCCTCAATGTCCCCGTTGGTCTCTACCAACGCCTTCTTGCATTCCATCATTCCGGAACCGGTGCGCTCACGCAGTTCCTTCACCAGAGCGGCTGTAATCGCCATTGGGTCTATACCTCTTCGAATCTTGGATTTCGGTTCGCTGGCCGCAGCCGGCGCTTACTCGCCGGAAGCGGCGCTGGCGCCGGCGTCGTCGACCTCGACGAACTCGTCGCCACCGCCGACGTGGGCGACGCTGGCCTTGCCTTCCAGGATGGCGTGAGACGCGCCCTGCGCGTAGAGCTGGATGGCCCGGATCGAGTCGTCATTACCGGGAATCACGTAGTCTATGCCCTCAGGGTTCGAGTTGGTATCCACCACGCCGACCACCGGGATGCCGAGTTTGCGGGCCTCGCTGATGGCGATGTCCTCGTGGCCGACGTCGATTACGAACATCGCGTCCGGAACGCCGCCCATATCCTTGATACCGCCCAGGCTGCGCTCGAGCTTCTCCAATTCGCGGCGCAGGCCCAGCGCCTCTTTCTTGTGGAAGCGCTGATGGATGCTACCGTCTTCGATCATAGCGTCCAGTTCTTTCAGGCGTTTGATCGACTGCTTGATGGTCTTGAAATTGGTCAGCATGCCGCCCAACCAACGATGGTTGACGAACGGCATGTTGCAGCGATGCGCCTCCTCGCGCACCGTCTCCTGGGCCGCCCGCTTGGTGCCGACGAACATCACCTTGCCGCCATTGGCCGCCAGCGAACCAAGGTAGTTCATGGCGTCGTTGTACAGGGGCAGGGTCTTTTCCAGGTTGACGATGTGGATCTTGTTACGGTGGCCGAAGATGTAAGGGGCCATCTTCGGGTTCCAATAGCGGGTCTGGTGACCAAAATGCACGCCAGCTTCGAGCATCTGGCGCATGGAAACGTTACTCATTATCTGTGACTCCAAAATTTTCGGGTTATGCCTCCACGCACCCCATGGAACAACCCGCTCTCGGCGGGCACCCCGTCCCATGTGACGGTGCATGTGTGTATTTTCGCTCGCTCGGAACGGCTCCGGACGGGCGTCAGCAGGCCAGTGAAATCAGCCGATTTTTCGGCCGCCAGGGCGCGGCACTTGCGGCGCCACCATTTCCAACGAATGCAAGCCATTGAAAACGAAAGGGACGCAATGCAACCGCTTCGCATCTCGCCAGGGCTCTACCGCTTCGGCGCCGAGGAAGTTGCGAATCGTTTGCGATTGTGCGGCGGGTTTTATACCATAACCGCCGCGCTTCCACAATTTCCCCATCCAGCCCAGCGTCTTTCACCAGCACCGTTTGTCCGAGCCAGAATTCTATGAGCATCAGCATCAAAACCGCGGCCGAAATCGAAAAGATGCGGATTGCCGGGCGCTTGGCCGCCGAGGTTCTGGAGATGATCGAGCCCCACGTCCAGCCGGGGGTCACAACCGAGGAACTGGACCGCATCTGCCACGATTACATCGTCAACGAGCAGGGTGCGGTGCCGGCCCCACTGAACTACCGGGGCTTTCCCAAGTCCATCTGCACCTCGGTCAACCACCAGGTCTGCCACGGCATTCCCGGCAACAAGCGGCTAAAGAAAGGGGACATGGTGAATATCGACATCACCGTTATCAAGGACGGTTTCCACGGCGACACCAGCAAGATGTTTTACCTCGGTGAGCCCTCGATTCTGGCCCGGCGGCTGTCGGAGACCAGCTACCAAGCCATGTACAAAGGCATCGAGCAAGTGCGCCCCGGAGCGCGACTGGGGGATATCGGCCACGCCATCCAGCGCTTCGTCGAAGGTCGCAATTATACCGTGGTACGTGAATACTGCGGCCACGGTATCGGCCGCGAGTTTCACGAGGACCCACAGATACTGCATTACGGCACCCCCGGTAGCGGCGAAGAACTGCAGGCGGGCATGTGCTTCACCATCGAGCCGATGATCAATGCCGGTAAACGCCAGGTGAAGCTGCTGCCGGACGGCTGGACCGTCGTTACCAAGGACCGATCCCTGTCGGCCCAGTGGGAGCACACCGTCCTGGTTACGGACGACGGCTACGAGATTCTGACCCTGCGCCGGGAAGAGGCCGCAGCCGCCGAGGCCGCCGAGTGAGCCCGGTTCCGCACACCACGAACTCCGAGCTCTTCGACCAGGCCCGCTTCGAGCAGGCAGTGGCCGCCAGCGCCCAGCCGTTGGCGGTGTTCCGCGCCACCCTGCAAGAGGGTAGCGAGGCCCTGCGGAAGCGCTTTGAGCAGGGTGAAGCGGCCACCTCTCTGGTGCGTGCGCGCGCACACCTTATCGACGAGCTATTGCAACAGGCCTGGCGCCTGAATTTACCGCCGGACGCCGCCGCCTGTCTGGTGACGGTGGGCGGCTATGGCCGCGGCGAGCTGCACCCGGCGTCGGATATCGACGTCCTGATCCTGCTTGACTGCGAAGATCACGGCTGCTTGGAACCCAACATCGAGCAGCTACTGATGTTTCTCTGGGACATCGGTCTGGAGATCGGCCATAGCGTGCGCACTCCCGAGGAGTGCGGGCGCGAGGCAGAGCGAGACATCACCATCGCCACCAATCTGCTGGAGGCCCGTTACCTGGCCGGCGACCAGGGCCTGTTCCAGCAAATGGGGGAGCATATCGCCCCCGGGCGCATCTGGTCGAGCCAGGCGTTTTTCGAGGCCAAGCGCCGGGAGCAGGAAGCCCGTTACCACAAGTTTGGCGACACCGCCTACAACCTGGAGCCGAACCTGAAGAACAACCCGGGAGGGCTGCGCGACATTCAGATGATCGGCTGGGTCGCCAAGCGCCACTTCGGCGAAGCCGAGAGCCTGCACGATTTGGTGAGCCACGGCTTCCTCACCGAACAGGAGTACTTCACCCTGATCGAGGGACAGGAGCTGTCTGTGGAAGATCCGCTTCGGCCTGCACACCATGGCCGGGCGCCGCGAGGACCGCCTGTTGTTCGACTTCCAGCGTCCGCTGGCGGCCCAGTTCGGCTACCGTGACCAGGGCCACGACCTGGCGGTCGAACAATTCATGCAGCACTACTACCGCACCGTGATGGAACTGGAGCGGCTCAACGAGATGCTGATGCAGCACTTCGAAGAGGAAATCCTGCTGCGCGACGAGGTCCAGACCCCGCGCCTTATAAACCACCGCTTCCAGAGCCGCGCCGGCTACCTGGAGGTCACCGACGAGCGAGTGTTCGAAAAGAATCCCGCCGCGCTGCTGGAACTGTTCCTGCTGCTGCAGACCCGCTGCGAGCTAAAGGGGGTGCGCGCCAGCACTATCCGCCTGGTGCGCAGCCATCGACACCTGATCGACGACCACTTCCGCCACAGCCTGACCGCGCGATCCCTGTTCATGGAGATCCTGCGCCAACCCAACCGCATCACCTTCGCCCTTCGGCGTATGAACCGATACGGCATCCTGGCCGCCTATATTCCGGTGTTCGAAAACATCGTCGGGCGCATGCAGTACGACCTATTCCACGTCTACACCGTGGACGAGCACACCATGGTGCTAGTGCGCAACCTGCGCCGCTTTACGGTATCCAAACACCACCACGAGTTCCCTCTGTGCAGCCGCATCAGCGGCACGATTCCGAAGCCCGAACTGCTGTATCTGGCGGGGTTGTTCCACGACATCGCCAAGGGCCGCGGCGGCGACCACTCCAAGTTGGGCGCCCAAGACGCGTTGGCTTTCTGCCAGCGGCACGAGCTGAGCAACATCGACAGCCGGCTGGTCGCCTGGTTGGTGGAAAAGCACCTGGTGATGTCGATGACCGCCCAGCGCGAGGACACCAGTGACCCGGACGTTATCCAGGCCTTCGCCGAGTCGATCGGAGACCCGGTGCGCCTGGATTACCTGTACCTGCTTACCGTGGCCGACGCCCGAGCCACCAACCCGGGACGCTGGAACGATTGGCGCGACGCCCTGCTGCGCCAGCTATATACCGCCACCCGGCGGGCCTTGCTGCGCGGGCTGCGAAACCCCCAGGCCCAGGACGAACTGATCCAGGAAAAGCAGGCGGAGGCCTTGCGTATCCTGCGCGGCCACAACATCGACTTGGACCAGGCCATCGACCTCTGGCTCAGCCTGAGCGTGGAGTATTTTCTGCACAATCTTCCCGACGAGATCGCCTGGCACTGCTTGGTGATTCAGAGTGCTTCCCCCGACGACTTGCCCCTCGCCCGAGTGCGCCCGCGCACCCAACGCGGCGGCACCGAGGTGTTCCTTTACGGACCCGACCGCGACGACCTGTTTGCCATCACCACCGGCCTGCTTGATCAGCTCGGTCTGGACATCATGGATGCGCGAATCATCACCGCCGACAGCGGCTATACGCTGAACAGCTTCCTGGTGCTGGACGACGACGGAGAGCCGGTCACCGACCCCATGCGCCAGCACGAGATCACCGAAACCCTGAACCGGGTGCTGCGCGATCCGGCCGCCGCGGAGATGCGGGTTTCGCGCCGGGCGGCACGTCAACTCAAGCACTTTCCCACCGAGACCCATGTCAGCTTCTCGGACGACGAGAACAATCAGCGTACCGTGATGCGCCTGGTCAGCTGCGACCGGCCCGGCTTGCTGGCCCAGGTGGGGCGCGCCTTCAGCGCCTGCGGGGTGCGCTTACAGAACGCAAAGATCGCCACCGTTGGGGCCGAGGCCGAAGACCTCTTCTTCATCACCGACCGGGAGGATCGGCCCCTGGACCCGGTGAAGCAAATCCCCTGTTTGAATCAAGCGATCCACCACTTCGTCGACGGCCCCGCGGAGTGACCCCCGAGCAATCCGACTAGCGACGGATGGACCATGGCGAGGGAAAGTTTCCCAGTTTTTTAGTATATTAGTCAAACCCAGGATACCTAGCATTCCAGGCCCCAGGCACAGCAGTCAGCCCCGGGAACCTGTTGCCATGAAACGCTGGAAGGAGAACCTCTATGAACAGACCGGGAATACAAACCACCCTGATCGGCGCCATGATCGGCTGCGCCATAATCACGACGCCCACCCTCGCCGAACAAACGCCAACCCCGGCGGCATCCGCCCCCGTGATGGCCGCGCCGGTATTCCGCCCCTTATCCGAGTCCGAGGCGGCGGCGCCGACCACAGAGGCAACCCAGCCCCCCGCACCGCCAGCCCCGGCAACGGCCTCCGAAGCGCCAGCGCCGCCTCCGCAAGCGCCGACGACGGCGCAATCCGCTCCCTCCGAAGCCGCTTCCTCCGAGGCAGCTCCCGCGGGAGCTGCGGCGGCACCCCCGAGCGACGACCACCAGGACTGGCTCGATGCGGTACGGGAGCAACGCCAGGCGCAGCGCGACCGCTATGCTCCGAACCGCGAAGAGGACCGCTTCGATAATCCGGAACCCCCTTGGGGCACGGAAGACATGGACGCTTACCGCGAGCAGATGCGCCAGCGCGCCGAGATGCACCGGGAGACGATGCGCGCTCGCCGGCGTTGGACCAACCCCCGCGGCGAATACATTCGCGATATGCAAGAGGCGCGCCGCAACGCCATGCAGGCACAGTCGGAGGCGATGCGCCAACAGTTCGAGCAGATGCGCCAGCAGCAAGAAGAGTGGATGCCGACCGCCCCCTATGGCTGGAATAACCCCTGGTACTATCAGGGCTATTGAAGCACCTCGGCCCCAAGGCCAAACCTAGGGCGACGTCGAGGCTTATCGCGTTTCCTGTGCGGGGCAGGACGCCCCGCCATTCTTAGGCGCCAAGCCATCTGATCAAAGAAGGCGCTTGGAAACCGCTATTCAGCTTCGCCTCCAGGATGTCACCCTCTGCGCCGATATCGGTGCTGGGGGTGCCCTCCCAGCCGCGTGTTCGAATCCGACCGGGAGTTAGGCGGATTCCACGAATTCCAAAGCATTTTGGTCCGGGTCCCTGCAAAACAGGGCGCGTCGTCCGGAACGGCTGTGGGTAAAACCCACCCCCGCCGCCTCCAGGGCCGCCTGCAAGGGAGCGATGTCGGCCACCGTCAGCGCCAAATGGCGATCCCGCCCGCCGTGGGCCGGGCGCCCCTTCAGCGGATCGGGGTTCGGCAGTTCCAGCAGATGGATCTGCAGCGCGCCGACCCGCAACCAAGCGCCCGGGTAACCCAGATCCGGACGCGCCGGGTCAACCGGCAACCCGAGCACCCCTTGGTAAAAGGCCAACGCCCGATCGGTATCCGCCACCAGCAGGCTGACATGATGGATCGCTTGGACGCTTACGGACATGGGGACCTCGGCTTTGGTGCGCGCACTGCGGCGCGGGACAGATGCTGATTTTAGCGCTGCCCCGATACCAGACCAACCCGTCGCTTGGTCCCCCTGAGGCCTTGGCCTATACTAGGCGGCTTTATCTCCCGGCCGCGTCCGCCCCGGGCATTTGAGGGGATCGGCCCGCAGACATGAATCCGGACCTCGGCAAGTTACAACCCTACCCCTTCGAACGCTTGGCGCAAATCAAGGCCGCGGTCAAGCCGCCGACCGGGATGGCCCCCATTGCCCTGTCCATCGGTGAACCCAAGCACCCAACCCCGGAGCTGATCCGCCGCGGGCTGGTAGACAATCTGCACGGCCTGGCCGCCTACCCCGCCACCCGCGGTACGCCGGAGCTGCGCCGGGCCATTGCCGGCTGGCTCGGCCGGCGCTTCGGCCTGGGCCCGGACGGGGTGGACCCGGAGCGCCAGGTGCTGCCGGTCAACGGCACCCGTGAGGCCCTGTTCGCCTTCGCCCAGGCGGTGATAGAGCGCGGGCGCGACCCCCTGGTGCTGATGCCCAACCCTTTTTACCAGATCTACGAAGGCGCCGCGCTGCTGGCGGGGGCCGAACCCGGCTATCTGCATTGCGCCCCGGCCCGGGGCCTGATCCCTGACTTCGACGCCGTGCCCGACGCCGCCTGGGAGCGCTGCCAGCTGCTCTATATCTGCTCGCCGGGCAACCCCACCGGGGCGGTTATCGGTCTCGAGACGCTGCAGCTGCTGATCGGGCTGGCCGAGCGTCACGACTTCGTGATCGCCTCCGACGAATGCTACTCGGAGATCTATTTGGACGAACCCGCCCCCCGGCGGCCTGTTGCAGGCCGCCGCCGCCATGGGCGACAGGAATACCGGCGCTGCCTGGTCTTCCACAGCCTGTCGAAACGTTCCAATGCGCCCGGGCTGCGTTCCGGCTTCGTCGCCGGTGATGCGGAGATTGTCGAAGCCTTCTTCCGCTACCGCACCTACCACGGCTGCGCCATGCCGCCGCCACCCAGGCTGCCAGCATTCGCGCCTGGAGGACGAGCCCACGTGCGGCAAACCGGCGCCTGTACCGGGAAAAGTTCGCCGCCGTGCTGAAGGCCCTGGACGGCAGCCTGGAAGTCGCCAGCCGGACGCGGGCTTTTACCTCTGGCCGCGCACCCCATCGACGACCCAGAATTCGCCGCCGGCCTGCTGGCAGCGGCAGAATGTCATGGTGCTGCCCGGCAGTTTCCTGTCGCGCGAGACCGACGGCGGCAACCCGGGCGCCGGACATGTACGCCTGGCACTGGTCGCACCGCTGGACGAATGCGTCGATGCCGCACAGCGCATTCGCCGTCTATGTGCAATCCCTGATGAACCCGAATCGAACCTGATACACCAGGAGAACAGCATGAGTGAATGCAATCCACCATCGAAGAAGCCTTCGAACACACGCGCCGACATCACCCCGCGCAACGTGGACACCCATGTCAAGGATGCCGTCTCGGAAGCCATCGATCGCTGGACCGCGGCGAAATCCGCGTGGCCGAAAAAAAGGACGGCGACTGGGTGGTCAACGACTGGCTGAAAAAGGCGGTGCTGCTGTCATTCCGCATCGAAGACAACGAATTCATGAAAGGCGGCTTCACCAACTACTACGACAAGGTGCCGTCCAAGTACGCGGACTACAACTGCACGCGAATTCCGTGAAGGCGGCGTGCGTGTGGTGCCGCCGGCAACCGCCCGTTACGGCTCCTACATCGCCCCGGCCTGCGTGCTGATGCCCTCCTACGTCAATATCGGCGCCTATGTCGATTCCGGCACCATGGTGGATACCTGGGCCACGGTGGGTTCCTGCGCCCAGATCGGCAAGAACGTGCACCTTTCCGGCGGCGTCGGTATCGGCGGCGTACTGGAGCCGGTGCAGGCGGCACCGACCATCATCGAGGACAACTGCTTCATCGGCGCACGCTCTGAAGTCGTCGAAGGGGTCATCGTCGAGGAAGGCTCGGTGATCTCCATGGGCGTCTACATCGGCCAGAGCACGCGCATTTACGACCGCGAAACAGATGAAATCCTGCTACGGCCGCATCCCGGCCGGCTCGGTGGTGGTGTCCGGCAACCTGCCTTCAAAGGATGGCAAATACAGCCTGTACTGCGCGGTCATCGTCAAGAAAGTCGATGAAAAGACCCGTGGCAAGGTCGGCATCAACGAACTGTTGCGGGATATCTGATGGTCGACGCGGCCATGATCACTCTCTACGGCATCGCCAACTGCGACACCATGAAAAAGGCCCGCAGTGGCTGGACGACAGGGTCGAGTACCGGTTCCACGACTACCGCAAGGACGGCCTCGACAGCCGCAACTGCGGGCCTGGGTCAAGGAACTTGGCTGGGAGATCCTGCTCAACCGCCGCGGCAGATGCTGGCGCAAGCTGCCGCGCGAGTCCGAGACGCCATCGACAAGGCATCCGCGCTACGTGTATGCTGGAGAAACCCGGCATCATCAAGCGCCCGCTGCTGGACCTGGGCCGGCGAACGCCGACTGCGGCTTCTCGACCCGGCAACGCTACGCAGGAGCTGTTCGGCTGATGTCACGCCGACCCTCGGAACTGGCCATAGACCTGATCAGCCGGCCCTCGGTCACTCCCGAAGACGCGGGCTGCCAGAACTGCATGATGCGAGCGCCTGGAAGCGATCGGCTTCCGGGTCGAGCACCTGCCCTTCGGCGAGGTCAAGAACTTCTGGGCACGCCGCGGCAGCGACGGCCCCCTGTTCGTTTTCGCCGGGCATACCGACGTGGTGCCGACCGGCCCGCTGGAGAACTGGAGTTCGACCCGTTCAAGCCGGAGATTCGCGATGGCCTGCTCTACGGCCGCGGCGCGGCCGACATGAAGGGCAGCCTGGCCGCCATGGTCACCGCCTGCGAGAGCTTCGTCGCCGCCAACCCGGACCATAGCGGCTCCATCGCCTTCCTGATCACCAGCGACGAAGAGGGCCCGGCCATCAACGGCACAGTCAAAGTGGTCGAGATACTGCGAGCCCGCGGCGAAAAAATCGACTGGTGCCTGGTCGGTGAACCTTCCAGCAGCCACGCTGGGCGACGTCATCAAGAACGGCCGGCGCGGCTCGCTCAATGGCCGGCTGACGATCAACGGCAAGCAGGGTCATGTCGCCTACCCACACCTGGCGGAAAACCCGATGCACGCGCTTCGCGCCGGCGCTGGCCGAACTGTGTGCGAGCGAATGGGACCAGGGCAACGAGTTTTTCCCGCCCACCAGCTTCCAGGTCTCCAACATTCACGTCGGCACCGGCGCGGAAAACGTGGTCCCAGGCGATGCTGGAGGTCATGTTCAACTTCCGCTATTCGACCGAACTCAACGAGCAGATGCATCCGTCAGCGGGTCGAGACCGTCCTGGACAGGGGCGATTTCGACTATGAACTCGGCTGGAGGCTGTCCGGCCAACCTTTCCTAACCCCGGCCGGCGAACTGGTCGACGCGGCCCGGCGAGCGATCACGGAGATAGCCGGCCACCACCGAACTGTCCACCAGCGGCGGCACCTCGGACGGCCGCTTTATCGCGCCTACCGGCGCGCAGGTACTGGAACTTGGGCCGCTCAACGCCACGATTCACCAGGTCAACGAGTGCGTGTCGGTAGCCGACCTGGACCTGCTGTCGGCCGTCTATCGGCGCATACTCGAAAAGTTGCTGGCCTGAGGTACGAGGTCGCGTCGGCGACCGCCGCGCCGGTCAAACCTTTCGCCATCGCGACTGCAATGGGACCTTCGCCTTCCGCCGGATGCGGTCAGGCATCGTCGACAAGTAAAAGCTACCCGCTTGGAGCTGCCAGAGGGCTACGGGACGAAGCCAGCCGGCAATCCCCCCAGCTTCGATTAAACTTAAGGTAAAGAAGGAGGTTTATCCGGAAACCCGCGGGCTGCTTATGAGAAAAATTTAGATTGAACTTTCATATTATTGCGCAATCTTATAATATTGTTATGTAACTATTGTATCGGCCGACGCCGTATCCGGCTGAGCACTTAGGGGCTTGAGGCCTGGATGGCGGTCCCAAGCCCCCTCTTCGAAAGGGAGTAGAGGTTTTGGGTAAATTCGGACTGGCAGCAATTGGGATCGCCGGAATCGGGCTGTATCTGCTGCTCGGCGGCGAGACAGAGGCGCCGACATCCGAGCCGCCGGTGACCCAACAAGGCCCGGCAGATCTGGGCGCGGGCGCGTACACCTCGACGCCGGAAAGGGGTCAGGATCGATTCTCAGCAACTCGCCCCAACTACGACACGCAGCGCCCAGGCAGCTATGCGCCAGCCGCCGGCTACGCTCATCCGCTCGCCCAAGGGCCCGGTTACGCCCCCGGCAGCGGCTACAGCTATGCCCCTGGCAGCGGCTACCCGACCATCGTGCCAGCGCCGGCTCCGGCCTATCAGTATCGCCCGCTGAACGACATCGAAAAGCAACGCCTGGAGCAGCAAAACCCCAGCGGCTATGACGCGACACTCGATCCCTACGGCCTGCCGACCCGTAGCGAACCCGGCTTGGCGGGTATGCCCCGCAGCGGCTATGCCGGTCCCCAGCCGGGCATGAGCCCCGGGTATGCGGGCAGCCCGAGCGCCAATCTTTATGCTTCCCCGCCCGCCCGCCAGGCCTTTGCACCGAGCCCCGACCCCTACGCGGCCCCGCAGCCAGCTCCGAGCTACGGCGCCGACCACGGGCCAAATTCCGGCGTCCGGAACTACGGTGGTGGTGGCCCGTATTCGACCCAGCCGCCCGGCTATGGCTTCCGGCCGCTGGATTCGGCGGGGCCGGACCGGCGCTGGCGCGACAGCTATTCGACTCCGCCCTCTCAGCCCCAGCGCCGGCCGTCCGGTAACCACCGGTCTCCCGACTGGCCGCCCACCGCGCCGGGTCAGCGGGGAACATCCGCCGATGCCGGCCCGTTATGGGCGGCACGGGGATTCTGGAACTGAGCGCCGATCGGCGGCACCGAAACCATCGGCCTGACAACCAAAGCCTCGCATCCATGCGTGCATTTGACGCGGCCGTGGCGGTGCATGAGCCAGAGGGCTGATACGGCTCGCTACACCTCGACCGGGCATGCAGATCCTGCCTCAGCCCGGAATCCCATGCAATCGCGTGCGTCGCCGGAGCAATGGTGCACGCCGGAGCCGGCCGCCCCCGCGCTGTCAGCCAAGCCTGATCGTCTCGTCCGCGCTCACCGGCAGCGCGAATTCTTGACTTTTTTACTGGGTCTTCTACCTTTCAGAGTAGTGCCCGCCTACCGCGGGCGCCAGAAGGGAGGATACCCGGATGCTGATTCACACCACCACCGACCCGATGACCTTGCGCGACGTGCCCGACCCTGAGCACCATCCGCACCTGTTCGAGGGGGACGCGAACAACGGGCTGGATATCGTGTTCGAGAGCGAGGCCAACCGGCAGGCCTATATGGACCTGCAGCCGGCGGACCCGAAGATCGTGCAGGGCACCGACACCGACGACTACGTGGCCGAGGGCTGAACCCCGGCGGGGCTCAGGCCCCGTCCAGCAGGCGCAGGTATTTGAACAGCTTGCGTGCCGACGCCGGCGGTTTGCCCTCCGCCTGCTCCTTCTCAGCGTTTCGAATCAGGGTCCGCAGTTGCTGGCGATCGGCGTCGGGATAGCGCTCCAATAAGTCGCGCAGAGCACTGTCACCCTCCGCCAGCAATCGGTCCCGCCAACGCTCCAGGGCATGGAAGCGCTGATTATCGGCCTGCTGCTTGGCGTCGGACTGGGTCACCAATTCGGCCAACTGGTCGCTGTTCTCCCCTCCCAGAACCTTGCCGAGCCAGCGCAACTGCCGGCGCTTCGCACTATGACCCTTTACCTTGCGGCTCTCATCTAAGGCCGAGCGCAACCGGTCGCTGATACTCATCCGCTCGAGCCGGGCCGGCGGCAACTCGAGCAACCGCTCACCGAGTGCCTGCAGGGCCAAGGCTTCACGCTTAAGCTGGCTCTTGCTCGGTGCTTCGATCTGATCAGGCCCGATCCCGTCCTCGTGTTCGCTTCGCTTCATTCGCTGTCTCGCTCTCCGGCGTCGCAGATATGTTCCACCACTAGTTGGGCGCTGCGCGCCCCCCGGTATTCGTTCACGTCCAGTCGATAGGCCAGGCGCACCCGACCGGCGCTTAGAGGCTCGTCCTGATTGAACGCTATGGCATCCAAGGGCCGGAGGCCCTCCACCTCCAGCTGCAGTTTGAGGTGTCGTTCGCCGACAATGCGCTGGGACAGCACCCGGAACTCGCCATCGAACAAGGGCTCGGGAAAACCCTGACCCCAGGGGCCGGCGTCGCGCAGCAACTGCGCCGTCTCCAGGTTGAGCTGACTGGCCTCCAGGGGGCCGTCGCTCAAGATCTCGCCGTGCAGGTCAGCGGGGCTGAGGTGGCGCGCCACCTCTTGGTCGAAGGCGCAGCTGAACGCCTCCAGATCTTGCCCGCGCAGGCTCAAGCCCGCCGCCATCGCATGGCCGCCAAAGCGGCTGAGCAGCTCCGGGTGGCGGGTGGCCAGAGCGTCCAGAGCATCGCGAATATGCAGCCCCGGCACCGAGCGCGCCGAGCCCTTGAGTTCACCGTCGCCGGCGTCGGCGAAGGCGATCACCGGCCGGTTGCAGCGCTCCTTGATGCGCGAGGCCACCAGCCCCACCACGCCCTGGTGCCATTCCGGGCGGTACAGACAGAGCCCAAAGGGCAAGGCAGCGTCATCCGGCCCCGGCAACTGTTCGAGCTGTTCCAGGGCTTGGGTTTGCATCTCGGCCTCGATGGCGCGCCGCTCCCGGTTCAGGCGATCCAACTCATGTGCCATCTCGCGGGCGGCTGCCGGATCCTCGCTGAGCAGGCATTCGATACCCAGGGACATGTCGTCGAGCCGTCCGGCGGCATTCAATCTGGGCCCGACGGCGAAACCGAAATCCGACGCCGCCGCTCGCCGGGGTGACCTGCCGGCCGCCTCCAGCAAGGCCAGGATGCCGGGGCAGCAGCGGCCGGCGCGCACCCGTTGCAGACCCTGGGCCACCAGGATACGGTTGTTCTGGTCCAGGGGCACCACATCGGCCACGGTACCCAAGGCCACCAGGTCGAGCAGTTCGGCCATGTTCGGCTCCGCCAGGCCGCGCGCGGCGAACCAGCCCTGCTCCCGCAACCGCGCCCGCAGCGCGAGCAGCACGTAGAAGATCGTACCCACTCCGGCGAGGTGCTTGCTGGGAAAGCTGTCGCCGGGCTGGTTGGGGTTGACGATCACCGCGGCCGGCGGCAAAGACTCCCCAGGCAGGTGATGGTCGGTGACCAGCACCGGAATTCCCAGACGCCCGGCCGACTCGACGCCGGCGTGACTGGCGATGCCGTTGTCCACGGTGACGATCAGGTCCGGCCCTTGCGTGGCGGCCAGGGCCACGATCTCCGGGGTCAGGCCATAACCGTACTCGAAGCGATTGGGTACCAGATAACCTACATCCGCGCCCAGCTTGCGCAAGAACCGCACCGCCAGGGCGCAGCCGGTGGCGCCGTCGGCGTCGAAATCCGCCACGATCAGGATCCGGCGGTGGCCCTCCAACTGTTCCTGCAGTAGCGCCGCCGCTTCGTCCGCGCGCGCCAGCCCGCTCACCGGATGCAGCCGGGCCAGGGTATGCTCCAGTTCCTCGGGAGCGCGGACCAGGCGGGCGCGATAGACGCGGCTGAGGACCGGGTGCATGTCCGCGGGCCAAGGCGCGTCGAGCGGGGGTGCATTGCGCTGGACGATTTTTCTCATCGCGTTATCATTGGCCGCCGTGAACCATGCTGAGTTTCGCAGGTCCCACTTCCGGAACCGGTGCAGCAGCATACCAGACCCCGACAGACAGCCATATGCCCAGCCCTCAAGAACACCTACGCGAACTCGAACGCTTCGTCAACCAACACATTATCGGCCAGCAAGAGCTGGTTAACCGTCTCATGATCGCCCTGCTGGCGGACGGCCACCTGTTGGTGGAAGGCGCCCCAGGTCTGGCCAAGACCCGGGCGGTGAAGGTCCTCAGCGAGGGCATCGCCGGCGACTTCCACCGGGTCCAGTTTACCCCCGACCTACTGCCCGCCGACCTAACCGGCACCGAGGTGTTTCGGCCCCAGGACGGCAGTTTCCACTTCCAGCAGGGACCGCTGTTCCACAACCTGATCCTGGCCGACGAGATCAACCGTGCCCCGGCAAAGGTGCAGTCCGCCCTGCTGGAGGCGATGGCCGAACGCCAGATCACCGTCGGCTCGGTCACCTACCCCCTGCCAAGACTGTTCTTGGTGATGGCAACCCAGAACCCGATCGAGCAGGAGGGTACCTACCCGTTGCCCGAGGCTCAGCTTGACCGCTTCCTGATGCACCTCAGGATCGATTATCCAGACGACGAGGCGGAACAGGCGATCCTGCATCTGGCGCGGGCCGAGGCCCGCTCCCAGGCGCCGGAGCTGAGGGCTCCAAGCCCACTGCCCCAGGAAACCCTGTTCGAGGCCCGCGACCAGGTGCTCGATCTCTACATGAGCGACGAGTTGGAGGGATATCTGCTCAGTCTGGTGCTGGCCACCCGCATTCCCGAGGCGGTCGGCCCGGACCTGGAGCAATGGGTGGAATACGGCGCCAGCCCGCGCGCCAGCATCGGGCTGGACCGCTGCGCCCGGGCTCATGCCTGGCTTGCCGGGCGCGACTTCGTCACCCCCGAGGACATCCAGGTCGTCGCCCCCGACGTGCTACGCCACCGGGTGATCCTGAGCTACGAGGCGGAGGCCGAGGGCGTGACCCCGGACCGCCTGGTACAGGAACTGATCGACCGCATCGCCGTACCCTGATGGCCTCCGCCCTGCCCCAGCGCCGCGCCACACCAGACCTCGGCGACGATCTGGTGCGGGTGAGCGCACCGGCCCTCATCGCCCTGCGCCACGCTGCCGAGAGCTTGCCGCTGCGCTCGCCACGCCAGCTCGGCAGCATGGCGGGGCCACACCTTTCCGCTTTCAAGGGGCGCGGCATGGAGTTCGAGGAGACCCGCCCCTACCAACCCGGCGACGATGTGCGCAGCCTGCACTGGAGGGCCACCGCCCGCACCGGTAGGCCCCATACCAAGCTGTTCCGCGAGGAGCGAGAGCGCTCGGTGCTGTTCTGGGTCGACCAGCGCGGGCCGATGTGGTTTGCCACCCGCGGCGTCTTCAAGGCGGTACAGGCGGCCCGCGCCGCAGCACTGCTGGCCTGGAGCGCTGCCGGCCACGGCGACCGGGTGGGCGGCTTGATCTTCGCCGACCAGGGTCACCGGGAACTGCGTCCGCGTCTGGGCCACAAGGGGGTGCTGCACCTGATCCACCGGCTGGCCGAGCCGGTTGAACCACCGCTTGGCTACGATCCGGAAGACAGCGCCCGCTCCCTCGGCGCCGCCCTCGGCCGGCTGCGCCGGGTCGCCCACCCGGGAAGCCTGATATTCCTGGTCAGCGACTTCCGCGGTCTGTCGCCCCCGGCCAGGGCCCACCTGGCTCAGCTGGCGCGCCACAACGATCTGGTCATGCTGTTTCTCTACGACCGCCTCGAGCAACAGCTGCCCGCCGCCGGCCGATTCCGCCTCAGCGACGGTCGCGCCAGCGTCCAGCTCAATGCCGCCGACCAGCGGGCGCGGGAACGCCACCGTTCCCATTTCGACCAGCAACTCCAACAACTTCAGGAGCTGGCCCGGCGCCACCGCATCCACCTGCTGCCCTGCGCCAGCGACAGCGACCTGGAGCCGCACCTGCGCCAGGGGTTGGGGCTGAAGCGCGCATGATCGACCCCGCCGACCTGCCCCTGCGCGACATCCACCTGCCTCCGCCGGTTGGCTGGTGGCCTCCGGCCCCGGGGTGGTGGCTGCTTGCCCTGACGCTGTTGTTGCTGGGGGTCGGCCTGTGGTTGCTGCTGCGCTGGCACCGGCGCGGGCGCGTGCGCCGGGCCGCCCGCACGGCATTGGAGCGCCTGTTTTCCGAATACCGCCGCCACGGCGACGATCGCCGCCTGCTGAGGGAACTCTCGGTGCTGCTGCGGCGCATCGCCCTGAGCCGCTTCCCGCGCCGCGATATCGCGCGCCTCTCGGGCCCCTCCTGGCTGGCCTTTCTGGACCGGGCAATGGAAGGCTCCCGCATGGCGGAGGGATTCAGTCGCGGCCCCGGCCAAGTGCTGGCCGAAGGGCCCTACACACCGACTGCGGAGTTGGACGCAGCCGCGCTGCAACGCCTGTGCCGGGCCTGGCTCCGGCGCCTGCCCAAGGGGCCGACCCGATGATCGAGCTGCTCTGGCCCTGGGCCCTGGCCGCCCTACCCCTGCCGCTGCTGACGCGCTGGCTGTTGCCGCCGGTGCAGAGCGGCGAGCAGGCCGCCCTGCGGGTACCGGTGCTCGCGGACTTCCGGGAAGCCGGCGCGACAGGGCCCGGCGCCGGCTCCCGCCGCCCCTGGCGACTGGCCCTGGCGTTGCTGGCCTGGCTGTTGCTGGTGCTGGCCACGAGCCGCCCCCAGTGGTTGGGGGAACCGATCGAGCTGCCGGTCAGCGGCCGCGACCTGATGCTGGCAGTGGATCTCTCCGGCAGCATGCGCGAGCAGGATTTCGTACTCGGCCAAAGCCGGGTCGACCGCCTCACCGCCACCAAACGGGTGGCCGGCGATTTCATCCGACGTCGAGTCGGCGACCGCATCGGACTGATCCTGTTCGGCGAGCGCGCCTACCTGCAGGCGCCCCTCACCTTCGACCGCGAGACGGTGCGCAGCCTGCTGTTCGAGTCCGCCATCGGCCTGGCCGGGGCAGAGGCCACCGCCATCGGCGACGCCATCGGCCTGGGGGTCAAGCGTCTGTCGAGCGTGCCGGAATCGAACCGGGTGCTGATCCTGCTCACCGACGGCGTCAACAACGCCGGTGCTGTAGATCCGCTGCGCGCCGCCGAGCTGGCCGCGGAGGCCGGGCTGCGCATCTACACGATCGGTATCGGCGCCGACCGCATGACCGTACGCAGCCTGTTCGGAAACCGCCAGATCAACCCGTCCCGGGAACTCGACGAGGCCAGCCTGCGGGCGGTGGCCGAACGCACCGGCGGGCGTTACTTCCGGGCCCGGGACACCGCCGAGCTGACTCAGATCTACGCGCTGCTCGACGAGCTGGAACCGGTGGCACGCGACAAGCAGGTTTTTCGGCCGCGCCTGGCCCTGTATCCCTGGCCGCTCGGGGCTGCCTTGGTGCTGGTCGCCCTGATGCTGGCCTGGCCGCTGCTGCGGAGGCCCCGCGATGCCGTTTGAGTTGCAACTGCTGCGCCCGCTCTGGCTACTGGCCCTGCTGCCGCTCGGCCTGCTGCTCTGGTACTGGCGCCGCCACCAGGGCCAGGGCGGTCACTGGCAGGACATCTGCGACCCCCGGCTGCTGCCCTGGCTGCTGATCCGCGGCGGCGGCCGGGAGCGACGCTTTCCGCTGCTGCTGGGCGCCCTGGCAGGCACCCTGGCCGTCCTCGCCCTCGCCGG
This sequence comes from uncultured Gammaproteobacteria bacterium, assembly GCA_963753615.1. Lineage (GTDB taxonomy): Bacteria > Pseudomonadota > Gammaproteobacteria > Chromatiales > Chromatiaceae > CAVWCW01. The sequence goes on from CAVWCW010000016.1 coordinate 45,499, forward strand.
CCCGGCCTGGCAGCGCCTGGAACAGCCGGTATTTCGCGACACCTCGGCCCTGGTGATCGCCCTTGACCTGTCGCGCTCCATGGACAGCACCGATCTGGCCCCGGACCGCCTCACCAGGGCCAGGCTCAAACTGCTCGACTTGCTGGATCAGCGGCGCGAAGGCCAGACGGCCCTGATCGCCTATGCGGGGCAGGCGTTCGCGGTCACGCCCCTGACCGACGATACCAAGACCATCGCGGCGCTGGCTCAGACCCTGGCAACCGATCTCATGCCGAGTCCCGGCAGCCGCCCCGACCTGGCCTTGGACAAGGCCCGGGAGCTGCTGCGCCAGGCCGGGGTGCGGGCCGGCCAGGTTCTGCTGATCACCGACAGCGCCGAGGCCCCAAACCTGGCGGCGGCCTTGGCGCGGCTGCGGGCCGACGGCCACCGTCTGCACGTGCTTGGGGTCGGCACCGAGGACGGGGCGCCAATTCGGACCGCCGACAGCGGCTTCCTGAAAGACGCCGCCGGCGCCATCGTGATCCCGCGCCTGGACGAGTCCGCAATGAAACGGCTGGCCGCCGAAGGCGGCGGCAGCTACGCCCGTCTGGCCCTGGACAACCGGGACCTGGAGCAGTTGTTTGCCGCGCTGGAGCGCAGCCCCCTGGAGGACGACAGCGAGCGCAGTGAGCTGCAGGTGGAACGCTGGCGCGAAGAGGGCCCCTGGCTGCTCCTGTTGCTGCTGCCGCTGGCGGTCCTGGCGTTCCGCCGCGGCTACCTGGTGCTGGCCGCTGTGCTATTGTTGCCGCCGCTGCCGCCCCCGGCCCAGGCCCTGGACTGGCCCGATCCGGCGGCGCTGGACTGGAACGGGCTCTGGCTGCGCCCGGATCAGCAGGGCGCCCGGCTGTTGGAGAACCAACAGCCGGCAGAGGCGGCCGCGCGTTTCCGCGACCCGCGCTGGAAGGCCGCCGCCCACTACCGGGCCGGCGACTACGAGCCGGCGACAGAGATTCTTCAGGGAAGCGACGACCCGGAAGATCACTATAACCTCGGCAATGCCCTGGCCCGGGCCGGCCGCCTGCAGGAGGCCCTGCAGGCCTACGACCGTACGCTGGCGGCGCAGCCGGACCACGCTGACGCCCGCTACAATCGGGACTTGGTGGCTCAGGCCCTGGAGCTGGACCAACCACCCTCCGAGCAGAATCAGGACGGCGGCGAGGGCGAGCCCGATCCGCAGCAGGCCGGCGAGCAAAGCGGTCAGCAGGGCCAGCAACCGCCGCAGCCCGACTCGAGCAGCAACCAGGCGCAAGGGCCCGAGCAGGATCAGGACCGAGAGCAGGCACAGCAACCGCCACCGGAGCAATCCGAGCCGGACTCCAGCCAAAGCGGGCAGGATCGGGCCGAATCCACGCAGTCGGAGCCGGGACAGACTGAGCAGGACAGCGCCCCCAGTCCGGCCGCAACTGATCCCCCTCAACCTCAGCCCCAGCCTGAGTCCGGGCCCGAGTCGGGCCAGCAGGACGAGCGCCGCTCCGCCCAGGGAGAGACGGCTTCCGTGGCCCCGGAAGCGGCCGAGGAGCGCCAAGCCACACAACAGTGGCTCCGGCGCATCCCGGACGACCCCGGCGGCCTGCTGCGGCGCAAGTTTCAGTACCAGTACCGGCGGCAGCAACCGTCGGCGCAGGAAACCCAGACCTGGTAAGCAGCCATGAACGCAGTCGAGAATTGCTCCCCCACCGGTGGGGCGGAAAAGCGCAGCGCCTTCCGCCGCGTGCTGACCCATTTTCGGTTCAGGCGCGGCAACCATCGTTCGGCGAAATGCTGTACGCCGGTTCCGCCCTACCCATCTCCCAACCTGTCCGCGTTGCTCGCTGCCCTCTTCTGCCTGGTTTTTGCCCTACCGGCCTGGGCCACCGACGTCCAGGTGCGCGCCTCGCGCAACCAAGTCAGCATCGACGAGTCCTTCGACCTGGTGTTCCAGGCCGAAGGCGCCCTGAACGGAGAACCGGACTTCAGCCCCTTGGAGGAGCAGTTCGAAATCCTCAGCCAGCACCAGAGCCAGAACATCCAGATGATCAACAGTCAGATACGCCGCAGCGTCAGCTGGACCCTGACCTTAATGGCGAAGGAGACGGGTGACCTCGAGGTCCCGGCGATCCGCTTCGGCAACGACCGCAGCCACCCGCTGATCATCCAGGTGCACGCCGGCGCCCCCCAGGCCAATGGCAACGGCGGAGAAGACATCTACCTGGACCTGCGGGTGGAACCCGAGCAACCCTATGTCCAGGGCCAGATATTGGTGACGGTGCGCCTGTACGTATCCGACAAACTTTCGGACGTGCGCGTACGCGAACTCGGCGAGCCCGAGCTCAAGGGGGTGGACGCGGTGGTCGAGCACCTGGGCGAAGACCGCCAGTTCCGTACCAAGAAGGGCACGCGCAGCTACCGGGTTTTGGAGCGCCGCTATGCCTTGTTCCCCCAACAAAGCGGCAGCGCCAGCCTGGAGCCGATCCGCTTCGAGGGCGAGGTGGGGATCGCCGGCAGGGCCTTCAGCCTGTTCGACCGCCGCGGCCTCGGGAGCTCCGGGCCGCGCATCCTGCGCGACTATTCGGAACGGCGCCAGATTCAGATCCAACCGGCTCCGCCCGGCACCCAGGTGCAGCCGTGGTTGCCGGCCCAGCAATTGACCCTGGAAGAGGCGTGGTCCACCAGCCCGGAACAACTGGAACTGGGCCAGCCCCTGACACGCACCCTGGCTCTGATTGCCGACGGCCTTACCGCCGCTCAGTTGCCGCCCCTGGCCCAGCAGGACCTGCCGGACGGGCTCAAGGCCTACCCTGACCAGCCCCTGCTGCAAAATCAGGCCGGCGATGACGGGGTGATCGGCAGCCGCCAGGAAAAGATCGCAATCGTTGCCACCCGTCCCGGCGACTACACCCTGCCCGCCATTGATATCGCCTGGTGGGATACCGAGAACCACGAGGCTCGGAGGGCGCGCCTTCCCGAACGCGACATACGCGTGGTCGCCCCCGCCGGCCTGGCCAGCCCGCCCCCGGCAGCGCCCGCCGAGACGCCCGCGGCCGATGTCCCGACCGAGACCGGGCCCACCACGCCCACGGGCTGGGCCGCGCGCTGGCTCGGTCCAATCACCGATTCGCGGCTCGCCTGGCTAAGCCTGGGTCTCGCCCTGGGTTGGTTCGCCACCCTGCTTGCCTGGTGGCGCTCGGCCCGGCGCCGCAGCGCCAGAACCTCGTTGAACCGGACCGACAAGGATGCCGCTCCCGACCTCGGGGCGGCCCTGAAACGGGTGCGCACCAGCTATCGCGCGCGGAATCCGGTAGCGGCTCGCGAGGCCCTGCTGCAGTGGGGCCGCGCCCGCTGGCCCCAAGACCCGCCACCACACCTGGAAGCAGTCGCTCGCCGCTGCGGTGACCCGGTGCGCGACGCAATCGACGCCCTTAACCGGGACTGCTACACCCCGCGAGGCGGCGACAACTGGCATCGACTGCCGATGGACAAGTATCTGGAACAGCTAGGGCGGGAAGACGCTAGTCCGAGCAGTCACGATCCGACGGGATTGCTGCCGGAATTGCGGCCTTCCTGAACTATCCGCAGCGGGATTTGAGGACAAACGGCATCCGATTCAGTCCCGATTGGAGCCGCGTAGGCAGGCCCTCATCACAATTAGGACTGGTTGGTGGTTCAAGCCTACCTCGATCGATCGCGAACCTCCGTTTGATGGGCGAGTGCCGAGCCCCCCCGTGCAGGTGTTTGGGTTTGATCAGCGGATCCGTTGGCAAGCAATTGGTGTGGCGTTGGCTCAACGCTCGGGTCAGCGTCCGTGTTACCGCCCCCAAACCGCCCGTATCTCCACCTACGCCTAAAGCCCGGCTGGGCTGAAATTGGATGATACAGCGCATTTGTTCCGTTAGTAGAGATCCTGGCCAGCGGTTTTCCATATTCCGTGCCCGGATTGACACCTTGCGAAACAGGGTTGAGTTTCCAGCCTGAACGAAACGGAACCGACATACCGCTACCTGCAAAACCCACTGGAGCGGGCGCTCGCCTGTGCGAGTGTTTGGCGAACCTATCCGACGGCGCTATTCAAGGATCAGCAGGCGGGTTGGTTTGGCGGAAAGGATTCGGAGCATGAGCCGGCCTTCGGTCGACCCCAGTTGCATCTTGATTGGATGCGCCGGCCCGAACTGGGATGTTCGGGCCGGCGCCCTGTTACTACACTAGTCCTCCCGACTGATTCTTGTGCTCAGACCACGCTCCGGTCGCGAGAAACTGTGACAGACCGAGCAGTCCTTCCGCTTATCCCTGACATGGATGTCGTGCAGCTTGTAGAAGCCCTTGTCCTCCTTGGATCCATGGCACTGCCGGCACACCTGGCTTTCGGGGCCTTTCAGCCCATAGCCGAGTTCACCTTGAAGATCCATGCGAAGCGGACCGCCACTGTAGCTGGCGTGACAGGCACCGCATTCAAGCGCTTGGCTGGCAACTTCCACGCCATGGTTGATGGTCTGGTAGGTGTGCACCTGGACCAGTTCGTAGGGGTCGCTTACGCTCATCCCATCGGTCTGCTCCAAGCCGCTTTCTACCGCCTCCGCAAAACTGCCGGTGCGGAAGAACTCGAAGGTCGATTGCGGCACCAGGGTATTGGTGTTCAAGTTGAGCGCCAGCTTGCTCAGGTGTTCCTTCATCGGATAGATCTTGGCGCCGCTGCTGGCAACATCGCCGTTCGACGTGCCCAACACATAGGCCTCGGACCCGTCCTCGAGGCGATTCGTCGGCACGTTGTCCATGACCGTCTCACCCAAGTAGTAGATCTCGCTCGTGCCGTCGAACCAGGTGTAGGTCGGGGTCAGGTCGCTCTGCTTAATCTCTTCCGGAAGCCAGCCGCCTCTGCCGTTACATGCCGCCGCGGAGAAGTGCGGGGTCTCCCAATCCCGGCTCACCTCGGTGGGCACACCCTTGGCGTAAGTCGGAGCCCATAGGCTGCTCCCGGGGGGAGACGCGGCGGGGAGACCAAGGGAAAGGAGCAGTGTGGAGGAAACAGAGCCTTTGCGCCTCGGCAATCAACGGCGCCCGCAATGACCCCAGGGGGTCCTCGTAATCACATGAGCAACCTGCAACGCTTTCTCGACCGGTGGGGCAACTACGCATGCTAGACGCTCACCCCCCGGCATCCGGGAGCAAATACGCGGCCTAGGAGTATAGTTGATGGTCTTCGGGAGCTAACAAGGAGAACCGCCGTGAGCAAGAAGCGTTCAACGATGATGATTTGCGCGGCGGTTTCCGCTTGCTTGGCCGGCCCTGGCGCGGTGCTGAGCGAGGACGACTCCATCGCAATCGGCGCCTCGGCGCCCAACACCGTAGAAGTTGTCGATTTTTCGTTCGTGTTTGTCGGCTGCAACCGGGTAGGCTGGCACCCTCATCACCATACGGCCAGCACCGCCAATGTTCCGCAACTCAAGCAAACCCTCAAAGACCTGGCCAATCTCCAACAGACCGCCGGGTTGCCTCAGGCACCTAGGTTTCTCTTCCTTCTGGGCGATCTGGTGCGAAACGAGCAGGACGACCATGGGCGAACGCTGCAGCGACAACTGAACGCCTGGCAGACGCTGTGGGAAAGTCTGCCGAGCACCGTCAACTCGAAAACCCAACCGGTACTGCTGCCGGGAAATCATGAACTGTTGGCTAGCATCAAAGATCCAGGGGGTGCCGGGCGCTTTTATGAAATACCCAGCCCGCCGACCTACGACGTCTGGCTGAACTGGCTCCGCAACAACGGCTATGACGGCATGGCGGGAAACGGGCCGACGCGGGCTACGGACCCCCGGGATGAATTGGCCGGGGACAGCAGCCGGATGACCTACTCCTTTTCGACCGATCTCGCGAATGGACAGAGCGCGCATTTTGTCCTGATCAACACCGACACCCTGTCAACGGCGAGGACGACCGAGGGGAGTTGCATTCAACACCCGACCTTCGATACCAAGCCCATGCCCGGCTGGATTCCCGCCCATTGGATCGACGCGGATTTGAAGCAAGCAAGTGCCGACCCCAAAACAGAAATGATCTTCGCCCTTGGGCACAAGCCGATCCAGCCTAACTTCGGCGGGGACAAGGACGGCCGCTCCAATATCCTCAATTGCCGCGATTACCCCCTCGCGGACCAACTCCTGGAGAGCTTCCAGGCCAACGATAAACTAGTTGGCTATCTAGCGTCGCACATCCACGAGTGGAGTCACTTGGATCTGGGCAGCGAAGCGTCGGGGCTGGTTCCGCAGATCGTCGCCGGAAATGGCGGCAGTCCACTCGGCGGGGGCGACATCTTCGGGTTCACCCTGGTCAAGGTATTCACCAACGGTAAGGTCACCGCCACCAGCTACGGCCGGCCGGCACCTCAGCCTTATGACAGCCGTCGAGCGGGCGGCCCCGCGACCCCGCGAGAAACGGTGGTCCTGCGGCCGGCCAACCGGTCGTAGCCCTAGCAAAAGCCGATTGATCGCATTTTTCTTGCGGGGCAAGGCGCCTCGCCGAAGAAGTCCGGGCGGGCCCTGGCGCAAGCGAATCGGGGCATCGCCATGGGGACAATAGGGCACAGGCTCGAATTATTTTTTAGCGGCACACGTTAAACGCTTCTCATATCATCATAAACAACTCGAGGCTGGTCCCTTTCTCTCACAAGTTACCGGTTAACAGGCGAGGCAAAAGGAAAGAGTTGACCGCACCTTCTCTCGACCCCACCTCATCTCGACCCCACCTCCTCTGACCCCAGCTCCTCCTGAAATACTTTCTCTTCTGATGTCGGTTAATTATTCACAAAACCCAGGGGAAATTCTCCACAGAAATCCACCGGCCCTACGCGTAAACTGACCTCGAAAGCCCGGATTTGAGGGCGTCCGGAAAGCAAAGACTGACTCGATATCTGAGAAATCTGGGTATTGATCCACCCCCGGAAACTCTCATATTTGTAATGCCTTTTTAGCTCATATCTTTTCAAAGGCAGGAGGATTGAAATGCACACCCATTTGACAACTTGGTCAGGTCAATTAGCGTTCACAGCCATTCTGTTCATGGCGCTCTTTCTCGTCACCCCTGCGTCTGGAGGTGAGTACAGCATGGTCCCCGTAGATTGGCCGACTCCCGTGGCGAAATTCAATGGCCCACGCTATGTATGGATGATTAATTATACTGAATATGAAAGTAATAACGGTACCTTGGAGATACGGGCGTTCAATGGATCTTCGGCCGCAAGAATGCGCTATCAGTTCTTTGATGATGAGGGCGTCCTCGAAAGTGAAATGGGCACCGATATTTACCCTGGACAGACCAAGATCTTGGCGGGCAATTCGGTGTTTATTTACAATACTGACGTCACTGTCGTGATCAGCAGTGACAGGCCTCTTACCATCTCTTCGTTTTCAAGGTCAATATACCGGAAAGACAACCAAACGACTGGAATTGGCGAACGTAACGTCCCCGTGAATAGCTTCAGATGCCCCGACCCTGATCAGGCGTGGGTGTGCAGCGCGCATAGAGTGGAGACGCCATGGTCAATCTTACTCTACTAATCTCCGGATTCACGGTACCCTCCAGTTTGGCAGTCGCGGATATAGCTGTTGAACTCGGGAGCGGAGAGCAGAGAGCAAATATCCTTAGGAAATGCTGATTTTATCCCGTTTCCCAAGCGGGGCAGGATGCCCCCCCATTTCTTGCCGCCCAACCGCCTGAAAATGAGCGCTTTCGGAAACCGCGTTTTCGAAAGCCGAGCTGAAAAAGGCCAGAGAGGGCTTTATTCAGCGTCTCCTTATAGAAAAATCGAATGTTTTGCCCGCCCAGCAGCAGTCACTCTGCCGAACTCATCAAGGAACGAAATTGCGGGCAATGCTCACATCCGGAGAAATTCCGCTCTTACCATCGTCTGAAGCATCAATATCCTGGCAGCTTCCGGTTTTCGACCAGAAGGCACCTTCCCGCCCAACGCCGAGACTCAGCAACATCTGGCCGCGCCGTTTCGAGAATCATAGCCTGAAACCCGGCTCTTTCGACTACTACATATCGATGGCTTGTCGCCAATGACGAAAAAGCCCCTCCTGGTCCGGAGGGGCTTGTCAGTTAAACGGCAGGTGCCCGGGTGCTGACATCCGGGTGCAATCACCCGGGACAGCATCCGTTCACTGTTAGAGGTCGAAGCGATCGTTGTTCATCACCTTTGTCCAGGCATTGACGAAATCGTCGACAAACTGGTTCTTACCGTCCTCAGAAGCATAGACTTCTGCAATTGCCCTGAGCTCCGAGTTTGAACCGAACACCAGGTCGACAGAAGTTGCCGTCCATTTCAGGTCGCCGCTCTCGCGGTCACGGCCTTCATATACGCCTTCCGTCTCGGATGGCGCCCACTTGGTCGACATGTCGAGCAGGTTGACGAAGAAGTCGTTGCTCAGCTGTCCGGGGTTGCCGGTGAACACGCCATACTGCGACTCGCCGGCATTCGCGCCCATCGCACGCATGCCGCCGACCAGCGCAGTCATCTCCGGCACCGTCAGGGTCAACAGGTCGGCTTTCTCGACCAGCATGTCAGTCGGAGAGCCGTAAGCATCGTCGCTGTAATAGTTCCGGAAGGCATCTGCCTTCGGTTCCAGTACGCTGAACGATAGAGTGTCAGTCATCTCCTGTGTCGCATCGCCGCGACCCGGTGTGAACGGAACCGTGACACTGTAACCGGCATCCTTGGCGGCTTTCTCGATCGCTGCGGCACCGCCGAGGACGATCAGGTCAGCCATCGAGATATTGCTGCCGGAGTCCTTCTTGACCTCCTCCAGAGTCTTCAGAACCTTGTCCAGTTCTTTCGGATCGTTGGCTGCCCAGTCTTTTTGCGGAGCCAGGCGCAGGCGTGCACCGTTGGCGCCCCCGCGCATGTCGGAACCGCGATAGGTGGAGGCCGATGCCCATGCCGCCTTGACCAGCTCAGGCAAAGCCAGTCCGGAATCCAGGATCCTAGCCTTCAGCTCGTCTGCTTCGCTGTCACTGATAGTGTGTTCAGCAGCCGGTACCGGGTCCTGCCAGATGAATACTTCATCGGGTACCTCGCTGCCGACATAGCGCGCACGCGGGCCGAGATCTCGATGCGTCAGTTTGAACCAGGCCCTGGCGAATGCCTTGTCGAATTCTTCTGGATCGTTCAAGAACCGCTCGGCGATCTTGCGGAAGCCGGGATCTTCCTTCAGCGTGAGATCTGTCGTCAGCATGACAGGGGGATTGAGCTTGCCTTCGACGTGGGCGTCCGGCACTGCCGTATGCGCCGATTTATCGGTGGGCACCCACACTGTTCCACCGCCGGGCGACTTCTGCTGTTCCCAGTCGAAGCCGAAGAGGTTGGCAAGGTACAGGATGGACCATGCCGTCGGTGTCTGGGTCCAGGCGCCTTCCAGGCCGCTGGTCATGGTGTCTTCGGCATTGCCCTTGCCGCACTTGTTGATCCAGCCAAGGCCTTGCTCCTCGATCGCCGCTGCAGCCGGCTCCGGTCCAACGCAATCCGCTTTTACAGCGCCGTGAACCTTGCCCAGTGTGTGTCCGCCGGCTATGAGGGCGACAATCTCTTCGTCGTTCATCGCCATGCGGTAGAACGATTCGCGTATGTCCGTGGCGGCTGCAACCGGATCGAGATTGCCATTGGGTCCTTCCGGGTTCACGTAGATCAAGCCCATGTGAACCGCAGCCAGCGGCTTCTCCAGATTGCCATCCTTGTCATAGCGCTTGTCGTTGCCCAGCATCTCGGATTCGGGGCCCCAGTAGACGAGGTCAGGCTCCCAGTCGTCGGCGCGCCCCCCCGCGAAGCCCAGGGTCTCGAATCCCATCGACTCGAGTGCGACGTTACCGGCCAGGATCATCAAATCAGCCCAGGACACATTACGTCCGTATTTCTGTTTGACCGGCCACAGCAGACGGCGCGCCTTGTCGAGGTTCGCGTTATCGGGCCAGCTGTTCAGCGGATCGAAGCGTTGCTGACCGCCGTCGGCGCCGCCACGGCCATCATGTATTCGGTAGGTGCCTGCACTGTGCCAGGCCATCCTGATCATCAGGCCGCCATAATGTCCCCAGTCTGCCGGCCACCAGTCCTGAGACGTTGTCAGTGCCTTCACGATGTCCGCTTTCAGTTCCTTGAGGTCGACACTCGCAAAAGCCTTGGCGTAGTCGAAGTCATCGCCGTACGGATTGGAATTCCTATCGTGGTCACGGAGCGGGCCGAGGTCCACTTGTTCCGGCCACCAGAAACTGTTCGGCTTGGCCTTGCCGCTGAACATGTTCTCCGCTTGTGCTGACGGCGCTGTCGCGATAACGATGGCGGCAATTGAATGGTAACATCCTAATCAACATAGTTTTGTCCTCAATACTTGGCTTGCCTGACGAACAATCGTTGAGCAGATCTATCGAACTGCTAGTGATAAGCTTAGACTAACGTCGGGAAGTCAATAAGTTGATTTTGTCTATGAGCGTGATTGAACTTGCCTATTGAAAAGCAACGGTAGCCGAACGAGCACCGTCCCGCCTGAGCGCTGGCCGTTAGGCAGCGCTGGCGACGTTCCCATCATCGGCGATTGGAATGCCGACGGGCAAGGCGACACCGGTGTGTGCCACCCGAGTGAGGGTCATTTCTACCGCGGTTCCGACGGTAGCAGGAACTGGGGGCCGGAGAACCTCATGACCGAGCCGCTCGCCACTGAGACCGATGTGCCGGTGTCGGGCGACTGGAACGCCGACGGCAAGGACGAGCTCGGTGCGCAGGTATTGAGGAATAGGCCACGGTTTCCCCGACCGTCGTATCGCAAGTGCCCTTGCACGCTGAGGCCGTAAAATGACTACCCTAAAGGTCTGCTTCCGAATCCAGCTCAGGACCAATGCAGGAGTGGCGGCCGGTTTCGTGGCTCGATCGCCCCTCGGTCCTAGCAGCCAGGTGTCCGATTTGCGCTGGTCCAGTCACCCAATGGCCCTACCGCCGGTGAGCGCATTCAGCGAACACCCGCCCCACGCAACGTTTAAATCCTGAAACAATTCAATCCTGGCCTACTTTTTCGCCTCGTTTTCTACGATGACCGCGTAACCTGCCCGGCATGTACGATTCCGGGCCAGCGAGCGAAAATCCGCAGTTATTTATTGCCCCTGGTCTGGGTTCAGCCGCTCTCGAAGATCACGCAGGGCGTCCAATGTGGCGGTCATGATGATTTCCTGGTCGCGGTAGCCCATTTCCTCGCCCACGGGAGAGAAGACCGACAGCGATTGATTTCGGCACTTGATCATATGGCGTTTGTAGGCTTGGATCAGCCCATCCAGCTTCTGGGTATCGATGCGGCGTCCGGTCTTCTGGGGATCGAAATGTCGGATTTCTTCATTGCTGACCCGGTCGCCGAACAGAATGGCGATATCGTTCTCCAAGGCGACACGGTTCAGGTCGATTAGGGCGAGACGCTGGTTGTTCAAAAAACCGGCAAGATTAAAGAACAGACTGACCGCCATGATGGTGTAGATCCAGTTGCTTGGCGGCATGATGTCGACCAGCCAGGGGAGATACTCGTCGGCGATTTCCGCACCCTGGTTCTCGTAGAAGCCGCGTGCGGATTCTGAAAGCACCAGGCCGGGCGGCGTCTTCGTGGCCCTGTTGCGTTCTATGAAATTAGGATTGGCGCGTTCGAGCAGAGTCATGATCGCGATGATGTCGGAATGGCTCGCACAGCCGTTGCTGAGCAGCAAGGTATCCAGGCGCAGCACCGGTTTGGCCGCAGGGGGTAGTATTCGGACCGGGTCGAACTGTCCTGCAGCCAGGTGGCCGGAATGAAGGAAGGGGAAACGTCGGGACAAGGCCTCGCTATGCTCGAGGCCGACGATCTCCAGCCCCTTGTCTCGCACGGCCCGGCTCATCAGGTCAGCATCCTCGTCCATGACGAAGAATGCATGATCCAGTTCTCCGGTTGACGCCATTTCCACCTGTTGCTGCAACGGGTGGTGTTCCAGGGTGACATCCAGAGCGGCCAAATCCAGGCTCTTGAACAGACGCTCGGCAAGAAAGGCGCTGCCGCTGCGTTGCGGTCCTACACCAATTCTGCGTCCCCGCAGATCCGCCAGCCGGAGAACCTTGTCGCCGTTGCGGCCCAACAACAGAAGCGCTTCCGGCCGGCCGACACGCCCGATCATTTCCAGTCCCTGGTAGCTGTCGCGGTCGAAGCCGTCCTGCACCAGCCCCAACTGCACCTCGCAGGTTTCCCTCGCGGACAGCAACCGTTCCAGATTCTCGAGCGAACCCCGCGATGTGACATTCCCGATTCGGGCGGCCTCTTCGGCGGCCGTGCGGGCCAGACCCTCAACCAGGGAATGGTATTGGCCCTCCGGGGAACCGGAAAGAATTTGTACGTATACATAAGAGAGATCCGGAACCAGATCGAGGTTGCGGAAGAACAACGCCCCGAGACCGATGGCGATGGAGACTACGGAGGCGCGCAGAGCGAATCTGCTCCACAGAACGTGCTTGTGCCGGGAGACGACATCTGCAGTATTTTCCACGCGCACTGGCTTTCGCTTGAATGATCTGGACATGCTTCAGATTAAACAGCAATATCCGGCAGCATGATAGGTCGGCGCCCGGCCGATGGCCGAGATCGCGGTGTTGCTGGTGGGCGGGGTGTTTCCCGAGCAGTGGGTACACCAGTGGGTGATGAGCGTCCTGAGCGAGAAATCTTAAAAAGGGCGGCCGCCTTCTTCGCGAAAGAGTCGAGCTGAGATATCAGTTCGTTGCCCACCAGAAGAAGGCGTATTCGGTGAGGTTGCTTTGCGGATTGATGGGCGTGAGCCGCAGCGGGGTCTATGACCGGGTGCGGCGTCAAGGTCAGGTCCGGATCCGCTGCGCGAGGGCTGATGCGCGAGGCTGGCGTGTGGGTGCCGTATCGGCGCCGGTACCGGGTCACCACCAACAGCAACCACCGCCAGCCGGTGTTTGAGAATCGTCTGGAGCGGGACTTTGCCCCGAGTGCCGCCAACCAGGTCTGGGCCGGCGACATCAGCTACGTTTGGACCCACGAGGGTTGGCTGTACCTGGCGGTGGTGATCGATCTGCACTCGCGCAAGGTGGTCGGCTGGTCGATGGGCAAGCGCCTGACCAGCAGCCTGGCCTGCGATGCGCTGCAGATGGCGCTGTGGCGGCGCAAGCCGCCAAAGGGTCAGTTGATCCATCAATCTGACCGCGGCGTGCAGTACGCCAGCCGGGCCTTCCGCGGGGTGCTCAAGGCCCACGGGATCGAGGGTAGTATGGGCCGAAAGGGCGACTGCTGGGAGCGCGAAGCCTGCCCTCCGGGATATAACGCGGTGGTTGAGAGCTTCTTCGGATCATTGAAGTCGCAACGGGTTCATTGGAGGAACTTCCAAAGCCGAGAACGGGCCCGGGCTGACAACGTCGAGTACATCGGCATGTTCTACAATAGCCGGCGGCGCCATCCCTATCTGGGTTACCAAAGCCCAGACGAGTTTGAAAGAAACGGCCAGCTGGCCGATGCGGCTTAACTAGGGTGCCCGCTACGACTTGACCACGTCAATACCGGTGGATTCCGCCCGCGGCCAGCCAGTAGCGCAGCTCGTAGTTGTGGGTGGATACCGGGAACACCATGCCCATCTTGAAGGGCTTGCCCTCGGCCTTGTACTTGTCCACCACCGGCTTCAGATATTCGGACTTTATCGGATGCTGGGGCTTGCCGTCGGCCTGTTTGGGCACCTGTGGTTTCATCTGCTCCCAGACCTCGTTGGAGACGGTAATGCCGTTGCCGTTGAGGTCCATCGAGAAGGGGGTGACGATGTGGGCCTCGGTACCGAAGCCGCTGGTGGCCGCCAGCGGCTGGCCGGCCAGCATGTAGGTACCGTCGAGTTGGCCGTCGATAACACCGTAGAGCAGCACGTTCGAGTTGGCCTGAGCCTCCAGGGTCACGTACAGACCTTCGTCCTCGAAATACCCCTTCTCATAGGAGATGGCCAGCGGGGCCATGTCGGTGAGTTTGATGAAACCGAACTTGAGGTCTTCCTTTTCCGGCTCACCGAGTTCGGCATGGGCGCCGGCGGCCCCAAGCAGGCAGGCCATCAGCAGGCTACCGGCAATCTTCTTGACCGCACCGCGGCGGCCGGCAGCGAAATGCATGTGCAACAACTTCATTGAATGCCCCTATCCGGTTACCCGGAAAAAACCAAAAAAAAACGGCATCTCGCCCTAAACGGATCAGAGACTGATCCACCTAAGACGGACACCGTTGTCCGAAAGGCGACCGGCAGCGGTCGCAGAGGCTGGAGGTAAGCCTAGTGGCCCATCGAGCTCGCCGTTGAGCTCACCCGCCATTGGGTTGTCGGGCCGTTGCGAATTGATATAGCATAAGTCGCGCCAACATCCCGGGAACCGGCTTAAACGGGGACTCAAGGCCGGCAGAAGCGGAAAAATCTGCCCCCAGATTCACACATACCCCAGGTTTTTGCACCGAACCGCGGCGGAGTTGCACCGAAATGGCGCTCGACCCGAGATCCGGCAGTTGGCCTACTGCTGCGACGCCCGCTCCCCCTGGGTGGTGAAGCTCCAGCTGAAGGGACCTTTCCCGAACTTCCACCAGATTCTTCGCCGATTCGCTCCTAATCCCCCCTTCAGGAACTAGCGTCTTCGCTATTACCGGGGCGGTTCAACCCTCCGTCGACGTCTCTTCGGCACCGCGCTGCCGACCGACAGATGTCAATGACGAGATTGTTTGCATTCGGGAAGATGGAGGCGAGTTGGTCTCGGAATTCAAAGAGGGGGTCGGTTAGCTGCCCTTCTGCTGCCCCGGAGCCAGCGCTGTGGTGAGTCATGGGGTCCGCTTGAATTTCGACCCGGTCGGACCATCGGGTGTTGCTGGTCGATAATCTAGATGGGTACAAGGTCATGAAAACCGTATCAATCGTAGCAACCTTCATCCTGCTCAGTACTTTTGGCTCTTCTTCGTTCGCAGCCGGAGGGCAAAACCAGATCCAGAATCCGATCCTCGGTGATAACTGCATCGAGACGATTCCTCCGGGAATCGATGCCGCTGCATGCGAGGAAATGCCGGCACCGGCGCAGGCCGGCGTAAACGTGTTCTTCTGCGACACCACTACGATCGTTATTTGCCAGGAAGAGGACACGGAAGAAGACTGACACTTTACCGCTTGTGAAAAACACCTCCCCTGTGGCGCGCACCCCAACACGGGTAGGCGCCATGGGGGCCGCTCAGCCGGCGGGCCTCGGCGGCGTCAAGCTAGATCCCGTCGCTCGCGGAGCTTGATACCGCGTCACCCTGCCGTGCTTCCGAATAACCAGCTACCGCTTGGCGGCCAACCTGCCCCGAGAGGAACTCTTTGGCGGATCTGAGAAGGAGCGTGCTGTTTGCGGACGCTGGGGTCACCCTTAGCGAGGATGAAATTGGTTTGAGCGTCACACCCGGTGCGAACAGCGATTTGCGGCTGGTCATCTTGGCGCCAAAGTCCAGCCAACCACCGTTCTCGTTGCCAGGCCAGATGCGATAGGCGACGAGGGCGTCAAACCCAAGCGCTCTATGCGTCGGCCGACCGGCACGTCGGCGAGCCCCTGCGCAAACTCGCGACGGATCAGATCCCTGCGGAAGTGTTGGAAAAGCGCTCGCTGGCCTGCAGCAGCAAGGTTTTCGATAACAGCGTTAACGCAGCGCCGTGTCAGAGAGGGTCAGGGATGGGGTTTGCAGTCTTACCCGAGGTTGAAAGCAACGTCGAGCCGGGGCGACCCGGCGGCGTCAAACAGCCCGCCCGGAGCCGCACATGGCTCGCCGAAAAAGCCGGGTCAACGCTTCGGGTTGTATACGCCGATGACGTTATTGTCCACCAACTCCATGCCGAGCACCCAAGGCACGTTATTGCTGAGCCTGTCATGTTGATGGTGACACATCGGGGTATATCTGGGACTTTTGACAATGTGATAGGGGTGATAGAGCCGGACCGGATAGCCATAAGGCATCACGGGTGCCCGTTCGCACGCCTCGAGACTCTTGGCTAAGCTGAGCTCATTCTGAAATTGGGCCACATGCGTGCCGATCATCTCGTCTTTTCTGGTTTCGTACGACATCGATCTGGTTGCCTGTTTAACGGCTCTAAAGAGCTTTGCATCGAGGATATTTGCTGAATTAGATTCTACTAAAATTCTGGTGCCCCCAGTACCGCCAGCTGTCACAGTTTGTGAATTCTGATGCCTCCATGCAACATGTGTTGACCAAGGTCAATCAATTTCCCTTTATGCGCCGAAATCAGCGCGACCAGTTCGCATCTTCTTCGCTGAAAAGCTGGCTCCCGGCCCGGTCCGAGCGGGGTCCTCGCCGCCCTGAACCGATTTCGTAGTCGGAACTTCCGGTTGAGTGAGCCTTGTGCGGAGGGAGCCGAAGTAAGACCGGTTTCCGGCTTCAACACTTCGTAACGACTTTCGCAATAAGCCAGCGTTATGAGCCAGGAAACCAGGATACCGCCGGCTGACCGGCTGGAAAACGCAGGCCCGCCACCTTAAGTTGTTGCAGAAAACAGGCTATTGTTGCGCTTTAGAAACAGGTTCCACGAATGTTGCTCAAACACACTTTCAGCGCCCGTACCACCCGCGACCCAGCCGTCGACATGCCTGGGTCGAACGCACGCCCCGCGCGCCGGGGCCCCGGTACCCTTTCCGGGTTAAACTCTTTATGTGACCTGCCCTCCCCCATGCAGCGCTGTGTCAGGAGATTATTCCCATCTCCAACAATAGAGGATGGGCAGGTCAAAACATCAGGTATGGGTCCAAAGTCACCGTTGCAGTGCTGCCCAGCAACAGGGTGTCGCGCCCGGGCCAGTCGAGGTCGATGATTACCACGTCGGGTTGCTGCTCCAACACTTGTTCCAGCAAGTCGTCGGCGGACGCCAACAGTTGCGCCACCGCCGCCTGGCGCTCGCGCTGCTCGTCCACCAACATGACTCTTATAGTTGCCACCGGCACTGGATCCTGCCCACTGGGAATCCAGCGTACATTGGCAAATACTGTTCCACCCTGGCCTGGTTTCCTCCCCCTCTCAGCTCGAGAATGGCAAAGGCATTCGGCCGCAATGGCGGCTCACTATCTTGCCCTGATACTGCGCGCGACCGCGGCCTCCGGCGGCCCTTCAGGGCGCGCGCGCAACCGGCGCTGGCTCAGTTCCAGACCTGGTTGGGGGATGCGTTGCAGTTGATGGTCACCACATTGCCCCCAGGGGTCTTGGCGTCGCCAGCCGCATGCAGGCACTTGTTCAAACCATTGACCAGCCGCTTCTTGTCGTCCTGCTTCCACTGCTGGGCCTTGGCCGCTGCACAGTTCTGAATCAGCACGTTGGCCCCCGGCTTATTGGGGTCACCCGCCACGCCAACGCACTTGCCGCCTTGGTTGACCAGCCGGCCCGCGCCGTCGAAGCGCCACTTCTGGTTATTCAGCTTCGGATTGCAGTTCTGGATCACCAGATTGGCGCCGGGCTTGGTCACGTCGCCTGCGACGTGCAGACACTTGCCGGTGGGCAGCTTGTAGGCGCGCAGGGCCTTGGACTCCTCGACAATCTTGTGACCCTCTTCCTGCATCGCCTTGAGGGCATCGGTATTAAACTCCACCGCGCCTGCACCGGGCAGATAGACGACCACGAGCGAGGCAATCAGATATGCGTGTTTCATTGGCTTCGACCTTTGAATAGTATGGTTGATCAACCCGGCACGTTACGCCTTGAACGCCCGGCTGACAACCTCCGGCAGGGTTCTGCCTGTAGACCACGGAATCCCTGACAAAGTGCCTGCTGCCCTGAAAAATGCCCTAATCATCCTGCCGTCGCTGCTAGTGCTGGTAACCGGCCTGCTGCTAGGCCTGGCCGGCACCGAACAGGGCACCCGGCTGGTGGCGGAGCAGGCCCGCCACTGGTCCGGAGGTGCCCTGGACTGGGAGCGCATCGAAGGGCGCTTGCTGGGCCCGCTGCGGTTGCAGGGGCTGCGTTTGCGCCGACCGGAGCTAGCCCTGGATGTGCAGGCGCTGGCCCTGGACTGGCGTCCGACCGCCCTGTTTAACGGGCGGCTGCAAATTGACCGCCTGGAGGCCGAGAGCATCCGGGTCGAACTCGCCGAAACCGGCGAACCGCCCACACCCTCGGAGCCTTTGCGGCTCACTGACCTCTCCCTGCCCCTGGAACTCTGGCTCCAGGGTCTGAGGGTAGAGGACTTGGAACTGCGAACCGGGGACGAAACCGCACAGCGGATCGACGAGCTTGAGCTGGCAGCGCGCCTGGACGCTCGCCAACTGTGGCTGCAACGGCTCACCCTGCGCAGCCCGGACGGCGGCCTGGCGGCCCAGGGCCGGGCCGAACTCAGCGAGACCCTCCCCCTGCGCCTGAAATTGGAATGGGACTGGCGCCTGCCGGACCAACGCCTCGCCGCCGGGCGCCTGCAGCTGCGCGGCGATGCCCGGAACCTGAACCTCGAGCACCAGGGCGGCGGCGAGGTGCCGGTAGCCCTGCAAGCGAGCATCCGCGACCTGCTCGACCGACCGAGCTGGGAGCTGGAGCTGAGCTGGCCCGAGCTGACCCTGAGCGCAGACGAAGCACCTTTGGTGCTGGGCCCGGGCCAGCTGCAAAGCGCCGGTAATCTGGACGACTATCGGATCGAGACCGAAGGACAAATCAGCGGCGCCGGCCTGGGCCCGAGCCGCTGGTCGGGCCGGGCCCGGGGCAATGCCGAAGGACTCCATCTGGGGCCCGTGGAACTGGCCAGCCCGCCGGCCCGACTGGCTATGGACGGAGACCTGGACTGGAGCGGCCCATTCGCCTTTGACCTGGGCTTCAGCGCGGCCGGCGAAGGCCTGGCCGATCTGCACCCGGAACTGCCCGAGCGCCTGGACGCCAAGGGACGCCTGCGGGGCCGAATGCAGGGCGAGGACCTGACCCTGGAGGACGCCAGCCTGGCGCTGCAGGGGACCCCGCTGCAACTCAATCTGCGGGGCAACCTGCGGCTGCCCGGGACGGGCGAGCCCGCCTTCGACGGCCGACTGCAATGGAGCGCTCTGCAATGGCCGCCGACCGCCCCGGAGCCCCTGGTGAGCAGCGGCATCGGCAGCCTGGAGTTGCACGGCAGCGCAGCCGACTATCGCCTGGCGCTGGCCGCCGAGCTGAGCGGCCGCGACTTCCCTCCCGGCCGCTGGGAACTCGAAGCGAACGGCGATCAGGACCAGTTGCAGATCCGGCGGTTGGCCGGCGCACTGCTCGAGGGCCGGCTGGAAGGAGACGGCGCGCTGCGCTGGTCGCCGGCCCCGGCCGGTCGTTTGGCGCTCGAAGTCGCGCACCTGGTGCCGACCCCCTGGGTCCCCGACTGGCCGCCCGAGGCAAGCCTGAACGCCGGCGTGCAGCTGGAACTCAACGATCGGCAGCTCCGGCTCGAGGGGCTCGACCTGTCGATCCCGGAGGCCGGCAGCCGTCTCGCGATCAGTGGCCTGGCCGAGCTGACCCCCGAGTTCGAGCCCGCCGCCTTCCAGGCCCGGCTCGACTGGTCCGGCCTGCAGTGGCCGCCCATTGGCCCGGCCCCCGAGCTGGCCAGCCGGGAGGGCCGACTGGAGCTGGAAGGCACCCCTGATGCCTACCGGTTCGACCTCGAAGGGGCCTTCGCCGGTGCCCAGATCCCCGCCAGCCATTGGCAGGGAAGCGGCCAGGGCGACCGCAGCGGGCTGGTGCTCGCACCCCTCAAAGCCGAACTGCTGGGGGGCGATCTGCGCCTGACCGGCCCCCTGGGCTGGGATCCCTCCCCGAGCTGGGACCTGCAGGCCAAGGGCGAGCGACTCGACCCGGGCCAATGGCTGCCCGATCTGCCGGGCCGACTAGGTCTGGCATTGCGCGCCAGCGGCCACATCGACGCCGAACAGGCGCTGCATGCCGAGATCGACCTCGAAAACCTGAACGGAGCGCTGGCAGGCCGGGCGCTGAAACTGGCGGGGCGCGCTTTACTGGAGGGAGAAACCCTCAAGCTGGAGCGGATGCAACTCGACAGCGGCGGCAATCGAATCAGCGCCAAGGGCGGCCTGTCGCCCGAGCGCCTGGCCCTGGACTGGCGGCTGGACGTCCCGGAGCCCGGCGCACTCCTGGCCGGCGCCAGGGGCCGGCTGGAAGCCAGCGGCCGTCTTGAAGGCAACCCCAAACGACCAAGCCTAAGCGCGAAGCTACGGGGCCAGGACTTGATCCTGGAGACCAGCGCCCTGAGCAGCCTGGAAGCGGATCTGCAAGCCGGGCTCGAAACTGAGGCCCCCTTGCGATTGGACCTTAGCCTGGGCACCCTGCGCAACGGCGAACGCCTGCTGCTGCAAGCCGGAAGCCTGCGGGGCGGTGGCACCACCGGGAACCATTGGCTCGCGTTGGACCTGGAGGGTCCGGCGGAGCGGCTGCGGACTCGCGTAGAAGGCAGCCTCGACCCAACGCTCCCGGCCTGGCGTGGCAGGCTTGCCGACCTGAACGCCCAAAGCTCAGCATACGGTGATTGGCGACTGGCCAGACCCGCTGCCCTGGCGCTGGCCGCCGAGGCCCTGAGCCTGGGTGAGACCTGCCTGCAAGCGGAGGCCGGCCCGGCCCGGGTCTGTGCCGAAGCAGACTGGCGCCAGGCCCGCGGCGGCACCCTCACCGCCCAGATCCAAACCCTGGACTTGAGCCGCTTGCTGCCCGACCTGAGCGGCGAGATCAGCGGCGACCTCGAAACCCGCCTGGCCGCCGACGGCGCCCTTCAGGGCCAGGGCTGGTTGGATATCAGCCCCGGCCAGCTGCGGATGGCAGCGGATCAAGAGATAGCGCCGCTGGCCCACGGCGGCGGCCGCCTCGATCTGCGGATCGGCTCCGACGGCTTGGCCGCCGAGTTCCAGCTCCGGGCTTTGGAGCGAGGAAGTGTCCAAGCCGAGTTACAGCTGCCCCAGCTCAATCGGCTGCCGTTGACCGAGCCCCAACCCCTGAGCGGACGGATTCGGGCCGAGCTGCCCGATCTGATCGGCCTGCAGGCCTGGGTGCCGGAGCTGGAGGCCACCGCCGGCAGCCTGAGCGCCGATCTCAGCCTCGCCGGCAGCCTGGAGGCACCCCGGATCCTGGGCGAGCTGAGGCTGGCCAACGGTGCCGCAGACCTGCCCTTGGCCGGCCTGGAGCTGCGCCAGATCGAGCTGCGCATCAGCGGCAACCCCGAGCAGCCGGGGCTACTGGCGCTGACCGGCGGCCTGGAGTCGGGCCCCGGTCGGGCGGAGCTGAACGGCAGCCTTGATCTGCCGGCCAACAAGTTGGACCTGAGCCTCAAGGGCGAAAACCTACAGGTCTACAACACGCCCGACGCCCGCGCCCTGGCCTCGCCGGATTTGCGCATCGGCTGGGGCGGCCAGGTGCTCAAGCTGCGCGGGCAGGTGCTGATCCCGGAGGCGGCCATCACCCCTCAACTCGGGCTGAGCCCAAGCCTGCTCACCGAGGAGGCGGGAGCGGCCGAATTGCCGGGCCGAGTGATCGCACCCTCCCCCGACGTGGTCGTGCTGAGCGTCGAGGGCAAGCCGGTGGAGCGGCCCCAACCGGCGCCGCCGATCCAGCTCGACAGCGAGGTGAAACTGATCCTGGGCGACCGGGTGGACGTCAGGGCGCTGGGCTTCATCAGCCGAATCGCCGGCGCCGTAACCTTCGTCAACCGGTCCGGCCAAGCGGATCTAATTCCCTCGGCAGACGGCCGGCTGGTAATCGAGGACGGCACCTTCCGCGCCTTCGGGCAGGACCTGGAGATCGAGACCGGGCAGGTGATCTTCGCCCGAGTGCCGGTCACCGAGCCGGAGCTCAACATCCGCGCCGTGCGCTGGATCGACAACGACCCTCAGATCAGCGCTGCCGGCGTACTCATCACCGGGTCGGCCAAGGAGCCCTCGCTGGAGCTGTTCTCCCGGCCCCAGCTAGAGTCCAGCGAGATTCAGTCCTACCTGCTGACCGGACGCTCCGCCAGCGCCCGCGACAGCGTGCTCAGCATCGGCACCTATCTGCACCCCAAGCTCTACGTGGGTTACGGATACAACCTGCTGGAAAAAACCAACGAGTTCGATGCCCTCTATACCATCACGCCGCGCTATGGGGTGGAGGCCAAAGTGGGCGAGGCCAACAACAGCCTGAATCTGACCTTCACCCATGAGCGTTAACCCGGCCCGACTCGGCGCCCGCATTCTGCTGGGCCTGCTCCTGGGGCTTGGGTTGCCGGCGTTCGGCGACGAATCGGTCGAGGTGCAGATCCGCGGCCTGATCGGCGAGCCACTGGATAATGTGCGCGCCTCCCTGACCTTGGAGCGGAGCGGGGATCGCCCTGGATTGAGCGTCGCGACCATCCGCCGCCTGCATGCCGAGGCCGCCGCAGAGATCGCCCGTGCCCTGGAGCCCTTCGGCTATTACCGCCCGGATATCCAGGCCGAACTGGCGAAACCCCAGCAGCCTGGAGCGCCTTGGCGGGCAAGCTACCAAATCGACGCTGGCCCGCTGCTGCCGATCGCCGAGTTGGACATCGGCTTCGAGGGCCCGGGAGCCTCAGACCCGAAACTGGCCGAGTTGGCCTCTGAACTCCCGCTGCAGCGCGATCCCTGGCTCGACCACCGCCGCTACGAGGCCGCGAAACGGGAACTGCTGCGCCAGGTTCGCGAGCGCGGCTATCTGGATGCCGCCCTGAGCGAGCACAGGGTGGAAGTGGACCTCGCCAGCTACCAGGCCCGCATCCGGCTGCGGATAGACACCGGGCAGCGCTTCGTGTTCGGGGCCATCGGGTTCGAGCAGGACCGCTTCGACCCGGAATACCTGGCGCGCTATCTCATCCTGCGCCCCGGTGAACCCTACTACAGCACCCAATTGGCGCGCCAGCGCCAGGCCCTGCGAAAGAGCGGGCTTTTCAAAGAGGTGGAGATCCTGCCGCTGGCGGCCACTGGCAGCGAGCCGCCGGCAATCCCCCTGAGCATTCGCCTGGAGCCCTTCAAACCCAACCGCTTCCGGGGCGGGGTGGGCTGGGGCACAGACACCGACTTCGGCGTCCAGCTGGACTGGACTCGGCGCTATGTCGGCGGGCGCGGCCAGCGCTTCACCCTGGGCGGCGCCGCGGTGCAGGAACGGCGCAAGCTGGCCGTAGACCTGCGCTACAACATCCCGCTGGAACCTCTTACAGGCAGCCGAGTCGAATTGGTCGCCCGCCACGAGAGCAAGGACCTCACCTTCGAGGACGTCGAACTGGACGAAGGCGGCGAGACGCGAATCGCCACCAATCTGCTGTCGGCCTTCTGGCACCGGCCGCGCGCGCACTGGGGCGGCTTCGAGCTGGAGCGGGTGCTGGGACTCAGCCTGATCACCGAGACCTATAATGTATTCGATGTACTTTTCGGCAACCTGCCCCAGGAGTCCCAGGATGCGATCGCCAATGCCATCGGCCCCGAGGCCTTTTCCACGCTGTCCCCCAAATTCGAGGCCGCGGTGCCCAACCTGAGCCTGATCCTGCGCCGCAGTAACGACCGCCTGTTCATCCGCGACGGCGACTACCTCAACCTCGGCCTGCTGGGCGCGAGCGACAAGCTGGGCTCCAATATCAGCTTCTGGCAGGCGCGCCTGCGCACCTGGCACATCCGCCCGGTCCTGAGTCGCGGCCGGCTGTTGCTGCGCACCGACTTCGGCTACTCCGGCGCCGACAGCCTCAACGTGCTCGGCGCCAATTTCAACCAGATGCCGGAGTATTACGAATTCCGCGCCGGCGGCGTGCGCAGCGTGCGCGGCTACGGATGGGAGACCCTCTACCCGGCCGACGCCATCACCGGCGGCAAGCATCAATTGGTCGGCAGCATCGAGTACGATCACGAAATCATCCCGGACTGGAGCGCCGCGGTATTCCTCGACGCCGGCAATGCCTTCAATCGCTTCGACGCCATCGACCTGAAACTCGGCACCGGCGTCGGCGTGCGCTGGCGCTCTCCGGTGGGGCTGGCCCGCCTCGACTTCGGCATCCCCCTGGACGATGCCGACGACCCGTTTCAGATCTACATCACCGTGGGGCCGGAGTTCTGAGTCTGAGCGCGGAGCTTGATACTTGGGGGATCGGCCCGATATATCTCTGAACAAAATGGGTTTCCGCCCGACTTTGGTTCAATGGATCGAAACGGTGAAGGGCCCGGTCTACTGCGGCTAACCCACGCCTGGAAATCGTCATGGACAACCAAACCATCTTTCAGCGCATGAGCATGCTGCTTGGCGAGCGTTTCAGCTTTCGCGGGCAGGTCTTTACGCTGATCGAAATCCTGGCCGACGAGGCCTGCTTGGTGCTGCGGGGGAACGGGCGGGAGGAGCCGATCCAGCTGGACCAGTTCGGGCGCCCGTTGCGGCGCACCGGCGCTCTGGAGATGGTTCCCGTGTTTACCGCCGACGGCGAGGCCCTGTCCGAGGAAATGCTGGAACTGTTGGCGGCGCGGGTGCAGTAGCGATGACCCGCTCCTGCGCACGCGACCTCAGGCCGGCGGCACGCGGCCCGGGATCACCGGGGTGCCGCTGCGCGCCTCGGCATTCTGGCCGCGCTGACGCAGCAGGTGGTCCATCAGCACGATAGCCAGCATGGCCTCAGCGATGGGGGTGGCGCGGATGCCCACACAGGGGTCGTGGCGACCGTGGGTGACCACCTCAACCGGGCTGCCCGCGGTATCGACCGTGCGCCCGGGCAGGCGGATGCTCGAGGTGGGCTTCATGGCGATATGGGCGACGATGTCCTGGCCGCTGGAGATTCCGCCCAGCACCCCGCCCGCATGGTTGCTGAGGAAGCCCTCGGGGGTCATCTCGTCGCGGTGCTCGGTACCCTTCTGTTCGACACAGGCGAAGCCATCGCCGATCTCCACCCCCTTGACCGCGTTGATGCTCATCAGGGCGTGGGCGATCTCGGCGTCCAGGCGGTCGAAGATGGGCTCGCCCAGACCCGGCGGCACCCCGGTCGCGACCACGGTGACCTTGGCGCCGATGGAGTTGCCCTCCTTGCGCAAGGCATCCATATAGGCCTCCAGCTCGGGTACCTTGGCGGCGTCCGGGAAGAAGAAGGGATTCCGCTCCACCTGCTCCCAATCGAAGGCCTCGGCGCGAATCGGGCCAAGCTGGGGCAAATAGCCGCGGATCAGAATGCCGTGGCGCTCCTTGAGGTACTTCTTGGCGATGGCGCCGGCGGCCACCCGCATAGCCGTCTCCCTGGCCGAGGAACGACCGCCGCCGCGGTAGTCGCGGATGCCGTATTTCTGCAGATAGGTGTAGTCCGCATGCCCGGGACGAAACCGGGCCATGATCTGGGAGTAGTCCTTGGAGCGCTGGTCGGTGTTGCGGATGACCAGGCCTATCGGGGTGCCGGTGGTAACGCCCTCGAACACGCCGGACAGGATCTCGACCTGGTCCGGTTCCCGGCGCTGGGTGGTGTGGCGGCTCTTACCCGGGCGCCGCCGCTCCAGGTCGGCCTGCAGGTCCGCCTCGCTCAGCGCCAGCCCCGGCGGGCAGCCATCGACAATGCAGCCGATCGCCGCCCCATGGCTCTCGCCGAAAGAGGTGACGACAAACAGCTTTCCGATGGAATTCCCCGACATGCCAGCGCTTCTCCCGCCTTATTCAAGCATGCCATTGACCGCGGCGATATCCTCCGGACTGAGGGTACTGGCGCCCAACTTCAGCAGCAACCCGCTAAGCACGTACTGGTAGCGGGCCCTGGCGTAGTTCCGCTCGGAGTCGAACAGGTTCCGTTGCACATTGAGCACATCGATAATGGTACGGGTACCCACCTCGTAGCCGGCTTCGGTAGCCTCCAAAGCGCTCTTGGAGGAAACCACCGTGGCGGCCAGAGACTGCACCGAGCTGATCGAGGTATCCACCCCCCTGTAGGCGTCTTTCACCGTGCGGTTGACCGAGCGGCGCTGGGCATCCAGGTTGTCCTGGGCGGCCTGAAAATCGTACCGCGCCTGGCGCACCGCCGCGTTGACGCCGCCGCCCTGGTATAAGGGAAGGTTCAGCTGCAGCCCGATCACGCCGGCGTCGGCGCGAGAGCCGGATCGGCTGTCGCTGCTGTCCTGGGTGCCGTAGCTGCCCACCAGGTCCAGGGTAGGATAGTGGCCGGAACGCTGCAGTTCGATATTCTTGCGCGCCAGCTCGGCATTATACAGCGCTGATACGATGAGCAGGTTCTGCTCCAGCGCAGCGTCGGCCCACTGATCCAGATCCGCCGGTTCCGGCATCTGGAGGTCGATCGGGTCTTTGAGCTGAGCCAGATCCTCCCGGGCATGGGGCCCGATGATTTCCAGCAGGGCCTCCCAGGCGGTATCGATCGCATTGCGAGAAATGATTACGGTCGTGTTGGCGCCATCGTAGGCAGCCTGGGTTTCATGCACGTCGGTGATGGCGATCAGTCCCACTTCAAAACGCTGCTTGGCCTGCTCCAGCTGGCGGGCCGTCGCCTTCTTGTTGGCCTCCGCCGCACGCAAGTCGGCCTCGGCATTGAGGATACCGAAGTAGGCGTCGGCCACCCGGAACATCAGATCCTGCTCGGCGGCGGTGTATTCTGCTTCGGCGCTAGCGATCAGATCGTCGGTCTGTTCCAATTGCACCCAGAGGTCGCGCCGATAGACCGGCTGCACCAGACTGACCGACAGGGCGCTGTCATTGTAGTTATCCGTGCCGGAGAACCCCGAAGCCGACTCCCTGAGGTTGGTGTGGACCCGGCCGACGTCGCCCCCCACCGAGATATTGGGCAGCAACAGTGCCTTAGCCTGGGGCCGGCTCTCTCGGGTGGACTCCAGCGAGGCCAGCGCCTCCCTCAGCTGAGGATCGGATTCGACGGCAAGCTCGTAGCACTGTTTCAAGTCCAAAGCCCAGGTGCCCGGGGCCCAGGCCGCCAGCGCCAGCAGAACGCAGCCGCTTAATCTTCTCATTTGTGTATCCCTCGAGGTGAATTCGCGCGAAGTATACCACGCCGAACCCGAACTCAGCGGCGCTCGGCCAGGGCCTCCGTCGGCGTGGGGTCCGGCATCGGGCCCGCCAGCAACTGGGGATCGATACGCTGTTCGAACCAGTTCATGCGCCAATCGAGATGCGCTCCCGTGACCCGCCCGGTGGCGCCGATCTCCGCAATTGGCTCGCCCTGCTCCACGCGCTGCCCCTCCTTCACCAGGATGCGGCTCAGGTGCAGAAATGCCGAGGACAACCCATGACCGTGGTCGATCACCAGGGTACCGCCGGAGAAATACATATCCGGATGGGCCAGGGTCACCATCCCGCCCGCCGGGGCCACCACCGGGGTTCCAACCGGTCCGGCTACGTCGACCCCGAAGTGGGGCCGGCGGGGCTTGCCGTTTAGAATGCGCTGGCTACCGTAGACCCCGGAGATGGGCCCCTGGGACGGCCAGATGAAGCCATCGAGAAAATCCGTGCGCGGATCGTCCAACTTGCGGGTGGCCTTGACCAAGGCGGCCTCCCGGCGGATGCGCTCCAGATCCTGCTCCGGCGGCGTCACCTTGCTCGGCGGCAGGCCGTCGATGCGCTGAATCTGGTAGTCCCGGCGCGCCACCTCCAATTGGAGCTGTTCCTCGCTGCCGTCGGCGTAGACCAGCTTGAGTTCCGCGCTTGCCGGCTCGTCGCGGCCGAATCCCACCAGAAACACCCCCTGCGGCGACACCCGTAGCGGTTGGTCGTTGAGCGAAACCCGGGCATCCGGGGCCGTGCGCCCGATCAACAAGCCGCCCTGGGTGTAATCGCCCTCCAGGCTCACCCCTGCGGCGCCTCCCTGCACGGCCGGCAGCGCCAGCATACCGACTGCCAGCGACCCTAAAATCCGCAACGACCGCTTCATGTTTACCCCTGGCTGCAAATTACCACTCGCATAGTAACCGCTGGGCCGCCCGCTGCAAGCCCGCCGTAGCCTGTCGCGCCGATTCGATCTGCTACAATAAAGCTCGTCCTGCCGCCCAGGCACCCGACCCTTGCACCTCGACAGAACCATCAGCAAACGCCACCGACCCCGAGATTCAGGTCCGCAGCCGCGGCTACAGCTGGCGCGAACTCACCGACATGGTGTTCAGCCGCCGCCGGGAGCTGGTGCTGGCCAACCTGATTGCGGTACTCGGCACCCTGGTAAGCGTGCCGGTGCCGCTGCTGATCCCGTTGCTGGTGGACGAGGTGCTGTTGGACAAGCCCGGCCCGGCGGTGGCCACCATCAATGGGATCTTTCCCGTCGCCTGGCATGGACCGGTGCTTTATATCCTGGCCATGTTGGCGCTCACCCTGCTGCTGCGCCTGATCAGCCTGGTGCTGGGGGTCTGGCAGATGCGCCAGTTCACCGCCATCTCCAAGGACGTGATCTTCCGCATCCGGCGCGCGCTGTTGCTGCGGCTGGAGCGGATTTCCATGTCCGAGTACGAAACCCTCGGCAGCGGCACCGTGGCCTCCCACCTGGTCACCGACCTGGACGCCATCGACCAGTTCGTCGGCACCGCCACCAGCAAGTTCCTGGTCGCCGTGCTGAGTATCCTCGGTACCGCCCTGGTGCTGCTTTGGATGCACTGGCAGCTGGCCCTGTTCATCTTGCTGCTCAACCCCCTGGTGATCTATGTCACCACCGTGTTCGGGCGTAAGGTCAAGGAGCTGAAGCGGCGCGAGAACAGCGCCTACCAGCTGTTCCAGGAAAGCCTCGCCGAGACCCTCGACGCCATCCAACAGATCCGCGCCAGCAATAGAGAGCGCCATTATATTCACCGCATCGTCGACAGCGCCCGCGACATACGCGAGCATTCGACCGCCTTCGCCTGGAAGAGCGAGGCGGCCAGCCGGCTGTCTTTCGTCATCTTCCTGTTCGGCTTCGACATCTTCCGCGGCCTGAGCATGTTCATGGTGCTTTACTCGGACCTTACCATCGGCCAGATGCTGGCGGTCTACGCCTACCTCTGGTTCATGATGGGCCCGGTGCAGGAAGTGCTCGGCATCCAGTACGCCTGGCACAGCGCCCAAGCCGCGCTGAACCGCATCAACCGCCTCGTCGACATCGACCTGGAGCCGCGCTATCCGCACCAGGAGAATCCCTTCGCCGGCAAGCACACCGTGGCCCTGGAGATTCGCGACCTTTGCTTCCGCTACGGTGACGGACCCCAGGTGTTGGATCAGGTCTCGCTGCGCATCGGCGCCGGCGAGAAGGTGGCCCTGGTGGGCGCCAGCGGCGGCGGCAAGACCACCCTGGTGCAGATTCTGCTCGGGCTCTACACCCCCGCCTCCGGCGAGGTCCTGTACGACGGGGTGCCGGTGAACCGCATCGGCATGGATGTGGTACGCGATCACGTGGCCACCGTGCTGCAACACCCGGCCCTGCTCAACGACAGCGTGCGCATGAACCTGACCCTGGGCCGGGAACTGCCGGAAGAAGCCCTTTGGCGTGCGCTGGCCATCGCCCAGCTCGACGAACGGGTGCGCGACCTCGACCGGGGCCTGGACACCCTGATCGGGCGCAGCGGCGTGCGCCTGTCCGGCGGTCAGCGCCAACGTCTGGCGGTGGCGCGCATGGTGCTCACCGATCCCAAGGTGGTGATCCTGGACGAGGCCACCTCGGCCCTGGATACCAGTACCGAAGGCCGCCTGCACCAAGCCCTCCAAGCCTTCTTAAAGGGCCGCACCACCCTCATCATCGCCCATCGCCTGAGCGCGGTGAAGCAGGCCGATCGGGTGTTGGTATTCGAAAACGGCCGCATCGTGGAGCAGGGCCGGCACGAGGAACTGGTGCGGAGCGACGGGCTCTACGCCGCCCTGTATGGCCGCCAAGAGGTCTGAGGTGATCCGGAGAGGCGATTTCGAGCCCGCCTGGTGGCTGCCCAACGCCCATGCCCAGACCATCTGGCCGGCCCTGTTCCGGCGCCGTCCCAAGCTGCCGCTGTGCCGGCAGCGACTGGAGTTGCCCGACGGCGATTTTCTGGACCTGGCCCATGCCGGACCCCGCCGCGGCCCCACCGTTCTGATCCTGCACGGGCTGGAGGGCAACCTGCAGTCGCACTACGCCGGCAGCCTGCTCCGGGCCCTGGAGCAGGCGGGCTACCATGGCGTCTTCCTGCTCTTTCGCAACTGCGGCGACCAACCCAACCGGCTGCCCCGAGGCTACCATTCCGGAGAGACCGGCGACCTACAGCATGTGCTCGAGCACCTGCGCGAACGCGGCGGACGGCCGGTTCGGGCCGCCGTCGGCATCTCCCTGGGGGGAAACGTGCTGCTCAAGTGGCTGGGGGAAAACGGCGAACAGGATCTGCTGCAATCGGCGATGGCAGTCTCCGTCCCCTTCAGGCTCGGCGACGCCGGCGAGCGCCTGGAATACGGCTGGTCGCGCCTGTACCGGGAGCATCTGATGCGCAAGCTGCGCGAGTCCTACCGGCGCAAGTTCGAGCACATCCCCTCGCCTCTGGGGGTAGACGTCAAACGCTTGCGCAACTTCTGGGAATTCGACGACCAAGTCACCGCCCCTTTGCATGGCTTCGCCGGTGCCGACGATTACTACGAACGCTGCAGTTCGCGCCAGTTCATCCCCCACATTCGCACCCCTACCCTGATCCTGCACGCCCGCGACGACCCCTTTATGTGGCCCGCCACCCCACCCAAAGCGGACGAACTACCCGAGGCCGTAGCCTTGGAGCTTTGCGACCACGGCGGCCATGTCGGTTTCGTCAGCGGAACCCTGCCCTGGCGGCCCAGGTACTGGTTGGAGCAGCGGTTGCTCGAATACCTGGCTGATCTGAAAGTCGACCGCTGACAGCCGCTTGAACCCGGCGCAGAGTGGGTTGGAGTGCGCATCGGTTTGGCCCGGGAATTTCGCAGCAGCCGGTTAGATAGGGTCGCGAAGGATTCGCTCACGGGCAGTTCAGTACCGAAAATTGGGCCAATTCGGTCAAGACCTGGGCCGGAGGCCTCGATAGAACAACAGCTTCCAGGTTGCGAAAGCTCGCCAGTATGCCCTCGGCCCGCGCCTTCAAATCGCCATCGCGGAGCCTCGGGCCCATCGCCAAGCCGCTACCGGCGAGCAATCTCGAGAGCCGGCCCAGATTTCCCTGCAGATCGAAGACGCGTTGGCGATACCAAGCCAGACTTACCCGCACTCACCTCCGAGCAACCCGGCCTTCAACTCCGCATTCGGCGGACGAGAGCCCAACCAGATGGAGAATAGGGCTCGAGCAAAATCATCGCCTGCAATCGTGCCCTTGACCGCTCCGTTGACCGCCACATGAATACCCGCGCCCGGCTCGTAGGCGAAACGCAGTCGCTGGCCGGCCTGCATGTCTGTCATCAACCCCTTGAATGCCTCAATGCGCTCCCTGAGCGCCGCGAGCTGAGACTCGGCGTTCTTCTCGAAGCCCTCGTCCCAGCCTTTGCTCAGATCGGCACCGCCTACGTCGCGAACGAAATGGAGGATGATCTCCTTTGGAGCATCCGACTCGATGATGGCGTTGGCGTCGTTGGAGGTCTGAGCGACATAGAGCGCGGCGACGTAGACATCGACCTTCAGGAAGGTCGCTTGCCGCAGGCCAAGCCCGTTGAGCTTCAGCGCAGCGCCCTCGGACTTGCACCTGCTCCGGGAAGGAAACGCCCTCGCACTCCTTTGCCTGTCCCGCCCCGACCGCGAGCGTCGCGGCCAAACCCACCAGCACGCAAAATAGGAATCTTGTCATGTCGTATTCTCCTCGGCTTGGTGATTGATTGCCCGGTAGAGGTTGCCCCGTCGCCGCAACTGACCGACCAGCCCGGCGATTTCCGCGAAGCGTCGGTCGGGCGCTATCGCCGCGGCTCCATGAACTCGGGATTGTGGACGTCGTTCACGGGTCGGGTCAAAGCGGTCCACGCCGCTTCGCGCTTGGAGGAAGCGTCGATCAGCAGCACCACAAGATCGATGGGTGTCGCGCCCGGAAGCTGTCGCCAAATGCGGTTGCCGCGGAGGCGATGCGCATTTACCGCATTGTGAGCTGCGCCTGCGCTATCTTGTGGGCACCGTAAGGTAGGCTGGAGGCAGATCGGTCCCTTCAACCGTGAAGATCTTTTCTCCGCCAAAAAATTCACCCAGAAAAACTTTCTGCCCACCGACGGCTTCTCCCGCCTTCGTGCTGCCGGAGCCTTCGATTACCGTGTGGGTGCCAGTGC
The DNA here is from genome assembly GCA_963753615.1 of uncultured Gammaproteobacteria bacterium. Lineage (GTDB taxonomy): Bacteria > Pseudomonadota > Gammaproteobacteria > Chromatiales > Chromatiaceae > CAVWCW01. The sequence goes on from CAVWCW010000016.1 coordinate 77,703, forward strand.
CCGCGGGTGTTTCGAAATAGACACTGCACGGGCTCGATTCACAAAACACCGTCTCCCCAGGGCGCAATGTCGGGTTGTCGTACACCGTTCGCGAGTCGTTGGCTACACAGCCCGACGAGAGGGCCGCGAGCCCCGCCACGAACAAGGTGCTGGCCAAGGACGAAGTGTCGACAAATCGTTTGTATTGAGTTCCGGTCTTCATCTTTGAATCTCTCCAAATTCTTGATGATTCATTTGCAGAACGGCTCGGGAGATGCCAGAAGAAACCACCCATGGCATCGTTGAGTGCGGCTTTCATCACGTCGGTTTCCAAAGGCTTTCATTTTCGGCCGCCAAGGCGGCCAAAATGGCGGATCTCCCTGCCCAGCCGGGGAAACGCCCTCGAATCGGTTCCCTGATTCAACGTCTAACTGACCATACGTGCGACGCCGAAAAGGCTGTCACGGACAAGCCCTGGCGAGTCTCGCCGAGGGGCCGGGAACAAGTTCCCACGTGTGCCCCCCGTTACTCTCTCCCTGTTGGTGCGTTGTGCCGCTTCGAGCTTCCTTGCATCCTCAGGCGACAATTGCGGCCGATCCAATTTGAGCGTCAGCTTGTTGCGCTTATGCGGTTAGGGGGAACGGCGGCTTACATAGTCCGCGTCGTTCACGCCGGTCAGCGTGTCGGAGCCACTATCGTAGCGCCCGCCCGACGTAAGGATCATGTCCTCCACACCGCCTTCGGGCACCTCGATGTCGGCGGCGATGGTGCAGGCGCTGTTGCGCAGGAACGGGGACTCGCCCACGGGCCGAGTCTAGACGAACTCGGTGTGTCCGGCAATGAAGTTCGGGCGCGGGGCAATGACGCGCGCGGCCACCGAGGCATTCGGCGGGACGACCTGGTACTTTATCGCTTCCGCGACGAACTTTTCGCGCAGCGCCGACACTTCCTGGGGTGCCCGGCGGCGATGCCATTGGCTTGGAGGGGCCCGTCTGGGGCATCCGCGAGATGCAGTCGATGGCGTCGTCCGCCATGCCGGTGATCCGGTTCCAAGCCTGCTTCCCCGCGAAGGAGCAGATCTGGGTGGTGTCGCTGAACAGGATCGGCTGCCACTGGTTGGCGTCCCCACCGAAAAAACCGTAGAAGCACTCGAAGCCCAGGCCGGTGGGCCACTGATCAATAGGCCCGAACTGACGGGCGGCGAAGGCGGGCGTGCTGTGATCCTTGCCGGACCAGGAGGTGGCGTAGCCGTTGTCGCGCAGAATCCTCCCCATAGTGGCCTTGTCCTCGACGACGATGATGAGGAGATCACACCAAAGCAAGATAGATAAATTGCGACATTGCGTGAATTTATCTCGGCAATTCCGTATGCGACTGAAGATGCTTGCCCCACCGCCCGCCCCGCGCACACTGAATCTACCGGCGCGCACCCACCGGCCAACTCGCAACCGAATCGATTCATCGCCGGACGGGTAATCGGGTAAGTCCATGCTAGACTCCGTGGGCACGGGCCAGATCCAGGGTAAAAACCCGTCGACCGTTAACCCCCTTTAGCGCAAACGGATACCCTCTCGAAGCACACCGCGGCGCAGCAACCACAACCAAGCCACAGCTATTCTATGTCAGACCTCTGGACCGTACTCTTTCCCATCCTGTTGGCCGACGTCGTCAATCCGGTGCTCTTCGCCTTTATGGTGTATGCCGTGGGCACTGAGCGGCCTTTCACCAATTCGACCGCGGTTCTTCTCGGGCACACCGCCACTTATCTGATCTTCGGCATCAGCCTGAGCTTCGCCTTCGAAGCCATCGCCGAGCGGTTGGCCAACCCCCAGTCAATCGATTTCTCCGTTGGACTGGTGGTCGGGCTGTTGCTGCTTTGGGTCGCCTGGCGGAGCAGCCGCGCCAACGAGACCAAGAAATCGGAGCCCAGCGTCGAAAGCTTGACGCCGCTGAAAGCGTTTGGCATCGGTGCCATCATCAATCTCATCGGCTTGCCGTTTGCGTTGCCCTATTTCGCCGCCCTGGATCAGATATTGAAGGCCGACCTGCCGGTGACCGATTCGGTGTTGGCGCTCACGGGGTACAATCTGGCTTATGCTGCGCCGTTTCTGGTGGTTCCCGCGCTGACTCTGCTGCTGGGGGATAAGAGTCGCCCCCTGCTGGCGCGCATTAACGAAAAGGTGGACCGTGTCAGTGCCTTCCTCATGCCGTTGATGCTGTTCCTGGTGGGCGCCGCCATGGTTGCGGATGCTGTCCGCTACTTCGCGGTCGGCGAGGGGCTCTTTTGAGGCGTCGAGGCCGTCGTGCAAGCGGAGCCTCGAGGCCGATCTGACCCTGGGTTTTTGATCGAAGATTGACCGCCTACTGGACAGATCTAGCGCATGGATGGCGCCACGAGGCGCGCGCTCCCGCCCGGACGGCATTGTGTTAGTCTATGCATCAAAGCGAAGGGCGGACACCACTCGGCAGGCCAATGGCCCTTGCGCAAAGGGCGCACCTTGTTGCCAAACCCCTGAGGCAGTCCGGGTGCAATTCTGTCCGGGCTCGGAGTGGTTTCAGCGAACCGTCGCACGAGTGTTCAAGGCACCCGACCGAATGATCCGCACCCGCACCAGCGTCCTCATCAATCGGCCTGTCGAAACGGTCTACCGCTTCGTGTCGGAGGACTTCTTCGAAAACTACCGCAAGTGGTCCCCCGAAGTGGTCCAACTGGAGCAAACTTCCATCGGACCGGTGCGCACCGGCACCACCGGCCGGCAGGTGCGCCGCGACCGAGGGTTCCGCAGCGAGACGGTGTTCCGGGTAACCGAATGCGTACCGCTGCGGGCGATCGGCTTCGTCAGCCTGACCAAACCGCATTTCAGCGTGCGCTACTCCTTCGAGGCAGCCCCCCAAGCGACTCGCCTGACCTTCAGTTTCGAGCTCAAGCCCGAGCTGTTCATGCGCCCGCTCCAACGGGCACTGAATGCGGCTATCGACTCCGAAGGCAGGCGCGTAGTCAACAATATCAAGTCGCTGCTGGAGGACGCTCCACCCCAGGGGGAGCGCCCCCCGCCGGGCGCCAGCGGTGGCCGGGTTTGAGCGGCGCCCCCGCGAAAGATGGTCTGGTCCTGGTATTCGGGGCCAGCGGCTATATAGGCAGCAACCTGGTGCCACGGCTGTTGGAACTCGGCTTCCGCGTCCGCGCCAGCGCCCGGAATCGGGCGGTTTTGGAGGGGCGCGGCTGGGACGGCGCTGAGTTCGCGGAAGCCGACGCGCTACAGCCGGAGAGCCTCGATGAGGCACTGGCGGGCGTGGAGGTCGCCTATTACCTGGTGCACTCGATGGCGGCGGGCTATGGATTCCCAGGCATCGACCTGGAGGCCGCGGAAAATTTTCGTAAGGCCGCGGAACGCCAAGGCGTGAGCCGGATCGTCTACCTCGGCGGACTGATCCCACCCCGCCCGAGCTCAGAACACCTGCGCTCCCGCCGCGAAACCGGGGACTGTCTCCGCTCGGGCCCGGTGGCGGTTACCGAGATCCGCGCCGGCATGATCGTGGGCCCCGGCTCGGCCGCCTTCGAAGTCATCCGCGATCTCGTCAACTATCTGCCGCTGATGATCACCCCAAAGTGGGTGCAGACCCGCTCCACTCCGATCGGCCTGGACAATCTCCTGGACTATCTGATCCGCTTGCCCTACCTGGCCGAAACGGCCGGGCAGTGCTATGACGTCGGCGGCCCCGAAATCCTGACCTACGAGGCAGTCATGCGCCAATACGGGGAACTGGTCGGCCGCCACCCCGTGATTATCCCGGTTCCGGTTTTGACCCCGAGCCTGTCCTCCTGGTGGCTGCGACTGGTCACCTCGGTACCGACCAACATCGCCCGCGCCCTGATCGAGGGCCTGCGCCAGGACGTGATCGCCGACGACGCCCCCGCCCGCCGGTTGGTTCCGCTTGCGCTGACCAGCTTCAAGGATTCGGTGCAGGCCGCGCTGGACGCCGAACGGAACGAGCGGGTCCCGGCCCGCTGGGTCGAGGGATCAATGGCCTGCCGCAGCTACAAACCCGAATACTCGTTCTACGCCAAGCGGGCAACCGGCAGCGCCACCTCCAAGGCCCCGCTCGCCGAGCTTTGGCGCCAGATCACCGCCATCGGCGGGCGCAACGGCTACTACTACCTCAACTTTTTGTGGGTCATGCGCGGCCTGATGGACTGGCTGATCGGCGGGCCAAGTCTACGCAGGGGGCGACGCCACCCGACCGAGTTGAGGGTCGGCGACGCCCTCGACGCGTGGCGGGTCATCGCCATTGAGCCCGAAAGCCGGCTGACCCTGTTGATGGAAATGAAGGCGCCCGGCTCCGGTGTATTGGAGTTCGCAATCCGCCCCGAGTCGGACGGCCACCGGATCACGGCGACCGCTTACTTTCACCCCGCCGGTTTGTGGGGGCTGCTGTACTGGTATCCGCTTACCCCGGTACATCGCATCCTGTTCAAGGGGCTCACGCGTGCCATTGCGAGGCGCGCCGAAACCGCAGCGCTTGGGTCCGAGGCCCGGTAGCGACGGCGTATAATTGCCTGGGCCGACTCCGACTCCCCCGGTCATTTCCGCGATCGCCCCAAGTCAAGTTCATTCCGCCTCTCCCCCGCTGACTTGACCCAAGTCCAGGAAACGGGTGTAGAAATAAGATATCAGTATCCTGCGGAGCAATCGGGAATGGCGGGCCCGCATAGTTAGGGTAGTCGCTATAAATCAGCGGTTCTGTGGAAATCGTTCCTATCATTCGGAACTAGCATGGGTTTCTAATGGCACTAGCTCGCAACACGGCCAGGGCGGTTCGCCGGTTCATCGGTCTGGAGATCAACAAGACGGGGCACCTTGAAAAATGGGTATCCGGCATGGGTGGGCTGGTGGGCATTCTGGCCGTAAGCCTGATCAGTGGACAGTACCTTGAACTAACGGGAGCGGCCTGGATCGTCGCTTCCATGGGGGCCACTGCCGTGTTGTTGTTTGCCGTCCCCCACGGTCCCCTGTCCCAGCCCTGGGCGGTGATCGGCGGCCATCTGGTATCCGCCGCCATAGGCGTGGCCTGCGCGCGCTGGGTTCCCGACCCGCTGCTCGCACCCGCCGCTGCGGTGGGCCTGGCCATCGGCGCCATGCATTATCTGCGCTGCATTCACCCGCCCGGGGGGGCCACTGCGCTCACCGCCGTGGTCGGCGGTAGCCAACTGCAGGCCTTGGGTTTCGACTATGTGCTGACGCCGGTGTCGCTGAATGCGCTCACCATGGTCGGCCATCGCCATCGTCTTCAACTACCCGTTTCCCTGGCGTCGTTACCCCGCGGCGCTGGTTACCCCGCGGGCAGCCGGCAAGGCGGACGGCCAACAGGGTGAAGCGTTGAGCGAAGAGGACCTGGAAGCGGCATTGGAGGAGATGGATAGTACCATCGATGTCAGCGGCCAGGACCTTGCCGAGATTTACCGCCTGGCACGCCAACATGTAGTCGACCACAGACTCGATCCGGACCAGCTCAGGCTAGGCCGGTGCTACAGTAACGGCCGCTACGGGGACAACTGGCAGGTGCGCCAGATTATCGATATGAAACAATCAAAATCAGCGCCCGAGGACCTGCTGATCTACAAGGTGGTCGCCGGTGCCCATCGCCGCCGCAACGGTACCGCCAGCTTTGCCGATTTCGCACGCTGGGCCAGTTATGAAGTGTTTCTCAACGAAAACTCCTGGCAGCGCAGGGAGCAAGGAGAGCTGGCTATGGCCTCGCCCGAACAATCGGCGAACATCGCCGATTAGCATCTAGGACTCCGGCTACTGAAATCGGCCCCTCCCAAGGCCCCCTTGGAACCAACACCCCAGTGGCTGATTACAGCGGTGAACTCGCCTAGCGACACCTCCAGAACCTCGACTTGGGCCAAAGGCACCAGTTTGATCGTCCCGATCATAGGGGTGGGTGCACGGGGCAGCATCACGGCCGCAAAACCGTCGCCGACTTCCTCCATCAGATAGGCGAGATCGTATTGACCGCCGTGGCCACGCACCAAGGCCGGTTTGAAGCCTCCTTTCTCTTCCAGGGCCGCGAACCGGGAGGTGAGGCTCTTGATCGCCCGGTAGAGCGGGAGACGGCCAATGGTATTGCATTCCACCCAGGAGCCGAACTGCCGCGCAACCGGCAACTTGGTCGCCAGTCCGAGCAGGAACGAAGCCAGCAGGATCAGCACCACCGCCACCACCACGGGCATAGATATATTCTCGAAGGTATCGGCGGGAAACAGGTCGGCGATGGGCGTGGCCAATCCCACCACCGCCTCCATGATCTCTTCGAACAGGATGCCGAACAGCAGCAAAGGCAGGAGGATAAAGAAACCGCCGATAACGGTGGTCTTGAGAAAATCGACCAGGGTATTCATGGAAAGTATTCCTCAAAGCACCGGGTTTACCGACGAACCAGGAATCTGGCGCTTAATTGTGTCCAAGAAAATAACGGATTCGACAGGGGCTCCGGACCTCGCATCAAGCTGCAGCAGGCCAGTTCGTCCAGTGCTGCTTATCCTCGCCACCGTCGGCTAGAGCGAGATCTCAACCCGCGGAGGGCCTGCATCCGCAGCATCGAAGGTTGATCGGCACTCGGGAAGCCTCTTTGCATCGGCGCCCCGCTCCTGGATCAGGTAGCGCCGGACCACTTGCTGACGCTCCACCGCCAGTTCGGTCAACGCTTGCTTGGCCTCCTCCAGATCCTGCTCTTGCTTGGTACCAGTTTTCCTGCTGCGCTTGGCGCCGCCTTCCGCCGCATTTTCGCCCGCCGTCGTCAGCTGCTCCAGATCCTGCGCTGTAGAGCGGCCGCATACTTTCAGCGACAGTTTCGGACGCTCAGACAAAAGCGTGACCACACCTTCGGCATACCGCTTGCCGGATTCGGATAATTCGGCTGAACCCGGAGCGAACTCGATCGGCTCGAAGCCCGGCGCGGCGCCTTTGGCGACCCCGGACAGCATCGAGGCAACCATGGTAGGCGGAAACACCTTCTTCAGCGCCCCGCCGATGGCCTTGTTCACCGCCGAGCTGACGTCCACCTTTGGCTGGGTAACGGGGCCGCTAACCGGCAGCTTCAGCTCAATGCGCCCTTCGCTGTCCTGTAGCAGGTCCACCGCCGTCTCCAGCGGCACGCCAACCGTGCCGGAGATACGTTCGGCGTCTTCCGGGGACAATGGCTGGAAAGCCAGATCGTCGAGTTCGAGCTGGATCTCGCCCTGCAGGACACCCCGCTCGGCCTTGGCGGAGACCACCGTGTCCAATTGCCCACTGTCGAGGTACACGCCTGCCAGCTGAGCCACATACGGGGAGTAGGTGGACAATTCCAGGTTGTCGAGCTTCGTGTCTATTTCCAGGTCCGCGGTCTCCCCTATGCCGACGACCCAGCCCTCGAGTTCCAAGTGGGTGAACTCGTTGACGTCGGCAATCCAACTCAGCTCGGTGCGTGCGCCGCGCTCCCTATATTCAGATTCCGCACTTCCATCTTCTTAAACACGGAATCTACGTTGACCTGCGGCGTGACCAGATCGTCCCGAAAACGCAGCACGGGTTCGCCGGTCAAAGCGAGAAGCCCGACCCGCAGGGCGAGACCGGGACTCCCGGATGCCTCCGCCCCCCCAACCGGGGGGCGACCACTGGTCTGGGGTTCGGTTGCCCGCGCTTCCAGGGCCGCGAGCAACTCCGCCGTCGGCCGGCCGTCGACCGCCAGACCCTCGCTACGCTGAAATTCGCTGATCGCCCGCCGAGTCTTTCGGCCCATTTGGCCATCCGCTGGGCCCGGCTCGTATCCAAGCCCGTCAAGCAGCGTCTGCAGCCGACGCAGATCCACCGCTTGGGCCGGAGCCTTCGAGACCGGTGCGGCGGCACTCTCGCCTGCCAATCCCGCTTTGGGGGCAGCGCCCTCCTCCGCCGCGTCGCCATCACCAGCCAACAGCCCCTCCAGTAGCGAACGCTTCAGATAAAGATCCAGACCATCGACGGTCAGGGCATCGGCAGCGAGTTCCAGCCGCTCGTTGGCCTGAAACGCCGTGCCCTCCGCGCGCACGAACTTTAGCCTGCCCTCCTCGGTCTTGGCGAACTCGATATTCAAGGAATCGACCGCGGCATCGCCCTCGACCTGCCAGCGCAATCCCCCGTCCGTTGCGTCCAGCGAGGCCTGACCCAAAACGGCGTTAACCGCCGCCAGTTCGATCCGCGCTTCGGGCCGCTCTTTCGTCGCGTACACCAGGCCCGAGAATCCGCTGCTCCGGCTGCTGGCGGCCAGCTGAAGGGACACCGCCCCAGTCTCCGCCTGCATGCCGAATTTACCCACCTCCGAGTCGAAGGCGTCCAGCGTGAGTTCGCCACGGGATCCAGCCCCGCTGAAGTTGCCCACGGACTTGCTACCGACCATATCGATGGCTATCCGCCCCCCACCCGAGGTCAGATCGAATGGCTCAAGCTGGGTACTGAAACGCTCGATCGCCAATTTCTGGTCACCGACCTCGACTTTTGTTCCGGCCAGATCGAACCCGGCCTGGAGCAGCAGATGCACCTGGCCCTCGCGGGATTCCAGCGACAAGGTCTCTCCCCTGGCCTTCAGTTGCTCCACGGTAATGTCCGAGGGCGGCACCGCCATCGAAGCACCGGCAAAATCGCCGAGTCCCGTGTGCGTCTGGGCAAGGACAGCCCCTGCCGAAAGGGACTGCAGCAGGACTAGGAGATCAAGCAGGCTGTCGACAGAAACCTCGATCGGGCCGGAATACTCCAGGCTTTGCAGGGCGGCATCAGGCTGAAGGGTAAGACTCAGCCCCCCACTGGCCTGCCGCACCGCGTCGATATTGCCCGCGACCAGAGTCCCCGCCGCTACCCCGAACCGGGTATCGCCCCCCAGCCCGCCGCTAGTGGGCCCCAGATCGGCCGCTAATTGGCCCTGCAACGCGAAATCGCCCGACTCGCTAAGGCTATAGCGGACATCAAGGTCAAGATCGGCCCGTTCCAGCTTCAACTCAAAGTCCCCGGAGCGCTGGTAGTCGACGGCCTTGATGCCGATGGAACCCTTGGTATGCCCTTCGATCCGGCCGCTGTCGAACAGCGTCATCTCGTACTTCAGTGCCGCATCGTAGAAGCCCTCACGCCGGTCCAGGCCCCAAGGCCCGGTAAAGCGGATGATCTTGGGCAGGCTCGCATCCTGGGTGCGCGAATCGATGACCAGGCTGACATTGTCAGCGAAGGGCCGAGCCTCACCGGACCAGTTCAACTGCACGTCGTTCACTTTCGCGGCGAGTTCGAACAGCCCGGGCCGATCCGGCTTCCAGGTCTCGAACTCCCGCAGCGTCAGGCGCTCCACTTCCACTTCCAGGTCACCGCGATGGCGGTCATCGAAGATCAACCGGGAATCGAGCAGCTCTATCACTTTCCCTCCCGCGCCCCAGGCGGGTGCATCCTCTTTCACCTCTACCTGCGCTTCGGGCGGACCGGTGAACCGGCTAAGCGGAATGCCGTTGACCGCAATCTCTCCGTCCTCGGCGCGGGTCACGACCAGATCTATGCCACGCAACAGCACCCGGTCGAAGGACACCCGGCGATTCAGCAGGGGTTTCAGGCGAAAGTTCAGCCCCAACTCGCCGACCTGCCCGGGATCCGACGGACCGGTCCCGAACCGCACCGGCCCGAGCCATACCTCTCGGGTCCAGGGGTTGATGTCCAGCGTATCGACGCCCTGGTATTCGATTCCGAGTTCGTCGAGCTGGGAGGCCACCAGGTGGCGAGCGATATACCGGGGGGCGAAGGAGAACACCAAGCCCAACACCACCAGTACCGCCAACACGATGACAGCCAGGCGCTGCCGTCTCGACATTCGCTTCGCGCGCCCCGGTTTCGCTGAATCTGTTGCGTCCGGTTGGCTTAAGCTCTTGGATTTCTCAGCCATTGACTGGCGTCCCAACGGTTTCTTGGTGGCGTCGTCCCTGATCGTAAATACCGATGTTGTAGTCGATGCCGCGATGCTCGGGCGCTGCTACCCCGGCAAACGCCCCAGGCCCAACATCCCCGTCCATTTCGGCGCTCTACTTACCACCTTTGTTTATAGCCGCTTTTGCCGCGCGCCGCTCGGCCTCCTCCTCTTGCACCAGTTTGAAGGCCACGTAGTACTTGAAGATATTCGAAACGTAGGTCACCGTTTCCGAGCCGATCTTCTTGGCCGCGATCAGCTCGACGTTGTTGAACCAGAGATTAGGGTCGAGCCCCGATTTTGCGGCGGTCCGACGCAGCGACCGGACGCGACCAGGCCCGGCGTTGTACGCGGCGAAGGCAAACAGGGTCTTGTTCAGCTCGTCCATGGGTTGGTCTTCGAAATAGGTGTCGATGAGGTGACGGATGTACTTGACCCCCGCGTGGATATTGGCATCCAACTCTGCGGTATCGCCAACGCCCATCTGCTCGCCGGTAGCAGGCATTAGTTGCATGATGCCCCGGGCCCCAACCGGACTTTTAGCCTGATGGTTCAGCCCCGACTCCTGGTAGCCCTGGGCCAGCATCAGCAGGTAGTCGAGCTCGTACTCACCGGCGTATAGCCGAAACAGGCCGACCACCCGGTTGAACTTATCCAACTCCGCCGGCGAGGTGGCGTTCTTTACGAACCTGGAATTATCGACGTAGCGCCGCACCAGAATATTGCCCAGCAAGCTGCCCTGGCCATGGGAGCGGGCAAAGGCGTCTACCTCTGCCTTCAACCCGGGGCTGTCGGGACGCATCATCCAGCCGATCTCGCCCCCGCCATTGATCTGCATCTCTGGGTGGAGCCGGATGTTGGTAAAGACCTGGGACCAGAGCTCGGCCTTGTAGTCGTCGACTACGATTACGCCGCCCAAGCCGGCATTGAGCATCTCCATCAGGTCTTCGTCCTTCAAGACCTCCGGCGCGGGGTCCAGAGTCACCGGCGCCTTGCCCTCAGCCTCGAACCGCTCGTTGAACCGCTGCAGATGTTCCCAATAACTCGAAGAGGGCCGCACGTAGATCTCCTGACCGGACAGGTCCTCGATCGTCTCCAACTCGGGCGAGGCTGGCCCGGTGACAACGATCTCGTTGATGTCACGGAAGAACGGCCGGGAAAAATCGACCAGCTTGCCACGCTCCGGGGTGATGGTGAGCCCGGAAACCGCGAGATCGCCCCGTCCCTCCAGCAGGGCCGAAATCAACTGGTCCTGGCTAACCGGGACGAAGGCCACATAAGTCTTGATGTGCTTGGTGCTAGGGGGGTACTTCTTGTTCAGCTGGTCCTGGAAGGTGGTCAGCAGTTCGTAAGCGATGCCGCGGGGCTTCCCCTGCTCGACGAAATACATGGTCTTGGAGGGGACCACCAGAGCCCGAATCAACCCCCGCTCCAGCATGCCGTCCAAGTCGCCCGACCAAGGCGTGTTGATGAAGCGGAGCATCGCCTGTTCCGACTTGTCCGCTGCACTTTCGTCCGCAGCGGCCATGCCGTCTTCCGTCGCCGTCTCAGCGTGACCGGCGCTGACACAGAAAAACAATGAAAGGATCAGCCAGCTCGTCAGTGGAACCATATTCACGGGCCTGCGCTCCTCACCCCAACGCTCCCCCCGAGGGGAGAGCGTCTAGATCAACGGAATATAGGCAACCTAATCAGCGCTGATGCTCGATGATCACAGAGCGGTGTAGCTGAACTTCTGTCCGCCGAGACTGGCTTCGTACATCAGCCCGCCCTTGGCAACGGTGAAGGTGGCCACGCCCTTGTGGTAGTCGCCAGTCGTTTCGGCATCGTGCTTTCCGGCGCTGGCGCCGGCGGAGCTGCCGGTGGTAGTAGCCGCGGCCGAAGCACCCGCGGTGATCGCCACGGCTGTCGCCTGGGCGCCGAACTCGAAGTTGCCGCTGGTGAACTCATCGAAAGCGCGCTTGTCCTCGAAAAAGATGATCTGGCTGAAGGCCTGCCCGCCGAACTGGAAGCCGATCGTCACCTGTGTCATCGAGGTATTCCCGACGTGGGTGCCCTCTTCGTAGACCTGACCGTCGCCATATGCGCCGCCGATACCGATGCCTCCTTTTCCGATGGTGGGAAATACCGCATACCCATAGCTATTGTCGAAAAAACCGGCACTTTCCCCGGCACCCTTGAATACGCCGATCGTAGTGTCGTAGTCGTCCGCCCAAGCGCTTGCGAAGGGCAGAGCCAGGAGCAGCAGTGAGAGGAAGAAATGCTTTATACGTTTCATCAGTTTTTCTCCTTGCGTTTGTGGGACTGCGTGCAGAGCGCCGCACTGCAGCGACTGTCATGTGCCCCCAACAATAGTGCAAGGACGCCGCATTTCAGAGCATTCATCGGCCGCAGAATATGTAACAACGTTTTAAGTATAGTTTTTACAATCGGGAACGCCCATAGGGCTTTGGTCCTATTGTGCAAGACGTTCGGGAGCATTACCCTTCCTTATTTGCAGGGCATCTGCCCTATGGGGGCAGTAACGCTAGCGTGATTCACCGCGCTAGACGACGAATGGCGTTGGGTTCGGCGTTGGGGTCAGACTCGGAAAAATTCGTTCTCGGAGCGCGGCCTTTCCCTCGGTTTTGAATCAAAAGGTCTGGGAAGCCAACCGCTGGGGGCGGCGTGGGGTCTTGGTTAGATCGGGTGCTCCCCAGGTTGACGGGTATTGCCATTCGGGGCAGACCCTTTTGCTCTCTGGAACCGGACCTGTAGGAGCGGGCTCTGCCACGATCCCGTCGGGCGCAGTATGCACACCGTCGCTCTGGACAGGCATCACGAAGCAGCACTTTTCTTGGACGAGGCCTTCTTCCGGTCAAACGCAAACGAAACCAGGATCATCACCAGGATGACGCCGAGGATGATCTCCAGGGTGTTCTGATAAGCGGACAGGTAAGCATTGGCCACGATCGCCTCGTACCCAATACCGGTCGCTTCCGGCAAACGGTCGATGAACCCTCTCCATTGGTCGTCGGTGATCTTCGCCGCCCAGTTCTCAAGCTCAATCACCGCCTGGGCGTGCTCCGCCTTGATCACATCAGGCTGGCCATGAAACGCGAAGTAGCCGTCCACGACACGACCGAACATCAGGGCGAGAAATATCGACCCCAGCACCGACACGCCGAACGCCACGCCCAACTCCTTGCCGGTGGAATCACCGCCCGTGGCCTCGCCTAGCTCGGAGGGGCTCACTGTCACCAGCGTCACCTCCGTCAGTCGCGCCAGCACCATGCCGGCGCCTGCCCCAAAGGAGAACAACGCAGGTACCAGGCTGGCCATGTCGAGCTGCAGGCTCGCGGTCTGGTAGACCCACCAGCCGCCGACCAGCATCAGGATCAAGCCAGCTCGAATCACCAGCACCGGCGAAATGCTCGCCGGCAGCCGCGAGGCGCCGAGGGCAAACAGGAAGATGCCCAGCGTGTACGGAAGCAGCACTAGGCCGGTATCCAGCGCGTCGAGGTACAACGCCGATTGCAGGAAGACCGGCAGCACGAACAATAGGCCGCCAACTGCCAACTGAAAACAGAAGCCCAGCGCCGCGGCCACGGAAAAGCTCCGGTTACGTAAAATCCGGACCCGAAAGAGCGGCGCCAGATCGCGCCGCGCACGCCACTCCGCCCAGGCGGTATAGATGAGCAACACGGCGACTCCCGCCAGCATGAACGCCAGCGCTGCCGATAACCCGAAGGGCGCTAATACCTCGTCACCAATGTAGAAGGGCCGCCGCGCGCCCCACCAGCCGTACTCACCGGCGAGCGTTGCGCCGAGCACAAGCAATGCAAAACCGACGAAGGCCAACAGCGCGCCCAGGCTATCGAAGGGCGCTTTCTGCTCTCGCTTCGCCTCGCTCACCATGCTGGCGAAAAACAGTAGCAGCACGATGAGTACAGGCTCGGAGCCGAAGGCCCAACGCCAGCTGATCAGGTTCGCCAAAGCACCCATCCACACCGGCCCGATCACCGCAGCTGCCGCCACGAAGGCGGAGAAAATACCGAAAGCGGTGGTGCGTTGCTTACCCTCGTAGTTGAGCATGATCAGTGAGCTCGCCGCGGGGATCATCATCGCACCACCGATCGGCTTGATCAGCGACCAGCCAAGCAGCAGCACCCAGATGCTCGGGCTCAGTGCAGCGACGATGACTCCTGACGCGAAGATCAATGCGCCGAGAACGAAGATTCGCTTCTCGCCAAATTTTAGCGCGAGCTTGCCTGCCGCGAGATAGGTCGATGCCATGACCAGCGAGTGCAACGCCATGGCCGCCTGAACGAAAGCCAACTGCGTATTCAGGTCATCGACGATCGAGCCGATGGCGACCGGCATCATCGATCCATCGAGCGTGATGGCGAAGATGCCGAGCGAGGCGGCGAGCAGCGCCGCCCAGGTTCCGAACAGAGACGTCGAACGCTCGTTAGGCATTTTGTTCACTGAGGGTTGAGAAAAGGCAGAACTGGTGATGACCGATCTATTTTTGTGGTTTGAGAAAGCGCGCGCTCTGCATCAAATGCTTTGGCAAGCTGGTCTCCACGCCATGAGCCAGCCGTCGCGGGGCCGAAGAGACAGCGTTGCATTCCGGTGACGGCGGCGCGCAGTTCGGGACTTGGCCGAAACGAGGCGTCCTGCATGTTTTGCCACTGGTTCCAGGCAGCTTGAGCAGCGGCGGCATCGTGATGGCGGCAGGCCCTCAGCAGTTTTCGCACCGCGACAAGGTAAGGAGGATTCAGCTTTTTCCACCATCGCGCCAGCAACATTGCAATGCGACGACGCTGCCATACGCCCAGGCCAAGAACCAGCGCCGCTGCCAACAGCGACGTCCAGTCGCCGCGCTTGGCGACGGTCTCTCCGGTCGCGGCGACCTCGAAAGTCACGGCGGGAAGTGTTTTTGACTGGAGCTTTTCTGTCTTCGGGTTCCACCACGCATAAGTCAGCGCGGGTAACTCCAGGGTGCCGAATTGCGAGAGAAACTCGGGCAGGCTGATACCTTTCTGAAACTGAACCTGATTCTTGGCCATGTGCGTATCCTCGTCGTGGGTCAGGTTCAGCATACGCCAGGGGGTAGCTCAAAAGCTGAGCCACGGGGGTAATCAGGATCACTTATGACGACTGCAAATGGCGGGGCGTCCTGCCCCGCACCGGCAAAGCTGGAAATCGGCGTTTCTCTAGACGAACCCTAGCCAATCCCCGAAGCTCTGCCTATACGGCTTTGGTCCTATCCGAGGAGCAAATAACACGGGCGTCGACACTAATCCGGCGTCGGGCTCGATTCGGCCGACCGCTGCGGCCTGCCCCGGGGCGGCGCTCAAGCACCGCAGGCCGCGAGCCCCAGGTCGCGTCGCTCCTGGCGCATATCCAGCAGCACCCGGTCGGCTTCGATACTGGCCTGCTGGGCGGTATCGACGTCCGAGTCCAGATCCACCAGCTCTTCGCATTTGGCCTCGGCAGCCGCGCTGTCTTTCTGATCCAGAGCGATCAAGGCCTCGATCCACACGGAGGCGAGCTGGTGCTCCTTGTTGTCCGACGCGGCACCGGCCTGGGCCAGAGCACTCGCGCGTTTGTGCTCACAGCCCCGCAGGGCCTTGTAGGACTCGTAGTTGTCCGTGCCGATGGCGGCGACGATCTCCGCCTCTTCGGCCTGGGTGGCCCGGGTCTCGGGATGCGTTGCAACTAGCCATCCAGCGGCGGGCACTCATGCGTCTTGCCCACGAATCCTGCTGCAAAGCCGGAATCAAAACGAGGTTACCGCCAACGTGCGAAAAATGGGATGCTACATTGGGCCCATGGATCCCTGGTCCTGTCAGCTGATACACTTGAAATTTACGCGCCTTTTCCAACCGCCGTCCGGAAAACCGGTGCGACAATCAATTTTCTGAGACGCCGAGGCAGGATGATGTCAATTACCTCTGATTTACTGGTTCCACCCGATCCTGCGAGTGACGCGGTAATGCGCGCCATTCGATGCTCTGTTCTACTCGTACTCGTCCTCATCGGCATGGGCACCGCCTGCGCCGAACAAACTGGTGAACCCGCCCCTGATACAGCTCACTGGTATATCCAAGGGGGAGCGTATGTCCACTACGACAATCGAGACGACTACCAGGGACCCCCACTCGTCGGGAGCATCGAGTACCACAAGGATAACCGTTGGTTTGGCGGATTCTCCGCCTTCAACAATTCTTTTGGACAGTTCACCCAGTACCTGTACCTCGGCAAAGAGTTTCGTCCTTGGGACTCCCATCCGCACACACGAGTCAAAGTGTCAGCGGGCATTGTGCACGGCTACCGCGACGACCACTACGACACCCTGCCGATACGCTGGGGAGGGAGTTGGGGGCTCGGCGCCGTTCCCTCAATCGGTTATCAGAAAGGTCGCTTCGGCTATGACGCGGCAATTCTGGGAGTTGGCGGGGTGCTCTTCCTGGTCGGCTATTCATTGTGATTCGATCTCATCATTGACCGGACGTCGGCGCGCCGAGCCTGATCCGAACCGTCTAACTCGTCCCGTCCAGGAGCTCGTCCCCGGCAGCGGCATCCGTAAGGGAATGGCGTCGTCCCTGATCGTAAGCACCGATGCCGCAGCCGCTGCTGCGATACGCAGGCTGCCACCCCCGAAGACGCCCCAGCCCCTGAATCGCATCCGTTTAGGCGCTCCACTGACCTTATTTATTGCGGGTTTGGCCTTGCATTGTCCCGCCCAAGGAAACGCCCTGGCCTCCAGCTCTCATCTCGATTACTCGCACCATGGGGCGATGGCCGGGCATTCTGCTCAGCGAGAGAAACCCCTTTCAGAAGCTTGCCGCCAGACCAATCGAAAAACCTGATACGTTGTCGCCGAATACATAACGACCTACCAGCCGGGTGCGGCTGATGATGCCGGAATAGGCGCTGGTATCGACTTCGGAGCCGCCCCCCACGGACGCCAGATGATCGAATCCAAGCGCCCCGCGCTGGGGACCGAAGAAGCTGGTAAATGAGGTTTCCAGCACATAACGCAGCGTCCGCTTCAGCAGCGTGAATCCTGTCGGTTCCCGCCAGCGCCCCCAGACGGACAAAGAATCATTGGTGGACTCTCCCTTGAGCCCGGAAGTGGTGCTGTCGAATGTGCGCAACTGGATCTTGGTATAGCGAGCCTCGATATCGAGCTCGTAATCCTCTCGGTAGCGCTGATAATCGAGCATGACAGCCCCACCCAGGCCATAGGCGTTCATGGTTGCGTCGTCGATAACGTCCAGCTCCTGCTCAAATGCGAGATTGAAGATATCCTGTGCGATGGAAGCGTCCGTAGTTACGTGACCGAGCACGAAATTGAAAATGGGGCGCAGCTTCAGCTCTTGATCGGGACTAATGGGGAAATCCCAGCCTATCCCTCCGGTTGCGGAAAAGCTGTTCCATTTTACCGGGATAGATTGCTCCTGCTGACCGCTGGAGGCCACGAATTCCGGATCGTAGCGTGAATAACCGAGTGCACCCTCGAGGTAGAGCGGGAAGCTCTCGCTCAATGTGAATGCGCCACCGAACGTTGTCTGCCGGATTCCCGGGTCATCGGTCGAGGCATTTTGGATCGACAGAGAACTCGTTGTGACATCCGGCAGCACGGTAAACGACATGATGGTCAGGGCACCGTCGGCAATCTCTTTGAGTTCCTGCTCGGTAACAACTGCCAGGAGTCATCCGCCCGAACTTCTGGGACTGAGGTCAGAGAGAGCAGAAACAGGCAAACGGCGGTCCACGAGGAAGATGAAGGCTGAGGGTGATACCTTTTCGGCGCTGCGCGCGGCCGCTGCCGGCCATACCAGGCCTGTATCGAGGTGCGGAAGGTGATGATCATCTACCAGCTAGCCCCCAAAGAAATTTCCACCAAACTCAGAATCCCGCGATTCACTCTAAGGTCCACATGACCGCCAAGCCGCCGATGACCTAGCTGGCCGAATTCTACGCCGAGATGGAAGAACAGCATTTACAGCGGGATCGCCTGCTGCGGCAGACCCACTTCCGGCCACGCGCCAGCGAAGGCGTTCCAGCCCGAGCACATTCCGCTCTCGGCCAGTCCTAGCTTGAGCCCTATCGGCCAGCCCAATTCGAAGACAGCGGCGACGAGCAGATAGACCCAGGCCACAGCCAAACTCCCGAGAACAGGCGGAAAACGACCTGTCCCCTCGGCGCCAGCGGTTTGCCAGGGAAGAGAGGCCGGCCAGGTTGCCGATTGTTAGGCCCGAACGCTTCCAGCGCTTTGCTTGCCCGCTGCATTACCGAGGCGTCGGCCAATATCGGAGCGATTCGAATCTCCCGCTGTTTTCGAGATCTAGAACTGCCAGACCAACCCCAAGCCAATAAGGGTCTTGTAGATGAGTCGCTGGCTGCGCGTGGTAAACCCCTTGATGCCGCCGGCGTCGGAAACGTCGCGCCGGAGCGCCAGCCACTCGGGGGAGCCCCAGCGCAGGGCTTGGCGCTTCAGCACCTCGGCGTCCTCGAGCAAGTCTCGACACAACCGCTCGTCGTCAAAGAAGAACCCCATTTCGTTGTTCAGCAACCGCGATCGGTAGTCGAAATTCGATGTCCCGACCCAGCCGAAGTTGTTTCCCACCAGGAACTTCGCATGCATTTTCCCGTAGTGAACGGGGCCGCCCAAGGTCACGGAATCGCTGCCGCCGGTCTCGTAGATGCGGATTTGGGGATTGGCGGTCAATTGAAGCCATTCACCGCTATCGACCAACTCTAGATTCAGGTCGCCTGTTCTCCACCCCGACAACCAATCCTGCTGGAGTTCAGGTGTCAGCAGCAGACGCGGCGCGGTGTCCATGTCGATCACCGACTGGGCAAAGAAATTGTCGCTGGTAAGCACCGAGTTGGTAATGATCTCGAGTCGGCTGCTCCCGTGTTGATCGAGCCACTGCTTGATGTTTTCGACTTCGTCGTGGACGATCCGGCCGTCACTGTCCGTAAGCCGGGCCAGAAACAGATACGGCGAGACGATGGTAACCACTTCACCCGGCTGGACCTCCCCCGCGATTTCGTCGAGCAGATTCAGGATCGAGTTCGGGTTGCGCGACTTGTTGGCGACAGCTTCATTCACCACATTTTCATTGGTCAGATTGTCCAGTTCATGGGCTAGCAGCACCCTGGAGTCGCGCAGCCCGTTGTCCAACCAGGCAGGCACTTCTTGCATGAGTTTCCGCATGCCGGGAAACGACAGCACCTCGCGCAGTGACTCGCTCGCCAGCCGCAAGCGCGCCTGATACGTCTCGGCGGGCTCGGTCACCGCAGGCGAGTACTCATCGTCGGAAGCGCAATTACGAACGGGTTCCAGGTAACGATTACCCCGGTAGTCGAACAATACGGTGTAGTAGAAGCTGGCGACTTCCCCGACGTGATGCGATCCTGGCGCCTGATTCCGGGCCGGCCGCAACACGATTTCCATGTCTCGAAAGGTACTCGGGTCAGTCGTCCCGTCCTTGTTGAAACCGTAGTAATCGAACGAGACATTGCGCCCACCGGTGATCACTACGGCGCGTTCCAGGTCCATTCCGTCTACCACCAGCAATTTGTCGTGGGAGCGCCGGTTCAGATTGAAGCGGGTCAACGCATTGAAGAGCACCACCTGCGCCCGGGCCGGGTTCTTGGTCGGCCGGCCGCGGGCGTCGGCGACCAGTCCCGCCTCATCGGCACAGGTAGCCAGGGCACGCAGATCCGGATGCCCAAACCCGATGGAACCCATGGAGTCGACCGTGACGCGAACGTCCACGCCCCGCGAGACCGCATCGCAGAGCGCCCCTATAAACGCCATTCCGATCCGGTCCCGCTTGAAGATGTAGTAATTCAAATCAATCGTCTGACGGGCGTTCTCAATCAGCCACAGCTTCAGCGCCAGCGAGCGTTGGGCTTCATCGAACGTGGGCCCGAGCAGACCGGCCCGCGCTTCCTGAATCGGGATCTCGGCCTCGATCGCAAGCTGTTGCGCATCCTCGGACTGGTGCTCCAGGGGCCGCCAGGTGCGCCAGCGATAGAGCCAATCGGCGTATTCCTGAGGGGTCGATCCGCTCGGCGGAGCCTCACTGAATGCCAGGGCACCATCGCCGGGGCTGTCCATTGTTGCGCATGACGCCAGCAGCAACGACAGCAACGCTAGTGCAGACCACGAGCGTAGGTTCCTTGATTGTCCCATCACTTCGCACCTTCCGGTTGATAACGAACCACCGCAATCACTGGACGATGATCGGATATCTCATCTGTTGCCACACGATACTCCTCGAACTGCAGCGATTCCGAAATCAAAATCCAGTCCAAACGGTAACGCCCGTCTTTGTAGGTTCCCAAACCGCTGTCGAGGGGCCTCCAGGCCCGCAAATCCGCCTCGAGTGCCAGGCGGCGTACAGCGGAGTCCGGACTGCTCCAGTCTTCGTTGAAGTCACCAGCGACGATAACCGGATTATCGCGGGCCGCAAGCACGCTCGATAACTCATCCACCTGAGCCTGTCGAACGGATTTGCGGGAAAAGTCGAGGTGCACGGACACCAGATCCACCGCCCCTACACCCGGCCAATGCAGCTCGGCCAGAACGAAACCCTTCGACGGAGTCGGAGGAGTGGGATTGAACCGGAATGACTTCGGCTCGGACAACGGCAACTTGGAGAGAATAGCGGTGCCGTAATCGAACAGCCAGGACTGGGCATGGCTGCCGCGAAAACTGTGGGGATAACCGGCCAGCCGGGCCAAAAAAGCGGTGTGATCGAACCCTCCGCTCCAGCGAGAAACACCGTCCGCCTCTTGCAACGCGACAACGTCGGCATCTTCTCGCGTCAACACTTCCGCGGCGCGGTCGAGATTGGCCCGAATCGATGCCTCCGGAACCAACATTTGGTTCACGCCGGTGCCGCGCCCATGGGCAAGATTCAACGAAAGCACCGTCAGGGAATCGCCGAGTGCCGCCGCAACAGCGCACTGAAAAAGTACAAAGACACCAATATAAACAGAGCGGTGCTTAGCCATCAGCGAACTGGAACCCGACTCAGGGAAATCGAGGTCAGACCCGGTCGGAAATCGGGGTCCCACCCACTGCTGTCCCACTTATGCGACTGGACCTGATATAGAGAAACTTGTGATGGGTAACCCACTGATTTCACAGAGAGGTCCATTTTTCAACGCCCGAGAGAGGCGATTCTTCGTTCAAGTCGTATTTGTAACGGCACCTCATACGGGCTTTTGTATTCAATACGTTACACGAACTGGCCTGAAATTAACTGGGACAGCGGTGGGTCAGACCCCTATTTCACTGGGTACTTGAATCTGGCGAGAACTATCGTTATCGCCCCTGTCTTTCACTGATGTAGCCCGCTGTGCCGCCGGAAGCGGCACCTACGGCTGCACCGGCAGCCATGGAGCCAACCACATCCCCGTCGATCAATCCCCAAATGAGTCCGCCAGCAGCGCCGGCACCGGCACCGGTTCTTGCGCCTCTTGCAGCACCACTGGTACCGCAGGCGGTAAGGGCAAGGGAACATAGGAGGATTACAAATATCAGCACCATCCGTCGCGGGTCTTGCTTTCTCGATTCAGTAATAACCACGGATTTCTCCTTTTTTACTTGCTTGAAGATTTCTTCAAGCGATTATTTCTCAGCCTGTCAACGACCTTCTCTACGCTACTTACACGGCCACTTCTCTGCGGCCGCCCGCATCACGGCATCTTCCGGAGCGATATCGGCAAATTGCGGATTTCGCTCGTACCACCTGAGAAAGGTCAAAGCCAATTCAACCCGCGAGAGATCCTTCTGCGGACAAGTGATCGGATCAATGTCTGCGGCCTGGGAAATCGCAGCGTGATAGTGGGCCAGACCCGTAACGAAACCCAGGCAAAAGTAAACGGCTTTTGTTGCCAGGGGATCATCCGGCGGCGCGTTGCAGACCTCCGCCAGGGCTGCGGCATTGCTAAGCTCGAAATCCGCTTGATCAAGCAGGTCTTCGCTGGCAAACGCTGATGGATTTGGAAAAATCGTCAACACGAAGATAGTCACTATTGCGACACTAATCGATTTGAACATTAAAGCCCTCCGTCAGTACTGAATAGCCGGTGCTATTGGTCTATAAATCTACGGATTTAAAGAACCGACGCTACGTGATGAAGCATGATCGACCTTGGTTGTTGTTTGATCGTGGAAACCGGGGTTAGACCCCGATATCCAGCACCCCGGCGCTCGTTTGAAGAAATCGGTGGCGAGTCAACCACATAGTTCCCTCTCCTAGTGTGCTTCGCAGCGCCCGCCGCCGAAGCGCGCGCTGCAAAGCATCGTGCGTCGAACTCAGGTATTGCCGGCGTTGGTGAGTGCCTGCAGCGCATCGTCCACGTTGAACTTCGCAGGCTTCTGGCGCGGCGGGAACTCCTTGAAGGTGTCGATGTATTCCTTCACGAAGGTCTGCGCCGGAACCAACGTGAACACACGCCGGATCCACCAGGTCTCGTAGTTGTTGGCCATGTGGTCCGCGCGCTCGAACGGATCCGTGCGCAGGTTGAAGAGCTTGGGGATACGCAGCGGCACAAACGGTTCGGACCAGACCATGAACCCGTTTTCGCGCTGTTCCTTGAAGACCAGCTTCCAGTGATTGTAGCGCAGGCCGACCAATTCGCCGCCATCGTTCCAGTAGAGGAACTCGCGCCGTGGCCAGCCGGCCTCCTTTGCGGCGTCTCTTGTCAGCGTGGGTAGCTTGTGAATCGCCTCTCCGGTCAGGTTTGGCAACAAATTGTAGCCGTCCAGATGGACCTTGAACGCCTTGCCGTCCAGCTCGGTGCCTTTCATGAGCTGCGCCTTGATATCCGGATTGCCAGCGGCCGCCATCAGTGTGGGCACCCAGTCGAGAGCGGACACCGTGTTGTTGACAATCACGCCCCCGGAGATCTGAGCCGGCCAGCGCACCAGCATCGGCACGCGGTAGCCACCCTCCCAGTTGGTGTTCTTCTCACCACGGAACGGCGACAGGCCGCCATCGGGCCACTCGTTGTAGTGCGGGCCGTTGTCCGCTGTGTAGAGGACGATGGTGTTGTCAGCGATCTTGAGCTGTTCGAGTTGGTCAAGGATCTGGCCGACATGGCCGTCATGTTCCACCATGCCGTCGGCGAAGATACCGAGCCCGGTTACGCCCTCGCTCTCCTCTTTCAGGTGGGTGTAGAAGTGCATGCGCGAGGTCGAAACCCAGGCAAACCAAGGGGTGCCGGCCTTGGTATTGGTCTCGATAAAGCTCATGGCGCGAGCGACGAACTCCTCATCCGCCGTTTCCATGCGCTTCTTGGTGAGCGGCCCGGTATCCTCACAGACCTGCTTGCCCATGGGGCCGAAGCGCGGATCGACGATATCGCTCTCGGTATCCGTTGCCTTGCAGTCCAGGACGCCGCGGGGGCCGAATTCAGCGCGGAAGGCGGGATCCTTGGGGTAGTCTGGGTTCTCAGGCTCTTCCTCGGCGTTCAGGTGGTAGAGGTTGCCGTAGAACTCGTCGAAGCCATGCACCGTGGGCAGAAATTCATTTCGATCCCCGAGGTGGTTTTTACCGAACTGCCCGGTAGCGTAGCCTAGGGGCTTGAGCATCTCGGCCAATGTCGGGTCTTCTTTCTGCAGGCCGATGCTGGCACCAGGGAAGCCGACCTTGGTCAGACCGGTGCGGATGGGCGACTGCCCGGTGATAAACGCAGAGCGCCCAGCGGTGCAGCTTTGCTCTGCATAGTAGTCGGTGAACAGCACGCCCTCGTTGGCGATGCGATCGATGTTGGGTGTCTTGTAACCCGCCAAGCCGCGGCTATAGGCGCTTACATTCGTGATGCCCACATCATCAGACATGATCATCAGAATA
Source organism: uncultured Gammaproteobacteria bacterium (assembly GCA_963753615.1). Lineage (GTDB taxonomy): Bacteria > Pseudomonadota > Gammaproteobacteria > Chromatiales > Chromatiaceae > CAVWCW01. The sequence continues at coordinate 101,510 of CAVWCW010000016.1, forward strand.
TTGGGCTTCTCACTAGCCGCCTGTACCTGCACGCCTGCCAGCATGAGTGCAGTACCCGCAATGGCGAGCACTTTGTGTCGCATATCGAGCTTCATACGGTGTTTCTCCTAGGGTTGTTTTGCCGCGTGTGTTTCGGGTGATTCTTTCGTATGGATGCTAGATTCGGTCACTTGGGGAACAGGAACTGCCAGGTGAACTGGAAATTCCAGTCCGGCGCACCGTCCGGCTTTTCGACGTTGTAGTACGCCTCCAAACGGGAATTGATCCCTTGATTACCGACCTTGAACACCCGGCCGACCCCCGCACCGAGAGGCACGGTCCAGCGGTTGCTGCTACTGGTCTCCCAATTCGCGGTAATAACGATATCGGTCAGGAGGAACCAGCCATTGTCGAGGTTGTAGTTGAGGAAGGGTTCGATCAGGGTCTGGTTTACTCGTTTGCGATCGGAATCCCCGGCAAAGGACCAAAGCTGCCGGCCAAGGATGCCCGTGGAACCCCAACTTGGCACCGTGAGCGCGACCCCCGTCATGCCGGCGCTCCATTTGCCGCTCCCCAGTTGGTCGTCGGAGGCCGTCGGCAGATTGATGGACGGGCCGACACCCCAGATCACCTTGTCGTATTTGACGGGCGAAAAATAGAGCGAATAGTTGATGTCCCCCAGACCGCTCGCGCCGTTACCGGGTTCGGGACTCGGGTTTCCCGGGCCGGTAATCGCCCCATCGACGTTGGCCAGCGGAATGAGGGCTCGGTTGACGAGATTCCAATCCCCAACGGTTACCGGTATCACCGGATTGATATTCAGGATGGTGCCGTCGCCGTTTCCGGCGCCGTAATCGAAGGAAAGTTTGAACGGCAGACTGATGAGCGAGCTGATCGGATTCTGTACGGCCGAGCGCAAATCCCCACCCCCACCTGCTGCCGCGCTCTTTTCCTCATCCGCGACCGCGGGAATCGACGTAAACCCCAGTGCGAGCGAGAAAGCAAGTGTTCGCTCGATGATTGACCGATTGAATGGCATTGAGATATCTCCAAAAGAGTTGTTTCGTATATCGGTTCTTTCAGCGCCCGAACCCGCCGGACAAGGTCCACGGGCTAGCTCAAACAGGCGTCAGACTTCGTTGCGCGCAGGTCGTCGCTGCGCCCCATGGTCCGTTCCGGCACCGAATGCCGGCGGCAGGCACATCGCTAACGCGCTGCCCCAGAAATCGAACGTGGGTTTCGCTGTCGATCTTCCTCTTGCCGAAATGGCCAGTCCCTCCGCCGCCCCGCAAGCCCATGCCATCGCCGGTCGCCGGACATGCGGGCTCAATCGCCCTTGGGAAACGATGGAAAAAGCCTTTCCCGGCATTTTTCGGCATCGCGTTCAAAACCGCGGTTTCCGAACGCTTTCATTGTCAATCACTTATGACGACTGCAAATGGCGGGGCGTCCTGCCCCGCACCGGCAAAGCTGGAAATCGGCGTTTCTCTAGACGAACCCTAGCCAATCCCCGAAGCTCTGCCTATACGGCTTTGGTCCTATCCGAGGAGCAAATAACACGGGCGTCGACACTAATCCGGCGTCGGGCTCGATTCGGCCGACCGCTGCGGCCTGCCCCGGGGCGGCGCTCAAGCACCGCAGGCCGAGAGACCCAGGTCGCGTCGCTCCTGGCGAATATCCAGCAGCACCCGGTCGGCCTCGATACTGGCCTGCTGGGCGGTATCTATGTCCGGATCCAGATCCACCAGCTCTTCGTACCTGGCCTTGGCAGCCGCGCTGTCTTTCTGATCCAGAGCGATCAACGCCTCCATCCACACGGAGGCGAGCTGGTGCTCCTTGTTGTCCGACGCGGCGCCGGCCTGGGCCAGAGCGCTCGCCCGTTTGTGCTCACAGCCCCGCAGGGCCTTGTAGGACTCGTAGTTGTCCGTGCCGATGGCGGCGGCGATCTCCGCCTCTTCGGCCTGGGTGGCCTGGGCCGTAGCGCTGGCCTGGCCCTCTGCGTACGCCTGTGCCTCGGCCTGGCGCCGCTGGGTTTCAGCGACAGCACGCTTCTGGTCGTTGCCGTCGGAGATAGAACCGGCGACGCCGCCGGCGGCGGCGCCCACGGCCGCACCGACCACCGCATCTCCCAGATCACCGCTGACCAGGCCCACGATGCCGCCGATGCCGGCCCCCACGCCGGCCCATCTCCCGGTTTTTTGTGCTATTGCATCGGCCGCCCCCAGGGCTAGCGCCAGCGCCAGGGCCATTCCGGAAACACTTCTTGCGTTAATACCCATTGTCGTCACCTCTTCGTTTCAGACTCGTGGTTACAGTCTATCCAGTCCCGCCCTGCTCACTGCCAGGCGCTGCCGAACTGCAGATAGACCGCCGTATCTTCCGGCCCCCGGGCCAAATCGATGCCCGCCTGCATGCCCAGGCGCCGCGCGATCAGATAACGCGCCCCGGCCCCGTAGGTATGCCGCAGGTCGCTGCCCCCGGAACCGAACAGGTCGTCGAGGGAGTCCTCCGCCCGCCCCACCCCGGTGAATCCCACCAGGGTCCAGCGCCCGTGCAGGTTCCAACGCGCCTCGACCTCCGTCACCAGGACGTCTTCGCCCTGATAGCGCAGGGCCGGGATGCCCCGCAGGTCGATGAACGGCAAGGCGTAGAAGGGCGGATCGCCGTCGGCGAAGCGGCCGTCCAGGCGCCAGCCCAGGACCCATTTCGGGTGCGGATCCCAGTAGAAGAGCGCAGAGGCTTTGTACTTCTGATAGGTGAAATCCCCGATCCAGCTGCCGTCGTGGAACATGGCCTCGACCTCGGCCAGGATGCCGCGGTTCGGGGTAAAGACGTTATCCCGAGAATCGTAGCCCGCCAGCAGGCCGAAGCCTGCGGTCTCGTTTTGCCCGAGCTGGCTGGGCGGCAGACCGGGTGCCTGGTTGCCGTCGTCGAAACCGATATCCATCGATAGGTAATCGAAGCGCCCGCCCAGGAAGAAATCGCTGCCCGGGATGCGGAACATCACCTCCTGCAGCAGGTACCAGCCGTCGCCATTGAAATCCAGGCCGTCGTCGCCGTTCACCTCGCCGCCGTTGGCCCCGTAGAAACTCAGGTTTATCGAGGCTCGGGCCAGAACCCCGAGGTAACGGATGTGGTCGTCCTTCCACACCCCGCGATGGGCGCCGCCGGCAAGCCAGGTGCCGTTTTCGGTGGCGGCGCCGAACAGCACGGACAGGCTGGGCGGGAGCAGGCGTTCGCTGGCGGCCGTGGGCTCTGGCTTGGCCCCCTTGTTCTCATGGAAAAAGACCGCGGCGACCCCCAGACCGGCGCCGACGGCGCTCTGTGATAATGATGGGTACCGGGAGAAAGCCCCGGTTGTCGATCAGCCAGGTGCTGGCGTCCAACTGACCGTCCAGCGGATCGATGAACTGATCGAAGAAGCTCGCGGCGGCCGGGAGCGGCCCCAGCAAGGCCGCTACCGCAATGTTCCGAGTAAGCCGCTTGAGCATCTTAGCTTCTCATCGGGGGCGAATCCGGGCGTCAAAATCCAAGCCGAGGTCGAGCCCGCCGCCCATCGGCATATCGGGTGTGCCGAAATCGGGCACCTTCATCGGGGTTCGGGCCTGCTTTCGCAACCGCTGCACACTCATATTCCCTCCCGCTGGAGCATTGCCCACATTCACTACATTAGCCCCCGGAGTGGATGCTTGGTATTGGACTTTCGGCCAATAAACCCGAAGGGCAGACCCGGGACAGCGAAGACCGAGTCCGGCTGCCGCTCAACGCCCGCAGTGATTGGCCCTCTAATTCAGCTATACGCCCGCAGGAGCGCCGCCCTCGGCGCGATTCGGCGCCGAGGCTTGCTCGAACGCTGAATCGGCGCGGGGGCGCGCCTCCTACGAGACTTGGAGGCAATTTCCAGACCCAACTGCCTGAGATAGCTGAAACATTAAGCTAATCACTACGCCCGTTGACCATTGCCCATTCGATGGCATCGATCAGCGCCTGGTCGTCGACCGGCTTGCGGAAGAAGCCGGCGGCGCCGGCTTGGCGAGCGGCGGAACGGGTGGTTTCGGTATCCTGGGCACTGAGAAAGATCACCGGAAGCTGACAGCCCAACCGGCGCAGGCGCTCCGGGAGTTCCAGGCCGTCGCAGCCCGGCATGCACACGTCGGCCAGCACGCAGCCGCTGCCCGGATCGAAACCGGACTCGGTAAAGGCCTCCACCGAGGCGAAGGTACGGGTCTCGAAGCCGGCCGAGCGAAGCAACCGGGCCAGGGCCCGGTGCACGGATGCATCGTCGTCGATGATGTAAACCCTGGACATTCCCGCTCCCCTGGCGGCGCTCGTACACAGGACTCTACGGGGGACGCGGCGGGCTGCCTATAGGGCTTTGGGCCTATGGGCGAATTTCAGCGGCTGCTCGTCCAATGCGGGGTGGCGCTCGGGAACTAGCTAGGGCAGATGCTCGCAAGGGGGAAGTGGTACAGATCGGCCGAGCGGCCCGGGGATCCGCTCAGCTACAGGCTTCAGGCTCCACCCCAAGCTTGGCGCACAGCCGGCCCAGCTCGGCGGCGGAGCCCGCCGCGAGTTTCTCCATCGCCCGCGCCCGGTGCAGCTTGACGGTCTTTTCGGCGATCCCCAGATGGCCGGCAATCTGCTTGTTGCGGGCCCCGCTGAGCACGCAACGCACCACCTCGAGCTCTCTGGGTGTCAGCAGGCCTAGCCGTGCCTGCGCCGACGCCGCTTCGCCGCTTTCGCCCATTGCAGCCCGCCGACGATCCAGGGCCTGCTCCAGGGTCCGGAACAGGGCGGTCTCGTCCACCGGCTTTTGCAGGAAGTCGACCGCTCCCCGCTTCATCGCCTCGACACCGCTCGGCAGATCGCCGTGTCCGGTGAGAAATACGATCGGCAGATCGCACCCCTTCGCGTTCAGCTCCTGCTGCAGTTCCATGCCGCTCATGCCGGGCATTCGCAGATCCAGAATCAGACAGCCGAGCCCGTTCCAGGCCGGCCGGGTCAGGTACTCGGCGGCACCGGCAAACGTCTCTACCCGGTAACCGCGGCTCGCCAACAGCCGTTGCAGTGCCTTGCGCACCGAAGCGTCGTCGTCCACGATGAACACGGACGGGGCGTGATCAGTCATCTGGGCCTTCTTCTGCCAGCGGCAGGGTAAAACTGAAGCGGGAGCCGCCACCTTCCGGATTCTCCGCCCAGATGCGGCTGCCGTGGGCCTCGATGATGCGCCGGCATACGGCCAGCCCCATGCCCAGGCCGTCGGCTTTGCTGGTGGAAAAACTGTCGAAGACACTGTCCAACTGTTCCTGCGGCACTCCGGGGCCGGAGTCTTGCACCCAAACCAGGGCTCGAGTCCCGTCGCGCCGAGTGCCCAGGCAGATGCGCCGCTGTTGCATCGAACCTACCGCCCGCAGGGCGTTTAGCAACAAGTTCATCAACACCTGTTGCACCTCGACCCGCCCCGCCAGCACCAGCGGAATATCGTCCGCCAATTCGGTCTCCAGTGCCACGCCCCGGGCGTCGATTTCGGCGGTGACCAACTCCAACACCTCTCGAACGACCGGGTTCAGCGAGAGTCGTTCCCGAACCACCTTGCCAGAGCCGAATAAAGCCCGCAGCCGGCGGATCACCTCGCCTGCCCGTTTATCGTCGCGCACGATATCGTCCAAAATGTCGCCCAGCTCGTAGAGATCGGGGTTGCCTCCAGCCAGGAAACGGCGCCCCGCTTGGGCGTTGCTGAGGATTGCGGTCAACGGTTGATTCAGCTCGTGGGCCAGAGCGGCGGCCAGTTCGCCCAGCAGGTTGGCCCGGGCCAGCCGGTCCATCTCCAACTGCACCCGCTGCAGGTCACGCTCAGCGCGCAGACGGGCGGTGATGTCCTGGCCCACGCTCAGCAGGCCAACGAACGCCCCCTCCGCATCCACCAGTTTTACCGTGGACCAGGACAGCCGACGTTCCTCTCCGGAGGCGCAAACCAGGGTCCATTCGCTGTGGGGACGGGGCCGGTCCTCCGCGGCCCGCCGCAGACGGTAGGCCAGTTCCCCGCCATCGGAGGGCGGCATCAGGGAGGCAATGCCGCGGCCCACCAGTTCCTCCGACCGGTAGCCAATCAGGTTGCAGAGATAGGGATTGGCATAATCGATTCGCCCGTCCGGGTCGACCCCGATCACTGCCAACTGCACGTTCTCGAGCAAAGTGCGCCAGCGCTCCTCGTTGGCCCGGACCCTGCGGGCGTAGCGCTCGGACTGAGCGGCAGTGGCCACCAGTTCGTAGCTCATGGCGAGCACGATGGCGAGAAAAGCGAAGCTCACCATATACGGAGTGGCTACCAGGCCGGCGTCCACCAGGGGGGCGTGGATGCCTGCGGAGACGATGAATAAGGTGACTGCACCTCCCACCACCACAGCCTGTCGGCGCTTGCCCCGGCGCCAGGCGCGAATCGAGGCGTCGACGATGTAGACCAGAATGAAAAGCGAGGCAAGGTTGGCCAGATGCACCCAAGGGTTTGGGGTGCCGACCGCGATAGTGAAAGTCTCGCCCCAGAAAGTGGGGGCCTGGCGCAGTTCGGTGATCTCGCGGAACACCACGCTCGCCGGGGACAGGAAATTGAGCACCAGCACCAGCGCCCATAGACCGCTGATGGTCAGCGCCAGCCATCGGCGGGCAGTGCCGAAGTGAGCATAGACGAACCAGACCATGGGGACCAGGATCAGAAATACCGTCAGGTTCTCCCAGCGCATCAGCGCACTGTACACAGCGATGCTGTCGGCCCGCATCATGGCCAGCTCCAGCAGCGCTCCGGTGCCGGCGGCGAAGGCCATCAGGGCCGACAAGAAATAGACCAGAGCCCGCCCCCCGACCAGCCAGAACGACAGGTGCATCAGCCCCAGCATCAGGCTGGCGGCGGCACACATGGACCAGGCGATGGTGAGCGCGCTCATGCGGTCGGCGGCTTTTCCTCGGGCCCGGCAACGGCCGGCGGGTCCGGAGTATCCACCTCCAGCCAGGCCAGGAACAGCCGGTAACCGAGCACCAGCAGCACCGCGCCGACGAACAGGCCGATGATGCCGGCGGCGAGAAAGCCGCCGATGGCGCCCATGAAGATCACCACCATCGGCACCTGCACCCCGCGCCCGAGCAGGATCGGCTTGAGGATATTGTCGATCACGCTCACCACCAGCATCCAGGCGAGGAACAGCACGGCAGTCAGGGTATCGCTGGTGGAAAACACGTAGAACACCATCGGCACAGTCACCGGCAGCACGCCGATCTGTACCGTGCTCAGGATCAGGCACAACAGGGCCCAGAGCCCGGCTCCGGGCACCCCGACGGCGAGGAACCCCAGCCCCGCCAGCACCGCCTGGATCAGCGCCACCCCCAGAATGCCCCGGGCCACGCTGCGCACCACCATCTCGGAAAGATCCGCCAGTTCGCCACCGCGCGGCCCGGCGACCCGGCGAGCCACAGCCTGGGCGACGCGGCCACCCTGCTCCACCCTGTACAGCAGTAACCCGGCGATAACGATCGCCAGCAGGAACTGAAGAATACTGAAGCCGGCCCCGGCCGCCGCGGCCAACAACCAGCTCCCGAGCGCCTTGAGCTGGGGCCCTACCTGGCTCAGTGCGGCCTCCAGGTTGGTCGAAGCCAGCGTCCAGAATTGGCTCAGGCTCTCGCCGATCAACGGCCAGCCGGCCACGCTCGCGGGCGGCGGCGGGATATGCAGGCTGCCCTGCTGCAGATGGGTGGACAGGGACCTGGCGCTCTCCACCAGGGTGCCGGTAAGCATGACCGAAGGCACCAGTAACAGGCACAGTAGCAGCAGGACGACGACCGCGGCCGCCCATCCGTTGTGCCCGCCCAGCCGCCGCTCCAGCCTGTGAAAACTGGGTGCCAGCGCTACTGCGACAATCACCCCCCAGAGGATGGGGATCAGGAAAGGCCATAAGATACGGACGCAGGCCGCCACCAGCAGCACCACCACGCCGATGCGGATGGTAGCCTCCAGCGAGCGGTTGATAAACGGCTCCTCTGAAGCGGGCGGCGGATTCATGGCGGACTCCCTACAGCTGGTCGGTTGCGGGCAGTGTAACCGGAGTTGGGGGTGAGGGGGTGAGAGGGGGTGAGCGCTGGCCACTGAGGACTTAACTTACCGGCGGAGCGGGAACGCTCTGGTTCGGGAAACTACCCGTTCGGCCTCGGATCTGGCTGCCTTGGCTCCTCGTCTTCCGGGGGTGCCGGTATCGCATCCTGCTTGCTCGTCCGCGGCGGCTCAACCGGTTCCCGCCATTCCCCTTCATCCGACTCGGGATCGGCGGCACCCGCATCGACCAACCCCAGCCCCTTACCCCGCTGGTATTTCAGATAGGCGTTTATCGCGGGCTTAAGGGTCTGGAAGCGATATTTTTTCGCTTGCCTTGCGTCGCTCCTGCGCGAACGCCTCGTTGAAAAAGCGCTCCAAGTGCCGCTTTACCCTTGCGTAGTATACGGATATCCCCGCGGCGGCTAGTTCTTCGCGCAGTTCGTCGAGCTTGCGCAGGCCCGTTACATCGATGACGTTGACAGGGCTGGCGTCGATAACGACCCATTCGACCGGTGTCTTCTGCGCAGCAACGGCTTCCCGCACCCGCGTCTTTCAAGTAGTCCGCGTTGTAGAACACCACATTGGAATCGAAGCGATAGAGCAGGAGCCCTGCAATCGTCTTGGCGTCGGGATAGTCGGCAACACTGTGGAATCCCTTTTGCCCTTTCACCTTTCCCAGAACCGCATCATTGGGCCGCGACCCTACCGACAGCAGCCAAACCAGGGACAGGGCTACCGCCAGCAGGACCCCAGGCAGCACGCCGAGCACCAGCACGCCCAGGGTGGTGCCCACTGACATCAGGAACTCTCGGTAGCTCATGCGGTACAACAAGCGCAGGTCGGCCAGATCGAACAGGCCGACGGCGGAGACCAGGATCACCGCGGCGAGGGCGGCTGTCGGGCACATAGGCCAATGGAGCGGTCAAAAACAGCAGGACCAGCAGCATGACGCCACCGGCGACCAGCCCCACCATCTGGGTCTTGCCACCCATCGCGTTGTTGACGGCTGTGCGCGAATCCGCGCCGGTCACCGGGAAACCCTGAGCCAACCCGGAGGCGAGGTTGCAGGCACCGAACCCGATCAACTCCTGGTTGGCATTCACCTCGTAGCCATTGCGTCGAGCGAAACTCTTGGCGGTCAGCACACCGCTGGTGAAGCTGACCAGCACGAGTCCGGCCGCAGCGCCGAATATGTCGTTGAAGACTCCATGGTGGAAAGACGGCAGCACGATCGAGGGAAGACCGCCGGGCACGTCTCCCAGCACCGCAACGCCCCGTTGATCCAGTCCGAGGGTCACTACGATCAGGATGCTCAGTCCTACCACCACGAAGGCGCCGGGCAACCTCGGCAGGAAACGCATGATCAGCACCAAGACCATGAGCATGCCTGTGCCGAGCGCCGCCGTCGGCCAATGGCTTTGATCGACCCGTTCGAAAAACTCCAGGATCTTTCCCAGGAATTTCTCTTCCGTCGCTGTATAGCCGAACAGTTTCGGTACCTGCCCAACGATAATGAGCAGGGCGATGCCATTCAGATAGCCTGTAAGGATGGGTTGGGACAAGAAATTTGCGATGAATCCGAGCTTGATCACGCCTGCGAAGAGGTAAAGCAGCCCGGTCATCACGGTCAGTCCCAGCAGCAGGGTCGCGTAGCGCTCCGGGTCGCCGCCGGCCAAGGGAGCCCAGCGTGGCGGCCACGAGGATGCAGGTCGCCGCATCGGGCCCGGTCATCAGTTGGCGTGAAGAGCCGAACAGCGCGTACGCGAACAGCGGGAAGATTGCGGAGTACATCCCAATGACCGGCGGTACGCCGGCCAGATCCGCATAGGCGATACCCACGGGCAACGCTATCGCGGCGACCGATAGGCCGGCCGCGAGGTCCCTGGGTAGCCAGGATAGCCGGTAACCGGATAAGGCAAGGATCCCCGGTGCGACGACCTGGATCAGATAGCGTAGCTTTCGCCTTGAGTAGCCATGCGGCATAGTTTGTATCGTTCCATAGGGAGAATCGGATCGCGCTCAACCCAAGTTCGGGTAGGCCGCCAAATTATAGTAAATGCGAAGGCATGTGTGCGGCTGCAGGATACAAGACTATCGCGATGAAGCCGTCCCGCGCGCCTGGCAAGCCGGCAAAGTGAATCAGAAGGGTGACCGGGTCGGTTGCCTTGAGTTCTCGCGCATATTTCACCAGGTATCGCGTCCCTGGCGCAGGGCCCGTGCGGCTGGGCGCCGCTGTGGAGCGAAATCGATAGCCGCAGCCACCGGTTGAGCGCAGCGCAAGCCCATGCGTGCAGGAGCCAGCCGGGGGTGTGATACAGGGCGTTTCGCTGGAGACGCCTCCGCAGTTCTATTCAAGGTCTCGAATTTCCAGTCGCTTATCCGCACCCGCCTGGCGGGTTGGCGAAGCAGGCACCGATCCCGTCGGGGTTACGCCTTCGCTCTAACTCTGTCGCCAACCCGCGCTAGCCGTTAGCGCATCACCACCTGTTGGCCGGCAGACTGGAAAGCGTTCTGGCAAACCCCATCATACGAATGAATAGACAAGAAAAGCCCCGAAGGTCATTGCTATCGAACCGCCAGCCCGGCCGAATCTTTCGGACAGGGAGAAGGCCCAAGACATAAGGCTCAGGAAGCGGCGGCGGCCCATAACACCAAGAACAAAGGCCGCACCTATCGAAAACCAGCCGAGTATTTCAATTAACGTGGGGAACCGTGAAGCGGCGGCATGCACGATGAGCAAGACGCCGATCGCCAGCCTGACGCCAACGGCGAGAATCTGAATCCACAACTTCTCCGAATTCTTTTTCAATGGCCCGAAAATAAATTCAGGATTTACAAGGATAATCGAACCGGTCAAAAATGTTATCAGGCCGAAAAATATGATTATCGAGATCATGGCGCTCGTCTCAGTGATTCGAACAGGAATACCCGAGAGCAACCTGTCCCACGTGCCCGCAACTGTCTTGGTTGGACCGGATTCTGAATAATCGATAGGGAAACGCCGATCTAATCGCGTTTCCCTAACCGCCCTCTACTCCTCCTCCCAGCCATAGTCGAAGGTAATTTCCTCATCTGCCTCGATGCGACGGCGGGCGTAAAGTTCGAAGCCGTCGAACTCGGCGTTGCCGGGGCGGGCGTGGTTTAGATAGCGCAGCTGGTTGCGGCCGCTGCGGCCCTGGGGGGGCTGACCCTCTTCGTAGACCCAGAGCACGTAGGTGCCGTTGCGCTTGGCGCTGGGACCCCGATAGGTGCCGATATGGGTGCCGGATTCGATGCGACGGCGGGCGAACAGGCCGGTGCCGTGGATCGCGGATGGGGCGGTGTACACCAAGTCAGCCAGTTTCATCTTTCACAATTTCAATGCGATTTGCCGTGTACTTCAACCTAGAAAGAGCGGTTGACGGCTCCATTCTGGCAGCAAGGTACTGAAATGCCGGAACCAGCCTTCGCTTCATGCCTTCACCGATTCGGTGATTAACGCTATGGGGCGGAATGCTCCGCCGAAAAGCGCCGCGGATGGCATTCTCTCCAGCGTTTCCCTGGTGGTTCCTGCCCCCTCGGGCCCCTTCGGATAGACCTATTTCTGTTTCTTCAACGCCTGCGCCAGGGCACTGGCCATGGCGCTGCCCCGGGGCGGCTGGGCCGGGGCCGGGCGACCCTTCTGGCCAGGCTTGGGTTGCGGCTTCGGCTTGGACTGGGGGACGGCGCTGCGGGCGTCGCGCACTCGCTCGCGGCTGTCGGCGCCCAGGCGCATGCTAAGCGCGATGCGCCGACGCTCCAGATCGACCTCCAGCACCTTGACCTTGACCAGATCACCGGCCTTTACCACCTCCCGGGGGTCCTTGACGAAACGGTCGGCCAGCATCGAGATGTGAACCAGGCCGTCTTGGTGCACGCCGACGTCGACAAAGGCGCCGAAGTTGGTGACATTGGTCACCACGCCTTCAAGGATCATCTCCGGGCGCAGGTCCTTGAGGTCCTCCACCCCATCCTGAAAGGCCGCAGTCTTGAACTCCGGTCGCGGGTCCCGACCCGGCTTCTCCAGCTCGGCGAAGATGTCGCGCACCGTGGGCAAGCCGAAGCGCTCGTCGGTATAGGCCTTGGGGTCGAGACCGCGCAGGAACTCGCGATTGCCGATCACCTCGCCAATGGCGCGGCCGGAGCCGCCCAAGATGCGCTGCACCAGGGGGTAAGCCTCCGGGTGCACGGCGGAGGCGTCGAGCGGGTTGCTGCCGTCGGCGATGCGCAGAAAGCCCGCCGCCTGCTCGAAGGTCTTGGCTCCCAGGCGCGGCACCTGCTTGAGCGCCTGGCGGTCGGAAAACGCGCCCTGGGCGTCGCGGAAGGATACGATGTTCTCGGCCAGGCTGCGGCTGAGCCCGGACACTTGGGTCAGCAGGGGCACCGAGGCGGTGTTGAGGTCCACCCCGACGGCGTTGACGCAGTCCTCCACCACGTTGTCGAGCATGCGCGCCAGGCGCAACTGGCTGACGTCGTGCTGGTATTGGCCGACGCCGATCGCCTTGGGCTCGATCTTGACCAACTCCGCCAGGGGATCCTGCAGGCGACGCGCGATGGAGACCGCGCCGCGCAGGCTCACATCCAGCTCCGGCAACTCGTTGGAGGCGAGTTCGGAGGCCGAATAGACCGAGGCCCCGGCCTCGCTCACCACCAGCTTGCGCAGGCCCAGCTCCGGATGGCGCTTCAGCAGCTCTGCCGCCAGCCGGTCGGTCTCGCGCGAGGCGGTGCCGTTGCCGATGCTGACCAGCTTGACCCGGTGGCGTCCGGCCAGGGCCGCCAGCACCGCGATCGACTGATCCCACTGCCGCTTCGGGGCATGAGGATAGATGGTGGCGGTATCCACCACCTTGCCGGTGGCGTCCACCACCGCCACCTTGACCCCGGTGCGCAGGCCCGGGTCCAGGCCCATAATCGGCAGGCGCCCGGCGGGAGCGGCCAGCAACAGATCCTTGAGGTTGTGGGCGAAGACCCGAATCGCCTCTTCCTCGGCCGCATCCCTGAGCCGGCCCTTCAGCTCCAGCTCCAGGTGGGTGAGGATCTTGACCTTCCAGGCCCAGCGCACGCAGTCACGCAGCCAACGATCCGCCGGGCGCCCCTGTTCGCTGACCCCGAAGCGCACCGCCACCATGGCCTCGCAGGGGCTTGGGCCCTCGGCGTCCTGGGCCAACTCCAGTTCGAGGCTGACCACCCCCTCGTTGCGGGCGCGAAACAGGGCCAGCGCACGGTGCGAGGGGATCTTGGCGATCTCCTCCCGGTAATCGAAGTAGTCGGAGAATTTGGCGCCCTCCCGCTCCTTGCCTTCCATCAGGCGCGCCTGAATAACGCCGTTGTCCCAAAGGTATTCCCGCAGTTCGCCGATCAGTTCGGCGTCTTCGGCGAATCGCTCCATCAGGATCTGGCGCGCCCCGTCCAGGGCCGCCTTGGCGTCGCCCACGCCTTGGTCGGGGTTCAGGTAACCGGCCGCCAGCGCTTCCGGATCCTGACTCGGATCTTCGAACAATCCCAGGGCCAGCGGCTCCAGCCCGGCCTCGCGCGCGATCTGGGCCTTGGTTCGACGCTTCGGCTTGTACGGCAGGTAGAGGTCTTCGAGCCGGGTCTTGGTGTCGGCGGCGCGGATGTCCCGTGCCAGTTCCGGGCTCAGCTTGCCCTGCTCCTCGATGCTCTTGAGCACCGTTGCGCGCCGATCTTCCAGTTCCCGCAGGTAGCCCAAGCGGTCTTCCAGGCTGCGCAGTTGGATGTCGTCCAGGCCGCCGGTTACCTCCTTGCGGTAGCGGGCGATGAAGGGCACGGTGGCGCCCCCGTCAAGCAGGCCGACCGCGGCCTCCACCTGGCGCGGCTGCACCGCCAGTTCCTGGGAAATACGTTCAATTATGCTCTGCATAGGGGATTCTTCGACAACTGCTTACGAGGCCGAGACGGCCCATGGGGGACCGGCCGGGTCGGAGCGGCGGTGGCTGTTTGTTATTTTCTTTTTCCGGGGGCCGAGATCAAACGCGACAGGTATCGCCGTAGGCCGCCATGATCGACTTCAGCTCTCTCAGCACCAACCGCACCTCCCGTTGGCCCATGCCTTGGGTCTCGGGCAGGGTTTTCCCCTGCTCCAACAACTGAATATCCGCGCGCACAGAGAGGCAGCCCTTTTGGCACAGACGTTCTAGGCAGTCGGCGATCTGCTGATCCATGAGGAAACCGATGTGATTTTGGACCGCTTATTATAACCCAATCCCGCATCGCTTTTGACCGCCGGGACCCGGTTCAGTCTTGCTCGTCGGCCTCTTCTCGCAGCTCGCGACTATAGGGCGCTGCTCCGCTTGTTGCCTCACCGAATGAATTGCGGCTTCGACTCGCCTGCCACTCAATCGGGTGGCGGCGCCCCCTCGCCAGCAGCTGCGGTAGCGGCTTCCAGGGCCGCCTGCACCAGCTCCGGTTTGCGGGCATGGCGACTGCCGTGGCGCAGGTAGCGCAAGGCCTCCTGCTCCTGCCCCATGCCCCGCAGGGCTTGGGCGATTTCCAGGTAGGAGCGACTGTGCAAGGGATCGATCTCCAGGGCGCGCCGGTAGCCTGCCACCGCCGCGGCGGGCCGTTCGGCCTCGGCGTTGACCTTGCCCAGGTAGTACCAGCCCTTGGCCAGGTAGGGCCTGAGCGCCAGGGCCTCCTGCAGCCGGGCCTCCGCCGCTTCCAGCTCGCCTTTGGCATGGAGGATCAGGGCTAGATTGAACAGGGCCTCGGGACGGTCCGGCTCGAGTTCCAGGGCTCGGCGCAGGCGTAACTCGGCCGCCTCGGTCTCGACCCTGCCCGAGCAGGGCTACCGCAGACCATTCGAGCCCGCGCGGACTCTCGCCGAACCTGGCGTTCACCGCCTCCAACACCTGTAGGGCGCCAGAATATTCTCGGCGATAGAGCAGCCCCCGGACCAGATCCATGTAAGGCACCTCGGAGTCCACTGGGTGTCGCCGCAGCAGTTCCAGCAATTGACGCATAGGCTGGAGGGAGGTGCCTTCCAGTGGGCGTGTAATGCCCAGAATCCGATAGATCTCCCCCAAGTCGCCGGCCGGGGCCCGCTCCGGCTGCAGGAAAACGACTTCCTCGATATCCGGCGGTACCTTGTCGCGAGGTGCCAGCAAATCCTCGGAGCGGTCGACGATCCGAATCCGGTGATCGGTCATGGCCACCTCGATCACGTCGTGGGTCCGGGTTTCGGGCATGTGGCAACCGGCGCAATCGCCCAAATCCGCCGGCGCATCTCCCGGTCCCTGGGCCAACGCCGGATGCTGCAACCCCTGGTGACAGGCCAAGCACTTGGGCCGGTAGTGCTCCGCCCTTTGTTCGCGGGGGATCTTGCGGTGCGGGTCATGGCAGCTCAGGCAGCTCAGCCGACCCTCGCTCTCCCGGTAGCAACGGCTCTGTTGCAGGCGATAGGGGTGATGATTAATCTCGAAACGCTCGCCCGGGTCCTTTCCGGGTTCGCGTATATCGTAGACCAATTGGTAATCCGCCAGGTCCTGGCCGGGGCGGAAAGAATAGTCTGCACGCTCGAACCGGCGCACCGGCGTGACGGCGACCGTCGGCAGCATGTGGCACTCGAAACAGACATCGTCGCGCCGCTCGGGGCTGAGTTTGCCCGGGTTGACAATGCTCCCACGGATCGCGTCCAAGTCCAGAATACCGCTGAACAGGGTCCGCACATGGGCATCGCCCGGGCCGTGACAACGCTGACAGCCGGTGCCTTGCGGCAATTCCTTGGGAAAACGGTGGGGTTCCAGGTAGCGGTCACTGCCCTCCGGCACATCCGGATAGGCGTTATGGCAAAACATGCACCCGCGCCGAATCTGGCGCCGGACGCCCAAGTGATCTGCCGCCTCAAAACCCGGCTGCATGCCCCATTTACGCTCCTGGGTATACCAGGCCAAAGGCAACTGGTAGAGCTCGCCGGACGGGTTCTGATAAAGGTAGGTGCGCACGTGGTGACCGGAGCCGATGATCCAGTCGACCTTGATTTCGAGTTCATTGATCGGCTCGCCCGCCGCGTCCAGCTGCCAGCGCCGAAACCAGTAGTCGCCGTCGCGCCGGGTCAGCTCGTAGTGGCGCCGGGACGGATCGTGGTAGAACCGATTCTGCTCGAAGTCCTCGATCGGCGCCCGGCTGCTCGGGCGGTAGAACGACTTGGCCATCCCCACCGACTGGTAGCTGCGATACTTTTCCGCGTGGCAGTAGGAACAGGCGCGATCGTTGACATAGCCCGGGGCGGCACCGCCGGTGACCCGTATGGCCAACGCGCGGTATGCCTCCTCCGGGTCCACCGGGCCGGGCGCGTCCGCCGCGCCAAGGGCCCCGCAGCCCGCCAGCCAGACCAGACCCAGCGCCCGCCACAGACCGGGCCGGGAAAAACGAGTTGTTGCGGTAGGGTACATCGAAGTCCTCTGCCAAGGTCTACCGGTCGCAACGCACCCGAACCGGAGCGCTTGACCCGAATCTCTCGCAATCGCCGCCGCCTGGCTTAACCAGGACTGACAGTGATCGTCAGCGCCTCTTCATGCGCTGCGGACTAGAGTATCAGCTAGGGGAGGATTAATCGGAACCGTCCACCGGGGGAGCACGTACGATTCAGTTTGCGGGCTCGGTGCCGCCAGTCCGGGCCCGTCGCCGGCGGGACTCCCCAGCCTCCTCCGGAGCCTGCCGGCACCTGCTTGCGAAGCCTGTTCGGTCAGTCTTCCACGGGCGGCGGCAGCGGCAGCACATTTACGTCTGCCCGATACTCCTTGAGTTCGTAATCGATGTCGGCGGGCGGCGGCTCATCGGTTATGCGCCAATTGCCCTGGGCATCGCGCCACTGGTAGACCCGGGTGATCTCCGGCTCCGGAGCCAGGGGGGTTCCCTGCAGCCACTCCCCGGCCTTGTCCGGATGCAAGTACAGGTAGACGCCGGCGCCGACAGCGCCCAGCGCCAGGATCAACAATAGCTTGTTCATTGGACCTCTCCCGCTCCTGCGGTTGGCCGGGTGGGCAGTTGCCGGAGCCTATGGCGATCCTTATTGTTTAGGATCGGGGCGGATACCGCAAATCGGCCGGGGCCGCTGCAGGTCTACTTATTGCGGCTTACGAAGCGCTTCAGACGCTGGCGCTTGCGAATCTGGCGCTCGCTTAGCGGGTTCTTGCGCCCCGCGAAAGGGTTGGTACCGGACTTCAGTTCCAGGCGCACCGGGGTGCCGTAAAGATCCAATGCCTTGCGGTAGCGGTTGACAAGGTAGCGACGATAGCTGTCCGGCAGTGACTCGGTCTGATTGCCGTGGATCACAATAATCGGCGGGTTCTGGCCCCCTTGGTGGGCATAACGCAGTTTGATGCGGCGCCCCCGCACCAATGGCGGCTGGTGCTCCTGCACAACCCACTCCAGGATTCGTGTCAGCTCCGGGGTAGAAAGGTCGCGCATGGCGTTGGCATACGCCTGCTCGACGGCACCGAAGAGCTTGCCCACACCGCTGCCGTGCAAAGCCGAGACGAAGCGCTTGGCGGCAAAATCAAGGAAAGGCAGCTTACGCTCGATCTCCACCTTGATCCGGGTCCGTTGCTCGTTATCCAAGCCGTCCCACTTGTTGACCACCACCACCAGGGCCCGGCCGCTGTCCAGGATGTGGCCGGCCAACGTTGCATCCTGTTCGCCCACGCCCTGCCTGGCATCGAGCACCAGAAGCGTGACATTGGCCTGCTCGATGGCCTGCAGGGTCTTGATCACGCTAAACTTCTCGATCACCTCGTGGACCCGGGCGCGGCGCCGCACGCCGGCGGTGTCGATCAGGGTATAGTCCTTACCCTCTCGGCTGAACGGGATGAAGATGCTGTCGCGGGTGGTTCCGGGTTGGTCGAAGGCCAGCACCCGCTCCTCGCCCAGCAGCCGGTTCACCAGGGTCGATTTACCCACATTGGGGCGCCCCACCACCGCGATCTGGATGCCGGTGGCCGCCCGGCCGCCGGGGGCTTCCTCGGCCTCCGGCAGCGCGTGTAACACGCCGTCGATCAGGGTCCTTACCCCGTGCCCGTGAACCGCGGCGATAGCCGCCGGCGCCCCAAGTCCGAGATCGTAAAACTCGGCCTCGGCCATGCCCGGCAGGGCCCCTTCGCTCTTGTTCACCACCAGGGTCACCGGCGTACCGGTGCGCCGCAGCCGATCGGCGATGATCTGGTCGCCACCGGCCCGGCCGGCCTTGGCATCGACCAGAAACAGCACCCAGTCGGCCTCGCCGATGGCCAGTTCGACCTGGCGGTCGGTCAGGGCGTCCAAACCATGCTCGGCCCCGGTCAGGCCCCCGGTGTCCACCACCAGATAGGGCCTGCTGCCGAGCTTGCCGATACCGTACTGGCGGTCCCGGGTCAGCCCGGGCTGGTTCGCCACCAGGGCGTCACGGCTGCGGGTCAGTCGGTTGAACAGGGTAGACTTACCCACATTGGGACGCCCCACCAGGGCGACGACCGGTAACACGGCGTTCTACTCTTCAGCGCCCGACGCGGCATCGATGCGCAGTACCGCCAGTTCGCCCTTGTCGCCGTAGACGATCACCAGGTCGCCCGACACCTGGGGCTGCACTCGAATTCTGGCCCGACCGACCCGGGAACGCGCCACCATGCCGCCGTCCGACTTGTCCAGCCAGTGCAGATAGCCTTCGTAGTCACCCACCACCAGATATTCGCCGACCACGGCCGGGGCGCTCACCCGGCGCCCCAGCAGCTTGTCCTGGCGCCAGAGCGAAGCGGCGTTGCGCGGGTCCAGACCCCATACCTGGTCATCCGCGTCGGTAACATACAGGCGCCTCCAGTCGGCGGTCAGCCCGGCGTAGGTGGAAAGCTCCTTGCGCCAGAGCACGGCGCCGGTCTCCTCACCCACCGCGGCTACCTCACCCTGGAAGGTGCCAACATAGATCACGCCGTCGTAGACCACCGGATCGGCGTCCAAATCGACCATGCGCTCCAGCTCGGAACGTCCGGAGGGGGAGGTTACCGAGGCTTCCCACAGCAGCCGTCCGCTATCGAGGTCGAACGCCACGAGCTTGCCGTTGGCGAAGCCGCAAATGACCTTGTAACCGCTGATCAGCGGTGAGCTGCTGCCGCGCAGCGTCAGGGTGGGCACCGACAACTGGAAGCCCCATTCCAGTTCGCCGCTCTCCGAGTTCAGGGCGCTCAGGCGCCCGTCGATGGTATGCACCAGTACCAGGCCGCGTGCCACCCGGGGCACCGACAAGACCTCGGAGGACACCCGCGCGCTCCACTTTAGTTCGCCGCTGTCGGCGTCCAACGCCACCACCTCGGCATCGCTGGTACCGACTGCCACCAATCCCTCGCCCACCCCGGGTCCGCCCGCCAGGGGCAGATCCAGCTCCACCTGCCAAATGTCGCGTCCGGATTCCAGCTCCATCGCCACCACCAAGCCCTCTCGATCCGCGGCGTAAACGCGGTCGATATCCACCACGGGCTGCAGCTTGACCTGCTGCTCGTCAGCGCCGTCGCCGATGTCTCGGTCCCAAACCACCTGCACCTTGGCACTGGGAGTGAACTCCACCAGGGGTTCGGGCTCGACTTCGGGCTGCTTGCTCGAGAACCAGCCGCCTATGGTACTGCAGCCAGCCAGCGGCACCGCCAGCAGACCCACCAGAATCAGGCGCCCGGCTTTCATCGGCCGTCCTGTCCGCCCGACCCGACCGCCAGATCGTCCAGCTTCATCTGCACCAGGCGGGAGTTGCCCACGTCGTTTTGCAGGGCATGCTCGTAGGCGATGCGCGCCGCCGCCAGGTCGCCCGAGGCAACGGCAATGTCGCCCTCAAGGTTAGCGAACTCGCCGCCGAACGCCCCCGCCTCGATCCCTTCGAGGGTAGCCGCCGCGGCCGCCGCGTCGCCCTCGCTAAGCTGCAGCCGGGCCAGGCGCAGCCGCGTCAACTGCTGGATGCCGGGCTGATCGGTCTGGGCCAGCACCCATTCAAGGCGCTCCCGGGCGGCGGCCGCATCCCCTGCCTCCAACTGGACCTTGGCCTGGGCCAGGGCAGCGAACAAGGCGTAGGGGGTAGACTCGTACTCCGAGATCAGCTGCTCGGCCTGGGCCGCGGCGGCCTCGCCGGAACCGGCATTGACCGAATTGGCCAGTTGCTCAAACAGCACCGACGCCTGCTCCCCCACCTCGGCCTGGTAACCGACCCAGGCCTTCCAGCCGAATACTGCGGCCAAGCCCAACACTATGCCGCCGATCACGGAAGCGCCGTTTTCTTTCCACCACTTCTTGATCGCCTCGACTTGCTGTTCTTCAGTCGTATATGTCTCCATCCCCACACCTCTAGGCTAATTTTATTCCCCCGCCGGCCAGGTTGACCGCCGAGGCTCGATTCGGATTCAGTCGCCGTTCGCCTTCGCCACCTCAGCGCGCAGAAAAGCCGACAGCTCATCACGGCTCAGCGCCTTCTGCTCGGCCCGTTCGCGCAGCGGCTTGACACCTAGGTTGCTCTGGGACAGCTCATCGTCTCCCAGGACCAGGGCGAACCGAGCGCCGCTGCGGTCGGCCTTTTTGAACTGACTCTTGAAGCTGCCGCCGCCGCAGTGGCTAAGCAGGCGCAGGCCCGGCACTTGGTCGCGCAGCCACTCGGCGAGCGCCGCGCCCTGGTCCTGGGCGGCGTCGCCCACCAACACCAGATAGGCGTGCAGCCCGGGAAGGCGCGTACCGGCGCCGGCCTCTTCCAACAGGGCGATCAAGCGTTCGATCCCCATCGCGAATCCCACCGCCGTGGTGGTTCGCCCGCCAAGCTGGCCCACCAACCCGTCGTAGCGGCCGCCGGCGCAGACCGTGCCCTGCGCTCCGAGGCGATCGGTGACCCACTCGAACACGGTCAGCGAATAATAGTCGAGCCCGCGCACCAGGAAGGGGTTGACCCGGTACGCAATTCCGTTTTGCGCCAAGCCCGCGGTCAACTGCTCGAAATGGTGGCGAGATTCCACCCCCAGGTGCTCCATAAGGCTGGGAGCGGCGGCGACCAGTTCCTGCAGCTCGGGGTTCTTGGTGTCGAGCACCCGCAACGGGTTGGTCTCCAGGCGCCGCCGGCTGTCCTCGTCCAGCCGCTCATGGTTGGCCCGCAGGTAGGCCACCAGCCGCTCCCGGTAGGCGGCCCGCTCCGAGGCGGTGCCCAGGCTGTTGACCTGCAGCTCGACGTCCGTCAAGCCGAGGCGCCGCCAGATGCGCCGGGTGAGCAAAATCAGTTCCAGATCGATGTCCGGGCCAGGCATGCCATAGGCCTCGACGCCGATCTGGTGGAACTGACGATAGCGGCCCTTCTGCGGCCGCTCATGGCGAAACATCGGGCCCTGGTACCAGAGCCGCTGTTGCTGGTTGTGCAGCAAGCCGTGCTCGATGGCGGCGCGCACGCAGCCCGCGGTGCCCTCGGGGCGCAAAGTCAGGCTGTCGCCGTTGCGGTCCTCGAAGGTGTACATCTCCTTTTCGACGATGTCGGTGACTTCGCCAATCGAGCGTTTGAACAGCTCCGTGCTTTCCAGCAGCGGCATGCGGATCTCGGCGTAGCCATAACCCGCCAGTACCGAGCTTACCACCTCTTCCAGATACTGCCAGAGGGGGCTTTGCTCGGGGAGCACGTCATGCATACCCCGGATTGCTTGAATGTTTTTTCCCATACCTGGTTCTGCATGCCGCCCCGGAGCGGATCCCGCCGAGTCAGCCCTCGGGCGCTGCGGGCAGCGGATCGAGTTTAAAGCGCGCCACATTTCCGCGGGCGTGACGGCCGATATCGTAGGGTGCGCCGTCGATCAGAATGCGCACCGCGCGGCTGTTGCCGAGCACCACCGAAAATGGCGGCTCGCCCTCCAGTGTGCGACGGGCGCCCTTGGCCAGTTCGCCGATGATCTTGTTCTTGCCGTTGGCGTCGCGGATGTCGACCCAGCACGAGCCTAGCAGTTCCAGCACCACCTTTGGCGGCCCCGCGGCCTCGGTGCCGGCTTCCGCTGCCCCCGCAGTCGGCGGCGCAGTGGCGGCTGCGGGCTCGGTCTGAACCAAGGGCGGCGGCGCGGGCCTGTCCTCGGCGCGAACAGGGTCCGGGACGATCGGCTCGCGGGGCGGCGCTTCCGAGGCGGCCGACTCTGGCTCGGGCGCTTCCTCCAGGAACGCCTGGAGTGAAGGCGGTAACTCTTCGGAGGGTTCATCTGCGGCATCAACCGCCGTCCCCGGCATCTGCCAAAGGTCTTCCCCCGACTGCAGCCGCGTCTTGACCCAGTAGCCGCCGGCCACGAGGACGCCCACCAGGATCAGGCCGCTGAGCAAATACCCGGCGCGGTTGCGGCTGCCCACCCGCGTGGGCATTCGCTTGGACCTGGGACCTGGCTCCGAGGACCGATCAAGCTGCGGCTGCAGCCTGGCATGGGCGGCGAGCAGGGGATCCGCCGGAAGGCCCAGCAGGCGCCCGTAATTGGCGATATAGCCCTTGACGAAAACCGGGGGTATCCGGGCGAAGTCTTCTCGCTCCAGGGCCTCGATCATCGCCTCGCTCAGATGCAACTGATTGGCAACTCTCGGGATTTCCAGCCCCTGGGCCAGACGTGCCTGGCGCAACCGATGGCCGGGGCCCTCGGCTGCACGCACTGAGGCTTCTGCGTCGTCCAACTGGCCGTCGCTCATCGGTAGTTAGACTCCTGCATCCACTGCACCTCTCGGGAGTCAGGATAGGTCTCGCGCAGGCGCTTGGCGTAACGGTCCGCGGCTCTGCTGTCGCCAAGCTGACGCTCGACCCGCACCCCGAGCCAGAGCAACTCAGCGCTCGGTGGTCCCTCCGCCAGAAAACGCTCCAGGTAGGCGCGGGCCGATAGGCTGTTTCCACGTTCCTGACTCACCAGGGCCATCTGGGCCAGGGCCTGCGAGAAACGCTTCTCACGCTCGAGTGCACGCCGAAAGTAGCTCTCGGCCCGCGACAAATCGCCCTGGAGGCGCAGGCAGATGCCGGCGTTGGTAAGGGCCACTTCGGGGGTGGAATAAAGGGGGTTTTCCAGCGCCTTGTCGTACTGCTGTACGGCCTGCGCGTAGTCGCCTTGGCTGCACAGGAAAGCACCGTAGGCGTTGAGCATATAGGGATTGCGGGGATCGAGGCGCAGCGATGCCTGGTAGTGCTTCGCTGCCAGCGAGTCCTCGCCCAGGCGCTCGTAGATCAAGGCGATCACGCCGTTGCCTTTGGCATGGTCCGGATCCAGTTCCAGCGCGTACTTGGCTCTCTTCAACGCGGTGGCGACATCGCCTTCCTGCAAATACCCAATCGCCAGATCGACGTAAGTATCCGCCGGACCCGTCTTCTGCGTTACGCCCAGGCTGCCGGTGTCATCCCGCTCGGGGCCGACGCTCGGCAGGCTCTGGCACCCCGTCAGCGCCAGGCCCAGAGCGGCCAACGACAGCAGCTGCGTTATAGACTTGCCGCGCCTGCCCTTCACAAGCTGACCCCGCTGGGGCTTGCCACGCGCAGCTGGCGCCGGCTGCGGTCCTTTACCTTGCCCACCAGCTGGCCGCAGGCTGCGTCGATATCGTCGCCCCGGGTCTTGCGGGTGATCGCCACCAGCCCGGCCCGCATCAGGATCTCGCGGAAGCGCGCGATGCGCTCGGGCGGCGAGCAGCGGTATTCGGTGCCGGGAAAGGGATTGAACGGGATCAGATTGAGCTTCGAAGGCACCCCTTGCAGGCGCCGGATCAGGGCGCGGGCCTGGCGGTCGCTGTCGTTGACGCCGTCGAGCATTACGTACTCGAAGGTCACCTTGCGCCTCTTGTCGCCCGCGATGAAGTCGCGGCAGGCCGGCAGCAACGCCTCCAGCGGGTACTTGCGGTTGACCGGCACCAACTGGTCGCGCAGTTCGTTGTCCGGGGCGTGCAGGGAAACCGCCAGACTGACGTCGCTGAGCTCGCGCAGGCGCCGCAGGGCCGGCACGATGCCCGAGGTGCTGACCGTGACCCGGTACTTTGAGAGCATGTAGGCCAGATCGTCCTGCATGATGTCCATGGCGCTGACCACGGCATCGAAATTGGCCAGGGGCTCGCCCATGCCCATCATTACCACGTTGGTCAGGGGCCGATCCATGGTGCGTACCGCGACCCAAACCTGGCCGATGATCTCGGCCACGCTCAGGTTGCGGTTGAAGCCCTGCTGGGCGGTGGAACAGAAGCTGCAGTCCAGGGCACAGCCGACCTGGGAGGAGACGCACAGGGTGGTGCGCTCCCCCTCGGGGATCATCACGGTCTCGATGCGGTTGTTGCAGTCGAGCTCCAGCACCCACTTGCGGGTGCCGTCCAGGGACGGCTGCTCGTAGACGATCTCCGGCACCCGGATCTCGGCGATTTCGTGGAGTTGGGCCCGCAACGGCTTACTGATATCGGTCATGGCCGCAAAATCGGTGACGCCATGCTTGTGAATCCACTTCAGCACGTTGCGGCCCTGATAGGCCTTGTGCCCGAGCCCCAGGAACCAGGCCTCCATTGCCTTGCGGTCCAGGTTCAGCAGGTTGATCTTGTCACTAGCGGCCAATTTTACCTCTACCCTCGGGGTTCGAATCGCTGCGCTGGAAGCGCCGGATGGGAGTGGGGGGCGCCATCTGTGGGGCCCACGAAATCCAGCCGAATAGTTTACCTTGCCGCGTAAAATCAAGCAATTGCCGAGCCGCCAGAGGTGCTGCTCCCGGAATCCCGCGCGATCCGGGATCGGAAGGCGGCCCCGGGCCCGCCAGGGCTCAGCTCTGGCGCACTACTTTGAGCACCCCCGGCAGCTGGGCGAACTTGGTCAGGAGCCGGTCGAGCTGGGCGACATCATTGATCTCGACCGTAAAGCGCATGCTGGCGGTCTCGGTCTTGCGGTCGGACAGGGTCTGCACCCCGATCACGTCCAGGTCCTCGTTGGTGAATACCGAGGAGAGGTCGCGCAACAGCCCCTTGCGGTCTTCGGCGCGCACCAGGATATCCACCGGATAAGCGGTGTCCGGCGACTCATCGCCCCAGCTCACCTCTACCAGCCGCGCCCGGTCCTCGCCGTCCATGCGCAGCACATTGGCGCACTGGCGACGGTGCACGGTAACGCCCCGCCCGCGGGTGATAAAGCCGACAATCGGCTCCGGCGGCACGGGTTTGCAGCAGTGCGCCATGTGGGTGAGCACGTCGCCCACCCCCTGTACGATGACATTGCCGCCCCGGGACAGGGGCTTGTCCGGGGCTTGACGGCTACGCAGCTTGGGCGGCGGGCGAAAGCCCTCCCCGAGGGCCCCGAGCACCTGCAGCGCCGAGAGATCGCCGCGGCCTATGGCGGCGAACACGTCCTCGCCCCGTTTAAAGTTATAGTGCCCGGCAATGCGGTCCAGATCGGGCTTCTGCTCGATCCCCAAGCGGTTCAGCTCGCGATCGAGGCTGGCACGGCCCGCGCTGAGGTGACGGTCGAAATCCTGGCGCTTGAACCACTGGCGCACCCGGTTGCGGGCGCGGGCTGTAACCAGGTAGCCATGCTGGGGGTTGACCCAATCGCGGCTCGGCTCGCCGTTCTTGGCGGTGAGGATCTCCACCATCTCGCCGCTGCTCAGCTGGTGAGTGAGCGGCACGATGCGGCCGTCCACCTTGGCCCCGCGGCAGCGGTTTCCAACCTCGCTGTGAATGGCGTAGGCGAAGTCCAGCGGCGTGGCGCCCCGGGGCAGCTCGACGACCTTGCCCTGGGGGGTGAACACGTAGACCAGGGCCGGTTCCATTTCCGCCCCCAGGCTGTCCGAGACGCCCGCCTCGCCGCCCTCCTCCTTGAGTTCCAGCCAGTGGCGCATCCACACGACGCGGCGGTCGAAATCGGCGTCGTGTCTGGTGTTTTCCTTGTAGCGCCAGTGCGCGGCCACCCCGAACTCGGCGTGCTGGTGCATGTCGCGGGTGCGGATCTGAATTTCCAGGGGCTTGCCCTCGGGGCCGACCACTGCGGTGTGGATCGACTGGTACATGTTCAGTTTGGGGTTGGCGATATAGTCGTCGAACTCCCCGGGGATCGGCTTCCAGAGCCCGTGCACCACCCCCAGGGCAGCGTAGCAGTCGGCGATCTCGTCCACCAGCACGCGCACCGCCAGCACATCGAAGATCTGGTCGAAGCCGACGCCCTTGCGCTCCATCTTGCGCCAGATACTGTTGATGTGTTTGGGCCGGCCGCTGATCTCGCCACGGATTCCAATGGCGGCGAAATTGTGCTGTAGCAACTCGATGACCTCGCCGATGAAGCCCTCGCGCTCCTGGCGCCGGCCGTCGAGCAGTTTGGCAATGCGCCTGTAACTGTCCGGCTCCAGATAGCGCAGGGCCATATCCTCCAACTCCCACTTGATCTGGGCGATACCCAACCGGTTGGCGAGCGGGGCGTAGATGTCCTTGGTTTCGTGCGCGATCGCGACGCGGGCGGCCTCGCCCAGACCCTTGGCATAGCGCAAGCGGTGCAGTTGGTCGGCTACGACGATCAGCACCACCCGCACGTCGCGCGGGATACCGAGAATCAATCGGCGCAGGTTCTCCGCATGCCTGGGGTCGCCTTTGCCGCCATCGCCCCGGTTCTCGCGGGTGAGTTGCTGAATCTGGGCGAGATCCCGGACCATGTGGGCCACGCCCGCCCCGAACGCCCCTTCCAGTTCCCCGGCTCCCAATTGCGGGTCGTCCCCCACCTCGACCAGGATCGCCGCCAACAGGGTATCCGCATCCATGCGCAACTTGGCCAGCATGTCGGCCACCGACAACGCGTGGCGGATACGGATCTCGCCGCTCGCCAGGCACTCCTCGCCATGGTGAGCCAGGACCAGGCGCCCGGCTTCGCCCAGCATCTTGCGCTCGGCCTTGCTGTAGGCCGGCTGCAGGGCCGCCAGCCAGGCATCCAGATCCTGTTGGTCGAAGCCCTCGCGCACCGGCACATGGGAGGTGATGCTTACCATGATTGAAGTATGGCCCAGGGGTCCACGGCCGAGCGCGCCACTCCCCTGCCCGCCCGAGGCCCGGGAACCCGCGTCATAACAAGCGCAAAGCCGCCGACCCAAAAAGCAACGCCGTTCTCCGGCTCACTGCTGAAATCCATCCGACGCGGCGGATCAATCCAGTAGATGGCTGACCAGGCCATCGGCCAGCTTGGGCTCGAACCAGGTCGATTTGGGCGGCATCACCTCGCCGGCATCGGCGACTGCCATCAGGTCCTCCATCGCGGTAGGGAAGAGCGAGAAGGCCACTGCCCAGTCGCCGCTGTCGACCCGCGCCTGCAAGGCGTGCAGGCCGCGGATGCCGCCGACAAAGTCGATACGCTCGTCGCGGCGGGGGTCGACAATGCCGAGCAGGGGCTCGATGATCTCGTTGCCGAGCAGACTGACGTCCAGACGCGACACCGGGTCGTCCCAGGGAATGCGTCCCGGGTCGAGATCCAGCCGGTACCACTGGCCGGCCAGGTACATACCGAACTGGGCCTGCTTTTCGGGCCGGACCGGCTCGTCGCTGGCGCTTACCCGACAGCGCAGGCGCACCCGTTCCAGAAAGTTCTCCGCGCTCTGCCCGCGCAGGTCCCTGATCACCCGGTTGTAGTCCAGAATGTGCATCTGATCGTGGGGGAAGATCACCGAAAGGAAATAGTTGTAGGGCTCGTCGCCGCCGTGCTCGGCATTGGCCTCGCGTCGGCTGGCAGCGACTCTGGAGGCGGCGGCGGAGCGGTGGTGGCCGTCGGCCACGTAAAGGGAGTCCATGGCATCGAACAGCGCGTCCAGGCGCCCAACCCGGCCGGCGTCGCCGATCACCCAGAGCTGATGGCGCACCCCGTCGCCGGCGGTGACATCGATCTCGGGGGTGCCCTCGGCAGCCTTCGCCAGCAGGGCATCCACCTCGGCCTGGGCCCGGTAGACCAGAAACACCGGCCCGGTCTGGGCATTCAGGGCCTCGACCTGGCGCACCCGGTCGTCTTCCTTCACCGGGCGGGTGAACTCGTGCTTCTTGATCCGATCCCGGTCGTAGGCCTCGACCGAGGCGGCCGCCACCAGGCCGGTCTGCACCTGCTCGCCCATGGTCAGGCGGTAGACGTAGTAACTCGGGCTTGGATCCTGCGCCAGCACTTGGGCGCGACGCATGGCCTGCAGGTTCTCCGCCGCTGTTGCGTAGACCTCGGGGGCATAAGGATCGGTGCCCTCGGGCAGATCCACCTCGGGCCGGGATATGTGCAAAAAGCTCCAGGGTCGGTCTTCCACCTGCTGCCGCGCCTCGGCGGTGCTAAGGACGTCATAGGGAGGCGCTACCACATCGTCGGCGCGTCCGCTGACCGGGCGCAACCCGGCGAAAGCTCTGATCAGTGGCATATTCGGCTCCTAAAGCTGGTTGCACCGGGGCAAACAAAAACGCCGACCCCTCGTGAGTCGGCGCATTGTTTCAGAACCCGACCCGCGGGTTCAAGTAGCGGGGTGGTGCCGAGCTATTCCCGCTCTTCGATCCAGGCCATCTGGATCGCCTCCAGGATCTTCTCGCCGGAGTGCTCCGGATCGTCGTCGAACGCGTCCAGGGCGATCACCCAGTTGCGCAGATCTACAAAGTTGACCTTGAGCGGATCCACGTCGGGGTGGGCCTCATCCAGCTCGATGGCAACCTCCAGGCTGTCGGTCCATTTCAGGCTCATCTCGGCTTGTCCCTCTGCAGGTCAGTGATGCTCGGACACCATATTGATGGTGTACTTCGGAATCTCCACAACCAGGTCCTCTTCCCCCACCAGGGCCTGGCAGCTGAGGCGCGACTCGGGCTCCAGGCCCCAGGCCTTGTCCAGCAAGTCTTCCTCGGTCTCCTCGGCCTCATCCAGGGAGTCGAAACCCTCGCGCACGATCACGTGGCAGGTGGTGCAGGCGCAGGATTTTTCGCACGCGTGCTCGATCTCGATGCCGTGGGCCAGGGCCGCGTCGCAGATGGTGACCCCCGGTTCGGCATCGATGACCGCGCCTTCGGGGCAGATCTCCTCGTGCGGAAGAAAAATGATTTGGGTCATTTGGTTATGTTACCTTATTCGAAATCTTCTAGCTTGTGGCCCGCCATGGCCTGGCGGATGCTGCTGTTCATGCGCCGCTCGACGTAGAATTCGCAGGTCCGCTCGAGGGCGCCGATGGCCGCCTCGATGGCGGCCGGGTCGCTGCCGGCGTTGATGCGACGCAGATCCACCAAGACCGCATCGATGCGGGCCCGTTCGTCGGCCACCAGCAATTGCTCGCCGTCGGCGGCCAAGGCCGCCTCCAGGGCCTCGATCACCCGCTCGCCCTCTACCTGCTGCTCGCGCAGGCGCCTCGCCGCCATGTCGTCGTCGGCGTGGGTGAACGACTCGCGCAGCATGCGTTCGATCTCGCTGTCCTCGAGTCCGTAGGAAGGCTTCACGGTGACACTGGCGCGGGCGCCGGTGCTCTGCTCCACGGCGTCCACATTCAGCAGGCCGTCGGCGTCCACCGCGAAGGTGACCCGGATGCGTGCCGCCCCGGCCACCATCGGCGGTATGCCGCGCAGCTCGAAGCGAGCGAGAGAGCGGCAATCGCTGACCAGTTCCCGTTCGCCCTGCAACACGTGTACCGCCATGGCGCTCTGGCCGTCCTTGAAGGTAGTGAACTCCTGGGCTCGGGCTACCGGGATGGTGGTATTGCGGGGAATGATCTTCTCCACCAGGGCGCCCATGGTCTCGATACCCAGCGACAGGGGGATCACGTCCAACAGCAGCATCTCGTCCTGCGACTTGTTGCCGACCAGGATGTTGGCCTGGATCGCAGCGCCGATGGCCACTACCCGGTCCGGGTCGATGTCCACCAATGGTTCCGTGCGGAAAAACTCACCCACCAGTTGGCGCACCCTGGGCACCCGGGTGGACCCGCCGACCATTACCAGGTCCTCGATCTCGTCCAGACCGACGCCGGCATCGCGCAAGGCGCGCCGACAGGGGGTCAGGGTCTGGCGAATCAGCGGGTCGACCAGCTGTTCGAAGGTGGCGCGGTCGAGCCGTCCGCGCCAGTGGCTGCCGTCTCCCAGTTCCACCTCCAGTTCGGTCTCCTGCGACTCGGTCAGGGCCTCCTTGGCGGCACAGGCATCGCGCAGCAACCGGCGCATCTGGGCGTGGTCGGCATCATCGGCGATGCCGGCCTGTTTCATGATCCAGGTCGCCACGGCCCGGTCCAGATCGTCCCCGCCCAAGGCCGAGTCGCCGCCGGTGGCCAGCACCTCGAACACCCCCTTGTGCAGGCGCAGAATCGAAATATCAAAAGTGCCCCCGCCGAGATCGAAGATCGCGTGCACCCCATCGGCCTGGCGGTCCAACCCATAGGCTACCGCGGCCGCGGTGGGCTCGTTGAGCAGGCGCAGGACCTTGAGCCCGGCCAGCCGAGCAGCGTCCTTGGTGGCCTGGCGCTGGGCGTCGTCGAAGTAAGCGGGTACGGTGATCACAACCCCTTCCAGGGGCCCGCCCAGACTGGCCTCGGCGCGCGCCGACAACGCCCGCAGGATCTCCGCCGAAACCTCTACCGCGCTGACGTCACCGCTACGGGTATGGATGCGCGGGACCCCGGTATCGCCCGCCACGAACACGTATGGCAGCTCGCTGCCGAGGTGTTTGACGTCCGCCACACCCCGTCCCATCAGGCGCTTTACCGAAGCGACTGTGTTCAAGGGGTCGGCCGTGGCCGCGGCCTTGGCCTCGTAACCGACCAGGGTTCCGGTTTCCAGGTAGCGCACCACCGAGGGTAGCAGATGTCGGCCTTGAGAATCGGGCAGGGTCTCGGGCTGGCCGCTGCGGACGCTGGCGACCAGGGAATTGGTGGTGCCCAGGTCGATCCCCGCTGCCAGCCGGTGTTCGTGCGGCGCCGTGGACTCACCGGGCTCTGCGATCTGCAACAGTGCCATATGGGGATCTTGTTTAAAGGGCTTCTTCGTCGAGCTCGGCTTCGAGCTGCTCGGCCTGGTCGCGAAGCTTGTGCAAGAACTGCATCTTGCGCAAGGTCTCCCGTGCCAGATCCAGTTGCTCGCTGCTCGCCGCTTCCAGCTGCAGCGCCAGCTGACCGGTAAGACGCTTCTGACTCGCGGTGATGCGAGCCATCAGGTCTCCGAGCGCCTGATGCGGATCGGCCTGGCTGCGGGCGCTGTCGAGTTCCTCACGCAACGCCATCTGCTGCATCAGAAACGCGGCATCGGTGGTGTTGTCCTTTTCGGAGTCGATGTCGATGCCGTGGAGGGAAAGCAGATAGCGGCCGCGGCTGATTGGCTCCTTGAGCACTTGGAAGGCCTCGTTGATTCGGGTCGCCGCTTGCATGGACAGACGTCGCTCGTGATCCGAGGCATTGGCGTAGCGGTCCGGGTGCACCACCCGCTGGAGCTCTCTGAAGCGACTCGCCAGCTCGCCGCCGTCCAGCACAAACCCGACCGGGAGGCCAAACAGCTCAAAGTAGTTTTTGGAGAAATCCAGCATCCGCGGGGGTTTCGGTTTGGGTTAGGGGTTGGATCAAAGCGATCAAGCTGCCGGCTGGCCCCGGACGGAGCCGGCCGCCGCTGGGGTCAGACGTTGAAACTCTCGCCGCAGCCGCACTCGCTCTTGACGTTTGGGTTGTTGAACTTGAATCCCTCGTTCAAGCCCTCTTTGCCGAAGTCGACTTCGGTACCGTCCATGTAGACCAGGCTCTTGGGGTCGATCAGCACTTTGACCCCACGGTCCTCGAAAACCAAATCGTCGGGCTCCGCCTCGTCGGCAAACTCCAGCACGTAGGCCATACCGGAACAGCCGGTGGTGCGCACGGCCAAGCGGATGCCTATGCCCTTGCCGCGGTTGTCCAGGAATCGGCTGACCCGGTCTGCCGCAGCCTCAGTCAATGTAATCGCCACGTTCTGCTACTCCCATGCAATTGACCGTCGATGGCGGCCGGCTCAGCCTTGCTGGCCCGGCGCCTTCTTCTTGTCATAGTCGGCAATAGCGGCACGGATGGCGTCTTCGGCCAACACCGAACAATGCACCTTCACCGGCGGCAAGGCAAGCTCTTCGGCGATGTCGGTATTCTTGATCTCCATGGCCTGATCCAGGGTCTTGCCCTTCACCCACTCGGTGAGCAGGCTGCTGGAGGCTATGGCGGAACCGCAACCGTAGGTCTTGAAGCGGGCGTCTTCGATCACGCCCGCGTCGCTGACCTTGATCTGCAGTCGCATTACGTCGCCGCAGGCGGGGGCGCCCACCATGCCGGTGCCTACGCTGGTGTCTTCCTTGTCGAAGGCCCCCACGTTACGGGGATTTTCGTAGTGATCCAGTACCTTGTCGCTGTATGCCATTTTCTTTGCTCCCAGGATGCGCGCTCAGTGCGCGGCCCATTCAACCGAATTGAGATCGATACCTTCTTTGAACATGTCCCACAGGGGAGAGAGCTCGCGCAACCGCTCCACCTGTGTTCGCACCTTCTCGATCACAAGATCCACCTCCTCAGCAGTGCTGAAACGGCCGAAGGTGAAGCGGATCGAGCTGTGGGCCAGTTCGTCTTCCCGGCCCAGGGCCCGCAGCACATAGCTCGGTTCCAGGCTCGCCGAGGTGCAGGCCGAGCCGGAGGAAACGGCCATGTCCTTGAGCGCCATGATCAGGCTCTCACCCTCGACGAAGGCGAAGCTGACGTTCAGGTTACCGGCGATGCGCTGCTCCAGGTCCCCGTTCAGGTAGACCTCCTCCATGTCCTTGATGCCGTCCCAAAGCCGGTTGCGCAGGCCCAGGATACGCTCGTTCTCGGTCGCCATTTCCTCCCGGGCCAGGCGAAACGCCTCGCCCATGCCGACGATCTGGTGGGTCGGCAGCGTGCCCGAGCGCAGGCCGCGCTCGTGACCACCGCCATGCATCTGGGCCTCGAGGCGCACCCGCGGCTTGCGCCGAACGAAGAGGGCGCCGATGCCTTTGGGCCCGTAAATCTTGTGGGCGGAAAAGGACATCAGGTCGACCTTGATCTCCTGCAGGTCGATCGGGACCTTGCCGGGACTCTGCGCGGCATCGACATGGAACAGGATCTTGCGCTCGCGGGTGATCTCGCCGATTGCCGCGAGGTCCTGTATCACGCCGATCTCATTGTTGACATGCATGATCGAGACCAAAATGGTGTCGTCGCGCAAGGCCGCTTGGAGCTTGCCCAAATCGATCAGGCCGCTCGGTTCCGGGTCGAGATAAGTCACCTCGAAACCCTCCCGCTCGAGTTGCCGGCAGGTGTCCAGCACCGCCTTGTGCTCGGTCTTGCAGGTCACGATGTGCTTGCCCTTCTTGTGATAAAAGTGGGCCGCACCCTTGATCGCCAGGTTGTCCGACTCGGTGGCCCCGGAGGTCCAGATGATCTCTTTCGGGTCCGCATTCACCAGTTCCGCGACCTGTTTACGGGCCTCTTCCACCTGCTTTTCCGCATCCCAGCCAAAGGGATGGGAACGCGAGGCCGGGTTGCCGAACGTGCCATCGGGCGTCAGGCAGGCGCACATCTTTTCCGCCACCCGCGGGTCTACCGGGGTGGTCGCCGAATAGTCGAGATAGATCGGTAACTTCATCGAAGGCTCCGATGTTTCAGTAAAAGCACGTCATTCACAGCCCGGCCGTGGAAGCCTGAGGTTCGAGAGACACCGGCTCGCCACAGCCTCCGTCTTGCCGATCGGCTACCTCTTTTACCCCCCTGCGACTCATCAGTTCCTGCAGGCTGATCCTGTTCAGATAGTCATAAATGCGGTCGCTGAGGTCGCGCCACAAGTCGTGCGTGAGACAGCGCTGGTTGTTCTGGCAATTGTGGGCGCCCCCGCAGCGGGTGGTGTCCACTTTCTCGTCCACCGCAGTGATAACCTGGGCGACGAAGATCTCACCGGCGTCGCGGGCCAGACTGTAGCCCCCGCCCGGGCCGCGCACGCTCGATACCAGGTGCTCTTTGCGCAGCCGCGAGAACAGCTGCTCCAGGTACGAAAGGGAAATGCCCTGACGCTGAGCGATATCGGACAGGGTAATCGGGCCCTTGCCCTGATGCAGGGCCAGATCCAGCATTGCGGTGACGGCATAGCGTCCCTTAGTAGTCAGCTTCACGTGCCAGGCTCCGGTTAATATTTTCAGTCGCTAATATACAATGTAGAGTAAAATAGTCAACTATTTTGGACCCGCTCTCGGACCATCAAGTCGACTTCAAATGCTCCGGGACATCTTCCGTGTCGGCCAGGGCCTCGCGCGCAGCCAGTTCCGCGGAGGAGACGATTTCGCAGGATCCAAGGTCCGGCATTCGTTCGTCCACGGGCGCGTCCAGGCCGATCGACTTCAGCGCCTCGCACATGGACTGCATCTTGCCGTCCATGACATGGATGTGGTCGAGCATGCAGTTGATGGCGTGGGCCACCGGGTCGGGGGCGTCACGGGTGGCGCCGTAGGCGTCGAAGCCGATCTTGCGCGCCATCGCCTCTCGATTGGCTTCACGGTCGCCGCCCTCGTTGATCATGCGCCCGGGCACGCCCACCACGGTGCACCCTGCCGGAACCTCCTTGACCACCACCGCATTGGAGCCGATGCGCACGCCGTCGCCGAGCTCGATCGGCCCCAGCACCTTGGCGCCCGCCCCCACTACCACGTCGTTGCCCAGCGTGGGATGGCGCTTGCCCTTGTTCCAGCTGGTGCCGCCCAGGGTCACACCGTGATACAGGGTGCAATCATCCCCGATGACCGCGGTCTCTCCGATCACTACCCCCATACCGTGGTCGATGAAGAAGCGGCGCCCGATCTTTGCCCCGGGGTGGATCTCGATTCCCGTAAACCACCGGGCCAGGTTCGACAGCAGTCGCGCCAGCCAGCACAGCCTGCGATTCCAAAGCCAATGGGACACCCGGTGCATCAGCACCGCCTGGATCCCCGGGTACAGGGTCAGGACCTCGAAACTATTGCGGGCGGCGGGGTCGCGCTCGAAGACGCAGGCGACATCTTCTCTGATTCGTTCGAACATGGGCTTCCGTAAGCAATAACCCGACGATTATCTCGGGTATTCTATCAAATTCGGGGACAACATCACGAATCCGGTAACTTTCTAATTATCCGTTATTTCCGAGTGTTTTACTAGGGCTTTTTTGCCCCGCTACAGCTCAAGAGGGTGACGCTGGACCCCTGCAGCGGCCGGGTCCCGCTCCGCCGAGATCAGGCTATTCGCCGGAGCGGCGCTGGAACTTGCGGCCCTGGGCGGCGCTGAGGATGCCGCGCAGGATATTCAGCTCCTCGGGGTCGGGGCGGGCGCGGGCGAACAGCCGGCGCAGCCTCCGCTGCAGCTTGTCGGATTGGCCCGGGGTGGCGAAGCGGATGTCTACCAGGGCCTGCTGCAAGTGGTCGAAGAAGCCCTCCATGGCGTCCGCCGGCGCCACCGGGCGGGGCGGCTCCTCGCCTTCCTGGGCGCCGGACTCCAGTTGCGCCATGCGGATTTCGTAGGCCAGCACCTGCACCGCCTGGGAGAGGTTGAGCGAGCTGAAATCCGGGTTGGCAGGGATATGCACCAGGTGGCTGCAACGGTCCAGTTCCCGGTTGCTGAGGCCGGAGCTCTCGCGCCCGAACAGCAGCGCCACCGGGCCACTCGCAGCCTCCGCCAGCAGGCGTTCGGCACAGGCGCGAGGATCGAGTTCGGGCCAGCTCACGCTGCGCAGCCGGGCGCTGGCCCCCACCACCAGGCGGCAGCCGGCCAGGGCCTCGTCGAGCTCGGCACAGACCCGGGCCCGGGCCAGCAGGTCGTCGGCTCCAGAGGCCCGGGCGGTGGCTTCGGCGCTGGGAAACTCCTTGGGGGCAACCAGCCAAAGGCTATCCAGGCCCATGTTCTTCATGGCCCGGGCGGCGGCGCCGATATTGCCGGCGTGCGTAGTGCCAATCAGGACGATGCGGAGGTTCTCGCTCATGGCGCGCAAGGGTACCGCAAGCGCCGGACAGGGAAAACCGCTTTATCGGGGTCCATGCTTGAGGTATCTTTGCCGCCCATGCATCCGATGGTGAATATCGCAATCCGTGCCGCCCGCAGTGCCGGCAGCGTGCTGCTGCGCTACTACGAACACACCGACACCCTGAACGTCACCGCCAAGGGGCGCAACGAGTTCGTCAGCGAGGTGGACCGCAGCGCCGAGCGCACCATTATCGAAATACTGCGCAGCAAGTATCCGGACCATGGCATACTGGCCGAAGAAAGCGGCAGCCAGGCGGGCGACGAGTACCAGTGGATCATCGATCCGCTGGACGGCACCACCAATTACCTGCATGGTTTCCCCCAGTTCTCCATTTCCATCGCCCTCAAGCACCGCGGGCGCCTGGAGCACGGTCTGGTCTACGACCCGCTGCGCGAGGAAATGTTCACCGCCAGCCGGGGCGCCGGGGCCCAGGTCAATGACCGCAAGCTGCGGGTGACCGCCCGCAAGGGGCTGGAGGGGGCGCTGCTCGGCACCGGATTCCCGTACCGGGATCACCGTCACCTCGACGCCTACTTGGGGATGTTCCGGGCCCTGCTGCAGGATACCGCCGGCATCCGCCGGCCGGGCTCGGCGGCCCTGGACCTGGCCTACGTGGCGGCCGGGCGCCTGGACGGCTTCTGGGAACTGGGGCTCGCGCCCTGGGACATCGCCGCCGGGGTGCTGTTGGTGCGCGAGGCCGGCGGCATGGTGACCGATATCGCCGGCGGCGAGCGCTATCTCGAAAGCGGCAATCTGATCGCCGGCGGGATCAAGGTGCACCACGCCATGCTGCGGGCGATTCGCCCCACCCTGCCAAGCGAACTGCGCAACTGACCCGAGCGCTGGGTCAGGTCGTACAGCGCCGGTCCGCTCGCGAGCGACCGCCTCTGCATCGCTAACGCTGACCCGAAATCGCCGCGCAGGGCCGGCGGCCATACCTGCTGCGCCCGGGTCAGGGCGATTCCTGCCCTTCGACCCCCTCCCCCTCTTTCTCCGGCGGCAGCAGGTCTTCCTTGCTAACGCCTAGCATCACCAGGGCGGTGCTGGCCACATAGACCGAGGAGTAGGTACCGACCACCACCCCGAGGATCAGTGCCAGGGCGAAGCCGTGGATGATCTCGCCGCCGACTAAGAACAGGGCCAGCAGCACCATCAGCGTCGTGCTCGAGGTCACCAGGGTACGCGACAGGGTTTGGCTCAACGATCGATTGATGATCTCGATCGTGCTTCCCTTGCGCATCTTGCGGAAATTCTCCCGGATGCGGTCGTAGACCACGATGGTGTCGTTCAGGGAGTACCCGATCACCGCCAGCACCGCCGCCAGCACGGGCAGGTCGAACTCGATCTGGAACAGCGAGAACACGCCGATGGTGATCAACACGTCGTGCACCAGGGCGATTACCGCCCCCACGGCGAAGCGGTACTCGAAGCGCAGGGCCACGTAGACCAGGATGCCGAACAGGGCGTAAAGCATGGCCAGGCCGCCGTCCTCGGTCAGCTCATCGCCGACCTGGGGGCCCACGAATTCGACCCGGCGCAGCTCCACTGCGCTTTCGGCTGCCTGCTCTAGAGCCTGGAAGGCATGATTGCTGAGTTCAGCTGGGGCGATTTCCTCGTGCGGCGCCAGGCGCACCAGTACATCGCGGGAGGTGCCGAAATGCTGCACCATCGCGGCGTCGAAATCTGCCGCGGCCAGGGCCTCGCGCACCGGGGCCAGTTCCACCGGCTCCTCGTATCCGACCTCGACCAGGGTGCCGCCGGTGAAGTCGATACCGAGATTGAGCCGCATTGTGGCCATCGAAATCAGAGACACTGCGATCAGCGCCAGGGATAACGAGATGGCCAGCTTGCGCTTGCCCAGAAAGTCGTAGGTGAAGTCTTGCTTGAACAGATCCATAGCCGTTGCTCGCCTGCGCGGAGGACCGCGCTCAGATCGCCAGTTTCGCCACCCGCTTGCGGCCGTAGATCAGGTTGACTACGGCGCGGGTGCCGACAATGGCGGTAAACATGGAGGTCAGGATGCCGATGAACAGGGTCACCGCGAAACCCTTGATCGGGCCCGTGCCGAAACTGAACAGCACCACCGCCGCGATCAGGGTGGTGATATTGGCATCGACGATGGTGGAGAAGGCCTTTTCGTAGCCGGCGCTGATACTGGCCTGGGGCGAGCTGCCGTTGCGGATCTCCTCGCGGATGCGCTCGAAGATCAGCACATTGGCGTCCACCGCCATGCCGACGGTGAGCACGATGCCGGCGATACCGGGCAGGGTCAGTGTGGCCTGAAGCAGCGACAGCACCGCAACGATCAGCACCAGGTTGAGCACCAGGGCCATGTCCGCCACCAGCCCGAACACCTTGTAGTACCAGGCCATGAACAGGATCACCAGGGCCAGGCCGATCAGCACCGACTCGAACCCCTGATCGATATTGTCCTGACCCAGGCTCGGACCGATGGTGCGCTCCTCGACGATATCGATGGGGGCGGCCAGAGCGCCGGCGCGCAGCAGCAGAGCCAGATCGTGGGCCTCGTCGGTGCTGTCGAGGCCGGTGGTCTGGAAGCGGCGGCCAAAGGGTTCGAGGATATTGGCGACGCTGATCACCTCTTCGACCAGTTGCTTACGCTTGACCGGCTCGCCGTCCACCATCCGGGTAACGGTGCGGTTCTCGATGAACACCACCGCCATCGGCTTGCCGACGTTCTCGATCGTCATATTGCGCATGCGCCGGGCGCCCTGCCCGTCCAGGCTGACGAACACCGCCGGAGAACCGCTGCGCTGGTCGAGGCCGGAGGAGGCGTCGGTAATCTGGTTGCCGGTAACGATCACCCGCTTCTTGAGCAGGATCGGTTGGCCGTCGCGCTCTTTGTAAAGCTTGGAGCCCGGCGGCACCCTGCCGTCGAGGGCGTCTTGCACGCTGTGCTCGGTGTCCACCAGGCGGTACTCCAGGGTCGCCGTGGCGCCGAGGATCTCCTTGAGCTTGCCGGGATCCTGGGCCCCAGGCAGCTGCACCACGATGCGGCGGTCGCCCTGCTGCTGGATTAGGGGCTCGGCCACGCCCAGCGCGTTGACGCGATTGCGCAGGGTGGTGATGTTCTGGTCCAGGGCGAACTTCTTGACTTCGCGCTGCTCGGCCGGCGGCAGGGCGGCCGTGAGGTAAAAGTCGCCCCCCTCCTCGCTGGTGTCCAATATCAGGCTGGAGAATTGGTCGTTGACCACCTCCTCGGCCCGCTCCAACTCCGCAGCGTCGCGGAACTTGATCGAGATCCTGCCGGCCTCGCGGCCAACCGTCACGTAGCGCACCTTGTTCTTGCGCAGCTCGCCGCGGATGTCGTCCGTGTAGCGCTCCAAGGCCTGCTCCAGGGCCGCATCCATGTCGACATCGATCAGCACGTGAATGCCGCCGCGCAGATCCAGACCCAGGTACATGGGCTCGGCGTCCAAGGTCCGCAGCCAACCCGGCAGATCGGGGGCCAGGGTCAGTGCCTGGTTGAGATTGTCGCCCAGGGTCAGAGCCAACACGTCCTTGGCCTTGAGCTGGTCCTCGGAGTTTCGCAGGCGAAGGAGCAGACGATCGTCCCTTTGCTCCACCCCTTTGAAGTCGACGCCGGCCTCGCGCAGGGCCGATTCGACCTTCGCCACGGTGCCCGCATCCACCGCTTCCAGGCGGGTGCCGGTGATTTCGATCGAGGGGTCCTGATCGAACACATTGGGCAGCGCATACAGGGCGCCGAACAGCAGCACCAGGACCACGAGCAGGTTCTTCCAGAGGGGATATTGGTTCATCTTTTGACTCTTTGGGGGGCGGGCGGCGTTGGACCTTCCGGCGAGGAAGGTCCGGGACGCGGGCTCAAAGCTCCTTCAGGGAGCCTTTTGGCAGCACCGCGCCCACCGCTTGGCGGCGGATCTTGACCTGCACCCCTTCGGCTACCTCGATCAAGGCAAAGTTATCGCCCAGATCGATGATCTTTCCCAGGATGCCGCTCTCGGTAGCGACCTCGTCGCCCTTGCTGAGGCTGGAGACCAGCTTCTGGTGCTCCTTCTGGCGCTTCATCTGGGGCCGGATCATAAAGAAGTAGAGAATAATGACCAGGCCGATCGGAAACAAAAGACTTTCCAGGCCAGCCTGGGACGCGGCCGCGGCCGGGGCCTGGGCCAGGGCATCGGAAATAAAAAAGCTCATACTGTGTTCACCCGTGACAAAACTAGCCGCAATGCGGCGACAAAACCGCGAAGCGGCGGATTATGCCATAGTTGAGGCAAAGATACAGGCTCAGCCCCCGCTTGCCGACGGCACCGGGGCTGAGCGCAACGCATAGAACTCGTGCACGAAGGCTTCCAGCCGCCCCTCCTCGATGGCCCCGCGCAGGCCGCGCATGAGTTGGTGGTAATAGCTCAGGTTGTGGATGGTGTTCAGGCGCGCACCCAGGATCTCGTTGCACTTGTCCAGGTGCCGCAGGTAGCTGCGGCTGTAGTTGCGGCAGGTATAGCAACTGCAAAGGGGGTCCACTGGGCCCTCGTCCAAGCGGTGGCCGGCGTTGCGGATCCGCACCACGCCCTGATGGGTGAACAGATGACCGTTGCGGGCATTGCGAGTGGGCATCACGCAGTCGAACATGTCGATGCCCCGGCGTACCGCCTCGACGATGTCCTCCGGCGTGCCCACCCCCATTAAGTAGCGGGGCCGGTCGCTCGGCAGGCGCGCGGAGAGAAAGTCGAGGATGCGCCAGCGTTCAGCCGGCGGCTCCCCCACCGACAGCCCCCCCACCGCATAGCCGTCGAAGCCGATCTGTTTCAGCCCCTGCAGTGAGGCTGCACGCAGTTCCGGGTAGACCCCGCCCTGGACAATGCCGAACAGCGCCGAGGGGCTGTCGCCGTGGGCCAGGCGGCTGCGCTCGGCCCAGCGCAGCGACAACTCCATGGAGGCCCGGGCCTCGGCTTCGCTGGCCGGATAGGGGGTGCACTCGTCGAAGATCATGACGATGTCCGAGCCCAGTTCGCGCTGCACCCGCATCGACTCCTCCGGCCCCATAAAGACCTTGCCGCCGTCCACGGGCGAGCGAAAGGTCACCCCGGCCTCCTCGATCTTGCGCATTTTGCCCAGGCTGAACACCTGAAAACCGCCGGAATCGGTGAGGATCGGCCGTTCCCAGTGCATAAAGCCGTGCAGGCTGCCGTGGCGGCCGATCACCTCGGTGCCCGGACGCAGCATGAGGTGAAAGGTATTTCCCAGGATGATCTCGGCCCCCAGCCCCTCCAACTCCTCCGGGGTCATGGCCTTGACGCTGCCGTAGGTCCCCACCGGCATGAAAGCCGGCGTCTCGATACGCCCCCGCGGGAATTCCAGGCGCCCGCGACGGGCTCGGCCATCGCCTTCTAAGACATTGAATTCCAATATAAACCCACTCTTTGCACGCCCTTTCTGTCAAACCTGTAGCCGCCCTTGACGGCTTCCCATGAAAAGAAGGCGGTTGACAAACGGCCAAGTTTATTAGATTATGATTATGTACTGAATCTCCTCGTGATTTTCGGTACATACTCCTCCATCCTCCTTTGGTGGAACTTTAGGCGCGGCATCCCCTGCCGCGCTTTTTTTTTGCCTGGGCCCCGACCGGCCCGCTCAGGCTCAGGCCGGTCTTCGACCGATCAGCATGGCGTCGCCGTAGCTGAAGAAGCGATAGCGCTCGGCCACGGCGTGGCGGTAAGCGGCCATGACCTGCCGATAGCCGCCGAAGGCGCTAACCAGCATCAGCAGGGTCGACTTCGGCAGGTGAAAGTTGGTAATCAGCAGGTCCACCGCCCGAAACCGGTAGCCGGGACGGATGAACAGCCGGGTATCGCCCCGATAGGGCCGCAGTTCGCCGTCGGCGGCCGCAGTCTCCAGGCTGCGCACGCTGGTGGTACCCACCGCCACTATCCGGCCGCCCGCGGCCTTGGTGGCTTGTACCTGGGCGCACAGTTCCGCGTCCACCTCCAGGTACTCGCTGTGCATCCGGTGCAGATCCAGGTCCTCGCTGCGCACCGGTTGAAAGGTGCCGGCGCCGACATGCAGCGTAACCCGTGCCCGCCCCACACCTCGCGCCTCCAGGCGGCGCAGCAGTTCGTCGTCGAAATGCAATCCCGCGGTGGGAGCCGCCACCGCGCCGGGGCGTTCGGCATAGACCGTCTGATAGCGCTCCTGGTCGAAGGCGGTGTCGGAGCGCTCGATATAGGGGGGCAACGGCATGTGCCCGGCGCGCGCCATCAGGGTGTAGAAATCCTCCTGCCCCCGCGCCAACCGCAACTCGAACAACTCGTTCCGACGCCCCAGCACCGTCAACTCGCCCCCCTCGTCCAGCACCAGCCGCCCCCCCGCCTTAGGCGACTTGCTGGCCCGCACATGGGCCAGCGCCAAGTCCGGCGCCAGCACCCGTTCGATCAACACCTCCACCCGGCCGCCGCTCGATTTGCGGCCGAACAGGCGCGCCGCCATCACCTGGGTGTCGTTGAACACCAGCAGATCCCCAGGCTCCAGCAGCCCCGGCAACTCGCAGAAGCGGCGGTCAGCGAGCGTCCCACTGGTCCCGTCCAGCCACAGCAGACGCGAATCCGAACGCCGCTCCAGCGGGACCTGGGCGATCAGCTCGGTCGGCAGGGGATAATCGAAGTCGCTCAGGCGCATAGCGCGCGGATGTTAGCACAATGCCGGGGGCGATCGGCAGACGAAGCGACTGGACGCCGGGCTGCAAATCGCTATACTAGCGAATCGATCCGCCGAGGTGGCGAAATTGGTAGACGCGCCAGACTCAAAATCTGGTACTGGAAACAGTGTGCGAGTTCGATTCTCGCCCTCGGCACCATTTAGAATCAAGGACTTAGGGGTGGTTGCTATTTTCTAGGCAGCCGCCCCTTTTTCCGTTTATAGGCACCCGATAGGGCGGATTGCGGCCTCCCTCGATCTGCCCTACAAATTGCTGTCCCCTAGAGCTTTATGACTTTGGCGCTGTGCGGCGACCTACTCTCCGTCTGCTTGCCGCCTTTCTCTTTATCCGTTCAGGCTTGATCTGGCGGTACGTGTGAATCGTCAAACGACCACTCTCAACAAGATAAGCCATCATTTTACCCCAAGATGCCGGGCGAAAGCTTAGCCGCGTGAGCCGCCACTAGACCCCCTAAGGTCAGAGACCGGACTCGACCAGGAGCGGACGTTCGCGCCGAGCCTGCGAAGGGGACGGAATCGGCCCGGCTATCCGTCGGCCTGAGGTCCCGTCTGCGCCTATGGGTCCTTGACGAAGGCGTGGGCGAAGACTATAAATTAAGGTCCGCGACGCTGCTATGTCTAGGCTAAATGTCCCTACTTTAATGCCATGGATGCGCTCACGCTTGGCAGATCAATCCACGATGCGCCTCGCTGCGCCCGGATCTGCCAGGCGGACTATTAATATCTCTCTCAGCGAAGCCCGGGCGCGCCCCGATGGTTGTGCGAGCCTCTCCCGGCGCAGCCTCGCCAACAATGTCTCGCCCCGATACCCCGATTAGCTGAGCGTCCGCAGGCATTCGAATAACCAATCGGAATCATGTCGCCCGTTACCTCGACACATCCGCCCACTATTCTGATCGTCGACGATCAGATGCTGATCCGCCAGATCATCAAAGGGGTGTTGCAGGTCAGCGGCTACCATGTGGTGGAGGCGGCAAGCGGCGAACAGGCGCTGGACATCGCCGGAAAAACCGACATAGATGGCGTGGTTCTGGACCTGAAGATGCTGGGTATCGGGGGGATCGAGACATGCCGGCGATTGCGCGCGATGGAGCGTCACCGGGTAACACCGATCCTGGTCATAACGGCAATGGAACAACGAGAAGCCCTGTCGGAAGCCTTCGAAGCGGGCTGCGACGATTTCATCAGCAAACCGATCGAGCCGGTGGTTCTGCAGACGCGAATCAAGGGTCATCTGCAGCGCGCCGCCCTGTCGAAACAGTTGGAGCGAGTGCGCAGGAACCTGAACCGTTATGTGTCGCCCCGGCTGCAGCAGATGGTGGTGCAGTATTCCGACACCGGTGCGCTGCCGCCGCCGAAGCGCCTGCAGGTGTGCGTATTGTTCACCGACATTCGCGGCTTCACCCAGCTTTCCCAGGCGATCGAGCCCGAACTGCTGTTTGCGCTGTTGAGCAAGCATCTGGCCTATCAGGTCGACCTCGTATATCAGTATGGTGGTTATGTCGACAAGTACGCCGGCGATGGCATTATGGCGGTGTTCGAGGGGCCGGAAATGACCCGGCAAGGCTGCAAGTGTGCTCTCGACATCATCGCCCACGCCGGCGACGCGGGTGTCAATCCACAGGAAGCCGATGTAGCGGTGGGTTGCGGTATCCATCAGGGGCCAGCCGTTATCGGCAACATCGGCTCCCCCGAGCACCTGGATTACTCTGTAATCGGCGAGTCGGTCAACCTTGCGGCACGGCTGTGTGGGTTTGCCAGTCCCAGGAATATTGTCGC
This sequence comes from uncultured Gammaproteobacteria bacterium, assembly GCA_963753615.1. GTDB lineage: Bacteria > Pseudomonadota > Gammaproteobacteria > Chromatiales > Chromatiaceae > CAVWCW01. Next base: position 146,001 of record CAVWCW010000016.1, read on the forward strand.
GTCTGAAGCGATTTACAGCACCCTGAAAGACAATGCTCAGTTTCGATTCTCCAACGAACGGCGTGTGGACGTTAAGGGATTCAATCGTCCGATCGTGGTGTTCGACCTTGAGTTACAGAGATATTAAATCGAATCTGCCGCAGCGGTCGTTTGGGTTGAATTCCGAGAGGCCATGACCAGTCTTGTCGAGCTGCCGGGATTGCCTGCTCGCCCGTTTCGAAGCGCTAGGGCAGTTTCCGCATTACCAGCGCAGGCCTCCGGGCGTCGTTGGGGTGCTGTTCTCCTCGTTGCGCACTCTCGATCACTGCGAGCAGGTCGTAGCGACCTTCCGGGACAGGGCTGGCGTCTACGATTTTGCCGGCGCCCTGGCCTGAAGCGGTGGCGGGGCAAAACAGCTCGTCTCCCGGGGCCGGAGGTGGTACAGAGGGACACTTTATTCTGCGCGGTTCGTTTCGCAAGGGTCCTTGCTTGCTGAGTTCATAGCATGAATACCCGTAGGTCTGCTTCTAGCCGAGAACCGACACTCAGTTTCCGGCTGATCGGCGGCGGGACTCGGTTCAAACCGGCGCCTGATGCTCGGCGTCCTCAAGGACAGCAAAGCCCCGAAGGACGCTGGAGGTCGGGCTATCTCCAGGTGGGTTAAGACCTAGCGGGCCCAGCAGCGCCGTTTTCACCTGGTGTCGGCATTCTATGCATCAGCCTCGGTAGCGGGATCTCCCGCTACCGCCTGGGTGGACCGCTGGTTTCGAGTGAGTGGAACTTCTCCCGGCATCGACAAAGCGGGGGAAATTAAGCGTTGACTAATACAGAAAACACTAATATACTTCTTCCCCATCGAAGGCAAGCACCGAAACACCAGCTGCCGACTGTATCGATAAACACAAAATTCGAACATCGTCTCGAGGAGATACTTACATGTCCAAGATCATCAAAATCGCCGCCGCTACCGCCCTTATCGCCGCTTCCGCTTCCGCCTCTGCCTTCTGGGGCGGTGGTCCTTGGGGCGGTTACCCCGGTTCCAACAACTGGATGAACGACTTCATGGGCGACGGCTACGGTGACTTCAACATGTCCATGAGCGGCGGCGGACACGGTCGCGGCTACAACCGTTACAACAGCTACTACGGCCCTTATGGCTACGGCGCCCCTTACGGGTATGGCGCTGGCGCTCCTTACGGATACGGCATGCCTTACGGCGCCCCGGTCGCTCCGGCTGCCCCGGTCGCTCCGGCCGCCAAGTAAGAATGAGCTAGTCTCCCCCAGCACACGGACGTGAACAAAGGGCCGGCAGAGCAATCTGCCGGCCCTTTGCTTTTGTCTGGCAGATGCTCGCGGTCGGGCTATTGGGTGACTGGATCAGGCGCATAGCGGACATCGGTAGCTTCGACGCGGACGGCGGAAATGTCACTCCTCTCACCGACCTCAAGAAGAAAGAGGCCTGCGCACAACTCCCCGGTTGCCGCCCTCTCGGGCGCCGCTGCAGGTGTGTTTGGTAGGATCAATCGCCTCCCACCCAACCCGCACCATTGGTGCTGACCCGCATGGGCGCGCCACGGCAGCGCTTGGCCTGAGCGCCAGAATCCGTCCCAAATCGCCTTCCCTTTAGGACCAGTTCCCGGCTCGGGAGGCTGGGATTCCCGCCAACATGGCGTCGCAGGCGGGTTGACGGCTGCCTGACGCCCGGAGGATACTTGAGCGAATTCGGTAAGGGGGCGTTTATGCTACTCGAACTCGTGCCCGCGCGGAGTCGTCATTTTCGGATCAACTGAGCCGTCTACGCGCTTAAATGGACGAGGCTCTCTGCGGGATCATCGAACGACGGGATCGGTTTGCCGAGGCGCGATACGACGCCGTCATGGTGGGTGTCAGCACCGTGCTCGTCGATAACCCTCGGCTTACCGCCCGCACGGAGACGAGCCGCCCTCAACCCAAGCGCGTCGTACTCGATCGCGAGCTGCGCACCCCGGTCGACGCGGCGCTCTTCGACGCATCGGGAGGCGAGATCTGTATTGTCACTTCCGAGCAGGCATGCTCCGACCGCGCCTATGCGCTCGAACGAGCGGGAGCCTCGGCGCGGCCGTGGTCCGACGAGGACTTCGCGCCGGCGCGCGCACGAATCCGGCCGCCCGAGCTGGAATCTAGTCGCGCCATGCTCGAGGGCGGTGAGACGCGCGTGGCGAGCTTTCTAGACGCGGGCTGCGTCGACTACGCGACCATCACCATGTGTCCGCAACTATACGCGGGAGCAAAGAGCGTTCGCTACGGACGCGGCAGCGAATCGCGCGTCTATGACCTCACGCACTGCCACCAGACTTTGGTCGGCGGCCGCATCATTCTCGACGCACCGATCACATGAGCTGGTCGTCGTATTACGGCTTTGCGCGCTCGTGGTTGACTTATCGTGGCCAGTTCTGGCGACGCGCCCGCATGCGCGAGTTCTACCGCCAATTCGTGCCTGAGGGCGGATTGTGTTTCGACCTCGGTGCTCACGTCGGAAACCGCGTGAGCTGTTGGCGGGAGCTAGGTGCAAGCGTCGTCGCAGTCGAGCCCCAGCCATTGTTCGCCAGCTACCTCCGCAGGTTCGTCGCGGACTCGGAAGTCGAAGTGCTCGAGTGCGCGGTTGGCAGCACCCCCGGACGCGCAACCTTCTACACCAGCCGCAAGACGCCGACGCTCTCGACCCTGAGTCGCGACTGGACGGAGCGGGTGTCCCGCGACGAGAGGTTCGCCAGGGCCGACTGGGACGCCGAGGCCGAGATCGACGTCATCACCCTCGACCAACTGGTCGAACGCTATGGCGTTCCGAGCTTCTGCAAGATCGACGTCGAAGGCGCCGAACTCGAGGTCTTGGAAGGCTCTAGCCATCCTCTGCCGGCCCTCTCCTTCGAGTTCATTCCCGCTGCCCGTGAGGACGCCGTGGCGGTTCTCGATCGGCTCTCTGAGTTCGGACGCTACCGATTCAAATGGTCGCTCTCCGAGACGATGCGCTGGGAACGCGCCGGGTTCGTGGACGCCTCAGAGGCTCGAGAATTCCTCCAAACTCTCCCGAGCATGAGCGCGTCGGGAGACCTCTACGCATGTTTGGCACGGTGAAGCGCCGGGCGGTTCTGGTCTTCGTGCTGAGCGCTCTCGTGTTGGCCGCACTTCTTGGGCGTGGCGTCAACGTCGAGCAGCTAGAGGCCCTGGTGCGACGGGCTCAACCCGAATGGTTGCTCGTCGCAGTCAGCCTCGGTTTCGTTCAACACCTCCTGTTGTCTACGCGGTGGTGGCTGTGGGAGCGCCGAGCGGGGGAGCCCCTGTGTTGGTGGACTGCGACGGACGCGACCAGCGCTGCGACGTTGATCGGGCTGTGTTGGGGGCCGCTTGCCGGCGACCTCCTCAAGGGTGCAACGCGTGATCGAGTAAAGCGTTCGCGTTGGCGGGGGCTGATCGTCGATCGGGTCGGCAACACGGCCGTGGCGCTCACGGTCGCCGCCGTAGCGTATTCGGCGGATTGGTGGCTGGTAGTATTGCTCGCGGGGCTCGTGCTCTCGGCAGCACTCGTTCGCCGTTTCGGGACGACCGTCGTCTGGACCTCGTTGCTCACGCTCGCGGTCTTCATGGCGATCGGGGCTCAGATCGCAGCCGCGGCTCGCGCGCTGGACATCAGCCTCTCGATCGAAGCGCTTGTCCTCGGATTACCCGCTTCGCTCTTAGCGAGCTTGATTCCGATCTCCGCGCTCGGCTTCACCGGGAAAGAAGCCTCGCTCGCCTGGGTCTACGGTGAGCTGTCGGCTACCGAAGCCTTGGGACTCGGCACGGCGCTCGCGTTCTCCGGACTGGCGGGCCCCGGGCTCTGGTACTTCTCGAGACTTTGGGGCACCCGAGGCGCGAGATCCCAGAGCGGCATCGCGGGAGCATCGCCCGGACTGAGCAAGAAACCCGGCGAAGAGCCCAACCCTTCATAAAAGCGCTCGACCCAGCGCGCACCCCTCGACAACACGTGCATGGGAACCCACCGCGGCTCGCTGCTTCAGACTTTCAGTGGCGGTTGATGGTCCGTGCCCCACCTCATCTTGCTGGTCCGCGAGCGCAACCCCCGGGTCTCGCCCTGTCGCACAACCGGGTCAATGAGGTCACCCGCGATCCGAGCTTTCGGGGTGTCGCGTGGCGCGCCGGCGATGCTTTCCAGGCTACCACGCTGCAGGCGCTGATCGATGCCCAAGGCGTTTCCGCCTTCGTGAACAACAACGTGGGGGGTACGAGGCCGAGGTGCTGCGCGGTCTCGACACCACCCTTCCGGGTCGGTCATCCGAGTACTTGCCCGCAGCTCGTGGAGTCGCGCTCGGGTGCGTCGAGCGGCCGAAAGAACTCCCTGACTACCGATACAACCTGTCAATGGGCGAGAGTCACCGCCTGGCTCGCCCCGATTGGTGCGACGCGGACGATACCCGCCGTTTCGTCTCGAATTCGTCGCTGCGGGTCGGCTTCGCCGACATCTACGCCCGCTTGTGCCGCAGCAACTGAATCGCCAGTCGAAGCTGCGACACCGCCGAAAGCCCGGAGTATCTTCCCGGTCAGCCCGTGCATGGGGCCGATCACCGGCCGGCGCGGCTCAAGACCGGGCCTAAAGCCCTCGGCGCGCAGCGCATCCGTGACCCGCGAACGGCTGGCAATGACGTGTACCGGCACGTCCCACGGCGCACCCTTGCCACTGACGCTGGACGCCGGTTGGTGATCACCCAGGATGACGAGGATCAGATCGGCTGGAGCTCGGCTTTCCAGGTAGCCGGCGAGGAAGGTCAGCGCGTAGTTCACCGAGTCCACATAGGCCGCTCCCAGATTGTTCCATTCCGGCTTCTGCGCAAGCGCCTCACCGGTACGTCCTGGGCCGAAGGGCTGGGACCCGAGCAGTGCCTGCCAATCGACCTGGTAGGGCGGCGTCGGCCGAAACGGCATATGAGAACTGATGGTGGGAAAGAACAGCATCACCGGGGCGCGGTCCCGCGGTGCCAGTTCGAGCGCATCGAGACGCGCCAGGGCGTATTGATCCGGTATGCGCCACCAGCCGAACTCCGGTCCCCGGTAGTCCAAAGCAGCCGCATCGTAGATCTTGGCGAAGCCATAGAAGCTGCCCTCCGGCCAGGCCCGGCGTAAGCCGGGCATGAGCGCCAGTGTGCGGTAGCCGTGGCGGGCGAAGCGGTGCACCAAGGTCTCGCGCTGCTTGGTCAGCAGCAGAGCGTGCGAGCGGCTGTCGGCCACCTCGACACCCGACAGGAAGCTCGCGTGCGCCAGCCAGGAGGCACCGCCGAAGGTCGGCGACCTTACGTAGGCGGACAATGCCTGACGGCCGCTGCGCGCCACGGCTTCGCTCAGCGCAGCCCGGCTGTCGGCCAGCGCCCGAGCGTACTCAGGCCGATCGAACGTGGTGGCACCGTAGGACTCGAGAAACAACACGATCACATCTGCGCCGGCCACCCTTTCCAGGTTCGAAGCAGTAAGCGGCGGCGTATCGGCGACGGGGTTCGCTTCGCCGGCGGCGAAAACCTGGCGCAGGAAGCGTATCTGTTGAGCGTAGGTCAGCGTGACCGGCAGCGAGAACCAGCCCCGGGTGTCTACCCGCGAGCTCAGATGGCCGGCTGCGAACAGGGCTACCAGAGCGCCGGTCAGCCCGAGCACGGCTCTGCGAGGTAGCGGCACGGCCAGCGCCGCGGCTGTGCTAGCGAGCATCCAGCGCAGCGCCAGGAACACGCCGGCTACCAGGGCGAAAACGCCACCCACTACCAGCACCACGAGCCAGGCCGGCGCCACCTCGGCGAGCATCGCAGCCACCCGCGGCACATGCTGAGCATCCCAGTACAGGTTGACAGGCCGCCCGTAGAGCGCCGGTGCGGTCACCTCTGCGTAACGCCCCAGCGCCAGGATGGTGAGCCCAACGGCCAGCCAGGTGAGCACTTTCAGTGACGGCGGCTGGCGCCACTCCGAGTACAGCGCCATCAGAAGCACCAAAGCGCCAGCTTCGACAGACAGCTCGTGGCGCGTCGTCACCCAGAGGGTAGGCCACACGTTGTGGAAGCTGAGCGCCAGGTTGAGCCCGAACAAGGCAGCGCCCAGCGCCAGCCACAGCCGCCAGCGCGCATTCGGAGTCTCGCGTGACATCGACTCTATTGCCGAACCGCCTCGAACTCGATGATCAGGCGTACCTCGTCGCCCACCCAGCCGTTGTCCACCGCGTAATTCATGCCGTAGTCGCTGCGCTTAAAGCTGCCGCGGGCAGATACACCGGTCACGTAGGGATTTGCGCCGAACACGCCTCCGCCAAAAGGATACTCGGCGCTCTTGTTCCAGGTGGCTTCCAGGGTCAGCGGACGGGTCTTTCCGAGCAGCTCGAGCTGGCCTTCAATCTGGTAGCGACGTTCACCGGCCGGCCGCGCCTCGTCGGCGCTGAAGACCATTTGCGGAAACTCGCGGCTGTTGAGGAAGTCGGCGCTGCGCAGGTGGTCGTCGCGCTTCTTGTGGTTCGTGAAAACGCTGGCGGTGTCGACAACGACGCGCAGGTCGGTCACCACGCCGGTCTGCTCGTCGAAGCGGAAGCTGCCCTCGGCTTCGCGGAATAAACCCAAGGTGGCCGCGTACCCGATGTGATCGACCAGGAAGCCGACGCTGAGGTGATCCGGGTCAATGCGGTATTCGGCCGGCTCGGCGCGAGCAGGGGCACTGCCGAACACAATCGCAGTGAGCAGCCACAACAGAGCGGCCGAGCCGCGAACAATGGATGTTGAGAATCGATGCATGAGCTTTTCTCCTTAGCGTGCCTGCCGCCCCTTACGGGCGAGCCACGCAATATCTGTGAGGAACGAAGCGGTTAGCGCCGCCAGACCGAGCGCCGCCAGCACCGCGCTCCAGGGCACGGGGACGATTGGAGCCAGACACGCGATTAGGGTAACTACCTGCACCACGCACACGGCTTGCCGGCGAACGCTCGGAGGCAGCCCACCGCGCAGCCAGGGAAACCAAAGCCCGGCCAGGACGAAAGCGTAACGCATCAGGCCGGCCGCAAGCACCCATGGTCCGGCCTTGTCGAATTGCCACGCGAGCAGACTGAGGATCAGGACAAGACCCGCATCGGCTTCCATGTCGAAACGCGCGCCGAAGGCGCTCGCCGTGCCTTGGCGACGCGCCAAAGCACCGTCGAGCGCATCGAGACACGCCGCCAGGGTGGCGATGCCCACCACCCACCAGGCCAGCTCGGTCTGCGTGCCCGCACCAACGCAGCCCAACAACAGCACAGCCATGGCGGTGCGCACCAAGGTCACGCTGTTGGCGGCGCCGAATCGGCGTGGAGGATGGTGGCGGGGCAGTAGCACCAGCACCAGGACCAAAACCAACCCGAAGGCGGCGATTACAGTAGGCACGAAGCGCGTCGAAAGCGCCGTCGCATGTTGCATTGCCGAGGCGAAGATGGAAAGGCAAACCAGGGTCAGGACGCCTCTCGCCATGGCCTCACGCGCCGGGCCTCCAACGCCCCGGGTCAATGCAGCAAGGCGGTTCATGAACTTCCCGGCATCGTTTAGCCCCCCGTCCGGCTTCGTCGTTGTACCAAGCCTGCAAGCCATGGGTTTAGAATGTACCATGGGTTGCCCGGGCACGTGAGCATCCCACTATGCCGAGAGTGCATTCCCGTTCATGCCTCAGACAACCAATCTTATGCCTCAGACAACCGATTTTGCCGAAGGGTTCTGGGTCACCGGGCCCTGCCGGGGTGAGCTGCGCCGGGAGAGGCTGCCCGCGCTGCGGCCTAAGGACGTGTTGGTACGCAGCCTATACTCCGGCGTCAGCCGCGGCACGGAGTCCCTCGTGTTCCGGGGCGCGGTGCCGCCCAGCGAGTATCGGAACATGCGTGCACCATTTCAGGCGGGGGACTTTCCGGCGCCGGTGAAGTATGGCTACATCAGCGTCGGGCGCGTCGAGGCGGGCCCCCCTGAGCTTCTCGGGCGCGACGTATTCTGCCTCCACCCGCACCAGACCCGCTACGTGGTGCCCGCGGCCGCCGTGCACCCGTTGCCGGAGGCTGTCGCGCCGGAACGCGCGGTGCTGGCAGCCAACCTCGAGACCGCGGTCAACGGCCTGTGGGATGCCACCCCGCGCATCGGCGACCGCATCACGGTAATCGGCGCAGGCGCTCTCGGTTGCCTCACCGCCTGGCTCGCCGCTCAGATCCCCGGCTGCCGGGTCGAACTGGTGGACATCGACCCCGCTCGGGCGGAAATTGCCTCGGCGCTTTGTGTACGATTCGCGACCCCCGACGGGGCCACTCCCGAAGCGGACCTGGTGGTGCATTGCAGCGGTCACGGCGAGGGTCTGGTGACCGCCCTGACCCTCGCCGCGTTCGAGGCCCGCGTGGTTGAACTTAGCTGGTATGGCGAGCGCAGCGTCGAACTGCCGCTCGGCGCCGCTTTTCACGCCCGCCGCTTGCGGCTCATCTCCTCTCAGGTAGGCAGCGTGGCCAGCGCTCAGCGGGCGCGGTGGGATTTCGCCCGGCGCATGGGCCTGGCGCTCGACCTGCTCACCGATCAAAGACTCGACATGCTCATCACCGGGGAGGATTCCTTCACCGATCTGCCAGCGGTGATGGCTCGCCTCAGCAGAAATCCGGGCGACACCCTGTGTCACCGCATCCGTTACGATTGACCGACTGGAGACGAAGCTTGTATACAGTTTGCGTTCGCGACCACTTCATGATTGCCCACAGTTTTCGCGGCGAGGTGTTCGGCCCCGCCCAGCGCCTGCACGGGGCCACCTATGTCGTCGACCTGGAGCTCCGCCGGCAGGAACTCGACGCCGACGGGCTTGTGGTGGACATCGGTCTTGCGAGCGCGGTGCTGGCTGAGGTCCTCAGCGAGCTCAACTACCGTAATCTGGATGACCTGGACGGGTTCAACGGTAACAACACCACCAGCGAGTTTCTCGCCCGCGTGGTGTTCGATCGCATGGCCGAGGGCATCGCCGCGGGACGCTTGGGCAAGTCCGCGCGCGCGCTCTCCGTCCTGCGTGTGACGCTGCACGAATCCCACATGGCGTGGGCCTCCTACGAAGGCGCGTTGCCGGCCTTGCCGAGCGCCTGATCCGTGCCAAACTTGCAGTTCGTCGTTCCCGGGGATCCGGCGACCGCCACGGGCGGCTTCGTCTACGACCGCCACATCGTCGCTGGGCTGTCGGCACTCGGCTGGCAGGTGCAGGTACGGCGCCTTGCGGACGGTTTCCCGTTCCCCGACCAGGCGGCGCTAGAAGCCGCCGACCGGCTGCTGGCCGCCATCCCGGACGGCACGCTGGTGGTCGTGGACGGCCTCGCCCTCGGCGCGATGCCGGCACAGGCCGAGGCGCACGCCGCACGCCTGCGGCTGGTTGCCCTGGTGCACCATCCGCTGGCGCTGGAAACCGGTCTCGACCGAGAGGACGCGCAGCGCCTGCAGGAGAGCGAGCGGCGAGCCCTGGCCGCCGTGCGCCGGGTGCTGGTAACAAGCCCGGCCACCGCCGCGGCGCTGGCCGACTACGGCGTGGCCCGTCCGCGCATCGGCATCGTGGAACCGGGAACCGAGCGGCGGCAGCAGGCCCACGGTTCTGGCAGCGGCCCGCCGTCGCTGCTATGCGTCGCGACACTGGTCCCGCGCAAGGGCCATGACGTGCTGTTCGATGCGCTGGGCAGAATGCGCGAAAGGCCCTGGCGGCTGGTCTGTGTAGGCAGCCTGGAACGCAGTCCCCCGACGGTCGCTGCGCTGCGCCGCAAGCTGACGGCGCTGGGCCTGGAACGGCGCGTGGAACTTCTCGGCGAAGTCGACGATGACCATCTGGCCCGCTGCTATGCGAGTGCCGATCTGTTCGTACTGCCGTCTCACCACGAGGGCTACGGCATGGTCCTGGCCGAAGCGCTGGCCTATGGCCTGGCGGTCGTCAGCACCCGTGCCGGCGCCATTCCTGACACCGTGCCGGCCGACGCGGCACTGCTGGTAGCGCCGGGCGACAGCATCGCCCTGGCCGGCGCTCTGGCGCGGCTCATGGACGACGCCACCCTGCGGCGACGCCTCGCCGCTGCCGCCCGCCGCGCTGCTGCGACGCTGCCCGGCTGGAGCGATGCGGCAGCACGATTTGCCGGCGAGCTTGAGCGGGTGCCTGACCGGTGAGCGGCTTCTCCGCCGAGTGGCTCGCCCTCCGAGAGCCGCTGGACGCTTGCTCGCGCAGCGCGGCGCTGGTCGCGCGACTGCGGGCAGACGCGCCCGGCGGCACGCTGCGCATACTGGACCTGGCTACCGGTACTGGAGCGAACCTGCGCTACGTCGCACCTCTGCTGGGCGGCAAGCAGGACTGGCTGCTGGTAGACAATGACGGGGCGCTGCTCGACGCCGTTGAGCAGCGCTTGGGCCTGTGGTCAGCCAAAAACGGGCTGACCTTAAGCCGGAGGGGGGAGACGCTGACCTTGCGCGGCCCGGATTTTCTCTGCCGAGCGCGGCGCCTGCAGCTCGATCTCGCCCACCACGACATTCGCCGGTTGGACTTTGAAAGCCACTGGCTGGTGACGGCCTCGGCGTTGCTCGACCTGGTAGCGCCACAGTGGCTCGAAGCCCTGCTTGCACATTGCCGTGCAGCAGGCGCTCGACTTCTGTTCGCCCTTACTTACGATGGCGTCGCCAGGTTCTCGCCGGAACTCGGCGAAGATGCGCTCGTCAACGACCTGATCAACCGGCACCAGACCCGCGACAAAGGTTTCGGACCGGCGCTCGGGCCGCGCGCGGCATCGGACGTGCCGGGCACGCTCCGCCAATACGGCTACGATATGGCCGAGGCCCCTTCCCCTTGGCGCATCGGTTCGACCCAGGGCGCGCTGCAGAGCGTCCTGATCGAGGGCTGGGCCGAGGCGGCCGTCGAGGTCGACCCGGACGCGATTGACCGCGTCGGGCGCTGGCGCCGGCGGCGCCAGGCTTGCATCGCAGCCGGAAAGTCGGGCCTGTATGTCGGCCACCGGGATTTGCTCGCTTGGCCAGTTGCGAACGGAACCGAGTAGCCCGGTCGACGGGTTACCCCGCGGTCCCGGCAGGCAGTACTTTCTTGGCGGCTGTCGGCTCAGGAAGGCGCCGCTGTCTCCCCGCCGCCATCAGCCGCGTCAACAGACGCTTCCGTACTTGCGCGCAGATCGCAGTCGAATAGGGCATCGTCACCCATGCGGTGCAGGCGGCAAGCCGGACGCAGGCAGTCCCGCAGATGCACGCTCTTCGGCAGGCCAACGCCCGGGCGCCCGTCGCCAATGATGACCGGCGCCACCGCCACCTGCAGCCGGTCGAGAAGGCCGGCACGTAGGAACGCTGACACGGTAACGCCACCGCCCTCCACAAACGCCACGTGAAGGCCCCTGGCGCGCAGCGTTTCGAGCAGCGCCTGGAGGTCGAGGCGACCATTCTTGACCGGGATCGCCACGATCTCGGCCCGGCCAAAGCTGCGTGCGCCGGCGTCGGGCGCGTCCGCGGCGCGCACCACCAGGGTCGGCGCCTCGCCGTCGGCGAAAACCCGGCGAGCGCGCGGTAATCTGCCGTAGGGGTCGAGCACAACGCGCCACGGATTGTCGCCGCTTACCAGTCGCGTGGTGAGGCGGGGATCGTCGGCAGACACGGTGCCCGCACCGACCAGCACCGCGTCGCTGAGGGCCCGCATCCGGTGCAGATGGATCAGGTTCTCGGGTCCGTTTACGTAGTGCGAATCACCGGATGCGGTGGCTATGTAGCCGTCCAGACTCTGACCCAAGTGGGCCACCGTCAGTCGACGTTCTGCAGTGGCGGCAACCAGCGGCAGGTACAGATCGAGCAACTCGCGCAACGCGGGCGTGGCTGTTGCACCTACGGCCCAGCCGCGCTCATGGTACCATCGGAGCGCTGCGCCGCCAGCGCGAGGCGCTAGTGGCTTGAGCGCCCCTGTCGAATCGACAGCGAAGGCGGCCCCTTCCGAAGGCGCGTTCTGGCGCGCAAACCGGGCCGCCGCAACCAGGGCGACCCAAGCCGCATCCGCATCGCGGGACAGAAAAGACGAGTCAGGTGGGAAACGCATCGACCATGAGAGGGACAAAATCAGCAGTGGCGGCAAAAAACGGTTGCTGCGCCCAGCATGGACGCGGCGGGTACACTTGGCAACAATGCGGGAGAAAACATGTACGGGGCTGAAGAAGGGATCAACGGCAATCCGGCCACTTTGACTGTCGAACGCGCCATGTCCGAACTGCGCCGCGGGTGCGCGGTCGATGTAGTCCACGGCGGGGCGGCGCGGCGAGTCGTGGCACTGGAGACCCTCGGAGCCGAACTTTTGGCCCGACTAGTGGCCAGCAGCCCCGGCAGCCCGACCCTTTTGATCAGTGAACACCGTGCCCGGGTGCTCGGACTGATTGCGTCTTCCGGTGTAGAGATATCTGTTCCTAACCCCATACTTTACGAGCTTCAGGCAGCGGCCGGCCTCCGGGGTTCAAGCTTCCCCGACTGGGTGGTCAATACTGCGGGCACGAGCGCCTCCGATCCCAGCATTGGGGCGGCACTGCGGCTCGCGGTCAATGCACGACTGGTGCCGGCAATGCTCAGCATATCACGCAACGCACCCGCTCCGGAGCAGGTCCTCGAGGTGACTGCCGAGGCGGTGGCGGCCTACATGAACGAGGGCCGACACCGGCTAAAGCGCGTCAGTCAGGCTAGCGTCCCAATGGAAGGCCACGCGGACTGTGCGCTCGTTCTGTACCGGGACAGCAGCATCGACGCGGAACACGTGGCCGTGCTAATTGGCAAGCCATCGCCTGGAGAAACGGCGCTGGTGCGCCTGCACTCCTCTTGCTTGACCGGCGACCTGCTCGGCAGCCTGCGATGTGACTGCGGGGAGCAGCTGCGCAGCAGTGTCGGGCGCATCGCCGCCGCCGGCGGCGGCGTTCTCCTCTATCTGGCCCAGGAAGGGCGCGGCATCGGCCTGGCCAACAAGCTGCGCGCCTATGCCCTGCAGGATGCAGGCCTCGACACCATCGATGCCGACCGCCACCTCGGCTTCTCCGCCGATGAGCGCGGCTATCAGGCGGCCGCGGCGATGCTGCGTGACCTCGGGTTGACGCGCATACGCTTGATGACGAACAACCCCGCAAAGGTCGCGGCGCTCCGCACAGAGGGCATCGATCTGGTGGACCATGTGACGCTGCAGAGCTCGGTCAATCCGCACAATGAACGTTACCTGCAAGCCAAGCGCAAGCGGGCAGGGCACCTGTAGCGCTGAGCCGATTGCGCGCACGGCGCAAGCGCTATTCGACTAAACGGGGCGCAGCGTCTCGAGGGGCGTCCTGGCCAACTCCTCGATGAGGGTCGCCAACTTCCCGGCCAGATAGTTCACTAAAGTTGCACCGCGCTTGGCATCGGCTCTCGCGGCGTTGCCGCATACGCCGGCAGGCGCCAGATCCTGGCTCATCCAGCCAATCCCCACGGGCAACTCCACGCCGAGCACCTCGTTACGCCGGGCCAATTGCGCCGGCAGCCCCTCGAAGTCCTGCAGGTACTCGCGCCGCACCAATGACGGATGCAGATGCAGCATCAGCGATGTCTCCACCTCGCCGCCATGCAAGCCGTTGGCCAGTTCTTCTTCCGCGAACAACCCCGGCGGCGAACCCAGAGCGAAGTAGCTGCAGCGTGCCACGAGCATCTGGTGTTCGACTCGCAGGCGAAGGGCGACGACATCCAGCAACGGAATCTGGCCGCCGTGGCTATTGAAAACCACCAGTTTGCGCACCCCCGTCCGAGCGACGCTTCGACCAATGTCCGTCCAGACGGCGATGAGGGCTTCGGCCTCAATGCTCAGCGTACCGGGAACGCCCTGGTGCTCCAGGCTGTAGCCCACGGCAAGTGGCGGCAGCACCAGCACGCGCGGCTCGTCGTCGTCACCCGGCAGCGCCTCGATGACGCCCAGACCGATGAGCGCGTCGGTGCCGAGCGGCAGGTGCGGTCCGTGCTGCTCGACCGCCCCCACCGGGAGCAGCGCGATGGTGGACTCTGGATCCACCTCGAACAGCTCCTCGCTGGTCTGCTGCTGCCATTCGTCGATTCTCATATCTCTAGCCGCCTCGCATCACCGGTAATAGGCATCGCCGGGCGAGTCGGCCAGCAGCGCCAGAGCAATGGCGAGGCCTACCGGTATGCAGCCCAAGACCAGGACGTACACGGGCTGAATCGCCTCGCCCCAGCGCCCGCGAGACAACCACAGGCCCCTGGCCACGGGAGCCAGGAAGAACACTGCAGGCAGCGGCGCGAGCGACCAAGGCGGCGCCGGCGTAAGAAGCACCGTCGTCAAGGCAAGCGCCAATACCGGCAGCGTGGCACCCAGCAGCATGCTGGCGCCCAAGGTGTCACGCGCATGAGGCCAGTTCCAGATCAGGAAGCCCCCAGTGGCCACGGCCATGGCGGTGGCCAGTTGCGCGATGAGCAGCGAGCCGGAGACCAGAGCGATCCCAGCAATTCCAGCGGCGGCGAGCGCCAGCGGCACGCTGTCGCTGGCGCGGCGCTCTCGCGGCACTGCAAGCCCGTACAGCAAAATCCCACAGCCGGCCACGAGAACGCCCACCGGCCAGTCAAGCGCATCGCGCTGGAGCTGTGGCCACGAAAGCCACAGGCTGGCGGCCAGGAACAGCGCCAGGGCGGTCACGCGAAGCACGTTGGAGGAGACCGCCAGCAGCTCCAAGAGCACGCCCAGCAAGAGCGCCACGCCCGCAAGCAGCGTCAGCTTCTGCACCGCACTCAACGGTGCTGCAAAGGGCAAGCCTGCCAGCAAAACGGCGCCGGCAAGAAAACCAACGCCGATGGCCAACCCTGCTCCGCGCGCGCCGCCAAGTCTGCTGCCTCTGAGACGCAATAAACCCGTCATTACAACCGCCACGCCCAGCGGCACGACACCGCTTTGAATGGCGGGATGCGCGGCAAGTACAGACCAGTCTTGTTCCATTGTCAGACGCCGATGCGATGCATGAGAAGAACCCATTCGGGGCTATGGCATCGTCGACACGACGAGTTTACGACCATTATCCGAGCCGCAAGGTTAGCACGAACCGATCAAAGCCACCCATCTACCTAGGCACGGGGCTGCCGACCGCCACCCGCCCCTTTCAAACCTCCAACTGGCCTTTCGCCAAGCGATACCGGCATTGATACTTTCACTGTCGACAGGCTGCGGCTCCGGTATCCTCATCGACACCAGTTCCTCCGCGCTGCTGGGGTGGATTGCAACGCCGTTGTGAGGTCAGCCCTATTGGCCCCTATTTTTACTGCCACGGCGAAGCCCTGCAGCATCTCATCGACATTTTCCGGCACGCACCAGCTTCATGGCGGTCGTCGCGCCGTGCTTTGCCAGGGCATAGCGCATACGGGGGAAGTGAGTCTTGTAGACCGTCACTTCACGACCGTAGCGCTCCTGAGCCGCGGTCTCCCGTCGGGCCGACCGTACCGACTGGCGGGTCAGAGAACCACATTGGTCGGGTACGTTGTCGTAATCTATGCGGGACTCGAAAGGCCAGGCGCAACTCTATGCGTCGCTTGTGCATCTCCGCCATCATCATGTCAGCGATCATGGACTGGATAGACTCAAGCAGACGATCCTCGGGCGCCACGACGGTGACCTCGGAGCCCCGTGCCTTCAGCAACCCGGCCAGCTCGACGCCGATGTAACCGCCGCCGATGATCGCTTCCCGCTCAGGCTGCGGGCCGCGATGACGTGGGCGCAGCGCCTGAAACGCTTCTTTGGCATCGACATCGAGACCTGTCCGGCCGATTGGGAAGCCCGCTACGCCGCGCGGTTGCTCAATATCCTGTTGGTCGGGGACTGGACTCGGCCAGACGGGTCACCCGGGCTTCGTCAAATTACTTTCGGAATACGGCTGAAACCGGACAATCGTTTCCTTCGCATCACAAGGCAGCTCGATCTTATCCCTCTAGTGAACCTCTACTCTGAAGGTTTGCTGACCGGCAAACATAGGTGCGAACCTCCACCGAGTTTTTTGAACGATACACCGAAAATGTGACGTCTTCGGCTGTTTTTCGAACTGCCCGCTTACCCAAGGCTTGACGACACAAGCAATCAGCGTCCAAGAGTCCATCAATAACTGATTGATTTATCTCCATATTAATCGCGCTTTCAGTATCGCGTCAGAATTCAGTTGTAGCAGCATCGATTTTACCGCTTTTATTGTCACTGGGCTGGGCCTCAGCTTCATTTTTCACTAATATTCGCACCCGGCGCAGCAATGCCGAATCCCGGTTATTGCGCGATAACGGAGTCGTCCGTTCAAGAGCCTGCTCATCGAGTTCCGCGAAGGCCGTGGCCAGATTATCCAGGGAACCGCAGACTACCCGAACGTATTCCGGGTGTTGGAGATTGGCGACCAGCGCCGCCTGAGCCGGTTGGTCTTCCAGATCCCTACCCAGGTGTGCCCGGCCGAGCCGGCGGCGCAGTTTTCGTTTTTCAGCACCAAAGAAGTGCTCAGGAACATTATCTGTACGCTCGACTACCGCCAAAATCGTACCGTCCTCATCGCGAAGTGCGGGATGGCCGAAGAGATGTTTCCCATAGCGTTCAAAATACTTCAGGATGATGCGGGCAGGGGAAGCGATTGGCGGAGTCGTCATTGCCGATGTTTGCCAGTGCGTTCGCGTAGCTCAGCCTGGTATTCCTTGGCGGCTTCCTCAATCATTTCCAGCCGTCTGGCCTCCAAGGCGGGGAGCGCTATCTGATGAGCGTGGGTATCCCCGTTGGGCAGTTCCGCATTCGTCAGTTGCAGCACATCGCGTAGCTCACAGAAGGCCTGCCAGCCCTTTTCCAATCGGGCCTCCACGGTGGCAAAGCGCGTGTCGCGTTCAATGCGATTGACGAGACGGGTCAGGTGCGCGATGGCCCGTCGGGTCGCCGGCGTTCTTGGGGAAGGCACCCAGCACTCGGCCTTACGCAAGGCCTGTTGGCAACGTTGCAGCAATTCGAGATACGGCAAACTGAAAGGATAGAGCAGGGCCTTCTTCCCCTCGCCTTCCAGGCACCACAGCAGCAGTGCCGGCAGATCCTCATGGACCGGACCCGGTCCGAAACGGCCCGAGAAGGTACTCGATCTGCTGATACTGGCGCAGGTCCCGGAGCAAGACCCGCAAATCGCCCTGTACTTTGTGTTGGCGCAGGAGATTAGCCAATACGCGATACGGCTTCTCGAAAAGCTTCTTGCCCACGGCGCCCAGAAAGTGATAGTGGCAGATAAAATCAGGAACGCCCCGTGCACGCAACGGCGCCACGGCCTTGGCCATGCCCTCGCCCATATCCCGCACCGTGGCGATGGGATCGCCAAACAGTGCAGCCGTCTTTTCCACCCACGGGCGTAAATAATCCTCATGCTCCGAGGGGATACGGGTCGCCATTAATACCCAGCCCCGCCAGCCGTCCATGCACACGAACAGGCCCCCTTTGCCGTGCTCACAGGTGGCATCCAGATGCAGCGGATAACCTTCGCTGCATGGCGCGGCGCAACTCGGGCACCCGCGCCAGATGCAGGGCTTCAAAATAGACGAGGAAACGGTCGCACAGATTCGAAATGCTGCCGTCGGAAAGCGTAAACCCACGTTTCTGGTACAACTCGGCGCGGATCTCTTCGCGTTGCTTGCCGCGTAAATACCGGGCCAGCCCGACATGGACAACCAGATCGTAAGCGTAACGCTGGTGGGGCTTGACCAAACGAGAGAGTTCATCAGAGCACATAACGGATGGGTGGCGTCGCGCAACACTTCTTGCGTACCTCCTTGACATTCAAGACCCCGGACTGGAATGTGAAAACTTGCGCCTTTTGCTTTTTTGGACCTGCACCGGGCCGGCGCAAATCGGGCATGCTTCGGCCTCTGCGACAAACTCGATACAGGGAAAAGACTCGCCGGTCTCGGCCGTGGCCCGAACCATTTCCGCTGCCGACCAACCCGCACGTTGCGCATGCCAGCGCAGCCAATTCAGCAGTTCGAAGTGCCCCCTTTTTTGCCGATGCTATCGAGCTCATAGCGGGTAAAGACCATACGAACCTCAGCCATCGTAATCGGTGGTGAATGCCCACGCAGATAACGCACTACATCCGCCGCTTTTGCTCCGGGATGGTGAAGCAGTGTCAGTAGGACCTGGATGATCACCGGATCTCCGATCTCAGGCTCACCTCCTTTGCCGGTGTCTCAAAGGATGCTACGCTCCCGACGCCGATTAAGTTGTGCCCCTCGCACCGCCGGGTCCGGATGGAGATAGACATAGAACCCGTGGACCTTTTCCCGGTCAACCTTGCCTTGGTGAAAAGTAGTGAGCAACACCACCTGCACCCGTACCCGAAGCACATCTTGGAGTTCACGTTGAGTCCATCCCGCTTCCGACTCCCAGACCAAACGCCGGATGGTTTCCCCGAGCGTATTGTCTCGAGAAAAGAAAATATCCTCCATACCAGAACAATCCAAAGCGATCATAGCGGGTGGGGTCTTTCCGGGTGTAGTAACGCCCGTTGTGGTTGTAACTGCGCTGATAGGGGACTTGTCGCAGGTAGCGGAAGCAGGTGGCACGGGAGGCATTATCCAGGGCCTTTCGGATGTCCTTGAATTCCACCATCTCTTTGGATTCGAACAGTTTGAGCAGTTCTCGGAGGAACGCTTGGCCATACGGAGATCCAAATGAGACTGTATTGCTTTGATAGGTCGCATCACTTAAGCAATGGTATCTCATTTATAGCGAAGTTCACACTTGATTAACCCTCGGGAAAGGCAAAAAAGGTGGTGTTTAAGGCGTAATACTTCTAAAACTGAAGTTTCCCTCTTTCATCATGCTACGAGCCGCATGACCGTTGAGATCAGAGGATTTCGGTCTGGTTTGCCGGGGTCCTGGCAATCGATACCGAAACCCTCCTTTGCGAGGTGCCTGGCGAGGGATCTTCGCACATCGGCGAAGGCGTATTCGGTGGTGTTTTCGGAAGCGTATCGCCGGATTGGCGCTTGGTTCAAGTGCGCGGCATAGATCCAGGTGATGGTGGTTGCGGCCATGCAGAAGTGCAGATGATTGGTCACCGCATCGGGGTTGCGGGTCTGGGTATGGGCGCTGCCGATCTCCTGCTTGATCTCTCGGAAACCGGCCTCGATTTTCCACCTGGCGGCATAATATTCGACGATCTGCTCGACGCTCAGATCGAGATCCGTGGTCACCAGCGCGACCCATTGGGTCTTGCGATAGACCCACACGACGCGCACGCGGCAACGCAGGGTCTTGAGCATCACGATCCGCTCGGCGGCCAGCACCTCGCGCAGGGCGCCGTAGACATGCACAGTATAGGTCTTGGCCTGTTCGCGCATGGCCGCGGCCAGGTCTGCGGCGTTGCCGAGACGTTCGCCGTATTTCCGCGGTCTTCCGGGCCGACCGTGCGAGCGGCTCGGGGATGGCGTAGAGGGCGGCATTGACCCGCAGGCGCGAGAGCAGGTGGACGCGTCCGCCCAATGCGCTCACGCAGCGGCTTGAACAGCCCGTTGTTGCCGAACCAGCTGTCGGCGACCACCAGTATCGGCGCATCGGCGAAGACGCCACGCCAAGGCGCCCGATCAGCTCGACGGCCTGCTCGAACTTGCTGCGAAAGACCACCGCCTTGCCGCGCACCCGGATACAAGCGCTGCGCAAGCTCTTGCGGCGCAGGTAAAACGCGAAGGCCAACGGCACACAGCTCCAGCGCCCGTGAATCTGCTTGAGCAGCCCCACCGTGACGATGGTCTGCGCCCAAGGCCAGCGTGTCTGGTTCGTCTTCGCCGCATGATCGAACGTCCTTTGGCAGGCGAAGATCTTCTTGCCCGTCTTCGGGTTGATCGAATCGTCGAGCCCCAGCAGCAACCGCCCGTCGACCAGCGGGCTGGGGATCGCCCGCCAGAGGGCCTCCCAGATCCGCTCCCACGGCAGCTTCACCGAGGCCATGAAGGTGTAGTAGCGCCACTCGGCGATGCTCACCCCGAACAGCGTCTCGATGGCGCGCAGCAGATTGGAGGTGCGCGAGGCGGTGATCGGAACCAGGATCGCTTGCAGCGTCAGAATGAACCAATGAAAGCGTTCTTGGCCATTGTCGGTGGCGGGAAAAAGGGTTTGGAAATCGTTCGCGAGGGTGCGTAAGATAGACATCGAATAAGGGCTCTTTTCGCTGGTTAATCATTGGCTTAAGAACCTTGATTATACCGCGAATTGAGCCCTTATTCACTATTAACCGATTGATTTTATTTTGAATTTTCACCTCTCGTTAGCCATCGGCTCTCGGACTCCGAAAGCTATTTAAGCAATCACTAATAGTGTGCGCCTATTCGTGATTGCTAATATTCTAACGCCTGAGAAAAGTACAAAACTTCAGTTCTAAAAGAGGGCGATATCAGATGCGGCGTGAGACTGTATGACTTGATCGCTTTCTGAAAAGGTTCATTAGTACAATAGGTTACGGAACTCCAACTGAAATCTGACGCGATACCGCTTTCACCTGCCCCCCGTTGTGGCATCCAAGTTGCCTCGTCAATCTCAAAAGGAGTGGGCAAGCCCGTAATGTGCTGGCTTCGCTAGATCTAATGCCGGGACGCTTGAATAAAACAAAAGGGGACTATCAAGAAAAGCTTCACGGCTGGACTGCCTATACTGGCGCTCGCCGGCCTGCTCGCTGCTTTTGTTGTGGAGGCGGGCAAGCCCGTTGACAACGACGGTGACGGCGTGTCGTCAATTCGGGATTGCGACGACGGCGACCCGACCGTGTGGGATCTCAACAGCTGCGGCCTTTGCGCTCCAGAGCCACCTGAAGGCTGTGGAACGACCTGCACGGACAACGATCTGGACACCTACGCTCAAGAAGGGGGAGCCTGCGGCTCAATCGATTGTGATGACAACGATGGCTCCGTTTTCCCCGGGGCCCCCGAGATCTGTGGCGACGGCATCGATCAAAGCTCAAGTGGTTCCGACCAGCAATGCGGCAGCGTTACCCACGCGACCTTGACTTGGGCAGATTACCCGTCGGCCTGCCTCTCTTGCCATAACGGAGGAGAGGGAGGCAATCAGTACGCCGAAATGTTCGCGTCTACACATTATCAGTGGCTCGGTGAGACGCCGGAAATGGCACAGGGGCCGATGCTCCAGGGCAAGCTGACCAACGCTATCAACAATTACTGCATCAACATCAAAGGCAACTGGGATCTGTGCGGCTCTTGCCATGCAGGTCGTGGCACGAAGCCGGGCGAGGGCGACGGAATAGACAACGTCGACTGCCTGATGTGTCACAACCAGGATTACGCTATGGCCCGCGTAAGAAAACTGGATGGCAGCATGGGGCCGCCGGACGAAACCGACCAAGCTACGCTGGATGGGTATGTGCGCAACCTGCATCCCCCTACTCGCGCCAATTGCCTTAAGTGTCACGCCAAGGCTGGCGGAGGCGACGGCGTCAAGCGCGGTGACCTGTCACTGGCGCTCATCGACAACGCGGATCCGAACTTCGATGTGCACATGGACGTTCTCGGCCCGGATCTTTCTTGCCAGGATTGTCACATATTCCAAGGTCACCGGGTTATCGGCAAGGGCTCGGACCTCAGACCCACGGACGACCTCGCCCGAGGTTCGGAGGTGTCTTGCGTGTCCTGCCACACTGGAATGGATTCCGGCACAGGCCATAGCAGCGCTGGGCGCAGCAGCGATCCGGATCGTCACGTTGCCCGGGTGGCCTGCCAGTCCTGCCACATACCTACCTACGGCAAGTGGGAAACGGAGACTCACCGGGCATGGGACACTCACCACGACGGCTCATCTGCCTATGGTCCGGACACAACCCCAGGACACCCCCATTCCGAGAGAGCCACAAACCTTACGCCTGTGCTGAGATTTTGGAACAGGGCTAGTGAAAATGCGTTGCTGCTCGATCCCGCGATGACCAACCCCGAGACGGGGCGCTACCCGACGTCGCTACCGCTGGGTAACGTCACAGAAGGCATGCTCACACCGTTCAAGTACAAGACCGCCAGTCAGCCCAAGACGGCAGAGGTTCCAGGTACTCTGATCGCCGTGGATACCTGGGAGTATATTAAGGGCTCGGGGAATATCGATCTCGCTATCGAATCCGGTC
Organism: uncultured Gammaproteobacteria bacterium; assembly: GCA_963753615.1. Lineage (GTDB taxonomy): Bacteria > Pseudomonadota > Gammaproteobacteria > Chromatiales > Chromatiaceae > CAVWCW01. Next base: position 168,154 of record CAVWCW010000016.1, read on the forward strand.
TGTCGATGATGGGTTACCCGGCGAGCACGCCCTACGAATGGGTGGAAACCGAGACCTTTCAAATGATCAACCATGGCGTTAACCCCGTCGCCGGCGTGGCGGACTGCGCTTTCTGCCACCAGGGCAATATGGACGTCAACAATGATTCGACGCTGGATGTCATGGGCTATCGGCTCAAGGGCGCCAAAGAGGTCGTCTGTAAGCAGTGCCACGATGGTACCAAGAAGCTACCGAGGACCTCGGATCGAATGCACAACCATGTGAGTAAGGGAAGTACGGGCATTGGTTGCTACTTCTGCCACGACTTCGAGAGGCCTGAGCGGGAGTTGTGCAGTCCTTGTGACCCGGTCTGCTCGGCAGAATTCGTTGACAACGTCCCGTATCCCCACCAGTGCGGTGGCTAGCGAGTCTACCTTAACGTGAGTACTTAGTTTAAGGTCTATGGCGCAGGCCCTCTGCCTCGGAATGAGGTTTGACGCGGGGTGCCTGCGCCATTCTTATCCAGCGGAAAAGAGTCCAGGGAAACTCTTCTCATATACTAATGCCACCTCCAATTGCGTCGACTCGGCTCAGGTATTCGACGTTCTTCGGTTAGCGGACCCTGAAGGCGGCTCCTCGCACGAACGGCGCTAATTTGAGCGGGCCATCCAAAAAACAGGGGGTAACTACTCACCCGGCTCCGAATAAATTTGCCCGGAAAGTGCCAACTAAACAGCGACCAAAGGATTTAACCCTGATTCGCCATGGTCGTAAGTATCTGGAGACTCGGCAGCAGGCCTCAGCATACCGGCTGGTCCTAAAACACACCGAGACTTTCCGTTCCACCTTGCTCATTCTCAAGTCGCGTTCCACCCGATTGTTGGTGAAAGCGACATCGAATTCCCTGTCAAAGAGCAATACTGCGTCCTCATACTGCTTCATCCGCTCCCACAGGTCATGCGCACCCCGCTCCGCCACTGAGGGATTACGGGGTGGCGCTCTGGTCGCGCTAGCGCGGACGTCAGGAAGGCGGTGGCCGAGCTAGGGAATAGCGCGGGGACATCTCATTCTGAGACCAGCGCGTACTTCTCCCGCTTGCGCGGCGCCCACTCAGCAGCCAGATTGGGGTCCACACGCCGGGACGTACCACCATTCTTTGGCGGGTGAAAGCGGCTTTTCAAGGTCAGCATGATGCGGCCGCTGGCGGCCTGAGGTTGAAACCATTCGGTAGTCCCGGGGACTGACCGGGCATCGCTGAGAATCGTTCTGAATAGGGGGCGCTCTGTGCGGGTCTGCGAGCGGCATCTCTTAGCGTATGCAGAGGTTTGATCGGCGCCGCTCGAGCGTGGGCTCAGTCTGCGCGCACAGCGGATGACACCGCCCGGCAGGCCGCCGCCGCAGCTTGGACGCTCGCAGCTGTGGGCCAGGCCTTGCAGGCGGGCGCCACCCAATCCCATCCACGCTCGGCCCTCGGAAGCTGCCCCGGCTGCAAAACCGCCCTCCAAGGAGTAAACTGATCAGTCACCAGCCAGGAGAACATACAGACGTGGCGGGCGTCTTCGAGTGGTAGGGGTACCCGGCTGCTCTCCATATTCCATGGCCCCAGCCGCGTCCCGCCAACTCCTCGATACAGGGCGAACCGCATGTCCGACCTCGATGCTCGCCTTGTTCTGCCGCATATCACCCCTTCCCGAAATGATATCCGGAAACAAGAGAATTTCTTGTTACGCCTTTACCCAAATCTATCCGCCCCGTAAAGAAATTTACTCAATGGACATCCCACGCATATTCAACATCATGGAAAGTGCGCACCGCATCCACAACCCGTTCACACCCGATAAGTTCGACACTCTCGGCGCTGCGTTGCGTCTGGAGGCGGGAGCACGAGTTCTCGACCTTGGTAGTGGTTCGGGTGAGATGCTATGCACTTGGGCACGCGATTTCGGCATTATCGGCACCGGCATCGACATGAGCCGGTTGTTCACCGAGCAAGCGAAGCTGCGTGCGGAGGAACTCGGTGTCGACCATCACGTCAAGTTCATTCATGGCGATGCAGCGGGTTACGTCTCTGAGGAGAAAGCCGATGTAGTAGCTTGTGTCGGGGCTACCTGGATTGGTGGGGGCGTCGCTGGCACCATCGGGCTTCTGGTGCGGAGCCTGCGCACCGGAGGAATCATCCTCATCGGTGAGCCTTATTGGCGGCAGTTGCCGCCAACGGAAGATATTGCCAGGGAGTGCCTGGCCAACTCAATCTCCGACTTCCCCGTTCTTCCAGAGCTTATCGCGTCTTTCGGCAACCTCGGATACGACGTTGTTGAGATGGTTCTGGCCAATCAAGACGGTTGGGACAGGTACGAAGCGGCCAAGTGGCTCACCATGCGCCGATGGCTTGAAGCCAATCCTGACGATGAGTTAGCGGGAGAGGTTCGATCAAGGCTGACCTCGGAGCCCGAGCGCCACGCCGCCTACACACGTGAGTTCCTGGGCTGGGGAGTGTTCGCGCTAATGCCGCGGCTCCACCTCAAAAAGGCCTAACAATGCTGCCCGTCCGCCCTTGGCGGTCGGAAACCCCTTTGGCGCGGTTCACCAGTGAAAGGCTCGGGTGGGGCGTGCGGGCCAGAGCGCCCCTGAGAGTCCCTTGTGCCGCGATAACGGACGTTCAAGTCCCCGACTGATCAGGTCTGGGAGCGGTCACTCGGAGTAGCCGGCGAGTCTGACATTTAAGCGAGTTCCCTTCTGCGTCCCGAGGGCAAAAGGAAAGACCCGACCCCACTGCCCGGACCCCACTGCCCGCCCAGGTAGCCAACAGGCGGATTGCCACCACCCCGCATGGAATGATTGGAGCACACTCATCGTGGTGGTCCCGTGAATCCTCGTCAGTGCTTTCGGGGATCGATGGACAACCCGCTGGATGGTTCGCAGGACTAGGATTCACGACAGCGGAAGGTCCCGGCCTTCCTCTGTCGTGAAAATCCTTCGACAAAGAGATCAGCGGGTATCGCAGATCCCGGTCTGGTTGTTCCACTTACACCCAGGCTCATCGTTGCAGCTCTGTTTGTCGACGTACTCGGCACAAACCAGCACAGACGGGTAATCCACAGCTCGAAAGGACAGAGCTTTCTTGATCGAAACTCATTTTTCGCTTGAAAACGGAATCGATCACGAAGCAGAAAGATCCTTCCGGCTTTTTCGGCGGATTCGGACTCAACGGTCAGCGTTCCATCCGCACCCGTATCACCCGAATCCGCGTCCATGGTCAGCGTTTTCCCAATGTCCAGGACGGTAGCTCCAGGAACGGCCTGACCGAACGAATCCGTTACAGTAATTGTCGCGGTGGCCCAGGTTCTCTTATCCAGGGTATCGGTAACCAAACCAATCGAGGAAACGATAGCGGAGGTACCCTGGAAAAGCTGCACTTTGTTGTTACCGTAATCGACGACATACGCTATCCCGTTTACCCCGATCGAAACGCCGGTGGGGCCATTCAACTCCCCAGGCCAGTTTTCCCAGGGTTCCGAAACTGCGAAAGGTGTCGAGAGAATCGTCCAGAACCTGGATCCTGTTGTTGCCGCCATCGACGACAGTGTCCCAGGTTACCGTTCCCGTCAAAGTCCATGTCTAGCGAGGGCTGTTGAAATGACCTCACCTGCGCCCGCCACGCCGATCTGCGTGACGAAGTTTCCGAACTCGTCAAACACCTGCAGCCGGTTGTTGAGGGAGTCGGCGACAAAAACGTCCCCGGCTTCGTCGGCAGCAATGCCCCAGGGGATCTCGTTTTCTCCACTCTCAGTGGGCGGTGCGGGCGCCGCGGTAGAAGTAGTCCAGGCCTCGGGTGCTGCTCCAGCCCGGGGAGCGAAGAGGGGCAACGGGAGGTACCGCTGAGCGAAGGCAACGAAGCGAGGTGGGATGGAAGGCGAGGATCGGAGTCCACTGATAGTACTGCGGAAGTCGGGGAACCCGCCCCAGGGGACCCGGTGGAGGGAAGCGGTGGACCGGACCATGGGGCTTCTCGAGGGACAGATGACTGGGACATTGGGCCGAGAGATCATCTCAACACGACAAGAGAAGCTAGCGAAACTGGCTCAGAACATTTCTGGACCACCGGGTGCGCGACGGGGGATTTATCGCCGTGCAGCGACGCTACCCGGCTTGATTTTACAGGCCCTGAAAATCCCCGTGTCGGCAGTTCGATTCTGTCCCTGGCCACCAACCGAAGCTTAACCGGGTAAACCGGTAAACCTAGAAAGAGCAGTTGGACGGGGTGTAGGGTGCGCTTGCGGGGGTGTAGGGCAAGGCGCAACGACGCGGAATAGTCAATCTATTCCAAGGAGTTGCAACGCAGCCATGCGCCGCCGCAAGCGTGGCGTACGCGCCGTAGCGTGGGTCACCAAATCGGTGACGACATGAGGCGAAGGCTTGTTGCTGCATTTCAGTACCTTACGTTCAAAATGGAGCGGTCAACTGCTCTTTCTAGGGTTAAGCCTTTTTTCGTGGGGAAACCCTAGGGCGGCGCCTGGTCTGTGAGTGCCGTTTCAGCCGGTCTTCAACTTCCAGCGCGTGCCGGACAAGAGGCCCGCAGATTGCTTTTGCGGTCGATTGCCCTCATGTCTGTGTGTTGGGGGAGCTCGTCCTTACTTGGCGGTCGGAGCAACCGGGGCGGCCGGAGCAACCGGAGCGCCGTAAGGCATGCCGTAGCCGTAAGGAGCGCCATAGCCGCCGCCGTAAGGGGCGCCGTAGCCGGACGGGCGTAGTAACTGTTGTAACGGTTGTAGCCGCGACCGTGCCCGCCGCCGCTCATGGACATGTTGAAGTCACCGTAGCCGTCGCCCATGAAGTCATCCATCCAGTTGCTGGAACTGGGTAACCGCCCCAAGGACCACCACCCCAGAAGGCGGAAGCGGAAGCGGAAGCAGCGATAAGGGCGGTAGCGGCGGCGATTTTGATGATCTTGGACATTTGTGTATCTCCAGAAAGCGTTCGTTGTTGAAATTCGTCGTTTATCGATGCAGTCGGCAGTCGGTGTTTCGTTACTTGCCTTCGATGGGAGAGAAGTATATTAGGAGATGCTGTATTAGTCAACTCTAAAATTAAAAAAATCTATCGCTGCGAGGAGAAGCTTCTCCTTGTCGAAGCCATCTTTAGCCCAAAACGGGCTCCAACGGTTTGTCATAACCCGTCTAAACCCCAGCTCTACCCTGGCGAGGCGCCATAAAGGAACCTGATTGGTACTACTGCGCAGCATTCCCCATTCTCCCCTGGGAGCGCGTACGGCTCGTAGCCGCGACTGCCAGCCCGCGGCCCAGTCCCCACTCGCGGCTGCAAGCCGCTCCCACAGTGGAGGGAGGCGTTGCTGGTCCTGATCGCTACTACGGCTCAGCCGGGCCTGCCTTCGCCATCGGTGTTGCGCTGGGGACCGCCTGGTATCAATCGGCACCTCACTCAAGCTGGCTGAGACATGGGGGTAATCAGGAAAAGCAAAGGGCCGGCAGATTGCTCTGCCGGCCCTTTTTCACGTCCGTGTGTGGGAGGAGACTAACTCAACCTTACTTGGAAGCCGGAGCGACCGGAGCGACCGGAGCGACCGGAGCGCCGTAAGGCATGCCGTAGCCGTAAGGAGCGCCATAGCCGCCGCCGTAAGGGGCGCCGTAACCGTACGGGCCGCCGTAGTAGCTATTGTAACGGTTGTAGCCGCGGCCGTGCCACCGCCGCTCATGGACATGTTGAAGTCGCCGTAGCCGTCGCCCATGAAGTCATCCATCCAGCTGCTGGAACCGGGGTACCCGCCCCAAGGACCACCGCCCCAGAAGGCGGAAGCGGAAGCGGAAGCAGCGATAAGGGCGGTAGCGGCGGCGATTTTGAGGATCTTGGACATGTGTGTGTTTCCCATAAGAGTTCGTTGAAAAAGGTCTTCGTTTATCGATACAGTCTGCAGCCGGTGTTTCGTTGCTTGCCTTCGATGAGAAGAAGTATATTAGTATTATCTGTATTAGTCAACGCTTAAATTTAAAAAACCTATCAAATCCCAAAAATAATTCATCTTGCCGAAACCATCTGCGGACCCTGAACAAAGCCCGCCGGTAGGTCGGAACCTGTGTCAGCCCAGGCTCTACCTGGTGAAACTGCCGTCGGGAAATGCGCCGTCAACTCTCCCGGCCCTGTGGCACAGCAGGGAGATCGTCGCAACGCGTCGCGCAGGGATTCGAGATCACCACACTCCTCCAAAGGCCCTTCGGTGCAGCGGTGTGAACTTGCCGACTTCGGGGGGAAGAGAAGGGTGTTTTCGGGGCGAAGGCATGCCGGTGACGACGGATGCAATCTGGCGGGCGTCTGTAACCCCCTGACCCGGGGAGGCAGGGTGTTGCCCCGACTTGCCCGTCACGCCCCCAAATTCACCGTTATCCGGGCCCGTGAGGCTTTCGTGATGGTTTACCGGCTAGTATTGGGAACTAGAGCCGGGAGGGGCGGCCCAACCCCATGACACGCCGAATACTTGTTATCGAGGACGAACCCGAGATTGCGCAACTGACGCAACTGCACCTGCGTGAGTTGGCAGGGCGGGTCGACACCGTCGGCGACGGTGCTTTGGGTCTGCAGATGGCTCAGAGCGGGCGCTACGACCTGGTAATACTCGACCTTATGCTGCCGGGATTGGATGGTGTGGAGGTATGCCGCAGGTTGCGCGCCTCGGACACCTACATACCCATCTCTGATGTTGACCGCACGCTCATCGGAACTGGATCGGGTGCTCGGTTTGGAGTTGGGCGCGGACGACTATGTCACTAAACCCTTCAGCATTCGCGAGTTGGTCGCGCGGGTCAAGGCGATGTTCCGTCGTATGGAGTTCCTGGCCGAGAATAAGCAGGAAGCCGCCGACACCATTGTGCACCGCGAGCTGCGTATAGATCCGCAACGGCGCGAAGTGACGGTGGATGGACGGGAGGCGGTCCTTACGCCCCGGGAATTTGATCTGCTGCTGCATTTTGCCCCGGAATCCCGGGCGAGTGTTTCGCCGGGAGCAGCTGTTGAGTCAGGTGTGGGGCTACGGCTACGAAGGGTACGAGCACACTGTAAATTCCCACATCAACCGGCTTCGCGCCAAAATTGAGCGGGATCCCACCAGCCGAAATATGTCCTGACGGTGTGGGGCGTCGGCTACAAATTCGCGGCTCGCTGAACCGCAAGGGGACGCGTCATGTTCCGAACCCTGTATGCCAAGCTGGCCATCGTCCTGACCCTTCTGTTCCTGCTGCTGGGCGTCGCCTTGCTGTTCTTGCTCGGTCGCGCCAGCGAGCGCTATCAGGACGAAGTCGAGCAAAGACTGGGGCGGGAGCTCGCGGCCCACATAGTGGCCGAACGTCTGCCGTTCACTGACGGCGAGCTGGATCGTGAGGCCCTGGACCACATCTTTCACCTGCTGATGGTGGTGAACCCGCGGGCGGAAATCTACCTGCTCGACGACAGGGGCTCGGTCCTCGCCTATTCGGCGCCGCCTCGGAAGGTGCGGTTGAAGTCGATACGCCTGGTCCGGTGCGGCGTTTTATCGACGGTTACGACAATTTTCCCCTGTATGGGGACGATCCGCGTCACCCTCAGCGCCGCAAGGTGTTCTCCGCCGCGCCGGTGAGCCATGAAGGGGATCTGCTGGATACGTTTACGTGGTACTGGGCGGAGACAGCTACACTGGCGCTGCGCAGATGTACGCGAGCAGCTATACGCTGCAGGCGAGCGCCGCCTGGTCGGGGTTGGGGCCGCTGTTCGCTCTGTGCACCGCGTTGGGGCTGTTCGCATACCTGACCCGACGATTGCGCCGGTTGTCGGCGGCCATGACCGCTTTCAGTGACGGCGACGGGCAGGCACGGATGGCGCTTCCCTCCGGCGGGGGTGGCGACGAGATCGACCGGGTTGCCTCCGGCTTCAACGCTATGGCGGAACGTATCAGCCAGCAGTTGGAGCGCCTGCGTCACAAGGATCGGCTGCGCCGCGAACTGGTCGCCAATGTTTCCCACGACTTGCGCACCCCGCTGGCGTCCCTAGGGGGACACCTGGAGACCTTGTCCCTGAAGGAAGGCGAACTCTCCGGTTCCGAGCGGCGGCGCTATCTGGACACCGCGCTGCAGGCGGCCGAGCGCTTGAACCGCCTGGTGGCGGAACTGTTCGAGCTGGCCAAGCTGGAAGCCGCCGAGATTCGCCCTACGCCCGAGCCCTTCTCTTTGCCGGAGCTGGTCCAGGACGTGATGCAAAAGCTGGCGATGAGGGCCCAGGGAGAGGGGGTGAAACTGGTGCAGCGGTTTGCATCGGGTGTCCCGTTCGTACTGGCCGACATCGGACTGATCGAGCGGGTTTTGGAGAACCTGCTCACCAATGCGCTGCGTCATACTCCGCCTGGGCTATGTCGAGGTCACCGTGGACCATGTCGATGGCCAGGTGACGGTAAGCGTGGAAGATACCGGAAGCGGGATTCCCGATCAGGATCTGCCGCACATCTTCGAACGCTCCTATCGGCCGGCGACCGAGCGCCAGAACGAAGGGGCTGGATTGGGCCTCGCCATCGTGCAGCGGATACTGGAACTGCACGGCTCGCGGATCGCTGCCCGCAACAGCGAACGTTCGGGGAGCGTGTTTTCGTTTGAGCTTCTGGCCTGGCGGTCGGCCACTTCGTGACCGAACCGTTATAAATGCGTGAGGACGTCGTGAGCGTGGCGAGGTGATCCTGTAACCGTGCCGCAGCTCTGGGGCTGCGGCCGGCGCCGATTAAGGCGATTACCCGAAACCGGAAGGAGACCCAACATGCTACGCAGATATTCCCCGCTCTTTTTCACCCTGTTGCTGGCAGCTGCCGCGAACCTCCAGGCTGATCCCGGCAAACCCAACTTCATGCCCTCCTTATGGGGTGACGGCGAAGTCTGGGGTACCAAGGGCACCACCACTTTGCCGGCACCCAACGCCCACAACCTCCAGTCTTTCGACCTGCTGTATGTTGTCACCAATTCGAATAACCCCGAGGGCCAATTACCCGTGGCCGAGGCTGCCCCCGGTAACCGGGATTACAATGGTGGGCGCTGGTTTACCCACACGGTGGAATGGACCGAAGCGGGCTTTCTCGATCACGGTATCCTGCCTATCCTCAAGTCGTCCGATGACATTATGACGCATGAGGCGCTGGGGCATCTGGCGATCACCGCGGGTTCCTTTCCCGGCGGACCACCGGTGTATTTCCAGTGTCCGATGTTGCCGGTCAAATAGGCAATCTCGGTCCACGCAACCGGGACCGTCTACCGACGGCCCCGTCGCGTAACGAGATCCTAGAAAGAGCAGTTGACCGCTCCATTTTGAACGTAAGGTACTGAAATGCAGCAACAAGCCTTCGCTTCATGTCGTCACCGATTTGGTGACCCACGCTACGGCGCGTACGCCACGCTTGCGGCGGCGCATGGTCCGGTCCTGTTCCAGACAGAACCTGACATTTCCCACATCCCTGTGGGTCGCTGCGTTGCAACTCCTTGGAATAGATTGACTATTCCGCGTCGTTGCGCCTTGCCCTACACCCCCGCAAGCGCACCCTACACCCCGTCCAACTGCTCTTTCTAGGTTGATCGGAGTTCTACTTGCCAAGGGGCGGTTGTTCCGCCAGTCGTTCCAGCATATTCGATGATGTCGGCACGGTCCCACTCCAAGGGGCCGCGCCCAATGTAGCGGGCCCGACCGCTAGGGTCGAGCACGTAGGTGGTGGGCGGACATTGGCACCCCAGTCCTCGAATACGGCGCTGTCCTTGTCGAGCAGGACGGGGAAATCGACGTCGAGGCGCTTCACCGTTGTCTGTACCCTTCTCTTGGCCTCTCCCACGTTAATCGCGATCACGGCGAAGGGCCTGTCGCTCATCTCCTCGGCAAGTCGCTGGATGCTCGGCATCTCCACAATGCAAGGCCTGCACCAACTTGCCCAGAAGTTGACCAGTACCACTTTCCCCGCGAAATCGTCCAGGCTGCGTTGCTGGCCGTCGATATCCGGTAGGCTGAACTGAAGCTTCGACCCGTCAGGCACCTCCGACAGTTCCCCCGCGGCCGCATGCAGCGGGCCAAACCAGAGCGCCGAGACGACCGCAAGGGTCGACAACCTCTGAAAAACGCAAATCAGTTTCTTCGTCGCGGGAATCATTTGCCCTGATCCTCCTGTGGTGCGGCGCTGGATGGCATTACCAGGGCTGCTCCGGAGCGCTTCGCTCTACCGATTGGTTGGCGGCGCCCGATAGACGAGGCCGCACGATTGATCTTCACAAGAGTTTGTAACACGGAAACATCAACGGGCCAAAAGCGCTTTCACGGCACGGGCGCCATCCCTGCTCAAGCCGCCAGTAGAATCCTACCCCCCAACCAAGAATATAAGCGCGGCCACCAAGACCTGTCTGCGGACAGGCCCCCACCAACCCTGGATCTCCAGAACCGAGCGCAGGCGAGCAAGCAACGGCCCCCCTTCTCAGTAGCCCGCGGGTACAAGGCAGGGTGCATACGGGTTGACTCCCGCGCGGCCGGCGCTCAACGCGTCCCGATCGGAGTTCGGGGCTGGGGCGGATCTGACACCCGCGTTCCGCGACCCCGGATCGTCCAAAGTCCCTCGGACTTGCAGACGGGGGCCGCCACCTTTCTATGGTGAAAGAGCCAAAATTACCGTTCCGACGCCCGCCGGACTTCGGGTTTTTCCCGCCGGTCGGTCGGAACTAGCGGATTATACGGTCCGCGAATCAGCCCGTCGGGGCCATTCCCGACACATCAAGAGCAACGAGCCGGCGCTTGGCCAGGCGGATCGCGGGGCAGGCTGGCTGTCCCTTGACAATGTTCACTAGCGTCGCAGCTGCTGTTCTTTGGAATGGTGTGGCCGATCTAGTGGTCAAGCCCGGGTACTGTGGGACTCGGGCGGTCACGGGTTGTTGTCAGCATCGCCTATGGGCATCGCCGAGACCGAGCCCTGGCTGTCGAGCGGGCGCCGTCTCTACGGCAACCGCCGTGGACCCCAGCCTCCGCGGCGAGGTACGCCCGAAGTTGGCAGAATCATGAGCGATAAGCTGGTCGTCAAACCTCTACAAGATCTTCGGCCCGGACCCCGATGAAGCCATGCGGCTCCTGGAGGAAGGCCTTTCCAAGGACGAGATCTTCGCGCGCACCCGCACCACCGTCGGCGTGCGGGATGCGGATTTCGCGATTCGCGAGGGCGAGGTATTCGTCGTCATGGGCCTCTCGGGGTCGGGCAAGTCGACCCTGGTGCGCATGCTCAACCGCCTGATCGAGCCGACCCGCGGGCAGGTGCTGCTCGACGGCGAGGACGTCACGGCCATGGACAAGAAGGCGCTCATCGCGCATGCGCCGCACACAGATGAGCATGGTCTTCCAGTCCTTCGCCCTGCTCCCCCACAGGACGGTGGCCGAGAACGCCGCCTTCGGGCTGGAGGTATCCGGGCGCAGCCGTGCGCAGCAGCGCGAGCGGGCCCTGCAGGCGCTGGAAACGGTGGGCCTGCAGGCCGTGGCCGACAGCTACCCGGACGAGCTCTCGGGCGGCATGCAGCAGCGCGTCGGGCTCGCCCGGGCGCTGGCGACCGAGGCGCCGATCCTGCTCATGGACGAGGCGTTCTCCGCCCTCGACCCGCTGATCCGCACCGAGATGCAGGACGAGCTGGTGCGCCTGCAGCAGACGCGAGGCCCAGACCATCGTCTTCATCTCCCACGACCTGGACGAGGCCATCCGCATCGGCGACCGCATCGCCATCATGGAGGGCGGCGCGGTGGTGCAGATCGGCACGCCCGAGGAGATCGTCACCAGCCCGGCCAACGAGTACGTGCGCTCCTTCTTCTACGGGGTGGACGTCAGCAAGGTCTTCAACGCCGGCGAATCGCCGAGAACAAGGCGCTGAACGCTGTTTCAGCGCACCGGGGTCAACGTGCGCGCCGCCCTGGCCCAGCTGCGCGACCACTCCCGGAACCTCGGCGTGGTCCTGGAGCAGGGCCGACAGCTACCGGGGCATGGTCAGCGTCAACAGCCTCGCCGCGGCCGCTCGGCAGCGACGGCGAGCCGCGCTGGGACGACGCCTTCATCCGCGTCGGTCCGGCCCGCGCCCCACGACACTGGACCTCGAATGCGGTGCTGAGCATGGTGGCCGCAAGCGAGTACCCGGTGCCGGTGATCGACGAGACGGGCCACTACCTGGGGATCATCGACAAGAAGATCCTGCTCCAGACCCTGGACAGGGCGGGCTGAGCCATGACCGACGGCATACCCGATTACCGGATCCCCGTCGGCGACTGGGTCGAGGCCGGGGTCGACTGGGTGCAGGACAACTTCACCGGCGTGCTCGACGGCGTCGTCCGACGGCCTGGGCCTGGTGATCGGCTCCTTCGAGGATGCCTGCTGGCGCTCCCGCCGCTGCTGCTCGCGGCACTGATCGTCGCGCTCGCCTGGTGGCGCGTCGGCTGGCGCTTCGGCCTCTTCGCCCTGGCGGCCATGGCGCTGCATCTTCGGCATGGACATCTGGAAGGAGACCGTCACCACCCTGGCCCTCGTGATCGGCTCCAGCCTGGTGGCGCTGGCCATCGGCATCCCCATCGGTATCGCGATGGCCCGCAGCGATACCGTCGAGGCCATCGCCCGGCCGGTCCTGGATTTGATGCAGACCATGCCGCCCTTCGTGTACCTGATCCCGGCGGCCATCTTCTTCGGCCTGGGCAAGGTGCCCGGTGCCATCGCCACCTTGATCTTCGCCATGCCGCCGGCGGTGCGCCTGACCAATCTCGGTATCCGCCAGGTCAGCCGCGAGCATGTCGAGGCCGGACAGGCCTTCGGCTGCACCGACCGCCAGTTGCTGTTCAAGGTTCAGCTGCCCCTGGCCATGCCGTCCATCATGGCCGGCATCAACCAGACCCTCATGCTGGCCCTGTCCATGGTGGTCATCGCCTCCATGATCGGCGCCGGCGGACTCGGCAATACGGTGCTCACGGGCATTCAGCGCCTCAACGTCGGACTCGGCTTCGAGGGCGGGCTGGGTGTCGTGCTGCTGGCCATCCTGCTCGACCGCATCACCCAGAGCTTCGGCCGGAAAGCGGGGCGGCCCCGCGGATGCGCGGTCCGCGTCTGACTGCGGTCGCATCAGACAAGACCTTCGGCAGGACCAAGCCTCGACGCGTCAGAGCGCCTGAACCGAGCATCGAGCGCTTCAGCGGTCAGCATCGCACGCAAACCAAAGGAGAAACCACATGCCATGAGAATCCTCAGCAAGCTGCTGATTGCCGCCGTGCTGACCCTGGGGCTCGGCTCCGCCGCCGCTGGCCAAGGAGACCGATCAAGATCGGCTGGACCGCCTGGTCCGACGCCGAATTCGTCACCAAGCTGGCCAAGCGCATCCTCGAGGAGCGCATGGGCTACGAGGTCGAGCTGCTGCAGACGGATATCGCTCCCCAGTACCAGGGGCTCGCCACCGGCAGCATCGACATCATGCTCATGTCCTGGCAGCCGGGCACCCACGAGGACTACGTCAAGAAGGTCGGCGCCAAGGTGGTCAACCTGGGCCTGCTCTACACCCACGCCCGCCTCGGCTGGGTGGTGCCGAACTACATCCCCGAGGGCGACCTCAAGTCCATCGAAGACCTCAAGAAGCCCGAGGTGCGCGAGAAGCTCGACGGCACCATCACGGGCATCGACCCGGGCGCGGGTCTGACGCGTCTGTCCAAGCAGGCCATCGAGGACTATGGCCTGGACTACGAGCTGCAGATCTCCTCCGGCGCCGGCATGACCGCAGCCCTGGAGCGCGCCGTGCGTCGCGACGAGTGGATCGTGGTCACCGGCTGGAGTCCGCACTGGATGTTCGGCGCCTACGACCTGCGCTACCTGGACGATCCCAAGGGCGTGCTGGGCAGCTTCGAGCGCGTCCATGCGGTCGCGCGCCTGGGCTTCTACCAGGACCAGGTGGAGGCCGCCGGCTTCTTCTCGCGCATGCAGATCCCCATCGACGACCTGCAGAAGGCCATGTACGACGCCCAGGAGACCTCCTACGAGGAGGCCGTCACCAGGTACATCGAGAACAACGAGAAGCGGATGGACTACTGGGTGACCGGCGAGCTGTGAGCCAGCCAGCGCAAACCGGCGGAGCCAGCTGCACGCCGTGCGACGACCACTGGATGCACTCCGCGCGAGAACAGGAACATTGACATCCACCATCGGGCAGCGGCAAGACGCCGCATTGCGGGTCACTCGCCCTGGTCGGGCGCAGTCGGCATGATGTCCTGTCCTCGCAGTCCCGGCCGACTGAGCGCCGGTACGGCGCCGACGCTGGAGCGGCGCGTCGCGGAACTCAACCGCGAGCTGGAACAGGCGAAGCAGGAGCTTGAGCGCCGCCAGGCGGGAGCAGGCCGCCGCCAAGCAGGAGGAGGCGACGCCCACACCGAGGCGGAGACCGGCCTTGCCGGTAGCCGACGAGCGCCGGAACCGGACAAGATCAAGATCGGGCCGGTCACCATCGGCGGCGCCATGCGCGTCAACTATGTCCTCGGCAGCTACCCCGGCGGCGGCGACGGCCCCAACCGGGGCGGCAACGGCGGAAACTTCGAGCTCGATACCTTCCGCATCAATATGGGGCTGGACTACGAGCAGGTGATCGGCAAGCTGGAGTACCGCTGGTACAACGGCTACAACTTCCTGCACACCGGCTGGCTCGGCTACGAGTTCGACGACGACAAGCCAGATCCAGGTGGGGGTGACTCGGGTGCCCTTCGGCCCCGGCCCCTACGGGGTCTCCCAGAGCTGGTTCTTCGACCAGCACTACTACGTCGGGCTCGCCGACGACATGGACCTCGGCGTCAAGTACGTCACCAAGCGCGGCAACTGGGACCTGGACCTCGCCTATTTCGTCAGCAGCGAGGGCAACTGGAACGGCACCAGCGAGGACAGCGCCCGCTACAGCTATGACGCGGTGAAATGGACCTCGGCCCTGGACGAGGACGGCAACCTGGTCAGCGCGCCGGTCAACGGCTACGAGGAGCGCAACCAGTTCAACCTCCGCGCCATCTACAGCTTCGACGACATGGCGGTGCCGACCGATCTGGGCGTGTCGCTGCAGTACGGTCAGCTCAAGGGCAAGCGCGCCGACGACGGCCATCACTGGGCGGCCTCGGCGCACATGGTCAACCAGATCGGCAACTTCAAGCTCGCCAGCCAGCTGACCCGCTACGAGATACGACATCGACGGCGACAACCCCTGGGGTACGGATACCCTGATTCCCATGGGCGCCTACGACTTCGCCTGGCCGGTGGCCACCAAGGCCTGGATCCCGGCAGTGTCGCTGAGCTACCAGCTACGAGACCCCGCAGATCCGCTGGCTCGACTACGTGCTGCCCTACGTGGAGTACAGCAGCATCGTCAAGGACGAGAGCGACTTCAACAACAGCCAGATGGTGACCCTGGGCGCGGCCTGGGCCAGCGGCGGCTGGTACATCTACAGCGACCTGGTCTACTCCAACGGCAACTACTTCGTCGGCGACGACGGCGACAACTACTCCAATATCTTCGACGGGGTCGGCGACTTCGGCGTGACCGGCAACGACAAGTGGAACTACCGCTTCAACATCAACTTCGGCTACTACTTCTGACCAGGTGAACCCATGAGCCATCTCACCCACGAACAGACCGCCCGCGAAAAAAAGGCCTTCGCCGAAAAGCTGAAACGCATCGAAGCCGAAGCGCGGAAGAAGGCGATCCGTGACCGCGAGCCTTTCAGGGGCCTGCAGATTGCCCCGACCGCTTCGTTCGAGGACGATGCCGAGGGCCGGGAGCCGGGCGACGAGAACTGGACCGGATTCGGCTTCGACGTGCACCCGCACGTCACTTTCCTGTCGACCTTGGTGCTGGTCGTCTTCATCCTGCTGACCCTGATGTTCCAGGAGGACGCCGAGCGCGTTCTTCAAGGCGGCCATGGAGGTGATCACCAGCAAGACGGGTTGGTTCCTGATTCTGGTGTCCAACCTGTTCATCCTGGCGGCCGTTCTATTTCGCCTTCAGCCGCTTCGGGCAGATCCGCATCGGCGGTGTCGACGCCAAGCCGGAGTTTTCCACCCTCGGCCTGGTTCGCCATGCTGCTCAGCGCCGGCATGGGCATCGGCCTGATGTTCTGGAGCGTGGGCGAGCCCATGTACCACTACGCTTCGCCCTCGCCGATGTTCGACGAATTTCAGGCGGAGACCCCGGCGGCAGCGCAGGCGGCCATGGGCGTCACCTACTTTCACTGGGGCCTGCACCCCTGGGCCATCTATGCCATCGTCGGCCTCGGGCTGGCCTTCTTCGCCTACAATCGCGGCCTTCCGCTGACCATCCGTTCGGTCTTCTACCCGCTGCTGGGCGACCGGATCTACGGCTTCTGGGGCAACCTGATCGACGTGCTCTCGGTGCTGGCCACCCTGGTGGGCCTGGCCACCTCGCTGGGGCTCGGGGTCAAGCAGATCAACGCCGGGCTGGCGCACCTGTTCGGATTCGAGATCGATGTGCGCCACCCAGGTCACCCTGATCGCGGTCATCACCGGCTTCGCTACCATGTCGGTAATGGCAGGCCTCGACGCCGGGGTCAAGCGCCTCAGCCAGGCCAATATGATTCTGGCCGCGGTCTTCATGCTGTTCCTGCTCGTGGTCGGCCCGACCATCTATATCCTCGGCGGCTTCACCCAAAACTTCGGCTACTACCTCACCATCCTGCCCGAACTCAGCCTGTGGACCGAGACCTTCCGCGAGACCAACTGGCAGGGCTCCTGGACCGTCTTCTACTGGGCCTGGTGGATTTCCTGGTCGCCGTTCGTGGGCATGTTCATTGCCCGCATCTCCAAGGGCCGCACGGTCAAGGAATTCGTCCTCGGCGTGATCCTGATCCCGACCCTGCTTTCGTTTATCTGGATGTCGGTGTTCGGCGGTTCGGCATTGTTCCTCCAGTCCCACGGGGTCGCGGACATCGTCGCCGCGGTCAACGACGATGTGGCCACGGCCATGTTCGTGATGCTGGAGCAATTTCCGCTGGCGGGGGTGCTTTCGCTGGTCGCCGTGTTGCTGGTCACCATCTTTTTCGTCACCTCGTCGGACTCCGGCTCGCTGGTCGTGGACCACCTGACTTCGGGCGGCAAACTCGATTCCCCGGTGCCGCAAAGGGTGTTCTGGGCGGTGATGGAAGGCGTGATTGCCGCGGTGCTCTTGATCGGTGGCGGGTTGGCCACTTTGCAGACCGCGGCCGTCAGTACCGGCCTGCCGTTCGCCTTGGTGCTGCTGGTCGGCGTCTATTCCCTGTATGTCGGCTTCACCGAGGAGGCCTATGTGGAGAACGCCGTGCAGCGTGCGCTAAAGACGGCGACGGACGACTACAAGATGCAGCAGGCGGTCACCACGGCGGTGGAAAACGGCGAGGGCGAGCCGCCGGAGCCGGCGCCGCAGCCTTCCCCGCCCGGTTGAGGGTGTCCCCGGCCTGGCCGGCCCCCTCTCCGGCCGCGGTGTTGCCGCTGACCGAATCGGACGCGGGCGGCAACCCCGGTCCCGGGGTTGATGACCGGGAACCGGGTGATTAGGATGATCCTTTATCCAAGCCCTGGGAGATGATGTCGGTGTTCAGTTTTTCTTTCGCAGTAAATGCCGGCCGCTATGCCGGGGTCCGCCGCCGCCAATCGGCGGCGCTTCGCTTCGCGCTTTCTGTCCTGGCGCTGGCGGCCCCACTGCTGCTATCGGCGCCAGCGAGCGCCGGCGCCGGCCATATCGCCACCTTCTCGATCGTAGCCCGCGACCCGGCCACCGGTGACCTCGGCGTGGGCGTGCAGTCCAAGTACTTCGGGGTCGGCTGGGTGGTGCCCCATGCCAAGGCCGAGGTGGGGGCCCTAGCCACCCAGGCCCGCGGCAATATCCTCTACGGGCCCCAGGGATTGGGTCTGCTGGAGTCGGGAGTGGCGCCGGAAGTCGCCATCGAGCGCCTTTTGGCCGATGACCCCCTGCGCGAACAGCGACAGGTCGGGCTGGTGTCGGCACGCGGCGAGGCCGCCAGCTATACCGGCTCCGAGACGCTGCCCTGGTCCGGAGGCAAGACCGGCGACGGCTACGCAGTGCAGGGCAATCTGCTGGCCGGCCCAGAGGTCGTGGACGCCATGGCGGCGGCTTTCGAGACCACCGAAGGGGAGCTTGCCGGTCGTCTGGTGGCCGCCTTGGCCGCCGGCCAGGCCGCCGGCGGAGATGCCCGCGGCCGCCAGTCCGCGGCGTTGCTGGTGGTGCGCAGCGGTGCCGGCTACATGGGCGCCAACGACCGCCTCGTGGATCTGCACGTCGAAGACCACCCGACCCCGATCAAGGAACTGCACCGGTTGCTCGGCATCCGTTTGTCCCAGGTGGCGATCGAGAACGCCCATCGGGCGATAGAGACGGCCCGCGACAGCGATGACCTGGAACGCCGTGCCCAGGCCATTGCCGAGGCCCGGGCTCAGGCCCAAAAGGCGGTGGAACTCTACGAATTCAGCGACGCCGGCTGGGTGGCGCTGGCCGGGGCCGAGGCGGAAGGCGGAGACCTGGAGGCGGCCTCCGAGGCAGCGCGCCGAGCGCTGCTGATCAATCCGGTGCTCAAGCGCTACTCGGTGATCCCGGAGACCGGGCTCGGCATCGAGCCCGAACTGCTGTCTAAGTTGCTCGAGGACGAGCGTTTCCGCAAGGTGTGGGACGCCCTGCCGGGTGAGGATTGCGCCTGCCCGGACGCGGCCCGGCAGTGACGAAAGGCGGCCGAGGAAGGCCTCGGTCCGCGCAACACGGCGGTTTGAAGCCTTTGATTGCCGCCATCAGCCGCGGGGCCATAAGGCGGATCCGGATGGTGGTGTGCTAACCCGGATATTTCAGTGCGCACCTGGCTGGTTCCTGCACGCCTGGGCTTGCTCTTCACCCAACCGGTAGCTACGGCTATCGATTTCGCTCCACAGCGGCGCCCAGCCGCACAGGCCCTGCGCCTGGGACGCGGTACCTGGTGAAATATCCGGGCTAAAACCAAACAGGCCCACACCGTTTCTTTCTTTATTGCCTACACTTAGGCGGTACAGAACCAGAATCCTGTTTATTGCCCGGCTCCGCCGCGGCGGAGGTGCACTCGTGAACGAAAGCTTTCCCGCCTACCTGGTATCCAAGCGTGACGACGGCCAGGCCGTTGAGTTGACCCAACTCGGCGATGCCGACCTGATGCCCGGAGATGTCATCGTCAAGGTCGAATATTCGGCCGTGAATTACAAAGACGGCTTGGCGTTGACCGGGCGGGCGCCGGTGGTGAGGAAGTTCCCGCTGATCCCGGGTATCGACTTCGCCGGAACGGTCATGAGATCGGAACACGTGGGCTTTCAGCCTGGGGACCGGGTGGTGCTGAACGGCTTCGGGGTGGGCGAAGTGCACCACGGCGGCTTTGCCGGCCGGGCCCGGGTCAGCGGCGACTGGCTGGTGCCCCTTCCGCAGGGCCTCAGCACTCGCCAGGCCATGGCCATCGGTACCGCGGGCTACACGGCCATGCTCTGCGTCATGGCCCTGGAGCGCCACGGCATTGTCCCGGATTCGGGAGATATCCTGGTCACCGGCGCCGCCGGCGGGGTGGGCAGCGTTGCCCTGGCCCTGCTCGGGCGCCTGGGCTTCAGGGCCATTGCCGCCACCGGCCGGCCGGCGGAAAAGGATTACCTGCTAGGTCTGGGCGCGGCGGGCATCGTCGAGCGCAAGGAGTTCTCCGGCAAGGCGAAACCGCTCGGAAAGGAGCGCTGGGCCGCGGCTATCGACGTAGCCGGCGGCGATACCTTGGCCAATGTGCTGAGCCAGATTCGATACGGCGGGGCGGTGGCGGCCTGCGGTCTGGCGGATTCCATGAAACTGCCGGGCTGGGTGGCCCCATTCATCCTGCGCGGCGTGACCCTCTACGGCATCGATTCGGTAATGGCCCCGTTGGTCAAGCGCATCGACGCCTGGAACCGCCTGGCCCAGGACCTGGACCTGGAACTGCTGGAAGGCATGACCAACGAAATCGGGCTAGACCAACTTCCGGCCACTGCCGAGGCGATCCTCGAAGGCCGCGTCCGCGGCCGTACCCTGGTAAAGCTGCCGGATTGATGCGTTGGCGGGGCGGAATAACGAGCAAGGGGGCCGATGGCCCCCTTAAAGATTGGCGGAGAGAGAAGAAGGATTAGGCTAGCGTCCTCAGTCCTCAGTCCTAAATCCCTTCCGACTCACAACGCGGTGTAGCTGAACTTCTGCCCCGCAACGCTGGCCTCGTACATCAGGCCGCCGGTGGTCACGGTGAAGGTAGCCATGCCCTTGTGATAGCTGCCCTTGGTGGTGGCGTCGTGACGGCCGCCGCTGGCGCCGGCGGAACTGCCCGTGGTGGTGGCTGCGGCCGAGGCGCCGGCGGTGATGGCCACTGCATTGGCTTGGGCGCCGAACTCGAAATTGCCGCTGGTGAACTCGTCGAAGGCGCGCTTGTCCTCGAAGAAGATGATCTGGCTATAGGCCTGGCCGCCGAGTTGGAAGCCGATCGATAGCTGGGTCACGGACGTGTTACCCACGTGCGCGCCCTGCTCGTAGACCCGGCCCTTACCGTAGGCGCCGCCGATGCCGACGCCGCCCTTGCCGATGGTCGGGAATACCGCATAGCCGTAGCTGTTGTCGAAGAAGCTGCCGCTCTCGCCGGCGCCTTTGAACACATTGATGGCGCTGTCGTACGAGGCGTCGGCCCAGGCGCTGCCGAAAGGCAGTGCCAGGAGCAGGAGAGAGAGCAGGAGATTCTTGATTGACGTCATGATTATTACCTCTTGGTTGTTGTGCCGGCGTCCGATCGGCGGATACCGGGGTTTTGCAGACGGCCTTAATATTAGCCGGTCTAGGCGAGTTGGGGCCGGAATCCTTGATTTCAATTCTAGCCCAGGGTGCGCGGCTCGGTTATGCGGAGGCGCCGAGGAACGGGTAGTCGGTGTAGCCCCGGGCGTCGCCGCCGTAGAAACTGTCCGGGTCGGGGGCATTTAGCGGGGCGTCCTGGCGCAGCCGCTCGGGCAGGTCCGGGTTGGCCAGATAGGGCACGCCGAAGGCCACCAAATCGGCCTCGCCGGCGGCCAGTTCGGCATTGGCTCGTGCCTTGTCGTATCCGAAATTGGTCATGTAGGGGCCGTTCCAGGCCGCGCGCAGCTCGCCGAAGTCGAAGTCCGGTCCCGCCAGGCCGGGGTTGTCTTTGCCCATGCGGGTGACATGGAGGTAGGCCAGTCCAAAGCGGTTGAGCCATTGCACCGTCTGCACGAAGGTCTCGCGCGGGTCGGCGTCGTACATGTCGTTGAACGGTTGCACCGGCGACAGGCGCAGGCCCACCCGCTCGCCGCCCCAGACCGCGCACACCGCTTCGGTAACCTCCAGCAGCAGACGGGCGCGGTTCTCCAGGCTGCCGCCGTAGGCGTCGACCCGGTGATTGCTGCCGCTGCGCAGGAACTGGTCCAGTAGATAGCCGTTGGCGCCATGGATTTCGACGCCGTCGAAGCCCGCCGCTGCAGCGTTCTCGGCTCCTGCACGATAGCTCTCGACAATGCCCGGTATCTCTTCCATGGTCAGGACGCGGGGAATCACGAATGGCTTGGGCCCCTCGTAGGTCATGGCCTCGCCTTGGGGGCAGATGGCTGACGGGGCCACCGGCGCGGCGCCGCCCGGCTGCAGCGAGGGATGTGAGATGCGCCCCACGTGCCAGAGCTGCAGGAAAATGCGCCCGCCGGCGGCATGCACCGCCTCGGTGATCCCCTGCCAGCCGGCCACTTGCTCATGGCTGTGGATTCCGG
This sequence comes from uncultured Gammaproteobacteria bacterium, assembly GCA_963753615.1. Taxonomy (GTDB): domain Bacteria; phylum Pseudomonadota; class Gammaproteobacteria; order Chromatiales; family Chromatiaceae; genus CAVWCW01. The sequence goes on from CAVWCW010000016.1 coordinate 189,956, forward strand.
GTGTGGCCGGATAGCCCATGCCCTGGGGCGAGACCTGGCTGGCCTCGGTGATGATCAAGCCGGCGCCGGCCCGCTGCCGGTAGTATTCGGTCATCAGCTCCGTGGGCACATTGCCGGGGCCGGCTCGGTTGCGGGTCATCGGGGCCATGACGATGCGGTTGGGCAGTCGGTAGGGCCCGAGTTCCAGTTCGCTGAACAAGTCTACCGGTTCGGTCATCGCAATCTCCTGAAAATGTGGGTGTCTGAGTAGCGCTGGTGAGGCAGAACCTTAGTCGATTTAGCTCGGGGGAGGCGAATTTTTCGCGTTGTTTTACGATGGGCAGGTAGAGTTTCCTGGGAGTACCCGTTGGCAAAGCCTCGGCGGGCCAGTCTTGAATACCAACGGATAGTGCACCATTGACCTGGTATTGGCGACGAAAACCTCCCTGGCAGCCAATGCCGGGACCGATTCTCCCGAACATTGACCGAGCCGCGAACAGGAAAACCCATGGCAGAGATCCTCGAACTCCCCAGGCTTGAGCTCAGGCGCGGCGCCCCGAATGATGTCCAGGCGGTTGCCGAATTGCTGCATGCGGCCTGGCATCAGACCTACGACCGGGTTTTGCCGCCCCAGCTCACCGCGCCGCGCACACGCGACGCGTTCCGCGACGAAATCGCCCAGGGCATCGACCGGGCCTGGCTGGCCTGGTGGGGTCCGCGCCTGGTGGGGTACATGAAGCTCACGGCGAACTGCGTCGACCAACTCTGGGTCGCTCCAAGGCACCAGCGCCGAGGGGTGGGAAGCCGCCTGCTGGCGCAGGCGCTGGCCGACTTCCAGGCCGCCGGCTACCAAGGGGTGCAGGCCGGGTGTGAGGACTTCAACCAGGCGGCCTGCGGCTTTTTCGAACGCCAAGGTTGGCGCGTTATCGGCGCTGAACCACAGCGCCTGGCCCCGGGGTTGAGCATCGACGCCCTGGTTTACAGCCGCCGGATAGAACCGGACGGGGGCGCCTGATGGCCAAATCCTCTCCGCTACCGGGGCACCGCCTGAGCCGCTTGCTGCACTTGGGCCGGCTGGTCGGCGGCATTGCCGGCGGCGCTTTGGGCGAGGGCGCCCGCCAACTGGCCAGCGGCCAGCGTCCCAAGGCCAGCGACCTGCTGTTGACCCCGAGCAATGCGATGCGGCTGGCGGAGCGCCTGTCGGAGATGCGGGGGGCGGCGATGAAGGTCGGCCAGTTGCTCTCCATGGAGGCCGGTGACTTCTTGCCGCCGGAGCTTACCGCAGTGCTGGCCCGGCTGCGCGAGGATGCCCACAGCATGCCGCTCAGCCAGCTGGCGGGGGCGCTTACTGCGGCCTGGGGGCCGGGTTGGGAAAAGCGTTTTAAGCGCTTCGCCTTCGAGCCCTTGGCGGCAGCGTCCATCGGCCAGGTGCATCGGGCCCTGAGCGCCAAAGGGCGGGATCTGGCGATTAAGGTCCAATACCCCAAGGTGCGCCAGAGCATCGACAGCGACGTCGACAACGTGGCCAGCCTGCTGCGCCTGTTCCGGCTGCTGCCGGAGGGGCTGAACCTGGATGAGCTGTTCGCCGAGGCCAAGCAACAACTGCATGCGGAAGCCGACTATCTGGTCGAGGCCGGCCACATGGACGCCTACCGCGAGCGCGTTGCGGAACTGCCCGGCTTCGAGCTGCCCCGGGTGGACCGGGAGCTGACCACCCGGGACGTGCTGGCCATGGACTACCTGGAGGGCGAGCCCATAGAGGCCCTGGCCCAAGGTCCGGCGGCGACGCGCGACCGCGTTGCCGAGCGCCTGCTGGGCCTGGCCCTGCACGAGCTGTTCGCCTGGGGCCTGGTGCAGACCGACCCCAACTTCGCCAATTACCGCTATCGGGCGGTGGACGATCGCATCGGACTGCTCGATTTCGGCGCCACCCGCAGCTATGGTCCGGAACGGGTGGAAGCCCTGCGAACCTTGTTGCAGGGCACCCTGGCGGGCGACCGCTCGGCGGTGGCCGCGGCGGCAGTGGACGCCGGCTACTTGGGCGCCGACGACGACGCCAGCTACCGGGAAGCGGTGGTCGGGCTGATCCGTCAGGCCGCCGAGCCGGCCCTGCATGCCGGGGCCTACGACTTCGGCAATACCGATCTCGCCAATCGTATGAGCGAGCAGGTGCTTAAGCTGCGGGTGGAGCAGCGCTTCTGGCGGGTGCCGCCGCCGGATATCCTGTTCCTGCACCGCAAGCTCGGCGGCATGTATCTGCTTTGCTCCCGGCTAAGGGCGCGGGTGGATGTGGCCGCGCTGGTGAAGCCTTACCTGGTCTGAGGCCGGGCGAGGGTAGGAGGCGCGCCCTCGCGCCGAAGAGACCCTGTGGCTGGCGCCCGGCGCTCCGCGGTTCGCTTAAGGTGCGGCTCGCGCCGGGGGCGGCGCTGCTACGGGTTGCGGTAGAGCGCCAGGCGGCCGAGGCAGATGTCCGCCTCGAAGGCGCGCCCGATGGCCACCAGGCCAATGCGCTCCAGGCGCGCCGGGTCCAGGGGCTTGCCGATGCGGTAAGGCTCGAACTCGGCGAAGGGAAGTCGGATGCGCCGCCACTCGGGCGGAGCGCGGAAGCCGGCTCGATAGGACTGCCAGGGCAACCATACCGCGCTGGTCCTGAGGTGGAGGTTGTATTCCTCGCCGTTGCCGTAGACCTCCAATTCCACCCCTGCGTAAGCGCTGGCGTCCAGCGGCCCGCCCGGACCGAGGTCGAGATTGATCTGTACGAAGCCGCCATTGTTTTCCAGGCTCACGTGACCTTGCAGGTGCAGGCAGTCCCGGCCGTCCCGTTGCCCCAGGGTGAGGCTGCCGGCGGAGCGCCCGCCCATTACGCCGTCGCTGACGAAACGCCATTCGGGCCCCAGGTTGGAAACCAGACCGGCGGAGCTGCGGTCTTCTATCAAGAGCTCGGACATGGCGTCACCGGCGAGGCAGCTGAAGGCGATCAGGAGAAACTTGGAAAGGAATCGATGCATGTTTGGGTAAGTTCAGTCGGGCCTGTGGCGACTATGGCCCGGCCCGGATTGAATGGCAAGCCGCAGCGAGCCTTGGTTTCGCGCCGACGGGAGTCCATACTAGGCTCATGTTGCAACTGCTGAGACATCACCGCCGCCGCATCGCCTGGCTGCCCCTGCTGCTGATGTTGGTTGGCGGCCTGTCGCTGTTCGCCCAGGGTTGCCTGGCGGCCGCTTCGAGCGCGCCGATCCATGCCGAGCACGTCGAACACAGCGGGCATGGGGCCATGCCCTGCTGCGAGCGGCAGGGGGGGTGCGGCGATGGGGTTTGCCTGGAGCCCGCCTGCCCCGGCATGCAGTCGGCGGACCGGCAGGCGCCGCCGGCCCTGGCCGAGACCCGGATTCCGTCTCTTCCCGAGCCGCCAGCCATTCTGGCGGAAAGCCCGCCGAATTTGCCTGCCGCGGCGCCCCCGCGGCGGTTTGAACCAACCCCAGGCGCCGATCCCGGCGACCATCCCGCGCAGCGCTTCTACCGCCTACGTATCTGATCCACGACTCCTGATTCCCGGAGCGGGGCGCGCGAGCGCCGCCGCGGTGCTGTTGTGTTGCAGGAGACGTGTGCATGTCCCATCCCCTACCCCTTGCCGCCCGCTTGGGTGGCCTCACCCTGTTGGCGGCGGCCGTTACGGCGACTGCCGGCCAGGCCCAGCTGGATCTGGTCGAGGCTGAGCGCCTGGCCCTGGCGCAGGACCCCCTGATCGGCCGTTTCCATAGCCTGGAGGAGGCCAGCCGCGAGCAGGCGGTGGCCGACGGCCAGTTGCCCGACCCCAAGCTACGGCTGGGGGCCCTGAACTTTCCTACCGACAGCTTCAACCGCAGCCAGGAGCCTATGACCCAGCTGCTGGTGGGGTTGTCCCAGGCGTTTCCCCCTGGCGATACCCTGGCGCTCAAGCGGCGCCAGACCGAGCAGGGGGCTGATCTGGAGCTGGCACAGGCCCGGGAGCGCCGGCTGGCGGTGATCCGCTCGACCCGGCAGGCCTGGCTGGACCTCTACCTGCAGCAGCGCTCGGCCGAGGTGATCGTCAAGAGCCGCGGCTACTTCGAGCAGCTGCGGGAGGTCACCGAAGCCCACTACGGCAGCGGCCGGGCCACCCAGCAGGACGTGCTCCAGGCGCAGTTGGAGCTGACCCGGCTGGACGACCGCCATACCCGCACCCTGGAGGCGGCCGACCAGGCTCGGGCCAGCCTGGGTATGTGGGTCGGGCCGGATGCCGCCCGCCCTGTCGGCGCTGACCTGCCGCCCCTGCCGCCGCCCGAGGCGCCGGCGGAGCTGACCGGCGCCCTGGTACAGCACCCGGCCCTGCAGGCCGAGAACGCCCGCATCAGCCAAAGTCGCACCGGCAGTGAGATCGCCCGCGAGCAGTACAAGCCGGGCTGGATGCTGGACGTCTCCTACGGCAACCGCAGCGGCGAGAACCCGGACGGCAGCGGCCGTGCCGACTTCCTGTCGGCGATGGTGCAGCTGGAGCTGCCGCTGTTCCGCGACAAGCGCCAGGACCGGCGCCTGGCCGCCAGTGAACAGCAGGTGTTCGCCGCTACCCAGGCGCGGGACGAAAAACTGCGGGAACTCAAGCGCATGCTCGACGCGGGCTACGCCAGGTGGCAGCGCCTCGGCGAGCGCCAGGCCCTGTACCGGGAGCGTCTGCTGCCCGACGCCGAATCCCATGCCCGGGCCGCCCTGCAAGCCTACCAGGCCGGACTCAGCGACTTCAGCCGTCTTATGCGGGCCCGAATCGGCGAACTGGATGCGCGCCTGGAGGCTCTGCGCCTGGCGGTAGAGCGCGCCAAGGTTCAGGCCGAACTGCTTTATCTGCAAGGGGGTGAGGCATGAAGACGTTGATCTGGGTAGCGTTGATTGCCGCCGGCTTGGCGGTCGGCTACTACCTGGGTAGTGCCCCCCAGGCCCCGGCCATGGCCCCGGCGGAGACCGCCCTGGAGCACGCCGAGAAGCACCTGGACCCGAGCTACGTCTGCCCCATGCACCCGCAGATCGTGCGGGACGACCCCGGCAGCTGCCCCATCTGCGGCATGGACCTGGTAGCGGTGGAGCCGGAAGCGGAAACCGCACTCAGCGGCGAACCCCTCTATTACCGCCATCCCCACAATCCTGAGATTACCTCGAAAAAGCCGATGCAGGACGAGATGGGCATGGACTATGTGCCCATCTACGACGGCGGCGGCAGCGCGGTAAGGATCGCCCCGGAGGTGGTCAACAATCTGGGCGTGCGCACCGCCCTGGTCGAGCGCAGCCGGTTGTGGCGGCGCATGGATACCGTTGGCTACGTGGACTACGACGAGTCGAAGTTGGTGCATGTCCACCTGCGCACCGACGGTTGGATCGAGCGCCTGTTCGTGGAGACACTCGGCGACCAGGTGCGCAAGGGCGATCCCCTGTTCGAGTTGTATTCTCCCGACCTGGTGAACGCCCAACAGGAGTACCTCCAGGCCCTGGCCAGCGGTAACAAGAGTCTGATCTCCGCCTCCCGTGACCGTCTGGACGCCCTCGGGGTGTCCAGGGGGCAAATCGACGCCCTGGCCCGGGGCGGCAAGGTGCAGCAGCGGGTCACCGTCTACTCCCCCCACGACGGCATAGTCGCGACCCTCAATGTGCGCGAGGGCATGTACGTGAAGTTGGCCACCGAGGTGATGAGCCTGGCGGACCTGTCGACGGTCTGGGTGCTGGCGGAGCTGTTCGAGCAGAAGACCGGTTGGGTCCAGCCCGGCCAGCCTGCGGAAGTGCGGCTGTCGTTCCAACCCGGGCGCACTTGGGAGGGGGAAGTGGAATACGTCTACCCCAACCTGGACCCCAAGACCCGCACCCTGCGGGCTCGCCTGCGCTTCGACAACCCGGATCGGGCCCTGAAACCCAATATGTACGCCGACGTCACCATTTACGGCGGCGCCCGGCGAGACATTCTGGTGATTCCGCGCGAGGCCCTGATCCGCACCGGCCGCGAGCAGCGGGTGATCCTGGACCTGGGCGAGGGCCGCTTCGCCCCGCGGGCGGTGGTGGCAGGGATGGAGTCCGGCGATTTTGTGGAAATCCGGTCCGGGCTGCGTGAGGGCGAGCGGGTGGTCACCTCCGGCCAGTTCCTGATCGACTCCGAGGCCAGCCTCAAGGCCAGTCTCAAGCGCATGCAGTCCGGCGCCCAGGTTCCCAAACCCGAAGCCATCACCGGGCAGGGGGTGCTCAAGGCGTTGATGCCCGACCAATCCAAGCTGAATATGCAGCACGATCCTATCCCGGCCGTTGACTGGCCGGCCATGACCATGGACTTCGAGCTGGCCCCGGGGGCGAGCCTGGAGGGACTGGCTCCCGGCGACGCAGTCGAATTCGAGATGAGCGGCCGCGATGACGGCTTCCGCATCCTCAGCCTGCGCAAGCGGAGCGAGCCATGATTCGACAAACCATCGACTGGTCCCTGCGCAACCGGTTTCTGGTGTTGCTGCTTACCGGGCTGATTACCGGCTGGGGCATCCACGCCGCCCGCAATATCCCGCTGGACGCCATCCCGGACCTTTCCGACGTGCAGGTGATCATCAAGACCAGCTACCCCGGCCAGGCCCCGCGGGTGGTGGAAGACCAGGTCACCTACCCGCTCACAACCGCCATGCTGTCGGTGCCCGGGGCGGTGAATGTGCGCGGCTACTCCTTCTTCGGCGACTCCTATGTGTACGTCATTTTCGAAGACGGCACCGACCCCTACTGGGCCCGCTCCCGGGTGCTGGAGTACCTGAGCCAGGTGGCCGGCCGCCTGCCCTCCGCCGCCCGCCCGGCCCTGGGGCCGGACGCCACCGGCGTTGGTTGGATCTACGAATACGCCCTGGTGGACCGCAGCGGCAACCAGGACCTGGCCCAGCTGCGCTCGCTTCAGGACTGGTTCCTGAAGTACGAGTTGCAGACCGTTGCCGGGGTGTCGGAGGTGGCCACCGTGGGCGGCATGGTCAAGCAATACCAGGTGGTGGTGGACCCGCAGCGCCTGCGCGCCTACGGCCTGCCGCTGTCGAAGGTGCGCATGGCCATCCAACGCGCCAATGCGGAGGTGGGCGGCTCCGTGATCGAGCTGGCCGAGGCCGAGTACATGGTGCGCAGCACCGGCTATATCGAGGGGCTGGACGACCTGCGCCAGATTCCCCTGGCGGTCAACGATCGCGGCGTGCCCCTGTTGCTCAAGGACGTGGCCGAGGTGCGCCTGGGCCCGCAGATGCGCCGCGGCATCGCCGATCTGGATGGCGAGGGCGAAGTGGTGGGCGGTATCGTGGTCATGCGCTACGGCGAGAACGCGCTCACCACCATCCGCGGCGTCAAGCAAAAGCTCGACGAGCTGCGCCTGGGCCTGCCCGAGGGCGTAGAGCTGGTGGAGACCTACGACCGCTCGGCCCTGATCCTGCGGGCGGTGAACAACCTCAACGAAAAGTTGGTCGAAGAGTTCCTGGTGGTCGGCCTCGTGTGCCTGGTATTCCTGTTTCACCTGCGCTCGGCCCTGGTGGTGGTGCTGAGCCTGCCGGTAGGCATACTCGCCGCTTTCATCGTAATGCAGCAGCAGGGCATCAACGCCAATATCATGTCCCTGGGGGGCATCGCCATCGCCATCGGCGCCATGGTGGATGCGGCCATCGTCATGATCGAGAACGTGCACAAGCACGCCGAGCGCACCCCCCTGACCGATGAGAACCGCTGGCGGGTGATCCGCGAGGCCAGTCTGGAGGTGGGCCCGGCCCTGTTCTTCTCCCTGCTCATCATTACCCTGAGCTTTCTGCCGGTGTTTACCCTGGAGGCCCAGGAGGGGCGGTTGTTCGCCCCCCTGGCCTACACCAAGACCTACGCCATGGCCGCCGCTGCCGGCCTGTCCATCACCCTGGTTCCTGTGCTGATGGGCTACTTCATCCGCGGCCGCATCATTCCCGAAAGCCGCAACCCGGTCGACCGGGGCCTGATCTTTTTCTACCGGCCCCTTATCGCCCTGGTGTTGAACCGGCCCTGGACGGTGATCCTAGGCAGCGGCCTGCTGGCCCTGACCATGGTCCTGCCGCTGGCCGGCGTCGGCAGTCTGTTGGCGCCCCTGAACTGGCCCCTGAGCTGGAGCCAGCCCCTGCTCGGCGAGCCTGCCCCCGGCAGCGTGCGGCGGAACTGGAGCGAAGGGGTGGAGGCGGCCCAGGCACGGCTCGGCAATGCCTGGCGGAGCACCTTCGCCGACAGCCCCGGGCTGGCCCGGCTGGCCGACGGCCTCGGCTCCGAGTTCATGCCCGACCTGGACGAAGGGGACTTGATGTACATGCCCACCACCTTTCCGGGGGTGTCCATCGGCAAGGCTCAGGAACTGCTGCAGCAGACCGACAAGCTGATCCGCACCCTGCCCGAGGTGGAGCGGGTGTTCGGCAAGATCGGACGCGCCGAGACCGCCACCGACCCGGCGCCGCTGACCATGATCGAGACCACCATCAAACTCAAGCCCCGGGACCAGTGGCGACCCGGCATGACCACGGAAAAGCTCAAGCGTGAACTCGACCGGCTGGTCCGGTTCCCCGGCCTCACCAACGCCTGGGTGATGCCGATCAAGACCCGCATCGACATGCTGGCCACCGGCATCAAGACGCCGGTGGGGATCAAGGTCGCCGGGCCCGACCTGGAAGTCATCCAGGATATCGGCACCCAGATCGAAGAGGTGATGCGCGATATCCCCGGCACCGCCAGCGCCTACTCCGAGCGGGTGGCCGGGGGCCGCTACGTGGTGGTGGACATCGACCGGGTGGCGGCCAGCCGCTTCGGGCTGAATATCGCCGACGTGCAAGAGGTGGTCAGCACCGCCGTCGGCGGCATGCAGGTGTCCCAGACCCTGGAGGGCCTCGAGCGCTACCCGATCAATCTGCGCTACCCGCGGGATGTGCGTGATTCCCTGGACAAGCTTCGCGGCCTGCCCATCGTCACCCCGAGCGGTGCCCAGATCCCCCTGGGCGAAGTGGCGGAACTGCGCATCGAAGACGGCGCCGCGGTGATCAAAAGCGAGAACGCCCGCCCCAACGGCTGGACCTTCGTCGATATCCAGGACGTAGACGTCGGAACCTATGTGCAACAGGCGCAGCCGCTGCTGGCCGAACGGGTCAAACTGCCGCCGGGCTATTCCATTACCTGGTCCGGCCAGTACGAATACATGGTGCGCGCCAAGGAACGCCTGCAATTGGTCATTCCCCTGACCCTGGCGGTGATCGTGCTGCTGTTGTATCTGAACTTCCGCAATCTCTCGGAGGTTCTGATCATCGTCGGCACCCTGCCGCTGGCGCTGGCCGGCGGCGTCTGGCTGCTCTGGGCCCTGGACTACGACCTGTCGGTGGCGGTGGGGGTGGGCTTCATCTCCTTGGCCGGCGTCGCCGCCGAGACCGGGGTGGTGATGCTTCTGTACCTAGACCGCGCCTACGCGGAGCGGGCCAAGAACGCCCGCCTTCTGGGGCGCCAGGTCAGCCGCAGCGAACTGCGCGACGCCGTCTACGAAGGCGCCCTGCTGCGGGTGCGGCCGAAGATGATGACCGTAGCGGCCATCATCGCCGGCCTGTTGCCGATCATGCTCGGCAGCGGCACCGGGTCCGAGGTGATGCGCCGCATCGCCGCGCCCATGGTGGGGGGCATGGTGAGCGCTACGGTGCTCACGCTGCTGGTGATCCCGGCGGTGTTTCTGATGTGGAAGGGGCGGGGGGGGCAAGACGGCTAGGGCTCGCCCGTATTGCTCTGCCCAGGCGCCGCTCAACCGCCTTTCGGACGAGTTGGATTATGTTGTTGGCTTAGAATCCCACCCGCAGGTTTGACTGCCGACGCCCCGTAGCGTGGACCACCAATTCGCTGAAGACATGAAGCGAAGGCTGGTTGCTTCATTCTAGTACCTTACTGTCAGAATGGAGCTGTCAACCGCTCTTTCTAGGGGTATTCAGGCGCGACGGGGCTTGTTTGCCCCATGTGCTCTCTGACCAGGGCGGCCAGATCCTCAGCAGGCACCGGGCGGCTCAGGAAATAACCCTGGACCTGCTCGCATAGCCTCTCCCGGAAGAAATCCATCTGCTCCTGATTCTCCACGCCTTCGGCGACGACGCTCAGACGCATGCTCTTTGCCATGCTCAGAACGGCCATGGTGATGGCGACGTCGTCAGGGTCCGAACTGATCCCTTTCACGAACGAGCGGTCTATCTTGATCCTGTCCACGGGAAAGTTCTTGAGATGACTCATGCTCGAGTATCCGGTGCCGAAGTCGTCGATGCTGAGTTGCACGCCGATTTCCTTGAGGGCGTTCAAGGTTCGCACCGAACCCTCCACATCTTTCGCAAGCAGGCTCTCGGTCACTTCGAGCTCCAGGCCCTCGGGCTCCAGCCCGGCATCGTCCAGAGTCATTTTTATGAGGCTGGCAAAGTTGGCTTGCACGAACTGGGCTACAGATACATTCACCGCGACGCGCCTGATACCAAGCCCTTCGTCCCGCCATGCCTTGGCTTGAGCACAGGCGGTTCGGATCACCCACTCCCCGATAGGGATGATCATGCCGTTCTCCTCGGCCAGCGTGATGAAATCCAAGGGTGGCACGTCACCGAGCTTCGGATTGTGCCAGCGAAGCAGGGCCTCGGCGGCATCTATGCGCCCGCTCCTCAAATCCAGCTGCGGTTGGTAATGGAGGGCGAACTCACCTCGCTCTAGCGCTCTTCGCAGGTGGCCGTCCAGGGTCAGCCGGCGCAGTGCCAGCGCATTCATAGACTCGTCGTAGAATTGGAACCGGTTCTTGCCGGCCCGCTTGGCGAAATACATGGCGGTGTCGGCATTCTTAACCAGGGTCTCTGCGTCCTCGCCGTCGTCTGGGTAAAGTGCGATGCCGATGCTCGGCGTGATGAACGTCTCGTTCTCTGAAAGCGTGAAAGGTATGGAGAGTTTCTCCAAGACGCGGGTGGCCACCGCGGCCGCATCCTCTCCGTGCTGCAGGTTGACGAGAAGTAGTGTGAACTCATCGCCTCCGAGTCGAGCCACCTGATGAAACCCCAGGGAGGAATCGACACGAGAGACCGTATCGCTGGCACGCGAGCAGCCCCGCAGGCGCTCGGCAACCGCCTGCAGAAGCAGGTCCCCGACACTGTGACCCAGGGTGTCGTTGATGCGCTTGAAGTCGTCCAAGTCCAGAAACAAGACGCCCAACCGCCAAGCGTGGCGTTCGGCACGCGCCACTTCCTGGGCCAAGCGCTCGGCAAAAGACTCGCGGTTGGGAAGGCTGGTGAGGCCGTCGTAGTAGGCCAGCTTGCGGACTTTGTTCTCGGCATGGACGCGTTCGGTCACATCTTGCACCGTGCCGTACACCACGCCGGAGCGAGAATCGGCAACGTCCACTGGCGAGGTCTGGTGCTGGACATGGCATTCCGCGCCGCTGGGCAGCAGGATCCGATGGATGACGGAGGTGGAGGCGGCCCCCTGCTCGGTTTCGTCAAACCAGGCTTCGACCGCGTCCCGGTCGTCCGGGTGCACTTGTTCGAGCCAAGCCGCGAGGGACGGGGCCACCGCGCCTGGCCGTAGCTCCAGGATTCGGTAGACCTCGTCGGACCACCACATCGAGTCCTGCATTGGATCCCATTCCCAGTTGCCCAGGCGAGCGATCCGCTGGGCATTGTCCAGACTCGCCTGGCTCCTGGCCAGTTCCTGGGCGGTGTGTGTGAGCTTCTTGAGCGTATCACTCGCACGCAGCAGATAACGGATTCGGTGGTTGAGCAAAGACCAGTTGATCGGCTTGGTGATGAAGTCGGTCGCGCCGGCGGCGTAAGCACGGTCTATGGACGCCGCGTCTTCAAAGGCGGTCACCATGAGGATGGGCAGCATGCCGCCGCCGGGTCGGGCACGCACCTGGGCACAGGTGGCGAACCCGTCCAGCTTCGGCATATCCACGTCCAACAGGATGATGTCGGGAAGACGGCGGTCGAGTACCTCCAGGGCCGCGACCCCGTCTTCGGCCTCCAGCACCTCGAAGCCAGCCAGCTCGAGTGATCGCTGAGCCAGCATCCGGGTGGTGTCGTCATCATCCACCACCAGGACGACAAGCCGCGCTTCGCTGCGGGTCTCGGCGTCCATCAGGCGGCATCCCGGACTTCTTGGATCAGGGCCTGACGGACCCGCTCGTACTCGGACCCTATCGCCGCCAGCAGCCGCTCTGCGCCGTCGAGCTGCCCGGAACGCCCTGCCGTTTCGAGCTCTTTACAGATGGAGGCCAGCATCATCGCACCCAGGTTCGCGCTGGCGGACTTGAGCCGGTGCGCGGTCTTTCCCAAACCCTCGGCATCTCCGCTGCGCACATTGGCCGCCAGGTGACCCAGGTCGGCGCTCGAGTTGGCGAGATACTTGTCGATCAGCTGTCGCAGGAATCCCCCCGAGCCGTCCGCGTCCATGGCGCGGATGCCTTCCACGACAGAAGCGTCGAGCGGCGGATCACCGGTACCGGAGTCACCCTGGAGGGCGCTGTCCGATGAGTCGGAAACGGGCGCCGGCGGCAGGGCTGACACGCCCTTCCCGCTCTCTGCCCTTTCGGGCAGCCAGCGTTCCAGGATGGCCGCAAGCTCCGTGGCAGTGAATGGTTTGCTGAGGTAGTCGTCCATGCCCGCCGCCAGGCATCGCTCCCGATCGCCCTGCAGGGCGTTGGCCGTGAGGGCGACCACAGGCATCTGCGGTGCGCCCTCGCTCTGCTCCCGGAGACGGAGCTCCCCGGTGGCCTCGAAACCGTCCATCACCGGCATGTTGCAGTCCATCAGCACGATGTCGTAACTGCGGCTCGCCAGCGCTTCCAGGGCGGCCTTCCCGTCCTCGACCACGTCCACCTCACAGGCCAGCATTCGCAGCATCTGCGCCGCCACATCCTGATTGACGGGATGGTCTTCGGCCAGCAACACCCGGGCACCCAGTTGCCGCTCTGCGGCATCTGCGCTTCGCGAGTAAACGGTGGGGACGGGTCCGGCCGCCTTTGCGTCGGCCATGACCCCGACCAGGCAGTCGTAGAGCTGGGATTGGCGCACAGGCTTGGTAAGCCGGGCATTGATCTCCGCGTTGGCGATGTCTGACGAGCCCTCTCCCAGGTTCGCAGAACTCAGCAGGATCATCGCTACATCTGCGAATGCCGAATCGGAGCGGACCTGGTGCGCAAGCTCCAACCCGTCCAGGTCGGGCATGTGCCAGTCCAGCAGCAGAAGATCGAAACCCCTGCCTTCGTCATGTGCCTGCCGAAGTCGGGCCAGGGCTTGGGCACCATTGGCAGAGGTGTCGTGGTCCATTCCGAAATAGGTAAGCTGCTGCACCAGGATCTCCCGGTTGGTCGCATTGTCGTCGACCACCAGGACTCGCGCCCCCTTTAGGACCTGGGCTGCCAGTGTCTTTGCTTTCGTCGAACTCGCCTTCTTAAGGCGGGCCGTGAACCAGAAAGTGGAGCCCTCGCCGGGCTCGCTCTGCATGCCTATTTCACCTCCCATCAGGTGAGTAAGGCGCCGTGCAATTCCAAGTCCGAGCCCTGTGCCACCGAACCGTCGCGTCGTGGAGCCGTCACCCTGGGTGAAGGACTCGAAGACACGGACCTGGGCCTTCGGCGCAATACCGATGCCAGTGTCCTGCACCTCCACGCGCAGCAGGGCTTCCTCTCCTTCGTCGCCGCTACACTGGATCCTGATAACCACCTCTCCCTGCTCGGTGAACTTGACGGCGTTTCCCACCAGGTTGATCAGAACCTGACTCAGCCGGACGGCATCGCCGCGAAAAGCCGTATCCATACCGGGGGGAAGTGAACAAAGCAGCTCCAGTCCCTTGCGATGGGCCGATTCCGCGCACATCTCGGTAACGTCCTCCACCACCTCACGCAGGTCGAACGGCGCGTCGTCCAGCTCCAGCCGACCGGCTTCGATCTTGGAGAAGTCGAGTATGTCGTTGATGATGTTCAGGAGAGAGGCAGCGGAGCGGTAGATGGAACGCGCGAACCGCGTCTGGGATCCGTTCAGTTCGGTCTTCAGCAGGATCTCCGTCATGCCCATCACCCCGTTCATGGGGGTCCGGATCTCGTGGCTCATGTTGGCTAGAAACTCGGACTTGGCCAGGTTCGCGGCCTCGGCAGCTTCCTTGGCCTGCATCAGCGCTGCTTCGGCGAGCTTGAGCTGGGTGATGTCGATAAAGCTCTCGACAAGCAAATCGCGGTCGTCTCGGCGCACCTTAACCACAGTCTTCAAAACCGGGATGGCCTCACCCTGGACGTTGATCAGGCTGCGCTCGGAACCATCCACGGTCTCGCACAGATCCGTGATCGGACATTGTCCAAGCTCAGCGGGGCATAGAAACTTCTGGCAGTTGTGACTCACGATTTGGCCCGATGACAGGCCAATGAGCTGGGCGGCGAACGGGTTGATGTCCACAATCTCGTGAGTCCCGGCGTCTATGACCAGGATGCCTGCGTGGGTGGACTCCCAGATGGTGGTGAGGTACTCCTCGCTCTCGCGCAGAGCGTCCTTTTCTTTCTGAAGCTCCCGCGTCCGCGCAGCCACTGTCGCTTCCAGCTCCTGAGCGTAGCGGTGCAGACGCTGCTGGGCCTTCGCGAGCTCGTCGAGCATGGCGTTGAATGCCAGGGCCAGCTGTCCGACCTCATCCTGGCGGCCAACATCGACTCTTCTATCCAGCCCCCCCCGGTTCTCGCGTATGTCCTGGATGACGGAAAGCAGCCGGCCCAGGGGCATGGTGATGGAGCGCGACAGGAGCACGGCCAGCGCCACGAACAGGACGGCCCCGATCAGGCCAACCGCCGTGATTCGAATGGCGATGCGCCGTTTCAGCTGCGAGATGTCCGCCACGGTCGCCGAGAAGAGCGCCACGGCATCGTCGCGGAGCTGCTCCAAAGCCTTGTCCAACTCAACGTGCAACTGGCTGAACTGGCGGGCGAGCTGGGGCTCGCGCTCCCATTCTTCATCGAAAGTGGCACGCACCCATTCGAGCCCCACCTCTCTGGTCTGGCGGTACCTTGTGGCCAGCTGCTCTACACGGGCGGCGATGGCCTCCTTGAACTCGGCGTAGCTCCTCACCTTGGCCAAAGCCTTCTCCAGAGGTGGGTCCAGTTCCGTGACTTGGTCCAGCAGGTCCTTGCGCGAAGCGAGGGCCGCAGCGTTGATGGCAGCCACGGACCGTTCGGTCGCGAGCGCCAGGTCCATGGAAGCGATGGCGAGAGGATAGGCGCCCTGCTCCATAGCCTCGATCTCACTGGAGATCCGGTCCATGGAGTGCATGCTGTCCGCGGCGATGATCAGCATGAGGGCGATCAGCACGCCCATCGCCGCCCAGAGGCGGGCTCGGATGCTGAGCGAGGTCATTGGAGCGACTGGGCAGCCGCGTTCGCCTGGGGTGGCGAGGCAACCTCCGAGCCCGTGCCTTTTTCCACCGGCAGATCCGATTTCACCCAAGCGTTGAATCCGCCGTCAAGACGGAATACTTGCGTGATACCTTGAGAAGCCAGAAACCGGGCGGTGGTGAGCAGCAGACGCGCTTTGTGGTCGACGAGAACGATGCGCCGGTTCTGGGGCAGAAGATGCAGCTTATCGTGCAGCACTTCCAAGTCGATATTGGTCGATCCCTTGATATGGCCCCGGGCGAAGTAATCCGCCGGCCGCAGGTCGAGAATCCAGGCTTCACGGTCGACGAGCAGTTCGCGGGCGCTGATCAGGGGCACATCCACCTTCGGGTAGGTGGCCAGCGTTTCAAAGGGTAGACCGGCGCGCCGCCAGCCGAGAATGCCATCCCGATACACCAGCAGGTTGTTGTAGCCCATCTCGTGGGCCAGATCAGCGGCTTGGGGGCTGTACCGGCACAGCTTTCCCATGCAGTAGAAGACGATCAGGGTATTTTTGTCCTCGGGAAGGTCCGGCGATCTAGAAACGGTGCCTAGGGGGATGTTGATCGAGCCGGGGATGTGCATCTGGTCGTGGATGATCTTGGGAAGCACATTCACGAGCAGAAATTCGGTTTTGCTGTCCCGAAGGGACTGGAGACCCTCGGTCGAGACGAGTTTCCAATGCTCTCCCGAATCCCTTGGCAGGTAGTCGGCACGGGCGCCTATCGCCAGGATCACCAAGAAACCGAGACACACCAATCGGGCACGCATTTCCATACTCTACCTCGCCGTTCACCGACACCCCAAGGAAACGCTGAAAAAAGCAATGCTTGGCATTTTTTTCGGCGCGGCGCTCGAAAAACCGGTTTCCGAACGCCTTCGTTCCAAATCGCTTGCGGCAATTGAAACTGGCGGAGCATCCGGCCTCGCTCAGGAAACGCAATCAATCGGCATCTCCCCGAACCCGGGAGATCACTCACCGAATCTCGACGGCTGGGTGAGAGCCTTTAGGCCACACCCGAACCACTTACCGTGTTCGATGCGCAAGGCAACAAAGGTTCACAATCTACTTTACAAGCTGTGGCCCCGTTGGAAATAGTAAAGAGTAACGAATAAGGGATACAAGTAGAAAAGGTAAAGGATGGTAAACCCAACCCGCATTACTTGAGGCGGATCAAATTCAAAGCGAGAGCAAGCGATTCCAACTATTCATCGCGGTTTCAAACAAGACAGCGATCCGTTATGTTTTCCAGCCGACCTGCGGTCTTGAGGTTGCCGATATGTGAATTCACGAACACACAGCAAGGCCAATCGTGCCGCCTCGCGGGAATTCCAATATTTCTCCCGATTTCCGTTGGCCCGGGTGACTTGGAGTGCGGGCATTTCGTCGGCGTTTTCGATTTCGGTGCGCGCGCTCGTAACGAAACCCCGGTTCACAAAACCCTAGACTAAATTTCGGATTCTTTTCGTTTCGCCGGCCCTCGGCATGGCGAAATGGCTAGCGGGGTGGTCAGCGCCATGGTGTTCACCCTGCTGTTACCACCGGCGGTGTTCTCGGTTTGGAACGGGGGGATATCGAAAGTGCCCCGACGAGACCCGCACCCCGAATAGCACCCGTGCGGACGGCTCGAGGGAAACCCCATCTCTCGAATGGGGTCGCCCGCTGGAGGAAGATGGATGTGGGTTGGGGCCCGAAATTCGCTGCCGCGAATCCTCGATGGCCGGCGCGCGCCCGGTACGAAATACTTCTCCTGATCGCACCGCATTGCCGCCCGGACCTCGCCGACGGCAGCGGCCTGGCCCAGGTCGTCACCCAATACGCCCTGCGAGAGGACCCGCTGTTGCTCGGGGCGCTGAACCTTCCGATAGGCTCCAGCGATACCGAGTTTGGCGGCATCGAGACCGGAGTGCAGGGCACTTACCTGCCTTCGGACCTGAGCCTTTTCGCCCAGCTGAATCGGTGCTTCTAGCTCCGGGCGGTGGGTGTCAGGCTTGAAATCGACGCTCTGAACCCGCCTGAGGCAACTGCAAAAGCCATCTATCCCGGTGCTCGAGAACGTGCATCGTCCCTGCGGCGGGACACCCCGGGGCGAAAGGTTTGGAGTAGAATCCCAATGATTCGGCGTGTCCACCCGCCCTGAGCCTCGGAACTCCAGCATGCAGACAGATTCTCCTACCGGCCCGCCCAGCGGCCTGTCGGTGGCGATTACCGGTTCCGGCGGCAGCGGGGCGGTCACCACCGGGTTGATTCTGCTCGAAGCGGCCGCTCGGGCCGGCTGCTACGGGCTGCTGACTCGCTCCGCCGGTCCTCAGATCCGCGGCGGCGAATCGGCGGCCATGCTCAGGTTCGGCCCGCGTCCGGTGGAGGCGATGGACGATCGCTTCGATATCCTGATCGGGTTGGACTGGCGCAATGTGGAACGCTTCGTCGACGAGATCCCCCTGACCGCGGACAGCCTGATCCTGGCGGATCCCGCCGCCGGCAGCCTGCCGGATGAGTTGCTGGCCAGCGGAGCCCGCGTCGCCGAGGTGCCGCTCAAGGAGCACGCCGCCGCGGTGCCGGAAGGCCGCATCAATATGGTCGCTTTGGGCGTGGTCGGCGCCTGTGCCGGTCTGCCGCAAGCGGCGCTCGAATCCGGGGTGCGCGAGACCCTCTCGGCCAAGGGTGCGGCGGTGGTGGATTCCGCTCTGGCCGCATTGGACCGGGGCTACCGCGCGATGGCGGAACTAAGCCCGCCCCCGGCAGCACCCCTGCCGGCCAGCGAGCGCTGGAATATCAGCGGCAACGAGGCCGGCGGTCTGGGCGCTCTGCGCGGCGGGGTGCGCTTTGTGGCCGCCTACCCGATCACCCCGGCCAGCGAAATGCTGGAATGGCTGGCCCCGCGCCTGGAGCGGCTGGGCGGCTCCCTGCTGCAAGCGGAGGACGAACTGGCCTCGGTAAACGCCATCATCGGCGGTTCGTTCGGCGGCGTGCCGTCGCTCACGGCCACCTCCGGGCCCGGCCTTAGCCTGATGATGGAGGGGCTGGGCCTGGCCGTGACCAGCGAGACCCCGGTGGTGGTGGCCAACGTCATGCGCGGCGGTCCGTCCACCGGCATCCCCACCAAGAGCGAGCAGTCCGATCTGAATATCGCCCTCTACGGCCTCCACGGCGATGCCCCGCACCTGGTGCTGGGGGCGCTGAGTATCCGCGATGCGGTGTTTACAACCGAGTGGGCAGTGCGGCTGGCGGAGCACCTGCAGACCCTGGCCATCGTGCTCAGCGACCAGTCGATCGGCCAGTCGCGGGCGGTGGTCGATCCGCCGCCGCAGCTTGACCTGGCGCTGCAGCGAGTCGTCGCCGAGGCCCCGGATGCCCGCTACCAACGCTACCGGCTCACCGAAGACGGGGTTTCGCCCATGAGCCTGCCTGGGACCGCTTCCGGCATGTATACCGGCGACGGCCTGGAACACAATCCGCGCGGCACCCCGTCGAGCCAGGCGAGCGATCACCTGGCACAACTCGAGAAGCGCCGGCGCAAGCTGGAAGACTTCGATTACGGGCCCCACTGGGCAGAGATCCGTGGCACGGGAGCGCTCTGCATCCTTACCTGGGGCTCGGCCTCCGGGCCCGCTTTCGAGGCTGCCGAGCGCCTGCAGCGGGCGGGCAGGGCGGTGCGGGTCATTGCCCTGCGCCTGCTGGCTCCGCTGCGGCGGGCCGCGCTGCTGGAGGCCCTGGACACCTGCAGCGCGATCTGGGTGGTGGAGCAGAACCAGGGCGCCCAGCTGTTCCGCTATCTGCACGCCGAGCAGGCGTTGCCGGCTGCCGCCCGCAGCTACGCCCGGCCGGGGCCCTTGCCCCTGCGCCCGGGCGAGATCGTCGATCTTTTGGGCGGCGTTTGAAAGCTATTTACAATCCGCTCGCCGGGGCTTGAATGACCCGGGTGCCCGGACAAAATCGATTCCGCTAGCGAGGCCGATATGAACGCTCCGAACCTCAAACCCAAGGACTACAAGTCCGAGATCAAGCCGGTCTGGTGTCCCGGCTGCGGGCATTTCGCCGTGCTTTCCGCGGTCACCAAGGCCCTGGCCTACCTGCGGTTGACCAAAGAGGAGGTGGCGCTGATCTCCGGCATTGGCTGTTCCTCCCGCTTGCCGGCCTATCTGGACAGCTATGGCTTTCACGGCGTGCACGGGCGCGCGCTGGCGGTGGCGTCCGGGCTCAAGGCGGCCCGGCCCGAACTGACGGTGCTGGTGGCCGGTGGCGATGGAGACGGTTTTTCCATCGGCGGCAACCATTTTCTGCATGCCTGTCGGCGCAATATGAATCTGACCTACATCGTTATGGACAATGAGGTCTACGGCATGACCAAAGGCCAGGCCTCGCCCACCACGCAAGCGGACTGGACCCACAGCAAGCTCACCCCTCATGGCACTGGCATGCGGCGATTTCAGCCGCCGGCCATCGCGCTGGCGGCCGGCGCCAGCTTTATTGCCCGCGGTTTCGCAGGCGATCCTACCGGTTTGACCCGGCTCCTGGTGGAGGCGATCCAACACCCTGGTTTTGCCTTTCTGCACGTGCTCAGCCCCTGCCAGACCTTCTGCCCCGAGCAGAAAGAGTGGAAACAGCAGGTCCACCCCTGCCGTTTGGAGCCCACCGACAATCCGGTGGAGGCGGCGCGTCTGATCCAGGCCGATGACGGCAAGGCTCTGGGACTGTTGTATGCCGAGCGGTTGCCGGTCTGGCAGCCCACGAACCAGGTCAGCACGACCCTGACGGAGATCGAACGGGAGTTCCGTATATGAGCGCGAACGCGACCCAAGTCATTGCCGGTGTCGGCGAGTTTCTGGCCCACGCGCTGGAGCTGGAAACCGAGGCCGCCGAGCGCTACCGGGAACTGGCCGACAGCATGGAGATGCACCACAATCCGCAGGTGGCCGAACTGTTCCAGCGTATGGCGGAATACAGCGACGAGCACGCCGACGAGGTGCGCGAGCGCACCCAAGGCCTGGAGATTCCAGTCATCGCCCCCTGGGACTTCAAGTGGAGTTGTCCGGAAAGCCCGGAGGCCCCCTGCATGGAAGACGTCAATTACCTGATGACTCCGCGCCAGGCTTTGGGTTTGGCGCTGCATAACGAGATTCGCGGCCGCGATTTTTACGCCCAGGTGGCGGCCGGGTCGCCCGACCAATCGGTGCGCCTCATCGCCCGTGAGATGGCGGAGGAGGAGAGCGGGCACGTGCGCCAGTTGGAGCTTTGGATCGCCCGCATGAGCGACGCCCCAGAAGTCGCTCCCGAAGACCTGGACCCGCCGAATATGCCGGAGTAGACAGCTCTGGGCGGGTTTTCCTTCCGGGTTGTCGCGGTGGTTTGTCCCGGATCCGGGCTAGCCGCGGCATTTGCCTCGGCCCAGGGCGCTTACGCCCTCTCTGTCGGTGGTCCGGGTATATAATGCGCACCATGCCGAACCTCCACGCCCTATTCGCCACCGCTCCCAAGGGCGTCGAACCGTTGCTCGAACGCGAGCTGGCCGACCTTGGATGCGCCGATACCAAGCAGCGCAAGGGCGGTGTCAGCTTCAGCGGCGGGCTGGTCGAGGCCTATCGTGCCTGCCTGTGGTCGCGCACCGCCAGCCGGGTGTTGCTGTCGCTGGCCGAACTGCCGGCGGACTCGGTGGAGGGTCTGTACGCCGGGGTAGCGGCGCTGCCCTGGGAGGACCACCTGGACCCGGACGGCACCCTTGCGGTGGATTTCGTCGGCACCTCGGCCGCTTTCAAGCACTCGCGTTTCGGCGCCCAGAAGATCAAGGACGCGATTGTCGACCGGCTGCGGGAGCGCACCGGCCGCCGTCCCTCGGTGAGCCTGGACCGGCCGGACCTGCGCATCAACGTCCACTTGGCGCGGGAGCGGGCCCAGGTGGCCATCGACCTCTCGGGCGAGGCGCTGCATCGGCGCGGCTACCGTGCGGCACCGGTCACCGCACCCTTGAAGGAGAATTTGGCAGCGGCGCTGTTGATCAAGTCCGGCTGGCCGGAGATCGCCGCGGCGGGCGGTGCCTTGCTCGATCCCATGTGCGGCTCCGGCAGCCTGCCCCTGGAGGCGGCGCTGATCGCCGGTGACCGGGCGCCGGGCCTGCTGCGCAGCACCTGGGGCTTCAACGGCTGGCTGCGGCATGACCCGGCACTTTGGGGTGAGCTATTGGACGAGGCCCGGCAGCGGGCGGCGGCCGGCCAGGCCGGGCTGCCGCTGATTGTCGGCTCGGACCGGGACCCGTCCGCCGTTAGTGCGGCCCGGACCAACGCCGGGGCCGCCGGCCTCGGCGGCCTGTTGCGCCTGGAGCGGCGCGAACTGGCGGAGGTCGAACCCCCGGCGGCCGGTGGGCTGCTGATCGTTAACCCCCCTACGGCGAGCGCCTGGGGGAGGCCGAGGCCCTGGCGTCCACCTACGAACTGCTCGGCGACCGGCTCAAGGCCCGTTTCCGCGGCTGGCATGCGGCGGTATTCACCGGCAACCCGGACCTGGGTAAGCGCATGGGCCTGAAAGCGAGCCGCCGCAACGCCTTTTACAACGGCGCTATCCCCTGCGTTTTGTTGCAGTTCGATGTGGCGGAGGGGCAGTTCGTCGACCGCGAGGCGCTGGACCGCCGCGCCGCGGAGCAGGCCATGGATCTCGCCTTGGCCGGCGGCGGCGAAGCCTTTTTGAACCGTCTGCGCAAGAATCGCAAGACCCTCGGACGCTGGGCCCAGCGCCAGGGGATCGAGTGCTACCGACTGTACGACGCCGATATCCCCGAGTACGCCGTGGCGGTGGACGTCTACGGTGAGCACCTGCATGTGCAGGAATACGCCCCGCCGCGGAGTGTCGATCCCGCCAAGGCCGCCGAGCGGATGCAGCAGATCCGGGCGCTGCTGCCGCTGGCGTTGGATTGCCCGCCCGAGCGTATTGCCTACAAGGTGCGGGAGCGCCAGCGCGGCCGCAGTCAGTACCAGAAGCAGGCAGCCCGCGGCGAATGGTTGGAGGTGACCGAGGGGGCGGCCCGGCTTTGGGTGAATCTGCACGACTACCTGGACACCGGCCTGTTTCTGGATCACCGCCCGACGCGCATGCTGATCGGCGAGCTGGCCCGCGGGCGGCACTTTCTGAACCTGTTCTGCTACACCGGGGCGGCGACGGTGCACGCGGCGCTCGGTGGGGCGGCCTCCACCACCAGTTTGGACCTGTCTGCCACCTACCTGGACTGGGCCGGCCGCAACCTGGCCCTCAACGGCATCGCCCAGGGCGGCCCCTGGCAGGCGCACAAGTTGGTCCGCGCCGACGGCCGGGAATGGGTAAAGACCCAGAGGCGTAAATTCGATCTCATCTTTCTCGATCCGCCGACCTTTTCGGCCTCGAAACGCATGAGCCGGCACCTGGGACGTGCAGCGCGACCACTTGGCCATGCTGCGGGACGTGCTGGCGCTGCTGGCGCCCGGCGGCAGCCTGATCTTCTCCACCAACCTGCGCCGTTTCCGGCTCGACCAAGAGGGGCTGGCGCGGGAGGTGCCGGGGCTGAGCATCGACGACATCAGCCGCCCGACCTTGCCGCGGGATTTCGAACGCAATCCCCGCATTCACCAGTGTTTCATGATCCGCCGGGACGAGGTCGCGAGCTAGCGCGGTTTTGACAATGCCCGGTCCTCGGGCGATCCTTGCACACCAGCAGCGCAGGCCCGGTCTGCGGAAACCCCCACCTTTTACACGCGAAGGCAGCACCCATGGAGATCACAGGCAAAATCATCCGCGTTCTTCCCGAAAAGTCCGGCCAGTCGGCTCGCGGCGGTTGGCGCAAACAGGAGTACATCCTGGAAACCCAGGGCCAGTATCCGAAGACCGTTTGTTTCATGGCCTGGGGCGACAAGATCGACGAGTTCGGCATTCGCGAGGGCCAGGAACTGGAGGTCTCCATCGACATCGAGAGCCGGGAATACAACGAGCGCTGGTATACCGACGTCAAGGCCTGGAAGGTGGCGCCCCGTCGGCGGCGCGGAATCGGCCGGTGCGCCGCCGCCGGGCAACGAGCCGCCGCCGTATGGCGATGATGACGTACCCTTTTAGCCGCCGCTTGGCCAGGTGCCTGGCGGTGGCTCCGGCAGTTCGGGGAATCGGGCGTTTGTCGAGGCGGCATCGCGGGCCGATGCGAGGGTAGGCTAGGGCAGAAAGGAGGCGGAGCAGCATGCACTATCGGATATTTTTCTATTTCGGCGCCTCCGGGGCCCAGATTTCGTCCGCCAAGGCGGTGGAGACGAGCCTCGAGGACATCAGCGAGAAGCTGCTGGAGCGCCTGGTGGCCGACGGCGATTACCTGGGCCTGATCGACGACCAGGACCAGGTGCTGCAGATCGCCCGCGAGGCCGGCGACCGCTACTGGGTGGAATTGCCCCTGGACGCCGCCCGCGCCTCTTACGGCTGTCACCTGGATTTGGCCGGGCTGGAAGAATTGATGGAGACCTTGCCCAAGCGCTTCGAGCGCAGCGCGTTCCCGGAGCTGCAATACCGTCCCTGGTGAGTCGCTGGGGTAAAGAGATGAACTGGAAACCGTCGAGAGGCTGATCAGCAACCCCGGATACTGAACGGCAAATGCCCGCGTAACTGGACACTGCTTTCAGTCGGATGGACAGCCTAGTCGAATCAATTGGCTCTCGGTCCTCGGCACTGGACATTTGCGACAAGCAAACCACCCTGTCCAACAACCATCCAGTTCTCTGATCATGATGCCCGGTACTCCCACTGATCGGGATTTTTTGGGAAGTGGCCTGAGGTCGCGAAGGGGCTTGGTGGTCGGCTTTGCC
>CAVWCW010000017.1:0-14936 GCA_963753615.1 uncultured Gammaproteobacteria bacterium
TCCTTGGCAAACAGCTTGGAGTTGCGCCGGAAGTTGTACAGCCGCTGCTTTTCCATCGGCAGCTCCTGCAATTCCATGGCCTCGAAGCCACGCTCCCGGAACCAGTGGGCGGTCTGGGTGGTGAGCACGAACAGACGTTTATCCCCTGGCCCCGCGCTTTGTTCCATATAGGCGAGCAGGCGGTCGCCACGGCCGCCATTGCGATAGTCGGGGTGCACCGCCAGGGGCCAGTTCGCCCACGGCCTCGTGGGAAACGGGTAGAGGGCGGCGCAGGCGATGATGATGCCGTCGCGCTCGAGCACGTGAAGCGTTCGATCTCGGTTTCCAGCCGCTCGCGGGAGCGGCGCACCAGCGCGCCGGCGCTCTCCAGCGGGTCGATCAGCTCCAGAATGCCGCCGACGTCGTCGATGCGGGCAGGCGGAGGCCCTCGTAGGGCTCGGCGCTGAGCAGGGTGCCCAGGCCGTCGCGGGTGAACAGCTCCTGCAGCAGGGCGCCGTCGGTGTCCGCTGCAGCAGATGGATGCGCCGCACCCCTGCGCAGGCGGCCACTGCGGCGCTCAGGTGCCGGCGTAGGTCGTCCGGCCAGTCGGGCGCTCGGCGCTCAGGGCTCCGCGTCGCCTGGGATCAGGTTGGAGATGGGCTGGCCTGGTCGTCCGTAGAGGCCCGGCCCTCGACCAGGAAGACCACTTGTCGGGCCCCCAGGGCGATGGCCGCCGAGCGCGCTACGTCCTCGGCGCTGAGGTTGAACACCTCGCCGGTGGGGGAGTAGCCGATCGGCGGAATCAGCGCGATGGCGCCGGCGTCCAGGCGCTGGCGACGCCGTGCGCGTCGATACGGCGCACTTCGCCGGTGTGCAGTAGTCCATCCCGTTGCGCACGCCGAGGGGCGGGCGGTGACGAAGTTGCCCGAGGCCACCCGGATGCGGGCCCCGGCCATCGGGGAGTTGGCCAGGCCCATGGAGAGCAGGGCCTCGACCTCCACCCGCACGGCGCCGGCGGCCTCCTTGACGCAGGCCAGGGCGGCATCGTCGGTAACGCGCAGACCGCCCAGTACTGCATGCGGGCGCCGCTGGCGGCGCAGCCGCTCCTCGATCTGCGGCCGCGCCCCATGCACCAGCACCAGGCGGATGCCCAGCCTGTGCAGCAGGGCGATGTCGTGGATCAGGTTGGCAAAGCGGGTCGGCCACCGCCTCGCCGCCAAACCGATGACGAAGGTGCGCCCGCGGTGGGCGTGGATATAGGGCGAGGAATGGCGGAACCAGTCGACAAAGGGGTCCGGTTGCGGGGCTAATCGTTCACCTGATTTCCTAGAAACAGAACTTCTGGATCAGCGAGCGCAGCAGCGCCAGGGTGGGCTGGAAGTGCTCCATGGGAATGTATTCGTCCGGCTGGTGGGCCTGGTCGATGTGGCCCGGGCCGAGGACCACGGTCTCCATGCCCATGGCGTTGAAGAAGGGGCCTTCGGTGGCGAAGGCTACCGCCTCCGCCGGGTGGCCGGTAAGCGTCTCGGCGGCCTGCACGATGGCGGCCTGGGCCGGGGTCTCCATGGCGTCGATGCCGGGGAATAGGGGCGTCAGCTCCAAGCCCAGGCCGCTGTCGTCCAGGGTCTCGCCCAGGCGCTGGCGCAGGGACTCGCGCAGCTCGTCGATCTGCATGCCGGGCAGCGGGCGCAGGTCGATCTGCAGCTCGCATTCGCCACAGATGCGGTTGGGGTTGTCGCCGCCGTGGATATGGCCCAGGTTCATGGTCGGCACCGCCACCTTGAACAGGGGGTTGCGGTGGCGCCGCCTGCAGTTCCCGGCGCCAGTCGAGGATCGCCCCCATCGCCGGTACATGCCCTCCAGGGCGTTCGCGCCCAGGCTCGGGTCGCTGGAGTGGCCGGCGCGGCCGGTGAGCCGGATCGACTCCATGGCGATACCCTTGTGCAGGCGCACCGGCCGCAACCCGGTGGGTTCGCCGATCACCGCGTGCCGGCCCAAGTGCAACCCGCTCTGCTGCAGGGAACGGGCGCCGCACATGCTGCTCTCCTCGTCGGCGGTGGCGACGATGGTGAGCGGGCGGCGCAGGCGCTCCAGGGGCAGTCCTGCAGGGTGGCGACGATAAAGGCGAAGAACGACTTCATGTCGGCGCTGCCCAAGCCATAGACCCGGTCGTTCTCCTCGGTGGCGCGGAAGGGGTCGTGCTGCCAGCGGCGCTCGTCGTAGGGCACGGTGTCGGTGTGGCCCGACAGTACCAGGCCCTCGGGGCCCGAGCCGCGGTTGGCGACCAGATTGAATTTGTCGTCGCGCCCGCACACCGGCAGAATGCTCACGGCGAAGCCGAGCGGCTCGAGCCAGCCGGCCAGCAGCTCCACCAGTTCCCGGTTGCCCAGGTCCCAACGGGGATTGACGCTGCTCACCGAGGGCGTGGCGATCAGGGCCTGGATCATTTGCATTAGACTGGGCGTGGACATGCTGAGGATTTTGGAGCCAATGCCCGACGGGCGCAAGGGTGGGGCGTGAGAGACTGGCGCGATCCGGCAGTCTACGCCTTTACCGCTGGGCTCAGCCCCCAGCAATGGGCCTGGGAGTTTCTGCGCCGCAACCCCGAGTACCGGCGCCAATGGCAGGCGTTTTGGGTCACGTGGCAGGCGCTGGAGGCGGCCTACGGCAGCCCGCCCAACCGCGATTTCAATGCCTGGAAGCAAGATCCCCGGGCCTGGGTGCCGGCCGCCGAGTGCGGTGACGGCGAGTGCCGGGTCGACCGGGACAAGGTGCTGATCGAATGCGCCCTCGGGGCCCGCTGGGGTTTCTATAAGTTCCCCCCGACCCGGCGGAAGACGACGTGGTGGGCCGCGGCTTGCTGGTGTGGCGCGAGCCCGAGCGCAACGCCCCGGTGCCCCTGGACCCGGACGACGCGACTATCTGGGGGCGGACCCGGAAAAGGTCGCCTTGGGCTTCGACCTGGCCCTACCGCTACGCGAACAGTTGGACCAGGCCAAGCGCCTGCTGCAGGTGCTGCAGCGGCAACGTCGCCTGCAGCCCCGGAGCACCGCCTCTCAGCGCGCGCGCTGGACCCTCTATCTGCGCCTGCTCGACGCCGAGGCGGCCGGCGCAGGCCGGGAGATCATGCGCGCGCTTTGCGCCCCGGACGAGCTGGGGCCGAACTTGGGCGCCGCGCGGGAACTGGCCGGCGGCGGTTATCGGCGCATCCTGCTGCTGCCCCAATGATCGGCGGGCCCGGCCAATCGCCCGGCCTCTCCTCGGAGGCATCGCTGTTCCTCGGCAAAGGGATGCACCGCAATCGCCCATCAGTTGCAGTCATTGTCCATTGTCAGCTCGCCCGCTTCGGTGACCCGTATCGTGCGTACGAACATCATCGAGTCGATGCGCTCGAACTGAGTATCCAGCGCCCAATCCACGTCCGACTCGCGCAGGCCGTCGTAGATATTGACCCGGCCTGTCGCTCCATCGCCAGTTGCGCCTCACTGGGCCGCACCAACTGTTCGTATTGCCAGCGACCGAGTGCCCCGGCATCGGACGGATCCGAGATCACCACCATTACCGAGAGCAAAGCCAGCATCGGCAACAAACGCGGGTTCGATTTACGCATTGTCAGTTTCCCCTTCTGGCTGCGGTTTACGGCAAAGACCGTTGCCGTTGGTTGAAACTGTACGTAAGTACTCTCGGGCCATCAGTGAGCCAGCAAACGCGGATTCGGTGAAATATTCACTTCGCTGGGTATGGCTTGTGCGCCGGCCGGCCTTTGATTATCTTGATTGCTCGAGCAGAAACCCCTAAGCCGCCCATGTTTCAGAACGTCTCGCTGTTTCAGGATTTACCGGAAGCGGACCTCAATGCCCTGTCCAGTCGCGCCGTCACCCGCCATTACCGGCGCCAGACGGTGGTGATCGGCCAGGGAGACGAATCGGACTCCCTGTACCTGGTGATCAGCGGCAGGCTCAAGGTGTATTGCAGCGACGAGGAAGGAAAAGAGGTTATTCTGGCCTTCCTGGAGCCCAGCGACTCTTTCGGCGAGTTGGCGCTGCTCGACAAGGAGCCCCGCTCCGCCTCGGTGGAGACCATGGAGCCCAGCAAGTTGGCGGTTATTTCCCAAGGCGATTTCCGTGCCTTCCTTGCGAGCCATCCGCAGGTGGCGATCAACCTGATCCAGACGCTGGCCCGACGCAACCGCGTGCTGCTGGAAAGCGTCTCGGACCTGGCCTTGCTGGACGTCTATGGACGAGTTGCCAGGGCGCTGCTGAAAGAGGCGAAACCGGACAACGGCAAGCTGGTCACCGCAAAGCTCACCCATCAGGAGATCGCCAATATGGTGGGTTCGTCCCGGGAGATGGTGAGCAAAATCATGAAAGAGCTGAAGTTCGGGGGCTACATCAGCGTGGATGCAAAGCGCATTACCATCGAAAATCGGTTGCCCGTTCGCTGGTAGCCGGCGCCCCCTAGCGGCTCGGCGCGGCAAGCCCGGATACTCAAACAGGGCGGCGGTCGCCTGAGCCAGTTCAATGCGAAACCTGTCCGTTGTTCCAATTTTTCGGCGCCTCAGGATCGGTCAGACGGTAACCCGCCGCCTGCCCGCCCGCCGTCGATGCTATCTTTTCCGAAGAAGTGACTAGTGGAGAGGCTCAAGATGCGCATTCCCTATTGGCGAGCGGGCCGCCTGGCGTTCCTGTGTACCCTGATTGTCTCGAGTGTTGTCTGGGTTCCGCGCGCCGAGGCGGACGGCGAGCCGACCACAATCGTGCTGGGAACGGCCACCGCGGGTGGCGGGTTCCAGCTGTTCGGCCGGCATCTGGCCGAGGCGATCAATCTCGCGGATCCGAGCATTCGGGTCGACGCCATCGCCACCCGGGGGAGCAGGCAGAATCTCGACCTGCTGGAGCAGGGTGAGATCGATATCGGCTTGGTGGAGGGCAATGCCGCGCGCCAGGCGTTGGAGGGGATCGGGCGGGCGTCGGCGAGGCTCGAAGTGTTGTCGGTGATGTATCCCAACCCGGGCATGTTCGTGGTGCGCGCCGACTCGCCCTACCGCAGCATCGAACAGCTTGAGGGCAACCCGGTCGCGTTCGGCACGCGCGCCTCGGGGCTGCGCATCCTGGCGAAGGATGTGCTCGACGGCATCGGCCTGGTGCCGGAGCGGGATTTCGAGCCGGTGATTCTGGATAAAGCCGCCGACGGGCCGCGCCTGGTGCTGGCGGGGCAGGTCGCGGCCTTGTGGGGTGCCGGAATCGGCTGGCCGGGTTTCGTGGCGATCGCCCAAAGCCCGACGGGGGGGCGTTTCATCGCGCCCTCGGCCATCCAGGTCCAGCAGATCCTCGCCAGGCATCCGCACCTTCGCCCCATGTCGGTGCCCGCTGGGACCTACCGAGGGCAGGACACGCAGATCGATTCGGTGGGACTATGGTCGCTCATTCTGGTCCGTCCAGAGTTGCCGGAGCAGCTGGTATACCGGCTGGCGGGGGCAATCCACAAGGCCCAAGAAGCCCTGGCCGAACGGCTCGCCCAGGGACGCTACACGGCGGCGCAGAACACGGTGGACCAGGTGGCGCCCGAGCGCCTGCACCCCGGCGCCGAGCGCTTCTACCGTGAAGCCGGTTTCTTGCGCTGACGCGGTCCGCGATTCCGCGGTGGGCGGGCAGCGACCGCGCAGTCTGGAAACAGGCGGGCGCGGAAAAAAACGGCCAGACCGAAGTCTGGCCAAGCGGGAGGCACAGGGTTGGGCGGGAGATCAGGCTTCTTTATCGGGCCGGTTCGGTGTTTTTGTCGCCTTTGTTGCCGCCATTGGTAGATAGCGTACCTGGATCGCAAAGCCCGCTCAGCGAAGCAGTACCGGAGTGAACGTGAATTATTTACGCCGGAAGGGGGCCGGGCCTAGGTTTCTCGAGCTGCACCGTTCCTGCGCGTGACCGGTGAACGGTTCGGCTTCCCTATCGGTTAACGCGCCATGCCATGCGGCACAGGTTCCTTAGATCGAACAACGAATGACGATGGCCAATCAACACCCTCCGACGGTCTCGGTCCTGATCACTGTGTTCAACGGGGAGCGCTTCTTGGCGCAGGCCGTGCAGAGCGTGCTCGCCCAGACAGGGGTTGGCTTCGAATTGGTGGTGGTAGACGACGGTTCGACGGATGCCACCAACCGGGTGCTCGACAGCTTTGCAGACCGGCGCGTGATTGTGGTCCGTCGTCCCCGCATCGGTCGGGGTCGGGCGCTCAACCTGGCGATCGCGCAATCCCGCGGATGCTACATCGCAATTCTCGATGCCGACGATATTTGTCTTCCCGGCCGACTCGCTGCTTCGGTGGCGCACTTGGAGCGCCATCCGGATGTCGCCGCCGTTGGCGCTGCAAGGTGGACGATACTCGATGAGCAGTTGGGGGTTCAGAGATCGCTCGGCGGTGCAGTCGAAGATCAGGAAATCCGCAGCCACTTGCGTCGGTATCGCACGCCGTTTCCTCACAGTTCGGTGATGTTCCGGCGAGCGGCAGTCGAGCGGGTCGGCGGTTACGACGAGGCGCTCGTGTTCGGGTTCGATCTCGATATCATTGCTCGGGTGGCGGAAACCGGCCGACTGTACGGGCTCGACAGCGCGCTCGTTCAGCGGCGTTTTCACGATGGTCAATTCTTCCGGAACCAATATGGGGAGGCAGGCCGGTTTCTCCGCCGTATTGCCACGCGGCGGCGAATCGAGCGACGAATCCATCGTGCCCACGGCGGCGATGCCCCCACCGTGGCTCGCGCAGTCAGATTTGAAGCCGGGCGCCTGATAAAACTGCTGATCTCGCGGTTGCTGCTGCGATTGGCGCCCGGCATCATCTTGCGGCGGAGTCAGCGCTGCGGATGGAAGCACCAGCCGCTGACGACAGCTATTGGCCGAGAGAGACCCCGACCGGAGGGCGGCACCCTAACGATGATGGCAAAAATTGAAAACCCTCGGGAAACCCTATAACGCAGTACCCGTGGATGAAGAGCAGGACATCCACCGGGCGTGGCACTGCGTTTGGTGGATGCGCTGCGCTTCATCCACCCTCCGGGAATCGCTTAACTTCATGGCATTGGGTTAAGAGCCTTGTCTATCCTTTGAACCGAGCGCGCGCTAAGCAATCAAGCCATCACTCTCCGCGCCGCCCCATCGACAGCCGGTAGAGCAGGGGGATGAGGATCAGCGTGAGGACGCTGGAAAACGCCAGGCCCCAGACGATGGCGGTGGCGACCGGGCCCCAGATCAGCGACTTGCCGCCCAGGCCCAGGGCCAGCGACATCAGGCCGGCGATGGTGGTGAGCGAGGTGATGAGGATCGGGATCACCCGCCGGCGCGCGGCATAGAGGGTGGCGTGCAGCAGGCTCATGCCGGCGGCCAGCCGGGCATTGGCGGCGGAGATGAGAACGATGGCCGCGTTGACCGCGATCCCGGCCAGGGCCACCACGCCGTAGAGGGTGAACAGGCTCAGCGGGTTGCCGCTGATGAGCAGGCCGAACACCACGCCGGTGAAGGCCAGGGGCACGGTCGCCAGGATCATCAGCGGCTGCCAGTAGCTGCGGAACTGGGTGCCGAGGATCAGGTACATCAGACCCGACGCCGAACAGGAACAGCACGCCGATGGCGTCCAGGCTCTCCTGGATGTCGTCCAGTTCGCCGGCCTGGTCCAGGTCGATGTCCGGGAAGTCGGCCTGGCGCTCGGCCCAGGCGGCGAGGATCAGGTTGTTGGCGGTGACCGTGTCGATGCCGCCGTCGCGCAGGTCCGCCTCCACGGTGATGGCGCGGCGGAAGTCGTAGTGGCGGATATTGCCCAGGCCCTCCTGGCGCACCTGGGTCACCAACTCGCTCAGCGGAATGGCGCCGCCGCCGGCCAAGGGCAGCCGGAAGTCGAGCAGGCGCCCGAGGTCTTCGATGCCCGGACTCTGGGCCTGCACCCGAACCTCCAGTTTCTCGCCGGCGTCGCGCATGTCGGCCACCACCTGGCCGTCCACCAGCAAGTGCAGGTTGCGGTTGACCTCCGCCGGATTCAGTCCGGCGCGGTTGATGGCGTCGGCGTCCAGGCGCAGCACCAGCTCGCTGCGGCCCCGGCTGGCGTCGTCCTCGATGTCGATCACGTCCGGGATCTCGGCCAGGATGGCGCGCAGGGCGTCGGCGGCGGCGCGGATCTCGGCGTACTCGTCGCCGCGCACCTTGATGCTGATCGGCTTGGCGGTGGGCGGCCCGCCCGCCAGGCGCAGGAACGAAAGCTGCAGCGGCCCCGGGATGGCCAGCACCTCGGCGCGCATGGCCTCGATCATCTCGTCTACCGTGCGCAGCTGCGGGGTCTTGGGGTTGAGCCCCACCAGAATCTGGCCGTACTGGTCGCCCAGGCGCGGCGAGGTCTCGGTGAACTGGTTACCCGCGTAGGCGGTCACCGCCCGCACCTCGCCGGGGCGCAGGTGGCGGCGCACCATGGCCTCGACCTCCAGCACCTTGTCCATGGTGCCCGCGAGGGGGGTGCCCGGCGGCATCTCGATATTGACGTAGAACAGGCGCAGCGGGTCGGCGGCGAAGAAGTCGGTCTTGACCCGGTCGGCAGCCACCGCGCCCACGGCCAGGGCGAACAGCAGCAGCACGCCGCCGAAGGCCAGCTTGGGGTAGCGCATGGCCTTTACCAACGCCTGCATATAGCGGATCTGCACCCAGTGGGTGAAGCGCAGCCGGTAGCGGTGCAGGCGCGACGGCCGGTCGAAGCTGACCCGGGCCGCCAGCACATGGGCCGGCAGCATCCAAAAGGCCTCCACCAGGCTGATCGCAAGCGCGATCACTACCACCATAGGGATCACCCGCATGAACTCGCCGAGGATGCCCGGCAACAGCATCAGCGGCAGTGAAGGCGGCCATGGTGGTGAGCACCGCGGTGGTCACCGGCTTGGCCACCTCGCGCAGGGACTCCAGGCAGGCCTGCAGCCCGTCGGCGCCCCTGCGCAGCCGGTAGTAGATGGCCTCGACCACCACCACCGCGTCGTCCACCAGCATGCCGAGCACGATCACCACCCCCAGCAGCACCGTGACGTTCAGGGTCTCGCCCAGGGCCGACAGGGTCCAAAAGGTACCGGCCAGGATAAACGGGATGCCGATGGCGGTGAGCAGGGCGATGCGGGAGCCGAGAAAGGCCCAGGCCACCAGCAGCACCAGCAGCAGGCCGATCAGGGCGTTGTTCTGCATAATGCGGATGGAGTTGCGGGTGGGGACGGTCTGGTCGTCCACCAGCACCAGTTCGACCCCGGTCTGGTCCGCCAGCGCATTGCGCTCGTCCAGGTAGGCCTTGATCCGCTCCACCAACTCCAGGACATTGGCGTTTTCCTTTTTCATCACCGCCATCAGCACCGCCGGTCGGCCCTGATAGCGGGCCAGGGTGGCGGGGCGCTCGCGGGCCCGCTGCACCCGGGCCAGGTCGCCCAGGGTTACCTCGCCCGGGGCGCCGACCACGGGCCGCTCCGCCAGGCCGCGCGGGTCGCTGTCGCTGCCCACCAGGCGCACCAGCCAGTCCTGGCCGCCCAGGCGCAGGTTGCCGGCGGCGATGTCCTGGAAGAAGCCGCTCACGGTATCCGCCAGCTGGCTCGGCGCCAGGCCCAGGGCCTCGAGGGCGGCGGGGTCGAAGCGCACCTGCAACTCCGGGTCGCTGAGCCCGATGGGGTCCGCCCGGTCGACCCCGGACATGCGCTCCAGGTCCTTTTCCACATTGCGGGCCTGCTGGCGCAGATTCTCGTCGTCGGCCCGGCCCACCACCGCGATGCTGGCCGAGGGAAAGGCATTGGCGCTGGTGATCTCGAGGATCTCCGGGTCCTCGGCCTGCTCCGGCAGTTCGTCCTCCGCGTTCTGGATCTCCCGGCGCAGGTCGTTGATGCGCTTGTCGAAGGTGCGGGCGTCGATGTCCTCGAAGCGCACCAGCAGGCTCGACACCGACTCCCGGCTGTTGCTGGTGACGAACTTCATGTTGCGCACGTTGCGGATGGCGTCTTCGAGCGGGTCGGTGACCTTCTGCTCCACGTCCAGCGCCGCCGCGCCCGGCAGCACCGTGGTGATGACGATCCAGTTGAAGTTGATGGTGGGGTCCTGCTGGCGCGGCAGCAGCAGGTAGGAGAGCAGTCCGATCACCAACACCAGGCCGAACAATAGGTTGGCCAGCACATGGTTGCGCAGCAGGGTCTCCAACATGGTCTGCGCTCAGTCGGGCGCCGGCGTCAGCACATCGCCGTCGCTCAGGCGCTGCCGGCCTTCCAGCACCAACCGCTCGGCAGGCGGCAAGCCGACACGGGCCGGCTGGCCCTCGGTGGCGCCGGGCAGGGGGTGGAAGCGGGCCTTGCCGTCCTCGATCAGGAACACCCCGAGCCGGCCGCCCCGGCGCACCAGCAACTCCGGCGGCAGGTAGGCGGCCTCGGCCTCCCAGCGCAGGCGCCCGGCGCTGCCCGCGGGAGCGCCGGGGCCGGTGAACTCCAGGCGCGCCTGGCGGGTGCGGGTACGGCTGTCCACCACCGGCGGCAGGCGGCGCAGGCGCAAGGGATAGCGCTCGCCCGCCAGTTCGAAGGTTGGGCCCTCGGCGTCAGCGAGTTCCCGCGCCTCCGGCTCCGTGAGTTCCGCGCTGACCTCCAACTGATCGGTCTGCACCAGGCGCAACAGAGGGGTGCCGGGGCTGGCCAGGGCACCCAGGTCGCTCAGGCGTTCCATCACCACGCCGGTAAACGGCGCCCGCACCCGGCAGTACTCCACCCGCAGTTCGGCTTGGCGGATGGTCTCGTCCTGGGCCTCCAGCTGGGCCGCCAGGTCGGCCAGCTCGGCGTCCCGGCGCTCCACCTCCTCGTCGCTGATGCTGCTGGCGGTTTTCAGCTTCTGGGAGCGGGCCAGCTGTTGCACCGCCAGCCGGTGCAGGGCCCGGAGTCGGCGCTTACCGGCTCGGGCCGCAGCCAACTCTGATTCGTGGGCCCGGCAGTCCAGCTCCAGCAGCACCTGGTCCGGCTCCACCGGGTCCCCCACCCGCACCGGAATGGCCGCGACCCGGGCGGTAATCTGCGCCGCCAGCTCCACGTCGTTGCGGCTCTCCACCGTGGCCGGGGCCGATCGCGCGGGCTTCATCAGGAGCTCGCCCAAGGGGGCAGAGGTGACTGGGATCTCCGCTGGGCAGGCCAGAGGCAGGGTCAGCAGGAGCAGCAGCAGGAGCGGGCGCATTCGGGACTCGGGGTGGCGATGGTCGAACTATTGTAGTGGATTTCCCGCAGCCATCCCGCGCCTTACCGGAATCAGGCGGGTGCCGGAGGGGCTTGGAGGTAGGCGGCCAGGGAGGCGCGCATGTTCGGCGGCAGGGGCAGGGGGCTCCCCTCAGCTCGGTCCACCAGCACGTGGCGGGTCTCGGCCCGGGCCAGCGGCCGGCCATCTTCCGCCAGGAAGCGGTAGCCGATATCGAACGAGCTGCTGCCCAGGCGGATCACCGTCAGCTCGACCCGCACTTGGTCGCGATGCCGTATTGGCGCCAGAAAGTCCGCCTCGCAGTGCACCAGGGGCAGGCCCCGAGATCCTTCCTCCAGCAACTCGCGCAGCCCCAGGCCAAGGTCCTCCATAAACAGCTCGTAGGCGTCATGGGCATGGCGAAACAGATGGCCGAAAAAGGCGACTCCGGCCGCATCCACTTCATGCAGGGCCAGTCGGTAGCGGTATTCGAAAGGGGTTTGGGGCATGGCCGTGACGGGGCTTCGGGCGAAGGGGCCAGATTGCATCAGGGGGGTGGGGATGTCCAGTTGTTGGAATCGGATGGCTGTCCTGCGGCTGCGTTACCGACGGCTGTTGTTGCCCCTGTACTGGGCCGCGATTCGGAGCCAGAAGCCAACGACATGAATCGAACTTCGCGCATCAACCCGGTGCGATACGACGCTCGGAGATAATCGTGTCTGACCCGAATGGCGCTAAGTTTAGCGGGATCCCTCGGCGAAATAGTGGCTTATCGGCAGGGTCAGCGTTGTTTTTTCGGATGACCGTGCTCGCGAACCTCCGCTCTGGCTTCTATCCTTGGCTTGGTCAGTAGCGGGTAAGCTTTGGGACGACGTTTCAAGGCGCGCGGTTCGATGCGTCCGGGGCGCAGCCCGACCCTTGGTTCGGCGATCAATACGAGTAAGGCGTTAATAGAGACGGCATCGTGCGTACTGCCGCCGCGCTGTTGCCACGAGAGCCAGATCTGCACCGTGTGCTTGAAGCTCAGCTGCCGTGGGATCTGGTCCGCCAATAGCGCAGCCTGCGCCATCAACAGCCGGATCAAATTGTAGGCCAGCAGGTACACCCACAGTTCTTTGATCGCCATTTCTGGGGTTCTGCAACGCAGCTGCTCCATACCGAGCGTGGTCTTGATGTTTCTCAGATCCAGTTCCACGTTCCAACGACTGCGGTAGAGCACCTTGAGCTTGCCCTTCGGTGCCTGTTTCGAGTCCAGGAAGGTCGTGACCATGATCTTCCCTCCAGCGAAAAACTCACGCACCGTCAGCGTCTGCGGGGCTTGGTCGTAGTCTTGCTGGGTCATCCAATCCGGTTTCTTTTTCGGCTTGCTCAGTGTCACGAGATGATCGCGCGCGCCGAGCTTCTCGCCGGCGCTGAAGTCGGTGCTGCGCTTGCGCGCACCGTACTGCTCGAAGACACCGTCGATGCCTCGGCGCATCAACTCGCAGAGCAGAAAGTACGTCGGATAGAAGGCGTCGCCGAGCAAAATATCGCCTTGCTCTAGCGTATCGAGCATGCCACGCAACAGCGTTTGTTCATCACTGCCCTTGCCTTCACAGGGCGCGGTTGCGGCATTGAGCAACGCCCCGCTGGCTAGACAGAAAAGCCCCACCACGCGACAGATCGGAAAGCCCAGACCTGGCTTCTGACTGCTCGGTTGCGGATAGGCAGCTTGATTTTCCTGCGTATCCGCCAACATGACCGTCGCACCATCGACCAAACACACCCGACGGCCTTGCCAATGCCACCACGAAGGAGGGGCCTCGGCGATAATTCCTCCGGCTTGGCATGCCAGTGTCGAAATCATCTCCGTCGGCAGCCGCGAACGGGCCTGACAGTATGCACTGGTGCTGGTACTGCAAGGCAACAGGCCGCCCACAAGCCGCTTGAGCGCCGCATCGTTGACCGCTTGGCGGCAACTGCCGTCAGCCGACAGCACTTGCGCCAGAAACATCGACAGCGTCTCGGTCGGCGGGAACAGCCGCTCGCGGTGCTCCGGCAGTAACGCTTCAATCCCGTCGAGTAGCTGCGGTCCGGTCAACAGATTGAAGAATGCGTAAGAGTCGGTGTCCGTGGCATGACGCTGAACACGTTGGCGTTGTCGTGCGGCTACATCGCGGCTAGGATGCATTGAGGCTGGCTCCCTGGGTGGTCGGTGGGCTTTCGCGATTTCACCGTATCACCCACGCCAGCCTTTCCCAATATTTTTCAGTCGCTTGCGCTTATCTTAGCGCCATTCGGGTCAGACCCGAATGGCGCTAAGTTAAGCGGGATCCCTCGGCGAAATAATGGCTTATCGGCAGGGTCAGCGTTGTTTTTTCGGATGACCGTGCTCGCGAACCTCCGCTCTGGCTTCTATCCTTGGCTTGGTCAGTAGCGGGTAAGCCTTGGGACGACGTTTCAAGGCGCGCGGTTCGATGCGTCCGGGGCGCAGCCCGACCCTTGGTTCGGCGATCAATACAAGTAAGGCGTTAACGGAGGCGGCATCGTGCGTACTGCCGCCGCGCTGTTGCCACGACAGCCAGATCTGCACCGTGTGCTTGAAGCTCAGCTGCCGTGGGATCTGGTCCGCCAGCAGCGCAGCCTGCGCCATCAACAGCCGGATTAAATTGTAGGCCAGCAGGTACACCCACAGTTCTTTGATCGCCATTTCCGGGGTTCTGCAACGCAGCCGCTCCATGCCGAGCGTGGTCTTGATGTTTCTCAAATCCAGTTGTCGGGTAAGGGACTGGCGCGGTAGCGTAGGGTAGGCTTGCCCTTGTCTGTATCCGAGGTTTCCCTCTTCGTGCCCGGTTAGGGTTCGCCATCGCTCCGTTTCCAGCCCCTCCCCATCAGAACCGCTCATGAGGTTTTCCCTCAAGCGGCTCACCCAGTGGGTTTCCTCGGAAGGGTTATGCGTCCTGTCGGTCTCGAGCGACCGACTTTCACGAATATACCTCCGTGCTTGGCAGGGGATGGATTTTCCAGTCCCAGAACAACCCAAGAACGTCATAGAGGTATTCGTTACTCCACCGTCGCCAGCCGACACTGCGCTTTTGCCGCCTTTTCCGTCGCGTCAGGAGCGTTCGAACCTTCATCTCCAGATAGTCGCGCACCTCACTGAAGGCACGACTGCTGTTGCCCACCCGGAAGTAATTGACCCAGCCAGCCAGCGCGGCGTTGATCCGTGCCACCAGCACCTTGGCAGGAGTGGCCCCGCCGTGGCGGATGAGGTCGCGGATCTTGGCCTTGATGGCCTTGCGGGCCTTTTTCTTGGGTGTCATGAGAACGAAGTAGCCGTTGCTCCCCGGTTTCGGTACTCGGCGCAGGTCAAACCCCAGGAACCCGAAGGCCTCCCCTTTGAGCGTGTCCACCACCTGGGTCTTCTCCCGGTTTAGCTCAACCCCGAGGGGTGCGAGCTGCTCGTGCAACCGCCGCAGGGCCTTTTCGGCCCAGCCGCGTTTGCTGGAGTGTCCACTGACGGTGATCACGATATCGTCGGCGAAGCGGTGATAGTTCACCGCCTCGAACGGTCCTTCGGCGGTACCGCGACGGATCGCCTCGAACGTCCAGTCGACCTCGTTCAAGTAGAGGTTCGCCGCCAGCGGGCTGAATGGCCCTCCTTGCGGAACACCGAGGTTCCCGCTGGCTTTGATGATCTGCTTGACCAGGTGTAAGACCTTGGGGTCTTGGATCCGTTTGGCGATCTTCTCCAGCAATACAGAATGGCGGATATTG
>CAVWCW010000018.1:0-48244 GCA_963753615.1 uncultured Gammaproteobacteria bacterium
TCAGGCGCCGATTCTCCTAACGCAAACGCCGCAGCTCTTGCTGTTCCGCCGATAGCTTACCGTTACCCCGGAATGCCTCTTTCTCATCGTCCTGCATTTCTTGGACCCAGCGGCCTAGCATGTTGGCGTTCAGCCCCAGATTCCTGGCCGCCTCGGCCCGCGTGTAGCCTTGCTCGGTGACCAACCGCACCGCATCCAGCTTGAACTCTTTCGTGTACTGCTTTCTCTTCGTCATCTTCTACCTCGGTTTCAGGGATCATCCCTTAACCGGGGTGTCCGGCGCCATTAGACCACCTCACGGGGCGCTAATGGCAGCATTCGTTGTGATGCCGGCTAACTGACGCCTCGCGTTCGAGGCTGCCTTGTCTTTTGGCGCTGCGCTGAGCAACTTGAGGAAATCCGGAAGTGGAGAGGGTGGCCCGATCAGCCGCCGAGAACCCCTTGGGGACTCGTGTTCAGTCGATCCAAGTGCCGTCGTAGTACTCCTGGCCCGACTCATTGAGAACGTAGTAGCGGGACCTGCCTTTGTTGTTGGCAACCTCGCAAGCCCCGAGTGCTGCGCGGAACTTACCGAAGTGGCGTATCGCCGTATGCCGATACGATGACATGGGTCCGGAGATCACGTGGTCAAGGGTGAACTTTTCAGACTTCATAAGGTGGTACATTGACGACTCCTTATCGTTGGCGATGGCCTAGTCCTTTCTTACCGGTGGGGATTGCGACTATTCACTAGCCGACTAGAATGTATTTGGTCGTTGGTTTTTTCTTTGCCAGGCCTCCGCTCAGGAAGGCTTGACGATGAACGGCGCGGCATCTCCGGCGTGCTTCTTCGCCCGCTTGGCCGCCTTCTTTTCCTTCGCTGTTAGTTTGGCGTCTTTCTTCGTTTCTCTGTTTGATCGCTGAGACTTGGACATTGCGTTTACTCCTGTTCAATGTTGAAGGGGCTGCCGAGTAGCGATGAGAGTTGAGTTCGCGGGAGTCTGCCCGTAGGTTCCGCTCAGTCCTCCACCGGTAGCTGCCTTGCGTAACCGGCCCCTCGCTGATGTCCTTAGTTTGGTGGAGCGGGGGAAGTGATAGTAGTGGTTCGTCGAAAATACCAACTATCTTGGTTGGGTATAGCCACCATACGCTCTCTGCGCTCAATAGCAAGGAGTATTCGTTTACCAAAGAACCTGATTGGCTCCTAAGGCTCAGCCATTGAATCAGCGAGGTCGGAATAGCGGTAACGCTTTCATTGCTGAGGGTTGACGCCATAAGCGGGTGTGCATGCGGCTCGACCCGTTTAGCGGCCTCTGACATGCCTGCGTGCCGCTGGTAAGCAGCGATTGATCCGCAGTTCCTATCGGCAGGAGGCGTATACTCTGACAAAGATGCCAGGGCGAAAAAGCTGTCCCGATCACGCCGCCGCTCCGCGCATTCCAATCATCGTCACTCTGGTGTGCTGCCCGTGATGCCACTAGCGCCGCTCGCCGAGTGGTTAGGAGAATAGCGTGGATGCAGCGTCGAAGGCCCGTAATCCGAAGCTCTTCACGCATTGGTCCCGGATCACAAAACACTTTGCCAGGGCGTACCCGGGCAAGCGCGGTGGCCCGGAGAGGCATTACAATGAAGATCCTCCCTTGCGCGCGGAGTTGTTCAGTGCCGATCAGATGGAGCAGCACGGCGCGCGTCTCGCGTCCATTCACCGTGTGACCCCCGACCGCCTGCCGGACCAACTGCTGTCGCGCTTGGCCGCGAACGAGGACGTTCTGATCGAGACCTGCAACCGGCTGACGTCGGCGGTTGCGCAGAGTCACCGCATCACGCCCGCCGGGGAATGGCTGCTCGATAACTTCTATCTCGTCGAAGAACAGATCCGAACGGCCAGGCGGCATCTGCCCAGGGGCTACAGCCGGGAACTGCCGCGCCTCGCCGAGGGCGCCTCGGCCGGGCTGCCGCGCGTGTATGACATCGCTCTGGAGACCATCGCCCACGGTGACGGGCGGTTGGACCGGGACAGTCTGAGCCGTTTCGTCGCGGCCTACCAGACGGTCACTCCCCTGCGGTTGGGCGAGTTGTGGGCCATCCCCATCATGCTGCGTCTGGCGCTGATCGAAAATCTGCGCCGCGTCGCGGTGCGCATCGGCGCCGGCAGGATGGACAGGGATCTGGCCGTCGCCTGGGCGGATCAGCTGACGGAGAAGGCCCGCCGGGATCCGAAGAACCTGATCCTGGTGATCGCGGACATGGCGCGATCGAATCCGCCGATGACCACGCCGTTCGTGTCGGAACTGGCGCGCCGCCTGCAGGGGCAGGGGCCAGCCCTGGCCCTGCCGCTGACCTGGATCGAGCAGCAGCTGGCCGAGTCGGGCCTGAGCATCGAGCAGCTGGTGCGGTCGGGAAACCAGCAGCAGGCCGCCGACCAGGTCTCCATCAGCAACAGCATCGGCAGTCTGCGCTTCCTCGGGACGATGGACTGGCGCGAGTTCGTCGAGGCCATGAGCCTGGTCGAACAGACCCTGCGCACGGACCCGGGCGGGGCCTACGCCGCGATGGATTTCGCCAGCCGCGACCGCTACCGCCACGTCATCGAGGAGGTCGCGAAGGCCAGCGGGCTGTCGGAGGACGCAGGTGGCCAGCCGCGCCATCGAGCTTGCCCAGACGGGTGCGGCACGGCACGGGGGCGACGACAGAACGGCGCATGTGGGCTTCTACCTGGTCGACCGGGGCCTGCCCGAGCTGGAAAGGGCCACACAGGCGCGCCTTTCCCCGGGCGCGGCGCTGCAGCGCTTGGCCGCTCGATCCCCGCTGCTGCCGTATCTGGGCACGATCACGCTGATCACGGTGCTCTTGGCCGCAGGGCTTCTGGCGGGGGCACGGGCGGACGGTGCGACCTATTGGGCGCTGGCGCCGCTCGGCATTCTCGCGCTGCTGGCCACCAGCCAGCTTGCGGTCGCGCTGGTGAACTGGCTGGCCACCTTGCTCGCGTCGCCGCATCCATTGCCGCGCATGGACTTCGCGGCGGGCATCCCGGCGGCATCGCGCGCCCTGGTGGTGGTCCCGACCATGCTCACCAGCCGCGCGCAACGTCGAGAGATTGGTCGAGGCGCTGGAAGTCCGGTTCCTGGCCAATCGCGACGCGAACCTGCATTTCGGCCTGTTGACGGACTTTGGCGATGCGGCCGAGGAAACGCTGCCCGAGGACGCGCCGCTGCTGGAGCTCGCCCGGGAGCGGATCGAAGCCCTGAACGCGCAATACGCGGGTGGCGGAAACGACGTCTTCTTTCTGTTTCATCGCCCGCGCCGCTGGAATCCTCACGACCGGATCTGGATGGGCTATGAGCGCAAGCGCGGCAAGCTGGCGGACCTGAACGCCCTGCTGCGCGAGGGCAACAGCGAGCGGCTTCGCCCTGGTGGTCGGCGCCACCGCCGGTGCTGGCCGGGGTGAAATACGTGATTACCCTGGACACGGACACCCAACTGCCGCGCGACGCCGCGCGCCAGTTCGTCGGCACCATGGCGCACCCGCTGAACCGTCCGGTCTACGACGCGGCCCTGGGGCGGGTCTGCGCCGGCTACGGCATCCTGCAGCCGCGCGTGAGCGTGAGCCTTCCGGGCACCAATCAGTCGCGCTATGCGCGCCTGCACGGTGGCGAGCCGGGCATCGACCCTTATACCCGGGCCGTCTCCGACGTCTATCAGGACGCGTTTCAGGAAGGCTCGTTCATCGGCAAGGGGATCTACGACGTCGATGCGTTCGAGCAGTCTCTAAAGGGACGCTTTCCCGAGAACCGGATCCTTAGCCACGATCTCCTGGAAGGCTGTTACGCCCGCTCCGGGCTGTTGAGCGACGTGCAGTTGTACGAGGAATACCCGGCCCGCTACGGCGCCGACGTCAACCGCCGCCACCGCTGGATCCGCGGCGATTGGCAGCTCGCGGGCTGGCTGCTGCCGAGGGTGCCCGGGCCCGACGGGAGACTCCAGCGCAACCCGCTCTCGGCGCTGTCGCGCTGGAAGCTGTTCGACAACCTGCGCCGCAGTCTGGTGCCGGCGGCATTGACGTTGCTGTTGCTGCTGGGCTGGATGTTGTTTTCATCGCCCGCGTTCTGGACCCTGGCGGTGCTTGGCATCCTGCTGATCCCGCCGGTGCTGGTGTCCCTGCTGGATCTGTTGCGAAAACCGGGCGACATGCGCCCGGTCCAACACCTCGCAGCCGTCGCCTATGCCGCCGGCCAGCGCTTCGCCCAGGCGGGCTTTGGCTTGGTGACCTTGCCCCATGAGGCGTTCTACAACCTGGATGCGATTCTGCGCACCCTCGGGCGCTTGCTGATCACGCGCCAACGATTGCTGGAATGGAATCCGTCCGGCGACCAGGAACGCCTCAGCCGCACCGACCTCGCCGCCGCGTTCCGCTCCATGTGGTTCGCTCCCCTGCTCGCCGCCGGCACGGCCATCACCCTGGCGGCAGCGAAACCGGCCGCCCTGATCGTGGCTGTGCCCTTGCTGATGCTGTGGCTGGCTTCCCCCGTCGTCGCCTGGTGGATCAGCCTGCCGCTGGCCCGCAGCGAGCCCCGGCTGACGGACGAGCAGACCCGTTTTCTCGGCAGGATCGCGCGCAAGACCTGGGCATTCTTCGACACCTTTGTCGGCCCGGAGGACCATTGGCTGCCCCCGGACAACTACCAGGAATCCCGCGATCCCGCGCTGGCCCATCGTACCTCGCCCACCAACATGGGCCTGGCGCTGCTGGCGAACCTGTCCGCCCACGACTTCGGCTACATCCCGGCCGGTCAGCTGGTCGAGCGCACGACCCATACCCTGGAGACGATGGCGGGACTGGAACGCCACCGGGGCCATTTCTACAACTGGTACAACACGCAATCGCTGCGACCGCTGCACCCCGCCTACATCTCGACCGTGGACAGCGGCAACCTAGCGGGCCATCTGTTGACCTTGCGCGCGGGCCTGGTGGAGCTGCTCGATCGCCCGATTCTGCAGACCCGCTGGCTCGACGGCCTGGGCGACACCCTGGGGATATTGGAGCAGGCCGCGGGCGACACCGCACCGGCCACGCTCGCCCAATTCCGCAAGGACCTAGAGGCCGGGCAGGCTGCGCCAGCCCGCCACGCTGCCGGCGGCGCGGGTCCTGCTGGAGCGGCTGGCGCGATCCGCCGAGGCGCTAGCGGAGGCGTCGGCGGATGGGCCCGATACCGAGGCAGGCTGGTGGGTCGGGGCGCTGACCCGGCAATGCCAGGCGGCCCGCGACGAGCTGACCTTCCTCGCGCCATGGACCGTGCAGCCGGAAGCGCCCGAGGGGCTCGGCGACCTCCCTGGAGTCGATGCCGTCCCCACACTGCGCGCCTTGGCGGGGCTCGATGTGGCGTTGTCGACCCGCCTGGCGAGCCGGCGGGACGAGGACGCGACGCCCGAGCAGGAGCGCTGGCTGGCCGATTTGCGCCGGAACATCGGCCAAGGCAGCGCCCGCGCCCAGGCCCGCATCGCGACCATCCAGCGCCTGGCGATGCAGGCGGGCGAATTCGCGGATATGGAGTACGGTTTTCTGTACGACAAGGATTCACGCCTGTTGAGCATCGGCTACAACATGGAGGAACGGCGCCGGGATGCGAGCTATTACGATCTGCTGGCTTCGGAGGCCCGCTTGAGCGTGTTCGTCGCCATCGCCCAGGGGCAACTGCCCCAGGAGAGCTGGTTCGCCCTGGGGCGCCTGCTCACCAGCGCCGGCGGCGAGCCGATCCTGCTGTCCTGGAGCGGTTCGATGTTCGAGTACCTGATGCCGCAACTGGTGATGCCGAGCTACGAGCACACG
The DNA here is from genome assembly GCA_963753615.1 of uncultured Gammaproteobacteria bacterium. Lineage (GTDB taxonomy): Bacteria > Pseudomonadota > Gammaproteobacteria > Chromatiales > Chromatiaceae > CAVWCW01. Next base: position 5,807 of record CAVWCW010000018.1, read on the forward strand.
CTGCTCGACCAGACCGCCAAGGCGGCGGTGGCGCGGCAGATCGAGTACGGCCAGCAGCGCGACCTGCCGTGGGGCATTTCGGAGTCCGGCTACAATACCGTGGATGTCCATCTCAACTACCAGTATCGCGCCTTCGGCGTTCCTGGCCTGGGACTGAAACGCGGGCTCGCCGAGGACCTGGTCGTCGCGCCCTACGCCTCGGCGCTCGCGCTGATGGTGGCGCCGCAGGCCGCCTGCCAGAACCTGCGACGACTCTCCGCCGCCGGGGCGGAAGGCCGGTTCGGCTTTCATGAAGCCATCGACTACACCCCGGCACGGCAAAGGCGCGGCGAATCCCATGCCCTGGTGCGCTCCTACATGGCCCATCACCAGGGTATGAGCCTGCTCGGCCTGGCCTATCTGCTGCTGGATCGCCCGATGCAGAAGCGCTTCGCATCCGACCCGTTGATTCAGGCCAGCCTGCTGTTGCTGCAAGAGCGGATCCCCAAGGCTTCGGCATTCTATGTTCACACCGCCGAGCTCACCGCCACCCAGGCCGGCGCGGTCAGCCCGCAGATGCAGATACGCGTCCTGGACAATCCCGACACGCCGGTCCCGGAAGTGCAGTTGCTGTCCAACGGCCGCTATCACGTCATGGTTACCCAAGCAGGCGGCGGCTACAGCCGCTGGAAGGACCTGGCCGTGACGCGCTGGCGCGAAGACGGAACCCGCGACCACTGGGGCAGCTTCTGTTACCTGCGCGACCAGGACAGTGGCGCGGTTTGGACCACCGCGTACCAGCCCAGTTTGCAACCTGCGGAAAGCTACGAAGCGATCTTCTCGGAAGGGCGAGCGGAATTTCGCCGCCGCGACGGCGATTTCGACACCCATACCGAAATCGTCGTATCGCCGGAAGACGACATCGAGCTGCGCCGGGTGCGCATCACCAACCGTTCTACTGAGAGCCGGACGCTCGAGGTCACGAGCTACGCGGAGGTGGTGCTGGCGCCGCCAGCTGCCGACGCGCTGCATCCGGCGTTCAGCAATCTCTTCGTGCAGACCGAGATTGTCGAGGAGCGTCGGGCCATTCTGTGCACCCGCCGGCCTCGCTCCCGCGGCGAACAGGCGCCCTGGATGTTCCATCTGATGTCCGTGCACGACGCGGACGTCGGCGAGCTTTCCTACGAGACCGATCGTGCGCGCTTCATCGGTCGAGGCCGCAGCGTCGCCGCTCCCCGGGCGATGGACGATGCCGTGGCGCTGTCGGGCAGCCAGGGCTCGGTGCTGGACCCGGTGGTGGCGGCCGCTGCCGTATCACTCTCGCGCCGGAGCAATCGGTCAAGGTGGATCTGGTTTACGGTGTCGGCGACAGCCGCGACGCGGCCCTGGGGCTGGTCGAGAAATATCAGGACCGGCGCCTCGCCGACCGCGTCTTCGAACTGGCCTGGACCCACGCCCAGGTGGTGCTGCGCCAGATCAACGCCGGGGAAGCGGATGCGCAGCTCTACGCCCGCCTGGCCAACTCGGTTATCTACGCCCATGCCTCGCTGCGCGCCGACGCCAGCGTGCTCATGCGCAACCGGCGCGGGCAATCCGGCCTGTGGGGCTATGCCATTTCCGGCGACTTGCCGATCGTCCTGCTGCGCATCGGCGACCTGGCCAATATCGAACTGGTGCGCCAGCTCATCCAGGCCCACGCCTACTGGCGCCTGAAGGGGCTGGCGGTGGACCTGGTGATCTGGAACGAGGACCGCGCCGGTTACCGGCAGGTGCTGCAGGACCAGATCCTGGGCCTGGTGGCGGTGGGTCTCGAAACCCAGGTGATGGACCGCCCGGGCGGCATCTTCGTGCGCTCGGCGGAGCAGATCTCGGAGGAAGACCGCACGCTGTTCCAGACCGTCGCCCGTGTCATCCTCAGCGACAGTCGCGGAACACTGGCGGAACAGGTCAACCGGCCCGGTCCACCGCAGGTGCGCGTTCCGCGGCTCATTCCCGGCGGGCCCCGGCAGGCCGAGTCGCCGGCCGCTTTCGAACCACCGTGGCGCGATCTGATCCTGTCCAACGGTATCGGGGGGTTCACCCCGGATGGGCGCGAGTACGTCATTACCACCACGTCGGCACAGGTCACACCGGCGCCCTGGGTGAACGTGCTGGCCAATCCCCACTTTGGCAGCATCATTTCGGAGAGCGGCCAGGCCTACACTTGGGGCGAGAACGCCCACGAGTTCCGCCTCACTCCCTGGCACAACGACCCCGTATCCGACCCGAGCGGCGAGGCCTTTTACCTGCGCGACGAGGAGAGCGGCCATTTCTGGTCGCCGACGCCGCTGCCCAGGCGCGGCGCGACCCCCTACCTCAGCCGGCACGGCTTCGGCTACAGCGTGTTCGAGCACGCCGAGGGCGGCATCCGCTCCGAGCTGTGGGTCTACGTGGCGCGGGATGCGGCGGTCAAGTTCTCCGTGCTCAAGGTGCGCAATACCTCCGGCCGGCCGCGCCGGCTCTCCGCCACGGGCTACGTCGAATGGGTGCTGGGCGACCTGCGGTCAAGATCGGCCATGCACGTGACCACCGAACTCGATCCCTACAGCGGCGCGCTCTATGCGCGCAACCCCTACAACGCAGAGTTCTCCGGCCGGGTAGCCTTCTTCGACGTGGACGACACGAACGTCCAAGGATGGATTAGTGTCGATGGAGGCAGGATGCCGGGAGCGACCGCCCCGAATCGGACCGTCACCTGCGACCGCGCCGAATTCATCGGCCGCAACGGCAGCCTGGAGAACCCGGCGGCGCTGGCGCGCACGCACCTGTCCGGCAAATTGGGCAGCGGTCTGGACCCTTGCGCCGCGATCCAGGTGCGCTTCGATCTGGCCGATGGGCAGGAGCGCGAGATCGTCTTCAGGCTCGGCCTGGGGGGAATGCCGGGGGGCGACGACGCCAACCCCAGCGCCAATCAGCTGGTGCATCGCTTCCGGGGCGCCGATGCCGCCCGGCGCGCCCTGGAAGAGGTCTGGCACTACTGGAACCACACCCTCGGCGCGGTCCAAGTAGAGACGCCCGACCAGTCGCTCAACGTGCTCGCCAACGGCTGGCTGCTGTACCAGACCATCGCCTGTCGGATCTGGGCGCGCAGCGGCTATTACCAGTCCGGCGGCGCTTTCGGCTTCCGCGACCAGTTGCAGGACGCCATGGCGCTGGTGCACGCCGAACCCGGCCTGTTGCGCGCCCAACTGCTGCTGTGCGCAAGCCGCCAGTTCCAGGAAGGCGATGTCCAGCACTGGTGGCATCCGCCCTCCGGACGGGGTGTGCGCACCCATTGTTCCGATGATTACCTGTGGCTGGCCTTGGCCACCTGCCGCTATGTGCTGAGCACCGGCGACACCGGGGTGCTGGATGAGCCGGTTGCGTTCCTGGAAGGTCGCCCGGTCAAGCCGGAAGACGATTCCTACTATGACCTGCCCGGACGCTCCGAGGCGGTGGGGAGCCTGTACGAGCACTGCGTGCGGGCCATCCGGCGCGGACTCGGGTTCGGCGCCCACGGCCTGCCGCTGATCGGCTCCGGCGACTGGAACGACGGCATGAACCGGGTGGGCATCGAGGGCAAGGGAGAGAGCGTCTGGCTGGGCTTCTTCCTGTACGAGGTGCTGGGCCAGTTCGGCGCACTGGCGAGCCTGCACGACGATTCCGCTTTTGCCGAGTTCTGCGCGGCCGAAGGCGAGCGCCTGGCCGAGAACCTCGAGCGGCACGGCTGGGACGGCGCCTGGTATCGCCGCGCCTACTTCGACGACGGCACGCCGCTCGGGTCAGCGAACAACGCCGAATGCCGGATCGATTCGATCTCGCAAAGCTGGGCGGTGTTGTCCGGGGCGGGCGACGACGAACGCGCGCGCATGGCCATGCAGTCCGTGGACGAGCGGTTGGTGCGCCGGGAGCACGCCCTCATCCAACTGCTCGATCCCCCCTTCGACCAGTCGGACCTGGACCCTGGCTACATCAAAGGCTATGTGCCGGGGGTGCGCGAGAACGGTGGCCAGTACACCCATGGCGCCATCTGGGCGGCCATGGCGTTTGCGGCCTTGGGCGACAGCCCGCGCGCCTGGGAACTCACCACTATGATCAACCCGGCGAACCACGCCAAATCGCAAGAGGCCATCGCCGCTTACAAGGTGGAGCCCTATGTCATGGCGGCCGACGTCTACGCGGTCGCGCCCCACACCGGCCGTGGTGGCTGGACTTGGTATACCGGCTCCGCTGGCTGGATGTACCGGCTCATTGTGGAATCTCTGCTGGGGCTGCGACTGGAAGTGGACAGGCTGCACGTCGCCCCTTGCCTGCCCGCGCACTGGGACGGGCTGAAGATCCACTACCGTTACCGCGAGACGGTCTACCACATCGACATCACGCAAACCCACCCCGGAGAGGATAGCGAGGGCGGCGTGACGGTCGATGGCGTCGAGCAGGACGACAAGGTTATTCCTCTGGTCGACGATCACCGGGAACACACCGTAGACGTGCGTGTGCCGACGTTATAAGGTCGGACCCCGGATTCAACGCAGAAGGGGATATCCCATGCGGCGTCTCAAGATCAGCCATGTCACCGAGTACCTTTTCTCCGGGCCGGTGTCATTGCTGCCGCACCGGCTGCTGCTGCGTCCCCGAGAGAGCCACAATGTCAGGATCGAGTCCTCGATCCTGGACATCTTTCCCGGGCATAGCTTGCAATGGAAGCGCGATGTGCTGGACAATTCCGTTGCGGTTGTCGGGTTTTCCGAGCCTTCGGATCGGCTATGCATTTCGAGCAACGTGGTCATCCAGCACTACGAGGACAACCCCTTCGACTTTTTGGTGGATGACTACGCGGTCATTCACCCCTTCGACTATGCTGATTGGGGAACAGGCCGACCTTGCCCCTTTTCGGGAGGCCGTTTACCCGGCCGACCGGGAGGCGGTCCAGCGCTGGCTGGGCCGATTGGACCTGCAGCCGTCGATGCAGACCTTCACCCTGCTGGACCGGATGAACCGCGAGATTTCCGGCCGGTTCTTGTACCAGATGCGCGAGGAACCGGGCGTACAGCCACCTGCCCAGACATTGGCGCACAACAGCGGCTCCTGCCGCGATTTTGCGGCCCTGTTTATGGAGGCATGTCGGCACCTGGGGCTGGCCAGCCGCTTCGTCAGCGGTTATCTGTACACACCTGACATCGTTGCAGGCAACGCCTCGACCCATGCCTGGGCCGAGGTCTATCTGCCCGGCCCCGGCTGGAAGGGCTTCGATCCCACGAGCGGCGAGGTAACAGGCGATCGGCATATCGCGGTGGCTGTGGCGCGCCACCCGGAAGCCGTGCCGCCGGTGGCGGGAAGCTACATCGGTCCAGGGGGTCAGCGCCCGTTGCTGAGTGTGGCGGTCCGGGTCAGCGCACTCGCACCGTGAACGCAGTCCGAGAGAAAAGGTTTCGCCAGGGGCGCAAGTACCCCGTTTCATCCTGTTTTGCGGACTTCAGAGCCGCCCAGATGCGGCAAGGCAAGGCGATTGTATGAGCCGAGCCCCAGGGCCGCGAAAGTCGTGGGGCGTTCTAGGGGTCGGTTTTCCCTTGTTGTTAAACCTAGAAACCACAGTTGGACTGGTTGAAGGGGGCGTTCACGGGGGTACAGCAAGGGGCAACGACCCGGAATAACAACTCTTTTCCGATAAGTTGCAATGCCGCCCTGCGCGTGCCGTTCGGCCCGAAGCATGAGTCACCCATTGGGTGAGCAAGCAGATCGAAAGCAGATTGAAACAGCGGGGCGCCGTTTCTTTACCTTAGGAAAACCCTGTAAAAAAGCCGTCCCTGGCTTTTTTCAGCACAGCTTTTGAAAACGCGGTTTCCGGAAGCCTTCATTTTTCAATCGCTTATGGCGATTGAAAAATGGCGGGCTATCCTAGCCCGCTCGGGAAACGCTTGAAATCAGCATGCCCCTTAGGATCAGGATGGAGGGTTCAGCTGCGGCTTCAGGTTGAAGCCTGCACGGCCGCCCCTGAGGCCGCTCAGCCGACATTCCCCGGAAGCGGGTCAGGAGGTTCACACCATGGTTGTCACCCTGCGCCAGATCATGTCCCAGGTTCGCGCCGCGCCAACGCTGGACGACGCCTTGGCGGTAATTATCCAGCAGGTTAAGAAGGCAGTACGGATCGATGCCTGCGCCGTCTATCTGAGCGATAGGGACCGAGATGACTGCGTCCTGGCGGCTGCAGAGGGATTGACTCCGGACTTGATCGGCCGCGCCCGCGTCAGACTCGGAGAAGGCCTCGTGGGTCTCGTGGCCGAACGAAAGGAGTTGATCGTCGACATGGATGCCGGCAGCCATCCCAGCGGCTGTTTGTCGACCGATACATCCCATCAGAGAGACGGCAGCTTTCTTGGTACACCGCTGATTCACTACCGCAGGCTTCTAGGGGTGTTGGTGGCCTGGAAGCCGGCGCACCAATCCTACGCCAGGGATGAGGTTACGTTTTTTCTGAGTCTCGGGGCGCAGCTGGCGAAGGCCGTTCACGATGCCGAGGTGATCGGCGCAGTGAGCGCACTGCTCGGCGGTCAGAAATGCAGAGACCCCTTCGTCGAGGGTATCCCGGCAGCAAAAGGACTGGCCATCGGGCGGGTGGTTCTGGTCGATGGCCAGACCAAGCTCGACTCGATACCGGATAGAGAAGTTCGAGACGTTGCCGCCGAGGTGCTTGCCTTCGAGGCCGCAATCGCCGCAGTCCGGGAAAAGATGCAGTCCGGTGGAATCGGTTTGGTCGGCGTAGTGCCCGAGGACGTGGACTCTCTGTTCGATGTCTACGCCATGCTATTGGGCAGCGACAGCTTGGCAATGGACACAATCAAGCGGATTCGCTCCGGCAGTTGGGCACCCGGCGCGTGGATTTTTCTCGATCGGGACCGACGACCTTACCCAGTGCATGCTGGCAGCGGACCGCGACAACGCCCAGTTCGTAACCCCTTATGACGGCCTGCACCCCTCTGTACTTAGCGCCATTCATCAGGTGATCGAAACGGCCCGTCGTCACGACAAGCCCGTGAGTGTCTGTGGAGAAATGGCGGGGGATCCGGCGGGAGCCTTGCTTCTTCTGGGTATGGGGGTTGACAGCCTCAGCATGAGCCCCGCGCTGCTCGCCCAGGTCAAGCTCGCTATCCGCTGCATCACGAAGCGGCGGGCGCGCCTGCTCGCGGACAGGGCGCTCGGCATGGACGATGGATTCTCCATCCACCGACTGATGAACGGCGCACTCGACGAGATGCAGGTTTGCCCGGAAGCCGGCGGTGCCCGGCGGGACTGAGAATCGGTGCCGGGGCCGATTCTTGCCCCGGTCTGCAGGGGATTCAATCCTACCCCAGACTTTGGCACCTCGTACCTAAACGAACCCGCGCACTCAATTCACTCGGCAGGCGAAGACGCCTTCTTCGACCTCTGGGGAAAGCACTACCGGAAAGAGGATTGCACTGGAAGCGGAGAGATTACTTCGTGCTGAGCACAGTGAACGATCTTGCGCCTTGCCTAAGCTGACGGATGGTCGTTGATTCGACCCAGCTTTGTTAGCGGCATTGTGACCGCGTAGCTTGATAAGTTAAAGCAAGGAAAGACCAACGGCTCGAATCCCTCTCTCCCCGACAAAGATATTTTAAAACAACAAGTTATAGCGTTACCTATCCCTCAGTACGGTAACAGCCATTTCAGGCGGCGCTCTGGCGAGCGTCGTCGCTGTCGCCGCATGCGAACAGCTGGTAGCATGCCAGGATGAAACCTGACCGGAAATAGAGGAGTAGACAGATGAAGATCAAGATCATGCAGTTGTTGTCCACGAGTGGCGTGCTACTGGTAGCGCATGGCGTTTCGGCGCAGCCTGCGCTGGACGTGTCGAAGCCGCTGATTTGTGCGGCCACCCAGGTGGTGGAGTGCGCCGTGACGGTCGACTGTGCCCGGGGGACCCCGGAGGCATTCAACCTGCCCGTGCTGTTCGGGATCGACCTGGCGAACAAGGTGGCCAAATCGGCACGGGCCGGAGGCGAAAAGCGGGTGTCGGCGATCGCCCTTGTCACGGAGGCCGACGGCGTGAGTGTGCTGCACGGTATGGACGGGACGACAGGCTGGAGTGCCACGATCGATCAGTCGAGCGGGCAGATGACCGTCGTGTCCGCGCGCCCCGGCGTGTCCCATACCGTGTTCGGTACCTGTGCGACCCAGTAACCCGGCATGTCGGGTGGACTTGTTTCGAGGAGTTCTCGAATGATCAATGCTAGATGTGAAGTGAAGAAGCTGGTGGTGGCGTTCGCTTTGGCGGCGGCTGTCGGGCCGATGCAAACCGCGGTCGCTCAGCGTTCGGTGGCTGATGATACTCTGACCGGTGCGGCCAAGGGCGCGGTGGTCGGCGCGATCGCCGGCGACGCCGGCAAGGGCGCGGCGGCCGGGGCAGTGGGCGGTGCACTGTTTGGCGGCATGACGAAGGAGCCGGGCCGCGGAACCACCGCGTCCGAAGACCTGGTGGGAGGCGCGGTCAAGGGAGCAGTGATCGGCGGCATCGCTGGCGATGCCGGCAAGGGTGCCGCTGCGGGGGCCGCCGGCAGCTTGCTGTTCGGCGAGATGCGGCGCAATCGCTGATTGCGGGGATGGGGACAGGGCTGGCGCACGGGCGCCCGTGTCCCCGGTTGTCCGGCAACTGGGCTTCGCCGTGCGATCGAAAACCGCGTTTTCGAAAGCCGTGCTGAGAAATGCCAGGGAAGGCATTTTTCAGCGTCTCCTTGGCCGACCATTGAAATTGTCGCGTAGCGACTCTTTGGCGTAAATAGGCGCCAGATCAAGCTAGAATGCGTGATGGTTGCAGCCGACTCTTTTGGCAAATTGGCCTCATGGCCGATCATTCCTGCTTTCAGCCGTAACCCGAAACCACCGGCTTGAGCCGGTGGTTTCGGGTTACGGCATAGCTTACGGGCTTGTGCTCAAAGTACTTGCGGAAGCGTTGGGGTGACTTCTGCGATTTTGGCAGATGGCTGCTCGCCGCCCCCCTTAAGCTGGGTCTTGCTGCGGGGCGGTGCCCGGCGGGTCACTGACGGGGCCATTCAGCCGATGATCTGAATCGGGGCCGCTTCGGTAGTTCGGGGCTCAACCCGACCGATATTGGTGGCATGCGAATAACCCAAGTTCATGCAACTCGTCCAGACAGGCCGAGGCCGTGTCGGCAGGCACAGAGGCCAACAGGCCGCCCGCGGTCTGGGGGTCGAACAAAAGCGGATAGCGTGCGTGGGCGCTCAGGGCTTCCGGGTTGCGCACCGCTCGGCGCAGACGCACGTTTTGTGGTTGCAGCGAAGAGAGTATGCCCGCGGCTACGGTCTGCTCGGCCCCGTCGAGCAGGGGTACGGCCTCGAGTTCGAGTTGCACATCAGCGTCCGAGGCGCGGGTCATTTCGACCAGGTGCCCCAACAGGCCGAATCCGGTGACATCGGTGCAGGCCGTCGCGCCCCGCCGGTGAAGGCAGGCGGCGGCGGCCTGGTTTGAAATCAGCATCGATTGGATGGCCCCATCTACCCAGCGCCCTTTCGCCTTGCCTCGCATATCGGCCGCGAACAGCGTACCGGTGCCGATGGGCTTGGTCAGGATCAAGGTATCTCCCGGCTGCATGCCACCCTTGCGCAGCAGTGCATCCTTCGCGATCAGTCCGTTGACCGTCAGGCCGAAAGCCAATTCCGCCCCTTCACTGGAATGACCGCCCGCCAGCACAGCCCCGGTGGGCGCCAGGGTAGCCAGGGCGCCGCTCATCAACTCGGAAAGGGTCTGTTCGACGATCTGCTCCCGGCCATAGGGCACGGTGGCTATCGCCAGGGCGGACTGGGCTTCGGCGCCCATGGCAAAGATGTCGCCTAGGGCATGGTTGGCCGCAATGCGTCCGAAGGTGTAGGGATCATCGATAAAGGCGCGGAAGTAATCCACGCTCTGCACCATCAGCTTGCCCGGCGGTACCTCGAAGGCAGCCGCGTCATCGGGTGAATCCAGACCGATGAGCACATCATCACGGCGCTGCGGCGGGCAGGCGGTTGATCACCCGGCCGAGCACCGTGCTGCCCACCTTGGCGCCGCAGCCCCCGCAGCGCATGGCCAGGGTGGAAAGCTCGCGGATGGCGTCGGCATCGGCGATGCCGCCCAGGTCCGGCCCGGCGTCCCGGTCCATCTCCGGCAACTCGTTGAAACGCTGCATGAAGCGACGATCGATCCAGTCCTTCCAGGTCCAGAGCAGTCTGCCTTCCCAGGACCAGTTGCCGCGCGAGGCCACGGCATAGGTATCGCCGGTGCTGATCAGGCCAAGGAAGCGCTTCTGCGGCCGGTAGGGCTTGAGCGGGCGACCCGCTGCCGCGCGGCGCAGGTTCTCGGTCAGGACGGGGCCCTGGCGAACGGCGAATACCCCCGACTTGGGCCGCGGATCGGGCATGGAGGCAATGTCACCGGCGGCGAAAACCTCCGGGTGGGAAATCGAGCGCAGTTCGCGGTCGACGACGATAAACCCCTCGTCGTCCACCGCCAGGCCCGACTTTTTCGGCCATTCCGGCGCGGCGGCATAGGTTACCCAGAGCACGGCATCGGCGGGGTGGAAGTCGCCGCCTTCGACTTGCACGCCATTTGCTTCGACACCGATCACTTTGCTGTTCAGATGCACGGCGATGCCGCGCTCATCCAGCACACGCATGAAACGGCGGCGTACCCCGGCATTATGGGTGGGGAGAATCTCCGGCCCGTCCGTGAGCAGTCCATAGCGCAGGCGTGATGCCCGATCACCCTGTTCGCCCAACAGGCCTTTCAGGCGATGCTGGGTGGACAGCGCCAGCTCCACGCCACCGGCACCGCCACCCACGACAAGTATGCGGAAGTCGCCTTGGCTGTTCAGCACCCGCGCCTGCAACGTCTCCCAGTCACGCAGCCACTGGTCGATGGGCTTGACCGGCAAGGCGTGTTCCAGCGCACCCGGCACGTCGATGGTACGGGGCCGGGAACCGGTATTGATCGAGAGCAGGTCATAGTGCACGGGCGGACGGCCCGGCACGTGGACCAGCCGCTCACCAGGGTCAATGCCTTCGACCTCGCCATGGTAGAGACGTGCACCGGCGAAACGGGCCAAGGGACCCAGGTCGATATGTACTTCATCGAAGTCGTAGTGACCGGCGACATAACCGGGCAACATGCCGGAGTAGGGCGTATGGATGTCGCGGGTGATCAGGGTCAGACGCACACCGGGCATGGGCTTCATGCCGAACATGCGCAGCACCGAGACATGCGCATGACCGCCGCCGACCAAGACGATATCTTTCAGAACCGGCGTATCAGCTTGCATCCGCATTCCCGGTTTGCAGCAGGTGGAGACTGAACAGGCGATCGGCATCCACCCAGACGGTGTCGGTGGCGAAGCCGGCCCGAGACGCCAGGTCGCGGAACTCCGCCACGCTGTACTTGTAGGAGTTCTCGGTGTGTATGGTTTCGCCCTCGGCAAAGCGGAAGGTCTGCCCCTGCAGGCTTACCTGCTGGGCCACGCGAGAGACAAGATGCATCTCGATACGGCCTTGTGCCTCGTTGTAAAGGGCCTTGTGCCCCCACTGCGCGAGATCGAAATCGGCGCCCAGTTCGCGGTTGATCCGCGCGAGCAGGTTCAGGTTGAACGCCGCGGTGACGCCCTGGGCATCGTCGTAGGCCGCCTCCAGTAACGCCTTGTCCTTTTTCAGATCGACACCGATCAGCAACTGACCGCCCGGACCGACCATGTCTGCGATCATCCCCAGAAAACCGACCGCGGCATCCGGGTCGAAGTTTCCGATACTCGACCCCGGGAAGAAGGCCAGGCGTCTGCCTTCAGGGCTGGCCGGCGGCAGCGTCATCAGCCGCGTGAAATCGGTGCAGGCCGCGTGCACCTCCAGCCAGGGGAACTCGACTGCGACCTCCTGCGCGGCCACGCGAAGGTGGTCGCGCGAGATGTCCATGGGCACGTAGGCGCAGGGCTGCAGACCCTCGAACAGGATGCGCGCCTTGGTACAACTGCCACTGCCGGGCTCGACCAGCAGATGTCCGGTGCCGGCCTTGTTTGCGATCTCGTCCGCATACTCGCGCAGCATCGCCGTCTCGGTGCGGGTGGGATAGTACTCGGGCAGCTCGGTGATGGCATCGAACAGCCGCGAACCCTCGGCATCGTAAAAATACTTCGGCGGGATCGATTTTTGCGCCCGCGAGAATCCGGTCAGCACATCCGCCGCCAGGTCGTCGGCGGTGGGGTGGAGGTCGTGGAAACTGATCGGCGCCTCGCTCATGCAGATTTCTCCTTCTCGGAGGCTTAGATCGCGCAGGTGCGGAAACCGGCAAATACGTCGTTTCGCTCCGGGCCGTAATAGGTGCGCCAGGTGTTTCGGATCATGCGCCCGCGGGTGGTCCAGGCCCCGCCGCGCAACACCTTGGTGTTGCCGAACAGCGGCTGGGAATAGTCCTGGTACATGTCGGGCGTGAAGCCCGGGTACGGCCCGAAGGTATCCTCGGTCCACTCCCAGACATTGCCGATCATCTGCCGACAACCGAATGCACTGTCGCTCGCCGGCAACGCGCCCACCGCGATCGTGCCGAGTGCGTGGCCTTCGAGGTTGGCCAGGTGTGGCGCAGGCTCTGCGTCGCCCCAGGGATAGCGGCGCTTCTTGTCTGACAGGCCGCCGTCGGCATCCACCTGGCCCGCTGCCGCCACCTCCCATTCCAACTCGGTGGGCAGGCGCCGCCCGGCCCAGCGGCAGTAGGCCCGAGCCTCATGCCAGCAGACATGGATCACGGCCGCATCCGGCGGCAGGGGTTCCCAGCGGTCGAAACGTCGCATCTCCCAACCGTCACCGGCTCGCCGCCAGTAGCGCGGGCACTCCAGGCCGGACTGCTGCAGCCAGGCCAGACCCGCCTCGTCCCAGTGCTGCGCATCTCGGTAACCGCCGGCATCCACGAAGGCCGCGTACTCGGCATTGCTGACGGCTGCCCGGGCGATGGCAAAGGGCTGCACCTCGACCGCGTGCGCCCATTTTTCGTTGTCGAAAACGAAGCCGTCATCTGGGGTGGCGCCGAGCATGAAGGTGCCACCGGGGATCTGCGCATCCCCCGCCAGCCGGCCCTGCATCAGCTCGGCCCGCATGAGCTCATCGGCGCCCCACCGATCGCCGGTGTCGGGTATTCGAGCGTCTGGCGCGTATAGGTGAAAGCCTCGGTGTGCATGTCCTCGTGGTAGATCGCGTACTCGAGCAGGTAATCCCGCCTCGGGTCAGGGCCATCCTGCTCAACGTGGTGGCGCACCCGGTCGTGCACCGCGCGCATGTAGGCCAGGGTGTCGTCCAGGCTGGGAAGAGGCAGGTCCCAGCGGTCATCGTGGGCGATGGTGATGGAATCGTAGAGGCTGTCGACCGAGGCGAGGACGGGTTCCAGGCCCAGGTGCTGACGCAATATCCAGTACTCGTAGAAGTAGGCGGTGTGCCCGATCTCCCAGCGCAGGGGGTTCACAATAGGCAGTCTGGGCCCCATCAGCTGCGCCGCATCCAGCCCGTCGATTAGCGTGAGCGTGCGCCGGCGGGCGTCTTCCATGCTGTCGATCAGGAACCGCGACATACGACGATGACGAGGAGGCAAATTCGCGTGCTATGATCGCAGAGATGCTGCGGAATGTCACATGAACATCAGGCTTGTCACCCCCGCACCGCGCGGCTCACGCGCCGGCAACCGGGCCTCGGCCAACCGTTGGGCGGCGATCCTGCGTCGGCTTGGGCATCGGGTAAAGGTGTCCACGGACTACCAGGGCGAACCGGCCGATCTGATGGTCGGGCTGCATGCCTGGCGCAGCGCGGAGGCGATCGCCCGGTTTGCCGCTGCGTACCCGGATCGGCCCCTGGTGGTGGTGCTGACCGGAACCGACGCCTATCGCTTCATCCACAGCCACCCGGAGCCCACACTCGCTTCACTCGATGCCGCCGACCATATCGTCGGACTGCATCTCGCTCGTGGGCAATGTCCTGCCCGAACGGCTGCGTGGAAAGCTGCGCGTCATCGTCCAGTCTGCCCGCCCCCTGCAGCACCGACAACCCGCCCGGCGCAGTTTCCGGGTCTGCTTCGCCGGGCACCTGCGCGAGGAAAAGGACCCCTTGCGCCCGGCTCTGGCGGTGCGGGGGCTGCCGTCGGACAGCCGCATCCGGGTGGACGCCTACGGCGGAGCCCATACCGAAGACTGGGCAGCGGCCGCACAAGAGGAAATGCGCATCAATCCGCGATACCGCTGGCATGGGGAGATCCCCCACGCCGAGTTGCGGCGGGTCTACTCCCGCTCCCACCTGCTGGTGCTTCCCTCGGTGATGGAAGGGGGGGCGAACGTGATCTCCGAGGCGGTGATGGCCGGCCTGCCGGTGATCGCCTCCGACATCGAGGGCTCGGTGGGGTTGTTGGGGACGGATTACCCCGGCTACTACCCGGTGCAGGATGCCGGGGCCCTGCGCGCTCGCTTGCTGCAAGCCGAGTCGGACCCCGAATACTACGTCGAGCTGGCGGCCGCCTGTGTGGCGCGCCGCCAGCAGTTCGCGCCGGAGCGGGAACATGCCGGCTGGGAAAAGCTGCTGGAGGATATCGAGTTTTCCGGTTCGGTGTAATTCTGCGATACAGCAAACTGATGAATCTTGTCTGTGGTCGTTTGTACCGTCTTGGTCGTCTTGCGGAAGCCAGGGCGGCGGCATCCGGTAACAGACGGCTTGGAAGGTCTCAGAATACCAGCACCCGTTCTGCCGCGATGGTGCGCGCCGCCAGCTCGTCCATAGTGCTGCGTTGCGCGCCTTCGACCAAGTCGTCGTCGTTGAGTCCGCGGGCATCCATACAGGTGCCGCACAAGAGCAAGTCACCCTTGCGGGCGATGGATTTCACCATCAGCTCCAGGTTGTAGTAACCCTGGGGCACCTTCTGGCCGGCCTTGGCGCAGGCGACGGCGTCGGCCATCAGGAAGGCTGTAACCTCGGCCCCCTTGGCGGCCAGGGCCTTGGCCAGGCGCAGGCCGTTGTAGCTGCGCTCGGTGCCGTAGGGGGGATCGTTGAGTATCAGCAGTATTTTCATTGCAGCATTGACAGGACAGCGTGCCGGAAGAGGTTATTCATCGACTTCGTGCCCGTTCGTCCACTGGCGCCGGTTGATCACGTAGCCGGTGATCTTGCCCCGAAACGGCAGTGCCAGCAGACCCGGCAGCCAATTCACCTCACTGGGATTTCGGTAGCCATGAATGCCGATGGTCATGGCCTCGTGGCCGTGGCGCGGTTGATCTCGGTAGGTGCCGAACAGTCGATCCCACCAAGACAAGTTGAACCCGAAGTTGGAGTTCGCCTCGTCGTCTTCCACGGAGTGGTGCACCCGGTGCATGTCCGGCGTGACGACAATCCAGCGAAGCACCCGATCCAGGGCTATGGGGAAGGCGCGACGTTGCCGTGATTGAACATGGCCATCCCATTGAGGATGACCTCGAACAGGATTACCGCGACGACAGGCGGCCCGACTACCATGATGGTGGCGGACTTGATGAGCATCGAGAGGACGATCTCTATAGGGTGGAAGCGCGCCCCCGTGGTCAGGTCATAATCGAGATCCGCGTGATGCACCCGGTGCAGCCGCCACAGCGCCGGGACGGCATGCACCATGACGTGCTGCAGCCAGATCACAAAATCCATGCGCGATAACCGCGATGGGAATGGCGAGCCATGCGGGGGTCTGAAAGTAATGGAGCAGGCCCCAGCCTTGATCGGTTGCGAATGCCGCCATGCCTACCGCGGCGGCTGGGAACAACAAGCGTAACAGGACCGTGTTGAAGGCCACGAGGCCAATATTGTTCACCCAGCGCACCGCCTTGGATACGGTCAACGCGCGGCGCGGGGCCCGCAACTCCCAAACGGCCATGATGGCGAAGATGGCGAGAAAGAACCCGAGCCGGATGGACGCCTCGTGGGCTTGTACGAAGGTTTCCAAGTACCGGCCTCCTCTCAATGCGGCGCCAATTCCAATCCCTAGGGGCTATACTGGCTGGGATCGTTCCGCTTTTATTCAACCAATTGGTTGAATGTTTAATCTGGACCTGAAGCGATGTCAAGCAGCGAGACGCACAAACAGGCCTTGTTCGAACAACTGGCGGTGATCGCACGCGCGCTGGGCAGTGCGGCGCGCCTGGAACTGCTCGATTTTCTGGCCCAGGGCGAGCGCAACGTAGATGAACTTGCCGCAGCAGCGAGCCTTTCCGTGGCGAACACCTCCAAGCACCTGCAACACCTCAAGGCCGCCGGTTTGGTGGAGGCTCGCCGAGATGGCAAACACATTCGCTATCGACTCTCGGACGACCGTGCGCTGGATGCCATTGGCGATCTCCGGGTTCTCGCGGAGGCCCATCTTTCCGAGGTGGAGGACCTGGTGTCTAGTTACTTGCGTAGCCGCGATGCATTGGAACCGGTGCCGGCGAGCGAACTGGTCGATCGAGCGCAGTGCGGCCTGGTAACCGTTATCGATGTGCGTCCTCCGGAGGAATACGCCCAAGGGCATATCGCGGGTGCGCTGAATATTCCGCTCGACAAGCTCAAGCAACAGTTGGAAAAGTTGCCGCGCGACCGTGAAGTGGTCGCGTACTGTCGGGGACCCTGGTGTGTGCTGTCCTACGAGGCTGTATCGAGGCTGCGAAAAGCGGGGTTAGACGCTCGGCGGCTGGAGGATGGGCTCCCCGAGTGGCGACGTGCGGGATTGCCAGTGGAGACCGGAGAGAAATCCGCCCGCTGAAAAGCCACGCCCTTGCCGGCTTCGAAGCGCAGGCGTCGATCAGACCCTCACCGGGCCAGCGTCAGCCGATATTTAGCCAATCGGAAAAACGGCGCGACCGGTTCAGGTCGATCAACCGAGGTGTTGCTGACCAACGCCAGCGGTTTCAACCCCAGAGCCGAACAGAAGTCGACCGCATCCGGCTCGGCATCCGCAACCGCGCTGACATGTAGTAGTCGCGAGTTGATCAGACCCCTTGGGTGGGAGAATTTGCCGGGATCGAATTCAACGGCCGCGCGGCGACGGGCTTTAGGGCGGAGGGCAGGGAATCGCCCGAAATCCGAGACTCAGGCAGACTCCTGCCTTGCCTTCCACCACTCATAGTAAGCTTCGTCCGGGGTTATCAGCTTCGACCTGGCGGTCGAAAGGAGATTGCCCTGATGATCGGTCAATCGGACATCGACTTCGATCATGGGTCCCCGAATCTTTGTTATGACGATATCCACATCGATTTCATCACCGGGAAAGACAGGCTTTCGGAACCGCTCCGGCACGAAGCTGAGACCGAGGCAACCGTCACCGGGGAACTCGGTACCGAAGAGCCCGGTCACGGAGATCTGGATCAGTCCACCCGGCACCACGATATCCCGGGCGTCGGGGAATCGAAGGCGTGCGGCTTCCGGATCCGCGTGTATCGCATTGTAGTCGCCACTGAGGGCGCAATATTGCCGCACCTGTTCTCGGCTGAAGGACAAACGTGCACTGTGGTGCATGCCAACGTCCAGCATGGAGGATGTCAGGCAATTTTTTGTCATCGGCATAGATCTTCATCCTTCAATTCTGGCTGATCCCTTGGTGCACGCAGCCGTCTGTCCCCAGTGGTAATATCCCGGGTTCGGCCCCTACATCCGCAGGAATGCGCAGGGTCGGTAGAGAGCTGGGGCAATCGCGAGTTGCAGCCGCTTAACCGTCTCCGCGTACTTGCAACGCAATGGTCCCAGGTTCCACCAGTGCCCGCTCACTCGGTTGCTGGGATTATCAGCGGTCAAGACGGGAGTATCGCAAGGCGCAAAGACCCAGGCAAATCCCGATGCCGAGTTGCGAAACCGATCGGACTAGAGCGGGTCCGGTCCGCCGCGGATCGGTGGAGCGCCTGACGTTTTATGAGCTTCCTGCAATTGGGCGCACTATATGACCGATTCGACGCGGCAGAGAAAAAGAAGTCGGAGTACCTCGCGGTGTCGGTGTAGGTGCCACGCCTGCAGCGGGAATAGCGAGGCGGTGAGAATCAGGAAGATAGCCGCTTAGATCTTCCCCGCTAGACTACGAAAACCCATACGATGGGCCGGATTTAGATCGCTGCAATATCAGGGCGGCGCGCCTTGCTCGGTTCCGGTACCAAGGCTATGCTTAAGGATTGATGCCGGGATGGCCCGAATGGGTGCCCGTACCAATAGAGTTGCCGTGGGCGTCATTCAGCAGCGGGGTCACTTCCTTAGGGATGCTTCCGCAGAGCAACGCAACCTCGATGGATTGAGACAGATGATCGTCAGCGGCAAGGCCTTGTCCCTATTCGTCGATTTCGACGATGAGGTGTTCCCGATCTATCGAGTTGGTTTCGTGCTCGTGACCGGCAAATCGAATCTGAACCCCCATTGCACCGGCCTGTATCAGATCCCGCGGACGGAGTAGGGTAATTCGAGGCCAGGTCGCGCACTGCCACCCAGGCGCAGCCGCCGGTCCATTCAAGTATCGGCTCACAATACCAACCAGGCCCCTGACACGCGTATTTAGGGCCGCCGGTCCACGGAAGTCTGCGCGAATACCCTGCTGCACGGATTGGCTCGCAAATAGACCCTACGTTTTAACGCAGAGGGCGTTCCCATAGACGTCGATCAGCTCAGTACAGGCGAGCGCCGGGCCCACCCCCGCTACCGGGTAGATTTACGCGCCGATCTGCGGATAGGGCGAGCACGGCGGCAGTGCATCGTACGCGACTTGAGCGAGGGCGGAGCCTTCCTGTTTTGGCCCGAAGAAAGACTCGAGCTTGCCCCTGCAGCGCGGTGTCGCTTCGACTGCGTCCTGCCGAAACCGGTCGGTCTTCCGGTGCGCCTCGAGGGCGAGGTCGTGCGCCAGGGAAAAGCGGGGTTCGGTGTGCGTCTGCTGAACGTTTCAGCGCCAAACAGCGCCCGTTTGAAGGCGTTTCTGCGACAAAGCGCGGGCACTCGGGGGGCGCCCGGGCAGCAATCCAACCGGAGCGCGACCCAGAAGTCGGACGAAGCCAGGAGCATCCTGCATCGTACGATGCAGCAGCGGCTTCCCGCCATCATCGACGAGTTGCAGGACGCTATGCTGGATGGGCTCTGGCAGGCAAGCGATACCGCTGCCAGCGACGCCGAGCGCATGGCTATGATGGGTGATGTCGCGATGCTCAGCCAAGCGGTACGGGAACAGTGGCTGCTGGAGCCGATGCGGCGCGAGTTACTTGCCAGTCTCAAGCCCGAGGGAGACGAGTCTGAGGGGAGCAGCCAGGATGAGTTGGAGCGGGTCTTGGAGTTGGTCGACAACGAAAGGTTTGAAGTCTGGCTGGCGAGCGAGGCGCTTGCCAACAAGCTCGCAGAGCAATTGAGAGAGCCCCTGGGTCAGATCCATCGGCTCGCCCGTTCGGCGTTCGGCCCCGATGTTCAACTTCCCGTAGACCCAAAACGTATTGCGTCAGCGCTGGAAACCGTCCTGTCCGGATTGGAACTCAGCGATTTCTCCGTCGCGCTCTGCCTGCGGCAGGCTTCGACCGGGCTTGTCGACGATCTTCGCGGCCTCTACGCCGATTTGACTTCCGCTTGGCAATCGGCCGGATTGGTGGCTTCATCCGTCGATCCGGCACCCAGGCCTGACCAAGGGTTTGAAAGTCGTGGCATACCCACAACAGGTGGCCAATCGAAGCAGGGAACCGAGACCGTGACGGAGGTCGAGGCTGGGGCCGAGGCCGAGGCCGAGACCGAGGCCGAGACCGAGACCGAGACCGAGACCGAGACCGAGACGCAGCCGCCCCTGGCCAGGCCTCCGGCATCGGGCGAGGCCCTCTCGGACTGGCTCTTCGCGCTGCGGCCGAACGAGGTCTTGGAGACCGGCATCGCGCCCGAAGTGAAACAGCGGTTGCTGGAGCGTATGTCCGCGGATTCCGAGCCCGTGGCGGGCAACAACGCCCGATTGTCGGAACGCGTTGATATAACGGACCGCATGCTGGCCAACATGCTCCAGGATTCTCAAGCCCCACCCGGCGTCAAGCGACTGATCAAACAGTTGTCCACCAAACTCCTAGCATTGGCTTTGCGCGATCCGGGCTTCTTTCGGGACGCTTCGCATCCGCTTGTTGGCATCATCGACCAGTTGGAGCACCTCAGCGCCCTGGCGCCCGAAAGCGATCAACTGGGTCGCCTCGTCGAGAAGACGCTGGCAACCGACGTCAGAGATCTTGATCAACTTCAATCGATTTCCAGCGACATCGGTGGGCTCTTGGATCGGCACGGAGGCTCGCTCCAGCGCAGCGCAGAGCGTTTGATCGCCAGACTGGAGGGACAGGACCGCTTGCGCGAAGCCCGCCGGCAGGTACGCCGGCGGCTGAACCGTACCTTTGCCGGACGAATGATGAATCATGCGGTTGTAAGGCTGATCGAAGGAGGCTGGCGTACCCTCCTCGAGTTGGTAGCCCTGCGACAAGGTTGCGACAGCCCGGCGTGGACCGGGTACTGGCAGACGTTGTTGGGATTGCAATTGGCCACGGGTGGTGCGCTGCCGGAGGGGAGCGATACGCCGCTGGAACGCGGGGAACTGGGTGCGTCGCTGCGAGCCGGATTGGAGTACATAGGCTTCAATCCCTTCCACCGTGGAAAATTGCTGGAATTGGTGAACCTGGCGATGGACGCCTTCCATACCCAGAAACTCGCCCAGGACGATTTGATCGAATTCACCGAGATTCCTCCCGATCGAGACCGAAAGCTAACGTCGAGGCAGCGGCCCCACGGCTTATCGACAGAGGAATGGGAGCGCACCCTTGAGCGTGTAGATCGACTGGTGATTGGCAGCCAGTTGGAACTGGGTGGGGATGGCGGCAAGGTCGGACGACGCCTGGTCTGGCGCAGCGGTGACCGCACCCAACTGGTGTTCACCGATGGACACGGGGAGAATGCCCGCGGGGTGAGCCGGGATCAAATAGCCGCCCTGCTCAGCCAGGGCAGGGCGAACATGCAAGCGCCCTCCGAGCTTGGGATTACGGGGCGCGCAGTGGGTGCTACCTTGGATCAGATCCATGAGCGCATCGTTGATCGCCAGCAGATCGATCCTTTGACGGGGTTGTCTACGCGCAACCAACTAATTGGCGAACTTAGGCGTTTTTCTTTCGCCCAGCCGGATGCGGGGGAGTCGGCCGCGTTCGGTTGCCTGTCTCCGGACCATTTCGAGGAGATGGTCGGGAACTCTGGCTATGCGGCGGGCGACCAGTTGCTAAGGACGATTGCGGAGCGGCTGAAGAGTTTTCTGCCTGACGCGGTTTGCATCGCGTACATGGGGGGCAGCCGGTTCGGCTTCCTGGTGCCTGCCGAGGACGGTCCGAGCGCGCGGGCAGCGGGCGAAGAGCTGCGTTCGGCACTGGCGCGTTCGCCGTTTAGCTGGAAAGGCAAACCCTACCCTGTCGCCACGAGTCTGGGGGTAATGCTGGTTTCGGCTTCGGACGTCAACCCCGAGATCCTGCTCGCGGCCGCGGACACGGCTTGCAGTGCGGCTAGGAGAGCGGGCGGTGACCGGGTGCTCCTGTTCCACGAAGCGGATGAGGCCATCGCCCGGCAGCGTGCTGCGGTGGAAGGTTGGATCAGGGCAGAAGAGGTGGTCAGATCCAAGCGCATCCGACTGCGCTGCCAAACGATTACCGCGACAGACCCGGCGGAGAAGAAGCCGCATCACCACGAAGTTCTGCTCAGCGTGTTCGATGAGGCGGGCGAGGTTTTGCCCCTGATCGACTTTATCAACTCCGCCGAGGCGTTCAACCGGATGTCCGAGGTCGACCGACTGGTCGTCGAGAAGGCGCTTTCCTGGGTGCAGGAAAATCCCGAATTGGCAACCCACCTTGGCGGCATTGCAATCAACCTGTCAGGCCAGTCATTGGGAGACGAGCGCATTCTTGAGCAGATTCGTGGGACTCTCGAACGTCTGAGTATCGATCCGAAGAGAATCGGGTTCGAAGTGACCGAGACCGCGGCGATCGCCAACCTCGATCAAGCGGTCGTGTTCATCGAAGGGATCCGGGCCATGGGCTGTAGCTTCGCCCTTGATGATTTCGGGACCGGCTTGTCGTCATACGGCTACCTCAAGCGGTTGCCGGTGGACTACATCAAGATCGATGGTTCCTTTGTGAGGGACATTTTGTCGAGCCCTACCGACGACGCGATCGTCAAATCCATCAACGAGATCGCCCATTTCATGGGAATCAAGACGATAGCTGAATTCGTCTGCGAGGAGAGAATACGCGAGCGCCTGCTGGAAATCGGCGTCGACTACGTTCAGGGTTATGCGGTGGCGAAACCCATCTATCTGGAATAGATCGAACTTTCTGGCTCGTGATGCCTTGCGGATTCTGGGGCTTCTGCTCGGATCTGACCCGGACGTTTCGCCAGGCTGTAAGGCGGCTGCGCATAAGCGACTGGAAATTCGAGACCCTGAATAGAACTGTGGAGGCGTTTCCGGGGAAACACCTCGTATCACACCGCCTGGCTATCGCACCCCTGGCTGGTTCGGGCACGCCTGGGCTTGCGCTTCACTCGAGCGGTAGCTACGGCTATCGGTTTCGCTCCAGAGCGGCGCCGAGCCGCGCAGGCCCTGCGCCAGCGAAGCAATACCTGGTGAAATATCCGGGCTAGCCAGGACCGGGAACCTTGCATCGTTCAGTTTTACTGATCCAGGCCGGTCGAGTCAGCGACTCGAATAGGGGACAATACCGGCTCCGCCTCGGTAATTGTCCCGAAGCGCAGTTCCGCGTTTGTTTTGCAGGAGATATTCATGAGCGACGCACTCAACTATTTGGTCAAGGTTCGCCCCGAAGCCATGGGCGCCTACTTCAAGTTCTTGAAAAACGCCGGCGACCACCTCGATACTCGTACCCGTGACCTGATCTCGGTCATCACCAAGGTAGCGGTGCAGACGGAGCCGGGATTCAGGCAGTATCTAACGAGAGCACTGCGCAACGGGGCCAGTCCGCAGGAGGTGATCGATGCGCTGCTGATGTCATTCCCGGTTCTGGGGCTGGCGAAGATCGTATGGGCGACCGAGATACTGCTGGAAATGGATATCCCCGAGTTCCGTCCGGAAAATCTGGACGCGGAACCGTCTTGGCACCGTCTGGCGCCGCTGGAGGAGATCACCGACGGGGAGATCAACTTCCTGGAGGCGGACGGCCGCCACCTATTCGTGTACCGCAAAGGGGACTTGCTAAAGGTGTTCGACTCCCGCTGCCCCCATCAAGTTACCGATATCCCGCACCTCGCTCTGGACGGCCATCGGCTTACCTGCCCCAAGCACCACTGGGCGTTCGACGTGGAGACGGGGGAATGTGTAGAAATCGGCAATCGGCCGCTGCGCGAGTTCGAGCACAAGCTCGAGGATGGCCAGTTACTCGCTTTCTGGTAGGCCTTACTCCCAGCCTGGCCTGGTCTTTCCGCGATTGCTGGCGACTGGGCCGCGCTTGTTCAGGGCCTGGTTGCTCCGGTTGGCCCGCCCGTTTTTAGGCTAGTCTGCGAACAATAAAGAAAGGGGGGCGATTCGCCCCCCTTTGTGTCTCAAGGACCTCCGTCCCGAAAGACGGCCTATCGAGCTATACAGACTTTGTTCCTATTGTTCCAACGACAGCTTGCCTGGGCGTTGCAGGAATTTTTATCCGCATAATCACTGCAGGCGACCGGCGCGGTCACTTCGATCGTGACCGTTGCCAGGTTGGAATCGGCGCTGCCGTCGTTCGCATGGTAGGCGAAGCTGTCGGTGCCGGCGAAGCCGGCGTCCGGCGTATAGGTGAACGAGCCGTCGGCGTTCAGGATGGCCACGCCGTTGGCGGCGCCGGAGTCCAGAACGGCGGTGATGGGGTCACCGTCGGGGTCGTTGTCGTTGCCGAGCACGCCCGGGGCCGCCACATTCAGCGGCGCGTCCTGGTCAGTGCTATAGCTGTCGTCCCCGGCGACCGGCGCATTGTTGCCACCGACCGCGTTTACCGTGACCTGGATGCCAACCGGGGTGCAGCTCGCACCGCCATCATCGGTTGCGGTGAAGCTGGTGGTGTAGGTGCCGGCTGTGGCATAGCTCACGCTGCCCGGATCCTCGACACCCGAAGCGGCGGGGGAGCCACCTACGAAGCTCCAGCTGTAACCGGCAATGGTGCCGTCGCTGTCCGTCGCGGTTCCCGCGTAGCCGACGCTGTCGCCCTCGTTGATGGTGACGTCACCGGCAGGTGTGTCGATGCTGCAGGTCGGCGGCGTATTGCCGGTAGGCGGCGTACCCCAGGTGGCGGATGCCATCACCACCGGTGGCACCATCTTCTTGTCGCCTCCGACGGTCATGGCCACCGGAACTTCCGCGTTGATCCAGGCTTCCAGCATGTTCCGGCCTTCCAGACCGAGGAAGGCGTTCTGGCCGTTGTTGGCCCGGTCGAGGAACTGGATGTATTCCCAACTGGTGCCTTGGTAGAGCAGGGCGATTTCGGCGGAGACCGCGCCTGCCGGCGCCAGCGCATTCATATCGATCTGATCCCAATATTCGTAGACACCGCCGGCCGAGGGGCTACCGTATTGGTTCGCCGGCACGGGCAGAGCGTTACGCTTTTTCGCTTCGTCGTAGCGCATTCCGAAGGGCGGGATACGATTGTCGTAGGCGACGTAGTTGTTGAGCACGAAGTGGAAAGACTCGTGATAACTGCCCGCGGGCAAAGCGGCGAGTTCGCCCAAGGTGAAATCCACGGCCCCGGTGGCGCGGTCGAAGCTCAGGGGCAGATCGGCCGGTTTGCCTACCGCCAGGAGGGTGTCCGCCCAATCCTTGGTCATGGCGTAATGGGCCTCGTAGATCCGCATGTTGGGATCGTTGAGGTCTACGATGGATTCCACCTCGACGTCCGGACCTCCCGCCGGATTCGGGATGATCACCCCGATCGGCCCGTATTCGCCGTCTTCGCGCAGCAGGGTACCGTTGGCGTCATACCACTTGACATTGAGCCACATACGGCGTCCCTCGGGATAGCCGCTGATCAGTTTGTGTCCGGTCAGGTTCACCACCTTCAAGTTGTTGCCCTGGACCTGCAGAGAGGCGGCCTGCTGCAGGTGATTCACGGCCCGCTGCTGACCCAAGTCCATGGCTAGGATCTGGTTGCCGCTCAGGCCTCCGCCCAGGCGCAGATGACCCTTAGTGTCCTGATACTGGACCATATTGGCGAACCAGTAATTGCCGCCGGTCTGGTCGTGCATCGGCATGTCTTTGCGAACGGGGGCACCGTTCTTGTTGCAGCCCGCCGACTCGACGGGACGCATGTGACAACTCTGGCAACTGAAGAAGCGGTCGGTACCGTCCTCGTAGTTGCCGCCGGTGCCGGCGAGCAGCGCGGCCTGGTAAGTTGCATCGAGGGAGCCGCCCGCAACCTGGAGGTCGGCGGGAAGGCTGGTGAACTCGGAAACCAGCGTGGTCGGGAAGGCGCTCGCCTTGTACTCACTGAAGGTGCGCTCAACGATACCGTAGGCATAAGGCGGATTGTTGAAGGCCGCCTTTTCTTCAACCGGCCCGCCGAGGTTCGGCGCACCGCCGTTGAAGTCCTGACTCGACACCACATGCGGTGCTCCGTGCTGGGCACCGTTGCCGGGCGCCAGATCGCCCACCGCCGGATTGGAGACATCGTGACAGGTGCCGCAGAAGTCCACGCTGCGGTGGAATTGGGACTGCATAAACTGGTGCCGCGCCGCAGCATCACTGTAGGGACCCAGCTTCTCGGAGCCGTTCCACAGCGAGGTCATGCCGCTGCCGTAGAAGCCTTCGGTGGGACCGTCCGCGCAGCTCTTGTTCGGCACATTCGGGTCGACGGAGCAGTTGGCGATAAAGGGAGAATTCATTACCCCAAGGTGCTCGGAATCGTCCGGATTGGTCATGGTGTGGCAGGTGTCGCAGTCGATGCCGTCATCGTCACCGGCGGCCAGCCCGGAGCCATCGGTCGGGGTGGAGCGCCCGCCGTACCAGCCGCCGGCGCTGTGGCAGCGGATGCAGAGATCGCCGGCGCCATCGAAATCCTGTTCGGCAACGGCCAGGGTGGCCCAGAAGATCGGGTCGCGCCCGGCATTGCCCATAGCGGCGCCGCGCCAGCCGGTGGCCGGCTCGTGTTCCGGATGCAGACCGTTATAGCCCGCGTGGCAGTTGTCGCACCGGTTCGGGGATTCGAAGTTGCCCACCTCGTCGGGCTGGGTGCCGGGCTGTTGGATTTCCGTGGGCACCACGTCCGCGGCCTGGGCCGCACTGAAGATAAGTACACAGAAAAGCGATGCTGCCAGCTCCCTGAATCTAATACTCATTGTTATCGCTCCTTGGTTTGTTGCGGTGGTTGAATTCGTTCGGCTGTTGGTTGTTCTGAGTCCGAAAACGTCCGGTACCGTCAAGCACGAAGCGCGCCAATCTCTAAGTATATGAAAATATTATAATTACCCTTGCACTAGTCGTGGCTGAGACCAAAATTGGCACGTGCTGTCGAGTGACAAACTGGCAGCGAGTGTCAAATTTGACACTTGATTGCAATTGGGCTAGTTATGAGGGAGAAGGAACTATAAAAATTTTCTATTACAATTTGTAGGGAAACTCTAGATCGATGCAAGCGCCGCCGAAAATTCTCTTGGGATCTTTGTTGGACACATACTCAGATCCCTTCATGGTGATCGACGAGGACTACCAGGTGGTCGCCATGAATCAAGCCTGCGAACAGGCGTTCGGTGTCAGCGCGGCACAAATCGTCGGGCGACCTTGCTATGAGGTGAGTCACGGCAATTCACGGCCCTGCTTCGAATTGGGAGACGACTGCCCTCACCACCAGATTTTCGAGACCCAGCAGGCTCATTCGTGCCTCCACTTGCACTCGGGTGCTAACGGGCGCGATCACCGGGTACGGGTGAAGGCCTTCCCGCTGGCGGGAAGCAATGGGAAACTGTACCTGGGGGAAGTTCTTCAGGACCTGTCCGCAGAAAAGGCGACGCGCGATAAAGGTATCTCCATGGTGGGCACTTCGCCTACCTTTCTTGCGATGATGGAGCGCTTGATATCGGCGGCCCAGTCGGACTGCCCGGTATTGCTCGAAGGTGAAACCGGAACCGGCAAGGAACTGGCCGCCAGTTTTCTCCACCAGCACTCGCGGCGTTCGGATGGCCCCTTCCTGACCCTTGACTGCACCGTTTTGACCGAAGGCCTGTTCGAAAGCGAGGTATTTGGCCACGAACGGGGCGCGTTCACCGGCAGCCAGGGCAAAAAAACAGGACTGTTCGAGCTAGCGGGAGGCGGCACGCTGTTTCTGGATGAAGTGGGCGAGTTGCCCGCGATGATACAGTCCAAATTATTGCGGGTGCTGGACACCGGCGAGTTCCGCCGGGTTGGGGGTGTCCAGGCGCTGCATGCTGACGTCCGGGTGGTATGCGCGACCAATCGCGACCTGGCGGGTGAGGTGAAAGCAGGGCGTTTTCGGAAAGACCTGTATTACCGGATAGCCGGAGTGTCGGTGCGATTACCCAGCATGCGAGAGCGCGCGGAGGATATTCCGCTCTTGGCGCAGGCCTTGCTGGAGCGGATGAATGCATCGCGGCAGCGTCATCAGCGTCTTACGCCTGCAGCCCTCGATTGGCTGGGAAAGCAGGAGTTTCCCGGAAATGTCCGGGAATTGCGTAATGTCGTCCGGGCCGCCGACGCAGTCAGTAATCGTGGGGTGATCGACGTGCCCCAGTTGCGTAAGGTGGCGACCACCAACGGCCTATCTAGAGGAGAAGGGCGCTGCGAAGCAGGCCCGGATGCGACCATCGAGCGGCCGATCGAACCCGCGGCCCCCAGTGCAACGCTAGCCGAGTTCGAAAGGCGCCACATCACCGAACTGCTGGGGCGTCATGGCAGCAACAGGCGTGAGATTGCAGAGGTGCTGGGTATCAGCGTCCGGACGCTTTACCGCAAGCTGAAGAAGTACCAACTAAACGGGTAGCGTCCGTTCTTGGTCACCGCGCAGATCCGACATGCGTCCAAAAGACCGAAAACGAACGAGCGTTTCTAGCCCGGATATTTCACCAGGGCGCCTAGCGGCTGATAGTAACCCAATGGAAAATTGGCATTTTTAGCTAAGTTAGGCGGTTCTCTTGCGTAAACACCCTGTATCCCGCCGCCTGGCTATCGCGCCCCTGGCTGGTTCCTGCACGCCTGGGCTTGCTCTTCACTCAACAGGTAGCTACGGCTACCTGTTTCGGTCCAGATCGGCGCCCAGCCGCACAGGCTCTGCGCCAGGAACGCGATCCCTGGCGAAGTATCCGGGCTAGCTCCGACCGGCCGACGCTTTCCGCGTTCGGGAAAAACTAATCCGATTTAACGTTAAGAGCAGGGATACTGGGGTCCGGGTTTGCAATTCGGGTTCTTGGGAGCGCCGTATCGTCTCGCCTTGATCAGAAGTCTTTGCCAACGGGTGGCAAGCGCCCGCGCTCCTGCATCCAATGGGCCGTCAGCCAGCAGCCGGCCGCCCATGCGGACCCCGCCGCCCATCCCGCCAGCACGTCGCTTGGCCAGTGTACCCCTAGATAGACGCGGCTCACGCCGACCAGCAGGGTGACGAGGATTGAGCAGCCGATCAGGTAGATGCGTGTCCGGCGCATACGGTGGAACGAGGCAACCAGGGCGCCGCCGGTAAGAAATACCACCGCCGAGAGCATCGAGTGGCCGCTGGGGAAACTCGACGTGTAGACATTAGAACCGTGGGGCACCAGATCGGGACGCGGCCGGTCAAATCCGGTCTTGAGTGCCAGGCTCAGCAGCAGTCCTCCCAATATCGCTATCAATACGAACACGGCAAGCCGACGCAGGCCCTGGAGCCAGAGATAGCCGACCTGGGCGAGGGTGAACAGGCTCAGCACGCCCACTCCGCCGAGCGCAGTGAAGTCCCGAAACATCTCTTCCACCCAGGCGGGCCCCATTGGTTCGCTGGAATCCCCGGGCGCACGCAGTGCCAACAAGATCCACTGGTCGAGACGCTTGGTGTCACCTTCCATCACTTCGCCGGCGATGCCGATGAAGGCAAAGAACCCGAGGCCGAGGACGATCAGCGCCAGGGACGTGAAATGATGCGCGGCGAATCGCCCAGGTGAGGCAACGTCGACTCTTGAATTGGGATCCATCTGTACTCGCCGTTTCGTGGGGGACCCGAGGTTCGGTCGAACCCGCCAGCCAAAGCGGATACTAACCCGAACCCCCCACCGAAAAAAGCCGCATTGGTAACGCCCAGCAGCAGGAGGCGCGCCCTCGCGCCGATGTGACGCGGGCATCGGCAGCAAAGTCGAATCGAGCCGGAACGGTGCTCCCGGGTTCCCGTGCCGGTCGCGGACGGTTTGCACCCGCCCCGGTCGCGTCCGTGGCAGTCCAGGTGAATCCAAGCCGCCAGCATCCGGCCGCTCGCCTTATTGTTGGGGATGGGTTGGCCGAGCGAGACAACGAAAGGTTCGGAAAAAACGTATAAGAACTCCTAAAAAAACGACTTTTCCGGGTCGATGTTGGTCCCGAATTAAGTAGTCGAAGAGAAGTGGCAACGCCAGGGCACGGGCTCTGGTCGCGACCGACTTGAAGACCAGCGCCACTGGGTGGCGCGGCGGGAGTGGAGATAATGCTGATCAGACTCTTGGGGCGATTCCTTCTGCTTGCCAGCCTCGGGCTGGTGTCCTGTCAGGCGGTGCTTCATGCAGTATGATCGCTTGCATCTGTTCTCGCGAAACGATCTGCAATTGGGACACGCCTTGCTGAGGGCGAGCGGCGAGCGCCTCGCGGCCTGGCGGCGTCGCCGCCTCGGCCTGCGCGGTGTCCTGGTGCATGTTCTGAGTCTCCCGCTGTTACTGGCTGCCCCCGGCGCCTTGGCGAGCGGAAATTTCGTTGCCGCATTGGCCAGCGCCTCGGCTTTTGGTCTCTGCTTTCTGGGAGCGCGTCTCAACCGGCGTGCGCTGATGGAAAGGCTGATAGCGCCCGAGCGCAGATACACCCGTGCTTCGCCGTTTCCACGGCATTACCTCGCGGCCCTGTTGGTTTCTGCCGGCACGGGGCTGGTAGCCCATTCTGCGGTCGGGCACCAGGGGCTGGTGAGTCTCGGCTTCGCCGTGCTGGCGGCGGTCGGCTTTCATTTGGCCTACCGGTTGCCGGCCCCCAGTGAGCTGGTCAGCGCCGCCCGCGTCGCGGTCGCGAACCAGCCCCTGCGCCGGGCCCTGGAACAGGCGGAGGGGCAACTGCTTTCGATCGAGAAGGCGGCGCTGCAGATTGGCAATCGCGAACTCGAACAGCGTCTGCACGAGATCGCCGTCCAAGGTAAGGAAATCATTCGGATGCTCGAACAGCGCCCTGCCGACCTGTTTCGGATCCGCCGGTTTTTGGTCGTGCATTTGGAGGGAGCGGAGCGCGTGGCGGTGCGCTATGCCCGAAGCCACCGTATTGCCCGGGGCGGCGCGCTGGAGCAAAACTTTCGCAAAGTTCTGGCCCAGATCGAGTCTGCTTTTCGGCGCCAGCGTGAGCAGTTGCTGAACCAAGACCTATCGGAGCTGGATGTTCAGATCGAGGTGTTGCGCAGGCAACTGCAAAGCGAGGGCATCGCTTGAGAGCGCTGCGCTGCCGGTAGGCGCCGGACGGGGAACCTTCGGGCCGAATGCTGGGGCAGCGGAGCTACATGTTATCAATCCAGGCAATCACGGGAGAAGAGTACGATGTTTGACGCCAAGGGTTTGTTGAATCAGCTCGTGGGCAGCGGGGTTGCCGGTGGCTTGGCCGGTGGCTTGGCCGGCAGCGCGTTAGCCAATGTCCTGGGCGGCAAGAAGGCGAGGAAAGTTGCCGGCTCGGCGCTCAAGGTCGGCGGCCTGGCCTTGGTAGGCGGATTGGCCTATCAAGGCCTGGCAGAACCACCAAAAGGGGCTTGGGCAGGCAGGGGAGGGCGAGTTTGGCGCGAGCCCGTCCGCGGGCACTGCCTTCATCCCTGCCGACGACGACAAGACGGAGACGAATGCCCTCAGCTTGCTGCTTGCCCGTGCTATGATTGCGGCCGCCAAGGCGGACGGACAGATCGACCTGGGGGAAAGCCAGCGCATCCTGAACCAGATCAACGGTCTCGATCTGGCGGCGCAGGACAAGGCGTTTCTGTTCGAGGAGTACGCGCGGCCGTTGGATCTGCAGGCCGTGGCCGACGCGGTCGACTCCCCGGAACATGCCGCCGAGGTCTATGCCGCCTCGCTGCTGATGGTCGACCCGCCGTCGCCGCCCGAGCGGATCTATCTGGACGCCTTGGCACAGAGGCTGGGCTTGGAGCCTGGCTTGGTCGGCGAGCTCCACGCCACAGTGGAGGCCAGTCGCTCCGCCGCCTGATTGTCGCTGCCGGGCCGCATTGCATTCGTCGATGGGGGCTTCCGACACGCGGGAATGACGTAAAGCTGTCTCTATGGGTGCCAGAAAACCTCGATGACCTTGCCTCTGCTCTCCGTGTTGTGCGGGCTGGCTCTGCTGGTCTGGAGCGCCGACCGGTTTATCGACGGCTCTGCCGCCGTGGCCCGTTACCTCGACATGCCGCCGTTGCTTATCGGCATGATCGTGGTCGGCTTCGGCACCTCGGCACCGGAAATGGCGGTGTCCGCCCTGGCCGCATCCCAGGGCAACCCGGGGATCGGGCTGGGTAATGCCTATGGCTCCAATATCGCAAACATTGCCCTCGTCCTGGGGCTTACCGCTCTGATTCGACCGATTTCCGTGCAGTCGCAGATCCTCCGCAAGGAGCTGCCGATCCTGACCGGCGTGACGGCCCTGGCCGCTTATCAGGTCTGGGACGGCCAGTTGAGCGGTTGGGATGCGGCGGTGCTGCTGACGGTGTTTCGCCGGCCTGATGGCCTGGACCCTGTGGGAAGGGCTGCGGCACCCGGGCGACGCGTTGACCGTAGAGGTGGAGCAGGAGCTTCTGGCCCATGAGATGCCGTTGGCGCGGGCCCTGTCGTGGCTGGTCTTCGGTCTCGCGCTGCTGATTGCCAGTTCCCGAGTGCTGGTCTGGGGCGCGGTCGAGATCGCTCAAGGTTTGGGAGTGGACGATCTCGTCATCGGCCTGACCGTCGTCGCCGTGGGCACCTCGCTTCCGGAATTGGCGTCGGCGTTGATCGCGACCCGCAAGGGTGAACACGATATCGCCCTAGGTAATGTCCTGGGTTCAAACCTCTTCAATACCCTTGCCGTGGTCGGCATCGCGGCCGCGATACAGCCGACGGCCGTGTCCCCCGAGGTCTTCTCCCGCGATATGCTGGTTATGGGTGTCCTGACCCTGTCGCTTTTCGCCATCGGCTACGGATTTCGCGGTCCAGGCCGGGTGAACCGGGTCGAGGGCGCTGCGCTGCTGACCGTATATCTAATTTATACCGCAACATTGGTCAGCTCCGTGCTCGGCCCCTAGCTTCGCCGCGGCACAGCGCGGGGTATCCGACCTTTGGCGCGTCCGGCCCCTCAGCAGGTCAGGTGCAGGGCGGCGGCGATTTGGGCGCAGTGCGACTGGAGGCGGTTGAATTCGGCAACGGCGGCGCCGGTCTTGGCCACGCGCACCTCCACCCCCGAGTCCCGGAGGGCAGCCAGGGTCTGATCCGGTACCCGCATCCGCCCGAAGTAGCCGGTTCCGATCACCAGTAACTCGGGGGCTTCCGCGACAACGCTGGCCAAGTCCTGGCGGTCGAGGCAATGGCCTTCTCGGCGCCGCCAGTTTGATTGTACCCGGTTCGGTAAAATGATCAGGTCGGCGTCATAATCCTGGCCGGCGATACCGATACGACCAAATCGGTAGTGATCGATCTGCATGCGGTTCCCCCAGTTCGCCGTCGTCGTTCCCCTCACGCGCCGGGGCTGCCGAGCCCGGCCCGAGCTATCGGCAATCGTTTAGCCCCTCTTCAGGGATATTCGGAAGAAAACCCATCCCAAGACTATTATAGCGGGCCATTCCGCCCTGCTCGGGAAAGGGCATCGATACCCTTTCCCGCTCCGGCGAGCTTGGGTTCCATCCAGTGGATGTTTTCGCGGTTCGCGCTGCTGGGCCAGAGCGGCTTGCTCTGATTCGCCATATCGACCGTCGCCGGCACTCCCGAGCCCTCGACCGCGTTGCGTGCCATCGGCTGCAGGGTGGGAGCGTCGTATTGCACCCCCTTGAATCAAAGAATGCCCCGGGGGATTCGATCCTTGGATTCGCCAGTTGTCGCTTTTTGGGCCATATATTGCTCCCTGCCGACCAGTCTTGGCACGGCGCGCGGCCGCCCCGATAGTTACCCCGGGCCCTGGCTGCTTGAACCTTTTTGGTGCATAAGGCATGCTTCGGCCGCCCGACTGCACTGCGAGAACGACCGGACTCCTCATCGGCGCGCATGGCCCGATTCCTGCTTCGGTTTGCCTCCCGGCGGTCTGCGGTTTCGGGAAGACAAGGCAGGAGTCGCGGGATCGGCACGGCTTTCGCCAACGGTTGCCGAAAGTCCTCATTGCCAATTGGTTTGGGCAATGGAAATCGGCGGGGCGCATTGCCTCGCGTGGAAGGCCCAGTTGCAATGGCGTTTCCCTAGGGGCCAACCCCAGGAGACCAGCATCTAGAGGAATGAATTTATGGATTTTGTGCGTGCGCTCGGGCTCGACGCCCGGATCGACAACCCGGCGGAAGAACGTCGCAAACTGCATCTGTACATCAATCTGAAACTGGCCTCCTCCGGGCAGCCCACCTGTGTCGATGCCGACGCGGGAGACTTCCTGACCACCGCTCAGGACTTGTTGAAGTCCTACCGGGAAAAGAACCGCCTGCTGTCCGGTTATCTCTGCCCGGCGGATCGTCGCATCCAGGACTTCATCAATCGCTACCTCGCGGATCTGGACCTGGATCAGGCGCCGTCCCTGCCGAGCCAGAGCTTCATCCTCGATCGCCACGGCGTGGCGCGGGAACTG
The DNA here is from genome assembly GCA_963753615.1 of uncultured Gammaproteobacteria bacterium. Classification (GTDB taxonomy): domain Bacteria; phylum Pseudomonadota; class Gammaproteobacteria; order Chromatiales; family Chromatiaceae; genus CAVWCW01. The sequence continues at coordinate 39,791 of CAVWCW010000018.1, forward strand.
TCGCTGCCGATGGATGCCGATAAGTTCGAGTCGGACATCGTTTCCAGCTACCGGGTTCGCCAGGGGGTGCTGCACAACCCCGCCAGCGATCGGCGCACCACCAAGGGCTCGTTCCACATCACCGAGGGTGGGCTGCCGATCCCCGGCGACAAGAAGGCGGTGCCCAAGCGCTGCTTTGCCTACCTGCTTGGCAAGGCCATGCGCCCGCCCCAGGACCTGATGACACTCCCGTTCGCGTCCAACCAGGCGGACCCGGCGCGCATGTTCGTCTCTCTGCTGCTGCGCCCGGTGGTGTGTCCGGGGATCCCCGGCCGCGAGGCCGAGAAGACCATGGAGATCCGCTTCTTCGCCCCCGGCAACCTGGTCAGCAATCTGGACTTCGTCGAGAGCATTTTCGGCAACGGCGGCAACCCCCTGCTGGCCGAGTCCGATGCCGCCCTGGACGTGGATCACTGGAGCGGCCACTCCGGTTGCGTGATCCTGGCCCCGCACCTGACCCGGCTCACCAAGCAGCAGGTCGGCCTGCCGCACTGGGACCACGCCAGCGAGCGTCAGCGCGACGAGGGCATGTGCTGGAAGAGCGAGAGCGAACGCTACAACGACGGCGAGGCCTTCAAGCTCACCGCCCGCGACGAGTCGCGGCGTGATCGTCACTCTACTGGCCGACAACTACTACGGTTACTGCAAGAAAGAGGTAAAGACCCAGATCGGCTTTGCCGCCAACCTGTATGGCCTGGCCGAAGAGGAGCATGCCGGCGGCGCGCTGGCGTTTCCCCGGCGCAACCATGGCGAGGAGTTCGGCGTGGACAGCCGCACCCGCGACCCGGAATACAGCTTCGCCGAAATGGCCCAGCGCTATGCGGAGTTGATGGAGGTGCGCCCGGAGGGCTACGCGGTGGATCGCAAGCATCCGGAGGTGGTCTATGTGCCGCAGAAGCTGCGGATGGACCTCAATGCCCAAACCGTGACCTGGGAGCAGGACGGCCAAAGCCGCACCATCCGCCTGCAGCCGGGCCGCATCTATGTGCAGCCCAACGGCTACAAGATCGAGATGCAAAAGCATCCCGGCGCGCCGTCCTGGCGGCTGATCGGCACCGACCCGGAGGGCACCTTCTGCCACAAGCCCTGCACCGTATCCGGCGGCGGCAAGTCGGAGATCTCCAAGTCCCTGGACGATGCCGTGATTTACGGTCCGCTGTTTGTCGACGCGTTCGAGAAGGACCTGGACCGGGTTCAGGAGATCTTCGACCGCGATTACAGCACCCGCTTCAAGCCCGGCTTCGAGCGCGAGGATCGGGACCCGAGCCGCCAGCCGTTGAGTGCCGAACGCAGCCTGGGTTCGGTGATCAAGTTGCTCACCCCCTCGGCAAGCTTCACCGATGAATACAATGCCTGGCTGGAGTCCCTGCCGCCGCGCATCCTGGCCCTGGCCTTCCTGATCAAGCGCTTCTATCGCCCGGAGTGGGGCAGGGGTTGGCGGCTGCACCTGTCGGTGGACGAGGTCGATGGCGCCCCGGGCCACGAGCTCAAACTGCACGGGCGGCGCATCATCGGCTCTTATCTGCGGGTCGGCTTCGACCTCCAGGGCAAGTGGCGCACATTCAAGCTGCGCCAGGACTTTATTGCGGCTGAAAAGGTCCAGATGGAGGACGACATCACCGCGTCGGTAGTGGTGCCGGGCGCTGCGGTCTCCGGCTGCCGGCCGGGTCCCGCCAGTGGCGACAGCGTCAAGCTGGTGCACAACTGCGAGTACCGCCTGTTCCAGCGCCCGGACGACGCGGTGCACCCGGGCTACGATAAGCAGACCGAGCAGGACATGTCCGCCCCCGGCAACTTCATCGCCAACTTCGAACCGCTCAAGGGCGGCGCGCTGGCGCAGGTGGTGGAGGACGTGCTCTCCCTGTCGAGCTTCACCGACCCCATGCGCAATCTGCTGCAGTCGGCCTACGACGATGGCAAGGGCTATGTGGTGTCGTCCGCCCACCCGCGCTTGGTGGAAGGCAAGCCGTCCAAGAACCCCCGTTATCTGCAGACCCGGCTCGATCTGATGAACCCGGTGCGCAAGCACGTGGCCGAGATGGGGGCCCGGCTGCATCGCAAGCTGCCGCCGCGGTCCCTGGTCTGCAGCCCAGTGGATGCGGTGCTCACCGGCCGCCGCAACAATCCGCCGGAATCCGGCATCCGGCCCCTGGCGGTGTACAACCCGATCCACTACCAGGAGTTGCCTGAGCTGTTCATGGATTTTATCTGCTCGCTGACCGGCAAGTCCCCGTCCACCACCGGCGCCGGCAGCGAGGGGGCGCTCACCAAGGGCCCGTTCAATGCCCTGCGCGCCACACCCGATCTGAACAACGCCCTGGTCTCCTTCATCCTCACCGGCTACCCGGGCTTTTCCAGCTCCGCCGGATACATCGGCCGCGACACCCGGGTCGACCACGATATCAGTCTGCTGGTGCCCGAGATCTGGGCCCGCCTGGAGCCGCGGGAGCGGCTACCCGAGTTCATGCTGGAGCGTGGCTACCTGGAGCCCCTGCAGGACTTCGAGCACGGCGGTCGCCAGGTGCTGGCCAGCCGTCTCGGCTATCGCATTACCGAGCGCTTCGTGCATGACTACATGGGCAAGATCTTCGACAACCCCACCGCGGTTTTCACGCGCGATATCCTGCGCCCGGAGACCCAGGACCTGGCGGTATTCGTAGACGGCATCGAAAATATCGTTGAAGCCCAGCAGAAGGTGGCCCAGCGTTATCTGGACGACGGCAGTGTTGACGATGCCTGCCCGCCGCTGCGGGCCCTGCTGCATATCATGGCAAGCGGGGAGTACCGGGGCAAAGACGCCCATCACCCCGAGATCCGCGCCATGTTTACCCGGGAGTATTTACTGCAGTCGAGACTGGTACCGCGAGCGCCTGGAAGTCAAGCAGGAGCGGGACAGCGCGCTCTGGCGGCGCCATGTTCACAGCCTGCAGCAGTTCCTGGATCTGCCCAACTACGCAGACCAGGCCGAGCGGCTGGGCATTCAGGATTTGTTGCAGCAGGCACGAACGCGTCTGGAGCAGGTACAGAGCCCGGACTACCTGGAGGAACTGGTGGGCACTATCGGCGCCGATCCCCTGCGCCCGGCCCGCGGCCAGGCCGAGGGCGTAGACCAACAGCGCAGGGTGGCTTGACGCGGAGTCGTCGGCTCCCCCGATCGAAAGCGGTGCTCAGAAGAAGGACATAATCGACAGTCGCCGGCTCGCTAAAGCCCGGCGTGGAAGGTCAACGTGCCAAGCGGCGGAAGCGCTCGCAGCGGGCGACGAAATCGGCACTGCTCTTGGGCATGGCGACTCGGGCTCTGGTGATATGGTTGAGCAGAGACTTGCCGTCTTCGATCAGCAGTGCGCCTTCCTCGACGTCGGTCTCGACGTCCCGATCCGCCCGGGCGGCCAGGGCCTCAGCGAACTCGGTCATGCGGTCGCCGGCTACCACGAAACTGGGCCAGACGTCGAAGATCACCGGATCCGTGCGTAGGATTTCGCATTTGAGTTTGGCGGCCTCGGCGAGCCCGTGCACCAGCGGGGCGATGCCGCTGAATACTGGGCAGCAGGCAAGGGTATCGGCCAGGGTTCCGGCAATCTGGTCGATGTCGCGCATGGTCTGGGCGATCTTGATATAGCGGCTGTTGTAGAAGTCTTGGATCGGGATGGTGAAGGCCTTGAAGGGCTCACCCCAGAGTTCGTCGATACTCTCGTCGCCGTTGCGGTGACGCACCGCCTTGCCCAGGTCGAGGGCGTGCAGCAGGCACTGGCCGCACTCGCGCATCAGTTCGTTGCGCTGGTTGATCTCCACCCCCAACTCTTGCAGTTCCACCAGCTTGGTGAAGATGTCTGCGGCGCGGTTGAAAAAGGCGCCCGCCAGCATCGCCTGGTTGACCCGCTTGCGGGCCGGGTCGGTCTCCTGCTCATAGGCGCTGCGCGCCTCTTCCAATCGCCGTCCGGGGATGTTGATGCCGTGCTCGACATGGTTGAACAGGCGCCGGGTGAGGGCCTGGATGAGCTGTTTCTTAGCTGCCAGGGAGTCCGCCGGCGGCGCATAGTACTTGATCCAGTAGCCGTCGTAGAAGACCCGACGGGTGCCGTCGATCTCACGAATACAACCGTTGGCCGGGGCGGCTGTTGCAACCGCCTCGTTAACCGACTGAGACATGGCAGGGAAACCCCGTTTCGAACTACCCAATCCGAGTGTAGCCGAATCTCGCAGCCTTGATCCGGTGGGAAGGCGGCGGGAGAGACACAGCTCCCGCGGATCGTCTCGCCAAGCGGTTCCATAAACAACTGGCGATGACCAGCTTGCGGGACCATTGGCGCAGTTCAGCTCGAAAATCGTCACCCATGTGCAATGAGCCTGGAAAGAGCCGTTGACCGCTTCATTCCGACAGTAGGGTACTGAAATAGCAGTAACAAGCCTTCGCTTCAGATCTTCACCGATTTGGCGGTTCAGACTACGGGAGGTATCGCACCCTTGCGACGGCGCATGGCTGGGTTCGGTTCTTGGAAAAGATTGCCGATTCGGCGTTGTTGCGCCTTGCCCTGTACCCCGGAGCGCACCCTCCGCCCCGTCCAACGGCTCCTTCTAGGGTGAAGACGCCGCCAGGCTCGGATTGTTGCGAGAGACAAAGGTGTGGCAAAACGACGCGTTTACATGTATCGCCGGTTTTGCAATTCTTACCCGCAGTTTCCGCCGGAAAGTGATCCGGGCTCTAAGAATCGTCAAAGTTTTACCTTGATTGCCGGGCTTTGGTTCGGTCTAGATCGACCCCTTATATTGCGTTGCGCTCGCCCACCACATGGAGGCCCCCAATGAATAATCGGCTGATAGGTGTTATCGTTGGATCTTGCTTTTTTGCTTCCACCCCAAGCTTGGCGGATTGGGTACTCGATGACAGCGACTTTCCCCCCGCTGACCCGGCCAAGGAGGCGTTGGGCAAACTGCTGATGTTCGACAAGATCCTGAGTGGTAACCAGAATATTTCCTGCGCCAGCTGCCATCATCCGTTGGCCGGCTTGGGTGACGGCTTGGCCCTGCCGGTGGGCGAGGGCGGCGAGGGTCTGGGCATCAACCGCAACACCGGGACCGATGGTGATGGGGTGCACGAGCGGGTGCCCCGCAATGCGCCTCACGTATACAATCTGGGCGCCACCGAAATCACCGTGATGTTCCACGACGGCCGAGTGGCGGTGGCGCCGGATCAGCCCGGCGGCTTCCTGAGCCCGGCCGGGGCGCAGTTGCCCGACGGTCTCGACAATGCGCTGGCCGCTCAGGCCATGTTCCCGGTGACCTCGGGCGCGGAGATGGCCGGCCAGCCCGGCGAGAATCCCATCGCCGATGCCGCCGCCGCCAACAACCTCGCGGGCGCGGGCGGGGTATGGGACCAGATTGCCGGCCGCCTGCGGTCCAACCCGGAGTACGTAGACCTGTTCAAGGCCGCCTATGCGGACATCGACAGCGCGGCTGACATCACCTACGTTCATGCCGCCAACGCCATTGCCGCCTTCGAGGGTTCCGCCTGGCGCTGCAGCGACGCTCCCTTTGACCGCTGGTTCCGCAATCTGACTACCGGAGGGGACCCTTACGCCGCCGCCTCGCCGGACGCGGTGGCCGGAGGCATGCTCTTCTACGGCAAGGCCGGGTGTTCGACCTGTCACGACGGCCCGCTGCAGACCGACCAACAGTTCTATGCCATAGGCGTGCCCCAGATCGGCCCGGGCAAGGGCGACGGGGCCGACGGTCACGACGACTTCGGCCGCGAGCGGGTAACCGGCGATCCGGCTGACCGCTTCAAGTTCCGCACCCCGTCGCTGCGCCAGGTCGCCCAGACCGGCCCCTGGGGACATGACGGCGCCTTCGATACCCTGGAGGGGATGGTCCGCCACCACCTGGACGCGGTGGCGTCGCTCAACGCCTACGACACCTCCCAGGCGGTGCTGCCGTCGAGGCCCGATCTTGATGCCATCGACTTCATTGCCTATGACGACACGGTGCGCCGCCAGGCGGTCGCCGGTGCGGTGGAGATCGAGCCCCTGGCGCTGAGCGAGCAAGAGATCAGCCAGCTCATGGACTTCCTGCACGCCCTGACCGACCCGGGTTGTATAGACCTGCGCCACACTTCACCCAGCCGGGTGCCCAGCGGACTGCCGATGTACGATTGATCGGCCTAGCCCAGCCGCTTTCCTCGCCGGGGGGATGCCCCCCGGCGAGAACGGCGGATCAGTGCAACATTCAATCCACGTTTACGACAACGTACTGGTTGTTGTAGGGCTGATAATAGGTCGATCCGCACTGGTGCAGGGTGGTGCCTTCGATAATGATCGTCGAGCACCCCCGCGGCAGGGTGGACGCGTATATCGCGGTGCGGCGGATGGTGCGCCGGGTGGTGCGGCGGGCGACCCCGGCCACGCTCACCGGGGTCAACGGGCGACCGATCCGGGCCTCGGCGTCGGTGATGAACCATCCCGCGCCCGTCCAGCCATCGGCCATCAGCGCCGCCAAGGCCAGTCCGGCGCCAATACCGATGCCGCGCAGTGTCGCTTGGATGCTCATTGTTCACCTCCTTCCGCCATCAACTCACCGGTCGCGTCGACCGAAATCCCATCCAGCTTGCGGCTCCCTTCGGGGGCGCTGAATACAAACTGCTCGGCGGCGATCTCCGGTCCCGTGTCCCAGTTGCGGAAACGCACCGCGTACTGGGGCGCGCCGGTCAGCCACTTGGTGGTGATCACGTACTTCATCGGCAGCGGGGTGTCTCCGTGCTGCACCCACAGCTGCCAGTCCACCTTGTCGCCGCGAAAGGTCAAATAGTCGCACTCCACCCCGTTGACGAAGGCGGTTCCCCGGTAGCTGCCGATGTTGGCTTTTGCGGTTAGTGCCGGAAAGGGGTCGGCGAACAGCAGATCGGCGCCGGGAGCGTCCAGTCCGATGTCGTTGCGCACTGTCTCGATGGCGGTGTCGATATCGCCCGGGGCCTCGATCAGCGCATAGGCGTTGAGTTGTTTGCCGAGCAGCGCTATCTGCTTGCCGTCGAAGCTCAGCTCGGCGTCGGCGAACGGCCCCTGCCGGTGCAGCCACAGCTTGTCGGGGCGTTGCACCAGCAGTTCGACCGAACTGGTCAGCTGCAGCTTCTGGCCGGCGAGGTCGATCACCTCGTTGTCCACGTCGGCCTGCACGCTCAGCGCGGACAGTCCGCCCAGGTAGTCCGCCATGGCGCGCACCACCCGTTGGGCTTCGGGGTCGATTTCGGCGGTGGCCGAGCCGGCGGCGAGCGCCAGCCCCAGGCCGATCAGCGGCGCCAAGGCGCACCTGCTGCCGATCGTCTTCTCGTTGCTCGAATTCATATCCGTCCTCTGATAAATAGCAAGGGCAGGGAAGTCTAGCCCGGTTCGATTATAGTTCCGTTTGTCGTGTCGGCACGGGGGTTTTGGCTGCCGACTACCGGCGCGGCGTCTTTTGCTATGCTAGGGGTATCCCTCCCAGTCGATCAAACATGGCCGACACCGATCTGGAACGGCTGCAGCGCGTCGGCGCTCAGACCCGGCAGCGGCATTTCGACGATCGCCTCGGCCTGTCCGAGGACGAACTCCGGCGCAAGCAGGCCGGTCCGCAATCCCCGCTGCCAGCCCCGGAGAGCCTGCTCGACGACAAGCCGGAACACCTGGTGCCGCGCACAGATGGCCGCGATCCCTTCGGGACCAACCACCTGGGCTTTCGTATGGAGGTGCCGGAATATGCCGCCAATCTGGGCGAACTCACCAACCTGGGCATCCGTCGCGGCACCCTCACCGACGAGGACCGCTTCAAGATCAGCGAACACATCGTCCAGCCCATCCTGATGCTCGACAAGCTACCGTTCCCCAAGGAACTCCGCCGCGTGCCGATCTGGGCCGGTAATCACCACGAAAAGCTCGACGGCACCGGCTACGCGCGTCGTTTGAGCGCCAAGCAGCTTTCGATCCCCGAGCGGGTTATGGCCATCGCCGACATCTTCGAGGCCCTGACCGCAGCCGACCGCCCTTACAAGAAGCCCAAGACCTTGAGCGAATCACTGCGCATTATGAGCCGCATGCGCGACGATGGTCACATCTGCCCCGATCTATTCGAGCTGTTTCGTCGCGCCGGCATCTACCAGCAGTACGCCCGGCGCTTTCTGGGTCAGGAGCAGATCGACGCGGTTGAGATCGACAAATACCTGACAGCGATGGGGTGAGCTCCCATACCGATACGACATCCAACCATCGGTTGCAGGGGGGAAGAGATGGGCCCACTCAGGAATTGCCGCGTGTCCCGGACTCACGCGGGCCGCCTTTCGCCCAATGCATTCGTCGGCGCCAAACGCCGCCGATGTCATACAACACAGGCAAAGCCGCTGCTAAACTTTGTCCTGAATGGACGCACAAGGACCAAGACAACAACTCAAGG
>CAVWCW010000019.1:0-150648 GCA_963753615.1 uncultured Gammaproteobacteria bacterium
AGCGAAAACCGGATCTTCCATCAAGGCGAAAATCAGGTTACGGAATGTTCTCTACGGTGGACTCGCATCCCCAATACCGGTCACCACTTGGGTAGCACGAAATTGGCTTGTAGCCGAAAACGAAAGCCCTCCGGACCATTGTCGGGGGATTCGGCCCAGTAGCCGACACCCGCCTGGAGGCTGACCGGCAGTTTGCCGAACATGACGAGCTTGGAAAGTGCCGCATTGACCGGCACCGACCATTGCTCGGACTCCCAGTTGTAGGTGGACTCGGACTGCACCGAAAGCGTCCAGGCGCTGGGCCAGGTATAGGCCACGAAGGGCTGGGCGAAGGTATTGCTGATGTCCGGGCGATCGTCGTCGCCGGCGAAGGACCAGATGTGGTTGGCGAGAACCCCCGCCGTCCAGGGGCCGCGGAGAAGGAGGGCGACTCCGGCTGGACCCCCGCCCCATTTCCTGGCACCAATCAGCGAATCGGTCGCGGTGGGCAGCAGAATCACCGGACCGATGCCCCAGGTGAGGCCGCCAGCGGTGGGCTGCTTCGGTGAGAAGAAGAGCGAGGTGTTGATGTCCCCTAGGCCGAACTGGGAGCCGGCTTGCGGAAACAGCTCATCCTGGTAGACCACCGGCACGATGGTCCGGGTGATGAGGTTCCAGTCACTGCCGAGATCGAAGGGGATCACCGGCTGAATATTGGTGGTGAGCTTGTCGCCGTCGTCCTCGGGTCCGAGCCCGCGGTCCAGGTTCATCTGGATCGGCACGGTCACGAGATTAGCGAGTGGATTGGTGAGCTCCTGCGCGAGATCGGCGTCCTGCGCCGTGGCCTGCCAGCTCAACCCGAGCGCGAGCAGGGCCGGCAAAAATGTTCTCAGCGCGTGATTTTCCTGCATCTGACCCTCCGTCATGCCCCATCGCAGTGTTATCTCCAGACTGGGGACGCCTCTGCCGAGGGCTGGCTTCGGGCCGCGCCGAAGCCATGTGCGATGAGGCAACCGGTGACGATGGCCGGGGACGGCTGCCGCGCCGCCCCGTGAACCGCACTGTGTTGTCCGCGGCGTCCCACGCTCGGGCGGGCAATGTGCGCTCCGAACGTGCCGACAACTTCCATGATTATGACCTCGGCCGGCGGGTGGCGCCTGTCATTTGGTGCCAATTGCCGCTGGCCCGCAGGCGGACACCCCCGCGGAGGCACGGGCGCTGGGCTGAGCTTGTGGGGCGTCGCACGGACTGCAGAGCGCTGGGCCGCGCTTCGATATCAGTGCCGTCAGGTGATGTCCCGGAAGGCCTTCGGTGAGACGCCGGTCTGCCGGCGAAAGGCGCGGGTGAAGTTGGAGGCGTCGGTGTATCCGAGGTCGAGCGCAATCTCCACCACCGGCTTGTCGGTGCGCTCAAGCCAAGTTGCAGCATGCCGCACTCGGACTGCGGTCAGCAGGTCCGTGTAGCTCACTCCTTGAACGGCGAGCCTTCGCTGAAGGGTGCGTCTGGTCATCCCGAGGCTCTCCGCGACCAGATCGATCGGCAGTGCCCCGCCGGAGAGCAACGACTCGATTTGCAGTTCCACCAGCCCCGCGAGGTCATTCGGCAGCGGTCGGGAAAGGGCGGATTGCTTTGCTGCCACCGACTGGGCACGGTGGGGGAGCCGCAGGCCGAGCATGGCCCGCGGGAATTGGAGATAGGTTTGTCCCGGCCGATACACCACGCGCGTCCCGCCGAAGATGTCGGCGGCTGGGATCTCCTCTCGTGCCCTGAAGCCGAAGCTGATCTCCGACGGGATCCAGTCCGGGCCCGCGAACCTACGGATGTTGGCAATGGCGATGGCGAAGGAGTTCAAGTAAGTCTGGTATTCGCCGAGATCCGGGTCCCAAGGAGCACTCAGATTGAGACGGACTTGGGCGCCGTGCGCCGACAACCAGAAGGATTGCCCGACGACCACCGTGCTGTAGAGCGATATGCCTTTCTGAAGATACTCGCGTAGCGTGAACGCGCTCATGAGCATGCGGCCGTAGTGACCGAAATCCTCGTAGCGGGTGGCGCACCCCACATCGAGGCCGAGGTGCTCGGTCCCGAGGGACCGGCACACCAGCTCGATCCAGCAGAAGACCTTCTTGAGCGGGACAGCCGCAGTCGCGTGTCGGAGCACCTCCGAGCGGATGCCGGCGCGCCCTAAGAGCGACTCGGCCGGTGCTCCCAGACTCTGCGCAGACGCCATCCAGGGTGCGATCATTAGCGCTCGCACAACGGGCATAGACGGCAAGGCGATGTTGGTGTGCATGCTATTCGTTATCCAAACCCGAACCTGCCTGAAAATGGAGTCGGTCCCAGCGGAAGGTGGCGCCAGATGTCAAACGCAGCGTTCGAGCTGCGGCTATGCTCGAGCCCTCCATGCTATCAACCTGAGGCAGCTGCTGATGACGCCGCGACGAACAGACGGACAAACAGTCGACGGCGACGTGAGCTTCGGCGACGTCGTCGACGACCTGAAGCCCTCCGGCATGGTGTTCTTCACCGCGAAAAAGGGTCGTCTGGGATTCGCCGCGGACGTTCAGTATGCGGAAATCGAGGCGCAAAGCAAAGCGTTGGAGCCCCTGTTGAGCCGCGGGACGCTGCGCTCAACGAGCTTCGTCCTCTCCGCGCTGGCAAACTACCTGGTCTTCGACGACGGCCGCACGGGAAACAGCATACAGCCGACCCTACAAGGGATCTGAGCTGCTGAATTGGTGCTCCCTAGAAACTCGGAAAGGACTATTTTTGCCAATGCCGCTGTCTACGTTCGGTCTAGTAATCCCGTAACGAATTTTCCAGGTTGGCTGGCCCGCCCAACGGACTCACATTGCGCACCTCTCGGCCAAGAAATCTCACTTACGTCGACTCTCCAATTGCATGGGACGGGCAACGCCAAACACCCAACTCGGGAGTAGGGCGAGCCACAGCCCTCGCCACAGTTCGATTCGCGGTCGAACGAACCCAGTTTCGGACTCGTTCTGCTTTTGCAGGGGGCGAGAAATCCCGCGCCGGGCGCTTCGGGCAAGCCTGTTGGCAGCGGTCGGCGTCGGGCGTTGCCGCTAATCTTACCTGGAGCAAGCGTCTGGGGCAGTTGTTGGCAAACCCTAATCCGCATGATTCGGGCTGCGCCATTTTGCATCGGTGGCAAACCGCACCCGTGCCAATAGGCCATGGCCCTTCCGGCTCTCAACCTCCAGGCACCCGCCGTGGGCCTCCGCAATCATTCGGCTCAGATACAATCCCAGGCCGTAACCGCCGGTGTTGCGATGCCGTGAGGGATCGGCGCGGTAGAACGGCTGGGTAATCTTTGCCAAGTGCTCGGGCGCAATGCCCGGTCCCTGGTCGCGCACCGACAGGGTCCAGCCGGCGGTCTGCCGGCTCAGGGATACGGCGGGGGCGGGCGCGGTGGTCGGGGTATGGCGCAGGGCGTTCTCCAACAGGTTGCGGACCAGCAGTTTGAAGCGCACCGGGTCCAGGGCCACATAGCCGATTTCGAGATCCAACTCCGCCAGGATGTTGCGGTCGGGGAAATGCTCTGCGATCACCTGTCCGACCAGCGCCGCAGGGTCCTCCGCCGATAGGTTCAGCGCCGCGTGGCGGCTGTTGAGGCGCTCCGATTCCAGCAGTTCTTCGGTCAGCTTCACCATCTCGGCGATGTCTGCCTCCAGCGTCCGGCGGGTTTCCGATTCGGGCAACAGGGCCAGGTTCACCCGGGCCCGAGTCAGGGGCGAGCGCAGTTCGTGGCTGATGGCCAGGAGCAACTGGCGCTTGGCGTCCAGCATCTCCCGAATGTCGTCGGCCATGCGATTGACGTTTTCCGCCAACTCGCCCAGTTCATCCCGCCGTTTCACCTGGATCCGATGTTCCAGGTCTCCTTGTCCAATGTGCGCCAGGCCGGTGCTGATTTCTTGCAGCGGTAGAAACAACCGGCGAATGCCATGGTAGGCCAGGGCCAAGGCTGTAAGCACGCCGAAGAGGGTAAACAGCAGTGCCCAGGGTGCCCAATCTGTGGCTTCGAGTCCCTGGGGCTGGAGAATGACGCGGTAGTCGTCGGTTTGATAGACGAGGACAAAGTCATCGCCGATTCTTCCCGCCCGGACCGCTTCGCCGGAGGTCAGCCGGTGCGGGTGCAGCCTGGCCTGTGACAGATCGGGTGGGCTGCCCGCTGACGACCAGTCGGTCCCCGCTGCCGTGATATGGATCTCCAACGGCAGCCGCTGCGCCAATTCGGCGGCCTTGACGGTATCCGGCGGGTCGCCGATCTCGCGCAGCAGCTGGCTGACGTATTCCGCCACATGGGGTCGGGCGAGGCCGCGGAAACCGTCCTGGAAGGCGATCTGAAACCCGGTTTTCACTACCAGGGCCAGGGCGAGACCGGTGAGCAAAAACAGACCGAGCAGGCGGCCGGAAAGGGAATGGCGCCTTGCCCGTTTCATGCCCTGCGGGCGACCAGGCTGTAGCCCGCGCCCCATACGGTCTTGATCGGGTCCAACGGCCTCAGCTTGCTGCGCAGCCGGCTTATCTGGATATCCACCGAGCGGGTAAACAGATCTGCCTCCACCCCTTTCAAGGCATTGAGGATTTCGTCGCGGCTGAAGGGCTTGCCCGGTTTCTCTGCCAACAGCGTCAGCAGGCGGTACTCCATGCTGGTGAGCTGCACGGGTTCGCCGTTCACGGCAACCCGCTGCCGCTCCAGGTCGATTTCTAACCCCTCGAATCGCAGCAGGGCCGATGCCGCGGGATCGGTTCGGCTGCGCTTGAGGATATTGTTGATGCGGGCCACCAGTTCCCGCGGCTCAAACGGTTTGGGCAGGTAGTCGTCCGCGCCCAATTCCAACCCCACCACCCGGTCCATTACATCGCCGCGGGCGGTGAGCATGATGATGGGTAGTTCGCTGTGCTGGCGGATACGGCGGCAGACTTCGAAGCCGTCCATCCCCGGCAGCATGATGTCGAGAATCACCAGCTGCGGTGGGGAGGACGCGATGAGGTCCAAGCCCGTCTGCGGATCGACGGCGTTTTCCAGCTCCAGCCCGAACTGCCGGAAAAATCTGCGCAGCGCGTCGGCCAGGCCCTCATCGTCGTCGATCAGGAGGATCTTGTGCATGCGGAGCACTATAGCCGGATCGGCATTCGATTGCCGATCCGGTCGTCGCTCCAGGGTCAATGGCTCCAGGCCGCCCGGTGCGGACGCCAACTCATTTTCGCCTCGATCAGGGTGCGCAGCTTCGCCCGTTGCTCCTCGCTCAGGCTGTCGCTGAAATCCGCGAACCGGTCCAGCAATTCGCCGCCCCACTGGCTCCATACCTGCTGGCGCTGCTGTAGCAACTGGGTGGCTTTATCGCGGTTGAGGCTCGGGGTTTCGAGTAGACCCAGAATATCGTTCCTGGTCTGCTCACGGCGCTCCGACCATTGACCGCGCAGGCTCTTGGCGGATTGGCCGAGCAGGATCAGCTTTTCCTTCTGCGCTTGGTTCAACTCGAGCTCGCCGGATAGGTACTCCACCATTCGCTCCGGGGCGTTCATTTGGCAATGGCGATGCTTGGCCCAGGCTACACCGCCGGCCAGCAACAAGGCAGCGCCGATGACCAATATGATAATCAAGGTCTTACTCATGTGGGGGTCTCCTCTAGTTTCCGTTGAACCGGGTTAAAGGATGCGCCGATGGGGACGCAAAAGCTTTTCGGACCGGTAGCAACTTGTACCCGAATGTTTCAATCCATTGATTGTCTCAGGAGCCGCATGCGCATTGCCCCTCGGGCAGACGCCGGAAACAGGCCATCCATGGATTCGTTGCGGCGAGCCCTGAGAGGACGCGGTATCCACAAACCTCCGCTTTCCATCGCGTGGGGCGGGCAATACTGCCCCGGTGGGTAACGTCTGCTGTCCGGGGCCTATAATTGACACAGGTCGTAAGGGCAGCGTTTCCCGGTCACCGGGTGTTCCGGAAGGAGCCTAGCGCGCCGCCCTCGGTGGGTTCCGGAAGAGGCTGAAGTTGCTGGGAAGGTTGTCAGATGGTTCGGTTGGGCGTTTCGATGCTGTTGTTGGTTGCGGTCCTTTTGGCCTGGGCGGCGGAGATGCCGGATGACAAGCAGGTCATCGAGTTGGTTCCGAAGTTCGGGACGGTGACCTTTACCCATCGGGACCACAGCGACCGGTTGGGGGATGACTGCATCGCTTGTCACCACACCTACGAGGGTGCAGAAGACCCCATCCAATCCTGTTACGCATGCCATCGGGCGGTGATTCACCGCGAGGCGGCGTTGGTTCCGGCAGCGTCTGGGGGACCGGAGCAGCCCCTGGACGCTCCACCCAAGGCGGAGCACGCCTTTCATACCCTGTGCATCGAATGCCACGAGACCGAGCGTGCGGCCGGCAAGCCAACCGGTCCCACCGACAGTTGTCGGGACTGCCATATCTAGGGAAACGCCCGAAAAGCGTCTCCCTAGCGGCCGGCACCCCTGGAATTGGACATTTTTTGGTCAGACCGCGGTTTTCGCCGCCATGGTCGGGGGTTGGCCCCCTCACCCCCAGGTTATCCACAGAAGCGCGAACAGTAGGTGGGGATAACTAACGACTGCGCCCTGATCCGATTATCGGTTGCGGGCGGTTTACAGGGTTAGAATTTCAGCGCCGGGTATCCAAAACCGTTCCACCGCATCCGGTGGCTTGGAAAGGCAGCCGCACGGGACTCGGGGCAGGACCAAACCGCGATAACGCTACCCAGCGGCGAGCAGGATCCGCGCCCGTTGCGAGTCACGGCGGCGAAGCTTGCCCGCCGGGGCTGTAGCCGCGCCCGGAAGCTGGCATAATCCCGGGACTATCTGGCCCCAGCTCGGAGACCCCAATGCCCCAGTATCGCTCCCGCACCACCACCCATGGCCGTAATATGGCCGGCGCCCGCGCCCTGTGGCGGGCCACCGGGATGAAGGACGGAGATTTCGACAAGCCGATCGTCGCGGTGGCCAACTCCTTCACCCAGTTCGTGCCCGGGCACGTGCACCTCAAGGACCTGGGGCAGCTGGTGGCGCGCGAGATCGAGGCCGCCGGCGGGGTGGCCAAGGAGTTCAACACCATCGCGGTCGACGACGGCATCGCCATGGGCCACGGCGGCATGCTGTATTCGCTGCCGTCGCGGGACATCATCGCCGACTCGGTGGAGTACATGGTCAATGCCCATTGCGCCGACGCTCTGGTGTGCATCTCCAACTGCGACAAGATCACCCCGGGCATGCTGATGGCAGCGCTGCGGCTGAACATTCCCACGGTGTTCGTCTCCGGCGGGCCGATGGAGGCGGGCAAGGTCCGGCTCAAGGGCAAGGTGCTGCACTTGGACCTGGTGGACGCCATGGTGTCCGCCGCCGACCCCAATGAAAGCGACGAGGACGTGGCCCAGATCGAGCGTTCGGCCTGTCCCACCTGCGGCTCCTGCTCGGGGATGTTCACCGCCAATTCCATGAACTGTCTGACCGAGGCCCTGGGGCTTTCGCTGCCCGGCAACGGTTCCCTGTTGGCCACCCACGCCGACCGCAAGGAGCTGTTCCTGGAGGCCGGCCGGCTGGTCGTGGACCTGGCCCGGCGCTGGTACGAGGGCGACGACGCCAGCGCCCTGCCGCGCAATATCGCCAGTTTCCCGGCGTTCGAGAACGCCATGAGCCTGGACATCGCCATGGGCGGCTCCACCAACACCGTGTTGCACCTGCTGGCGGCCGCCCACGAGGCGGGAGGTGGACTTCACCATGGACGATATCGACCGCCTCAGCCGCAAGGTCCCCAACCTGTGCAAGGTGGCCCCGGCCACCCAGCAGTACCACATGGAGGACGTGCACCGGGCCGGCGGGGTGATCGGCATCCTCGGCGAGCTGGATCGGGCCGGGCTGTTGCACCGGGAGGTGCCGACCGTCCACAGCGCCAGCCTGGGGGCGGCCCTGGACGCCTGGGACCTGGTGCGCAGCCAGGAAGCGCGCGCCCACAGCCGTTACCTGGCAGGCCCCGGCGGCATCCCCACCCAGGTCGCTTTCAGCCAGGACGAGCGTTGGCCGAGTCTGGACCTGGACCGGGCCAACGGCTGTATCCGTGACCTCGAACACGCCTACTCCAGGGACGGCGGACTGGCGGTGCTGTACGGAAACCTGGCGGAGCAGGGTTGCATCGTCAAGACCGCCGGGGTGGACGCCTCGATCCTCACCTTCGCCGGTCCGGCCCGCATCTTCGAGAGCCAGGACGCAGCGGTGGAAGCGATCCTGGCCGATCGAATCAATTCCGGCGACGTGCTCATCATCCGCTACGAGGGCCCGAAGGGCGGTCCGGGGATGCAGGAAATGCTGTATCCGACCAGCTATCTCAAGTCCAAGGGCCTGGGCAAGGCCTGTGCACTGATCACCGACGGGCGCTTTTCCGGCGGCACCTCGGGGCTGTCGATCGGCCACTGTTCGCCCGAGGCCGCCGAGGGCGGCGGTATCGGCCTGGTGCGCGAGGGCGACCGGATCGAGATCGACATTCCCCACCGCAGCATTCGGGTCGACCTGAGCGACGAGGGTTTGGCCGAGCGCCGCGCCGAGATGCAGGCCAAGGGCGCGGCCGCCTGGCAGCCGGAAAATCGCCAGCGGGCGGTGTCCCAGGCCCTGCGTGCCTATGCGGCGCTGACCACCAGCGCGGCGCGGGGGGCGGTGCGGGATTTGGCCCAGCTGGAATCGAAGGGCTGAGCGTTCCGGCCCGAGCAATGGGCGGGGATAGGAAGCGCGCGCGCCGGGCTTGCCCGTTATGAAGGCCCGGTTCCCGGAGGAGCGCCGTTTATTGAGTTGGATCAAAGGCTTCGGCGCGCGGTTGCGCTAGAGTCGAAGTACTCGCCCGGGGCCTGGGCCCCGGCTCCGATCAACCGTTATCTTAACCAGACAGAAGGAGGCCAAGCATGCTTGGAGAGAGCCACGACGTGTACCACGAATTCCCCGGAATGCGGGAACAGATCAATGCCCTGTTGACGGCGGACAGCGCATTTGCCGACATGATCCGGGAGCATGACCAGATGGACGCGAAAATTCGCGATCTGGAACTGCACGAGCAGCCGGTGTCCGACGTCTACATGGAAGACCTGAAGAAGCAGCGCGCGCTGCTTAAAGACCTGATCTACGACCGCATCCGCAAGATCTGACCCCCGGTCGGGGCATTCGGCGGCGGGCAGGGGGCTTGCCGCCGGGCGCTACCCGCGGGGCTCATGCCCCGCCGGACTGAAAGAGGTTTAGAGCGAGCCCCAGGAGTTCTTGCGCCGGCGGAACCGCAGGTGCGGCAGGATCAGCCCGAGGATGATTCCCAGCACTATCACGCCGCCGCCGATCAGGAACCAATTCTGGGCCGTCTTGTGGCTCAGGTCCCGATTCTTCTGCTTGAGGTCCTCGACCTGGCGGGTCAGGGCGTTC
Organism: uncultured Gammaproteobacteria bacterium; assembly: GCA_963753615.1. Taxonomy (GTDB): domain Bacteria; phylum Pseudomonadota; class Gammaproteobacteria; order Chromatiales; family Chromatiaceae; genus CAVWCW01. The sequence goes on from CAVWCW010000019.1 coordinate 9,420, forward strand.
AAGGTCTTGCGCAACTCGTTGCGCTCGTTGGAGATGCGCACCGCGTCGGCCGCGGTGCGCCGGATCCCTTCCAGTTCCTGTTCCAGTTCCGTGTTGACCCGTTCCAGGCGGCTGTGCTCCCCCTGCAGGGTCTGGTATTCGTCCTGCAGGGCGGTGAGGCGGCCGGCCAGCTTGTCGGGTTCCTCCTGCAGGGAGCGCAGCCGCTCTTCGGTGGCCGCCAGGCGGTCGCGGGCGCTCGGCTCGTTCATCAACTGGCGGGTTAGCACATATCCGGTCGTGCCCTCGCTGACGCGTACCTGGGTGTAACCGGTCTCGTCGTTGACCGAAATCACTTCCAGCGGGGTGCCGCTGGAAAGCTGGCGCAGTATGCGGTGGCTGGAGCTCTCGCCCGAACGCATCATGATATTGAATACGTCGGTCACATAGAGGGTCTTCGCCTGGGCGGCCAGGGCGGGGAGCATCAGGAACACTAGGGTAATCGCTTTTCTCACATCTACCTCGTTACTACTGGCATGGGCGCCCGCGGGCATTGTTTCAGAACACCGCCAGCTTGTCCAAGACCGGGTTCACTCACCGCCCATGAGAAATTCGAGCAGGGCCTTCTGGGAGTGCAGGCGGTTTTCGGCCTCGTCCCAGACTACGCTGTCCGGGCGGTCGATCACCGAGGCAGCTGACCTCTTCTCCCCGGTGCGCCGGCAGGCAGTGCATGAACAGGGCGTTCGGGTCGGCCCGCGGCCATCAGCTCGTCGTTGACCTGGAAGCCGGCAAAGGCGCGCTCGCGCTGCGGCCTGCTCCTCCTCCTGGCCCATGCTGGCCCAGACGTCGGTTACGACCAGGTCCACCCCCTCGGCCGCCTCCATGGGGTCGCGGAAACCCGGCAGCGCTCGCCGGCCGGCTCCAGCACCACCGGGTCGGGGTCGAAACCATCCGGACAGGCGATGCGCAGCTGGAAGTCGAAGCGGCGGGCGGCGTTGATGTAGGAGTGGCACATGTTGTTGCCGTCGCCGACCCAGAGCACGGTCTTGCCGCGCGATGTCGCCGCGGTGCTCCTGTCCAGGTCTGCATGTCCGCCAGCAGTTGGCAGGGGTGGTACAGGTCGGTCAGGCCGTTGATCACCGGCACCCGGGAGTACTCGGCGAAGGACTCCAGGACCTGCTGGTCGAAGGTGCGGATAATGATGCCGTCGACCATGCGCGACAACACCCGGGCGCTGTCCTCGATCGGCTCGCCGCGGCCGAGTTGGGTGTCGCGCGGCGACAGAAACAGCGCGCTGCCCCCGAATTGGGTCATGCCGGCCTCGAACGAGACCCGGGTGCGGGTGGATGACTTCTCGAAGATCATCGCCAGGGTCTTGTTCTTCAGCGGTTCGTAGATCTCGCCGGCGCTTGCAGCATCGCCTTGAGCTCGATGGCCCGGTCGATCAGTCCTTGCAGCTCTTCCGCGCTCAGGTCGAGCAGAGTGAGAAAGTGCCGGGGTCGTTTGCTGTCGGTCATTTCCTTGGGTCTCAGCTAATGGGTTGGTTCGGTGACGAAAGTGCGGATCAGGCCGCTCAGGCGTTCGACCAGCAGGTCGGCGTCTTCATCGCTCAGGATCAGCGGTGGCAGTAACCGAATCACCCGCTCGGCGGTGACGTTGATCAGCAGGCCCGCCTCCAGCGCCTGGCCCACCAGCGCAGCGCAGGGCCGCTCGAGTTCGATTCCGATCAATAGCCCGAGGCCGCGGATCTCGCGGATACCCGGGGTCCCGTCCAAAGCGGCGCGGAAGCCCGCCCGCAGGCGCTTGCCCAAGGTCTCGGCACGTTCGGGAAGCCGGTCGCTTTGCACCACTCCCAGCACCGCCGAGAGCGACCCGGCACGCCAGCGGGTTGCCGCCGAAGGTGGAGCCGTGGTTGCCGGGCCCCAGCGTCCGGGCCGCCTCGCCGCGGGCCAGGCAGGCGCCGATCGGCACCCCGTTGCCCAGGGCCTTGGCCAGGGTCATCACATCCGGGAGCAGGTCCGTCGTGCTGGTAAGCGAACATGCGGCCGCTGCGGCCGATGCCGGTCTGGATCTCGTCGAGCATCATCAGCCAGCCCTGGCGGTCGCAGAGGGCGCGGATGTCCGCCAGGTATCCGGCGGGCGGGATGTTGATGCCGCCCTCGCCCTGCACCGGCTCCACCAGCACGGCCACCAGGTTCGGATGGTCCGCGGCGAGCCGCTCCAGGGCCTCGATATCGCCATAAGGGGCGCGCACGAAACCCGAAACCAGGGGCTCGAAGCCCTGCTGCACCTTGCGGTTGCCGGTGGCCGAGAGGGTGGCCAGGGTGCGGCCGTGAAAACTGTTGTCCATCACCAGGATGGCCGGGTTCTCGACGCCCCGGCGATGGCCGTAAAGGCGGGCGATCTTGATCGCCGCCTCGTTCGCCTCGGCCCCGGAATTGGCGAAGAACACGCGCTCCAGCCCGGACAGGCGGGCCAGTTCGTCGGCCAACGCCTCCTGGCGGCGGATGCCGTAGAGATTCGAGGTGTGTATCAGTTGCCCGGCCTGTTCGCAAAGGGCGTCGCGCACTGCGGGGTGGGCATGGCCCAGCCCGCATACGGCAATGCCGCTAAGGACATCGAGGTACTTCCTCCCTTGCTCGTCCCACAGCCAAGCGCCAGCGCCGTGAGAAAAGCTCACCGGCAGCCGCCCGTAGGTGGACATCACATGATCGCTCATCGCTTGCCAAATACCCGTCTTGAGCTATCGGCCCCAAAACAAAAAAAGGCGGTCCCGAGCACTTCGGCGACTGCCTTGGGGCGTTTTCAACACCAAACGCGGAAAGCTACCATAGGATATTCGCTAACACAATAGCTCTTGCCGGCGACTTTTCCGGGCGTCGCTCCAATTGAGTTTCTGCGGGTCGATGTGCCGGACTTGCTTTGGAAACCGTCGACACCCTGCGGCTTTCCGGATTGCTATGGGCCTATAACTAATCTAAGGTTTAGTTCACTTATGGAAGATCGACCCGAAAACGAATCGAAGCGGCCCGCGCCGGATACCAGTCAGCTGCCTTTCGTGGCGCCCTGCCGCAATCTCGGCATGGATGCGCCAATGCGCTGGATTCGGCTCGGTTGGATGGACCTCACGAGGGCGCCGCGGCAGAGCTTGTTGTACGGCCTGTTCGCGCTGCTCCTTTGCTATGCGATAGGATTCGCAGGGCTCAAGTTTGGCGGTGTCTTGGTGTTGCTGGCGATGCTGTCCGGGTTGACTCTGATTGGGCCGGCCCTGGCCATCGGCCTCTATTCCATCAGCTGCCAATTGCAGAACGGGTTGGAGCCGGTTCTTGGATACTGCCTGCGCGACAGCGCCCGCGGTCTCGGCAACCAGGGCCTGTTCGCGAGCGTGCTGATCGTGCTGTTTCTGGTCTGGGTCCATGCCGGGCACCTGTTGCACCTCTTCTTCCCGGCCGGCGAGGTGGTCAGCGACGAAATGGATCTCTGGCTGTTTCTGGGTATCGGCTCGGCCGTGGGGGCCGTGTTCGCGGTGGTCACGTTTTGTATCAGCGCCTTCTCCCTGCCGATGATCATGGACCGCAAGACCGACTTGGTCACCGCCATCGTTACCAGCATCAATGCGGTACTCCGCAACCGCAGAGTGATGGCGCTCTGGGCGGCAATGATTCTGGCCGGGGTGCTGGTGTCGGCGTTGACCGGGATGCTGGGGCTGGTGGTGGTGTTTCCGGTGATAGGCCACGCCACCTGGCACGCCTATAAGGAGACCGTGGATGCCAGTGACTGGCCGATGTATGGCTGAACCCCCGGCGCTGCTGCTGGTCGCCGGGATCATGCGTCCGGCGGCAGAGCGTCCGCCTCGATGCGCACCCCCAAGGGGCCCCGGGGGACCATGGCCTCTATGTACATGTCGCCTCGCTGGATCACTACCGGCACCAACTCGCCCCGCTCGCCGGTAGCGGTTGAGTTACGCAGATCCGTGAAGTTGAAGATGCGACCTTCCCCGTAGCTTTCGATAACATCTCCCGGCGCCAGGCCCGCCAGTTCCGCCTCGGATCCCGGGATCACCGAGGCGACGCGCACCCGGTTGTTCTCGCCGGTCTGGTAGAGGTAACGGTCGTAGGCCTGATCGCCGATTTCGGCGCGAAAGTTTACCGTGTCCTGGTTCAACTCCCGCAAGTCCTGGTAGTAACGCTCGGTTCTGTGCCAGCCTTCACGGATTGCCTGATCCTGCAGTTCCAGGCGTTCCAGGTCCAAAGCAGATTGCCGCCAGACGATATCGTCCGCGGTCGGTTCCGGCACTCCGGCCGAGACTAACGCGACGCGCCGGTCCGCTGCGGTTGCGGTTGCTCGGGCCCGTTCGCGGGCGTCCGAGGCTTCTTCCGGCGGCTCGTCCTGTTCCGATTCCAGCTTCGCCAGCTTGCGCTCCAGTTTTCCCACTCTGGACTCTAAGCGGCTCACCAAGGCCCTGCAAACCGCCCCCGGATGCGCCCGCCGCCTGCGCTTGACCGACGCCGCCTGCGAGCGCGACGTCGACGCTTCGGTTGATCGCCCAATCCCCGATCGGAGTCTTCTCATCGGGTGCCGAGACGGCCTCGCCGGTCGCCTCCGAGCCGCCGGGGGTGATGGCGAGTGCCGAGATTTCCTCGGTTACAGAGCCCGAGGAGGACCTAACCTGAGATTCCGGGTCGGGCGCTTGGCCGAGGCTCAAGCGTCCGACGGTTAGACCCAGGACAAAGGCCGCTCCGGCGCTGAGAATGACGGGTCGAATCTTTTTCCCCTTGGATTCTGCCTGTGAGCGTTGTTCCAACATCGGTGTTCTCCTGGGCTCGGGGTTAATCGGTGGTTCAGCCGCTGGGCAAGATCACCCGGTCGACGACGTGAATTACGCCATTACGGGCGGGGATATCAGCTTTCTTCACCCGGATGTCGACGGTGGCAATGGTCTTCCCGGAGGCGGTTTTCAGATCCCGACTCTCGAGAATCTTGACCGAGCCGACCCGCCCTGGCACCAAATGCATTTTCAACACCTCGGTCAAGCGCGCCTCATCCGACAACAGTTTCTGAAGCGCCCCCTCGGGGAGCTTTTTGAAGGCCGCATCAGTGGGGGCGAACAGGGTGTAAGGGCCGTCGCCCTCCAGGAGCCCGGTCAGGCCCGCCGCTTCCACCAACGTCAACAAGGTGCCGAAGTCGCCGCTGCGTTTTGCCACGGAAACGACGCTGGGGCCGGGTTCGCCCATGGCGCCAAGTTTTGCGCCGCCGGGCATCGCTTGGCGCTGGAAATAGGGGATCGGCTGGTGCATCGGCATGACCCATTGCGGTGGCGGGCGCTTCATCATGCCGCAGTTCTTGGCGTCGGCGCTCGGGCTGGCGGCCAGCATGGCTAAGGCGCCAAAAATGGCTACGCTGCCGGCCGCGAGGGGCGGGTTGCGGGTGAGTGCTGTCATTTTCATGTTGGTTCTCTCCATGCGTTGCGGGTCGAAGTTAAAGTCGGCACTCCTGCAGCCCAGGTCGTCCGTGGAAGAAAATCGAGAATTTGTTGCTTCAGTTGGAGCAGGCAGTCGATCCCTAACTCTTGGTTGTCTTTGCGGGGCAAGAAGTTCCCTGAGCCGCTGCCCTGCCTGTTTCCGGAATCGGAAGTAACCGGCGCTGGCGCCTGGCCACAAAGCTCGGTCCCAGCGTCGCCGGTGGAGAGCCAGACGGATACCGGCCGGCGCGAGCCGTTTCGCCAGCAAGTCGAGGCGCTGGGCCCATGCTCCCACGGGTGCGTACAGGGTGACCACTTGCTCCAGGCGCTGGGTTCGGGCCCAAACTAGCGCATCGTCGATCCAGTTTTCACTGCTCAGCGGGTGGGCTGCGATCCCGAAATGGCTGGAGGCGCGGCCCAAGCCATCCTCAAGCGCCCCTCGCGAGAACGCGATCACCTGGGGCGATAGGTCGAACGCTTCGACGATCTGTTGGTCCCAGCCGCCTGCCAGTGCCGCGAACCGAAATTGCCGCAGCTCGGAATATTCTGGCGTAAGGTCTTCGCTCGTCAGCAGCAGGCCGCTGGTCCGGGCCGGGTCTGGAGCCGGCGGCTCCTGGCAGGGCCGAGGGCGGCAGTCGAACTCATCCGGAGACAAAGCCTGTGCCCGTTCGTCCAGACGTCCCCGGGGGTCAAATACCCCGTCTGTGTATTTGGCGATATTGGAAGCCCTGGCCAAATAGTGTTTGCCCGGCGTATGCAGGCCTCCGACCCAGCGCCAGGACAGGGTGTTCGAGGCAGGGTCTCCGTCGAGCAAGTGGCTTAGGAAATGCGACGCACCCAGTGTCCAGGGGAGACGTAGGGTAAAAATCCAGATGCTGGCGAACCACATCCGGGCGTGATTGTGCAGATATCCTGTCTGCCTCAATTCCCGCGCCCAGTGGTTGAAGCAGTCGATGTCGGTTTCCCCACGCACTGCCGCATGCAGGCGATCTAACTCGTCGCCCGAGAGTCGGTCTCGATCTGCGCTGAGGCGGTCCAGGTAGGCCCGCCAAACCTGCGGGCGCATCTCCAGCCATCCGTTCCAATAGGTGCGCCACAGCACCTCTTGGACGAACTTATCCGACCTCGAGGGATGCTGATTTACGACTGCCGCTAACGCCTCCCGCTCTTGGAGCAGCCTGCGGCGCAGGTAAGGCGAAAGCAGCGACACCCCCTGGTTGCCTTGGCGCACCCAGTTTCGATCGGCGGCGTAGGCGGCTGCCCGCGGCACAAACGCACCGAGGCGTTTGAGCGCGGCGGCTCGGGAAGGGCGTTGGGATTCAGGCGTCATACGTCACGGGTGCAGCGGGATCCACGGAAATGTCCAGCAGTGCCAATGACAATCGGGCGCCCAGTTCGCGCTCCGCTTCGGCCATGGCCATCCGTACCCTGGCGGTGACCGCGAGTGCCTGAACGATGTCGGCATGACTGGCGTGAGGATGGGAGCGAGCGACCTGATCGAGCAGCGCGGCCACAAGACCCGCTACGTCACCACCGGAGTCCGTGCGGGCGTCCAGCGGCAGGTCGAGTTCCATCGTAGCCTGGGGCTGGGATACCGAGTTCGTCAGTGTCTTCATCTTTGCTTCTCCTCGTTGTTCGGTCACAAGCGCCACAGGAGCGCGGGCCCCCTCTGGATGAGCATCGCGGGCGATTGGGATTTGTCCGGGCCCGCGGGTGCATACGGTTCGGTGCTGTTCGAGTTCGGGGCCGGCTCGAAATACAGTGCGTAGTGCACGGTGCTCGAACCCGGCGCGGATGCTTGCCCGAGATCAAATGGTGGCAGGGCGCCTGGCCCTGACCCCTCGTCTTCGGTCAGGTTCCTATTGCAGGTCAACGCATGGACTACGGCCGCACTCAACCCCGCGAGCAGCCCGATGGCGAGCGTCTGCCTCATTGAGAGACCGTGTCCGTTGTTCCCAGTGTTCCTGTTCATCTAAGTGCTCCGCCAACTCTGGTGCGCGCTTCGTTACTATTGGACAAATAATAGACGTTGATTGCTAATAGCTGATTTAGTGACCCTTTATCGGGGTATTATTTGGATATACTCTTTCTTTAACCTGAACAATAGATGTTCATATCTGCCGTGTCAAGGTGCCCAGGCAACACTCAAGGGTGAGTTTTTGCGTGGTCTTGTACCCGGGGTCTGGTGCCCGGAATGCGCACCCACCCGATGACCAGGCGCCGATCTTTCGAGGGGGCGCCCGCTCATGGCGGTCTGGGGTTTCCCTGGATCAGCCAGGGTTTAGAGAGAGGGGCTGTAGCGCCCAGGACCGAAACCGAGCAGGGGGGACGCAGGGGGCTGGAGCCCGCTCGATCCGCTTAGCCCGCTCGCGATAGGAATCCGGGAGCGCCGAATCGGTGCGATTCAAAGTTGCTGTCGCGGGCGGCGCTGACTCGGCTCGAGCGCGTCTCCTGGATACATAGATCCGATTCCCCTGCGACGGCCGCAGGCGCTGAGCGGCGGCGTAGCCCCTGTTCGCAACTCTTTGAAAAAGAGATAAGTATTCGACATTGCTGCACACTCCACGCGGTTCGACGCGATGGTCTCGGGTTACACGAGGGCAACAAGTACGCTTGAATCTCCTTGACTGTCCGCGTGGTTAGCTTATTCTGCCGGATCCTATAAAAGATGCTTTCCGGACTCAGGGTAACGAGGAGCCGTGCGCGGCAAATTGCGTAGCTTCCCCAATCCGGTCCGCCGCCATTCCGGTTTTCTACCCCCGAGGAGGTCCACCATGAAGTATGCGTTTGCGTTTGCGGCAATTCTGCTTGTGTTTGCGCCACAAATCAGTGCGGAGGAGGCCGGCACTACGCTCGAGCGAATCTCGCACAGCGGCACAGTACGGATCGGGTTTCGGGAGAGTGAGCCTCCCATGTCGTTTTTGGACGAAAATAAACAGCCGGCCGGATACTCCATCGACCTGTGCAAGCGGATTGTCAACGAAATAAAAAGCAAACTGGGTAAGCCGGAACTCAGCGTGGAGTATGTGCCGGTCACCGCATCGAACCGCTTCCAGGCCGTAGCCAATCACGACGTGGACATCCTCTGCGGCGCTACCACCAAGACGCTCGCGCGCGGTGAATTGGTCGATTTCACTCAACTCACCTTCGTAACCGGGGGCTCTTTGTTGAGCCTTAAGCCGGAAAGAATTAGCGGGATCTCGGAACTTCAGGGCAAGAAGGTCGCGGTTGTCGAGGGCACCACCACCATCGAAAGCCTGAAGCAGGCATTGAAGGAGGCGGTGAGTGACGCCGAGGTCGTTTCGGTTGCTTCTGCCGCCGAGGGCGTGGCCGCTCTGGAAGATGGCAAAGTAGATGCTTTTGCCTCCGATCAAATCGTCCTGATCGGTCTAGTCGTTACCAATGAATCTCCGGAGAAGTTTGGCATAGCTGGGGAGTTGTTTTCCTACGAACCCTTCGCCTTGGCGGTTCGCCGCAACGATTCGGAATTTCGCCTGCTAGCGGACCGGGTGCTGTCCCAACTCAATCGGAGTGGGCAGATCACGCCCATTTATTCTAAATGGTTGGGCGGGTTGGCCGACGAGGTCCCGAGCTTGCTCGAAGCGATGTACATCCTGAACTCCACGCCTGAGTAAGGTTCCCGCGGGCGGCGAAGCAGCCTCATTCGGGTTAGCTTCGCCGCGCTCCGGTGATCCGGGGTTCGGTCCACCCGTAGGCCTTTCTGCGGAGCAAGGCTACTCGCACCTCGGGAGCGGTTCCAACGGGAAGGCTGGTAATCGTTTCCGTTAACGGCCTCTGCACTCCGAGCGGCATCTGGGTCCCATTCGGCGGAAGCCAGCAAGCCCCGCTCCGAATATCAGTCGCTACCCCAGCGGGGCAGCGGGAAGACTTCGGGCAACCGTTCTTTGGGGCGGACGCGATTTCGCGTATTCTTCGAAGCTTAGCGTCGACGATTTGCGAGGTTGCCCCGGGTCGACGGTTGTCCCCTCAATCTCTCATAGAGATTTTCAATGAAGAAACTTCTGATGCACACTGCCAGTGTTTTGGTTCTCGTTGGGCCGGCATCGGGTGCTGCCCTGGCTGCCGACGGGTATACCGGTATCCACCCATCCATGACCTCGGGACTGAGCATCGCGGCTGGCGCATTTTTCAGCAAAACCGATAACGAATATCGCCTGAAATCGGGCCCGGAAAGCGGGACCACAGTCGATACCGACGATTTGGGCATAGATGACACCAATACAGTGCCTTTTGGCACCCTGCGCTGGCGCTTCACCGATCGCTGGCGCGTGGAGGGAAATTATTTCTCCGTCGACACCGATGGCAAGATCCGAACCAGCGAACAAATCGACTGGGGAGATCTTGATTTCGAGGTGGGCGCAGAGTTGAAGACGAAAGCCAAAACCAAGATCGTAAGGGGCGCCGTCGGCTATTCGTTCATCAAGCGGGACCAGGTGGAACTGGGCGCCGGGGTGGGCCTGCACTATCTGGATTGGGAAACGACGCTCAAGGGCAACGCCACGATCGACGGCGAACCGGTGATTTCCGCTAGCCGCAAGTCTTCGGTAGACGGTTGGGCGCCCAATCTGGCCTTGTTCGGCGGTTACGCCTTTAATAATCGCTGGCTGTTGTCCGGGCGTGTCGATTGGATCTCGGCAGAAGTCGGCAACATCGATGGCAGCCTTTGGCGGTTCGGTGGATCGGTGATCTACCAGCCGTTCGAGCACGTCGGTTTCGGCGCCGGCTACGACTGGGTCAGCGGAGATATTGACTACGAAGACGACGGTGAAAAGGCAAGCATCGATGCGGACTATTACGGACCGACTTTGTTTGTGAGCTTAACCTTCCTCTAAGGAGACGCTGTAAAAAGCCCTCCCTGGTTTTTTGCAGCACGGCTTTCTAAAACGCGGTTTCCGAAAGCCCTCATTTTCAGGCGGCTTGACGCCTGAAAATGTCGGGGCAGCCTGCCCCGCGCGGGAAACGCGATTAAGTCAGCGTCTCCCTAAGGGGATCTCTACAGATCGGCATTTGCTACGTTGCTGGCCGCCCGGCGTCCCGCCTTCCGCCGCATGGGCGATCGAGGCTTTGTTGGGGTTGGAGTCAGTAAGCCGCCGAAACACGGGGTATGACCGGTCAGAGAGCCAGCACTCTGCTTGTAGAGGCTGATCAGTCGCGAAACCCGTCTCCGCAGCGTCACGCCACCCGCAAATTCTCCTTCACGTTCGCCGAAGCTTGTTTGGTGCTGAGGCGGCTGCGCAGAAGGCAGCCAACGTCGCCCAGCGACTGCAACTCACTGCATTCTTCCACCACCTCCACCGGGCAGTCGGACTGGGCGGCCAGGCGCAGTATGGCTTCCTTGACGTCCAGCGGGCGAACCCCTTGTTCACCGCAGCAGGGGCATCCCGGTTCGTCGGGGGTCTCGGTGCCCAGGTTCCTGCAGTCGGTGCAGATCCAGCCAGGGTCGGGCTGATAATCGCTGGTCATGACAAGAGTGTCGACCTCTCCCCAACGCAGTGCATCTAGGGTCGCCGCGCTACCCGCGACCGCCAGATTCTGGCTGCGCAACCCATCGATAAGACGTTGGGCGAGCGATTGCGACTCCCGCTCCTCGTGTTCGATAAAGCGCCAGAGCGTCGCCATGACGACATCTTCCTGCTGATCACGGTCGCTGGTGGGGACCAGATGTATCAGCTTGCTCTCCAGATTTTTGGGCAGCGCGCGGCGTAAGTGCCGCGTTATCTCGGGGTCGCCGGCAAGGACCAGGTGGGTATGGGCATCGGAACGCATCAATTGCTGAAGAATGGCGATCTTTCTGCGCACAAACCGGTTGCCGCGATGCGACTGATTGATCTGGTATCGGGGCCGCGACCATTCCGTGCCGACTCGGGCCCTCAGTTCCGGTTCATCGATCCAGGCGCGGATACTTGCAGCGCCCAGGTTCACTTCGATGATGCAGGCGCGATCGGGCATGACATGCAGCAACAGATAACGATGGTAATTGTCTTTCAATTCAACCAGGTGATAGATGTTGGGGGTGGGGTAGACCGCGATCCAGTTCGGCAGCGGGGCCGCAAACTGCATCGGCAGCATGAAGCTGCCGCCAAAGCTGCCGCGGACAAAGATCGCTACGCCTTTCGCTTCGGGCAGCAGGTGGGCAGTCATCCATTCCTCGATCCTGGAAAGGGACTCCTCCAGGTCAACGAGATCGTTGCCCTTGAGGATCCGTCGCAGCACCCGGGCTCGTTCTTCGAGTGCGTCGCGCCAGGCGGTTTGCCCATGTTCGAGGTTCAGGTAGCAGCTGATGAATGGTGCATCGGTCTCTTCCACACACGCCAGCACGCCGATGTGTTGCTGCAGTTCCTCGACGGTTGTCAGACGAGTCATGGCGCTCTCCTTTTGTGTATCGTCAGTCACTATTCTTCGCCGCTCATAAATCCCAACAAGTGCAGCAGGCTGGTGAACAGGTTGAAGATGGCGACGTAGAGGGTCACGGTAGCCATGATGTAATTGCGTTCGCCGCCGTGAATGATGTTGCTGGTCTCATACAGGATCAGCCCTGCCATCAGCATCACGAACATAGCGGACACCGCCAGGGACAGGCCGGGCATCTCGAACAAAACGGCACCCAGCCCGGCGAGGAATCCCACGAGAATTCCCACCATCAGGAATCCGCCCATGAAGCTGAAGTCCTTGCGGGTGGTGAGTGCATAGCCGGACAACCCGAGGAAGATCACTCCGGTGCCTCCCATCGCCATCATTACCACTTGACCGCCATTCGGAAGTGACAGGTACGCGCTGAGCACCGGCCCGAGGGTGTAGCCCATAAAGCCCGTGAGAGCGAACACAAAGGCCAAGCCCAGCGCCCTGTCACGGTATTTTGCGGTCAAGAACAAAAATCCGAAATACCCAGCGAGCGTCAGCAGCAGGCCGGGATGGGGCAGGTTCAGCGCCAGAGAAACCCCTGCCGTCAGAGCGCTGAACAGCAACGTCATGGACAGCAGGGTGTACGTGTTGCGAATCACCTTGTTGGTAGAAAAGACGGCGGTTTCTGGGCGAGCCGCCGTGTTGGCCATGTGTGCTCTCATTTCGGTTCTCCTGGGAGGTGGTCGCGGTAGCGGTACGCGCTTGGCTATCCCGGACAGCCAAGCGCAATCGTGTTAGCCGCTTCTTCAGGAATCATACTAGGCAGGTTTTAAGACCAATAAAAGACGATTTTAGTCTTCTTTATATTCGGAAAATGCGATGTTATGAGGCCTGATATTCAGCCAGTCAAACCCCATTTGGCGGGCATCTCGGGGCTGACCGAAACTTGCCGGGAGTTCTCTGTCAACTCAGTAGGTTACCCTTCCCCGGAAGCGGTCAATCACAGTTTCCACGTCAAAAGTTTGCCGCAGTTCCGGGCCGGCGGTTAGAATGGCGAGATTTCCACGGCAACGGCGGTCCGCCAGGCCTTCCCGATCGATTTCTCACTTGCCCTGCCGGCCGATCCGTGAAGTTCATGCACCTACCGAGAGTATTTCGTCATGCGCTATAGCAGTACCCGGGGCGGTGTCGAGCCCATTGGCTTTGCCCAGGCGGTGATGATGGGGTTGGCCACCGACGGCGGTCTGCTGCTGCCCCAGTCGATTCCCCAGGTGGATCCCGCCAGCCTCAAACGCTGGGCTGGTCTCTCCTTTCAGGAACTGGCCGTAGAGGTGATGCTGCCCTTCGTGGATGAGGATCTCAACCGCAACGAGTTGGAACATCTGGTGCAGCGCTCCTACGCCTCGTTCTCCCACCCCGAGGTGACGCCCGTGGTGGAGGTGGGAGATGCTCGCATCCTCGAGCTTTTCCATGGGCCCACCGCCGCTTTCAAGGACGTGGCCCTGCAATTCCTCGGCAACCTCTTCGAACTCCTTCTGGAGCGCTCCGACAGCCATTTGAACATCCTCGGCGCCACCTCGGGGGATACCGGCTCGGCGGCCATCTACGGTGTTCGCGGCCAGCCCAGAATCCACATCTTCATATTGCACCCCTATAAGCGCGTATCGCCTATCCAGGAACGGCAGATGACTACGGTGCTGGATGCCAACGTCCATAACATCGCATTGCGCGGCAACTTCGACGACGGCCAACGCATCGTCAAGGAACTGTTCAATGATCTGGCGTTCAAGGCCGAGTACCAACTCGGGGCGGTAAATTCCATCAACTGGGCCCGCATACTCGCCCAGATCGTCTACTACTTCTACGCGTGGGGCCGAGTGACCGGAGGCGACACCGGCCGCAAGCTCGTCTTCTCCGTCCCTACCGGTAACTTCGGCGACATCTTTGCCGGATACATCGCCCTGCGCATGGGCCTGCCAGTGGAACGACTGGTGTTGGCCACCAATCGCAACGACATCCTGTCGCGCTTCGTAAACACCGGGGTGTACGAGGCTGGAGAGGTGTTTACCACCATCAGCCCCTCCATGGACATCCAGGTCTCCTCGAACTTCGAGCGCTACCTTTACTACCTGATGGACGAAGATCCGGCGCAGGTGGGCGCCTTGATGGGTCAGATGGCCCGGGAGGGTAAGCTGGAGGTGCCGGCGGAAAAACGCGAACAGGTGCAGAGCCTATTTCGCGCCGTGGCGGTTTCGGAGGCGGAGACCCGGGCCCAGATCCAGCGCACCTACGAGGCCACCGGCTATATCTTGGACCCCCACACCGCCGTCGGCGTGAGCGCGGCTCAGGGCTACCCGGGTGCCGTCTGCCTGGCTACCGCCCATCCCGCTAAGTTTGGCGATGCGGTTAAGGAGGCCATCGGTGTAGAGGCAGATCCGCCGCCGTCCCTGCAGGGGCTGATGGATAAGGAGACCCGTTGCGATCTGCTCGACGCCGAAGCGGAGGCTGTGCGCGACTATATGAAGCATACCCTGAGCGCCTTGGGCTGAGACCGGAATCCCCATGACCGAGTCGAGACGTCACATCAATATCGTGGACACCACCCTCCGCGATGGTGAGCAGACCCACGGAGTTTCGTTCTCGCCTGCGGAGAAGCTCAATATCGCCAAGGCCCTGCTGGGGCAACTCAAGGTGGACCGGGTGGAGGTGGCTTCAGCGCGGGTATCCAGCGGCGAGCAGGCGGCGGTCTCGAATATCGTTGCCTGGGCCGCCGAGCACGACTTCGCGGGGCGGGTCGAGGTGCTGGGGTTCGTGGACGGGGGCCGCAGCGTGGACTGGATTCGCGCTGCGGGTGGTCGAGTCATCAACCTGTTGGCCAAAGGCAGCGAAAAGCACTGCACCAACCAGTTGCGCAAGACCGTAAAGCAGCATCTACGGGACGTGCGCGAAAGCATCGCCTATGCCCACGACCAAGGGCTGGCGGTGAATCTCTATTTGGAAGACTGGTCCAACGGCTACCAGGACAGCCCCGAATACGTGTTTCGCCTGATGGAAGGCCTTCAGGGCAAGGGGGTTCAGCATTTTATGCTTCCAGACACCTTGGGCGTACTGGACCCGGAGCAGGTCCACACGAGCCTGAGCGACATGATTCGGCGCTTTCCCGACTCGGACTTCGACTTTCACCCACACAACGATTACGGAATGGGTACCGCCAATGTGGTGGCGGCGGTGCGCGCCGGGGTGCGCTCGGTGCACTGCACGGTCAACTGCCTGGGCGAGCGCGCGGGTAATGCCTCCCTGGCCGAGGTGGTGGTAAACCTCAAGGACCGGCTCGGCGTCGACCTGTCGGTGGACGAGCGCCATATCGTGCGGGTCAGCCAGATGGTGGAGCACTTCTCCGGCAAGCGAATCGCGGCCAACGCGCCCATCGTGGGCGACGATGTGTTTACTCAAACCGCCGGCATTCACGCCGACGGCGATAAAAAGGGCGGTCTCTACCAGACTCGTCTCACCCCGGAGCGCTTCGCCCGGCGCCGGGTCTACGCCCTGGGAAAACTCGCGGGAAAGGCCTCGCTGCAGAAGAATCTGGAACGCCTGGATATTTCCCTTTCGGAAGAGAACACCCAAAAACTGCTGAGCCGTGTCGTGGAACTGGGAGACTCCAAAAGAAGCATCACCCTGGAGGATCTGCCGTTCATCATCGCCGAGGTATTGGAGGGGCGGGACTACGATTACCTTAAGTTGCTCAATGTCTCCCTCACCAGCGGCCTCAATCTCGATTCCACCGCCAGTGTCCGGCTCAAGGTCCTGAGCGAAGATGAAGAGGTCACCGCAGCCGGCGTCGGCACCGGCGGCTTCGACGCGTTTATGAGTGTTATGCGCAAGGTGCTGCGGCGCTTCGACGTGAAGCTGCCGCGACTGATTGATTACGAAGTCCGCATCCCCCGCGGTGGCCGCCAGGATGCGCTTACCGAATGCACCATCACTTGGGAAGACGACGCCGACGGAACCCTAAAGACCCGAGGCGTGGATTCCAACCAGGTCTTTGCATCGGTCAACGCCGCCATGCGCATGATCAACATCACCATGCACAGGGTAATGAAAGAGCGCGCGAGCGCGACGACCAAGGGCATAAAGGCAACCAGCAAACCCTAATGGCGAAGAATCAGGTTCAGTTTCGGCAAGGCCTCAGCCTGCCGGAGTTTCTGTCGCAGTTTGGCACCGAGGAACAGTGCGTAAAAACGTTGGTCCGCTGGCGTTGGCCCGATCGGGTAAAACGGGCGGCAAGCTCTTAAGCGGGTTCGGCAAAATTGCTTGCGACCGAGATTCGGGTCTCGGCGCCCTGGGTTACGGCAGCCAGCCAGCAAAAGGGGAAGCCGATCAGGAGCGATTTCATGCAACGCGACAGATTGGTTCTTGCGCGACGCTTCATGGAAGGCTGAGTTCCTTGTTGACTAGTCTGGCCACCTAATTAAGAATAACGGCTTGCTGAGCTTCCAATTGGGTGGTTTTCCCTCTTTGCTCAACGGCTAGCCTATCTTTCCAGCAATGTTTTCAACGGATTTTCCGTCGAACCAACACACATCTGCGTCACGCTGGCGGCTTGCGCTGCTCGCGCTGGTCCTTGTGTTGGGTCAGACGCTGCTGTTGGAACATCGAGCAGCCCATCACGGGTTGGATTCGGATGATGGTGTCTGCGAGATCTGCCTGATCGGCGGTGGCCTGGACCCAGCCCCGGTCAACGGTGATTTCACGCTAGAGTTCCTGCCGTCGGCGGCAAACGTTGCGCTCACCGCTTCGGTTATCGTCGCTTTCCGTGCGGGCCGGCCCCAGCTGGCACGGGCCCCGCCTTATTTTTCCTTCGTTTGATCTAAACAGAGCGGGATTCGACTGATTCCAGTCTCAGAGTAGCCGGCTGTCATGGCGCCGGACGCGAGAATGGAATTCGGCTATTCGATCTCCCGCCGCTTTCTCGTCTGCTGTCGGCATTGAAATCCGGTAGCTCGCGGAAAAAACACGAAGGAAACAAAATGAACAAGATAAAGATAGCGGGGGCCGCGGCAGGGGCCCTGCTGGCATCGTCTATTGCGAATGCCGGCGAAACGGCTGAGTTGGCTGAGATTCGATCGATGGTCGAGCGCATGCAGGCGGATTATGAGCGCCGCATCCAGCAACTGGAGCAACGGTTGGAAGCCGCGGAACAGGAGGCTGCCGCAGCCGGATCCAAGGCCGCGAAACCCGAACCGGGAACAGCAGACGCGGTCGTGATCAGCGAACCAGCGCCGAAGCCCCGCCGGAAGCCCGAATCGGGCGCCGTGACCGCCGGCAACGCCTTCAATCCGCAGATTTCCGTGATTCTGGACGGAAATTATTATAACGACGGGGTCGATGGCGCGGGCACCGAGCTGGTAGGAGAGGCGTTCCAGCCATCGCATACTCATGGTCACGAGGATGAGGGCGGTGGCCATGCCCACGGAGGTATGGGGCAGGGCTTTAATCTCCGTTCGGCCGAGTTGGCTTTCTCCGCAACCGTCGATCCCTATTTCGACGCTACCACTTACATCACAATTGACGGTGACGGAGACCTCGATCTGGAGGAGGCCTGGTTCCGGACCCGGAATCTCCCCCACGCGTTAACGCTCAAGGGCGGCAAGTTTCTCAGCGATTTCGGCTACATAAATAATCAGCATCCCCATCAGTGGGATTTCACCGATCAAAACCTGGCCTATCTCAATTTGCTGGGTCCGCACGGGTTGCAGGACACCGGCGTCCAGCTTTCCTGGTTGCCTGAAACGCCGTTTTACACGCTGCTGGGTGCCGAGTTGCTGCAGGGAGACCAGGAACGCTTCGGCGCTTTTGTCGACGATGGCGAAGAACGGGAGGAAACCGGGCTTGGCGACCGTGACGACGGCCCCAGGCTCTGGTCTCTCTACGCCAAGGTCGCGCCGGATCTCGGCTACGACCATGCATTGCAGCTGGGCGCTTCCTATTTGCACAACGTGCAGCACCAGGAGATCCACGAGCACGACGGCTTCGAGAATGGGTTGGAAGGAGATGCGGATCTCTGGGGACTGGATCTTGTGTACAGATACGATGGGGGAGGGTCCTACGGACACCGCAGTTTCAAACTGCAATCCGAGTACCTTCGCTCGATCAAGGACCTGAACGCAAAGGGCGGGGATCCGGATGAAATCGGTTCCTCACGGAAGTTTACTACCGACGGCTTATATGCTCAGGGCTGGTATGGCATTGCTCCGCGTTGGCAACTGGGGGTGCGCTACGACCTGTTCGGCATCACCAACAAGGTCAGCGGCGGCGAGTCGGAAGATTTCGGCTCCTCGGACCGCTGGACCGCCGCGTTGACCTGGACACCGACCGAGTACTCGCGGCTTCGTCTCCAGTATGCCCATAACGATATCCTGACCGCCCCCGGGCATCGGGAAAAGTTCGATACCTTGTGGCTGCAGTTCTTGGTTAGTCTGGGCGCCCACGGCGCACACAAGTTTTAGGGAGGGTTGAGAATGCGTATTGCAAAGCTTGTAGTGACGGTTGCATTGCTGATGCCGTTGCTGGCCCAGGCGGCTCTCTCGGTAGTAGCCACCAGCTCCAGCACCGGTATGCTGGTGCGGGAAATAGGCGCGGACCAAGTCAATTTGAAGATTCTAGGCCCACCGGACCGGGACCTGCACTACCTGCAAGCCCGCCCCAGCATGGTGCGGGCACTGCGGAGCGCCGATTTGGTGATTGCGTTGGGTGCGGAGCTGGAGGGGGGGTGGCTGCCGGTGGCCATCCAGCAGTCGGCGAACCCGGCCATCCTTCCGGGCCGCGACGGCTACTTCGAGGCGGCGGCGCAAGTAGAGTTGCTCGACACGGGGGGAGCGGCGGACCGGGCCCTGGGCGACGTCCATCCGGCAGGCAACCCCCATGTCAACATGGACCCGATCCGGATGGGGCAAATCGGCTTGGCCCTGGCGGAAAAATTGGTGCAGCTGGATCCTACCCATGCGGCGGACTTTCGATCTCGCGCCGCGGCCTTCGCCGATAAAGCGCGAAACTGGGTTTCTGACTGGAAAAGCAGGGCTGGGAACCCCCCAGGGGTGGTCGCGTTCCACCGCGATTTGCTGTATCTCTTGGACCGTTTCGATATCCCGCTTTACGGCACCTTGGAACCGGTTCCGGGAGTGCCCCCAAGCGGCGCCCACATCAAGGATCTGGCCGATCAGCTAAAGGGACAGAGAGGGCTGATTCTGTTCACCAGTTACCAGCCAGCAAGGGGGCCGAACAAGCTGGCGGACATTCTCGGTTGGCCCCTGGCTCGACTTCCGTTGGAGCCGCCTTTGCAAGCCGATGGGGAAGCCTACCTCGCGCATCTCGACCGGTGGCTGGAAGCCATCTTCCCGGCGGAATGATGATCACCCGTCTGCTGGAGGCGACCGATCTCGTGGCCGGTTATCGCCGGCCCGTGGTCGGCCCTCTGAGCTTCCGCATCCAACCCGGAGAAGTGGTAGGTATCTGGGGGGCAAACGGCTGCGGCAAATCCACCCTGTTGAAGGCCCTGGCCGGTTCGGCCCGTCTGTTCGGAGGCCGCGTGGACAGGCAGCCGGGCCTGACCCTCGCCTGGCAGACCCAGGAGCCGGTGCGGTTGGATGAAATGCCCTTCAGCGGATGGGAATATCTTGGTTACGGGGAGGCGAACCGGAGTCCGCCGGATCTTCTGAGGAACTGGCTCGATCGCAGGGTCGACAGGCTGAGCGGGGGGCAGTTTCAGTTGCTCGCAGCCTGGGCGATTCTGGCGACCCGAGCGGACCTGGTGCTGCTCGACGAACCCACCAACAACCTCGATCCGGAGGGGGAGACGTTGCTGGCGGACATGCTGCGCTCGGAACAGGGGCATAGAGCCGTGCTCCTGGTGAGTCACGAGCGGTCTTTCCTGCAACAGGCCTGCAATCGCGTGCTGGAGATCACCCCATGAACTGGGAACTGCTGGCCGATCCCCTATTCCGGCTCCCATTTGTCGCCGGGCTGCTGGTGGCCTTGGTGCTTCCGCTGGTAGGGGTCCTGCTGCGCCTGCGCGATGAATGGCTGGCCGCCCTGGGTCTGGCGCACCTGGCTGGGTCCGGGGGACTGGTGGGAATGGCATTAGGCCTGCCGGCGGTCGCCGGCGCCTTGTTCGGTGCCTGCATGGGCGCGTTGTTCAAAACGTTTGGCCGGTTTCGGGGCAATACCGCCTATGCCCTGATGATTCTTCTGGGTTGGTCCTTGACCTTGCTGGTGGCCGCCAACACGGCGCTCGGCAGTGTAATGGGGCATGCGCTGGTGGAAGGCCAGTTGTATTTTTCCGGTTGGCCGCAGTTGCTTGCGGCCATCGGTCTCGGGTTGCTGGCGCTGTTGGGCATACCCTGGCTGATGCCGAGACTGATACGCGCCCGGCTGTTGCTCGGGAGTCGTCTCGCGAATGGTCGTGTTGCCTGGCACTGGCACCTCGCCTTCGACCTGTTGGTCGCCATCGCCATGGCGGTAGGCACCGGTACACTGGGATTGATGGGCGCCTTCGGGCTGGTATTCGTGCCGCCCTGGCTGGCATTTCGGTTGGCGGGCAACTGGCGGTGGACCTTGGCGCTAAGTCTCGGCATCGGCCTGGGGGCCTATCTTGGCGCATTCGTATCGGCCTTGCTGTTGGATCAGCCCTTTGGCCCCATGCTGGTGGCCATGCTCCTGCTTCTCTCCTTTGCCTTCTTGGCTGGCGGAAGGCTGACCGATGCGCGACAGGGGAGAGCGGATGGCTGATCAGTGGCGGACGCTTGCAAATCCACCGAGATCACTCCTACCCCGGCGATGAAATCCGCTTCCGGTTCGAAGCGATTCAGCCGTCTACGGCCGGCTATCGTCCGTGATCTTTTTGCCGACGCAACCGTCTTCTCCGGGGCCGGAGGAGATTCGAGAAATGCCCCACCTCGCTTTTCTCCGTACCGAGCGATAACCTCGGATAGTGGCCATGAGCGAACAGTGTCTTCGGTCCGATCACAGGTGGGACAGCATGAAAACAATGAATCTGCTCTTTCCGGCGATCCTCGGAGCCGAGGGCGGGGCTGCCGATTCGGCTCACATCTCACTCAGCGCCGGTTCCGGCAATGAGTTGGGAAGAATGACGCGGAAATCCTACGATTTGCGTTATGCAGGGGCGTTCGTTACCCAGGGCTCGTAAAGCGGAATCAGGGTGCCCTTCACAACCGGAGACTAAGCCGGGGACTACCACGAATGGACCCTGTTTCTCCCATCTCATGGGGAGTTTTCCGTCGGATACGCGAGCTCCAGGGGTGCGTTCACTTCCAGGATTCCGGAGGCCCCGTTCGTCTCCCTAGCCGAGTCGACGGCAGGAGTAGACGGTCGATTCGGTCGGCCCCGGTCCGTGACAATGGAGTTCGCCCACTGGCGCCAGGTTGCCAAGCAAAGCTGGTCCCGCTCAATCAATCACCGGCCCCGTTGCGATAACGCCTCAACCAGGTACTCGATGAAGAGCCTCGCCTTGGCCGGTACGTGCTGCCGGGACGGGTAGAGGGCGAAAAGCGCAAGCGGTGAACGCTCCCACCCCTCCAGCACCCGGACCAGGCGTCCGTCGCGGAGGGCCTGCTCGACGATGAAATCGGGCAGCAAGGTGATTCCCAGCCCCTGCATCGCCGCCTCGGCCAATACGTCACCGTTGTTGCTGCAAAACACCCCTTTTACCAGAATGGTTTGGTCGCCGTCTTTTCCGCCGAAGGTCCACTCCTCCCGTTCGGAAATGAGGCTGTAGTGGAGGCAGTCGTGCTGCAGCAGGTCGTCGGGTATTCGCGGGGTACCGCGCCGCGCTAGATAGTCGGGAGACGCAGAAAAGTATCTGGGTACCGATGCGATCGGCCGCGCCACCAGGGACGAGTCGCTGGGATAGGCAATACGCAGCGCAAGATCGAAACCCTCGCCAACAATATCCGTTTCTCGGTCCTCCAGCTTCAGGGTGACCCGGAGCTTGGGATACAGGATCGCGAAGCGCGCCACCAGGGGGGCGAGCCGGCGCTGGCCGAACGACATCGGTGCGACGATCCGGAGTTCGCCCATGGGTTGGCGGGTCACCTCTCCGAGTAGCCCCTCGACGGCTCGAAGGTCGCCCAGCAGCTTTCGGACTTCGCCGAAGTAAAGCTCACCTGCCTCGGTCAACTGCATCTTGCGGGTGGTCCTTTGCAGCAGCCGGACACCCAGCCGCTGCTCGAGGGCCTTGATCCGGCGGCTCACGGCACCCGGCGTGGAGTCCAGCCGCTTTGCCGCCGCGCTGAAACCCTGCTCTTCGACCACCACCACAAACACTTCAAGTTCGTCCATAGAGATTCCTGCATGCCACCGAATTTATTGTCAAAGCGCGTGAACCGGAATTGGCGCACCGATCACCCAGACTCATCTTTGCGCTGGCCGCAAAGATCCATTGATTGAAAGAGTATTTATTTTGGCTCAGCAGTTTACTAGGTTATTACTATCCATTGAATCACGGGGAACCGAATATGAACGCACTGCGACGGGCAGAAGAACGCGGCCACGCCGATCATGGCTGGCTTAACAGCTATCACACCTTCTCGTTCGGTGGTTATTACGACCCTAGCCACATGGGGTTTGCGAATCTGCGGGTGATCAATGACGACACCGTGGCTCCTGGGTCGGGATTCGGCAGCCATGGCCACAGCGACATGGAGATTATCAGCTACGTGCTCGACGGCGCCCTGGAACACAAGGACAGCATGGGCAACGGTTCAGTGATTCGCCCGGGCGATGTTCAGCGCATGAGTGCCGGTACCGGGGTCACCCACAGCGAGTACAACCCTTCGCCGGATGAGCCCGTTCATTTTCTGCAGATCTGGCTGCAACCGAACGTATTGGGAGTGGAGCCCGGCTACTTGCAGAAGCACTTCTCGCCCGAGGATCGGCGTGGCCGCCTCGTGCTGCTGGTTTCGCCTGACGGTCGTGACGGATCGATCTCGTCGTATCAGGACGGCCTGCTTTACGGCACCCTACTGGGTGCGCAGGAGCGCCTGGAGCATCGATTAGAAGCGGGCAGACGCGCCTATGTGCATGTCGCGCGGGGCAGGGCGAAGGTGAATGGCGAGACCCTCAACGGCGGCGACGGGGTGGCAATCGAGAACCAGCAGCGACTCAACTTCGAAGCCGGAACCCCGGCTGAGATCCTGGTTTTCGACCTGCCTTAGCGCTTCTGATTCGCCGGTCGAACCGATATAGACAACTCGAGAGCATGCAGCCGACAGGGCCAGCCGCCTGTCCGACGTGTAACAGCTAGTTCAACCGAGACACAGGAGCGAGACAATGGGTCAAAGAAAGGTTTTCGATTTTCCGGGCGACGAAATCGACGTTCATTGGGACGAACGGCTGTGTATCCACATCGGGGAGTGCGGGCAGTCGGACGGCGACCTGTTTGTTGGCGGGCGCGACCCCTGGTGCCTGCCCGACAGCGCCAGCACAGAGGTAGTTGCCGAAGTGTGCGAGCGGTGCCCCAGCGGCGCCCTTACCTACAGAAGCAAATCAGGTGACCGGGAGCATGCGAGCGGAAAGAATTCGGTCCAAGTCACCTACAACGGCCCACTTTACGTGAAGGGCGATCTGGAGATCGAGGGTGCGCCGGATGACATGCCTGGCGTCCGCTATCGAGCCGCATTTTGCCGATGCGGGCGGTCGCAGAATAAGCCGTTCTGTGATAACAGCCATCTCAAGGCCGGATTCGAGGATTATGGCGCGATCGGCGAGAAGGGCGCCGGTGTGGGATCGGCAACGGGAAAGCTGCAAATCAAGCCGCTGCAAGACGGTCCACTCCTTCTATCCGGCGGCGTCATCTTGATCGCTGGCAGTGGCCGTTTGGCTTGGCGCGGCGACAAGGTGGCGCTGTGCCGTTGCGGAGAATCCAAGAACAAGCCCTTTTGTGATGGATCCCATCAGGCGGCAGGATTCCGCAGCGATTGACCCTTGCTGCCATCCGGCTTTTGTCCCCGAGGTTGGCTGCCGAAAGCCGGGTCACAGTCGCGTTGCAAGGGGGTGCGAAGATTGGCCAGTTGGCACCGGGCATGCCATGCGGCCGAGCAATTGGCCAGACAGTTAGCCTGCCGAAGCCGCCAAAAACCCGGGGGACAAGGAAAGCGCCGGATCGTGTTCAGGTTCCTAATGCATGGATCGTCCAGCCTATACCGCTAACCTCCGCTTCCGGGTGGCGGCGGGTAACCAGTTGTTCTACCTCTCTGACGCGGTTTCTGTCCACGTCTACCATGAGCAGGATCTCGCCGTGTTTGAAAGGAACCTGCAAGTCACCGAGGTGGGTATGAGGCAAACTGGCGGCGAAATGATTTCCGACCAGGAAGGTCGCTATCATGACGGCTATCGCCGCGATGGCCCCGATTACCCAAGCATTGAACGTAGCTAGCACCAGTCCCAACGTGGCGATCCCGAACAGGATCAGATCGCCTCTCCAGAAGAAGTTCTCCAGGGCCCAGACGCGATCCTGGCGTTGCGGCAGTGTTGCCGCCGGGAGATCGGAGATGTCCACGCCGGGTTTGGCCACTGCGTGTATCTGTGTCCTCTCTATTCCAGCTGCTTCCAGTTCATTGACGATGCTTCGGGCATGCATTCGGTTCGGAACGGCGAAGTAAATTCTCCGCAACATGGGGACCTCCTTGACCGGGGCTCGGTCGCTATCCGCCTCGACGGTGCGCGCAACGGAATTGCGCTGACCGCAAAACCTAGTAAAATACTTGGTTATAACAAAGCTTGGCTCAGGACCGCTCCATTTACAAGTTGGCTTTCCCATCGGAATATTCCGGTTGTGGGCTCCGAAGCCCCCTTGTCGGCCGCGATTACATTGGTAGAGCACAGGCTCAGTGATTTCGCAGTACCCGGTGTGCCCGCACGCTGGGCATACGAACCCCAGGGGCCAACGCCACCCAACCAGCGCCTCACGCCATTGCGCCTCGGTGCGGTAGCGTTGGAGAAACTCCGGCAAACTCAGCCCTGATTCGAAACTGAACCTGATTTTTCGCCATGGCGACCTCCTCGTTGCTGCCTAGGTCCAGCATATTCCAGGGGGTGGCGCGGAAGCTGAGCCACAGGGGTAATCAGGAAATGAATCGGGTTCCATTGGCTCCGGGTGTGCTGATCTCGGTGGAGCGACCAATGCGTATTTTAACCTATTGAAATTAATTACTTTTTGTACAATTCGGGTCATCGGTTACTCCCGCGGCCTGCGGGGTCGCAGTGCAAGACCATCCTCACGGGCGACGACGATCACGACGGCCGACGCACTTGGATGAGTGCGGCTTGATCGGTACCAGGCTGCCCGAGCACCGGCAGGTGTCTGAACCAAGGTCTGGCTGAGTTTCGGGCGCGTCGTGTCATTGGTATCTCGGTCACACTCTCGGCACGGTATCCGGCCGGATGCGTGGTTTTCCGCAATAATTCGAATATCCGTATTTCTTGAGCGAAGCGTTGTCACGCAAGGATGGCGCGGTGGGGGACGCCGGCGCCTCGGCGCTGTCCCATCCACCGCAAATGAAAGTGGGTCGTTTGACTTGTGGGAAACAGATCATGGCGGGATGGATCCGATGACAATCAAGCTGAAAATTCTGCTTTTTGCCTTGGTCGCCGTATTGTTGCCGTTCGGCGTACTGGGCTATTACACCTATGCCCATAGCGTGCGGATCAACGAATTGCGGTTCGGCCAGGAGTTGCGGAGTCTGGGCGCACTCGTGGCGAAGGAAACCGGACGCCGGGTACGGCGATTGAGCGCCGATGTCGGGGTTTTTGCTGCGCCGCCGCTGCTGCGAGAGGCGATCAACGGAGAGAATTCGTCGCTGCTTCAGGCGGATGTCTATTTCGATTCGCTTCTCACCCGCTTTTCCGATTTTCGGCGGTTTCGGCTTGCGGACGTGGAAGGGTTTCACTTCAGCAGGCAGCAGCCGGATCGCTCCCAGCGAATCACCGCGGGGGCTGGCGTTGCCGTCGTCTTGCAGCCCGGGACCAAGCCTTTCTTGCGGGTGACGGCCGGCGTCACCGATGCCGCCGATGTGCTTTCGGGTTATCTGGTGGCCAATATCGGGCTCCAGGTACTGCAGCCATTGCTCGATAACACCGAGGGGAAACGGCTGCATCTGACTTTGAACGGGAGAAGGATTCTGGGCGTTTCCGGCTCGCTGCAGGCACCGGCGCCGATTTCTACGGACGGGGAAGACCGGGCAGCCAGTTTTGCAGGGGTCACATTGTATCCCGATCATCGTGGGGTGACCGTTCTGGGAATGTTTACACCGACCGCGATCGATGGACTGAGTGTGCTGGCGGAAATGGATGCCGAGGAGGCGTTTGCGGAACTTGGACAATTGAAGACCCAGGTGTTTTGGATCTTTACGTTGGTCCTCCTCGTCATGTTGAGCGCGGTCTACGTTTTCGGCACCTCGCTGGTCCGGCCGCTCAATGGTTTAATCAACGGTGCACGTCGAGTGGCAGAGGGAGATCTTGATGTGGACCTGCCTACCGACAGGCGCGACGAGATCGGTTACCTGAGTCAGGTATTCAACGATATGGTGTTGCGTTTGCAAGAAAGCCGGCGAGTGGTGACGGCCGCTCAGTCTCAGTTGCTGGAACATAATCAGCGCCTCGAGGAATTGACTGTCACAGATACCTTGACCGGGCTCGCGAATCGACGCAGCTTGAGTGCAAAAATGGCACTTCATTTGGAGCGGTATCTCCGCAATGGCCGGCCTTTCAGCGTGTTGATGCTGGACCTCGACCACTTCAAGATGGTCAATGACCGTTACGGTCACCTGGTGGGGGACGAAGTCCTGCGGCAGTTCGCCGTATGTTTGACCCGATCGATTCGTGCCGTGGATTTTGTGGCTCGTTACGGCGGTGAGGAATTCACCATCATACTGTTCGAAACCGGCCATGCAGACAGCTGGGAACTGGCCGAGCGGATTCGCACCCGGGTCCGGAAAATGCGCTTGGCGGCGCAATCCGGAACGGTACTCGGGGTGACGGTGAGCATTGGCATTGCGGAGGTGCGCGATACCGATATCGCCCCCGAACATCTGCTGCAACGCGCCGATGCTGCTCTGTATCAGGCAAAACGGGCTGGCCGAAACTGCGTCTGCTTCGCCGGGAACCCCTTGGAGGACACCGGAGCGTCAATCGGGCACGGCCAATAGTTTCCGGTAGATCCAGCCCTGCAGTCGACCTGGACCTTCGATTTTCACCCATTGTCCGCGGGTGGCGATACCGGTGACCGGCGTTTTGGGTGGCAAGATGGCCTTGGGGGCGAAGCCCATCCCGGGACCCCGGCGTACGTGGCTGTTGACGCGTACCCGAAAAGGCAAGGGACTCATAAACGGGGACTCGGGGTATTTCACCGAGGCAACCTGTTCCGATGGAAGTGCCGCAACATCCCTGTACAGTACTTGCATCACCTGGTCCGCGAGATCAGCGGCTTGTCCGTAGTTTCCGGCTTCATAGGCGGAAGTCGATTCGCCGAGGAGGTTGGATATCGCCTCGGTTGCTTGAATTGGACCATGGGCCAGCGCAATTAGGTATGCAGCCTCGGCCTCTGCAATAGCGGATGCCGCCTGCGCAGGGCCGGTCAGGGTCTGTATCCGGGTATCGATGCGCAACAGCTGCTCCCGGTTCTGTTTCAGTTCCTGTTCCCTTTGGTTCAACACCCCCTCCAATTCCCTTATGCGCGCGGTCTTTTCCAGGGTCTCCAACTGTAGATGGGCCGCCTCCTTTTCGCGTGCGTCGAGTTGCCGCTCGAGTGAACCTTTGTCTGCTTCCAGCGTCCTGACTCGCTGTTCGAGTGCATCATAGGTCGACGGCCGAAACTGGGCACAACTCCCGAGTCCCGCTGAAACGGTCAACAACAGCGGCCAGACTATTAGGGTTCTCTTTTGAAACCACGCCGGCCGAGAGGAAAATTGGGTTGTCTTCTCATCCATGGGAGACTGCGCTACTGGTAGGTACACAAGTCCGTCATCGCGGAAGTCGTTTTTGTTTCAAGCGAAACGCAACTTATGCAATGAAACGCGACGCCAGTCCCGTTTGCCGTTTTGCTCCGCTGAGAATACCAGATTGGCTTAACCCAGCGCTTCTCGAACAGGCCGTTGAAATCCTACTCAGGTGTTGTGATACGGCGCCAAAAATGCCCGTTTACTTCAGTAAACTGCGATTTGGCGGCCAATTTTGGCCCTGTCTCGCCCCGCCCTTGGCGAATTTCAACAGCCTGCTAATTGTAGTCGATTGGCGTGCCCAGGCGGTCAGCAGGAGGCGCGTGTCGCCGGTGCGCACGATACAATCGGCGTCCCGGACGCTGAATCGAGGTTGGATAGCGTACAAGCCGCGACTGATTTCTTACGTCGGGCCCGCCCCAAAACGCGGAAATCCGGGCGTCGCGGTGGGAGTCACCCCCCCGTACCGATTCCATGCTACGGCTCAAGCAGACGCTATCGGCAGCGTTTGCATCGGTCTGTTTCAGCTATCCAGGTCCTTGATATAGCCTTTCGGTGGCGGCGTCCAGCCGCGTTCGGTGCGGTCATGAAGTTGCAGGCGGTCGGCTTCGATCATCTCCTTGAGTGTCTCGCGATGCTCCCTGGCGCGCGCCAGAAACGCTCGATTGCGGGCGATGTCCGGGTTCTCGTCCCATAGCTCATAGAGTTGATCCAGGCCCGCCCGGTCGTGCCGACGGAAGGCATGCGCCATCTTCTCGACCTTGAACGGATGCATGCCGAGCGTCTTCAATGCCTCCGTGCCGAGGGCCAGGGACCCGTCGAACATCTCTCGCACCGCCAGGTCCACCCCGGCTTTCCTTAACAGGTAGAGGTGACTGACGTCGAAGGCGCGGGCGAGGATCTTGACCTGCGGGTAGTGGCGCCGGACATGCTCGACCATCTCGACGGCGCGGTCGCGATCGTCGATGGCGACCACGAAGACCTGGGCCTTCTCGATCCCCGCCGCAATCAGCAGCTCGGGCCGGGACGCGTCGCCGTAGTAACTCTTGATGCCGACCTTGCGCAGCATGTCGATCATCGCCGCCTCGTGATCTAGCACGACGGTGCGCACCCCACTGGCTACCAACAGGCGGTTGACGATTTGCCCGAAGCGCCCGCTGCCCGCGATCACGACACTGCCCCGTTCTTCGATGGGATCGGGTTTCTGCTTGTCGCTGCCGCCGAGCCGCGGTCGGATCACCTTGTCGTAGAGGATGAACAGGGCCGGCGTCAACAACATCGACAGGGCGACGACCAACGACAGGGTGGCCGCGAGGTCCGCCGGGATCACGTTGCTCTGCTGGCTGAAGCTCAGCAGCACGAAGCCAAACTCACCCGCTTGAGCCAGGCCCAGGGTAAACAGCCAGCCGTCTCCGGTACTCAACCGGAACAGGCGCGCCAGTCCCAGCAGAACGGCCCCCTTCAGTAACATTACTCCCAGTGTCAGGCCGAGCACGGTCGCGAAGTCGCCGAACAGTATCCCGAAATCGATTCCAGCCCCCACCGTGATAAAGAACAGTCCAAGCAGCAGGCCCTTGAAGGGTTCGATATCGGACTCCAGTTCGTGGCGAAACTCGCTGTTGGCCAGCACAACACCGGCGAGAAAGGTCCCGAGCGCCGGCGAGAGGTCGACCAGGGTCATGAGCAGGGCGATGCCGATCACCAGGAGCAGGGCGCTGGCGGTGAAGATCTCCCGTAGCCGGGATTCTGCGATAAAGCGAAACAGGGGCCGAGACAAGTAGTGCCCGCCCAGCAGAACCGCGGCGACAGCCCCCAATACGACCAGCGCATGCCCCCAGCCGGGCAAGTCAGCGACCAGGCTCATGGATGCGTGATGCCCGGCCTGGCCGTGCGCGAGGTCAGCCGCTCCGGTTCCGGCCACCTCGGGCAGCGCCAGCAACGGGATCAGCGCCAGCATCGGGATGACGGCGATATCCTGGAATAGCAGGACCGAAAAGCTGGCACGGCCTCCTTCGGTCTTGGTCAGCCCCTTCTCGTTTAGCGTCTGCAGAACGATCGCCGTGGACGACAACGCGAAGATCAGGCCAATGGCGATGGCCAGGCTCCAGTAGACGCCGAGTAGGAGGGCGGCACCGGCGATCAGCAAGCCGGTAATGCCAACCTGCAGGCCGCCGAGCCCGAGCAGGCGGGCGCGCATCTCCCACAGCATGCGCGGCTCCAGCTCCAGTCCCACCAGAAACAACATCATGACGACGCCGAATTCGGCGAAGTGCTGGATGTCCTGGGTCTCTGAGCCCACGAGCCCAATGACGGGTCCGATGGCGATGCCTGCGATCAGATAACCGAGGACCGAGCCCAGACCCAGACGCTTGGCGACCGGCACGGCGACGACTGCGGCACAGAGGTAGACGAATGCCTGAAACAGTAGTCCGCCCATGGTTCACTGACCCTGGATAATGGCGTCGAGGTCGCCGTTGAGTTTCGGAAGCTCCCGAGCCAGATCCAGATCGAGGCGACCGTCACGCAGTGCGTCGAGCACCCGGACCCAATCCGCTACATGGGCATCGATCCTCCCTTCGTCCACCGCTGTGCGGGCGCCGAACAGGGCAAACGGCGGCAGGTAGATCATGCCGCAGAGCGCCGCGGTTTGCTCCAGGGGATGCAGCAACTCGCGAATCGTAAAGTGGTTGAATCCCTCTGCCCGATAGGCGGCTTCGAGCCCGCCGGCGGTGAGGGCATTGAGAAAGATCTTGCCGTGCAGGGCGGTTCCCTTCGAGCCATAGGCAAAGTCGTGCTCCAACACCAGATCCTGCCATTCTTTCAAGATCGCCGGTGTTGAGTACCAGTAGAGTGGGTGCATAAAGACGACAACCTCGTGCGCCAACAGGCGCGCCTGCTCGCGGTCGACATCGATCTGGAAATCTGGGTACTCGGCGTACAGGTCGACCAGCGTCACACCGTCGACCGCTGCCGTCGCCCGTGCCAGAGGACGATTTACCTCGGAGCGGTCCAACGAAGGGTGCGCGAAAAGGACGAGAATTTTTCGCCGCGCCAGGGTCGCTCCCCGTGCACGCTCCGCTGCTCCCACGGACGACACTTCGCTCTCCATCAGGCTTCGCCCGAGATCGCCTCCAGCACGGCGAGGATTTCCTCCGGCTCCATTCGTTTCTTGTAATCCGGGTCGACAAATGCGGCGCGAATCAGGGCGTTCCGGTCTACCACGAAGGTCCCCGGCACCGGAAGCTCAAAGCTGTCGACGCCGTTCGACTTTGGCAGGTCGATACCGAAGCCCGCATACAGGGGCCGGAGCCGCTCGGACACCGTGAACACCAGCCCATAATCGCGGGCAACCAGAGCGCCGACATCGCTGAGGACCGGAAACGAGAGCGCATGCTTCTCGGCCAAGGATAGGGATTCATCCGGAACTTGCGGACTGATGGCGACGAGTGAAGCCCCGGACTCGTTGAATCGCGGCAAATGCTGCTGCAGTGCCTGCATCTCCAGGTTGCAATATGGGCACCAGCTTCCTCGATAGAAGCTGATGACCAAGGGCCCCCGCGACCGCAAGTCCTGCAATCGCACCCGCCTCCCGAGCGCGTCAGGAAGCGCGAAGTCCGGCGCGACCTCTCCGACTTTCGGCGCATCTGTGCCGACGCCCGCTCGTATCAATTCTTGCGTATCTGTATCGAAGGCCATGGCGGCATCCGGGGCATCACGGAGGATACCGCGGTGCATGGCGTCGAGTTGCTCTGTCAGGGACATCGGACGCTCCTTCTTTCAGGCTAGACTGGTGGATCGCTCTCTTTCGAGGGAAACGCGTGCCGCAAAAAGCCAGGGAGGGCTTTTTTCAGCGTCTCCCGAGGCGGTCAACTGCCATCTCTGGCAGCTATCGAACCCCCGATTACCAAGCCGGTTTCCGGTGAAATCGTGAAATATACCGCTCCATCGTGGGGCATAACGACCACACTCAGATCCTGACCCTCACGGACCTGCCCATAGATCTCCGAGGTGGTGGTCAACTTCCGGACCTCTCCGGCCCCGAGGGCGCTCTCCACCAGCCCGGACCGGCTCAATCCCTCCGCCTTTCGAACCTCGAGCGTCAGGAAGTGACGGATGCTCACCCTGCGGGTAACGGAATCGGTGCTCTGGTGGGTGGATTTTTCCAGAACCCTTCCGCTCAGCACCAGGGCCTTGCCTTGGCGCAGACGATTGAGTCCAGCCCGCACGTAGAGCGTGGCGAGAACCGCAGCTACCGCAACAATCAGAGCGGGAATTCGGGTTTCCTGAATCAATAGGAAAGCCAAAAGAAACAGAATTCCGCCGAAAATGGGGATGGCGAACAGGAGCATTCCCCCGCCCGCTTCGGTGTTTTTCCAGGCCGGAAGAACGGCCGCGCGGATCGCGTCCCAATCCAGATCTTCGCCCGGTTGTGCCTTGTTGGACATTGAGTTTGATTCCGGTTGGTCGGGGTTGAGTTGATAGAGAGTCGGCGGGTGCCCGGCGTCGGTAAGCGCTTTAGGCGCACGAGGGTAGCCCCAGTGGCAGAGGGTCTGCAAATATTGGCCGGCCTTGAGGCCGGCTCAGGGGGTAAGGAATCTGGCAGATTCATAAGGGCAGGCCGCTGTTGCCGGCGACACATCGGCGCGAGGGCCCGCCCCCTACGCCCAATCGTACCTCCGAAAAGCGGGCGCGGTGCCCTGGAGTCCAGTCATCCGCTGCCTGCTGTCCCGCCCCGTCGCGATTGTCTCAATCCACTTCGACGGCACGCCGCGGCGGCGTCGCGACGTCGGCCCCCGCTGCGACGATCGGCTTTTGGGCTCCGAAGCGGTAGTGTCCGCTGATCGGGTAGTCGAACAGCATATCGTCGAGCTTCGGCCCGGAGCCGATATTATGGGCGATCCGCGGGCGTCCGGTTGTCGGGGATGGGCGGTCGGTCACTATGCCGATGTGGGGCAGGTTCCCCGGCAGCATCCAGGTTACCAGTTCGCCAGGCCGGTAATCGTCGGCGTCGCGGGAGATGGGCAAGACCTCGCCCCAGCGTTCGAAAAACCGCTGTAGGTTCGGCACCCGCCGGTGGTCGATATTTGGGTCGGGCCGCGTCAGGCCCCAGATTTGGGGGTAGGACCGAAACGCCAACCGCATGTCTTCGTGGACCAACTGCTGGAGATCGATGCCGATCCCGCGATAGGCGCGTATCACCACATCGGAGCAGACCCCGACGTCATTGGGGACGTCACCCAAGGGATAGGCTATCTTGCGGTAGCTGCCGTCGTAGCGCACCGGATGCAGGGTGCGCTCGATGGCGGCGGTGACCAGATCGGCCGGGAATTCGTACGCGTGCGCCGCGCCGTTGACGGCCAGCAGGGTGGCGGCTGCCAGTAGTGTCCGCTTGCTTATCTGAATGCACCTGGATATCAGAGCGCTGGCGGTCTCGCCGGTCGGTTGCAAGGGACTCCCCAGGTTTCCGACGCGGCCCGGCATCAACAAGCACGGCGGACACCCGCCGCCATCGGCGTTTTTCGCTGCCGACCAACCCAGACCGCCGCGCACGTGCCCTGGGATCTCAGCGCTCGGTGCTGATCTCGCCCCGGGTGGCGCTGCCCATCAGGGTCCTGAAGCTGGCGCCAGAGATGTGTACCAGGTCCTCGTGGTCCCCGGCTTCGAACCAGATGTCGGGGCGCTCCATCAACTTCTGATCGACTACCGTCTCCAGCCCGAAGGGGCTGCCGAGCGGGGGTACCGCGCCGGTCTCGCAGTCCGGAAACAGGTCTTCGAGTTCACCCTCGGTGGCCAGTTCTACCGGCCGGTGCAGGGTTCGGCGCAGCATCTCCAGGTTGAGCCGGTGAGTGGCCGGGATCACCGCCAGCAAGTAGCCGCTGCCGTCGTCCACCAGTACCCCCTTGGCCAGATCGTCGCCCGGCACATGGGCCGCCTCGGCGGTGGAGGCGCTGTTGAAGGTGTGGCGGTGATGCTCCAGATCGAAGTTTACGCCCTGGGTTTCCAGGTATTCCTGCAATGTCATCGAAATTGCCATGACTCGGCCTCCTAAGGATTTCTTCCTCCATTGGTAAGTATAGCCGCCGGCCCGAACTCGGCCCTCAGGGCTTGGGGGCCAGCAACTCGATCTGGTAGCCGTCCGGGTCCTCCACGAAGGCGATAATGGTGCTGCCCGCGTTCATGGGGCCCGCCTCGCGGATGATCTTGCCGCCGCGCTCGCGAATCGCCTCGCAGGCGCGGTAGACGTCATCCACCTCGATGGCCAGGTGGCCGAAGCCCTCTCCTAAGTCGTAACGGTCGGTGCCCCAGTTATAGGTCAGCTCGATGGCGCTGTGCTCGGCCTCGTCGCCGAAGCCGACGAAGGCGAGGGTGAACTCGCCCTTGGGGTAGTCCTTTCTGCGCAGCAGGCGCATGCCCAGTACGTTGGTATAGAAATCGATGGAACGTTCCAGGTCGCCGACCCGGATCATGGTGTGCAGCAGGCGCATAGCTGGTTTCCTTCTGAAGCTGTGAATCGCTGTGGCACAAGGTAACCGAGTCCGGTAGGGTTGAAAACCCCCGAAAGCTGTCGGCGCTGATTGTCGACAATCAATCGCATAACACCCTTGACAACCCCCATTAATCGGCTATAAATGCTAATCACGCTCTTATATTGTCGACAATTAAGTGTTTGAGCCGGGTCGAATCCAATAGCAGGCACAGAGCGCAAACCCCAGAGGCTGGAGGAAATAGACATGGCTGATTACCGTTCCATTTACCGTCGCTCCCTAGATGATCCCGAGGGTTTCTGGGGCGAAGCTGCGCAGGCCCTGCATTGGGACAAACCCTGGGATCGGGTGCTGAGTGATGGCGGCGGCCCCAGGGCGCGCTGGTTTCCGGGCGGTGAAATCAACACCTGTTTCAATGCCTTGGACCGACATGTAGAGGCCGGGCACGGGACCCGCGCCGCGCTGATCTACGACAGCCCGGTGACCGGTCAGCAGCGCACCTACTCCTATGCCGAACTGCGTGACACCGTGGCCCGCGCCGCCGGCATGTTGCGGGCGAATGGAGTTGAAGCAGGCGACCGGGTGATCGTCTACATGCCGATGATTCCGGAGGCGGCCATCGCCATGCTGGCCTGCGCCCGCATCGGCGCCATTCATTCGGTGGTGTTCGGCGGTTTTGCCGCCAACGAACTGGCGAGCCGCATCGACGACGCCCAGCCGAAGTTGATCCTGACCGCTTCCTGCGGCATCGAGCCCAATCGAGTGGTGCAATACAAACCGTTGCTGGACGCGGCCATCGAGTTGGCGCAGCACAAGCCGGCGGCCTGCGTCATCAAGCAGCGGCCCCAGGCCGAGGCCGTCCTGATCGAGGGCCGGGATCTGGACTGGGAGTCGGAACTCGAGCGCGCCCAGCCCGCCGAGTGTGTTCCGGTGGCGGCCACCGACCCTTTATACATCCTGTATACCTCCGGCACTACCGGCCAGCCCAAGGGCGTAGTGCGGGACAACGGCGGTCATGCGGTGGCCATGCACTGGTCGATGGGAAATATCTATGGCGTGGAGCCCGGCGATGTCTACTGGGCCGCCTCCGACGTTGGCTGGGTGGTGGGCCACAGCTATATCGTCTATGCCCCCTTGCTGAGGGGCTGCACCACGCTGCTTTATGAGGGCAAGCCCGTGGGTACCCCGGATGCGGGGGCCTTTTGGCGCGTGATCAGCGAGCACCGGGTGCGGGTGTTGTTTACCGCCCCCACGGCTTTCCGCGCGATCAAGAAAGTGGACCCGGACGGAGAGTTTCTGCGTCAGTACGATCTCTCCTGTATGGACGCCTTGTTTCTGGCCGGCGAACGCTGCGACCCGGACACACTGCACTGGGCGCGCGAAAAGCTCGACAAACCGGTGATCGATCATTGGTGGCAGACCGAGACCGGCTGGGCGATTGCCGCCAATCCCCTGGGTATAGAGGCGCTGCCCGTGAAGCCGGGTTCGCCGACCCTGGCCATGCCGGGTTACGACGTGCGCATCCTGGGCCAAGACGGCGAAGAGGTGGCCGCCGGCGAGATGGGCGATATCGTGCTAAAGCTGCCGTTGCCGCCGTCCTGCCTGCCCACCCTTTGGAATAACGACGAGCGCTACGTTTCCGGCTATCTGTCCCGCCATTCCGGTTACTACCTGACCGGCGATGCAGGTTTCAAGGACGAGGACGACTACCTGTGGATCATGAGTCGAACCGACGACGTGATCAACGTCGCCGGCCACCGGCTTTCCACCGGCCAAATGGAAGAAGTGCTGGCCGGGCACCCGGATGTGGCCGAATGCGCGGTGATCGGCGTCGCCGACGCCCTGAAAGGCCAGCTGCCCCTGGGGCTGGTGGTACTCAAGGCAGGCGTCGAGCACAGCGAGGCGGAGATCAAGGGCCAACTGGTGCAGCGTATGCGCGAGCAGATCGGACCGGTGGCGGCGTTCAAGCTGGCGGTAGTGGTGAAGCGCCTTCCCAAGACCCGCTCGGGTAAGATCCTGCGCGGCACCATGGTGAGGATTGCCGACGGCAGCGAGTGGAAAATGCCCGCCACCATCGACGATCCGGCGATTCTCGAGGAGATCACCGAGTCTCTGCGCGGACTTGGTCTGGCGAAGCAGGATTGATCCGGCAGCAGCGTCGCTGAGGTCGAGGAGCCAGATAGCCGTGTCAATGCCGGGGAAAATGTGCGGGCCGACGCCCGCCACCACCATCGCAGACCGGGTGTTCGGAGAACTCCAGCAGGCCATTGTTGAAGGTCGAATCGCCCCCGGCAGCAAGATCAGCGAACCGGAGTTGTCCCGTCGCCACGGGGTCAGCCGGGGCGCATTGCGCGAGGCGCTGGGGCGCCTGGAGTCCTGTGGACTGGTCGAGCGTCGGCCCAACGTTGGAGCCCGGGTGGTCAGTCTCTCGAGCGCCCAGCTGTTGGAAATTTATCACGTGCGCGAGGCCCTGGAGGGCATGGCAGCCCGCCTGGCCGCTTCCCTGATGGGCCAACGTCAGGTCGAGGACCTGCGCGAGCTGCTGGAGCAGCACCGGGAGCAGATCGAGCAAGACCCCGGTAACGCCTATTTTCAGCAGGAGGGCGACCTGGATTTCCACTACCGGATCGTGCAAGGCAGCGGCAACAGCCGGCTGATTCGTCTGCTTTGCAACGATCTCTACCAATTGGTCAGGGTTTACCGATACCAGTTCGGCATGGCCAGCCGGCGTGGTCCCCGGGCCTTCAGCGAACATGAACATATTGTCGACGCCATCGAGCGCGGCGACGGCGAACTGGCCGAGCTGTTGATGCGTCACCATATCCGCGCCTCGCGCGAAAACATCGAGCGCCTGCTGACTGAAGCCGGACAGCGGGCCGTACTTGGAGGAAGTTCATCATGACCCAGCCAGTCTCCGCCGGCGCGCGTTTCCGCGCCGCCTTGGAGCAGGAGCGCCCGCTGCAATGCGTGGGCGCCATCAATGCTTACCATGCCCTGTTGGCCGAGGCCTCGGGTTTCCGCGCTCTATACGTTTCTGGCGGTGGGGTGGCCGCCGGCTCCTGTGGCATTCCGGATCTGGGCATCACCAGCCTGGAGGACGTGCTCACCGACGTGCGGCGTATTACCGACGTCACCGAACTGCCGCTGCTGGTGGACATCGATACCGGTTGGGGCGGGGCCTTCAATATCGCCCGCAGCGTGCGCGCCATGGTCAAGGCCGGAGCCGCTGCGGTGCACATAGAGGATCAGGTGCAGCAGAAACGCTGCGGCCACCGCCCCAACAAGGCCATAGTGCCCCAGCAGGAGATGGTGGACCGCATCAAGGCGGCAGTGGACGCCCGCACCGACGATCAGTTCGTGATCATGGCCCGCACCGATGCCCTGGCGGTGGAGGGGCTGGAGCCCGCCATAGAGCGCGCCCGGGCCTGCGTCGAGGCGGGCGCGGATATGATTTTTCCCGAGGCGATTACCGAACTCGGCATGTACCGCGAGTTCGCCGAGGCGGTCGGCGTGCCGGTGCTGGCCAATATCACCGAATTCGGCTCCACCCCCCTGTTCACCACCGATGAGCTGGGAGCCGCCGGCGTCAGTATCGCTCTGTATCCCCTGTCGGCCTTTCGAGCCGCCAATGCGGCAGCCCTCAAGGTCTATCAAGGGCTGCGCACAGAGGGGACCCAGAAACACCTGATCGAGCTGATGCAGACCCGGGCCGACTTGTACGAGTACCTCGGGTATCACGCTTTCGAGCAGAAGTTAGACGCCCTTTTTTCTCAGGAGGACCCCCAATGACCGAGAGCAACCAAGTCCTGCCCAAGGCCAAGAAATCGGTAGCCCTGTCAGGAACAGCCGCCGGCAATACTGCTGTCTGCTCGGTCGGACGCAGCGGCAATGACCTGCACTACCGGGGTTACGATATCCTTGATTTTGCCGAGACCGCGGAGTTCGAGGAAATTGCGTACCTGTTGGTTCATGGCGAACTGCCGACGCCGGCCGAGCTGAACGCCTACAAAAACAAGCTGCGCGCCCTGCGTGGTCTTCCGGCGGCGGTCAAGGCGTGTCTGGAGCAGATCCCCGCCTCGGCACACCCGATGGACGTGATGCGCACCGGTTGCTCGGTGCTCGGCTCCTGCCAGCCCGAAAAGGAAGGCCACCCGGCAGTCGGCGCGCGGGATATTACCGACCGCCTGATCGCCTGCTTCGGTTCCATGCTGCTGTATTGGTACCATTACGCGGTCAACGGTCGCCGCATCGAGGTTGAAACCGACGACGACTCGGTGGGTGGTCACTTTCTGCATCTGTTGCACGGCCGGCCGCCGAGCGAGGCCTGGGTGCGCGCCATGCACACCTCGTTGATTCTCTATGCCGAGCACGAGTTCAATGCCTCCACTTTTGCCGGGCGGGTGATCGCAGGCACCAATTCCGATATGTATTCCGCCATTACCGGAGCCATCGGCGCCCTGCGTGGGCCCAAGCACGGCGGTGCCAATGAGGAGGCCTTCCGCATCCAGAGCCGCTACCTCAGCGCAGACCAAGCCGAGGCCGACATTCGCGAACGGGTAGGGCGCAAGGAGATCATTATCGGCTTTGGACACCCGGTGTATACGGTGGGCGATCCGCGCAACCAAGTCATCAAATCGGTGGCTCGCAACCTGTCCGAGCAGGCCGGCGATACGACCATGTTCCAGGTGGCCGAGCGCTTGGAGAGCGTGATGTGGGAGGTCAAGCGTATGTTCCCCAATCTGGACTGGTTCTCGGCGGTGTCCTATCACATGCTCGGAGTGCCTACCGATATGTTTACGCCCCTGTTCGTTATCTCCCGCACCAGCGGCTGGGGTGCGCACGTGATCGAGCAACGCGAGGACGGCAAGATCATTCGCCCCAGCGCCAACTACAACGGGCCTGATAACCGGGCTTACGTGCCCCTGGAACAGCGCGCCTGAACGGCGCCTCGACCCCTATAATCGGAAATAAGAATATGAGCAAAGCAGCGGTTTTGGACGCCCGGCGTCCCGATTTCGACCCCGTGATCCAGGATATCGTCGACTATGTGCTGGATTACGACGTGACCCAGAGCCGGGAAGCCATGGAGACTGCCCGCTACTGTTTCCTGGACACCCTCGGCTGCGGCCTTTACGCCCTCAACTACCCGGCCTGCAATAAGTTGTTGGGCCCGATCGTGCCCGGGGCCGGCATGCCCGGAGGCGCCCGGGTGCCGGGCACCAGCCATGAGTTGGACCCGGTGCGGGCGGCCTGGAATATCGGCGCTATGGTAAGGTGGCTGGACTTCAACGATACCTGGCTGGCCGCCGAGTGGGGCCATCCGTCCGATAACCTGGGGGCCATCCTGGCCCTGGCCGATTACCAGTCGCGGCGCGCCTTGAGTCGCGGCGGCGCGCCGCTGACCATGGGCGATGTGCTCCAAGCCATGGTCAAGGCCCACGAGGTCCAAGGGGTGATCGCCCTGGAGAACAGCTTCAACCGGGTCGGCCTCGACCACGTAATGCTGGTGCGAATCGCTTCCACCGCCGTCGCCGCGGGCATGCTCGGCTGCAGCCGCCAGGAGACCCTGAACGCGGTCTCCCACGCCTGGCTCGACGGCTCTTCCCTGCGCACCTACCGGCATGCGCCCAACACCGGCTCGCGCAAGTCCTGGGCCGCGGGAGACGCCTCCGCGCGCGGCCTGTTCCTGGCCCTGCTCGCGGAGCGCGGCGAGATGGGTTATCCATCGGCGGTCAGCGCCCCCACCTGGGGCTTCCAGGACGTCAGCTTCAAGGGCCGTGCGCTCGCTTTCGGCCAGGGCTACGGCACCTATGTAATGGAGAACATTCTGTTCAAGATCAGTTTCCCCGCCGAGTTCCACGCCCAGACCGCGGTGGAGGCGGCGATTACCCTGCATCCCCAGGTGAAGGACCGGCTGGAGCGCATCGCCGCCATTCGCATTCAGACCCAGGAATCCGGCGATCGCATCATCAATAAGACCGGTCCCCTGGACAATCCCGCCGACCGCGATCACTGCCTGCAGTACATGGTGGCCATCGGCCTGCTCAAAGGCGCCCTGACGGCAGACGACTACGAGGACGCAGTGGCGGCCGACCCCTGGGTGGACAAGCTGCGGGGACTGATGGAAGTGCAGGAGAACGAGCGCTTCAGCCGCGAGTACCTGGAGCCCGACAAGCGCGCGATCGGCAACTCGGTGCAGGTCGTTTTCGACGACGGCAGCGCCACCGAGCCGGTGGTGGTGGACTACCCGGTGGGTCACCGCCGGCGGCGGGACGAGGGCATCCCCCTGTTGCTGGAGAAATTCGAGCGCTATCTGCGAGGGCGGATTCCGGCCAAACCGGCCGAGCAGTTGCTGAACTTGAGCAGCGACCAGGCGCGGTTCGAACGGGCCACCGTCGACCAAGTGATGAGCCTGCTCGCGGTCTGATGACAGGGTATTCCCGGCCTTGCACCGCGGCCGGGAACGCGCTATTGTCCAAGCACTGCGTACGCTGCGTCCTGCCTATCAAGTTTTCGCGGTTTCGTTACTCCCCGAGTTCGTTCCTGCGCCGACTATAGGCTGCTTACGGGATACACAGTGCTATCCGCTCGGCCGTCAGGCGCGGCCAGGCTATGTTTGTTATTAAGTTGATTTCGAGGTTCAAGTAAGATGTCAGATCGTCAAACCGGCACCGTGAAGTGGTTCAATGACGCCAAGGGATACGGGTTTATTCAGCGTGAAAACGGCTCGGATCTGTTTGTTCACTTCCGCTCCATAGTCGGTGATGGATTCCGCTCCCTCGCAGAGGGTCAGAAGGTCGAGTTTTCCGTGGTCGACGGCCAGAAGGGCCCCCAAGCGGATGAGGTAGTCCCGCTCTAAACAATCAGCCGCAGTATCCGATGCGGCCGCCCCCCAGGGGGTAGCCGCATCGAGCCCCTTCCGCCGCCCCTCGCGGCATCGCTCAGAGAGAAACCACCTATGCTTACGCTCTCGGTCCGTGGGTTGCCGCGCAGCACCACGGAAGAATCCCTTTCCGCCCTGTTCTCGCAATATGGGGTAGTTCGCTCCATGCGTCTCGTCAAGGACCTGTTTTCCGGCGAGTGCCGGGGCTTCGCCACCATCGATATGGAAGGCCACGAGGCGCGTGCCGCTATCAGTGCCCTCGACGGCAGCGAATTCAACGGCGGCCAACTGCGTGTCGGCATCGATAAACCCCGGGGTGTCAAGCGAGGCGGGCGCCGGCGCTAGCCGCGTTGAGCCCTGGCCTTCGCCGCTGCACTTGCAACCTCGGCTGGGGTTGGTAGGCGGTGGAATTTCGGCCGGCCTCTCGATATGGGTAGCCTTTTGGGGTGGACCCGCGAGCGAGTCGCTCAGGTGTTGCCTGGGCCGATTGTGCTTAGGATTGGATATCTCTGAACGCGGTCCTGTGCCGGAGCTCATCGAACATGCCTGAGTCAGTCGCCGGCAATCAGGCCGAGATCGTAGCGGCCGGGAGAGCCGTCGCTGGCCGGGAGTTTACCAAGGGTATGGTGAAAGCCCGGCGGATCCCAACTCCTCGCTTTTTCCGCGCAGTGGCGGCCACCGCCTTGTAGCTGGCCAGCGGCCCATAGCCGGCCCCACAAGCTGGCGACTCCTGATAACTGAATTCCGTTGATAGCGATAGCTAGGTGAACAACACCAACGGCATCGAGCTTTCCCGTGATCGGTACCCGGATCTGGTGGCTTGCGAGATCTCCCGCAGTCTGCAGGGCATCACCCAAGGCAAGGGCCGGCGCGAAGGGATCGCCAATCGTTGATCCAGAGCCCTCAGAATTGGAAATAGCCCGGTTTTCCCAACCGGCATGAGTTCCCAACGCCCGACCGCCCAGCGTTCCAGTTGGCGGCAGACCCAGCGCCTGCGCTACAAATATTCACCGGATCTCGTCGGGGCCGGTTTGACATCTGGCGTGGCGCGGAAGGTATGATGCGCCTGTCATCCCGGCGCGCCCGTTTCCGACCGGCCAGCTTCGGAGCAGGACATCACCCAACCGAGAGGTCGTATGCAGCTCGAATTCTATGGTGCCGCCGACGGAGTCACCGGCTCCTGTCACATTCTGCGGGTCGGCGGTCGCCAACTGCTGCTCGACTGCGGCCTGGTTCAGGGCCGAGGCGAGGCGGAACGATCCAACCGCAAGCCCTTCCCCTTCGACCCAGCGCAGATCGACGCGGTGGTTTTGAGTCATGCCCATATCGACCACTCGGGGCGCCTGCCGTTGCTGGTGCAGCGTGGCTTCGGCGGACCGATCTACGCCCAAAACGCCACCCGGGACCTGTGCCGGGTGTTGCTGCTCGACGCCGCCAGCCTGGGCGAGCGCGATGCGGTTTACGAGAGCCGTAAGCGCGAGAAAAAGGGCCTCGGCCCGGTTGAGCCCCTGTTCACCAGGGCCGACGCTGAGTTGGCGCTGCGCCAGATCCAGGGCCTGCCGTACCGTCAGCAGCGGGATATCCTGCCCGGGGTCAGCATCCGCTTTCAGGACGCCGGCCACATCCTCGGCTCGGCCGCGGTGGAGGTTTGGGCGAAGGAGGGCGATCATTGCCGCAAGCTGGTGTTCAGCGGCGATCTGGGCCAGTACGACACCCCGATTCTGAACGACCCTGCGGTGGTCGAAGAGGCGGATCTGGTGCTGATGGAGAGCACCTATGGCGATCGTCTGCACCGGGACCGGGAGGAAACGGTGGGCGAGATCGGCGAGGTGATCGCCAGCGCGCGTCACGACCGCGGCAATATCCTGATTCCGGCCTTCGCCATCGGGCGCAGCCAGGAGATGCTGTATCTGCTGGGCCAGCACCAGCGCGAGTGGGAACTCGAGCGCTGGACCATCTTTCTCGACAGCCCCATGGCCATTGAGGCCAGCGAGATCTATTGGGATTACCCCCAGCTCTACGACGCAGAGGCCACCCGCCTGCGCCGCCAGCTGAACGAGATGCCGATTCTGGAGAACCTCCACTTCTCCCGCTCGGTGGGGGAGTCCCAGGCCATCAACCGCATCGACAGCGGAGCCATCATCATCGCAGGCAGCGGCATGTGCAGCGGCGGGCGCATCCTGCACCACCTGAAGCACAACATCGGACGTAAGGAATGCCACCTGCTGATCGTCGGCTACCAGGTGCAGGGCAGCCTTGGGCGGCGCTTGGTGGATGGTGCCGAGCGGGTGCGAATCTATGGCAAAGACTACCCGGTGAGGATTCAGATTCACACCGTCGGCGGTCTGTCCGCCCACGGCGATCAGGAGGAGCTGGTGCGCTGGGCCTCCGGCTTCCGCACGCAACCGCGCTTCTTTCTAGTACACGGCGAGGATGGCGCCAAGCGCGAGCTGCGCAAGCTGCTGCGCCGCCGCATCGGGGCCAACTGCGAGATCCCTGCCCCCGGACAGCGCCTGGACCTGACGGCGCTCTAGCGAACCCTTTTCAAGAGGCGTGCGGGGTTCCGAGCGGCCTCGCCGTCCTCTTTTTCGGCAATAACCATTGGAAACAACCTAGAGGCCAATACTTTGGAAAACATTGAAATCAGCGCACTGATCACTAATCACGTAATCCCCTGGACGATTAATATCGCCGCTGCGCTGGCGATCTTTATCGTCGGCCGTATGATCGCCGGATTGATCGTGCGGGTCCTGAAGAAGGTCCTGACCAAGGCCAATATGGACCCGATCCTGATCAACTTCGTCAGTTCCATCGTCAATGCGGTGCTGCTGCTGTTCATTATCGTCGCCGCGCTAGACCAGCTGGGAGTCAACACCACCTCACTGATCGCCTTGTTGGGTGCCGCCGGACTGGCCGTCGGTCTGGCCCTGCAGGGCTCGCTGCAGAACTTCGCCGCCGGCGTCCTGATGATCGTGTTCCGTCCGTTCAAGGCCGGCGATTTCGTCGAGGTGGCCGGCACCTCCGGCGTGGTGGAATCGATCAATATCTTCAGCACCACCATGCGCACCGGGGATAACCGAGAGATCATCGTGCCCAATGGCGCCATCTATGGCGGCACCATCACCAACTACTCGGCGCGCGATACCCGGCGCATCGACATGGTGTTCGGTATCGGCTACGAGGCCGACATCCGCAAGGCCAAGGAGGTGTTCCACCAGATCCTGAACGACGATCAGCGGGTGCTGAAAGACCCGGAGCCCACCATCGCCCTGTCCGAGTTGGCCGACAGCAGCGTAAACTTCGTGGTGCGGCCCTGGGTCAAGAGTGGTGACTATTGGGCTGCTCGCTTCGATATCACCGAGCAGGTAAAGCTGCGTTTCGACGCCGAGGGCATCTCTATACCCTTCCCGCAGATGGACGTTCACCTGGCCAAGAGCGAATAATCGCCCGAGAGCCG
Source organism: uncultured Gammaproteobacteria bacterium (assembly GCA_963753615.1). GTDB lineage: Bacteria > Pseudomonadota > Gammaproteobacteria > Chromatiales > Chromatiaceae > CAVWCW01. The sequence goes on from CAVWCW010000019.1 coordinate 54,055, forward strand.
GGGCACGGCAGGTCGGGGCGCGCTCCAGCGCCCGCCGTGCCTCGGCATTGGAGTTCCTATGAAGATCATCGCAATCCTGGCCATTGTCGCCATTATCCTTCTCGCCGTGTTCTACGAGAGCAAACGCCGCGACCAGCTGGCGGCGGTCGCCACCGGCCTGGGGCTGAGCTTCGAGCGCGGCCAGCAGGCGCTGCCCGCGGAGCTGGATCAGGCGGGTTTCTACCTGTTTACTCAGGGCCCAGCACAATTGCTCAACCCGATGCGCGGACGACGGAGCGAATACGAGGTGCTGGTGTTCGGTTATGGGTTCAATGCGGCTTTCGGCGACGAGGGCCAGCGCGCCTTGCCGAATTCGGACGACGACGGCGCTATCGAGACCCGCCTGCAGACGGTGGTCTGGCTGCGCTCGGACGCTACCCGCCTGCCGGACTTCGACCTCAGCCCCGCGGGCGGCCCCAAACGCAGCGCCGCTCAACAATTCGGCCTGCAGGCAGTGGGCTTTGACGCTGCCGAGGGGTTTCGCGGCGAGTATCGGCTGGCCGCCCGCGAGCCGGAGGCGGCGCGGACGCACTTTACGCCAGCGGTGCTCGACTATCTCGCTGCTAATCCGGGCCTGGCGCTCGAGGGTCGCGGCGGCCAATGGCTGTTCTACCGCCCTGAGGATCGAACCGCCCCCGACCGCATCGGCGCCCTGATCACTCAGGCCGAGGAACTCATAGGCCTGCTGGCGCCTTCACCCGCAGAATAGGCGCGGAGTGTGAAGCGATTTGCCGTGTCCCCAACAAACCTTTGGGAGGTGCGGTTCGCTGGAGCGGAGGGCATGCGCACCTCACGCCTGAGTCCTAAGTCCTAATATCACTCAATCCACCGCCACCCAGACCTGTCCGGCTTCGATCTTGACCGGATAGGTGCGTATCGGTTCGTCTGCCGGCTCTTCCAGCGGCCTGCCGCTGCGCAGGTCGAAGCGGCTGCCGTGCAACGAGCAGCGGATGCGGTCGCCTTCCAGGCAACCCAGATGCAGGGGAACGTCTTCGTGACTGCAGTTGTTCTCCACCGCCAAGTATTTGCCGTCCGCATTGGCCAGCAGGATGCGGTGGCCTCGGTGTTCCAGCCGCTTCATCTGGCCGGGCGCCAGCTCGTCGGTCCGAGCTGCCGGGAAGTAGTCCGGGTTCATGCCGTTGCCTCCCGTCTCAGCCGAGCCGGGCCCGAGCCTGGCCCGAGTCCAACACCTCGCGCACCCGGTTGGCAGCAGCGGCCAGGCTATTGGCTCGGCCCAGATGGTTGAGCACCAGGGCGCCGGCGTAGACCAGAGCGTCGTAGCTGGCGCCACGCTGGCCGTCCAGGGCCGCCAGGCCAGCGTCTGCAGCGGCTTTCGCGGTGGCCTGGATGTCAACCGCGATGGCAATCTCGTCGCCGGCTCGGCTGGACTTGGGCAGGTTCTCGGGCAGGGCAGGGGTGCGCAGGCTCTGTTCGATGCCCAACTCGGATGGGTCGATGGCCGCCTCTTGCTCCTCGCCCAGGTCCTGGTAGGAGAAGTACTTGCCGGGCTGGCGCAGGGACGGGATTACCCCGCCCTCTACCCCGCGCACCAGCAGCGCCGAATCGTAGCCGGCGTGCCGGGCCAGGTTGGCGTAGATCGGCGGGTAGGGCTTGTGCACATAACCGGTCATCAGGTGCGTCTTGCGGCGGCCGGCGATGGGTTTGGTCATAACCTCCACGGTGGTGATCACCTGACGCTTGATGATCTTTTCGCGCAGGTCCATCAGGTCGTGCAACCGCGGGCAGAAGTGGCGTTGGTCCACATAGGCCCAGCCGACCTGGCGATCGGACAAACGCGTGGCTGCCTGGGCAGGGGTCAGATCGACCGGAACGCCGGCGGCGGCCAGCACCAGGCGGTGGGTTACCCCGTATTTTGGTCCCACCGTCTCCAGCCCCTGACTGATTGCGGGGACGCCGCAGGCGGCCAGCACCGCGGGCAGGAAGGGTGAGGGGGGCAGGCTGCGGTTGTAGCCGTCGTAGGGATCGGCGAGGTCCACCAACTCGTCCACCTCTGCGGTGACTCGGTCTGTGGCTTCGATAATGGCGTCGAGCACGCCCTTGTTCTCGTCGTCGGTCTCGCGCTTCATGCGCAGGGCGATCAGGAAGATTCCGGCCCGCACCGGGTCGATCTCGCCGCCCAGGATGGCGGTCATGCCGTCTCGCGCCTCTTCTTGGGCAATGTCCTTGCTCAGGGTGGGGCCAGTGGCGATGCGCTGAATGATGGAGCGCATGTTGCCCTGGTAATCGATGCTTTCGCTGCTCATGCGGGGCCTCCTGATTCAGGCTGTTGCCTCGGGTATTCGCGTATGAAGTCTGCCGCAGAGGCGAAAAAAAACCGGCAGCCCGATACGGGCCGCCGGTTGGATGGACCGGGTTTTCGGCTCAGGCCGCGAGTCGGCCCTTGAGTTTGTTCATGGCGTTCTTCTCCAGCTGGCGAATGCGTTCGGCGGATACCCCGAACTGATCCGCCAACTCGTGCAGCGTGTACTTTTTCTCGCCCAGCCAACGCGCCTGCAGGATGATGCGGCTTCGCTCGTCCAAATCCGCCAGAGCGGCGTACAGGCGCTGGCGCTGATCGTTGGCGCTGTCTTCCCGCTCCAACTGGGTGGCGGGGTCCATCCGCGGGTCCTGCAAGAAATTGGCGGGGGCCGCGATGGCCGCGTGCTCGCCGTCGTCTTGTTCGGGCGGGTCGTAAGACATGTCGTGATTGGCCAGGCGGGCCTCCATCTCCAGTACCGTCTCCGGTTTGACCCCCAGATCCGCGGCCACTGCCTCGACCTCTTGCTTGGAGAACCAGCCGAGGCGTTTCTTGGAACTGCGCAGGTTGAAAAACAGCTTGCGCTGGGCCTTGGTGGTGGCCACCTTGACGATACGCCAGTTGCGCAGGATGAATTCGTGCATCTCGGCGCGGATCCAGTGCACCGCGAAAGACACCAAGCGCACGCCCACTTCCGGGTCGAATCGGCGCACCGCCTTCATCAGGCCGATACTGCCTTCCTGGATCAGATCCGGAAGCGGCAGACCGTATCCGGAGTAACCTCGGGCGATGCGCACCACAAACCGAAGGTGCGAGAGCACGAGCGTGCGAGCCGCCTCCAGGTCGTTGTGCAGCTGCAGGCGCCTGGCCAAGTCGCGCTCTTCTTCGGCGCTCAGCATCGCGATTTGGTAGGCCCCGCTGATGTAGGCGTCGATGCTGCCCGTCGGCAGCGAAGCCAGTGCGAGTTCTTTGGTCATGCGTAATGCCCCACTATTTTGCTCTGGAATTATGTCCGAACTGTATATCAAAAAGCGCTAATAGTCTAGCTGGTTGCCAAAAATCAGACTGGTCTTGCCCGGAAAAGTTCCGGCAGGTTCGATCAACCCGATTCCCCCTCCCGAGGGGCCCCGATGTGGGTGCTCATTGGAAAATCTGCAGCGGGCATGATGCGCGTCAAAGCAATTGAGCTTTATCCATGCCAATTTGTCATCAAAGCGTAATACAGAAGTCATACCTTCGTAACATAAATTTTTTGTCAGCCGATGGCTGATTTTCCATCCCTGGGAAATGCGGTTGGCCGGCATGTAACTGCTGCCGAGGGACTTCAGAGTTTGCGTGTCGCGGATGTGGCAGTTGTACCTTGTCACCTGCGGTGGACTGTTCAGCGCAATTTTTCTACAACCACAACAACCTCGCGGAGGGGAAAGATGAAATCGACGAATCCGATGGCTGCGTTGTTCGGCAAGTCGCCGTTCAAGCCGATCCAGGAGCATATGCGCATCGTTACCGAGTGTGTGGCCGAGGTGCCGGCCCTGTTCCAGGCCCTGATGGACGGGGACCAGGCCAAGCTGGAGGCTCAGAAGAACCGCCATTTTCGAGAAGGAGCACGCGGCTGACGACCTTAAGAACGAGCTGCGCGGCCAGCTTGCCCAAGAGCCTGCTGATGCCGGTGGACCGCCGGGACCTACTGGACGTGCTGGGCATGCAGGATCGATCGCCGATACCGCCCAGGACATCGCCGGCCTGCTGGTGGAGCGCGAGATGGAGGTGCCCGACGGCATGGCGAGAACCCCTGCTGGCGCTGGTCAACCGTTGCGTGGATACCTGCAATCAGGCCGGCAAGATCATCGAGGAACTGGACGAACTGGTGGAGATCGGCTTCCGCGGCCGCGAGGCCAGCAAGTCGAAGAGATGGTCGACGAACTCAACCGCATCGAGGACGAGACCGACGAGATGGGCATGGCGCTGACCCGCAGCCTGTTCGCTCAGGAAGACAGCATGAAGCCGGTGTCGGTGATGTTCTGGTATCAGCTGATCCAGTGGATCGGGGATCTGGCGGACTACGCCGAAAAGGTGGGCGACCGCTTGCGCTTGTTGATCGCCCGCTGAACCGCGGTGCGCTCGATAGTGTTCTCGGGGATCCGCAGCGCTCGGAGCACCGGCTGCCCGCTCTCGTTCAGCAACTGCCGCGCGCTGGCAGTGCACAAAGAATAGGTATCAGTCATGGAAATCATCTCTGAATACGGCACGGTCTTCATGGTCATGGCCGTCGTCTTCGGCCTCTACATGACCTGGGGCATCGGCGCCAACGATGTCGCCAATGCCATGGGCACCTCGGTCGGCTCCGGCGCCATCACCGTCAAACAGGCGATCCTGATCGCCGCCATCTTCGAATTCGCCGGCGCCTTCATCGCCGGCGGCACCGTTACCAAGACCATCCGCAAGGGGATCATCGATCCCGCGGCCATCGCCGGCTCGCCGGAACTACTGGTCTACGGCATGCTGGCGGCGCTGCTGGCCGCCGCCATCTGGCTGATGGTCGCCTCCACCCGCGGCTGGCCGGTATCGACCACCCACTCCATCGTCGGCGCCATCGTCGGTTTTGCGGTCGCCGGTATCGGCATGGACGCGGTGCAAGTGGGGCAAGATCGGCCAGATCGCCGCCAGCTGGGTGGTCTCGCCGCTGATCGGCGGCGTCATCGCGCTGTTGCTGATGTTGAGCATCCGCAAGCTGATCCTGAATGCGGAAAACCCGTTCGAGCGGGCCAAGACCTGGGGCCCGGTCTATGTCTTCCTGGTGGGCTTCATCGTCAGCCTGGTCACCATGTTCAAGGGCCTCAAGCACCTGAAGCTGGAGTTCTCCATGGGCGAGAGCTTCGTCGCGGCGGTCGTCTTCGGCATCATCGTCGCCATCATCGGCAAGATGATGATCAACAGGGTCAAGGTCGATGCAACGCGCGGACCGGGACTTCCACTATGCCAGCGTGGAAAAGGTCTTCGTGCCGATGATGATCTTCACCGCCTGCGCCATGGCCTTCGCCCACGGTTCCAACGACGTGGCCAACGGTATCGGCCCGCTGGCGGCGGTGGTCTCCATCGTCCAGAGCGGCGGTGAAGTGGGCCAGAAGGCGGCCCTGCCGATCTGGATCCTGCTCCTCGGCGGCGCCGGCATCGTGGTCGGTCTGGCGACCATGGGTTGCAAGGTGATGCAGACCATCGGCACCAAGATCACCGAACTGACCCCGACCCGCGGCTACTGCGCGACCCTGGCGGCGGCCACCACGGTGGTGCTGGCCTCCAAGACCGGGCTGCCGGTGTCCACCACCCACATCGCCGTCGGTGCGGTCATGGGCGTGGGCCTGGCCCGCGGGCTGGGCGCCCTGGACCTGCGGGTGATCGGCAATATCGTCGTCTCCTGGGTGATGACCCTGCCGGCCGGCGGTATCCTGGCGGCCATCTTCTTCTTCATTTTCAAAGCCATCTTCAGCGGATGAGCGCCGGCCCCGGGGCCTGGTCCAGGCGGGCCTCGGGGCTTTCGTAACCAATTCATGCCCCCGCCTTTGGTCGAACCTAGGGCCATGCCTGATTTCGCGACCCGACCCTGTCCGGAGCTGCACGCCATGAAGGGCGTATCTTTTCCTGGTTCGGTCAAGTTTCGTCAGATCCTGGTTACGGGCCCCCCCGGTTGCGGCAAGAGCACTTTGATCCGCAAGATCGGCGGTTGGTCCGAGGAGGGTTACCTGGATCTAAGCCAGCCTCGCTGGTGGGCGAACCAGTCGCTGGCGATCCGGCCGCGCGAGATTCACTTGGGGTTTCCCTTCGTCGGCTTCAAGCAGGGGCTGGCGGTGTTCGATCCCGAGTGGCTGCAGGCCGAGCCGCGCCTGCGGCTGGATCTGCCGCGCATTTTGATTCCACCGCCGAAGCGCCATTTCTGGTCGGTGAACTGGCAGGCCCGTTATGTCTTCGAGTTTCTGCTGCCGCCGGCCGAGGCGCTGTTCGAACAGCGCAGCCGCCGTGCCCGGCGCGGCACCCATCCGGTCGACAAGGCGCTGAGTCTGCAGATGGTTTCCGATCAGCTGGCGGTGTTCCGCCAGTGTGCCTTGTATTTGGGGCGCAATGGCATCAATGTCTATATACGAGAGGGCACGTCGAGTCCCCCCGTCTGTATTGTCGATCCGGACTGAACCCAATGAACCAGGCCCCGGCCAAGATCGCGTCAAGACTGCTCAGGCGGGTGCGGCGGGTGTTTTACGGGCTGGAGCGCTGCCGGCTGTTGAAGCTGCGCGACGCTTACCAACTGGTCGACGACGAAGTGCGGGTCCCCTACGAGGGGTTTCCGATCCAGATCCTTCTGGGCAACAGTGGCCAACGCCTGCACCTGTATCCCGAATACCCCTTGCAAGACCGGGCCGGGGCGCCCGGGCCGGCGAGCTTTGTCCTCGTGGACCCGGACCATCGCAACGGCAGCATCAGCCCATTCCTGCGGCTGGAACCGAAGACCAAGCTCACGCTGGGCAGCGCGGATCCCCAGCAACAGAACCTGTTCTGCTACCCGCCGGAGGTCGCCGCCCGTCACTTGCAGCTGATCCACGATGGCGATGCGGTGGTATTCGAGGACCTGACCTCGGTCGGCACCTGCATCTCGCCGGCGCTGAACGAGGCAAAGAACGAGCGCATGGACTGCCTGCGCCGGTTGCGCGAGATCTTCGGTGGTCCCCTGGTGCCTTTGCCGCCGGATCAGGCCCTGGAGCTGATCCAGGCCGTGAATGAGTTGATGCAGCGGGAATGTTGCCGGCCGCTCGATCACCGGGGCCTGCCTGGCGGGCTGCTGCGGGTGCCCGAGGGCGTCACCCCGATCTTGCTCGCAGATCTGCACGCCCGGGTCGATAACCTGCTGACGGTACTCAGCCACAACGGTCTGCTGCAGGCTCTGGAGCGGGGCGAGGCCTGCCTAATGATCATCGGCGATGCGGTGCACTCCGAGCTCGACGGGGAACTGGATCAGATGGACGATTCGATGCTGATCATGGATCTGATCTTCCGCCTCAAGCTGCGCTTCCCCGAGCATTTTTTCTACCTGCGGGGCAACCACGACAGTTTTTCGGAGGAGATCGCCAAGGGGGGTATCCCCCAGGGGCTGCTCTGGGCCCGGGCCCTCAAGGAGGTACGGGGCAAAAAGTACCGCAAAGCCATGCAGGCCTACTACGACCAACTGCCTTATGTCGCCGTGTCGTCGCACTTCGCTGCCGTGCACGCAGCGCCGCCGCGCAGCAAGATCTCCGCCGAGATGCTGGTGGACATACAACGCTACCCGGGGCTGATTCCGGAGCTGATCAGCAACCGTATGGCCCGCCCCAATCGCCCCGGCGGCTACACCAAGGGTGATCTTCGACGCTTCCGCAAGGCGCTGAAGCTGCCGCTTGGGGCGCCAATCATCGTCGGCCATACGCCCCTCGACCGGGAGCAAACCTATTGGCTCGACGTCGGCGGAGCAGAGAACCATCATATCCTGTTCAGCGCCAACGAGATCTGGGTCGGCGCTTTCGTGGGCTTCCAAGGCCGATTGCTTGCCCTGCGTTTTCCCTGCGAACCCCTGCTGGAGTTGGTCAATGCCCTGCCACCGACAGAACCAGCAGGGGGAGCGGTGTAATCGGCACGTAATTCGGCAAGGGCAGACTTCCTGGAGCGGCCGCGCGGGGAATGCCGGTTTCGGTAGCCTCGGCCCCTGGGCGGCGCGGGGAGGGGACGCAGGTGCGCCGGGCATCGCTGATTGCCCTGCGCTTGCCTTGGCGCCGCGCATAACATTCTGAGGGCGGGGATCGAGCATGTTCAAGCTAGCGAGCAAATTGCGCATCGGCGAGAAAATCGGCCTCAGCTTCGGCGTCGTCGGGCTGCTGTTCCTGCTGGTGATCTGGCGCTATCACATCACTCTGGAGCACGCCCTGGCGGACTACCGGGTGCTGCAGGAGGTCTACGAGGCCAAGGAGACGCACGCCGGAGAGATCGAAATCAATCTACTGGTTGCCAATGCCGAGGCCAATGCGTTTCTGTCCAACCCTGCGCCAACGCGCCTGCGGGCACTGGACGCCGCCCTGGAACGCCTGTTGTCGCGGGCCCAGCTTCTGGGAGAGGTAGATGCCGAGGGCCGGCTCGGCGGCGCCCGTATCGCCGAACTGGCGGGGGTTTATCAGCAGCGTTTTCACACCATCTACCAGGCCTGGGAGCGCAAGGGGCTGGACCACAACTCCGGGCTGCAGGGGGCGTTCCGCGATAGCGTGCACGAACTCGAGGCCCTCGCCGGTCACTACAAGGTGGACGCCCTGTATATCGGTCTGCTGCAGATACGGCGCGGTGAAAAGGACCTGGGTCTGCGCCGAGACCCCGAGTACCGGCAGCGGGTGCTGGACCTGCTCGATGCCTTCGCCGCCAGGCTCGCCGTCTCGCAGTTGGCACCCGCGGTAAACGCGCGTCTGCAGGCCGAGTTGGCGCTCTACCGCGAGGCCTTCGTCGCTTACGCCGAACAGGTGCTGAAGGGTGCCGATATCCAGGGCGGAAAGGGGCCATTCCGCCAGGCCGCCCATCGTATCGAGGAGATCCTGGTGGCGCACCGGGTACCGGACATGGAGGCGCACATATTGCAGCTGCGCCGGCGCGAAAAGGATTACCTGTTGCGGCTCGACCCCCGCTACGTGGAGATGGCCCTGCAGGAATGGGAGGCTATCCGCGAGAGCGTGCAGGCGTCCGCCATCGCTGAGGCAGAGACGGGGCAGCTACTCGGCCTGCTCGACGACTACCGCCGAGATTTTTTGGCCCTGGTCGAGCAGAACCAACTGATCGATCGGCTGCAGGGGGAAATGCAGCAGGCCGCTGCCGAGGTGCTGACGCTCGCCGATGCCACCGAGGTCGAGGCCAACCGGGCCACCGAGGAGGCGACCGCCCGCATCAATCAGGACGCCGAGCGCAATGTCAGGGCGATGGTCTGGATCGTGCTGCTGGCCCTGGCACTTGGCGTGTTGTTCGCGGTCTTGATCACCCGCCGCATCACCAGGCCGCTGCTCGAGATGGCGGGCTTTCTCGATCGCCTGGCCTTCGAGGCCCCGGTGGGGCGAATCTCGGCGCCCGCCGGCAGCCGCGACGAGGTGGTAGCCATGGCCGATTCGGTCAACCGCATGGCCGATCACAAGACGCGGATGCTGGCCTGGTGGAAGTCTTCGCTGGAAGAGATGGAGGCGGAGCGCGACCGCTGGGCCGCCCGCAGCCGAGCCGCCGAAGGCAGCTCAGATGCGGATGCCAGCGAGGCGGCCGCCGCCCATGCCTGGGACGCCACCGCCGGCGAGCGTACCCGGCTGTTGCGGACCAGCCACGAGGAGATGCAGACCGAAGCCCGGCGCATCGAACAGGCGGCGGGGCGGCTCGGTCGGGACGGTCAGGAGATTTACACTGCGGCGCGGGAGATCCTGTCGCGTCTGGATATCATCCTGCGCAAGCACTGAGCCGGCCCCCCCGCCGAAGCGCTCACCAGATCAGGTCGTCGGGGACCTCGAAGCGGGCGTAGAAGTCGTCTTCGCTATCCGCGCTGCCGGTGTTTTCGCAGCGGCTTACCTTCCATTCCGGGTTGCGTTCCAGGATGCGCTCGCCGACCTCTGCGGGCACCAACTCATGGCCCTGCTTCAGGGCGACGACAACCAACTTGCCCCGGCTCAAGGCCTGCTGTTGCTCGGCGGTCACGTAGATGCGCTTGATCTTGTCCTGCTCGGTGAAGTTGAACGCAAGTTCGGCGCCTTCCCGGGGCAGCTTGTGGGTGTCGATCAACTGCAAAATCTGGCCGCGTACCTGCCTTCGCTCAGAGGCCTCCTGACGCTGGCGGTTGAGCTCCCGGTCACGCTCGGCTTTTGCGGCGCGCTCGCGTCGTCGTTGCTCCTGTGCGGGGTCCGGGGCCGTTGCCTCGCCGTGGCGTTGGCGTTTCTTCTGTTTCCGCTTCTGATTCTGCGCTTGCTTGAGCTTGCGCTCGTCCACCAGGCCGGTCTTTAGCAACTGCTCCTGCAACGAATTTCCCATGGATTGTTTCTCCGGGGCTGCGCCCCGTCAGTCTTGGTCCGGTTCTGAAACCGGCCGCCGCTCGGCCAGTCCGGTCAATTTCCAGAGCGCGTCCAACTCGGCTCGCATTTGCTGTACTTCGTGGCGCAGGGCGCTCAGCTCCTCGCTGTCCGCCACCTGGGCGTTGGGGCCCGGGCCAGTTTCCAAATCGCTCGAATCCGGCTCGCCGCAGAGCAGCTGGGCATAGCGTTCTTCCCGGCGGCCGGCGGCCCGTGGGAGGCGCTGTACCAGGGCCGGCTCCCGGGCCATCAGCAGTTCCAAGGCGTCGTTGACCGCCCCCAGGTCTGGAAACTCCGCCAGCCGGGCGCTGTTGGTGCGGATTTCCCCCAGGGTCTGCGGGCCGCGCAGCATCAGCACGCACAGCGCTGCGGCCTCTTGAGGATCCAGCTCCAATTGGTTGACCAGCCGCTGCTCGTAACGCTCCGCTCGACCGTGGAAAATGGCTCGAACCAGACCCCGATCCCGCAGCTGGTTGACGGTGTGGCCCGCCTCGCCTGGTGTGAGCTGCATCACCGGATTGCGGCTGGTCTTCTGGTTGCAGGCCTGCACCAGGGCGGCGAGGGTCATCGGGTAGTAATCCGGCGTGGTGCGCTGCTTCTCCATCAAGGCACCCAGGACGCGCGCCTCCGCCCGGGTCAGGCGCGGCTGCGCCGGCGCGGTGTTTTCGGTTTCAATATCGGATTGGTCTGCCATTGGGCTCCGTGGCGATGGCGATAGCGAAGTGGTCGGGCTTATGGAAAGCGGCGGTTAATCGATTATTGAGGCAACCTTCAAAGCGAAGGCTCCGGGGCTACATCCCTGCGGAATCTCGAATTCAGCGCTAAAAATACCTGAAGCGCTCCGTCATGGAAATAGCGGCAACATCTATGCGCCCTCGATGCGAGCGGCCAGCCGCTGCACCGCCTCGACAATCGGCGTCCCCAGGCGCCCGCTGAGGGAGCTTGGTCCGAGGGTATCGCGCAGACCCTGGAACGGCAGGTTTGGGGCCAGCCCCACCAGCAGCAATACCCCAAGTAGGCCTCGCAGTAGGCCCAGCAGGGCCCCTTTGCGGCGTCCCCGGGCCGGCGCCTGCTCCCCCAACTCCTTGAGTCGGCGGCGCAGCAACAGGAACACGAACAGGCTGCCCAGGGTCACCAGGAAGAAGGCCGGCATGGGGGATACGCCGGGCTGGCGCTCCACCAGCCAGCCCAAGCTATCGCGTATGCTGGGAAACAGCCCGAAACCCAGGATCAGGGCGAGTACCAACACCAGGCTGAGCAGGGCTTGCAGCTCCGGCCCCGCTCCGCGGCGGTAGCCTTTGGCCAGGGTCCATGCCAGATAGGCGGCGGCCAAATAGTCGAATTTGTTCAGATTCTCGACTCGCGTTACGCCGAGCCGACGCCGCCTCTCCTGGAAAGAGAAGCGGCCGGCTAGTCGCGACAATAGCGTTGACAGGTGGATGAATTGCAGAGAGCGGGCCCGGGTTGCCAGGCCACGAGGCTTCCAGCCTTCGCTCAACGCCCTGTTGCTTCGGTCCGCCCCTGGCGCTCCGCTCCTGCAACCTTCCGACGATCAGTAGTCGGGCTGCTCGCGTTCACGCTGGCGGGGGGGCTTCGCCTTGTTCGGCCGCTCGCTTGGGAGGCGCGGCCCCCGCGGCTTGCGTGCGCCGTCATGCTCAAGCCACCGGTGGCGGATCTGGGCCAGACTGGCCCAATCTTCGAAATCCTCCAAGTCCGTATGCTGGGTGTACCTGCTCATGGCAAATTCGCTCCAAATCAACTCAGGATGCTGATGGTTTTCGGGCCAGGGAACTGACAATCCCTTATTTCTTTACCCGCCTCCGCTAAGCTGGCCTGATTGGCCCGGTGCTCTGCCGTGCGTCAGGGCCGGAGCACAGTTACCAAAGCTGACCAACTCTTAAGCTTAGAATAGTATTTTTTTTGCTGAATTAAATGGGCGCCGAAGCTTTTTTTTCTACTTCCGCAAAGAGTCGGCGTTGCGCCGCTGCGGGGCGGCTTCTTCGATTCTTCATTTACGAACGGCAATTCCGCGGTAGAATCTAAGGTTTGGACCCTTTCGCGGCGGATCCCGTGCGCCGGTGCACCGCCGTCACAGCAACGAGCAGGAAACCGATGGAACTTCTCTCTGATCCCAATGTTTGGCTGGCATTTTTCACCCTGACCGCGCTGGAAATCGTACTCGGCATAGACAATATTATCTTCATTTCGATCCTGGTCGGACGTCTTCCGCCCGAACAGCGGCCGCTTGGGCGCAATCTCGGTTTGGGGGCGGCGATGCTGACGCGCATCCTGCTGTTGTTGTCCATAACCTGGGTGATGGGCTTGAGCGAGCCCCTGTTTGCGGTGCTTGGCCATGCGGTGTCTGGTCGCGATCTTATCTTGATCGGAGGCGGCCTCTTTCTGCTCGGCAAGAGCACAATGGAGATTCATGAATCCCTGGAGGGTGAAGAAGAAACGGCCGCCACCGTTACCGCCCACGCCAGCTTCCTCAGCGTAATTGTGCAGATCGCAATTATCGATATCGTGTTCTCCCTCGACTCGGTGATCACCGCGGTGGGCCTGGCCGACCACGTGCCGGTGATGGTAGCCGCCATCGTCGTATCGGTGCTGGTGATGATGCTGGCCGCCAAGCCGATCAGCGAGTTCGTCGATGCCCACCCGACCTTCAAGATTCTTGCGCTGTCTTTCCTGATTCTGGTGGGCACGGCGCTGGTGGGCGAGGGCTTCGGCATGCACATTCCAAAGGGCTACATCTATTTCGCCATGGCTTTTTCGGTGGTGGTGGAGATGCTCAATATGCGCCTGCGCAAGCGCCCCGCCGAGCCGGTGCACCTGCGCAAGCAGATTGTTGAGGAAGGCTCGGACGCCAACTGAGGTCGCTGCCTGCCGATGGGGCCGGCACCTCCTGGTCTCGGGGTGCTGGTCCGTCCCGCCGTCAGCCCGGAGCCGTTCGGCCGCCAGAGCCTGTTCTTCTCGGAATTGGCCGCGGCGGCTAGGGCGTGCGGGACCGAGGTATTTTGCTTCGCGCCGCCGTCCCGGGTTGTGGGTCCGGTGCCGGGGTGGTCCCTTCGGGGCCAATGTTGGCAGCCCGTTGACCGGGCGCTCCCGGCCGTGGTCTACGATCGTTTCCTGCCGCGCTCCTGGGCCGAACGGCAAGCCCATGGCGAATGCCTACGGGCCCTGGCCGCGCAGGGAGTCGCCTGGTTCAATCCCCCCGAGTTGCAGGCCCTGCTGGACGACAAGTGGGCCTTCTCCCTGTGGTTGGGGGAGCAGGGAGTGCCAATGGTGTCCCACCTGACGCTGGATCAGGCCCGGCCCCAACTGCTTGTGGCCGCTACCGGCGGCTATTTCGTAAAGCCCAGGTTCGGTTTTGGCGGGGCGGGCATTGGCTATCTCGAACTGACCTCGGAGGGCGCCAGCCTGATTTGGCTCCGTGCCGGCAGGCCGGCATCTGCGTTTAAGGATCGCCAGACATTGCTGGCAGAGCTGGAAGCGTCCAACGAGCAACAGGAACTGTTATTGTCGCCTGCTTCGAAGGGGCCAGGGATTCAAGGCCGGGTCTTCGACATCCGAATACTGTTGCAACGCCCCCGCCCGGGTGCCGATTACCGCTACATTGGATTCCTGCGCCTGGGTCCCCGCGGTCAGATGCTTTCTAATCTGAGCCGCGGCGGCCGAGCCCTGCCGATCGAGACCTTGGCGCAGCTGCCAGGGTTGCAACAGGTGCCGGCGGCCCTGGACCGGTTGTGCGGGCGCCTGGTGGCGGAGTTGGGGGAAAGATTCGGTCCCTGGGCCGAGCTCGGTTTGGATTGGTTAATCGACCGTGAGGGACGCCCGCGGCTGTTGGAGGCCAATGCCAAGCCCGCCCGCTGGGCCCTGACTCGCATCGCCGAGGATCCCAATCATCCCCCCGGCCTACGGCAGATCTATGCGGACCGGCGCCGGCAGTCAGTGGAAATGCCGCTGAGATTCGGTCTCACTCTGGGGGAAGGCCGGTCGGGCTCCGCTCGGTGAGCGCGACCGCTAGCAGGCAGCCGGAGCAACAGGGCCGCTTTGCCGGCGCAGCCGGAAGTCCGGTGAACTCGGCTAGGGTGACACCGGCCTTTGAAACAAGGGCAAGGGAAAGAAGGGCCCTAGTCGCTCCCGCTGCCACCAGTCTCCGGTTTGAGCCCGCTCCCTGGGCGCGGTGAATCGGTAGCGTTCCAGACCGACGCGCAAAAAACGAGGCGGTTCGCCGGGGAAGGGGTTGTTGGCGAGCAGAGAGGTGACTGCGGGCGAGCCGTCGAGCAAGCGCTGTGCGAACTGCTCGAACCAGCTTAGGTTTAACGGGTGGCGGGCGGGCACGAACCAAAGCATCCAATCCAGCCGCGGTTGGTGCGGCACCACGAACCCCGGCATCCGCGCCGGGTTGTCCGGCTTGTAGCGGAAGCGGAAGGCCTGCCAATGCTCGCCGTCTCGAGAGCCCTCAATGCGCAGTTCCAGGCGCTGGGTATTGATGGTGGGAAATACGTGGTACTTGTTGACGATGCGCCAGGCGCTGACCTGTTGCACCGCCGCCGCCAGGGGCTGCGGCAGGCGCTGGCGGGCGAGAAACTCCCACATCTGCAGGCCGCTCACCACCAGGATCAGGGCCGCTAGGGCGGCGACCAGGCGGCCCGGCCAAGGCCCCACGGCTTCCGCCTGGGGGCCGGCCTCAAGCAGGCGCCGGGCCAAGCCTTGGGGCAGCAGCCGGTTCAAGGCCTGATCGTCGATCAGGAACAGGCACAGGACGATGGTCAGCAGGTTGAAAAAGTTGTGGTTGCTGGTGGCCAGGATGGCCAGTTGGGTGGCGATGGTGACAACGGCGGCGAACAGGCGAAAGCGCCGGGGCAGCAACATCATCAGGGGTACCAGCAGCTCTACGAAGAACACCCACCCGACCCCTGCGCGCAGCACCCAGTCCGGCAGTTGGTGGGCATACCAGGCCCCGGCGTGGGGCAGGGGTTGGGTCTCGAAGTAGTAGTGCAGCGCCGTGAAACCGGCCCAGCTGGGGTCGCCGCTGACGAGCTTGGCAGCCCCGGAGAGAAAGCGCAGCCGGAACAATAGCCAGCGAAACAGCCAGACCGCCAGTGGCGATCCGGTGGGCAGCAGGATGGCCAGGAAGCCGGCTTCCAGCAGCAGGTAATCCCACTGAAAGTTGGTGAAGGTCTGCCCGGCCTGCACCAGCGACAGATAGAGCAGGAACAGCATTACCAGGGAACTGCGTGCCAGCCGGTTGAACAAGAGAAGCAGGGCGAAGGCGCAACCGGCGAGTGCCGTCCCCTGCAGCGCCAGGTCGCCGGCGTCGAGCCAGAACAGGGTCGGCAGCAAAGTGTAGCCCTGCCAGCCGAAACGCTGCTCCACGAACTCCAGGTGTTGCTCGAGCGGAAGAATCCCCCCGGGGCCCGCCAGACCGCTGATTTGCAGCCCCAGAGAGACGAAGGCGGCGAGGTAGATCAGAGCCAGCAGGCGCAAGAACAGGGCCGAGACCAAGCGGTAGCGGCCGGACGCCGGCGGCGATTCTGACCGCGCCGAGGTTGATCGGCTTTCGTCGTTCGGGGGGCTCCAGATCAAGGCTTCTGAGTGCCAGCGGCAACCTCTACCAGCAATTGTGGCAGCTCAGGAGAATCCTGCCGAGTCGCCACGCCAGAGGCCCCCTTCGCCCGCTGGAACGAAGGCTCAGGCGATAGCTTCTGCGCGCGGGGTGGAGGGCGATCGGGCCGCTCTGCGCCCGTGCATCCGGGAGGAGCGTTAGCGGGGAGTTTCGCCCAGGAACCAGATCGAGCCTATCGAGTCTTTATGTTTAGAGCTGCGGGCCGATCAGGTACGCTGCGTTGTAACCTGAGCTTAATCCGCTTTCGGTAGATTACGCGAGGAGCCGGGATGTGGCGTCTCGAGAAATCTCGGGTCTATCAATTCGATGAATCGCTTCGCCTGAGGTGACAGGAATTTTCCCCGGCGTACCACGGTGCCGTAGCTGCGGCGGGGGAAATAGTCGCTCAGGGGGATGCGTCCCAGGCGCTCGCGGCCGGTGAGGCAGACGTCGGTGACAATGGAAATGCCCAGGCCGAGTTCGACATACTTCTTGATCACTTCCCAGCCGCCGGCTTCGAGGGCCACCTGGTATTCCAGGTTGTGCTGACGGAATCCAAGGTCGACGATGCGCCAGGTGCTGAGGTGGCGCGGGGGAAGGATCAGGCCGAAGGGGCTGATGTCCTCCAGTCGCACTCTTTCGCGCCTGGCGAGAGGGTGGTCCAGCGGCGTGATCAGTGTAGGATCGTAGGTGACGAAAGGGTGGTAGTCGATATCCGCCGGGACCTCCAGGAACGAGCCCACCGCCAGGTCCACCTCGTTGGCCCGCAGCATGGCCAAGCCGTCTCGACCGGTGACATTGTGTAGTTTGAGGCGAATGCCGGGGTAGGACTCTGCGAAACGCTTCAGCGGCTCGGGCAGGATATAAAGGATCGTGGACTCGCCGGCGGCGATATTGAGTTCCCCGGACTCCAGGCGGCCGAACTGGGCGGAGAAGCTCTGGTGAAGGTTGTCGATGCCCTCCACCAGGGGCAGGGCCAGTTCGTAAAGGGTTGCGCCCTCCGGAGTGAGGCGGATGCTGGGTCCCTTGCGTTCGAACAGAGTGATCTCGAGTTCCCGCTCCAGGGCCTGGATCTGCAGCGACACCGTCGGCTGACTGAGAAACAGGGAATCCGCCGCCAGGCTGATGCTACCGAGTTCGGCGGCGCGACAGAAGGCCCGAAGTTGCTTGAGGCGGTTTTGTTTGTAGTAAACTTGAGAGGTGGCCAAGCGCGATCCTCGGGCTATCGATGTTCTCAATATTTAGGATTGAAACGATTGAAGTGTCAAATACATCGGTTAGTTTTACCCTGTTGAGGGCCCTGGATCCCGCTGCGACTGCCCGCCCATGACCCCGATTATCAGCATTGCCCTTGCCGCCGCCTTCATGGCTACGTTGGGACTGACTCTGGCCGCCATCTTGGTGCTCGCCAATAAGCGCTTGGCGGTGTTCGAGGATCCGCGCATAGACCAGGTGGAAGACCTGCTGCCCCACGCCAACTGCGGCGCCTGCGGCACAGCCGGCTGCCGCCAGTTCGCCGAAAAGTTGGTGGCCGGCGAGGTGGAGCCGGGTCAGTGTACGGCCAATGCCAAGGGTATGAATCAACTGATTGCCGATTTCCTGGGCGTGTCCCTCGGCAAGCGCGAGAAGCGGGTGGCACGCCTGGCCTGTGCCGGCGGCACTCACGTCGCTCGCAGCCGAGCCGAGTATCAGGGGCTCAAGACCTGCCGCGCTGCGGCCCTGGTGTCGGGTGGCGGCAAGGGTTGCACCTGGGGTTGCCTGGGCTTGGGGGACTGCGAGGTGGTGTGCGGCTTCAACGCCATCCAGATGAGTGCCCAGGGGCTGCCCCGGGTGGATGTGTCCGCCTGCACTGCCTGCGGCGATTGTGTCGAGGTCTGTCCGAAACGGCTGTTTTCCATCCACGAGGTCAGCCACCGGCTGTGGGTGGCGTGCAAGAATCAGGAGGAGGGCGATCAGGCCGAGGCCGACTGTCAGGTGGTGTGCACCGCCTGCGGGCGTTGCGCCCAAGATGCGCCGGAAGGGCTGATCGAGATCCGCGACAGCCTGGCGGTGGTGGATTATCGCAAGAATGGCTTGGCCTCCCGGGTGGCCATCGAACGCTGTCCTACCGGAGCCATTGTCTGGCTGGACGATCGGCATGGGGCGCTCAAGGGGCGCGATGCCAGGCGGGTGGTGCGGCGTGCACCATTGCCGTTGGGTTAGCGCCAGGGCTAGGCCGGATATTTGCATACCAAGTATATTTCAGACCCTTAGATTGGGGTGACTGCAGCGGCGCCCAATGATCGGCGAGCCGCTGGATCTGGTGCATTGTGTTTGGCGCCGCACCCCGATCTGCGCAGTCCCGTAACCTGATGACGAACCCAGACCAATAGTCGAGAGAAGGTCAATGATCGGAAAGAAACCGCAAAAAGAGTTCAAGTACCCGGGCGTACGCATGGCTATGGACGGCAATACCGCTGTCATAATGTGCGAGCGCGAGGCATCCGATGCCGCCGGGGCCTATCCGATCACCCCTTCGACCCAGATGGGCGAGTACTGGGCCGAGGAGACCGCCAAGGGCCATGTCAATGTGGCGGGTCGGCCTTTGATCTTCGTCGAGCCGGAATCCGAGCACGCGGCGGCAGCGGTCACCGCCGGCATGTCCATGTCCGGGCTGCGGGCGGTCAATTTCTCGTCCGCCCAGGGCATTGCCTTTATGCACGAGTCCCTGTACGCAGCGGTCGGCAAGCGCCTGCCCTATGTGCTCAACATGGGCTGCCGGGCGATCACCAAGTCCAGCCTCAACGTGCACTGCGGCCACGACGACTACCATTGCGTGGACGACACCGGGTTTATCCAGTTGATGGCCAACAGCGCCCAGGAAGCGGCGGATCTGAACCTGATCTCCCGCAAGGTGGCCGAGCTGTCGCTGACCCCGGCAGTGGCGGCCCAGGATGGCTTCCTGACCACCCACCTGATCGAGCCCCTGCAGGTGCCCGAGCGGGAGCTGATCGCCGAATATCTGGGCCGTCCCGACGACATTATCGATAGCCCGACCCCGGCCCAGCGCATGGTCTACGGGCCCAAGCGCCGGCGCGTGCCCGAGGTCTGGGACGTGGACAATCCAGCGCTCGCCGGCCCGGTGCAGAATCAGGATGCCTACATGCAGTCGGTGGCGGCCCAGCGGCCCTATTTCTTCGACCACATCCGAGACCTCACCGAGCAGTGCATGGAGGAGTATTACCAGCTAACGGGCCGCCGCTACCGGCGCGTCAGCGGGCATCTGGTGGAAGACGCGGACTACCTGATCCTGGGCCAGGGCTCGATGATCGTGCAGGCCGAGGCGGTGGCGGACTACCTGCGGCGCACCCGAAACCTGAAGGTCGGTGTGGTCAATCTGACCCTGTTCCGGCCCTTCCCCGGCGATCTGCTGGGGCCCTTGCTCAAGGGCAAGAAAGGCGTCGCGGTGCTGGAGCGCACCGACCAGCCGCTGGCCGAGGACCTGCCGCTGATCCGCGAGACCCGCGCCGCTCTGGCCAAGTGCCAGGAGAACGGCCAGGTCCGGGGCCGCGAAGAATTGCCCTATCCGGGCTACGAGCGTTACCAAGCCGGCGACATGCCGAACCTGTACTCCGGTTGCTATGGCCTTGGCAGCCGCGACCTGCAGCCTGAGGGGCTGATCGCGGCGTTCGAAAACATGCTGCCCGGCGGCCCGCACCGCAAGTTCTATTACCTCTCGGTGGACTTCGTGCGCGATCCGATCACGCCCAAGGACGAGCTGCACCAACAGCAGTTGGTAGAGGATTATCCTAGTATCAAGGAACTGGCCCTGCGCGGCAGCGAGAACCCGAACCTGATGCCCAAGGGCTCGATCACCTTGCGCATGCACTCGGTAGGGGGCTGGGGCATGGTCACTACGGGCAAGAACCTGGCCATGACCTTGTTCGAGCTGTTGGGCTACGACATCAAGGCCAACCCCAAGTACGGATCGGAGAAGAAGGGCCAGCCGACCACCTATTACTTGTCGGCGGCGCCGGAACCGATCCGCCTCAACAGCGAATACCACTATGTAGACGTGGTTATGTCCCCCGACCCCAATGTGTTCGGACACTCCAACCCGTTGCACGGGCTCGACCGGGGCGGGGTGTTCGTCATTCAGTCCAGCCTCGACGATCCGGCTGCGGTCTGGGCGACCTTCCCTTATGCGGCGCGCAAGTTTGTCGTCGAACATGAGATCCGGGTCTTCTTCGTCGACGGCTTTCGCATCGCTCGCGAAGAGGCCACCGACCCGGAACTGCAGTTCCGCATGCAGGGCAACGCGTTCCAAGGTTCCTTCTTTGCCGCCTCGCCGCTAATGGAACGGGCCGGGCTCGACGAGCAGGGCCTGTTCGACGCCATCGAGGTGCAGTTGCGCCATAAGTTCGGCGGCAAAGGCGAGCGGGTGATCCAGGACAACCTGCGGGTGGTGCGGCGCGGCTTCGACGAGATCCAGGAGGTCACCGAAAAACCCTTGCAACTGGCCAGCGGCGCCGAGGCGGTGCGCGCCGGCGCCCGCATGCCGGTTATGCTCAAACAGTTGCCGGAGGGCGATGGCCACATCTCCGACGTGCACCGCTTCTGGGAGCAGACCGGCTATTTCTACGCCAGCGGCCACGGCGAGGACAATCTGGTCGACCCCTACATGGGCCTGTCCCTGATCCCCGCCTCGACCGGGGTGTTTCGCGACATGACCCAGGTGCGCTTCAACTATCCCAAGTACATCCCGGAGAACTGCACCGCCTGCGGCGACTGCTTCAGCGTCTGCCCGGATAGCGCTATTCCCGGACTGGTCAACAGCTTCGGCGAGGTGTTCGAGAGCGCGATCCAGCGCATCGAGCGCGAGGGGCGGCCCACCCAGCACCTGCGGCGCGAGACCCGCAAGGTGGAGAAACGGCTGCGCGCCCTGATCGAACCGGTGGGGGAGGTCGCCGAGGTCTCCAAGCTGCTGGACCAGGCGGTGTTGGAAACCCTGGCCGAGTCCGAGCTCGAAGGCGATGCCAAGGCTGGACTGGAGCAGGAGTTCGGCTGGCTGATGGAGACCATTGGCGATTTCCAGTTCGCCATTACCAAGCCTTATTACAAGAACCGGGAGAAGAAGACTAAGGGAAGCGGCGGCCTGTTCTCAATCACCATCAACCCCTACACCTGCAAGGGCTGTATGGAGTGCGTCGAGGTCTGCGGCGATGCCGCCCTGGTCTCCGAACCCCAGACCCCGGAGACCATCGCCGAGCTGCGCCGCAAGTGGGCCTTCTGGCTCGATCTGCCGACCACCCAGCCCGACTTCATCCGCATCGACGACCTGGAAGAGGGCATCGGTGCGCTGGAGACCCTGCTGCTGGACAAGGGCAACTATGAATCGATGGTGAGTGGCGACGGCTCCTGCATGGGCTGTGGCGAAAAGACCGTGATCCACCTGTTCACCGCCACCGTCACCGCTTTGATGCAGCCGCGGATCAGGCGCCAAGTGGCGCGCCTGGACGGTTTGATCAATGATCTGGAGGGCCATGTCCGACTCAGGTTGGCCGAGAGCATGGATCTGAGCAACACCGCCGGCCTGAGCCAGGCCCTGGACAGCCACCGCGACAGCGATCTCAGCCTCAGCGAGCTGTCCGCGAGCCTGGATCCGGAGCACAAGGCCCAACCGGTGGATCCTGAATGGTTGCGCTGGGTCACCCAGCTACTGGAAAAGCTGCGCCACCTGCGCTGGCAATACACAGAGGGCCAGACCAATCAGGGCCGGGCCAATATGGGCTTCATCAACGCCACCGGCTGCAGCTCGGTATGGGGCTCCACCTTTCCCTACAATCCCTATCCCTTCCCCTGGGCCAACCATCTGTTCCAGGATTCCCCGTCCATTGCCTTGGGGGTGTTCCAGGGCCATATGGCCAAGATGGCGGAGGGCTTTAAGGCCGTCCGCCAAGCGGAGTTGGAGCTGGCGGGGAACTACAAGCCGGGTGAACACGACGAGTTCTTCACCTACTTCGACTGGAAGAAGTTCAGCGACGACGAATGGTTGTTGTGCCCGCCGGTGGTGGCGGTGGGCGGCGACGGGGCCATGTACGACATCGGCTTCCAGAACCTGTCGCGGGCCCTGATGTCGGGCATCCCGGTCAAAATCATGGTGCTCGACACCCAGGTTTACTCCAACACCGGCGGCCAGGCCTGCACCTCCGGCTTCATCGGCCAGGTCTCCGACATGGCCCCCTACGGCAAGGCCTGGAAGGGCAAGGAAGAGATCCGCAAGGAGATGGGCCTGATCGGCATCGCCCACCGCGGCGCGTACGTCATGCAGGGCAGCACCTCTAACGTCACCCACCTGCTGGAGGGCTATATCGCCGGGCTCAACAGTCGCCGCCCGGCCCTGTTCAACATCTACTCTGCCTGCCAGCCCGAGCACGGCATCGCAGACCACGCCTCCGCCCTGCAAAGCAAGCTGGCGGTGGAATCCCGGGCCTATCCCCTGTTCCGCTTCGACCCGGACGCCGGCGAGACCCTGCAGGAATGCATCGATATCGAAGGCAACCCGGCGCTGGACGACGACTGGCCCAGCTACCGGCTGAAGTACCGGGAAGAGGACCAGGAAAAGGAACTCGAAGTGCCCATGACCTTCGTCGACTTTGCCGTCACCGAAGGCCGGTTCCGCAAGCACTTCCGCAAGGCCCCGCCCGAGACCTGGAACGACGACATGGTGCCTCTGGCAGAGTTCGTCGACTTCGACCCGGACGAGCGCGAGGGCCGCTATCCATACATCTGGGGTGTCGACGCCAAGGACCGGCTGATGCGGGTGATGGTGTCCGAAGAACTGGTGCGCTCCACGGAAGAGCGCCGCCGCTATTGGCGCCAGCTCAAATCCCTGGCCGGCCAGTACAAGGTGGTGGACGTCGACGCCCTGGTCAGCCGCACCAAGGCCGAGATGGCGCAAAAGCTCACCGCCAGCCTGCTGGCCATGGCCAGCGGCGGCCAACTCGGAGCGCTGAGCGACCTGCCGAACCTGGGCGCGGGTGCTGGGGCCGGCGGCGCCTCGGACGCTGCGGCAAGCGGGGATTACGAACCGGTATGGATCGAAACCCCCGAGTGCAGCGCCTGTGACGAATGCACCAACCTCAACCCCAAGATCTTCGCCTACAACGACGACAAAAAGGCGGTAATCGTCGATCCCAAGGGCGGTCCCTACAAGGACATCGTCAAGGCGGCGGAAAAATGCACCTCCGGCTGCATCCATCCGGGTACTCCCTGGAACCAGGGCGAACCGGGACTGGACAAATTGGTGAAGCGGGCGGAGAAGTACCAGTAGCCGGCGGACCTCCGGAAATAGCCTGATTGCGGGCCTCAGGGCCCGCCCCGCCGGGGTGACGCCGGCCCTGCTTGTTGTGTGAACTCGGTCCTTGTGCAAAACTTGGGGTGCCGTGTGTTCTCGGTTCTTAAGCCGATCAAGCATACCCCCGCCCACACCCGCGGGCGTGACTTCGCTGTGCGCAGCGGCACCAGAGCTTGAGGTCCCGCTGATCCGCGGCGGGGCAATCGCAGAGGCCCTGCACGCACTCCTGATGCAAACCAGCAGCGCAACCAGGCAATACTTCCCGGCCACCCACTGATATGAAACGGGGCGTGACCGAGAAATACCTGGAATGGTTTGCCGATCGGCAGGCCAAGGGAAAAGTCCAGGGTTCGGCGACCGTTTTGTGGGCCTACTTTCCCGCCGCACTGGTCGCCGCGCTGGGTGTCGCCATAACGATTGCCGCATCGGTTCTCTCCTTCAACTGGAAGAAGAGCCAAGTCGAAATCGAATTCCGCGAGGCATCTCAGGACCGAATACTCGTCGCTCAGCGCGGGCTGCAGAATTCGTTCAGGAGAGTCGAGGACGTCGCTAGTTTTTTCGAGGCCTCGGCTACCGTGGGGCGCCGAGAGTTCCGGAAGTTTGTTGGCCCGGCATTGAAAAATGACCCGGAAATCAAGGTTCTTGAGTGGGTTTCCGTGGTGTTGCTCGAGAACCTGCCCACCTTCATGGAAGAGGTTCGCCAAAGCTTCCCTCCGTTCGATATTACCGAGATCGGAGCCGGAGGCGAAGCGGTAGAGAGCGACGATCGCCCAGTCTACTATCCCGTCCTATACGTCCAACCCTACAAGGCCAATAAAGAGCGACTGGGCCTCGATATGGGCGTCGACCCGATCGTATCACCCCTGTTGAGGGAAGCGGAACTCGCTCGGGTCATGCAGGTTTCTCCGGGTGCGTCCATCATCGATGACACCGGTGAGAAGGAACAAGTCATCGTGGTGGTTCCGGTCTATGATGACGACGAAACCCTCGAGGAGTTTGGACCTCAACTGCCCGCCAGTACCAGGGGATTTTCCATCGGCATCTTCTATGTCGGCGATATCATCGAGAATTCCCTTAAGACCCTGAGGTCTGCAGGCGTCGATATCCGCTTCTACCAGGTTGAAGACGGAGCGGATCGGCGGCAGCTTCTTTATAGTCACCGCTCCCGCTTGCGAGAGAATGTCGCGCTCGCTTTTGAACCCTCGGAGTTGGCTTACAGCGAACGGATATCGGTCGGCAACCGGCAATGGGAGGTGGTATGCACTTCGGCTCCCGGAAAATTCGAGACCGATGTCTGGTATAGCTGGATCATCCTCGCCGGAGGTATCGCCTTCACGGTATTGCTCACTGTCTACTTGACTACCCTGATAGGGCGAGCAAGACAGGTACAGCGGGAAGTCGAATTGAGAACGTCTCAGCTGTGGCAGACCGTGCAGGCGTTGAATCGGGAGGTGACCGAACGCAAGTCGGCCGAGCAGGAACTGCAGAGTCTGAACGAGACCTTGGAGCATCATATCAGAAGCCGCACGGCCGAGGCGGACCGGCGGGCCCAGTATCTCGAACAATTTGCCTATGTGACGTCCCACGACCTTAAGGCCCCTCTGCGAGCGGTGAGTAATCTCGCCGGATGGATCGAAGAGGATCTCGCGGACAAACTGGATGAATCGTCGAAAGAGCAACTGGCGCTGCTGCGCGACCGGGTGCGCCGGATGCACAACCTGATCGAGGGACTGCTGGAGTATTCCCGGGTCGGGAGGACCAGCGACACCAAGAGTCATGTCGACACCCGAGAACTGGTCAAGGAGATCATCGATTCGCTCTCTCCCCCAAAAGAGTTCAAGATAAAGATTCAGGGTGAAATGCCGACCCTGAACGCCGACCGATTGCAGCTCGGACAGGTATTTGCCAACCTGATCAGCAATGGCCTCAAACACCATGGCGGCGCCAAGGGGCGAATCTGGATAACCGGCGAGAGTAACGGAGATGTCTGCGAATTCTCCGTTTGCGACAACGGGCCGGGGATAGCGCCCGAATACCACGGAAAGGTGTTCATGATGTTCCAGACCCTAGGGTCCAGCGACTATGAGACCAGCACTGGTATCGGTCTGGCGCTGGTAAAGAAGATTGTAGAAGAGCATGGCGGGACGATAAGACTGAAGTCGACCCTCGGCGAGGGTTCGTGTTTTCTCTTCACCTGGCCAAACGAAGCATCGTCCTGATACAACAGGCGAAAACAAGAACAGGATGTCCGCCCGATAGAGACCGGAGAGAGTGAGCTATGCTGAACCCCGAGGAGACAATCCTGCTCGTCGAAGACGACAGAGTCGACATCATGACCGTCCAGCGTGCCCTGCGCAAAAACGAGATCGGAAATGAACTGCAGGTTGCCCGAACTGGCCTGGAAGCGCTCAACCTACTGCGGGGCGAGGGTGGGTATGCAAAGCTATCGCCACCCCCCGGGCTGATCCTGCTGGATCTCAACCTCCCGAAGATGGGCGGAATCGAGTTTCTGCGTGAGTTGCGCAAAGACCCGGAATTAAAAGACATGCGCATCATTGTCCTGACTTCTTCCAACGAGCCGAAGGACCGGGCCGCCGCATTCGAATACGATGTCGACGACTACATTGTGAAACCGCACTCTTTCGATGAATTCACCCGCGCTATGGCGACGATTCTGGCGCTCTGGGAATAAAACTCGGTTTCCGAGAACTCTTGTGTTCCATCGCCTGGGCCGATCGAATATTTTGAGGCAACCCGTCTCGCCCGGGAAACGCTCTTGACGAGCGTCTCCCTAACTCGGATATTTCACCAGACCGCTAAGCGGCTGCGCATAAGCCACTGGAAATTCGAGACCTTGGACAGGACTGCGCAGGCGTCTGCAGCGAAACACCCGGTATAGCACCGCCTGGCTATCGTACCCCTGGCTGGATTCTGCACGCCCGGGCTTGCTCTTCACTCACCGGTAGCTAAGGCTACCGATTTCGCTCCAGAGCGGCACCCAGCCGCACAGGCCCTGCGCCAGGGACGCGATACCTGGTGAAATATCCGGGCTGACCCCATTGCAGTCATACCTGTCAAGGCAGCACTGACTGCGTGGGTCGCTACGCCCTGCAAATTCCCTCGGCGCAGAGAACGGCTCTATTGGTGCATTCAGCGGCGACTGCACCAATACCGAGCAGGCTATCTTTTCCGACTGCGGCTCACCGCTCCACTCGTGACGGGAGTTCGGCCCGTTGCGCTCGCCTTTCCGCGACGCCCAGAGCCTGGCATGTTTGTTGTAATGAAAATTCTGACTCGGTTTCGCTCATTGTGCCGCCAACTAGGGAGTTTCCCCATGCCAAATGTCTCTGGAGTACCGCGCCGACCTGTTGTGTTGGTCATACTCGACGGCTTCGGCATCAATCCCAGCAAGCGCAACAACGGGGTTGCAGAGGCGGCCACGCCGAATCTGGATGCCTACTTCAGTCGCTATCCTCACACCACGCTGAGCGCGTCGGGGCAGGCCGTCGGCTTGCCAGACGGACAGATGGGCAATTCAGAGGTCGGGCATCTGACGTTGGGGGCGGGAACGATCATTCGGCAGGACATGGTACGCATCAACGACGCGATCTCGAACGGCGAGTTCTTCGCCAATCCGGCCCTGCTGGCGGCCGCCGACCGGGCCGCCGCGAACGCCCGGCCGCTGCATCTGCTGGGACTGGTGTCAGATGGCGGCGTGCACAGTCACCTGGGCCATCTGGTGGCGCTGCTGCGCCTGGCCCGGGACCGCGGGGCGCGTCCATTGCTGCATATGTTCACCGATGGGCGCGACACCCCGCCCCAGTCGGCACGCAACTACCTGCCCGCGGTCGAGGCAGAACTGCATCGTTGCGGCGGCGCCCTTGCCAGCATCACCGGGCGTTACTACGCCATGGACCGGGACCGGCGCTGGGAGCGCACCGAGTTGGCCTGGCGGGCTCTGGTGCTGGGTAAGGGCAAGCGGGTCGAGGGTGCGGAAGCGGCGATTCGCGATGCCTATGCTTCGGGCGAGAGCGACGAATTCCTGCGTCCCAGGTTGTTGCCGGAGTTCAGCGCCATCGAGCGGGACGACCCGGTGGTCTTCTTCAACTTCCGCAAGGACCGCCCGCGCCAGCTGGTCGCGGCCTTGGGGGACCCGGGGTTCGTCGGCTTCGACCGGGGAACCGCGCCGCTCGCCGCGGTCACCTGCATGATGCCCTTTGACCGCAGCTTGCAGCTGCCCTTCGCCTTCGAACCCGAACAGCCGGCCACTACCATCGGTCAGCTGGTGAGCACGTTGGGACTGGCCCAGTTTCATTGTGCCGAGACCGAAAAGTACGCCCATGTAACCTATTTTTTCAACGGTGGCCGGGCGGCGCCGTACAGCGGCGAAAACCAGCTTCTGATCCAGTCCCCTAGCGTCGCCACCTACGACCAGAAACCATCCATGAGCGCCAAGGAGGTGGCGGATGCGGTGGTGGGCGCCATCAGTAAGGGCCGCTATGCCCTGATCGTGGTGAATTTCGCCAATGGCGACATGGTTGGCCACACCGCCAAGCGCCATGCGGTGTTGGAGGCGGTGGAGACCCTGGATCGGGAGGGGGCGCGGGTGCTTGAAGCAGCGGAAAACGCAGGTTACTCGGTGCTGCTGACCGCCGATCACGGCAACTGCGAGGAACTGGTGGACCCCTTCACGGGCGAGCCCCATACCCAGCACACCACCTATCCTGTGCCCTGCCTGGTGATGGATCAGGACAACTGGCAGCTGTCCTGCGCCGGCGGTTTGGCCAATGTCGCCCCAACCCTGTTGCAGTTGATGGGGATCGCCCTACCCACTCAGATGCAGGCCGATTCGTTGCTGTTGCGAAGGCTGCCGGGCAAACGGCCGGAGCAGCGCGGTAAGCCGCAGCGATTGCGCGGAGCGGCCTGACGACCGCCTGCAAGGGGCTGGATTGCCGGAAGGCTTACCGAAGCGACTGGCCCAGCTAGGTCGCGGCCCCAGGTCGCGGGCGCTGCCGTCCTAGCCGGCTCTCGCTGGCGCGCCTCGAATCTGTAACACATTGCGGGGCGATTTGGGGGTATCCTTGCGCTTCCGCGGCACCTGGATTGCGCCCGAGCGGCCAGCGAGGTTCGCGGTGCCGTTGTACAATATAGCATCCCCTGTAGCGTCGGCGTGGCGGGCCTTGTGGCCTGGGCGCTGAGACTGCGCTATCTTTCCTCCGATGAGGATCGACGCTCTCACTGTGACTTGGTCGCGACCAAGCGGGCACGGGGTCCGGAACCATGCGGTTCGCGGCGAGTTTCGCCTTCGGCATTCGGCGCAGTTCCGGTTTATTGATCGCTGCCAACCCGAGTATTCGATGCCGTACCGAAAAACATGTGGCTAACCCATCTCTTCCGACGCAAGACCTTCGACCACGGCGTGCACCCCCTGGAGCACAAGGAGGTCACCGCCAAGCTTCCGATTCGGCGCCTGGCGTTCGCCCCTGAGCTGACGATCCCCCTGGCCCAGCACATCGGCGCCCCGGCCAAGCCGCTGGTGCGCAAGGGCCAGGAGGTGGTGCGGGGTCAGCCCATCGCCGCCGCCCAGGGGCTGGTTTCGGTGCCCATGCATGCGCCGGCCACCGGGTTGGTGAAGGCGATTGAGCTGCGGCCTACCGCCGCCGGGCCCAAGACCGAGGCCATCGTCATAGATGTTTACCAGGGCGACAGCCAGGAGGTACTCTACGAAACGCCGCGAGATTGGGAGCGGCTGAGCCCGGCGGAAATCATCCAGGCGGTACAGGACTGTGGCATGGTGGGGCAAGGCGGGGCGGCCTTTCCCAGCCACGTCAAGCTCAAGCTGCCCGAGGGCAAGTCGGTGGATACCCTGGTGGTGAACGGTTGCGAGTGCGAGCCGTATCTTACCTGCGACCACCGCATCATGCTGGAGCAGACCGCCGACGTGCTGGCCGGGGCGCGGATCATTATGCGCGGCCTCGGGGTCGGGCGGGCCATGATCGGGGTCGAAGACAACAAGCTGGACGCGGTTCGGGCGCTGCAGGCCTTGATCGGCCAGGACGCCGAACGCAACCGCGGCATAAGCGCCCACGCGGTGCAGACCAAATACCCCCAGGGCGCGGAAAAGATGCTCATCGAGTCCCTGCTGCACCGCCAGGTCCCCACCGGAGGCCTGCCGATGGAAGTCGGGGTGGTGGTGTTCAATGTCGGCTCGCTGGCCCAACTCGGGCAGCTGCTGCCTCGGGGCCGGGGCCATATCGAGCGGGTGCTGACGGTCAGCGGTCCGGGCGTGGAGCGCCCGGGCAACTACCTTGCCCCGGTGGGCACCCCGGTGCGCTTTCTGCTGGAACAGGCGGGGGTCAAACCGGGGCGGCGCGAGGTGATCTTGGGCGGTCCGATGATGGGCATGGCGGTATCCTCCCTCGACGTTCCAGTGACCAAGGCCATGTCCGGTCTGGTGGTAATGGGGGCTGAGCAGGCGGACGGCGATCTCGATCCCCGACCGGTTTACCCCTGCATCCGCTGCGCCCGCTGCGTCGAGGCCTGCCCGATGCACCTCAACCCCTCCACCCTGGGGCTGCTGGCGGCCAAGCGCCAGTACCGGACCATGGCCGAGGAGTTTCACCTGTCCGACTGCTTCGAGTGCGGCTGTTGCAGCTACGTCTGCCCGTCCAATATCCCCCTGGTGCAGTATTTCCGCATCGCCAAGGCCATCAACCGGGAGCAGGCCGCATGAGCGTTCGAGACACCGACCTGAGGGTGGAACTGCGCACCTCGCCCCACCTCAAGCAGCGTATCAGCGTGGACCAGATCATGCGCAACGTGGTCTACGCCCTGCTGCCGGTGTGCGCCTTCGCCGTCTACGCCTTCGGCATCAGCGTGCTGGCCCTGATCCTGATCACGACCCTGAGTTGCCTGCTCACCGAACACCTGTTCTGCCGCCTCGGCGGACGCCCCAGCAGTCTGGGCGACGGCAGCGTTGCCATCACCGGCATCCTGCTGGCGCTCACCCTGCCGCCGGGTTTTCCTCTGTGGATGGCGGCGGTAGCCGGCTTCGTCGGGGTCGGGCTGGGCAAGTCCCTGTTCGGCGGCCTGGGTTTTAACGTTATGAACCCGGCCCTGGTGGGCCGCGCTTTCGTGCAGGCGGCCTTCCCGGTGGCGATAACCACCTGGACCCCAGCCTTCGCTGCCGGGCGCTTCAGCGAGTTCATTCCCACCACCCTTACGTTGCCGTTCCTGCAGCCGCCGGAGCTGGGTTCCTGGGTACGGGCGGTGGCCACCGACGCCTTCAGCGGCGCCACGCCCCTGGCGCTGCAGAAGTTCCAGCAGATTGCCACCCCCGCCGGCGACCTGTTCACCGGCAGCATCGCCGGCTCGGCCGGGGAGACCTCGGCCCTGATCATCCTGCTTGGCGGAATCTATCTGGCGGCACGCCGCATGATGGACTGGCGCATCCCGGTGGGGGTGCTGCTGGCCGCCGCGCTCACGGCCCTTCCGTTCTGGCTGCTGGACCCGGTGCGCTATCCGGACCCGCTTTTCGTTCTGCTTTCCGGGGGGTTGATGCTGGGTGCGGTGTTCATGGCCAGCGACATGGTGGCCTCTCCGGTGACGCCGCTCGGGGTTTGGTTGTATGCCGGCTTCATCGGCGCGTTGACCGTGATCATCCGTCTGTTCGGCGGGCTCACCGAGGGCGTGATGTACGCCATTCTGCTGGGCAACGCCATCTCGCCGTTGATCGGGTCGGTGACTCAGCCCAAGCCCTATGGGGCCCCGAGGCGGGTAGGGAAGGAGCCATGAGCGAGTCCGTCGATACCCAGGCCCAACAGCCGCCGCTGTTGCCCCCGACTCCGAGTGGGGCAATGCTTCGTACCTTGGGGCTGGTGGCCGCCATCTCCGGTTTTCTGGTGGTCCTGGTTTACCAGTTCACCCTGCCCATCATCGCCGAAAACCAGCGCATCGCGATCGAGAAGGCGGTGTTCCAAGTGGTGCCGGGCGCGGTCAGCCGCAAGGATTTCCGCATCGGCCCCCAAGGGTCTGGCCGGCGAAGGCGAGGGCGAGGCCGTCTATGCCGCCTACGATGTGGACGGCAAGCTGCGCGGAATCGCGCTGGAGGGCGCCGCTCAGGGCTACCAGGACGTGATCAAACTGCTCTACGGTTATGATCCCTACTGCCAGTGCATCACCGGCATCAAGATTCTGAAGATGACGGAGACCCCGGGCCTGGGGGACAAGATCGCCAAGGACCCCGAGTTCCTGGCCAACTTCGATTCCCTGGACGCACAGCTCGATAGCGTTGGCACTGCGCTGGCCGAGCCCATCGTCACGGTGAAGGCCGGCACCAAGCAACACCCCTGGGAGATCGACGCGATCTCCGGCGCCACCATCTCCTCCAACGCAGTGGGCCGAGCACTGAACGAGAGCGCCCAGCGCATGGCGCCATTGATTCAGCGCTATTTGCCCGAGCTGGAGCAGCGACAGTGACCTGGGGGCTTTCCAAAACTGGGCCTGGACGGCAAATGGACGCCCCCGATCTGGAACAGCGGTTCATTTTCGCGCTGGCTCGAGAAGGTATGGGGATCGGCGCGGCTTTGGTGTCGGAATTCCCTGGCCGGCGACGTTAGATGGCGCCCGGGATTCAACCCTAACGAACGGGAACTAGAGGAAAAATGCCCCAACTCCCCAACCAGGAAGAACAGGTCACCCTGGACACCTTCCCCCGCGGGCTGTGGGAGGAAAACCCGGTGTTCGTCATGCTGCTGGGCATGTGCCCGGTGCTGGCGGTGACCAACTCGGCGATCAATGCCCTGGCCATGGGACTGGCCACCACCTTTGTGCTGGTCGCTCCAGCACCCTGGTGTCGCTGCTGCGCAAGCTGATCCCCAAGCAGGTGCGCATCGCCACCTACATCGTCATCATCGCCACCTTCGTCACCATCGTCGACTACGCTATCCAGGCCATCAGCCTGGATCTCTACAATGCCCTGGGCGCCTTCATCCAGCTGATCGTGGTCAACTGCATGATCCTGGGCCGGGCCGAGGCCTATGCTTCCAAGCAACGCCGTTGCCGTGCAGCCATCGTCAATGCCCTGGGCATGGGGGCCGGCTTCACCTTCGCCCTGCTGTGCCTGGGCTCGCGTGCGGGAGATGCTGGGCAGCGGCAGCCTGTTCGGCATACCGCTGTTCGCGGACAACTTCCAGCCCTGGGTGGTGATGATCCTGCCGCCCGGGCGGCTTTTTCGTGCTGGGCGGCTGGTTGTTGCTGTTCAATTGGCTGCGTGCAGCGGCGCGAGCGTCAAGCTCGCATGGACCAGCAAGGAGCACCACGTCCATGGAAGCTGATTCCCTCACCTTTATTTTTCTCAATGCGGCGGTCATCAACAACTTCGTGCTGGCGCTGTTTCTCGGCATCTGCCCGTTCCTGGGGGTCTCGGCCAAGACGTCGACACCGCCTGGAACATGGGCCTGGCGGTCATGTTCGTCATGCTGGTCAGCTCCGTCTGCGCCTACGGCATCAATTGGCTGCTGGTGAGGCTCGACATCCAGTTCCTGCGCCTGATCTGCTATATCGCGGTCATCGCCTCCGCCGTGCAGCTGGTGGAGATGGTGATGAAGAAGTTCAGCCCGGCCCTGTTCCGCGCGCTGGGCATCTTCCTGCCCCTGATCACCACCAACTGCGCCATCCTCGGTCTGGCCCTGTTCCAGACCTTCCGCGAATACAATTTTCTGCAGATGCCTGGCCTTCAGCCTCGGTGCCGGGGTCGGCTTCACCCTGGCCTGGTGCTCGATGGCCGGCCTGCGCGAGCGACTGGAACTGGCCAACGTGCCCAGGGTCAGCCAGGGCGCGGCCATGACGCTGATGCTGGCGGGCCTGCTGTCACTGGCCTTCATGGGCTTCGCCGGCCTGGGGGGCAGTCATGGCTTGATTATCTGATCGCCATGCGCGCTGGTGCTGCGGCTGCTGATGGGCTGGATACTGGTGCAGCAGGTGAGTCGCAACTTCGCCGGCCGGCATCCCGAGTTCGGTCCGGCCAAAGAGGAGGGCGGCGGCTGCGGCAGCAGCTGTTCCTGCAGCGCCAAGGACCGGTGCGAACGCCGCGCCTGAGCGCCCTGCTGCCGTTCGGGCTCCTGCTGTTGCTGCCCTGGCTCGCGCGGGCCGAGCCGATGCAGCAGCGGGCAACGGCCCTGGAATACCTCAACCAATTGCGCCGCGACGCCGGCATGAACCCGTTTGCCTGGGACTCGGACCTGGCCCGGGCCGCAGCCGGCCACGCCGCTTACCTGGCCCGCAACCTGGAACTGGGCCACGAGCAGACGGCCGCCAAACCTGGATTCACCGGGGCCAGTCCCGGCACCCGCGCGCTCCGGGCGGGCTTCGGTAGCAACCAGGTGACCGAGAACATTCACGCCTCCCTGGGAGCGGCGACCGGCCCGCGCGAGTGGGTCGACAACCTGTTCACGGGTATCTACCATCGGCTGCGATTTCTGGATTTCCACGTTGACCGGCTGGGCCTGGCCCTGGCGCGGGAGGAGTTCACCACCGTGGTGTTCGTCATGGCCAACCGGGCCCAGGCTGAGCTGTGCTCGGACCCGAGTCCGGCGTCGCACACCGGAAGTTATTATTACGGCGTCTGCAGCGACTCCGAGCGCAAGATCCCGGCCGCGCACTGGGAGCGGGCAAGGGCGGGGGTGAGGCAGGCCAACCCGCGGTTGGTAGTCTGGCCCCCCGACGGGGCCGGGGGGGTGCTTCCGGTATTCGCCGAGGAGACTCCCGACCCGCTTCCCGAGTTCGAGGTGTCCGGCAACCCCCCGTCGATTCACTTCAATCCGGCCCGGTTCGAGGCGGTGGAACTGGAGCGCTTCGAGCTGTTTCGGACCGAAGACGACTCGCCCGTTGGTCCGATACGGCTGATGGGCGCCGAGTCCGACCCCAACGGCCTGCTCGGTCCGTTGGACTTCGTGCTCTTCCCGCTGCAGCGGCTGGATTGGAACACCGGCTACCGTGTCGAGGTGGACTACAGGAGCGGAGAGACGCGCGGGCGGGTGATTTGGCATTTCCGCACCCGCGACCCTGGGGCGCCGGTCCTGACCCTCAAGGCTAACGGCGAGACCCTTAGCCCGCCGCCGGGCAACCAGCGCTTCGCGGTTGAAGTGCCGGCGGAATCGGGGATTGCCGTCATCCGCAACCTTCGCTACCGCAGCTCTCCCGGGTTGGGGGTGCGGGCCCACATCTACGACGTCAATACCCTTATGTTCGAACTCACCGGCCCCAGATCCGAGGGCCTGGTGGAGGTCCGCCTGAGCGCCGGCTTCGGGTTTCGCCTGAAGCTGGAATCGGCGGCGACCGCCAATACGCCGCGGCCCTGAGTCTCCACTCCGATCGGCCCCGGGCCGTGTCGGCTACCGGAGGCCTTCGCTATTGCGCAGCGATGCTGTTATACTCCGCCTCCATCAAAAGGCGCCCCTCGGTTGGGCGCCCGGTCCCGCCTAGTTCGCCACCCCGGCGCGTTCCATTCCCAAACAACCGAACACCATTTCGCCCGCGCCGCCCTGCGAGCTGCGCCGGCTCTATCCGTTTTCAGGAGCAATACTCCAATGCCTTTCAGTGACCTCGGCCTGCTGGCCGAACTCCAGCGCGCGCTTTCCGATCAGGGTTACACCGCGCCCACCCCGGTGCAGCGCCAGGCGATCCCTGTGATTCTCGAAGGACGTGACGTCATGGCCGGTGCCCAGACGGGCACCGGCAAGACCGCCGGCTTCACCCTGCCGCTGTTGCAGCGGCTGCACGCGACCAAGCCCTCCGGCCGCCCGGTGCGGGCCCTGGTGTTGACCCCGACCCGCGAGTTGGCTGCCCAGGTGGCGGCCAGCGTCGAGACCTATGGCAAGTACCTGCCGCTGCGCTCGGCGGTGATCTTCGGCGGGGTCAAGATCAATCCCCAGATCGCCCAGTTGCGGCGCGGCGTGGATATCCTGGTGGCCACCCCGGGGCGCCTGCTCGACCACATCGGCCAGGGCAACCTGGACCTGTCCCGGGTCGAGGTGCTGGTGCTCGACGAGGCCGACCGCATGCTCGATATGGGCTTCATCCGCGACATCCGCCGGATTTTGGCCTTGCTGCCGCCCAAGCGTCAGAATCTGCTGTTCTCCGCCACCTTCTCCGATGAGATCAAGACCCTGGCCGACGGCCTGCTGGACCGACCGGCGCTGATCGAGGTGGCGCGGCGGAACGCCACCGCCGAGGGGGTGGACCAGGTGATCCACCCGGTGGACCGGGAGCGCAAGCGCGAGCTGCTGTCGTTCCTGATCGGCTCCCAAGACTGGCGCCAGGTACTGGTCTTCACCCGCACCAAGCACGGCGCCAACCGCCTGGCCCAGCAGTTGGAGCGAGACGGTATCAGTGCCGCGGCGATCCACGGCAACAAGAGCCAGGGTGCGCGCACCCGGGCACTGCAAGGAGTTCAAGCAGGGCGATATCCGGGTGCTGGTGGCCACCGACATCGCCGCCCGCGGGCTGGATATCGACCGCCTGCCGCACGTGGTCAATTACGAACTGCCGAATGTGGCCGAGGACTATGTGCACCGCATCGGCCGTACCGGCCGCGCCGGCAATGAAGGCCGGGCGATCTCGCTGGTTTGCGTGGATGAGCACAAGCTGCAGCGCGACATAGAGCGCGTGCTCAAGCGCAGCATCCCGAAGCAACAGATTCCCGGTTACGAGCCGGACCCGACGATCGCCCCGGAGCCGATCCCCAACGGTCGCAATGGCCGCGGTGGCGGCGCTCGGGCGGAGGGCAACCGGGGCGGCCCGTCCCGTCCCAGGCAAAAGCCGGGCAACGGGTCGGGCGGGCGTTCGGCCTCTGATCGGGGTTCGGCGGGTAACCGGGGGGCTCATGCTGCGGGCCGCCGCCCGGGCGGCGAGGGCAAGGCAGGGTCCCGTGGCCGTCGGAGCCGGTCCTCGTTGCTCGGCGGCTAGGAAAGCGCGATTAAATCCGGATTTCCCGATCCCGGCTAATCGGTTTCGGCCTGCCAAACCACGCCGAGAATCTGCAATAGCGCTCCGGTGAGGGCCCCGCCCACGGCCCCGCCGAGCAAGCCCGAGGGCAGCCCGTGCAGGATCTGGCCGATGGCCGTTACGCGGTCTGGGGGGAGGGTGCCGGCCGTGGTGCCGCCGATCAGCCAGATGCTGGCCGCCACCACGGTGGCGATCAGGGCCGCCACCAGCGTTGCGCTCAGTCGCGCCGGAACCAGGCGACTGCATTTGGAGAACAGGGTGGTGGTAAGCAACAGGTAGCTGGCTCCGACACCGGCGGACGCCAATCCTGCCAGCAGTGCCGGCGGCAGCGGCGGCAATAACTGCAGTACCAGGCCGCTCAGCAGGCCTGCCGTCAGGCCGCTCAGGGCGTGGAGCATCGGTCGTCGATTCTGGGGCGTGAAAGCGCTGAAGGTGGCTCCGGCCAGAGTGCCGGCCAGACCGGCAATACAGCAGCAGTGGCAGCAAGTGCTCGGAGTGGGAGTACAGTATCAGAGTGGCGATGCTGGCCAAGGCGCCTGCCAGGGTGCCGATCAGCGCCACTTGCATAGCTGAGTAAAACGCGGCGGTCACTGCACCGGCGCCGGCGGTAGCCCCCACCAGCGCGACGCCGGGTGCCAGCTGTAGTTGCAGCAAGACGCCGAACAACCCGGCGGCCAGGGTGCCGAACAGAGCACCGGCCAGGCCCCAGACCACGGCGCGTAGGGTCAACAATTCAGGTCTGCTCAAAACGCCCATTCGCGGCTCCTGATCAGGGCTCGCCCGCTAGCAACTATTGCCGTTGCGGCAGGGGCGGTTGCAAGTAACCGTGTTCACCGCAGGCCATGGTCGGGGATCGTGGCCAGGCGCTCGCACAGCAGTTGAGCGCCGTCCAGCAGCCGTGGGCCAGGCCGGTGCATGAGGTCGGCGGGAAGCAGAATCAGCCGGTCCTCGCGCACCGCAGTCAGGTGTGGCCAACGCTGCCATTGGGCCAGGGGGTCGCCGGCCTCGCCGTATTCGTAGGTCGCCACTATCGCCTGGGGATCAGCTGCCAGAACCGCTTCCCGGCTGACCTGGGCGGCGCCCGCGGGCAGGCTTTCGAAAAGATTGCGCCCGCCGCACAAGTCCAATACCCGACTGATCAAATGCCGGCCGTCAACGCTCATCAGCGGCTGCGGCCAGAGTTGGTAAAACACCGGCAGGGGTTGGTCTCGGCGGTAGCGGGCGCGCAACTGGTTCAGGCGCCGGCGCAGGTCCTCGGCCGCGGGCTCGGCGTCGGTCTCGGTGCCGGCCAGGCGACCGATAGCCTGGAGGTCGTCGGCGATCGCCTCCAGGGACTGGGGTTCGCTGCGGTAGATCGGAATTCCCAGCCCTTGCAGCCAATCCAGGTCCTGGCTCCGGTTGCCCAGAGGCCAGGCGATTACCAGGTCCGGTCGCAGGCCGAGGATGCGCTCCCGGTCGAGGCGGGCTGCATCGCCGATTCGGGGGAGTTCTCTGGCCGCGGGCGGGTAGTCGCTGTGCGCCACGCTGGCCAGCAGGTACTGGCCGGCACCGGCGGCGTATACCAGTTCAGCGCCATGGGGAGCCAGACTGACGATGCGCCGGGCCGGGGGCTCGGCCGCGTTGCCAAGAAGGGCTACTCCCAGCAATGCCAGCAGCAGCGCAGGCAGGCGCCGCTTCACAAACGGGTGCGGCCGTGGAACAGGACGGTCGGCGGGCGCTCGCCGTCGCTGCGGATACGGGATATCGAGGCGGTGGCCACCGACATGCGGTACATGGCTCCGAGCGGGGCTTGCAGGACATGGGTCAGGGTGGCGCGGATTACCCCGGCATGGGTCACCACCAGGGTGTGCTGGCCCTGGTGGCGCTGCAGGATGTCGCCGATGGCGGCGTTCACCCGGGCGCTGAAGACATCCAGGGGTTCGGCCCCGAGCGGCCGGTTGCGGACCGGGTCGCAATAGAAGCGGGTAATCAGCTGCGGATCGCGCTGGCGCAACTCGTCGGCGTTGTGACCTTCCCAATCGCCGAAACCTACCTCGCGCAGGCGCGGGTCCTCGGCCACCGGCAGCGCCAATCGGTCCCCCAGGGCTTCGGCGAACTGGCGGCACCGGCTCAGCGGCGAGCAGACGATCTGACGCCAAGGGCGGGCGCCGTTCACCGCCGCCCACATCTCGGCCCAGCCTTCTTCGCTCAGGGGGTCGTCGATCTGTCCCCGATACCGGCGCCCCCCCACCGGGGTGCCGTGGCGCAACAAGTCGATGGTGGTCGCTTGGTTCATGTCGAAACACTTCCTAGGTCGCGGCGGAATCGAGCCCAGTTGAAAGCGGGCCCGGGGTCGGTCTTGCGCCCGGGGGCGATATCGCTGTGGCCGGTAAGGCGTTCGGGGGTGATCGCAGGGTATCGGTGCATAACTTCGCGGGTCAGCCGGGCGAGGCTGGCGTATTGGGGTTCGCGAAAGGGGGTTTGGTCCGTTCCCTCCAGCTCGATGCCGATGGAAAAGTCGTTGCAGCGCTCGCGGCCCCGAAAGCAGGATACCCCGGCGTGCCAGGCTCGCAGTTGCAGGGGCACGTACTGGATGGCCGAGCCATCGCGCCGGATCAGCAGGTGGGCCGACACCCTCAGTCCGGCAATGGCACGGAAATACGGGTGAGCCTGGGGATCGAGCCGGTTGTGGAACAGGTCATCGATCCAGCGCCCGCCGAATTCCCCCGGCGGCAGGCTGATATTATGCAGCACCAAAAGGTCGATGTCGGTACCCGGCGGCCTCGGGTCGCAGTTGGGGGAGGGCGAGCGCCGGACTCCGGGAAGCCAACCGGCCACCGTCGCCCGCAGGGGCGCCCCACCCATGGGCTAGTCCTGCAGCCCCTTGAGCACCATGTCGTTGTAGCTGACTACGCCGACTACCTTGCCGTGGTCGATGACCGGGGCCCGGGACAGGCCGAAGTTGGCGAACAGGCGGGCGCAGTAGCGGATGTCCATGCCCGAAGGCACGGATATTACGGGCTTCGACATGATCTCGTAGATATTGACCCGCTCGGGGGCGCGGTCCTTGGCGATCACCTCGCGGGCGATGTCGGCCAGCATCACGATGCCGTACTCGTCGTCTTCGTTGCGCTTTTGGACGATCAGGCACCTGCTGTCGGCGTGGCTCATGGCCTCCAGGGCCTTGGTCACCGTATCCATCCGGTCGACGATGTCGACCCCGGTTTTCATGACATCGCCCACGCGCACCAGCTTCTTCTGGCTCATAGCTCTTCCTCCACGACAGCGGACAGTTCTTGAATTTGATGACTGATTCCGACCACGTCCTCGACGTCGATCTGGATCGCGATGCCGGTGCCCGGCTTGTCGTCGAACTCGCCGACCGCAGCGATTGCCTCGAGAATGCTGCGGGCGAGGTGTTCTTCGACCACCAGCAGGATGACGTCGCGCTGGGTCTCCAGGGTGAGGCCGAAGAAGGTCTTGGTCTGGTGCACGCCCTCGCCTCGGGCCTGGGAGATCACCGTGGAGCCAGTGGCGCCGGCGTTGCGGGCGGCCTCCAGCACCGCATGGGTCTCACTGTCTTCGACCAAGGCAATAATCAACTTAAAGTGCATTACTGGCTCTCCTGCTCGCTGGAAGAGGGTTTGGTGTGGTTTCTGCGCGCTGACCACTCGCTCAGCTGGGCATAGCCCATGACCGCCATAATGGGGAACAGGCTGGCGAAGGCGATCAGTCCGAAGCCGTCCAATAGCGGGTCGCGTCCCGGAATGTTGTTCGACAACCCCAGACCCAGGGCGGCCACCAGGGGTACGGTGACGGTGGACGTCGTGACGCCCCCGGAGTCGTAGGCCAAGGCGATGATCATCTTGGGCGCAAAGGCGGTCTGGATGATCACGATCACATAGCCGGTGATGATGTAATAGTGCAAAGGCGTGCCGCTGATGATGCGGTAGGTGCCGAGCGCGATGCCGAAGGCCACGCCGATGGCTACCGCGACCCGCAGCCCCCAGAGCCCGACCGCGCCGCCGGAGACCTGGTTGGCCTTGATCGCCACCGCGATCAGGGAGGGCTCGGCAATGGTAGTGGAAAAGCCGATGGCGGCCGCGAATAGGTAGACCCAGAGATAATTTTGCCAGTCCACCGTTTGCAGGGCGCCGGCGGTCACCCCCAGGAATTCGGGCGCGGTGAGTTGGCTCGCCATGAGCTTGCCGAGGGGGAACAGGGCCAGGTTAAGGCCTTCGAGGAAGAACGCCAGTCCCAGGAGCACGAATACGAAGCCGATCAACACCTGCCCCAGGTGGGGCACCCGGCGCCGCAGCACCAGTAACTGGAAGCCGAGCATGATGCCCGCAATCGGCGCTACGTCGCGGAGCGTCGCGATCAAGGTGTCGAAAAATTCAACCAGGGCATGCATCAGAGCAATATCCCGTAGCCCATCACGAAGATCATCGGCGTCAGCGACGCGAAGGCGATCAGGCCGAAGCCGTCCACCATCGGATTGCGCCCCTGGATACTGGACGCCAAGCCCACCCCAAGGGCGGTGACCAAGGGCACGGTAATGGTAGAGGTGGTTACACCGCCGGAGTCGTAGGCGATGCCGATAATCTCCTCGGGGGCGAAAGCGGTCATGATTACGACGCCGATGTAGCCACCTACGATCAGCACCGGCAACGGCCAGCCGCGGATAATCCGCAGGACGCCGATCAGGATCGCAAAACCTACCGATACCGCTACCGTGATGCGCAATCCCGCGGCATATTCCCGCATCCCCGCTTCGTCCGCCGCTATCATGCCGCCGTCGGCGGCGATCTGGGCGGCCTCGTCGGCCACCGCTATCAGCGCTGGTTCCGCTACCGTGGTGCCGAAGCCGAGGCAAAAGGCGAACAACAGCAGCCAGGACAGGCTGCCCTTGCGGGCGAAATCGTGGGCCATGGACTCGCCGATGGGGAATAGCCCAGTCTTTAGTCCATGCACGAACAGGGTCAGGCCGACTATCACTAGCAGCGTGCCGATCACCAGTTCGGCGAAGTTCGGGATCGGCTGGCGCAGCACCACCAACTGGAAAAAGGCGATAACGCCAATAATCGGCACCAAGTCGCGCACACTCTCGAAGAGCGAGCGGGTGAGATGTTTCAGCAACTCCTTCATCGGCGGTGCATAAAAATTGCCCTGACGGGCCGTGTACAATCCACCACTGCGGCTGTAATGTCAATTTCGGTGACAACTCGGGTAGCGCCCGTTGTTTGAGCGATTACCTGTGATTAGCATCGCTACGTCCTTTTCGCACAGGGCCTATTATTGTTCTAAACACTTCTCCCAAGAGGGTTTCCCGGGCAACAACGAAAGATACCGGTGTGCCGGCGAGTTTGCCACTCTGATGAACACTCGGGCCAATGCACGATAAAGACAATGTGATCTCGTTTCGCGATGGTGTCGCCGCTGGACGGCTAAGGTTCCGCGTGGACAAGGCACATCAACGCCTGGTCGACGTTTGCCGGGACGACCTTGAGAAGGCGATCCGTGAGCTTTTGAACGATGTGTTCCGGCAACTTGACGATGCGCTCTATGCGCTTTCCGACAGGACTGCGGGTAGCGTCGTCCACCCCGAGTACTTCGAATCGCTTCGGGAACTGCGGCTGATGCGAGGGGAGATAGCGCAGCGGGTCCAGAACGCGGCGCTGAGTGCCTACAACCTTTTCTGGCGCCTCGGACCCCAGGCCGCCTCCGAGCACGCCGCCGAGCTGAAACTGATCGAGCAAGACGAGCTGGAAGAGTCGCTGGCGATCGACGAGATCGCCAGCAAGGCCGAGAAGCGCTTCCGGGAGTCGCTTTATCTCCTCGATCGGCGCTTCTCCCATCTGCTCGGCGGCGCCACAGTTGGCAGCGACAACAACCCGGTGGCCCCGCTCGCCTTGGCGCGGGCCTTCGCGGAGGGTCTTGGTGCCTTTCACAATGACCTGCGAGTCAAGCTGATCGCCTACAAGACCTTCGGTCAGCTGTTCGAGCAGCAATTCGGGAGCCTCTACGACGAACTCAATTCCCGCCTGCGCTACGGCGATGTGCTGCCGGGGCTGACCGCCAAACCGAGTGCAGAGCCTCCTGGCCGAGCCAGCGCCCCGACGCCGCCGAGCCCGCCTGACGCCCCTCCCCCCGCAGACGGCTTCGGCGCTTTGAAGACCCTGCTACACCGATATCGGCGGCAGCGGGGTGGTCCTCTGGCGGCCCCTTCCGGGACTGGGCCTGGCATTGAGGTAGCTCAGACAGAACTGTTGCGAGCCCTGGGAGAGTTGCAGCGTTCGAGCTTGGCCATGGGGCTTTTTACCCATGACCTCACCGCCATGCGCGGCGCCAGCGTCAAGCAGAACCTGCGCAAGGTGCTGGCGAAGCCCACTGATCGCCGTCAGCCGCGGCTGCGGGAGGCCGATCTCGACACCGTCGATACGGTTTCCATGCTGTTCGATTTCGTGCTTGAAGAAAAGTTGCTCCCCGATGCCATGAAGGCCCAGGTGGCGCGACTGCAGGTGCCGATGCTGAAGCTGGCGCTGATCGACCAGTCGTTCTTCCGCCAGGCCACCCATCCGGCCCGGCAACTGCTCAACCGACTCGCCCGGCTGGCTTTCACCTGGACCGATGACGGCGATCGTTCGGAGTCCAGCCTGTATGGACGTGTCGAGTCCCTGATCAGCCGCGTATTGGTGGAGTTCCGGGAAGATCCGAGCGTATTCGACGCCGTGAGCCAGGAGCTTTCGGAGTTCATGGAACGCGAACAGCAGGGTGCGCGCATGGCAGAGGAGCGCACCCGCCAGGTCAGCCAGGGCAAGGAACAGTTGCTGACCGCCCGGCGTCGAGTAGAACAGGAGATCCGGTCCCGCCTCGCACCCAGGCGGCAGTTGCCGGAAGTGGTACAAGCGCTGCTCCGCGACGGCTGGAAAGACGTTCTGCTGCTGACCTATCTCCGGCAAGGGCCGGACAGCCCCCAGTGGAGCGAGGCGGTGGAACTGATCGACGAGCTGCTGTGGAGCGTGGAGCCGAAGCCTGATTCCGTCGGGCGTGAACAACTCCTGAGCGCGATTCCCCAGCTGATTGCGGGGCTGCGCAGCGGGCTAAGCGGTATCTCCTACGATAAGAACAGGATGGCCAAGCTGCTCAAGGATCTGCAGGCGATTCACATCTCGTGCCTGCGCGGCGAGGAAGCGGGCGTAGGCATCGGTCCAACACCGGCGCTGGGGCCTGACCCCGCCGAAAGGCCGGCGCAGGCGCAGCGGGCGCTGATCGAGGATGAATACACAG
Source organism: uncultured Gammaproteobacteria bacterium (assembly GCA_963753615.1). GTDB lineage: Bacteria > Pseudomonadota > Gammaproteobacteria > Chromatiales > Chromatiaceae > CAVWCW01. Next base: position 97,668 of record CAVWCW010000019.1, read on the forward strand.
AGCGCGCCGCTGGCCTGGCCGTGGACAGCTGGGTGGAAATTCGCTGCGCCGACGGTACTCAATCCCGGGCCAAGCTGTCCTGGCGTAGCGACGCCGGCGACATCTATGTGTTCGTCAATCGGAAGGGGGTCAAGGTGCGAGAACTCGGCACCGGGGCGTTGGCCGAACTGATGCGCCAGGGGCAGGCAGAGGTGCTAGAGGATCCCCAGGTACCTCTGGTGGAGCGCGCCCTTGTGTCGATGATGCGGCGCATGCGCGAGGATCTGGGGCAAGATACGGACTGATTCCGGATTGGCCCGGTATCCGTTCTCAAGGGCGCCGCATCCCGCAGCCGCCCGACTCGGTGGCTCTGACGGCATCCGGGACAGGCTGAGGAATGCCGCTTGGGCGCTGTTTGAAGATTCCACCACTTAGGCTATCTCTCGATTCGTGCTCTGTCGTTCGCTCGTGGCGGCTGCGGAATTAACCCGCATATTTCAGTGCGCGTCCCTGGCGCAAGCCGTGCACCCCCGGGATAAATTCCCCCTATTTGCTGCTTGGGAATATCAGTTTTTTCTAATTGACGTGTCAGGCCCTGGACCCATACTTAGAAACGAGGGGGGCAGTAAAGCGTGAACAGGGGAGCGGTAACAGAAAAGGAGGTGGAACCGATGTCGTATCTTCGTTGGGCACTATCCTTGTTGACATCGCTGACTCTGGGCCTGGGGATGATTTCCGGGGCCTGGGCGGAAGAGGCGCCAAAGGGCGCCGAAACCGGCGTTGCCGAGGCGGTTGAGGCTCTGCCGATACCGCAATACCTGTTGCAGTGGGCCGGGCCGCGCAGTCTGGACAGCCTGATCGACGAACGGCGCGATGCGCTGCGCGATCGCCGGCTTGCCCGCAGCGATTCCTTTCGGCGATTGTATGGCTTATTCGATCCGGTGATGGAGTACGAGCGCGACCTGCACCGGGTCTACTCGGAGCGGATGCGCGTCTTGTATCGAGTTCACCGCGATGCCAGGCAATTCCATCGTGATGCCTATCTGGCGACTTTCATGCCTTGGGCCAAGGCGCACAAGGATCTGGCCGATGCCCGGCGCCATGCCTTTGCCCTGGAAAGTCTCGAGCGGCAGGAACTGATGGAACACCGGCTGTTCGCCTACGAGCCAGCTTTCGGCGTTCCGTTTCCTTGGTAGGCGAGGGCGGCTGGCTCGGCCGGTAGATCCGGTACGCATGCGCCACCCCCCGGCCGGGAAAATCGGCTCGGGGGATGGTTTTGATTTGCAGCTGCCCCTACTCGGGTAGCTTGGGCGGTGCCGCGGCTACCTTGTTGCTCTTGCTGGTCTGCACGATGATCGGCGGGCGATAAGCGTTGGGGTAGCCCCCCCAGCCCCAAGGGCCGCCGCCGTAACCATAGCCGTAGCCGGGGCCGTAGCGGTGGCGGTACCAATCATCGTCATCGTCATCGAACCACTCGAAAGGGTTCATCCATTCGAAGGGGCTGGCTTCGGCTTGGGTCGGTACAGCAATATTTCCGATCCCCAGCACTATCGCGGCCGCCAGCGGAGCCAGTATTTTCTTTTGCATCGCGCCGTTACCTATGCTGGTTGGGAAGATCCTAATATTAGGTGATGATTATACATAAAAGCGGGCCGAAAAACCAGCCCGGATTGGACAAATGGGGTCGCAGCTCCGGTGGCGGCGGGCACACCCGCTGCCTCAGGCCTGTTGCCGCGCCAGGGCCCAGCGCGCGTGCTCGCGCACCAGTGACTGGGGTGCGTCGGCGCGTGCTTGCAGGGCTTTTCGGATCTGCGGATCGGGCGGCGCATTACCGAGCGCCACCGCCAGGTTGCGCAGCCAGCGTGCGTGGCCGATGCGGCGGATCGGCGAGCCCTCGGTGCGGGCCAGGAACTCCGCCTCGTTCCAGGCGAACAGGTTGAGCAGTTCAGCTCGATCCAGGCCCTGGCGGGGCAGGAAGTCGGCCTCGGCAGTGAGCCCGGCAAAGCGATTCCACGGGCACAGGAGCTGGCAGTCGTCACAGCCGTAGACTCGGTTACCCAGCAGGGGCCGCAGGGGCTCAGGGATCGGACCCGCCAGTTCGATGGTCAGGTAGGAGATGCATCGCCGCGCGTCCAGCCGATAAGGGGCTACGATGGCCCGGGTCGGGCAGACCTCGATGCAGGCGCTGCAGGTGCCGCAATGGGACTGCCCTGGGACGTCCGTGGGCAAAGGGAGGTCGGTGTAGACTTCGCCGAGAAAAAACCAGGAACCGGCCTCCCGGTTGAGCAGATTGGTGTGCTTGCCGATCCAGCCCAGCCCAGCCTTTTCCGCCAGCGCTTTCTCCAGCACCGGGGCAGAGTCCACGAATACCCGATAGCCGAAAGGGCCGATTTCGGTGGATACGCGCTGGGCCAGGCGCTGCAGGCGCTTGCGCATCAGCTTGTGGTAGTCGCGCCCCAGGGCGTAACGGGACACCAGGGCCCGGCGCGGCTGCTCCAACAGGGCATGGATCTCCGATTGGGGTTCGGGGAGGTAGTCCATGCGCGCCGAGATCACCCGCAGGGTTCCGGGCACCAGCTCCGACGGGCGGCTGCGTTTGCTGCCGTGACGGGCCATATAGTCCATCTCGCCGTGGAAGCCGCGTGCCAGCCAATCCCGCAGCCGAGCCCCGGCGTGGCCGAGGTCGGTGTCGGCGATACCCAGCTGTTGGAACCCGAGCTCCCGGCCCCAGCCCTTGATGCGGGCGGCCAGGCCGGCGAAGTCGATGCTTGAATCGGGCGGCTCCATGTGCCGGCAATATAGCATTGGCTGGAGCGGACGGGGTGATTCGGGGTATCTTGCGGCACTCAGTTTGAGGAGACATTTGCATGCTTCGCACCCTGCCCAAGTCCGAGCAACCGCCCCATGCCCTTTACCGGGCCGCCCAGGTGCGGGAGTTCGACCGAATCGCCATCGAGGAGTACGGCATGGCGGGCGGTCTCCTGATGCAACGGGCCGGCAGCGCCGCCTTCGCGCTGCTGCGCGAGCGCTGGCCCCAGGCGCGCCGCATCACCCTGGTGTGCGGCGTTGGCAACAACGGCGGCGATGGCTATGTGGTGGCGCGGCTGGCCCGGGAGGCCGGGCTCGAGGTGCGATTGCTGCAGCTGGGGGATCCGGAGCGGCTGCTTGGCGATGCTTTGGCCATGTACCAGGCCTTTCGGGCCGTCGGTGGGCAGGTGGAGCCCTTCGAGCGGTTGCCCAAAGTCAGCGACCTGATCGTCGACGCGGTGCTGGGTACCGGCCTGGAGCGCCCGGTAACCGGATTATGGGCCCAGGCCTTTGCGGCGGTGAACCGCCAGCGCGCGCCGGTGCTGGCCATCGACATCCCGTCCGGCCTGCATTCCGACACCGGTCAGGAGCTGGGGGTGGCGATGCGCGCGGCGGCGACTATCAGCTTCATTGGCCTCAAGCAAGGCATGTATACAGGGAGCGGTCCGGATTGCTGCGGCGATATTCACTTCGATGCCCTGGAGGTGCCGGCCCGGGTTTATTCCCGCGAGATCCTGTCTGCCCGTCGCCTCGACTGGGCGAAACAGTCGGGGCAACTGCAACCGCGCCGGCGCAGCGCCCACAAAGGGGACTTCGGCCACGTGCTGGTGCTCGGCGGCGCTCCGGGCTTTGCCGGCGCTGTGCGCCTGGCCGGAGAGGCGGCGGCCCGCAGCGGCGCCGGCCTGGTGAGCCTGGCCACCCACCCTCAGCATGCGGCGGTGATCGCCGCCGCCCGCCCGGAGCTGATGTGCCACGGGGTGGGGGGGGCGGCAGAGCTGGAGCCGCTGCTGGCCCGGGCTAGCGTGCTGGCGCTGGGGCCGGGTCTGGGACGCTCGGACTGGTCGCGCGAACTGCTCGCGATGTCTCTGGGCAGCCGACCGCCAAAGGTGGTGGATGCCGACGCCCTAAACCTGCTGGCCGAGGCGCCCCGGCGGCGCGACGACTGGGTGCTCACCCCCCACCCGGGGGAGGCGGCCCGGCTGCTCGGGTCGGGCACGGCGGAGGTCCAGGCCGATCGCTTCGCTGCCGCCCGCCGTCTGCAGCAACGCTACGGCGGGGTCTGCCTGCTCAAGGGGGCGGGTACCCTGGTGCAGGGACCGGGCCAGCGCCCGCCCGGGGTCTGCAGCCAGGGCAATCCGGGCATGGCCAGCGGTGGCATGGGGGACCTGCTGACCGGCATTGTGGCGGGTCTGCTGGCCCAGGGCTTCGACGCGGAACAGGCCGCGGAGCTGGGGGTCTGCCTGCATGCCCGCGCTGGCGACCTGGCCGGGCTGGACGGAGAGCGCGGCTTGCTGGCCGGCGACCTGCTCGGCCTTTTGCGCGGGTTGATGAATCCGGAGGCCGCGCGGTGTTGACCCTGACGGCGGATTCGGAGCCGGCCCAGGAGGCGCTGGGTGCCCGTTTGGCCCGAGCCTGCCCCGACGCCTGCAGCATCTGGTTGCAGGGCGAACTGGGGGCCGGCAAGACCACCTTGGTGCGCGGCTTTCTGCGCCAGCTCGGTCACCAAGGGCCGGTCAAGAGTCCGACCTACACCCTGATCGAACCCTACCGGCTGGCGCGCCATGAGTGCTATCACCTGGACCTCTATCGCCTGGGCGACCCGGAAGAACTGGAATACCTGGGGCTACGCGACCTGTTGGGCGAGTCGTGCATCCTGTTGGTGGAATGGCCCGAGCGCGGTGCGGGCTGGTTGCCCGAGCCGGATCTGCGCGTCTCCATCACCTATGCGGCGCCGGGCCGCCGTTTGGCGCTCAGTGCAGGGTCCCCGTTAGGCGATGGCGTTCTGGGGCGGTTTAGCGCACTAGATTGAATGTAGAAAACTTACATATCTTGCAGATTAATATCGAAAAACGAAAAATAATCTGCTATTGTTTCAGAGAACTGAGAATCGAATAACGGATAAATCCGCCCAACCCCGGGGCAAATCGGCATGCGCAAATTCCTCGCTCTGCTGCTGTTGCTCAGCTGGCTGCCGCTCCAGGCCCAAACGGTAGCGGTGAGCGGCGTTCGTCTGTGGACCGCTCCCGACCACACCCGCCTGGTATTCGATGCCTCTGCTGCCATCGACCACAAGGTGTTCAGCTTGGAAGACCCTCAACGCCTGGTGATCGACCTGCAGGCGGTGAAGCTGCAGGCAAGCCCCCCCGCGCCCAAGGCTGAGGACCCGCTGATCCGCCGCATTCGCAGCGCCGAGCGCAATGGCGGCCAGGACTTGCGGGTGGTGCTCGATCTCAAGCAGTCGGTGCGCCCCAAGAGCTTTCTGCTCAAGCCCAATCGGGAGTATGGCCATCGCTTGGTGGTGGACCTGTATCCCAGCGTTCAAGCGGCGGGCAAGGCGGCCCAGGCGGTCACCAAATCCATCGACCAGGCCCGTTCCCGAGACGTGGTGATCGCCATCGATGCCGGCCATGGCGGTGAGGACCCGGGGGCCCGCGGCCCCAAGGGGACCTATGAGAAGAACGCGGTGCTGGCGATTGCCCGCAAGCTGGAGGCGCTGGTGGAGCGCGAACCGGGCATGCGCCCGGTGATGATCCGCGACGGCGACTACTATGTTGGCCTGCGGCAGCGCATGGAGAAGGCCCACCAGGCCCGGGCCGACCTGTTTATCTCCATACACGCCGATGCCTTTCGCGACCGTCGCGTGCGCGGTTCCTCCGTGTACACTCTGTCCGAGCGCGGTGCCTCCAGCGAGGCCGCGCGCTGGTTGGCGGACAGCGAGAACGCCGCCGACCTGGTGGGGGGGGTGGGGGGCGTGCGCTTGGAGGACAAGGACCAACTCCTGGCCTCGGTGCTGCTGGACCTCTCCCAGACCGCGGCCATGGAAGCCAGCAACGAGGTGGCCCAAGAGGTACACGGGGAACTGAGCAAGCTGGGAAAGACCCACAAACGCCAGGTACAGCAGGCCGGATTCGTGGTGCTCAAGTCGCCGGACATCCCTTCGCTGCTGGTCGAGACGGCCTTCATTTCCAACCCGCGGGAAGAGCGCAAACTCAACGACCCGGCGCACCAGCGCCGGCTCGCCGCCGCCCTGATGCAGGGCATCCGCGACTTCTTCCACCGCAGCCCGCCCCCCGGCACCTGGCTGGCCGACAACCGCAAGCCACCGAGCGAGCACGAGTACGTGATCAGCCGTGGCGACACCTTGTCCACCATCGCCCAGCGTCACCAGGTCAGCTTGTCGATTCTGAAACAGTTCAACGGCCTGTCCAGCGACCGGATTCGGATTGGCCAGAAGTTGCGGATTCCGTTGCCGGAAGGGTGAGAAGACAGGCGTGAGGCGGGAGGTGCGGCTGCGCTTCACCCCTCCCACCTCGTCGGTTCGGCTTCACCTCTGGCGTCTCACCCCGTACACTTCAAGGCTTGCTTACTCCTCGCCCCTAACCGTTTCTGCCCGAGTTGCTCCCCGTGAAGCCGATCCAGCTATTGCCAGCGCAACTGGTCAATCAAATCGCCGCCGGCGAGGTGGTCGAACGTCCGGCTGCGGTGGTCAAGGAGTTGGTCGAAAACAGTCTCGACGCCGGTGCGACGCGCATTCAAGTGGATGTCGAGCAGGGCGGCATCAAGCGCATCCGGGTGCGCGACGACGGCGAGGGCATTCCCAAGGAGCAGTTGGCCCTGGCGCTGTCCCGCCATGCCACCAGCAAGCTCTCCAGTCTGCAGGACCTGGAGCGGATCTCCAGCATGGGCTTCCGCGGCGAGGCTCTGCCCAGCATCAGTTCGGTTTCTCGCCTGACGCTGAGTTCCCGGGCCCGGGGCGCCGAGCACGCCTGGCGCGTCAGCTCCGACGGCGGGGCCAAGCTGCCGCAACCCGAGCCGCTCGCCCACCCAGAGGGCACCACCCTGGAGGTGTTGGATCTGTTCTACAACACGCCGGCCCGGCGCAAGTTTCTGCGCACCGAAAAGACCGAATACAGCCACTTGGAGACAGTACTGCGGCGCCTGGCCTTGGCCCGCTTCGACGTCGGGTTCAGCCTCAGTCACAACCAGCGCGAGATCTGGAGCCTGCCCCGGGCCGAGACCGCGCAGCAAAGAGAGCGCCGAGTCGGCGAACTTACCGGGCGTGGCTTTATCGACCAGGCCCTGTGCCTGGAGCATGCTGCGGCCGGCCTGCGGCTCTGGGGCTGGATCGCCCGGCCTACCTATTCCCGCAGCCAGGCCGACAGCCAGCACTTCTACGTAAACGGACGCATGGTGCGCGATCGCCTGGTGGCCCACGCGGTGCGCCAGGCCTACAAGGACGTCCTCTACCACGACCGCCACCCGGCGTACCTGTTGTACCTGGAGCTGGACCCGCTACTGGTGGACGTCAACGTGCATCCGACCAAGCATGAGATACGCTTCCGCGAAGGGCGTCTGGTGCACGACTTCCTGTTCCGCACACTGCACCAGGCCCTGGCTGCGGACCGCCCGGCGGCGGCCCCCGCGGCGCCGGACGCCGCCCTGGCCCCGGCCGTCGCCCCTGAGTCCCAGCCTTGGGCTGAGCCCCGGCAGCACAGTATGCCCCTGGCTCTCGCGGAGCAGCGCTCCGCTTACCAGGCCAGTTTCCGGGCTCAGCAGCCGGCCGAGGTCCCCACCGCATCGCCGCCGGAGGCCGCCGACAGCGCCCCGGATACGCCGCCCCTGGGTCTGGCCCTGGCTCAGCTGCACGGCATCTATATCCTGGCGCAGAATGCCGAGGGCCTGGTGCTGGTGGACATGCACGCGGCCCACGAGCGCATCGTTTACGAGCGCTTCAAGCAGGCCTGGGAGGCCGAGGAGGTGCAGCGCCAGCCGTTGCTGGTGCCGGTGGCGGTCAAGGTCAGCCCCCGAGAGGCCGACCTGGCCGAGGAGCAGCAGCCGGTGCTGCGCCGGCTCGGCGTGGAGATCAGCCGGGTCGACCGCGAAACCCTGGTGATCCGAGAGATCCCGGCCATGCTTCGCGGCGCCGACGTGGAGCGGCTGCTGCGCGACCTGCTGTCCGACCTGGTGGTGCACGGCAGCAGCGCTCGCATCCGCGACGAGATCAACTCGGTGCTCGGCACCATGGCCTGCCACGGCGCGGTGCGCGCCAACCGGCGCTTGGGACTGGAGGAAATGAACGCGCTGCTGCGGGACATGGAGCGAACCGAGCGCAGCGGCCAGTGCAACCACGGGCGCCCGACCTGGGTTCGGCTGACGATCGCCGAGCTGGACAAGCTGTTCATGCGCGGCCAATAGCCGGGGTGGGTGCCGCCTCGCAAGTCCAGGCTGCATTGCCGCCGGCGGTCTTTCTGATGGGGCCCACCGCCTCGGGCAAGACCGAGCTGGCGGTGGCCCTGTCCGAACACATCCCGTGCGGCATCGTCAGCGTCGATTCCACGCTGGTCTACCGGGGGCTGGACATCGGTTCCGCCAAGCCGGAGCCCGAACTACTGGCGCGGGTCCCGCACCGGCTGGTCGATATCTGCGATCCCAGCGAGTCCTATTCCGCCGCCCGGTTTCGGCAAGACGCCCTGGCGGCCATGGGGGAGATCCGCGCGGCCGGCGGCCTGCCTCTGCTGGTCGGCGGAACCATGCTCTATTTCCGCGCTCTGGAACAGGGCCTGTCCCCGCTGCCGGAGGCCGACCCCGGTTTGCGCGCGCGCCTGATGCGCGAGGCGGAACGGGTGGGCTGGCAGACCCTGCACCAACGCCTGGCCCGACTCGACCCGGTGGCCGCCGGGCGCATCCACCCCAACGACCCCCAGCGCATTCAGCGTGCCCTGGAGGTGATCGAGCTCACCGGGCGGCCCCTTTCGGAGCAGCAGCAGCGGGGCCCCGGGTTGCCCTGCCGGCTGCTCAAACTGGCCCGGGCCCCGGTACAACGCGCCGAGCTGCACCGGCGCATCGAACTGCGCTTCCGCCAGATGCTGGAGCAAGGTTTCGAGCAGGAGGTGCGCGGCCTGCTGGCTCGGGGCCTGTCGCCGGCACTGCCGGCAATGCGTGCGGTCGGCTATCGCCAGGTGCTGGGCTATCTGCTCGGGGAATACGGACGGGACGAGATGATTGCAAAGGGGGTAGCCGCCACCCGCCAGCTAGCCAAGCGGCAGCTCACCTGGCTGCGAGCGGACCCGCAAGTACATTGGCTCGACGAGTCTCAGGGCGATGTCCTGGGTCAGGCCCTCGGAACGATAAACCTGTTTTTGCGGCGTTGACGGGCCGAAATCCGCCACCGATATGGCAGGATAAAAAATGGTATCATTGTAATTTTAGCGGCCAGGCCCTAACTTGTTAGCTGAGATGAGAAGAGAAGGCCGCGATCATGATCACAATAAGGAGAATAGAGTATGTCTAAGGGGCAGAGTCTACAAGACCCTTTCCTGAACGCGCTCCGTAAAGAGCGGGTTCCGGTTTCGATTTTCCTGGTCAATGGGATCAAGTTGCAGGGACAGATAGAATCCTTCGATCAGTTTGTGGTGCTGCTCAAGAACAGCGTCAGCCAAATGGTTTACAAGCACGCGATCTCCACGGTGGTCCCCGCGCGGAACATTCGCTTCCAGACCCAGCAGTCGGACACTCCCCCGGAAATTGGCAATTTTTAGCACCCTGCAATCCAATCGCGCCGGCCTAGACGCATCCAGCCAACGCCACCGACCGCTAATCATTCAGCCTGCCGGTAGCGCGAGACCGCTGCTGGCGGCCAAACCCTTCCTAACCTGACGTCACCGGATGTTCGAACGCCCCAAGAGCGGAGAGCGCGCAATCCTGGTTCGCATGGATCAGGTCCAGGGCGCGGACGAGCAGGAGCCGGCGTTGCAGGAGTTCAGGCTGCTCGCCGAGTCCGCCGGCGCCGAGCCCCGGGGGCTGGTGACCGCTGCCCGTCGCAGCCCCGACCCGCGAGTGTTCATCGGTCGCGGCAAGCTCGAGGAAGTGAAACAGCTAGTGCTGGCGGAGTCTGCTGAGTTGGTCATCTTCGATCACCAGCTAAGCCCCAGTCAGGAGCGCAATCTGGAGCGCGAACTGCAATGTCGGGTGGTAGACCGCACCGGCCTGATCCTGGATATCTTTGCTCAGCGCGCCCGCTCCTTCGAGGGCAAGCTGCAGGTGGAACTCGCGCAACTGCGCCACCTGTCCACGCGCCTGGTGCGCGGCTGGACTCACCTGGAGCGGCAGAAGGGCGGTATCGGTCTGCGCGGGCCGGGCGAGACTCAGCTCGAAACCGACCGCCGCCTGCTCGGGCAGCGCATCACCCATTTGCGAAAGCGTCTGGATCGGGTCTCCGGCCAGCGCGAACAGGGACGCAAGGCGCGCAGCAAAGCGGAGGTGCCCACCATCTCTCTGGTCGGTTATACCAATGCTGGCAAATCGACTCTGTTCAACCGCATTACGGCCTCCGGGGTCTATGCCGCGGATCAGCTGTTTGCCACCCTGGATCCCACCTTGCGCCGTCTCGAACTACCCGGGGAAGGCAGCGTAGTGCTCGCCGATACTGTAGGCTTTATCAGTCAGTTGCCCCACGAACTCGTGGCGGCTTTCCGCTCCACCCTGGAGGAGACGAGCCGCGCCAGTCTGCTGCTGCACGTGATCGACGCCGCCAGCCCGGAGCGAGCCCACAGCATTGCCGAAGTAAACGAGGTGCTGGACCAGATCGGCGCGAACGAAGTGGCGCAGATTGAGGTCTACAACAAGATCGATCTGATCGAAGGTATGGAGCCGCGCATCGAGCGGGGCGACCACGGCCTCGCTCGGCGGGTGTGGTTGAGCGCTCGTACCGGGGTTGGCGTCGAGCTTCTACTGGAGGCCCTCGCCGAGTTCTTCCACCGCGCGCATGTACGCCATCATCTGCGCCTTGGGCCCGAGGACGGCAGGCTGAGGGCGCGTATGTTTGACCTGGGGCGGGTGTTGGCCGAGGAGGTCACGGATGATGGGGGCTGGGAGCTGGATGTCGTGTTGACCCAGCGTGATTTCGATCGCTTGCTGCGCCAGGAGTTGGCGCTGCGTGACCGTCTTATCGCTTGATACCGGCACGTAAGCCCCCTAGAATCGCGGAACTGTAATCACCGGGTTGGCCTTGGGCCCACCGGCTCTGAGCCGGGTCGGGTTGGAAGCGGCCCTCCGAGAATCCTACTGATTGGGAGTTTTTCATGGCCTGGAATGAACCGGGTGGCGGTAACAAAGATCCCTGGAGCGGCAAAGGCGGCGACCAGGGGCCACCGGACCTTGACGAGGTGGTCCGCAAGCTGCAACAGAAGTTGGGCGGCCTGTTCGGCGGCGGTAAGCCGTCCGGCGGCGGCTCCAAAGGCGGCGGTCTGAAAGGCGGCGGTCCCAGCGCTGCTGGAATCGGGCTGATCGCTGGCATCCTGTTTGTGGTGTGGTTGGCCTCGGGTATTTATATTATCGAACCCGCCCAGCGCGGCGTGGTGCTGCGCTTTGGGGCTTTCAGCGAGGTCACCCAGCCGGGGCCGCACTGGCACTTCCCCTACCCGATCGAAGATGCGGTGAAGGTCGATGTGGACCGTATCGAGACATTCCCCCACAAGGCGCAGATGCTGACCCGCGACGAGAATATCGTCGATATCGAGCTGACCGTGCAGTTTCGGGTCCAAGACCCGGCGGACTACCTGTTTCAGGATCGCACCCCCGAAAAGACCCTGCAGGATGCCACCGAGACCATCGTGCGCGAGATCATCGGCAAGAGCGATCTCGACTTCATCCTTACCGAGGGCCGCGGGGCGATTCAAACCGACATCCAAGCCAGCATCCAGGACCTGCTCACCGACTATCGGACCGGGCTGGTGGTGACCAGTATCAACATGCAACCGGCGAAGCCGCCGGAACAGGTCAAGAGCGCCTTCGACGACGCCATCAAGGCGCGTGAGGACAAAGAGCGCATCGAGAACGAGGCCGAGGCCTATGCCAACGAGGTGGTGCCTAAGGCGCGCGGAGCGGCGTCCCGCCGCTTGGCGGATGCCAACGCCTACCGTGATCAGGTGATTGCAGAAGCCGAGGGTGAGACCAGCCGCTTCCTGGCGGTGATGACGGAATACAATCGGGCGCCCGAGGTCACCCGTGAGCGTCTGTATCTGGATGCGGTGGAAACCGTGTTGGCCAACTCGTCGAAGGTGTTGATGGACGTCGAGGGGGGCAACAATCTGGTCTACCTGCCCTTGGATCGCCTGCTGGAGTCTCGCGCCGGCAGGGATAAAACACTGCCGAGCCTTGGGGGGCAGCCGTCGGAACAGCAGCCGGGCCCGCAGCCGGCACGTGAAATCAATCGTGGCAGGAGGGTACGCTGATGGGAGGTTCTAGAATATTGCTGCCGATCGGCGCCCTGGTCCTGGCCTTATTGGTCTATGCCTCCGCCTTCATCGTCGATGAGCGCGAGGTCGCCCTGAAGCTGCGCTTGGGTGAGATCGTCGATGCCGAGAACGAGCCGGGTCTGCATTTTCTGGTGCCCGTGCTAAACAACGTCAAAAAATTCGACCGCCGAATCCAGACCTTGGATGCGCGCCCGGAGCGCTTCCTGACGCTGGAAAAGAAGGACGTGATCGTCGACTCCTATGCCAAGTGGAGGATCTCGGATGTGGCCCAGTACTTCCGCTCCACCGGCGGCAACCAGGACCGCACCGCATTGCTGCTATCGGAGCGAATCAACACCAGTCTTCGGGACGAGTTCGGCAAGCGCACGGTCCAGGAGGTGATTTCCGGTGAACGCGCCGAGATCATGGAATTGTTGACCAAGGACTCGGACGAAAAGGCCAATGAGTTGGGGGTGGAGATCATCGACGTCCGGGTCAAGCGCATCGATTTGCCGTCGGAAGTCAGCGAATCGGTCTACAATCGCATGCGCGCCGAGCGCGAGCGGGTGGCTCGCGACCTGCGCGCCCAGGGCTCGGAGGCGGCGGAGCGCATTCGCGCGGACGCCGACCGCCAGCGCACGGTGATCCTGGCCAATGCCTACAGCGAAGCCGAGCAACTACGCGGCGAGGGCGACGCGAAAGCGGCAGAGACATACGCCACGGCCTACAACCAGGATCCCGAATTCTACAGTTTCTACCGCAGCCTGAACGCCTATCGTGAGGTATTCAGCGGCGGCTCAGACCTGTTGGTTCTCAAGCCCGATTCGGAGTTCTTTCGCTACTTCAACCAGATGCGCCAAGACTGACGGGCATGTTCCCGGAACGGCAGTCGACCGGGGCGGCATGGACAAGCCGCTCCGTCTTTGGCACAATTCGGCCGCCTGTCGCGGGGCGGATCGGCCGCTTGGCCTCGTTGCGGCGCAGCTAGCCGGGAATCTCCCCGGTTTATCCTGGTATGTGGCAGGAATTCTGGCTGGCGGCGGCTCTGCTCCTGGTCATCGAGGGTATCTGGCCGTTTCTGAATCCGGCCAGCCTGCGCCAAGCGCTCTTGCTGATGGCCGAGCAAAGCGACCGCAGCCTGCGTGTGCTGGGGTTGTTCAGCATGCTGTCCGGGGTTGGATTGCTGTATCTCTTGAATTAAGCGGGTGGGCCGGGAGCGGCGCAAGCCAGGCGAGCGCATGAAAAGATCGACTCAACCGGCAACCAGGGCCCGGCAGCGGTTCGTGGTGCTCTCGGAATTCTGTTACGGATCGAATCCCCATGGGTAACGAGCGCTGGATACTGCCGGAAGGCATCGACGAGATGCTGCCGCCCCAATCCGGGGCGTTGGAGCAGCTGCGGCGCGATCTGTTGGATCTCTACGACCGTTGGGGTTACGAACTGGTGATCCCACCCTTCGTCGAGTTTCTCGACTCACTGCTCACCGGTACCGGCAGTGACCTGGATCTGCAGACCTTCAAGCTTACCGACCAGATGAGCGGGCGCCTGATGGGCGTGCGCGCGGACATCACCCCCCAGGCCGCTCGCATCGACGCCCGCCAGTTGGACTGGGAAGGCCCGACTCGCTTGTGCTACCTCGGCACCGTGCTGCATACCCGCGGGGACGGCTTTGCGGGTTCCCGCAGTCCGCTGCAGATCGGGGCTGAGATCTACGGCCATGGCGGTCCAGAAAGCGACGTTGAAATCCTTTCCCTGATGCTGCGCAGCCTCGAGATGGCCGGAATCACGGAATTGTCCCTCGACCTCGGGCATGTCGGCATCTTCCGCGGCCTGAGCCGCCAGGCTGGACTGGCGGCGGATCAGGAAAGGGCCCTGTTCGACGCGCTGCAGCGTAAGGCGATCCCCGAGATCGAAGAGCTGGTGGCCCGATTCCGCATCGACCCGGCCAGTGCCCGCATGCTCGAGACCCTGGCCGAGCTCAACGGCGACCACGCTTTGAGCGAGGCGCGCCGGCGCCTGGCGGACGCCAATGCCGAGGTGCACGCGGCCCTGGATTATCTGCAACGCACCGCCGAGTTGGTGGCTGCTTGGCTGCCGGACACTCCTGTGCACTTCGACTTGGCGGAGTTGCGTGGCTATCACTTTCATACCGGTGTGGTGTTCGCCGCTTTCGTGCCTGGGCTGGGACAGGAGATCGCCCGTGGTGGGCGCTACGACCACATTGGAGAGGTTTTCGGCCGCGCGCGCCCCGCCACGGGCTTCAGCACCGATCTCAAGACCCTGCTGCGCCTCGGTGATCGGCCCCAGGCGGAGTCAGTGCCGAGGGTGTTCGCGCCCTGGTCCTCGGACCCGGCGCTGCGCCACCGCATCGAAGACCTTCGGCATCAGGGCCTGCGGGTGGTGCGCGGCTTGCCCGGGCAGGCGCAGGGGGCAGCCGAAATGGGCTGCAACCGGGTGCTGGTCCAGCGCGACGGGAATTGGGAACTGGCCCCGGTTTGATCCTGGCCGCGACCAAAGAATCGAGACTTTCTTTAAACCTGTAGAGTGCAATTATGGGTAAAAATGTCGTAGTGATCGGCACCCAGTGGGGTGACGAAGGTAAGGGCAAGGTCGTCGACCTGCTGACCGACCGGGCGGCGGCGGTGGTGCGTTTCCAGGGCGGCCACAATGCCGGCCACACCCTGGTCATCGACGGCCAGCAGACGGTGCTGCACCTGATTCCGTCAGGCATCCTGCGCGCCGGGGTGCGCTGTCTCATCGGCAACGGCGTGGTGCTTTCGCCCGACGCCCTGCTGGAGGAGCTGGAGATGTTGGAGCAGGGCGGCATCCCGGCCCGCGAGCGTATCGCCATCAGCGAATCCTGCCCTCTGATTCTGCCCTATCACATTGCTCTCGATCAGGCGCGAGAGATCGCCCGAGGCAAGAAGGCTATCGGCACCACCGGGCGCGGCATCGGCCCCACCTACGAGGACAAGGTCTCACGGCGCGGCATCCGCCTTGGCGAGCTGCTCGATCCCGAGCACTTCAAGGAGCGCCTGCGCGAGGTCATGGAGTACCACAACTACGCCCTCGAGCACTACTTCAAGGCGGCGCCGGTTGACTACCAGCAGGTACTGGACCTGGCCCTGGCCCAGGGCGAGCAGCTGCGCGCCGCTGGTGGAGGACATCCCGGGCATCCTGCACCGGATGCGCAGGGACGGCGAGAGCGTGCTGTTCGAAGGGGCTCAGGGGGCGCTGCTGGACATCGACCACGGCACCTATCCCTATGTCACCTCGTCGACCACCACCGCGGGCGGCGCCGCCAGCGGCAGCGGCGTGGGGCCGCGCGATCTCGATTACATCCTGGGCATCGTCAAGGCCTACACCACCCGGGTCGGGGCCGGGCCCTTCCCGACCGAGCTGTTCGACGACGACGGCGAGCATCTGGGGGTCAAGGGCCACGAGTTCGGCGCTACCACCGGGCGCAAGCGCCGCTGCGGCTGGCTCGACCTGGTGGCGCTCAACCGTTCCCTGCGGGTAAACAGCGTGAGCGGCCTGTGCATCACCAAGCTGGACGTGCTGGACGGCCTGGAAACCCTCAAGATCTGCACCGGCTACCGCCTCGATGGCAAGCTGGTCGACACCCCGCCGGTGGGCGCGGACCGTTTCGAGCGCTGCGAGCCGGAGTATATCGAGCTGCCCGGTTGGCAGGAGTCGACCGTTGGGGTGACCGACTACGACCAGCTGCCGGAGAACGCCCGTGCCTACCTGGACAAGGTCGAGGCACTGAGCGGTACCCCGATCGATATCGTATCCACCGGTCCGGACCGCGCCGAGACCATCGTTCTGCGCCACCCTTTCGAGACCTGAGTGCCCCGCCTCCGGCGCCGCTAACCCGCATATTTCAGTGCGCCGTGAAATATGCGGGTTTCGGGCGCCGGAGTAGCCGCAACCTCCCCGCCCTACCGATGTGCCCGACCCAGCGCCTAACCCGCTTGCAATGATGAGCGGCAATGCGAGTTTCGCCGCATCGTTTATACAAAATAGCGGGAAAGTGTCGATTCGACCAAGGAGGTTAGCCATGAAGAAACTGCTCAAGATTCTCGCCGCGGCTGGAATTGCGGCGCTCGTGGCGCTCCCGACCGAGGTAGGCGCTGTCTGGGGGCCGGGATGGAGCCCTTGGCGCAATAATTACATCGATGACCCGGCGTACCGCTTCGGACCGCCTCGGCAGCGCAACTATATCCGTGACCTGTATCTTCACGGTCCCGGCTATGCCCACTGGCGGCAGCTGAGGCGTTCTTATTGAACCCGAGAAGCCGGGTGCTTCTCCAGTATTAGTGGGCCGCCTGCGGGCGGCCCCTTTGATTCCCAACCCACGGACGAAACGCCTGGTCGCCATCGCGAAACTGCGTCTCGGCTTGTCAGTTTACCGGCCTAGGGGATACCATTCCCTCTTTACCCCATAACCCAGGGAACCCGCTATGTTTCGAGGCAGTATGGTGGCGCTGATCACGCCGATGCATGCCGACGGCAGCGTCGACGACGCCAGCCTCGCGCGCTTGGTGGAATTTCACTTGGCGCAGGGCACCGACGCCATCGTCGCGGTGGGCACCACCGGGGAATCCGCCACACTCGACGAGGATGAGCACTGCGTGGTAATCCGCCAGGTGGTCGAACTGGCCGCCGGACGCATCCCCGTGATTGCGGGCACCGGGGCCAATGCCACTACCGAGGCGATCAGCCTGACCCGCTGCGCCAAGGCCGCGGGGGCTGACGCCTGCCTGCTGGTGACCCCCTATTACAATAAGCCCACGCAAGAGGGACTGTACCTGCACCACCGGGCGGTGGCCGAGGCGGTGGATATCCCGCAGATCCTCTACAATGTGCCGGGCCGCACCGCCTGCGACATGTTGCCGGAGACCGCAGGAAGGTTATCGGAGATCGAAAACATCATCGGCCTCAAAGAGGCCACCGGCGACTTGGCCCGAGTGGCCCGCTTGCGCGAGCTGTGCGGACCCGAGTTTGGACTCTACAGCGGCGATGACGCCACTGGCCGGGAATTCATGTTGCTCGGAGGCGACGGCGTAATCTCGGTGAGCGCAAACGTGGCGCCGCGGCTGATGCACCAGATGTGTGCCGCCGCCCTGAGCGGTGACGGGGCGGCTGCCGAGGCCCTCGACGCCCGCCTCAGCGGGCTGCACAGCGCCCTGTTCGTGGAGGCGAATCCGATCCCGGTGAAATGGGCCATGAAGGAGTTGGGTTTGGCGACAAAGGGGATTCGCCTGCCCCTGACCTGGCTGTCGGAAGCTGCACGTCCGGCGGTGCGCGAAGCGATGGCCCAGGCCGGCGTCCTCTGACCGGCATTTCGGCCGCTGGCCGAGCAACCAACAATCTAATTCTGGACGGTGGAATCGATATGCCCGCAACCCTGGTAAGAATTGTCATCGCCGGCCTGCTGGTGGCTTTGTTGGCGGCCTGCAGCAGCGTGCAAAAGGTGCTGCCGGACCGCAAGGTCGACTACAAGCGGGAGCGGGTGGGCAGTGCCGACCTGGAAGTGCCGCCGGACCTGACTCGTCCGTCGCCGTCCGATACTCTCGTAGTTCCGGATCTGGCCCCGGGCGATACCGCCACCTTTTCGGAATATGCAGCCGACCGCCAGACCCTGCCGCGCAGCACCGGTAATTCAGCGGTACTCCCCGATATCGATTTTATCGACGTCAAGAAGGACGGCGACAAGCGCTGGTTGGCGATCCAGGCCACACCCGAGCAGGTGTGGCCGAAGGTGGTCGACTTCTGGCGCGACAACGGCATCCTGCTGGTGGAAGAAGACCCCACCATCGGCGTTATGGAGACCGGCTGGCTGGAGAACCGGGCGGATATCCGGAGCGACTTTATTACCGATTCGGTGCGTGGCGTCTTCGACGGTCTCTACTCGGCCAGCACCCGCGACCAGTATCGGGTGCGCCTGGAAACCAGCGAGGAGCCGGGCAGCACCGAGCTGTACCTGACCCACCGCGGGATGCGCCAGAAGATCACCGATCAGGGCAATACCGAACGCCCGGTATGGGAGGCCAGACCCAACGATCCGGAACTCGAGGTCGAGATGCTGCGCCGGATTATGGTCTATCTGGGCGTGGCGGAGGAACGGGCGCGTCGCAGCCTGGCTCGCCAGGACGCGCGCGAGCCCCGCTCCCAGTTGATCAAGGGGCGCGACGGCCAAGCCGAACTGATGATCGACGAAGACTTTTCCCGGGCCTGGCGCATCACCGGCGTGGCCTTGGACCGGGTCGGCTTCCTGGTGGAAGACAGGGATCGCAGCGCCGGCGTCTATTTCGTGCGCTACCGCGACCCCGAACAGCGGAAGGAAAAGGGCCTGCTGTCGAAGATGGCCTTCTGGCGCGACGACGCGCCGGAGCAGGGCGTAGAGTACCAGGTCAGCCTGGAGCCCCAGGGCGGGCAGACCCGGGTGCTGGTGCTGGATGCCGCCGGCAGTCGCGACACCACGCCCACCGCTACCCGCATCCTGACTCTGCTGGACGAGCAAATCCGCTAGCGCTCGGCCGGTGCGTTTCGCCTCGCTCGGCAGCGGCAGCCGGGGTAACGCTACCCTGGTGGAGGCCGGGGGAGCGCGGGTGTTGGTCGACTGCGGCTTCGCCCTGTGCGAACTGGAACGCCGGTTGGACCTGCTGGGAGTCGACCCGCACAGCCTCGACGCGGTGCTGATCACCCACGAGCATGCAGACCATATCCGCGGTGTCGGGGCATTGGCCCGGCGCTATGGGTTGCCGGTCTGGGCCAGTGCCGGGACCCTTGCGTCCGGCCGCTGCGGCAAACTCCCCAACGCGAGGGTCTTCAATAGTCACGGCCAGTACATCGAAATTGAGGGTCTCCAGGTGCGGCCCTATCCGGTGCCCCACGACGCCCGCGAGCCTTGCCAGTTCCTATTCGCCGCCGACGGTCTTCAGCTGGGCCTGCTCACCGACACCGGCTCCATTACCCAGCACATCGTCGATTGCCTGAGTGGCTGCGACGGCCTGCTGTTGGAGGCGAATCACGATCCCCAGATGCTGCGCCGCGGCCCCTATCCGCCCCGCTTGCAGGCCAGGGTCGGCGGCGCCTTCGGCCATCTGAGCAACGAGCAGGCGGCTCAGCTGCTGGCGCGGCTGGACCAAGGCCGGTTGCGTCAGGTCCTGATCGGCCACCTGAGTGAGAAGAATAACCACCCGAAGGTGGTTCGTGAGCCGACTGCTTGAGGCTGTACCCGACCTTGAATCCCGCCTAACGCTGGCCCGCCAAGACCAAATTACGCCTTGGATTCCGCTCTAAGGAGACGCTGCAAAAAGCCCTCCCTGGCTTTTTGCGGCACGGCTTTCGAAAACGCGGTTTCCGAAAGCCTTCATTTTCAGGCGGTTGGACACCTGAAATAGGCGGGGCATCCTGCCCCGTGCGGGAAACGCGATTGAATCAGCGTTTCCCTAATGCCCCCGCCTGGCTCGTAGCGGCGTCCGATCCTCCCCGGCGGTGAGCCTCGTCTCACCCAGGCCCCCAAGTTGCATGGTCCGGTGCCCGCCGAAGATTGATTTTTTGGCAAAAAGGTGCGAAGGGTGTAATAGTAAACGAAAACCAATCTCAGTCGCGGATCACCGGCTGGCCGGGGTATCCACCCGTAAAAGGACGTCGCATTGGAAGCTGTCTCTCGTATTCGGTTTTTGCTGTTCTGGCTCGGCTTGAGCTTGTCGACTCCCCTCTCCGCGGGAGATCTGCTGGTATTCTTCGACCTCGACGCCGACCCCGGGAGCGGCTGCGCGGTGGCGACCAGCGAGGGCAGTTTTGCCGGCGTCGAACGGATCCTGATCACCCGCTACACCGACAGTATGGTCACCGAGGTGGTGCGCAGCGAATGCGTGGACCCCCCCACCGACAGCTTCGGGCCAGAGCAATTGGTCAGCCTGGGCGGCTGGCCGGTGGGGCTGGCGCTGGGCAGCGGCGGTTCGGACTTGGTCGAGACCTTCGTCGAGTTGGCCGATCTCGGGAATCACGCGCCCAGCGCGCGGATTGGCTTCGCAACCCGGGACGCATCCGGCGCCGCCGCCGATGCCATGCTGGGGGACGCCGGGGCCGGTTTCCAACTGCTTTTGTTCACGGACGATCCCGCCGCCATTCCGAGTCTGCACCGGCTCGGTCTGCTGCTTCTGGCCCTGTTGTTGGCGGCGCTCAGCCTCTACGGCATCCGCCGTCACCCCGGAGTCCACAGCCTGGTGCTGATGGTTACGTTGGCCGGAAGCCTGGTCGGTTTGGTTTGGGCTGCTGTGGCGCCGGACGGAGACCCGAGCGACTGGGACAGTGTCTCCCCGCTGGGAACCGACGCCACCGGAGACGGAGGCGACGATGACTTGGTAGCGGTCTTCGCCATGGTCGACGGCGGCCGCGTTTGTCTGCGCGCCGATCTATTCTGGAACCAGCCGCCGGCGATCGCCGATCAAGGCTTTTCCATCGACGAGAACAGCCCCATTGGCACCCCGGTTGGCACCCTTGCTGCCAGCGATCCCGACGTCGGCGACACGCTCGGCTTTGCCGTCACCGGCGGCAGCGGCAACAGCGCCTTCGCGGTCGATCCTGCGAATGGAGAAATCCGCGTTGCCGACAGCGCCCAGTTGGACTTCGAGACCAACCCCAGCCTGACACTGGACTTGGTAGTAACAGACGGTGCAGGTCTGCAGGACACGGCCCTGGTCACCATCGATCTCAACGATATCGATGAACCTCCCGCCGCGGTGTCCGACAGCGCCACGGTGGGCGAAGACGACCCGGCCACCAACATCGACGTACTGGCCAACGACACCGACGTCGACGCTGGCCCCAAGGCCATCGCCAGCGTCACCCAGCCGGCCAACGGCACGGTTGTCAACAATGGCACCAACCTCAGCTACCAGCCGAACGCCAATTACTGCAACGACGGCGCCCCGACGGACGACTTCAGCTACACGCTGACGCCGGGCGGCTCCAGCACCACGGTGGCGGTGCGTGTTACCTGCGTCGACGACGCCCCGGTCGCTGTTGGCGACAGTGCGGCGGTCGGTGAAGACGTCGCCGCCACCAGCATCAATGTGCTGGGCAACGACACCGATATCGACGCCGGTCTAAAGACCATTGCCAGCGTCACCCAGCCGGCCAACGGCACGGTGGTCAACAACGGCGGCGACCTGAGCTACCAGCCCGACCTCGATTACTGCAATGACGGCACGCCGACCGACGATTTCACCTATACGCTCAACGGCGGTTCCACGGCCACGGTGGCGGTCAGCGTCAGCTGCGTCGATGATGCCCCGGTCGCGGTGGCCGACAGCGCCACGGTCACCGAGGATGCGCCGGCCACCCTCATCGATGTGCTGGGCAACGACACCGACGTGGACGCCGGCCCGATCGGCATCAGCGGCGTCGCCCAGCCGGCCAACGGCACGGTGGTCAACAACGGCACCAATGTCAGCTACCAGCCGAACGCCGACTACTGCAACGACGGCGCGCCCACAGACGACTTCACCTATACCCTGAGCCCCGGTGGCGCGAGCGCGGCGGTGGCGGTCACGGTGGACTGCGTGAACGACCCGCCGCTCGGCGTCGACGATCCGTTCTGGGCCGCCAGCGGCGCCTTTGAGGTGATCGGCGTGGCCTGCACCGACTGCGCCAGTCCCGCAATCCTGCCTGCCCCCCGGACGCTGGAAGTCGTGCTCGAAGCCAACATCGCGGTAGCTGCCGGCTACGGGGTAGGGGGGCTGAGCGCCACCGATTTCACCGGCATCGGCGTCAGCCAGTCGACCAGCACCGCGCTGGCGATCGGCGATCGCCTTACCATTACCCTGACCGGCAGCGCCGAGGCCGATCCGTTCGGCGCCCTGTTCGATCTCTGCGAGGTCGCCCCGGCCAGCGCGGCCGATCCCTGCGCCGCCGCGCTCAACGCCGTCGGTCTAGGCTTCGGCGCCCGCTTCGCGCCCGCCGGCCCCATCGGCCCGACGGGCTTCAGCACCGACCAGGCGAGCGCCTTCACCACCGCCAACGTACTGCCCAACGACGTCGACGTCGACGGCGCTGCGCTCAGCGTCACCGGCATCGACACCACCGGTACGGTAGGCCTGGTGATCAACAACGGCGATGGCAGCTTCACCTATGACCCCAACGCCCAGTTCGACGCCCTGGGCGCGGACGAGACCGCCCTGGACCGGTTCGCCTACACCGTCGATGACGGCAGCGGCGGCAGCGACACGGCGCTGGTCAGCATTACCGTTATCGGCATCAATGACGCGCCGAGCTTCACCGATGGCGGCAATGACAGCGTATTGGAAGACGCTGGTGCCCAGACCGTTGCCGGCTGGGCCAGCGCCATCGACGATGGTGACGGCGGCAACCAGACCCTGACTTTCAATATCACCGCCAATACCGATCCTGGTTTGTTCAGTGCCGGTCCGGCGGTCGATCCGCTCAGCGGCGACCTCACCTACACTCCAGCAGCGGACGCCAACGGCAGCGCCAGCATTACTCTGACCCTGTCCGATGACGGCGGTACCGCCGACGGCGGGGTGGATACCTCGCCGGCCGCCAGCTTTACCATTTCGGTAACGGCGGTCAACGATGCGCCCAGCTTCGTCGCCGGCGCCGATGTCAGCTATACGGGGTCCGCTGCCCCCCAAACCGTGGTCGGCTGGGCCACGGCTATTTCCGCCGGTCCGGCAGACGAGTCGGGACAGACGTTGAGCTTCAATGTCACCGGCAATACGAATGCAGCGCTGTTCAGCGCTGGTCCGGCAGTGGATCCGGTCACTGGTAATCTCACCTATACCCCGGCCGTCGCCGCAAACGGCACCGCGTCCATCATCTTGGATCTATCGGATGACGGCGGTACGGCCAACGGCGGCGCAGACACTTCCGCCCCTGCGACCTTTACCATCAGCATTTCCCAAGCAAACCAGGAACCGACTTTCACCGCCGGCGGCGATCAAACGGTGCTTGAGGACGCCGGCCCCCAGACGGCGGCCGCCTGGGCCACTAATATCGACGACGGTGATGGCGGCACTCAGACCCTGAGCTTCAATACCACCGGCAACACCAATCCGGGGTTGTTCAGCGTTCAGCCGGCGGTGAATCCCGGCACCGGCAACTTGACCTTTACCCCCGCGGCGAATGCCAGCGGCAGCGCCATGGTAACCGTGGAGTTGATGGACGACGGCGGTACCGCCAACGGCGGTGACGATACCTCGCCGCCGGCGAGCTTTACCATCAACGTAACGGCGCAGGACGATCCGCCTGTCACGGTGGACGATACAGCGACGGTGTCCGAGGACTCCGGAGCGAGCATCATCGACGTGCTGGCCAACGACACCGATGTGGACGCCGGTCCGATCAGCATCAGCGCCGTCACCCAGCCGGCCAACGGTACCGTGATGATTACCGGCGGCGGCACCGGCCTGACGTACGCACCGGACCCCAACTACTGCAACGACCAGGCCCCGGCCAGCACGGACGATTTCACCTACACCCTCAGCCCGGGCAGCGGCACCGGCTCGGTGGCGGTCACCGTCAGCTGCGTCAATGATCCGCCGCAGGTTGCCGGCGGCCCGCTTGCGTTCGCAGTTACCGGCAATGTTCGCATAAGCGTGCCGGCCGCCAACGGTCTGGTGAATTCAGTCACCGTTACCGATACCGCCGACGGCGGCACCCCGGCCTTCACCATCGGCGGCACCGTTCCCACCAGCAGCGCCCAGGGCGGCGACCTGAGCCTGTCGGCGGACGGCTCCTTTGCCTACGATCCGCCAGCGGGCTTTACCGGCAGCGACAGCTTCACTTATCAAGTCTGTGACGACGGCATCCCGGGCAGCGCCTGCAGCGTTGGGGTGACGGTAAATCTGACGGTGAGCGACCGTATCTGGTTTATCGACAACAGCCAAGGGGCCGCCGGTGACGGGCGCCTGACCTCGCCCTTCAATACCCTGGCGGCCTTCGAGGCGATCAACGGCAACGGCGGCGCCACCGACCCGGGCAGCGGTGATAGCATCTTCGTGTACACCGGAAGCGGCAACTATGCGGGTGGCCTGACCCTTGAGGCCAGCCAGTTCCTGATTGGTCAAGGCGCCGGCTCCACACTGAGCGCCGTTTCCGGCATCACGCTGGCCACATACAGCGACGCCCTGCCGGTCACCGGCGGCACGTCTCCCGTCATCGTCAATGCGGCGGGCGATGGCATTGGCCTCGCTACCGGCAACAAACTGCATGGCGTCAATGTCGGCGACACCAGCGGCATCGGGCTCGACGGCAGCGGATTCGGCAGCCTCGAGGTGCGGGATATGTCGATTCTCGGCACCGGCCGCGTGCTGAGCCTGGTTAACGGCAGCGTCGATGCAGTATTCACCAATCTCTCAACCGCCAACGCCACCGGTGCCGGTATCAGCCTGGATACGGTGAGCGGCCCGTTCACCGCCAATGGCGGGGCGATTGCCAACGCCAGCGGGGTGGGGGTTGATCTCAATGCGCTGAGCGGCAACTTCACCTTTGCCGGCAGCATCGCCAACAACGCCGGGCGGGCGGTCGAAGTCACCAACTCTGGGGGGACGCCGGCCAACAGCATCGAGTTCAGCGGCGCCCTCGACGAAGACGGCAGCGGCATCCTGCTGGATAACAACGACCAGAACAGCGGCGCCAGCATTACCTTCCGCGGCGGCCTGCTGCTGGATACCGGCGCCAATACCGCCTTTACCGCAACCAATGGCGGTACCGTCAATGTCTGTGCAACCGCCGATTGCGCCGCCGGTGCGGGGGTGGTCAACGCCATCGGTACCACCAGCGCACTCAGCAAGACTGCCGTGAATATCAATGGCACGAGCGTTGGTCCCAACGGCGTCAGCTTCCGCAGCATCGATGTGGATCAGGGCGCCGGCGCTGGCGATACCAGCGCCATTTTGCTCACCAGCACGGGCAGCGGGAGTTTCAGCGTCACCGGCGACGGAACCGCCGGCAGCGGCGGCAGCATTCAGAACATCACCGATGTCGACGCCATTCGTCTCAGCAATACCGGCGGTCGGGTCAGCTTCAATTACGTGACGATCCAGGACATCGCCGCCTCCACCGATGCCGGCGACGCGATCCAGACCCTGAGCGGGGTGGACGGGATCCACGGCGAGAACGTCAACGGCGGCCTGACCCTGAATACTACGATCCTGCGCCGCTTCAGCGACATGGCGGTCAACGGCTCCACCCTGACCGGCGGCCTGGCCACCAACTTCAACGGCCTGGAGATCCGCAACTGCACCCTGGAAGACGCCAACCGCTTCCATGTGGCCAACCGGGGCGACGACAACAGCGAGGGCCTGGTCCGCATCCAGGGCCTGACCGGCAGCGTCGTCGTGACCGACAGCCTGTTCCAGGACGGTGGTCGCGGTCTCGATGTCATAACGCCCAGCACGGTAGGAACCCTGGACGCCACCATTCAGGGTAACCAGTTTCTTAATCTGTACAAGGAGTTCGCCAGCGGCAGCCCGCGTAATGTTGGTGGCCGGGGGCTGAGCATCCAGCTCGAAGGCAGCCACGACGCGGTGGTGCGCATCGGCGATCCGGCGGAGAGCGATTTGGTCCTCGGCAACGACTTCACCAACAATATGACCGCCTCTATCGTGGTGTTGGGCAACGGGGGCGGGGGCACGCCTCACAACGGGAATATCGATCTGGTGATCCACGGCAGCGACATTCTGGTGGATGATCATACAACTGCCCAGTTGCCACCCGGCAACTTGGTGTTCGATCACCCCCAGGGCGGGGTGTCCCTGAACCCCGGTGGCGGTACCTACGAGGCCATAGTGTCGGGAAATACTTTTTCCGAGGTAATGAATGCCGCAGGCGGCACCGGTCAGCTCAGCCTGGGCCTTAGCGGTGGGGCCGCCGAAGCACTGGTCCAGGGCAACTCGTTTATCCGGCCCTGGAACGGTCCGGTGGCTGTGCGTGCCGAGGGCAATACCAGCGCCGACGTGCTCTTTGGCGGGACCGCCCTTGGTGACAGCAATATTTACCTGGACGGCTTGGTAGGAGGCCCGGCCGACGACATCGGCTTCGCCAGCCAATCGCCGTTCCTGCCGTTCCAGGTCAATGTGCGCAACGACGGTGTGCTGGATCTGACCATGGATTCCGAGGCCCTGCCGCAGCACGACAATGTCTTTTCCATTTTCGACAACAGCTTCGAGGTGGAGGTGCAAAACCAACCGGGTAATGACCTGGATCTGTACCTCGTGGACAACAGCGGTGACTACGGCTACGGCCTGATCCAGGCCAACGGCAGCTTCAGACTCTATAGGGGCGCTTCCGCTTCATCGGACCCGATGACCATCATCGCCGATAACAACAATACCGGCGGGGGCGGCAATCCGACCGCCAGCCCGCCGACGGTGAACACCTTCGGCACCATCACCGCTACCAATACGGCGCCAATCTTGCCGTCGATCACGATTCCTTGAAGCGGGCTGGACTTTTGGTCCGGGCTCGGGTTCGTTGGACCGCGTCGAGCAATCTAAAAGGAGGATACGAGTATGTCGGAACCCTTTCTGGCCGAGATCAGGATCGTCGGCTTCAACTTTGCGCCCAGGGGCTGGGCCTTTTGCGACGGGCAGATCCTGCCCATTAACCAGAACCAGTCCCTGTATTCGCTGCTCGGAACCACCTACGGCGGCGACGGGCGCACCAGCTTTGCCTTGCCGGACCTGCGGGGTCGCACCCCGGTCCACGAGGGTCAGTTGCCCGGTGGCGGCTACTATCAACTGGGCCAAAAGTCAGGGGCGGAGACCCTGGCCCTCACCAGCGCCCAGATGCCGCCCCATACGCACGATCTAGTGGCCACCAACGACAGCGCCACTCTGCCAGGCCCGGCGGGCAATCTGCCGGCCACCGCCCCGGCCGCGGTGGGTGAAACCTACAGTTCCGGGAGCGCCGGCTTGACCGCCGCCTTCAATGCCGCCGCCATCGCGCCGGCCGGGGGTGGCCAGGGCCACGAGAACATGCAGCCCTGCCTGGCGCTGAATTTCTGTATCGCCCTGCAGGGCCTGTTCCCGTCCCGAAACTAAGGAGCGCGAAATGTCCGAACCCTTTGTTGGAGAGATCCGCATGTTCGCGGGCAACTTCGCCCCCCGGGGCTGGGCCTATTGCGACGGCCAGTTATTGGCGGTGTCCCAGAACGATGCCCTGTTCAGCCTGCTCGGCACCATCTACGGGGGCGACGGGCGCACCACCTTCGGCCTGCCGGACCTGCGCGGGCGCATTCCCATTCATGCCGGTCAGGGGCCGGGGTTGAGCGACCGCCGGTTGGGCGCCAAGCTGGGCAGCGAGCAGGTAACCCTGACCAACAACGAACTGCCCTCCCATAGCCACGGTTGGCAGGTGGACAGCGGCAATGCGGGCAATACCAGCCCCGGCAACAACGGCTATGCGGCGACCCTGAACTCGGATCGATACCGGGATACAGCCAGTAATCTGCAGCCCATGCAAGCAGAGATGGTTTCCCAGGTGGGCGGTTCCCAGCCGCACACCAACCTGATGCCGTTCCTGTGCGTTCATTTCATTATCGCCCTTTTCGGCATCTATCCGTCCCGCCATTGAGCCAAGGAGCCCGCCATGTCCGAACCCTTTATTGCCGAGATCCGCATCTTTGCCGGCAACTTCGCGCCGCGGAGCTGGGCCTTTTGTGACGGCCAACTTCTGCCGGTGTCCCAGAATACGGCCTTGTTCTCGCTGATAGGCACCACTTACGGCGGCGACGGCCGAACGACCATGGGGTTGCCCAACCTCCAAGGGCGGGCGCCCATGCACCCTGGTAGAGGCCCGGGACTGACGGAGCGCAGACTCGGTCAGATCGGCGGCGCCGAAAGCGTGACCCTGAGCGAGGCCCAGATGCCGAGCCATAACCACCAGGCCACTGGTTCCGGAGACGCCGCCAACCAACGGAATCCGGCCGGCAACCTGCCGGCGGGCGGTGTGGGCCGGGGCGCGGTGGCTTACAGCAACTCCACCGCCAGGGCACCGTTCGAGCGCCTGACCACCGCCAACGGCGGCAGCCAGGCCCACAACAACCAGCAGCCCTATCTGACCTTGAACTTCATCATCGCCTTGCAGGGGTTGTACCCGAGCCGTGCCTGAGTTCGCCGGGGACCCGGTTCCGGGCTACGCCAAATGCCAGGCGCCGCCCGGCCGTTCCGGACCCTGGGTGCTGGAGCGCTTCGAGGTGGCACCGGCCGGGCCCGACACCACTGGTTCTGGCCCCGATTGCGCCGAACGCCGGCCGGGCTTTTACAGCCGGCTGCGCCGGGATGAGGAGGTCTTTATGACCGACCTCTATGACGAGTGGTGGACCCAGCGCGTCGCCATCGTCGAGGCCTGTCGGCGGGGCGGTTCCCTATTGATTACGGGCCTCGGCCTGGGACTGGTGGTGGAGTCCATCCTGGGCGCTGACGGGGGGCGGGTGCAAGACATCACTGTGCTGGAGCGCTCCCCGCACGTGATCCGTTTGATCGCTCCGACTTTGTTGGCGCGCTATCCCGGTCGGTTGCAGGTGGAGCAGGCCGATGCCAATAACTGGGAGCCGCCACCGGGGCGCCGTTACGATCTGGTATGGCACGATATCTGGCCCAATCCCTACGCCGCCGAAGTGGAGGACCAGATGCAGCGGCTGGAGGCCAGATACCGGGCGCACTGCGATTGGCAGGGCTGCTGGCCGCGGGAATACCTTTGGGTTTACGATCGTGTGCCCTGGGCGCGCAATGGCGCGATTGGGGCCTGAGCCCGCGAAGTCACTTTCAAGTGGCCCGGTATTTGCGTGGGTGATACTGGCGCGGACAGCGGATGATGGTCTATGTTTAAGTAAGTGTTTCCCCGTGCGGGGCAGGGTGCCCCATCATCTTCGATCGCCCCAAGCGTTGGAGAATCATGGCTTTCGGAATCCGCGTTTCCGCAAGCCGCGCTGCAACAAGCCAGGGACGCTTTTTTGCAGCCTTCCCCGAGATAGAAACTGCCGTTCGGGCTAGAAATGACTCCGCATGCGGCGGTGAATGCCGCGAGCGGAGGATCTCCGCGCCTCGGCAGACGGGCAACAACCACGAGGGCAGCACATCATGCAGGAACCCGGAACCGAGGACCAACACCCCGCTTCAGTGCGGAGGCCGCCCCTGGCGGGGGCGGATCAACTGACCTTTCGCCCCATTCAGGAGCAGGATCTGGAGTTTCTATACCGCCTCTACGCCAGCACCCGGGCGGAGGAACTGGCTCATACCCAATGGAACGATGCGCAGAAAGTGGAATTTCTCCGGATGCAGTTCCAGGCCCAGCACCGCCATTACCTGAGTCATTTCGCCGGAGCCGAGTTCTTGCTCATCCAGCGCGATGCCGAGCCCATCGGTCGCCTCTATGTGGAGCGGCGGCCCGCCGAGGTGCGGCTCATCGACATCGCCCTGCTGCCCGACTGGCGCAGCCGGGGGTTGGGTGGGGCAATGATGCGCGACCTGATGGGAGATGCCCGGAACCAGCGCCTTCCGGTGCGGCTGCACGTGGAGAAATTCAATCCGGCGCTACGCCTTTACGAGCGGCTGGGATTTCGGCCGATAGAAGATCTGGGTGTGCACCTGATGATGGAATGGGACGGCTGACCCGCGGCAGACGGGCGGGATCAGTTGAACACGACCTCGTAACGGAGTCCTTCGGGGTCCGGGCCGATCGGGACCAGGAACAGCGACAGCCTGCCGATTCGCGGGTGGCGAAATTCGAACATGCCCTGATTCAGCGGCTGCTCGTTAGGGCCCCGGAATAGCAGCGCGAAGGGGGTTCTGTCAGGATTACCGCTAGTTTGCCCCAGCTGGGACGCCTCCAACAGCCGCATGGGTAATTCCTTGCCCTCCGTTGCCAGAAAAAATTCCTGGCCTACAAGCTGCTCGAAGTCGGATCTTTGCAATTTTTCCAACATGATCGGGTTTCCGGCAGAAGGTCGAAGAGTCGGGTAGCGATTCGCGAGCAATCGGCGCTTCCCGTATGGTACCGGATTCCGTCCACGCTGCCAGGGGTTGGGCGGCAGCCCTCGCGCGAAACAAGGAGATAGCTATGCAACGAAGAGATCTGATGTTGGCCGGCGCTACCCTGCTGGCGACCGGCGGCCTGCCGGGCGGGGCCCTGGCGACGGCCCTGTGCCGAAGAAACACGGACCTGCGGGCGCGCTTTGCCGCCTGCCTGGGCGCCGAGTTTCGAGTCACGGATCCCGCTGGCCGCGAGGCGCTGCTGCGCCTCGCGGCCTTGGACGATGAGACCGCCTGTGCCCGCACCGAGCAGTTCTCCTTGGTCTGGGAGGGCGCCGCCGCAGCCCCCGCAGCCGGCACCTACCGGTTGCGCCATCCCCAGGCCGGCGACCACCTGCTCTACCTGGAACCTGGTGCAGTGACCGCCGGCCAAACTCGGCTGCGGGCGCAGTTCAGCCTGCTTACCTGATCCTTGGCGGCACCGCCGACGTTGCGTTCCCGCACATCGTCGGCGGCCGGCAGGGTAACCCGGGTGGACCGCCCCGGCGCGGTTTTTACTCCTTGTCGGTGCCGGCGGCCAATCGGCGCGAGGGCGCGCCTCCTACGCCGATCATTGGGTGATTGACTGGGCGCTGTGCTGACACGCTCACCCCTTACCCCAACTGTCGTTTCCCCGCCCCATCGCTTATCATTGCCCCTCCCGGATTCAGCCCAGCGCAAGGTGAGACATGCTCAGTTTTCGTGGTGCCCCCGCTCTCTCGGCATTCCGTCTCGGCAAGCTGGAACGGCGGCTGACCCAGTATCTCGGCGAACCGGTGGGCGTGTACGCGGAATTCGTGCATTTTGCCGATTTCGAGCAGACCCTGGACCGGGCCGAACTCGCGGTGCTGGAGCGCCTGTTGCGCTACGGGCCGAGCTTGCCGGCCCATGAGCCCGGCGGCCAGCTGCTGGTAGCGATTCCGCGTCCCGGTACCATTTCGCCCTGGTCGTCCAAGGCCACCGATATTGCCCACAACTGCGGCCTGGGATCCATCCGCCGCCTCGAACGGGGTATTGCCTACTATCTGGAGACGCCAGGCGGCGAGTTAGAGGGCGATCGGCTCATGGCCGCCATGGAGATTCTGCACGACCGCATGACTCAGGCGGTGGTGTTTGCCCTGGACGAAGCCGAGCAGTTGTTCGTGCACGCCGAACCGGCGCCGCTGACCCGCGTCGATGTTATCGGCAACGGCCGCGATGCCCTGGAGGCGGCGAATCGAGACTTGGGCCTGGCCCTGTCCGGTGACGAGATCGACTACCTGGTCGGGAGCTTCCAGGGCCTGGAGCGCAATCCCACCGACGTCGAGCTGATGATGTTCGCCCAGGCCAACTCCGAGCATTGCCGGCACAAGATCTTCAACGCGAGCTGGGTCATCGACGGCCAGCGCCAGGACCATTCCCTGTTCCACATGATCCGCAACACCACCGAGCGTTCGCCGACGGACGTGCTCTCGGCCTACAAGGACAATGCGGCGGTGATCGCCGGCCACCAGGGTCTGCGTTTCCTACCCGACGCGGAAGGGCGCTACGGCGCCAGCCAGGAGGATATCCACATCCTGATGAAGGTGGAGACCCACAACCACCCTACCGCCATCTCGCCGTACCCGGGCGCGGCCACCGGCGCGGGCGGCGAGATCCGAGACGAAGGGGCCACCGGCACCGGCTCTAAGCCCAAGGCCGGGCTGACCGGCTTCTCGGTTTCCAACTTGCGCATCCCCGGCGGCGAGCAGCCCTGGGAGCAGGACTTCGGCAAGCCCGGGCGCATCGTCTCGGCGCTGGGCATCATGCTGGAGGGGCCGATCGGCGCGGCCGCCTTCAACAACGAATTCGGCCGCCCCAACCTGTGCGGCTATTTCCGCACCTACGAGCAACAGGTGGCTGGTCCGGATGGCCCCGAGCTGCGCGGCTACCACAAGCCGATCATGGTGGCCGGGGGGCTGGGCAACATCCGCGCCGAGCACATCGAGAAGCGGCCTTATCCCGCCGGCACCCCCCTGGTCGTGCTGGGCGGCCCGGCGATGCTCATCGGTCTCGGCGGCGGCGCCGCCTCCTCGATGGCCAGCGGCGCCAGCGCCGAGGATCTGGACTTCGCCTCGGTGCAGCGCGGCAACCCGGAGATGGAGCGGCGCTGCCAGGAAGTGATCGACCGCTGCTGGGGCCAGGGAAGCGACAACCCGATCCTGTGCATCCACGACGTCGGCGCCGGCGGCCTGTCCAACGCGCTGCCCGAACTGGTGCACGACAGCGGCCGCGGCGGGCGCTTCGAGCTGCGCCAGGTGCCCAACGAGGAGCCGGGCATGTGGCCGATGGAGATCTGGTGCAACGAGGCCCAGGAGCGCTACGTACTGGCGGTCGCGGCCCAGCGCCTGGAGGACTTCAAGGCCCTGTGCGAGCGCGAGCGTTGCCCCTATGCGGTGGTCGGCGAGGCCACGGAGGAAGGGCACCTGCTGCTGGGCGACGCCCATTTCGACAACAACCCCATCGACATCCCGATGCCGCTGCTGTTCGGCAAGCCGCCGCGCATGCTGCGGGCAGGTCCAGCACCGAAGCTCCGCAAGCCGGCGTTGGCCCTGGACGGCATCGACCTGCGCGAGGCCGCCCTGCGGGTGCTGCGCCTGCCCACGGTGGCGGACAAGACCTTCCTGATTACCATCGGCGACCGCACCATCACCGGCCTGGTCGCGCGCGACCAGATGGTCGGCCCCTAGCAGGTGCCGGTGGCGGACGTGGCGGTCACCGCCAGCGACTACTGGGGTTATACCGGCGAGGCCATGGCCATGGGCGAGCGCACGCCCCTGGCCCTGATTCAGCCGCCGCCTCGGCCCGCATGGCGATCGGCGAGGCCATCACCAATATCGCCGCGGCGAGCATTGCCCGTATCGGCGACATCAAGCTGTCCGCCAACTGGATGGGCGCCGCCGGCCACCCGGGGGAGGACGCCGGCCTGTTCGATACGGTCAAGGCGGTCGGCATGGAGCTGTGTCCGGCGCTCGGCATCGCGATGCCGGTCGGCAAGGACTCGCTGTCGATGAGGACCGTCTGGCGCCAGGACGGGGCCGAGCGCAGCATGGCCGCGCCGCTGTCCCTGATCGTCTCCGCCTTCGCCCCGGTGCAGGACATCCGTGCCACCCTCACCCCCCAGCTGCGCCGGGACCGGGGCGACAGCGACCTGATCCTGATCGACCTGGGCAAGGGCGCCAACCGCCTGGGCGGCTCCTGCCTGGCCCAGGTCTACGGCCAGCTCGGCCACCAGGCCCCGGATCTGGACGGCCCGGCGGCCTTGCGCCAGTTCTTCGAGCTGATCCAGGAGTTCAACCGAGACCGCCTGTTGCTGGCCTACCACGACCGCTCCGACGGCGGCCTGTTCGTGACGCTGTGCGAAATGGCCTTCGCCGGACGCTGTGGCCTCGATTTGACCCTGGACGGGCTCGGCGACGACCCGCTAGGCATTCTGTTCAGCGAAGAACTGGGGGCGGTGATCCAGGTCCACCACCAGGACACCGACCAGGTCCTCAAGAGTTTG
This sequence comes from uncultured Gammaproteobacteria bacterium, assembly GCA_963753615.1. Lineage (GTDB taxonomy): Bacteria > Pseudomonadota > Gammaproteobacteria > Chromatiales > Chromatiaceae > CAVWCW01. The sequence continues at coordinate 131,480 of CAVWCW010000019.1, forward strand.
CACGACGCCGGCCTGGGCCACTACAGCCAGGTGATCGGCAGCCTCAACGACGACGACCGGCTGCGCTTTCACCACCGCGGTCGCGCCCTGTTGGACCTGGACCGGGTCGCGCTGCAGCAGGCCTGGTCCGAGACCAGCCACCGCATGCAGGCCCTGCGCGACAACCCGGAATGCGCCGACGAGGAATACGAACGCATCGCCGAGGGTGCCGACCCTGGCCTGCAACCGCGCCTCGGTTTCGACCCGAGCCAGGACCCGGCCGCCCCCTACCTGGCCAGCGGCGCGCGCCCACGCATGGCGATCCTGCGTGAGCAGGGTGTCAACGGCCAGGTGGAGATGGCCGCGGCCTTTCACCGCGCCGGCTTCGAGGCGGTGGATGTGCACATGAGCGACATTGTCGCCGGTCGCGTCGACCTTGGCGGTTTCCGCGGTCTGGTCGCCTGCGGCGGCTTCTCCTACGGTGACGTGCTGGGCGCCGGCGAGGGCTGGGCCAAGACCATATTGTTCAACAACCGCGCTCGCGACCAGTTCGCCGCCTTCTTCGAACGCAGCGACAGCTTTGCCCTGGGGGTGTGCAACGGTTGCCAGATGCTGTCCAACCTGCACGAGCTGATCCCCGGCGCCGAGCACTGGCCGCATTTCGTGCGCAACCGCTCGGAGCAGTTCGAGGCCCGCTTCTCCCTGGTCGAGGTGCAGGACTCCAACTCCATCCTGCTCCAGGGCATGGCCGGTTCACGCCTGCCCATTGCGGTCGCCCACGGCGAGGGCCGGGCCGAGTTCCGCGATCAGGCCCAGTTGCAATTGGCCCGGCCCCAGGTTGCCCTGCGCTATATCGAGAACGACGGCCGAACCGCCAGCCGCTACCCGGCTAACCCCAACGGCTCCCCGGAAGGCATTACCGGGCTGACCAGCGCCGACGGCCGGGTCACCATCATGATGCCCCACCCCGAGCGGGTGTTCCGCGCGGTGCAGAACTCCTGGTACCCGAGCGATTGGGACGAGGACGGCCCCTGGTTGCGGCTGTTCCGCAATGCCCGGGCCTGGGTGGCCTGAGCGCGCGTTATTCGATCAACAGGACCCCAAAGATGAGCGAGCAACGTCCCCTCGGCGATCTCACCGTGGCCGACATCAGCCGTTTGGTGGTCGAAGACCCCAGCCGGATCGGCCCGGACGCCAATCTGCATGAACTGCTCGAGACGATGATCGCCGACCTGCGTACCCGCAATGTCTATGTGGTGGACGCCGAGCAGCGTCTTATCGGCTGCGTGCGCATGGAGCGCATCGTCGAGCAGCTGTTCCCGCTGCAGGCCATCGTCACCAGCAGCTTCGACGAACTTCTGTCGGAGCCCACCCGACTCAAGGCCAAGAGCGTGCGCGAGCTGATGATCAGCCCCCCGCCGGCCATGACCATGGGCACGCCGCTGCGCCAAGTCGCCACCACCCTGATGCGCGAACGCACCCACGAAGTCGCCGTTGTCGACGATCGGGGACGCCTGGTTGGAGAGATCAATATGTACGAGATCATCAAGGCCTACCTGGCCGAATGAGCGCTCCTTGCGCGGAGTGCCCGGGGCCCGGAATCGGGTGCGGAGATTAGCCGATCGCCGATCCAGCCCGAGAGGCCATCCGAGCCCTGCTCCTGGACATGGACGGGGTGCTGTTCCATGGCGAGCGCCCGCTCCCCGGTGCCGCGCGCTTACTGCGGGGCATTGAGCCCTTTCCCCATCTGTTCGTCACCAATAATCCGATTCTCACCCCAGCCGAGGTGGTGCAGAAATTCACCCGTCTTGGGCTGCCGGCCCCGCGTCCCGAGCAGATTCTTACCTCCGGCGAGGCCACGGCGGCCTTCCTGCAGCAGCGCAAACCGGGCTTCCGCTACTTCGCGGTAGGGGCCGGCGGCCTGCATCGGGCGCTCGCGACTTGCGGGCGGGCGGATACGGAGCGGGCGGATTTCGTGGTGGTGGGGGAGGGGGCCGGTCTCGATTACCGGACCCTGTCCATCGGCATTAACCTGATCCTGAAGCGTGGCGCAGCCTTGGTCGCCACCAACCCGGATACCACGGTGGATGCAGTCAGGGACGACGGCGAGCATTGGGTTCTGCCGGGTGGCGGCGCGTTGGTGGCGCCGTTCTCGGCGGCGACCGGGGTCGAGCCGGTGGTGATCGGTAAGCCCCATCCGCTGCTCTACCAAATGGCGCTGGATCGCCTGGGCGCTGCGCCGGGGCAGTGCCTGATGATCGGCGACCGTCCGGATACCGACATCCTCGGGGCCCAGCGGCTCGGCATGCGGACCGCGCTGGTCAGAACCGGGCGCTTCGGCCCTGGAGAACCCTTACCCCCTGATTGCGGGCCGCCGGACTGGGACACGCCAGACTTGCCGGGGCTGATGGAACGCTTGGCGGCTGTACTGCCGCCCGCGCTCGGGTAGCCGTCGCGGTGTTGCGGCCCGGCTCCCGCCGTTCGCTCTTGGCACAAGTGCTTGCTTGGGGCGCGGTTCGGCGCTAGCTTGTCGAAGTGTCCCGGGTGGGGCGGTTGTTCGAATTCGGTCTGGAGGGTGCTATGAACGAAGTGTCTAAAGATACAGGGGTGGCGATGGCGTTGCTGGAACGGTTTGAGAAATTCCGGCTGCCGCGGGCGCTGGAAATCAAGGAACGGGTCGACCGCGGCGAAAAGCTCGGCGACGACGATATCGCTTTTCTCGACCAGATTATGGAGGACGCGGAAGATATCAAGCGGCTGGTGGATGAGCGACCGGAACTGCAGAAAATCTATAGCCAGGCGGTCGGGCTATATGGCGACATCACAGACAAGGCGCTCGAGAACGAACAGGGCTCCTGAGCCCCGGCTCGGTCGCGTCCCCCTCAGCGATACAGATCGGACCGGGTCGGCGGCAGGCCCGAGCGGCCCCGATCGTCGCGTTTGACGGCAAGCGCCTGGCAGATGTGCATCTTTCCTTCCTTGAAGCCGAAAGAGACCGCCGCCAGGTAGAGCACCCACATGTTGAACCGTTCCAGGCCAACCAGCTCTATGGCGCGCTCGCGGTTGGCGCTCAGGCGTTTGCACCAGAACTCGGTGGTGCGTGCGTAGTGCTCCCGCCAGGCCTCTACGTCGCGCACCTCCAGGCCCACGCGCTCCATGGACTGCAGCATGGTGCCGATGTCGGCCAGCTCCGATCCGGGGAAGATGTACTTTAGCAGCAGCCGCTTCTCGCCGGCGATGCGGCGGGGCCGAAAGCGCCGCGGCTTCTTGGCGCGGTTGGTGATGCTGTGGTTGAGCAGCAGCCCCTGCTCGCGCAGCAGTGACTTGACCTTCTTGAAATAGGCTGGGAAGTTGGCGATGCCGATGTGCTCGAACATCCCGATGCTGGCGATCTTGTCGTAGCGGCCGGTCAGTTCCCGATAGTCCTTGAGCTCCACGCTGACCCGGTCCTGCAACCCCAGGCGCTCGATCTTCTCCCGCACCCATTGGTATTGCCGTTCGGACAGGGTCACGCCGTGGGCCTGGACCCGGTAGTGTTGGGCCGCGTAACAGATCAGCCCACCCCAGCCGCAGCCGATGTCCAGCAGCCGTTCCCCGGGTTGCAGCCGCAGTTTGCGGCAGATCATCTCCAACTTGTCGTTTTGGGCCTGTTCCAGGGAGTTGTCCCAATCGGTGAAATAGGCGCAGGAGTACTGCATCTCCGGGTCGAGGAACAGCTGGTAGAACTCGTTGCTGACGTCGTAGTGGAACTGGATGAACGCCTTGTTGTCCCGCCGCGACTGGTTTCGGCCGGTCGCTTCGTCTGCGTAACCGTGCGCCATTTCGGATCGATGGCCGGGAAAGCGCAGGAACGGCAACGCCAGCCGCAACAGCCGGGTCTTGCTCAGCCGGCGCAGGTCGCGCTTGCTCGACCTGTCCCGCAGGGCGGTGCCGAACTCGATCAGGTCGCCACCGTGCAGCGACAGCCCGCCTTGGGCATATTCCCGCGCCAGGTTCTCCGGGGTCGGTCTGCGGGCGATGGCCCCCAACACTGCCGGCGAGGCGATCTGAAGGCACAGGGCGGGATTCGGATCCTGGCCGAGGGGAATGCGGCCGCCGTCCCAAAGGCCGACGGAGATACCCGCGTCCAGGTGCGATGCGAGGTATTCGAACAAGCGTCGTGCGGCCTGGAGTTGTCTGGCATCTTCGGACATATACAGCGGACCTGGTAGGGATGGATCGTCTGGTGGTGGAGATGTTACCGGATTTCAGGCCCCAGTGGCCCGCACCTTCAGCCGATGGCCGCCCTCGGTCTGCCCGGAAAAGTCCGGGAAGGGACGGCGGTCAACGATCGGATCGGGTAATAATGCACCCCGCTCAGCGCGGAGATTCCGCACCCGGTATTCTGCTAGTATTGCCGATTATATCCTTAGCCCTGCCACCTTTTTGAGGTCCGACCCTATGTCACAAAAAGAAAAACTTGTTTCGAAGACCCTGTCGGCCGACCTCATGGAGGCGATGATCCGCTTCGGCCTGATTGCGGTTCTGGTGGTCATTTGCGTGCGCGTATTCGAGCCCTTCCTGGGTCTGGTGTTGTGGGGGTTGATCCTGGCGGTCGTGCTCTACCCGCTGCAGCAGAATCTGGCGGGGCGTCTCGGCGGGCGCCAGGGGCGGTCGGCCACGCTATTGGTGCTGGCAGGCATTTTGTTGATCGGCATTCCGAGCTCGATGCTGGCCGGTTCCTTCGCCAGTTTCGTGCACGAACTGCACGCGGCGTTGGAAGCCGGCACCCTCAGCATCGAGCCGCCGAAACCCGGGGTGGCGGAATGGCCGTTGATCGGCCAGAAGGTATACGATACTTGGAGCCTGGCGGCCCGGGACCTGCCCGCGCTGCTGGAGGAGATGCAACCGCAACTGGGCAGCGTCTCCAAGTTCGTGCTCGGGATGGTCGCCAGCACCGCCGGCGGCGTGTTGAAGTTTATCGGCTCGCTGATCATAGCCGGGATTATGATGGCCTACGGCAAGGCCGGCAGCGTGGCGCTGCTGCGCATTGTCAATCGCCTGGCGGGAGCCGCCAAAGGCGCAGAACTGCAGAAGCTGTCCACCGCCACCATCCGCTCGGTGGCGCTGGGGGTGATCGGCATCGCCTTCATCCAGTCCCTGCTGCTGGGGGTGGGCTTCATCTGGGCCGGGGTGCCGGCGGCGGGCCTGCTGGCGATCGTCGTCCTGCTGCTGGGCATCGCCCAGTTGCCGGCCATGCTGGTGTCGCTGCCGGTGATCGGCTACATCTGGTGGAGCGGCGACTCCACCGCAATGAACACGGTCTACACCGTCTATCTGTTGATCGCCGGCATGGCGGACAATGTGCTCAAGCCCTTACTGCTGGGGAGGGGGGTGGATGCCCCCATGCCCATTATCCTGCTCGGCGCCCTGGGCGGCATGGTCACCTCGGGCATGATTGGCCTGTTCGTGGGCGCGGTGTTTTTTACCCTGGGCTATGTGATCTTTATGGCCTGGGTCGACGACGGAGATCCCGTCACTGAAGCCGACGCGGTCCCCGCCGCCGACTGAACGGCCACTATGGCCGCCGGCCGCCGCCAGTTGCAGCCCCGCCTGCTGCTCCTGCTTTGGAGTCTGGCGCTCGGTGGTTGCACCACCCTGGGTCCTGATTTCCGGGAGCCCGAGGTGGACTGGTTGCGGGACTGGCAGCCGACGTTGTACGATCCGAAGGGGGATCCGAAGCAGGCCGATCTGGCTTTCTGGTGGCAGCAGTTCAAGGATCCGGCCCTCAACCAGCTGATCGAGACGGCGCGTCGGGACGGCATCTCCCTGCGCATCGCCGGCCTGCGTATCCTGGAAAGCCGGGCCCAGCTCGGGATCGCCGGAAGTACCTTGTATCCCCAGGTCCAGCAGGCGACCGGGGCGGCCACCTATGTGAATACCCAGCAGCGCGGCGGCGCCCTGGGCGACGACAGCCAAAGCCTGGTCAGTTACCAAGCCGGCTTTAACCTGTCCTGGGAGCTGGACTTCTGGGGCCGCTTCAAGCGCGGTATCGAATCGGCGGACGCCGCTTTCTTCGCCTCCATCGCCAATCAGCAGGACCTGCAGGTGCTGCTCAGCGCCCAGGCGGCGGACCTCTATTTCGCCTACCGCACCACCCAGCTGCGCATCCGCATCGCGCGCGAGAACGCCGCGCTGCAGCAGCGCAGCTACGAAATCACCGAGCGCCTCTTCACAGCCGGCGGTGACTCCGAGCTCGACCTGCAGCAGGCCAAGAGTCAGTACCTGGCCACCCTGGCCACCATTCCGCAGTTGGAGGGCGCCTTGCACCAGACGCGCAATGCGCTTTGCGTGCTGCTCGGCCGACCGCCCGGCGAACTGCCGGAGCTGGCGGCGAGCGCACCGGCACTGCCCGGCATCGAGCCGCGCCGGATCGAGGGCATTCCGGCCCAGTTGCTGCTGCGCCGCCCGGACGTGCGCAGCGCCGCCTGGCAGGTGGCGGCCCAATCGGCGCAGATCGGTATTGCCGAGGCCGACTATTATCCCGCCATCTCGCTGCTGGGCAGCATCGGCTGGTCCGCCAGCAGCCTGAGCGCGGCCTCCGACACCGGCAGCCTGGCCATAGGTCCAGCCCTGCGCTGGAACCTGTTCGATCATGGGCGCATCGCCAACAACGTGCGGCTGCAGGATGCGCGCCTGCAGCAATTGATCGAGGGTTATCAGGACTCGGTGTTGCAGGCGGCCCGCGAGATCGACGATTCCGCCGTCAATCTGGTCAAGACCGCGGAACAGGACGTGATTCTCAAGCAATCTTTGGGCGCCTCCGAGCGCGCCCTGGAGATCGCCAATACCCGCTACCGGGAAGGTTACGCCGATTTCCAGCGGGTGCTCGATGCCCAGCGCGCGCTGTTCTCCCAGGCCGAGCGCCAGGTGGTGAATCACGGCAGCCATATCCGCGCGGTGGTCGCCCTCTACAGAGGCCTGGGCGGGGGGTGGCAGGAGACTCCGATCGAGCAGCTGATTCCTGAGCGCGTGCGCGAACAGATGCGCGAACGGACCGACTGGGGCGATCTGCTGGATGCCCCCTTGCCGGATAGCCCCATGACACCAACCTCCAGGGCCCTGCAGCAATGAGCGAACAAGAGAAAGAACCCAGCCCGCCGCCGGAGCCTCCCGCGGAGGAAAAGGCCGCCGCCTCCACGGTCAAGAAGGGATCTCTAGGGGTGCTGCTGCTGATCCTGCTCAGCCTCTGCTGGTACCTGCTGGGGGATCGCTTTACGCCCTACACCAGCCAGGCGCGGGTGCAGGGCTATGTGGTGGGCGTGGCGCCGAAGGTGGCGGGTCTGGTGACCCGGGTCTGGGTGAAGAACAACCAGGAGGTGCAGGCCGGTCAGCCCCTGTTCGAAATCGATCGCTCCCAGTACGAGATCGCGCTCATGCGCGCCCAGTCGGACCTGGAAAATGCCCGTAACCAGGTCGGTGCCGGCAGCGCCGGGGTGGAATCGGCCGAGGCCAATCTCCGCGCAGCCCGTGCCAACCGGCTAAAGGCCCAGCAGGACGCCGACCGTCAGGAACGCCTGTACCGGGAGGACCCGGGGACCATCTCGGTGCGGCGCCTGGAGATCTCCCGTGCCACCCTGGCGGAGGCCCGGGCCAGGGTGTCCTCCAGCGAGGCCGAGGTGCAGCGGGCGATCGACCAAATGGGCGGCGACGCCGACGACAACGCCACGCTCAAGGCGGCCCAGAGCACGGTGGACAAGGCCGAGCTGGATTTGAGCAACACCGTCGTCGTGGCCGCCTCGCGCGGGGTGATCACCGACCTGCGCGCGGACGTCGGCCAGTACGCCGGCACCGGCAGTCCGGTGATGACCCTAGTCGCCATCCAGGATGTCTGGATCAACGCCGAGTTCACGGAGAACAATCTGGGCCACATGCAGGTCGGCACGCCGGTGGAGATCGTCATCGACGCCCTGCCCGGGCAGGTGCTCGGCGGCCATGTGCGCAGTATCGGCCTCGGCGTGAGCGCCGGCCAGCCCCCGCCCCCCGGCACCCTGCCGACGATCCAGAACAACCGGGACTGGCTGCGCCAATCCCAGCGCTTTCCCGTGATCGTCGGCTTCGATCCCGGGCAGAACGAACGGCTGCGCCAGCAAGTCCGGGTCGGCGGCCAGGCCGACGTGATCGCCTACACCGAAGAAGGGGGCCTGCTGCGCCTGTTGGGCAAGGCCTATATCCGGCTGCTTAGCTGGCTATCCTATGCCTACTGAGGCGGGGCCCTGAACATGCACCTCCAGGCCCGGCGCGTATTCCGCCTGAGCGCGGTTTTTGCGGCCTCCCTCGCCCTGGGCTACGCCCTGGCGCTGCCGCTGCCGTTCATCGCCCCGGTGTTCGCCTTCATGCTTACCGCCACCCCGGGTCCGCCCATGGGTCTTAAGGCGCTGTTCGGTCTGGTCTTGCTGCTGCTGCTGACCACGGGCGTCGGCCTGCTGCTGACCCCGGTGCTGATCCACTATCCTGTTACCGGGGTGCTGCTGGCGACGCTCGGAATCTATCTCAGCTTCTATCTCACGGTGCACCTGGGCAAGGGCCTGGTGGGTGCCTTCCTGGCGGTGGGCGTAGCCCTGATCTCCGCCGCCGGCCTGGCCAGTTACGCGATGGCCGTCATCGTGATCCAGTCGTTGGTCATCGGTGTCGTCATTGCGGTGGTTTGCCAGTGGCTCGTCTACCCCTGGTTCCCCGAAGATGCGGGCCCGGCTCAGCGTCCGCCCCCCAAACCCGGGGCCGAGGACTCCAAGTGGATCGCGCTGCGCGCCACCCTGATCCTGTTGCCGGTCTACCTGGTCGCCCTGAGCAACCCGGCGATGTATCTGGCTACCGTTATGAAGACGGTGTCGCTCGGTCAGCAGAGTTCTATGATCGATGCCCGCAGCGCTGGGCGCGAGCTGATTGGCTCGACCTTTCTCGGCGGTTGCTTCGCGGTGATGATGTGGGCCTCGCTGGGCATCTGCATCAATCTGTGGATGTACTTCTGGCTCACGCTGCTGGTTGGCATCTATTTCTCCGCCAAGCTCTACCGCATGCTCGCCAGCCGATTTCCGGCTTCCTTTTGGCTCAATGTGGCGGTGACCATGCTGATCCTGCTCGGCCCGGCGGTGGAGGACAGTGACAGCGGCAAGGACGTATATGCGGCCTTTGCGGTTCGGATGGGGCTTTTCTTCGCAGTGACCCTGTATGCCTGGCTGGCGGTCGCTACGCTGGAATGGCTGCGCGAGCGGCGGCGCCGCAAGCGCGGCCGCTTCGGGCCCCGGGCTGCGCCGGTGGCCGCCGGCTGAGCCCGGGCCGTTCCCTCTATCCAGGTTCAGGCCCTGTACGTCGTCCGGCGAACCAGCGCAGTGCCACAGCGTCGTGCGCTGGCCGATTGCCGACCTCCCCCAGCCAACTCCGCAGTTCCTGGCCGTTTAGCTGTTGGCGCCAGGCCAGGGTCAGGCGACCCAGCAACAGGGCGCTGGAGGCCAGGGTCCAGACCAGCACCGCTGCCAGGCCGAGGTCCGGGCGCCCCCCCAGGGCCCCGGCGGTGAGAAAAACCAGGCTCGGGTTGCGCCTGGCGGTGATCAGGCGCGTATAGGAGTCGAAGCGACGCCAGGCGAAGATACTAAAGGGGGCCTGGAGCCAGCGCCGGAAGGACGCCTCCGCCAGTCGGCCGCCGATATAGCCGGCGAAGATCAGCCCGATGCTCAGCCCGAGCCCGAGGCCGGGAATGCCCGGAGCGTAACTGGCCAGCCCCAGGCCCCAGGCCAGGTACCAGAAGGGTGGATGGATCTGGTCCAACAGGTGGTCGAACAGGTTGCCGAAGCGGGTGGAAGTCAGCGTCACCCGTGCCAGCTTGCCGTCGACGGTGTCGAGAAAGGTCATCAGCCAGCCGGCCGCCAGGCCCCAACCCAGTTCCCCGACCGAGAACAGCAACCCGACTGCAAGGGCCAGCAACCAGCTCAGGGCGGTGACCTGGTTCGGGCGAATGCCCAGGCGCACGCAGGCGCGGGTTGCCCAGCGGGCGGGCAGGGGCCAGAGCCATTTGGTGATCAGGTCGGTAATCCCCTTGTAGGCATCGTCGAACAACTCGCGCTCGAGAGCGGCGCGCCCAACGGCGTCGATCGGCCGCACCTGCGGCGGGCTCAGCTTGCGCAGCTTGGTGTCGAAGCCAGAGCCCAGGTCGGCCGGAGTGACGCTGCGCAGGCCCCGCGGCAGCCGGGCGCCGGGCTGCCCGGCGAGCAGGGCGCGCAGCCCGGGGGCGGAGGCCGACGCGACTCGGGCCGCCACCGGGCGGGTGCCGGTGTGGTCAAATACCAGCAGGTTCGAGCGTTCGGCCAGTCCTACCAAGACGCGCTGGTCGTAGAGTTGATCGCCGCGCAATAGCAGCACCTCGGCATCGGGGGGGACCATTTTCAGGTCGTGGGCCCAGTCGATATCCTCCAACTGGGCCAGCTGGCGCTGAAGGCGTTGTCCCGGGGTCAGGCCCCAGAGGCGGAGGTTCGATGGCTGAATCAGGTGTGCGTAGAGTTTCATGGTGTCGGTTCTCGGTCGATACGTCAGGCCGCCGTGCGCTGATGGGCAGCAGGCGGGGATAGGGGCAGCAGCCGTCCCTGTTCCAGCCGCAGTAAGCGGTCGGAGATGGCGGACAGCCCGGATTGGTGGGAGATGGCGAGCACGGTCATGCGGCCGCGCAGGCCGGCCAGGGTGGCGCACAGGGCGGCCTCGCTGGCCGGGTCGAGGGCGCTGGTAGCCTCATCCAGGATCAGCAGCCGGGGCCGGCGGATCAGGGCGCGGGCAATGCACAGGCGCTGGCGCTGGCCGCCGGACAACCGGCTGCCGTGCTCGCCCACCGGGCTGTCGAGGCCCTCGGGGAGGGCGCTCACGAAGTCCCAGGCCCCAGCGGCGCGCAGGGCGGCTTCGGCGTCGGCCGGACGCAGCGCCGGGTCGCCCAGAGTGAGATTGTGCAGCACGCTGTCGTGCAGCAGCAGGTTGTCCTGGGGCACATAACCGATCTGGCGACGCCACTGCCCCAGATCCAGGTCGCCGAGCGGCACCCCATCCAAGCGCACCTGGCCCTGCTGGGGCTGAAGCAGGCCGGTGATCAGGTCGAGGATGGTCGACTTGCCGGCCCCGGACGGGCCCATCAGGGTGGTGAAGCTGCCGGCCGGCAGGCGCAGTTCGATCCCCCGCAGCACCGGCCGCTCGCCGTAGGCAAAGCCGATGCGGTGCAGCGCCAGTTCGCGCTCGAAGCGGGGTGTCCCGCCCCCGCTGGCGGGCTCCCGGGCCGCGACCGCTTGTTCGATCATCCGAGTCAGGGCCCAGTAGGCGCTCTCTGCTGTGACCATCTTCTGGTAGCTCTGCTGCACCTTTCCCAGGTAGCCCAGCACCCGCACCAGCAGCAGCATCAGCACCAGCACGCTGGCCAGGGACATCTCGAACCAGGCCACGGCCAGATACAGGCCGAGCGCGGCAAAGGCGACGATCACCGGTTCGTAGAGGGCGCGCAGGGCCTCGTTGCTGAACACCTCCCGGCGCAGGGCCTTGTGCAGGCGGCCGGTTTCGGATTCCAGCATGGCGCTCGCCCGGCCGGTCACGCCCATCGCCTTGAGGGCCTTCACCGAAAGCAGGGTGTCGGTCATGCGCCCCACCAGGGCGCCCATTACCTTGGTCTGTTTCTTTCCGGAACGCCGGCTGGCGCGGATGAGGCTCCCGAAACCGGCCATGACCAGCCCCCCGAGCAGCAGCGCCACCAAGGCGGCCTGCCAGGAGACGGTCACAGCGACTGCGGCGTAGACCAGGGTCTCCACCAGCAGGGCGAAGCTGCGGGTACCGTGGAGATAGGCGTTGGCGGCGCGTCCGGGTTGGGTCGCCATGGCGTTGGTCAAGCCGCCGGCGGGTTGACGGATAAAGTAGTCCCAACGGGCCTCTACCAAAGACCGGAGCAGACCGAGGCGCAAGTCCGTGGCGATCTGGGCCACGCTGTAGCCGACGTGTCGATTGGCAAGCAGCACCAGCAGACTCTTGAGCAAGATGCCCATAACCAGTAACCCCAGCAGCAGGCCCAGGGAGAGGTCGATGCCCCCGGCGCTGAGCAGGGAGGCCAGGGGACCCTCGTCCCCGGGTCCCTCCGGTTGGTCCATGGCCAGGTTCAGTGCCGGCAGCAGGGTGGACAGGCTCAGCGCCTGCATAATTCCCGCCGCCAGCAGGGCGAGCAGGGTGACCAGGGTGCGCCCCGGGTATACGCGCAGCAGATGCAGCATGAATTTCATGGCGGGCTCAGGCGACGGAGGTCTGGGGTGCGGAGGCGGGCAGCGCCAGAAAGGCCCGACGAATCCGCTCCACCTGCTCGGGGCTGTGGGCGGCGCTCAGGCTGCAGCGCAGCAGGCAGCGGCCGCTGGGGGTGGCGGGCGGCAGCACCAGGTTGACGTAGACGCCCTCTGCCAGCAGCGCGCGCCACCAGCTCAGGGCCTGGGCTTGGCTGCCGACTTCGACCGCCACCACCGGACCCGGCTGTGGGCCGAGGCGAAAGCCAGCCGCCTTGAGCGGCGGGTACAGGCGCTCCACGTTATTCCACAGGCGTCGGCGCAGCGCCGGACGGTTCTGCAACTGGGTCAGCGCGGCGCGGGTGGAGGCGATCACCGAGGGGGCCATGGAGGCGGTGAAGATATAGGCCCGAATGGCGTAGCGCACCAGGTCGAGCTCCGGGTGGAGGCTGGTGCAGAAGCCTCCCACCGACCCCAGGCTCTTGCTGAAGGTACCGACGATGAAATCGACGTCCTTCTCCACCCCGGCGGCTTCAGCCAGGCCCCGCCCGTTGGCGCCCAGCACCCCCAGGGAGTGGGCCTCGTCGACCATCAGATAGCCGCCGTAGCGGCGCTTTAGCGCGGCGATCTCGGCCAGCGGCGCCTGGTCGCCGAGCATGCTGTAAATACCCTCCACCACGATCAGGGCGCGGGCGGCCCGCTCCCCCAGGCGGCGCAGGCGCTTTTCCAGGTCGGCCAAGTCATTGTGTCGGAAGCGGATCACTTCGGCGCCGCTCAGGCGCGCCCCTTCGTAGATACTGGCGTGACAGTCGGCGTCCAGCAGCAGCGGGTCGCCTGGCCCGACCAGCGTGCTGACCATCCCCATCGTGGCTAGAAATCCGGTGGAGAAGACGATAGCGGCGGGGGTGCCGAAAAATTGCGCCAGCTCCTGCTCCAAAGCCTGGTGCCCGGCGAAGCTGCCGTTGGCCACGCGCGAGCCGGTGGTGCCGGTGCCCTGGGTCTCCAGGGCCTGGCGCCCCGCGGCGATGCAGGTCGGGTCGAAGCTCAGGCCGAGGTAGTTGTTGCTGCCCGCGAGGATGACGCGGCGGCCGTCGATTACACCCTCGCTGGCGGACAGGATCTGTTCGGTGACGGCGCCCACCGGCATGCTGCCCTCGGCGGCCAGTTCGGCTCGGGCCTCGGCCAGGGATTGGAAGCGGTCGAATAGGTTCATCGCGGTCTCCGGGTATGGTCTCGAAAAGGGCTTTTCTACACTGCCTTGGATTGCGGTAGGTCGGCGCGCGGATGGGCGGCACCCTGGTGGTTCCCCCGCTGTTGGCGGCCGCTGTGGCCCAAGTAATCGAGCCGGGCCCAGGAGCGCGAGAGCTTGCCCGACGAGGTGCGCGGCAGGGTGTGCAGCGCCACCAGGTCGATCACGCAGTCCACGGCAAGCTCCTCGTAGACCTGACGCCGCAGGCGCCGCACTAAATCGGCGCGCCGTTCCGGGTCGGATTCCCGGCATTGCACCACCAGCACCGTCTGCTCGCTGCCGCCGTCGCTGGGGACAGCGAAGGCCAGGGCGTCGCCCGGGCGCACCTCGGGTTGCTGCTCGGCGATGTATTCCAGGTCCTGGGGCCAGATATTGCGGCCGTTGATAATGATCAGGTCCTTGCGGCGACCGGTCAGGAACAGGTGACCTCCGGCCCGGTAGCCGATGTCGCCGGTCTTCAGCCATCCGTCCGACAGCACCTTGCGGCTGGCCTCGGGGTCACCGAAGTAGCCGGACATCACGCTGGCGCCGCGCACGAATACCTCGCCGGCCCGACGTTCGGGTAGCTCCCTACCGTCCGGGTCGCGGATTTCCACCTCCAGCTCGGGCAATACCGGACCGCAGTCGACGTAGCTGGCCGGGTGTTGTTCCTGGCTGCCGGCGGAGGCCGTCAGGGGCAGGGCCTGGCCGCTGTGCGACAGCCGGTCGCCGTCCACCCGGTCTACCCGCAGGCCCTGGCCCAGGGGCGCGAAGCTCACCGCCAGGGCGCATTCCGCCATGCCGTAGCAGGCGGTGAAGCCTTGGGGCTGGAAGCCCGCCGGGGCCAGCCTCTCGGCGAAGCGCTCCAACACCTCGGCGCGGATCATCTCGGCGCCGACGCCGGCTACCCGCCAGTGGCTGAGGTCGTACTCGGCGGCCTGCCCGGGGCGCAATCGGCGCGCCACCAGGTCGTAGCCAAAGGGCGGGCCGAAGGAGACGCTGGCCCGAGTGCGCGTCATCAGCTCCATCCACAGCCGCGGGCGCATGGCGAAGTCGCGGGTCTTGAGATAATCCACCGAAAGCTGGCAGGCCAGCGGCGCCAGCAGCATGCCCACCAGCCCCATGTCGTGATAGAACGGGAGCCAGGACAAGCACCGGTCGCCTCGGCGCACCTGCACGCCGTGGCGGATGATCAGTCCCAGGTTGTGCATGATGGTGGACTGATCGATCATCACCCCGCGCGGGAACCGGGTGCTGCCCGAGGTGTATTGGATATAGGCCAGATCTCCGGCCGCCGGTGCGCCCAGTTCCAGCGCCAGCGCGGGCAGAGCGTCGAAAGCGGCGGCGTCGCCGACGAAACGGAGATCGAGCCATTCCGCCGCCTCTTCGATGAACGGCAGCACGTCGTGGGGCGCCATGGCGATCTGCGCCTGGCAGTCGATCAGCAGGCCGCGCAGGTGATTGACGTAGGCGCGGTGGCTGCCCAGGTTGACCGAGATCGGCAGCGGCACCGGCACCATCCCGGCGTACTGGCAGGCGAAGAACAAGCGCACGAAGTCCGCGTTGGTCTCCGCGATCAAGGCCACCCGGGCGCCGGGGGGGGTGCCCAGGCCGAGCAGGCGTCGGGCCAGGCCGCGCGCTTGCCGGCGCAGTTCCGCATAAGGCAGTACGCACTCCAGTTTGCCGCGCCCTGAATAGAAGTTCATGCCGGTGGCGCCTTGGGCGGCGTAGTCCAGGGCGGCGGTCAGGCTCGGGAAATCCGCGGCACGGAATTCCAAGTCGTGCGTGGTCGCTGTCGCTTTCATGCATGCCTCCAACCTTCGTAGTAAGCGGTTGACCGTCGCGCCACGCTAGGGGCGGGGGGCGGCTTGGCCATCCTGTCGCTAACAAGCCTAGGGTCGGAAGCCGAAAAACCCCTTATCCAGCCGAGCCAAGTTGTTATCCCGAAATGATTTTTCGCTTCAGGCCCGGGTTTCTCGGCGAAATCGCAGCGGGGGGATAGGGATCTGGCGCCGAGGGATAAGCGGTGTGGCCGACTCGCGGGGTAGGCTGATTTCAGGTCGACGGGGCAGCCGTCTCGAGGCAGTCCCGCTCTGAATTGGGCCAACCGAATCAGGAGGCAATATGAAAGCGATCATCCTCAGCGCAGGGCGGGGTAAACGACTGGCCCGGGCCAGCGGCGAAGGGCCGAAATGCATGGTGCCGGTGCAGGGGCAGCCGCTGATCGAGTGGCAATTGGATTCCCTGACTCGCTGCGGCATTCCCCGCGCCAGCGTGGTTCTGGGCTATGGGGCCGACAAGGTACGGCGGTTGCTGTCGGCCAGACGGCGGACGATCCGCGTCGACAGCCGCTTCAACCCCTTTTACGCGGTAGCCGACAACCTGGTCAGCTGCTGGATGGCGCGGGACTGTATGAACGAGGATTTCGTTCTGATCAACGGCGACACCTTGTTCGAGCCGGAAGTGTTGCAGCGCCTGCTGGAGGCGCCCCCGGCGCCGGTAACCCTGGCGGTGGACCGTAAGGCCAGCTATGACGCCGACGACATGAAGGTGCAATTGGCGGGCGACCGATTGCTGGCCATCGGCAAGGATCTGTCCCCTGAAGCGGGTGGACGCCGAGTCGATCGGCATGATCCGCTTCCGCGGCGCCGGTGTCGGTTGGTTTCGTGACGCCCTGGAACGGGCGATGCAGGACCCGGCCGCTCTCGGGCGCTGGTACCTGTCGGTGATCGGCGCAATGGCCGAGCGCGGCCAGGTGCGGGTCCAGCCCGTGGCCGGCCTCGACTGGTGCGAAGTGGACTACCCGCTGGACCTGGTGCGGGCCGGGCGCATGCTCGGGCGCTGGGTCGATCCGGGCCTGTCGCGGGCCGGATCGGCCTGAACCCCCGCTTGATCCGCGGCCAGTCGCTGTCCATTATTGGAGGATGGTCGGCGCCCGCCCTTCCGGCGGGCGCTTTGGCGCTGTGGACTGAGCTAGCCTTATGCATTCATCCCTGCTGGCATCCAGCACCCTGGTGGTCTGGAAGGCGTACGAGACTTACGGGCTAGACGGCCGCGAGCTGTTCCAGCGCGCTGGGCTGGACCCGGAGCAGCTCGACGATCCCAATGCCCGCTACGCTTACGAGGCCGTGCGCCGGCTTTGGGAGCTGGCGATCGAGGGCAGCGGCGATCCCTGCTTCGCCCTGGCCGCCGCCCGCCAGTGGCACCCCAGCAACTTCCACGCCCTGGGCTACGCCTGGCTCGCCAGCCCCAGCCTCAAGGAGGCGTTGCAGCGGCTGATTCGTTACTTCCGAGTGGTCAGCACCGATCCGGAGGAGCTGGTGCTGGAGGAACAGCCGGACGCCTATCGGTTCGTGATCGATACCGACTCGGCGGTCTATCGCTCCCTGGACGAGGAGTACGACTTCTTCCTCGCCATCTTGCTCGATGCCTGCCGCCTGTCACTGGGTGAGGCGTTCTTTCCCCGGCGGGTGCAGCTGCAGCGCCCGCGACCGGCTTGCGCCGAGCGCTACCAGGCGTTCTTCGGCGGCGAGTTGGAATTCGACGCCCCCGAATACAGCCTGCTCTTCGACAGGCCGGCCCTGGAACGCCTCTTGCCCACCGGCAATGCGGAGGTGGCGCGGGCCAATGATCAGGTGATCATGGCCTATCTGGCTCAGCTCCAGCGCGACGACTTGGTGATGCAGGTCAAGGTCGCCCTGATCGACCGGCTGCCCTCGGGCCCGGTGTCCAAGGAGCAATTGTCCGAAGCGCTCGGCGTGAGCCTGCGCACCCTGCAGCGCAAGCTGGCGGACGAGAACACCAGTTTCAAGCAGTTGCTGGACGAAACCCGCCGCGACCTGGCCGAGGGCTATATCAAGAACCCCCAGGTCTCCATCGGCGAGATCACCTACCTGCTGGGCTTCTCCGAGGTCAGCAACTTCAGCCGCGCCTTCAAGCGCTGGACCGGCCTGGCGCCGGCGGAGTTTCGGCGCAGCTGCACGGGCTAGCGCGCCTGCCGGTCGCGGCGCTGGATAATGTGCAGTCCGATCAGCCTTGCCACCAGTACCGCCAGGTACACTTGCCCCGCCATCGCCTCGGTGGCCGACAGGGAGCGGGCGGGCCGGGACAGCGGGGTGATGTCGCCGAAACCCAGGGTGCTCAGGGTCACCAGGCTGTAATAGAGAAACTGGTCGATGTCCGCGAAGTGTGGGGCATTGGAAGCGGCGGACCCCTGGATGCCGGAGAAGGAACCCGGTTGGATCATCTCCAGGGCGCTGTAGCCCAGGGCCCAGACCAGGCCGATCATGAGGTAGCCGCAGATGGCGCCGAAGATCTTGTCGACCCCGACCCGCTCTTCGCGCATCACATACCCCACCACCACCAGGGTGGCGTAGCCCAAAAACAGCAGGTCCAGCAAGCAACTGGTCAGGACCACCCGGCGGCCGGGCAGCAGGTAGGTGGCGATATCGCCGCCCAGTGCCAGCGACCCCAGCGCCAGGGCGCTCCAGAACAGGGGCCGGGAGCGGCTCATGGCGTAGATGCTGGCCAGCAGCACCCCCCAGAGCACCAGGTCCAGGCTGGCCAGCCCCAGCAGGCTGCGGTCCCAGAACGGGTAGGCGACGAGCAGAAACACCAGCACCAGCAGCAGCAGAAAGAACTGGCTATTGAGGATAGCGGATTTGGCGGCGGAGTGGGTCATGGGCCTCGATCAGCGTCTGAGCGATGATTTCCGACGGCGCCGGGACAAGCGGCAAACCTATTTCGAGAATAGCCTATAGTGATCAAGACCCGGCCAGGGGCCGCATGTATGCGCGTCTCTCGGCCCAGGCCTTTTGCTTCAACGAGCCGACGGCGGGAGGGACAGGAACATGACCGAAACCGAGCGGAGGCCCGGCATCGGCCGGGATCAACGCATCTCCCACGAAGGCCTGGAGCGCCTGGCCAGGCAGATGCAGTCGGGTGCCGCGATCAGCGATCCGGTGCTCACCCAGTGGATTCGCCGTTACGGCGAGCCGGCGCGGCGCATCATCCGCGACCAGGGGCGGTATCATCCGGGCCTGGAGCCGGGAGAAGAATAACCCGGCAGGCGCGCTTCGACGGTGGCCGCGGGTGTCCTCGATGTTGCTGCCCGACGGGAAGAAAAAAAGGGCCTGCATCGCTGCAAGCCCTTGATTTTATTCTGGTACCGAGGGCGAGAATCGAACTCGCACACTGTTCTCAATACCAGATTTTGAGTCGCGAAAAATCAATAACTTATTGCGTCAGGCAAAGCTTGTTTAAGGGGGAAGTCATGTAGAGGGACAGACGAGACAGAAACCTTCTATGCGACCCAGCAGGTGCAAGTCCTGACTCGGCAAAGGTTGGCCACCAGCCGGAACCGAGTGTTGCGTGGTCCGGGGGCGACCCCGGCTGCGAAGCGCACATAGGGTGCCTGTAGGCTGCGTGATGGAGCCTCGAAAGTGAAACTGATGCGGAGCCGACTTCGTTAAGTTAGCGGAAGGCAGCATGGCTTACCCTGAACTGGCCTGGGGTAGGTGATCCGCCGGGGTCGAAGAGCGGGGCATGCAGGCAAGGGTCGCCCAGGAACCTGGGAGATCTCGTTTTCTCCACCCTCAGCAGGCGGCGCGGGCGCCGCGGTAGAAGTGGTCCTGACCCCGGGCGCTGCTCCGGCTCGGGGAGCGAAAAGGGGGCAGCGGGCGGTACCACCA